>JAPWJW010000001.1:0-1200000 GCA_028283825.1 Azospirillaceae bacterium | reverse complement strand
GTCACATGGCGCGTGACCTCGCCACCCTGGCCTTCATTCATGATCTCGACCTGACCGGACAGGATTGAACCGGGCCCGCAATGGCAGGTGAACCCTTGGGAAGTGCGATATGGAACCGGACGTGAAGACCGTGCTGGACGCCTATCGCCAGGCGGTGTGGGACCAGGACGCGGCCGCCCTGCTGGCGCTTTATGCCGATGACGTGGTGGTGTTCGACACCTGGGATGTCTGGTCCTATCCGGATCGGTCGGCTTGGCGCACCTCAGTCGAGGCCTGGCTGGGATCGCTGGGCGACGAGCGGGTGGCGGTCGCCGCCGAGGAGGTGCGCGTTGTCGGTGGAGATGGCGATACGGCCGGTCTCAGCGCCGTCCTGACCTATACCGCGAAGTCGCCCGAGGGGGCCAAGCTGCGGTCCATGCAGAACCGGTTGAGCTGGATGCTGGTCCGCCAGGGCGGCGGCTGGCGCATCGCGCAGGAGCACACATCCGTGCCCATCATGCCGGAGAGCCTGATGGGACGGTTGAGCCGGGAACCGGGCGCCTGAATTCCCTCAATGCCCGCCGCGCGGCGCGAACAGGATGACCATCGCGCCGGTGAGGCAGATGGCGGCCCCGATGGCGTCCCAGCGATCAGGGCGGGTGCCCTCGACCGACCACATCCAGATCAGCGACGCCAGGATGTAGATGCCACCGTAGGCCGCATAGGCGCGGCCGGCGAAGTCGGCGTCGATGCGGGTCAGCACCCAGGCGAACAGGACCAGGCTGACCATACCGGGCAGCAGCCACAGCGGCGACCGGCCCAGGCGCGCCCAAGCCCAAAAGGCAAAACAGCCGCCGATCTCCGCGAACGCCGCCAGGATGTAGGTGGGGATGGTTCCCATGCGTTTCCGCCCCTTAAGCTGTGGCCGTTCCCCGGCGCTTGCCCAGCCACAGGTAAAGCCCGCTGCCCAGGATGACCAGCGCGGCCAGGTCCAGCAGGGCCCACAACACCTTCAGCGGCAGGCCGCCGTAGTCGCCGAAGTGCAGCGGCTGGGACAGGCGCAGCGCCAGCATGTACCAGGGCATGCGGGCCATGACGGTGAGGTGACCCGTCTCCGCCTCCACCAGGGCGGGGGTCAGCAACTGGCGGGTGGCGGGGGTGGCGCCGCGCAGCCAGACGGCATAGTGGTGCGGGCTGCTGAAGCGCACGCCGGGGAAGGCCACGAACTGCGGCCGGGTTCCGGGCGCGGCGGTCATGGCGGTGTCCACCGCCGTCTGCAGCGACACATAGTCGGTCGGCACCGGCTGGCCCTGGTAAGGGGCGATCAGGGCGGCCAGCTGGTCCGCCCGCCAGATGTCCACCAGGGGCGTGGACAGGGTGTTGATGACACCGGTGAGGCCCACCACCGCCGCCCACATCAGGGTGACGATGCCCAGAAGGTTGTGCCAATCCAGCCACTTGACCCGTGCGCTGCGGGCGGTGCGCACGGTGCCGAAGGCCAGCTTGCGCATGAAGGGGGCGTAGACCACCACGCCGGACACGATGGACAGCACGAACAGAAAGCCCATGAAGCCCAGGAACAGCTCCCCGGGCAATCCGGCGAACATGTCCACGTGCAGGCGCAGGATGACGGCCATGACCCCACCCTCCGGCGGGGTGGGCACCGGCTGGGCCGTGCGCAGGTCGATGGACTGGAAGTGCATCTGCGCGCGGCCGGCATCGACATCGGGCCCGGTGGTGACGTTCACCACCGGCCGGTCGTCGTCAAAACTGAAATAAAGCGGAATTTCCTGGGGATATTTGGCCAATGCCGTGGCCAGGGCCTGATCCAGGGTTTTCATGCCCGTGCCGGGGGGCACATCCGGCAGGGCGTGCGGGTTGGTCCAACCGTCGATCTCCTCATGGAAGACCAAGGGCAGGCCGGTCAGGCACAGCACGAACAGGAACAGGGTGCAGACCAGGCTGGTCCATTTGTGGACCAGGGTCCAGGCCTTGATCGCGCGGGTTCCCATGGCATCCGCCCGTCCGGTCAGGCCAGCAGTTCGCGCTGCAAATCCGCCAGCGTGCCGCGGATGTGGTCGTCCACCAGGGCCTCCACCGCCGCGGCGTCGCCCACCATCCAGGCATCGAAGATGGCGCGGTGCTCGCCCCGGGCGCGGCCCGTGCGGCCCTGCGGTTCCAGATGCACCCGCACATAGCGCTCGGACAGGATGTGCAGGCGCTCCATCAACTGGCCGGTGATGCCGCCGGCGGGGCGGATCATGGCCATGTGGAAGGCGCGGTTGCGGGTGACGTGGTGGGTGCCGTCCGTCTCCTGCTCCCGTTCCAGCGCCAGCAGCTCGCCGCGCACCAGGTCGCGATCACCCGGGGTGGCGCGGCGGGCGCCGTCGGCGGTGGCGCCCGGTTCCAGCTTCTGGCGCAGGGCGAACACCTCCGTCGCCTCCTCCGCCGTCAGGTCGCGCACGACGTAACCCCGGTTGGGGAAGGAAGTGACCAGCCCGTCGTGCTCCAACCGGCTCAAGGCCTCACGCAGGGGGATCTTGCTGATGCCCAGCTGGCTGGCGATGGCCCCCTGCTGCACCGCCGTGCCCGGGGCCATGGTGCCGAGCAGGATGTGCTCACGCACGATTTCATAGGCTTGGTCGGGCAGGCTACGGACAATGATGTTCATCAAGGGAACCGGTAACAGCGATCGCTAGCGCACCCTACCACTTTCGACAGAAACACGTCGCGTTACATATGATCCATGGTGTTGTTGTCACGCTCCACACACCCTCAGACACCAGGCCGCGCCGCCCTCAACAACACCACGCCATAGGCGGGTACCGTCTGCGGCGCCGTCGGGCCGACGGCCTTGCCCGCCCACAGGTCGCGCACGGTGGGATGGTCGCCCAGGCCCAGGGCCGGCCAGTCGGCCGTCATCGCCACCGGCCGGTCGGTGCGGTTGAACAGGCCCACGGCGACGGAGCCGTCGGCCAGCGGCCGGGTCCACACCTCCGTCCCGTCCGCGCGCTTGACGGGCAGCCCCTGGCGGCCCAGGGGGTCCTGGTCCACGGCGATGACCGCCGCATTGGTCAGCAGGGCCCGCGTCTCGGCGGTCATGGACCGCACGTCGTTGCCCAGCAGCAACGGGGCCGCCATCATCGCCCACAGGCTGATATGGGTGCGGTATTCCTCCACATTCATGCCGCCGTTGCCGACCTCCAGCATGTCGGGGTCGTTCCAGCCGCCGGGGCCGGTGTGGCGGGGCACGCCGTTCTTGTCGAAGCCGATGCCGGCCATGCTGGCATACGTGTCCTCGATATCGCCGGTGGTGCGCCACAAATTGCCGCCCACGTCCCGGCCCCAGGCGCCGACGTCGAAGCGGCCGTATTCGCACAGGCTGTACAGGATGGAACGACCGGTGGCGGCCAGGGCCGCCCCCATCTGCTGGTAGACCGCCTGCACCGTCTCGGCGGTATGGTAGAAGGCCTCGCCCGAGCACAGGTCGTACTTCAGGTAATCGATGCCCCAGTCCGCCCAGGTCCTGGCGTCCTGTTCCACATGGCCGTAACTGCCGGCGTAACCGGCGCAGGACTTCGGACCGGGGGAGCTGTAGATGCCCAGCTTCAGCCCGCGCGCGTGGACATAGTCGGCCAGGGCCTTCATGTCCGGGAACTTGGCGTTGGGATGCAGGACGCCGTCCGCCCCCCGTTCCCCCTGCCAGCCGTCATCGATGTTGACGTACATGTAGCCGGCGTCGCGCAGGCCGGTGCGCACCAGGGCGTCAGCAACCTCGCGCACCGTCTTGTCGTCGATGCCGTCGGCGAACTTGTTCCAGCTGCTCCACCCCATGGGCGGGGTGCGGGCCAGGCCGTTATTCGGCACGTGGGCCGGCGCCGGCAGAGGGTAGGTGGGAAAGTCCAGGGCCGCCATCTCACCCGGCTGGGCACGATGGGCGGCCAGGTTCTCCTGCTCATCCCACACCCGGCCGGTCAGGCGCAGGCCCTGCCCTTCCGGTTGCAGGGTCAGGTCGTATTGGGTCAGGCGCGGGTTGCCATTGTCGATGTGGAAGACGAGATGGTCGCCCTCCACCCGCAGGCCCAGCATGGGCAGGTCGCCATACCAATCGGAGGTGATGGTGCCGGTGAGCGCGCCACCCGGCCCGGGGTGCACGGCCACGCGGGTGAAGATGGGGAAGGCCTTGGTCTGCCCGAACACCCAGTCCCCCGCCAGATCGCCACCGGTGAGATCGGCGGCCATCGCCGGACCCGCCACCGCGCATGTCACGAAAAGCGCCGCGGCCCACCGCGCCAGCGTCTTCATTCCCATGCCCCTCGCCCCCTTTTAAGTCATATTATACGATGATCACCGGATGGAGCTTATCATACCGGCGTCGATATTGTATCCAATATACGATACCGCCGCCGACGCGGATTTTAAGAACAAACAACGGAACAGGAGCGACCACCTTGCCTGACAGCGTTTCCCGCCGAACCTTCCTGGCCGCCAGCGCCGGCACCGCCGCCTTGGCAGCCCCCCTCGCCGGCGCGGCGGCGGCCCCGGCCACCAGCCCCGAGCTGCAGCTGCTGACATCGCGCAGCGGCGTCTACACCCCGGCCAAGGGGGACGCCGTGCTGCAGTTCAGCTTCGACTTCCCCGAGGCGTCGGTGCAGATCGGCCCGCTGCTGGTGGGATTCCGCGTGCAGACATACGAGAACGCCTACGCCATCGATCCCACGGTGACGCGGGTGGTGCGCGACGGCAACCGGGTGACGGTGGCCTGCGACGGCCTGACCTGGGCCGGCGGGCAGGAAAAGGCGCCGGGCAAGCTGGTGGCCGACTTCACGATCGAGGCCGACGGCACGGTGGAATGGACCGCGAAGGCCGAGGCGCAGCATCCGGTGAAGTCCATCACCACCGTGGTGCGGGGCCTGCCGCGCGGCGAGATCTCCATCTCCGGCCAGGACTTCACCGACCTGAAGGATGATGAGAAGGTCTGGGAATATCCCAACTTCTTCCAGGGCATGGCGACACCGCTGGCCGTGCTGAAGGCCGCCGATGGCAAGCTGTACGCCCTGTCCGCGCGCCAGAGTGCGGTGCGCACCTGCCGCTTCTTCTTCCAGCCGGGGCCGGACGGCTACCGCGTGGAACTGATCCATGAGGGTGAGGGCTGGGCCAAGGCCAACAGCCTGACCACCCCGCCCTGGCGGGTGGGCCCGGCGGCGGACTACGCGGCGGCGGCCACCCCCCACTTCACCCACGTGGAGAAGACCTACGGCATCCCGCCGCTGGCCACCCGGCCCGACATGCCCAAATGGATGCACGACGTGGACCTGGTGCTGTCCATCCACGGCGCGCACTGGACCGGCTATATCTTCAACGACTACGCCCGCACCCTGGACACCCTGCGCTGGACGGCCGGCCAGATCGACCCGAAGCGGGTCATGGTCTTCCTGCCGGCCTGGGACGGGCGGTATTACTGGAACTATCCGCTGTATCAGCCCGACCCGCGCATGGGCGGGGCGGAGGGCTTCAAGCGCCTGGTGACCCAGGCGCAGAAGCTGGGCTTCCGTATCGTGCCCATGTTCGGCACCAACTCCGCCAACAAGGTGTGGGAGGAGTTCAAGCTGTTCGCTGACGCCACCACCGACCGCATCGATGGCGACGCCTTCGACCTGAACTGGGTGGATTGGGACAACGACCGCACGGGCGACGGCTGGATGCCCTTCATGAATCTGGGCGTGGCGTCCTGGCGCCGCTGGCTGGGGGGCCGCATCTCCGCCACCATCCAGCAGTTCGGGGTGGACGGCTATTTCCTGGACATCGCCGGTGCCGCCCTCAACAACACCAAGGCCGACATGCATGAAGGTACCCGCCAACTTGTGCAGGACCTGGCCGCCCGCCACCCCGGCATCCCCCCGGTGGGGGAGATGCTGTACGACGCGCAGATGGCCTTCATCCCGATGTGCCACGTGACGCGCTACAAGCTGTATCCGTCGGCCCACGACGGCCACGTGCGCAGTTATGAGCATTTGAGCCGCCCGGCCCCCGGCCGCGGCAGCACCGGCGTGCACGAGGCGGGCTTCGGCAATTACAAGCCCGAGATCCCGCCCCACCAGCGCGCCATCCCCACCATCACCGTGGTGGACGACACCTTCACCAAGGAGCGCGCCGCCATGGCCGACTACATCCGCCAGGCCAAGGCCTGGGGTGAAGCACGGCGGGGATAAGCAAAACCCGAGCGAAAAAAGGCCGCCGTCCCGGGCTGGGGCGGCGGCCTTTTTCTTGGATCCGTGATCACACCGCCTTGTTCAGCAGGCTGTTGCGGCGGCTGTAGGCCAGGTAGACCACCATGCCGATGACGTGCCAGATGGCGAAGTTGCGCAGCGTGGTGCCGGGCAGGGAATAGAGGAAGTAGAGGCAGCCGATCACCGCCAGCGGCGCCACCACCCATACCGCCGGGCAGCGGAACAGGCGGGGCATGTCGGGCTGGCGGACGCGCAGGACCATGACGCAGACGGACACGGAGATGAAGGCCGCCAGCGTGCCGGCGTTCGACAGCTCCGCGATGGTGGCCAGCGGCAGGAAGCCGCCGAACAGCGCCACGAACAGTCCGACCAGAATGGTCACCTTCACCGGCGACTGGCGGCTGGCGCCCAGGTCGCTGAGCGAGCGCGGCAGCAGGCCGTCGCGCGACATGACGAAGAACACGCGGGTCTGGCCGAACATCATGACCAGGATGACGCTGGGCAGGGCGATGATGGCGGCGGCACCGATGCCCCAGGCGGCACCGGGATGCCCCAGGCTGCGCAGGATGAAGGCCAACGGCTCACCGCTGGCGGCGAATTCCGCGAAAGGCCAGGCGCCCACGGCGCAGGCCGCAACCACCATGTAGATGATGGTGGAAACAACCATGGAGCCCAAGATGCCGATGGTCAGGTCGCGGCCGGGGTTCTTCACCTCCTCCGCCGAGGTCGACACGGCGTCGAAACCGAAGAAGGCGAAGAAGACGATGGCCGCCGCCGCCATGACGCCACGCACATGGCCTTCACCATCCATGTGGCTGACGAAGCCGTAAGGCATGAAAGGGTGGAAGTTCTCAGGCACCAGGCTGAACACCGTCAGGCCGACGAACACCGCCAGCGCGATGATCTTGATGGCCACCAGGGCGATGTTGACCGTGGCGCTTTCCTTCGCGCCCTTGGACAACAGGGCCGTCACCAGCAGGGTGATGACCACGGCGGGCAGGTTGACCAGGCCGCCGGCCGCCGGCCCCGCGATCAGGGAAGGCGGCAAATGTATGCCCATGCTGTTCAGCAGGCCGACCATATAACCTGACCAGCCCACCGCCACCGCGCTACAGGTCACCGCGTACTCCAGCACCAGTGACCAGCCGACGATCCAGGCCAGCCCCTCGCCCAGCACCGAATAGGTGTAGGTGTAGGCGCTGCCGGCGGCCGGCATCAAGGTGGCCATTTCGGCGTAGGTCAGGGCCGCGAAGGCGCACAGCACGCCGCAGGCGGCGAACGCCAGAATGACGGCGGGGCCGGCACGCTCCGCCCCGATGCCGGTCAGCGTGTAGATGCCGGTACCGATGATGCCACCGATACCCAGCGCCACCAGGTGCGGCCAGCTGAGCGTCTTTTTCAGCTGACGGCTTTGGTCCACGTGCGCGAAAGCGTCCAACGCCTTACGGCGCGTCCAGAACGTCATAAAGCAGTCCCCATCATGAAACGTGTTTTGGTAGCCCCGCCGCCGAAGCGTTCTTCCCCCATGCCCGTGGGGATGATGTTCCGGCTTCATGGCTGTTTGGACATTGATCGGCGCAGCCGTCAATATCTTAACTGCCTTCACCTTTTTAAACGACATTTTGTGGCGCAAGGCCACGGGTTTCCAAGAAAAAACCCCGCCCGGATCGCTCCGGGCGGGGATTTCTTCGTTTGAAGCTTGGGCTTAGAACTCCGCCGTGGCACCGACGAAGATCACCCGGCCCAGCGGGTCGTAGACGCCGGGGTAGGTGTTGCCGTTGCCGAAGGCACCCAGCAGGCTGGAAGCGATGGCCGGCGGGTCACGGTCGAAGATGTTATTCACACCCGCCCGCAGGGACAGGTAGTCGGTCATCTTGTAGGTGGCCGCCAGGTCGAAGTAGCTGTAGGACGGGATGCGGGCGTTGATGCCGGTGTAGTCAGAGGCCAGGAAGGCGTTGCTGGTGTTGCTGGACAGCGCCGTCGGGCCGATGAAGCGCCAGTTCAGCGACAGGCTGGTGCCTTCCATGTTGGGCGGCGTCCAGGTGGTGCGGAACTGGTGGCGCCACCGCGGGCTGGGCTGGCCGCAGGTCGGACCGAACAGGCCCGTGCAGTCATAGGTACCCAGGCCCGGCAGGGGCTCCGTCTCCAGGCTCAACAGCGCGGTGCCGTTCAGGCTGAAGTCCAGGTCACCCCAGTTGCGGTCGATCACGTCCTCGATCGCCAGCTTGTAGTCGATGGAGATGTCGAAGCCCGAGGTCTGCAGGTGGCCGGTGTTCTCATTGCCCGCCACGATGTAGCCGTCGGTACCGAACAGGATGCCGGAGCCGGACGCGCGGTGGAACAGGCCGCAGTAGTAGGGGTTGCCGGTCTGGACGCACTGGTTGATCACCGTCTGCGCATCCAAGGCCGAGATGTAGTTCTCAACGTAGATGTTGAAGTAGTCGACGGTGGCCGTCAGGCTCGGCGCGAAGGTCGGGGTCAGCACGAAACCGGCGGTGAAGGTGTCGGCGGTTTCCGGCTTCAGGGCCGTGTTGCCGCCGCCCTGGGTCACGCAGACGTCGGACGGGCATTCCGTGATGTGGCCGTACTGGGCGGCGGAGACACCGGTCTTCTCACACTGCGCCAAGGTGGCCGTGGGGCTGGCGCCGGCGCAGGGATCCTGGGCCGCAACGTTGCCCAGCGTCACCGGCGAGAACAGCTCGGAAATGCTGGCGGCGCGGACGGCGCGGTTGTAGCTGCCGCGGAAGCGGATGTCCGTGACCGGGGCGTACTGCAGTTCCGCCTTATAGGTACTGACGCCGCCATCCAGGTAGTCATACTTGGAATAACGGTAGCCGGCGTTGAACAGCAGGTCCTGGATGAAGGGCTTGTCCTGGATCAGCGGAACCTGAAGCTCGGCATAACCTTCGTTGACGCTGATGCTGCCGGACGACGGCAGGGTGCCGTTCTGCTGCGCGATGGCATCGGCCTCGTACACCATGGATTCCGAGCGATGCTCGTAACCGAAGGCGAGGGCCGCGCCGTGCTTCGCCCACGGGCTCTGGAACCCGTAACGGCCCAGGTCGCCGCTGATGGACAGGTTGGCCACCTTTTCCGTGTCATCCTCATGGGTGTGACTGTCGGAATAGAGGTAGCTGTACCCGGCCTGGCTGATGCCGTTGTACTGGAAGACGTTGATGGGAACGCAGCTGGGGTCGGTGCCGTCGATGACGGACTTGCAGGTCGGCACCCCATTGACGTTGACCACCTCAAGCGCGCGCTGCGCCTTCGTGTTGTCGACGTTGTTCTGGTAGTGCTCGTTAAAGACGGTCTTGGAATAGAGGAAGCTGGCGTCGTAGCTCCAGCCATCCCCGATATCGCCCTTCAGACCGAAGTTGACGCGATAATCGATGTGACGCAGGTCGTCGATACGCGGCGCACCACCCGTCAGGCGGTAGCCGATCAGGGTGTTGGCATCGTTGGAGCTGCCGGCATTGGTGCCGCACAGCGCCGTCGCCTGCGAGGACGACATCAGCGGGTTGTCGCAGTTGATGGTGAAGTTCGTGCCCAGGAACAGGGCTGACGGCGCCACCTGCGACAAGCTGTGGTCGTTCATGTACATGAAGCTGCCGTAGGCCTGGATTTCGTTGGCGAAATCGTAGTGCGCCTGCAGGCCGGCGGTCTCACGCTTGTCTGTACGCTGGATGTAGTTGCTGGGCGTGTAGTTGTAGGCGTAGGCGCTGGTGTAGGGGACCCAGGTCTTGCTGCCGTCCTTGCTGTTGACCAGCGTGTTGCCGTAGCCGCCGGCGATCGCGTCCTGCGGCACGAACACGCCGTAGCCGGTGTTGCTGGACCCGCCGCAGGTGAAGGTGTTGGCGTCGGCCAGGTTCAGGTCGCAGTTGGAATAGTCGCGCTTATCCTGCGTCACCGGCATCATGTAGTGATAGCCGGCGTACAGCGTGACATTGCCCTTCTTGTTATCGAAGTTCTTGCCGACGGCGACGTTGATATCCTTCTGGATGCCGTCCCACACATCGTTCGGGGCCGTGGAGTAACCCTTGGCATCGCTCAGCGACCGCAGGCCGGTGTTGCCGTTGTCGTGGTTGGCAATGGTGTACTGGACGTCGGCACGAACGCCATCCAGATCCTTGCGCATGATGAAGTTCACGACACCCGACACGGCATCGGAACCGTAGACCGCCGAGGCGCCGCCCGAGACCACGTCCACCCGTTCGACCATGAAGGACGGGATGAAGTTCAGGTCGGCGCTTTCCGTCGGCAGCATGCGCTGGCCGTCGACCAGTATCAGGTTACGGTTGGAACCCAGGTTGCGCAAGTTGACGCGCGCCGTGCCGTCCGAACCGTTTGAAACGTTCTGGTTCGCGTCGGCAGTCACCTGCGACAGACGATTCAGCGCGTTCTCGATATTCGTCGTGCCCTGGTAGGCCAGTTCCTGCGCGCCCACCGTCGTCAGCGGGCTGGCCGTCATTTGGCTGGCCTGCTTAATGCGCGAACCGGTGACGACGATTTCCTGCAGGTCATCAGCGTCCGATGCCGACTGCGCCAGTGCCGGACCAGCCCCCATCAGGGCCACCATGGCGGTACCCGCCGCAAGCGCAGCCCACCGCGCCGTCCCTGAGGCGGCGTTCGGATCTCTCTTTGCCATTCTTATCTCCCAGACCCGCGCACCCCCGTTAGTGCGCGACATCCCCACGTTCGGCGAACGACACGTTTATGTCAAATATCTTATATCGTATATCGTATGATTTATCCGCCCTGTGTGGTGCGGACGCATCACTGGCCGACATTTTTGTTTATTTTCGGGGCTTTATTGC
Organism: Azospirillaceae bacterium; assembly: GCA_028283825.1. Classification (NCBI taxonomy): domain Bacteria; kingdom Pseudomonadati; phylum Pseudomonadota; class Alphaproteobacteria; order Rhodospirillales; family Azospirillaceae; species Azospirillaceae bacterium. The sequence continues at coordinate 1,188,977 of JAPWJW010000001.1, read as the reverse complement.
GGTCGGCGACCGGCACGCAGCCAGCCTCATCCCTATGGGTGGGGCTGAACGGTGACAAAATCGTCAGGGAATGCACGCCCGCCTGATATCGTGGCCCCAGGCGAAGGCGCGGTGATCCCAGGCCCAGGCGATGACCAAAGGCTGATTCAGCCGTGTGCGGTTTTCGCTACAGTGGCGCCGTTCGTGGTCACGACTCCGTCACGGAACTGGACGTGCTCATTTAATAATATTATTTATTATCCATCCCAGCACCGCGTCCGGCATCCTGCCCGGTGCCGGTCCACCGTCTCCCCCGCGAGGCCCCTACCTTATGAGTCTGTCCGCCTTGTCCGAACGCCCCCTTTCCCACCACGAACAGATCGTGCGCACCCTGGGCATGGACATCCTGAGCGGGGCCCTGGCCGTGGGCATGAACCTGCCGCCGGAACCAGAACTGCTGATCCGTTTCCAGATTTCGCGCACCGTCCTGCGCGAGGTGATGAAGACCCTGGCCGCCAAGGGGCTGGTCATCTCCAAGACGCGGGTGGGCACCAAGGTGCAGGACCCCACGCATTGGAACTTCTTCGACGCCGACCTTTTGTCCTGGCGTGTCAGCCTGGGCCTGGACGACGCCATGCGCCGCCACCTTTATGAAATGCGCAGTGCTGTGGAACCGCGGGCCGCCGCCCTGGCCGCCCGCCGGCGCACGGCCGGTCAGTTGGCCCTCCTGCGCACCACCCTGGCCCGAATGGCGCAGGCCGGGCACGACCGCCGCAGCTTCGCCGAGGCCGACCTGGCATTCCATGTCGCGGTCAGCGCCGCGTCCGGCAACCCGATGATGCGGTCGCTGGCCGGCGTCATCGAGGCGGCATTGCTGGCCTCATTCTCACTATCGTCGCCAGTGGATGAAGCGACCTTGCAGCAGGCGGTGGTGGATAGCCACGCCGCCATCGTCGACGCCATAGAGGCCGGCGACGCCCTGCGGGCCGCGCATGCCATGACCGCCGTCATCGAATCAGGGTTCGGCCGCCTGGCCCTGCCCGACCCCGACGCCCCCTGAGGCGCCGGTATCCTTGCAAACCCATGATCGCCTTCTCATCAAGAAAGCTTCCATCCAAATGACTGCCCCGTCCAACAAGCCCAAACTGCGGTCCCGCGCCTGGTTCGACAACCCGGACAACCCGGACATGACGGCGCTGTACCTGGAACGCTACCTGAACTACGGCCTGACGCTGGATGAGCTGCAGTCCGACATGCCCATCATCGGCATCGCCCAGACGGGCTCGGACCTCAGCCCCTGCAACCGCCACCATCTGGTGCTGGCCGAACGCCTGCGCGAGGGCATCCGCCAGGCCGGCGGCATCGCCATCGAATTCCCGGTGCACCCCATCCAGGAAACCGGCAAGCGCCCGACCGCAGGCCTGGACCGCAACCTGGCCTATCTGGGCCTGGTGGAGCTGCTGCACGGCTACCCCATCGACGGCGTCGTGCTGACCATCGGCTGCGACAAGACCACGCCGGCCTGCCTGATGGCCGCCGCCACCGTCAACATCCCCGCCATCGCCCTGTCGGTCGGCCCCATGCTGAATGGCTGGCACAAGGGGGAGCGCACGGGCTCCGGCACCATCGTGTGGAAGGCGCGCCAAATGCTGGCGGCCGGTGAGATCGACCAGCGCAAGTTCATCGAGCTGGTGGCCAGTTCGGCCCCGTCCACCGGTTACTGCAACACCATGGGCACCGCCACCACCATGAACAGCCTGGCCGAGGCGCTGGGCATGCAGCTGCCGGGCTCGGCCGCCATCCCGGCGCCTTATCGCGAACGCCAGCAGATCGCCTATACGACCGGCAAGCGCATCGTGGACATGGTGCATGAGGACCTGAAGCCGTCGGACATCCTGACGCGCGAGGCCTTCCTGAACGCCATCGTCGTGAACAGCGCCATCGGCGGATCGACCAACGCCCCCATCCACCTGGCCGCCATCGCCCGCCATGTGGGTGCGGAGCTGGAACTGCAGGATTGGCAGACCCACGGCCACAAGGTGCCGCTGATGGTCAACCTGCAGCCGGCCGGTGAGTACCTGGGTGAGGACTTCCACCATGCCGGCGGCGTGCCCGCCGTGGTGGGCGAACTGATGAAGCAGGGCCTGATCCATGAGAAGGCGCTGACCGTCAACGGCCGGACCATCGGTGAGAACTGCCGCGAGGCCACCATCGAACTGCCGGAGGTCATCCGCCCCTACGACAACCCGCTGAAGAAGGATGCGGGCTTCCTCGTGCTGCGCGGCAACCTGTTCGACAGCGCCATCATGAAGACCAGCGTCATCTCACCGGAATTCCGCGACCGCTACCTGTCCAACCCCAACGATCCGGAAGCCTTCGAGGGCCCGGCCGTGGTGTTCGACGGTCCGGAGGATTATCACCATCGCATCGACGACCCCGCCCTGGGCATCGATGAGAACACGCTGCTGTTCATGCGCGGCGCCGGCCCCATCGGTTATCCGGGTGCGGCCGAGGTCGTGAACATGCGTCCGCCCGCCTACCTGATCAAGAAGGGCATCACGGCCCTACCCTGCATCGGCGACGGCCGGCAGTCCGGCACCTCCGGTTCCCCCTCCATCCTGAACGCGTCGCCGGAGGCGGCGGCGGGCGGCGGCATCGCCCTGTTGAAGACGGGTGACCGGGTGCGCATCGACCTGAATACCGGTGCCGCCAACATCCTGATCAGCGATGAAGAACTGGCCGAGCGCCGCCGGGCCCTGGCGGCCGCCGGCGGCTACAAGTACCCGGACAGCCAGACGCCCTGGCAGGAAATCCAGCGCAGCATGGTCGGCCAGCTGGGCGAGGGCGCGGTGCTGGAGCCGGCGGTGAAGTACCAGCGCGTGGCCCAGACTTACGGCATCCCGCGCGATAACCACTGACGTCGGGGACAAGAGCAAGGCGGCGGAAGCGAGAGGCTCCGCCGCCTTTTCTTTTTGTGGTGTCCCCTCAAATGCCGGGCGCCGGCATCCGCCGGCTTGGCTTCCTCGATTTCCAGTCCGCTGACGCTCCCCAGAAATCTCCGGCGGACGAGGGGCGCGTCCTACGGCCGTTCCGGTCGCCGGGCCAGGAATTCCGCCTGGGTGGGCAGGCGGGCGGCGGCGTTGGCCAGGCTGGTGCGGCGCAGGCGCAGGGATTCCACGACGTCCACCCGTTTCTGTGCGGCCATCAGCGGATCGCGGCGCCTGGGGATCAGGCCCAGACCGATGAACAGGGCCTGCCAGCTGGGCGTGAGGAAACTCTCCTCGTTCAGCAGCACCACGTGGCCCGTCTCGCGGAAGGTTTCGATACGGCTGGCCAGGCTATCCGGCAGGGCCATCTCGCGCCGTTCCCGCCAGAAGGGCGTGTCGTCGCGCTGGGTCAGGGCATAGTGCAGGATGATGAAGTCGCGGATGCGGTCGAACTCCAGCGCCTGGACGCGGTTGTACTCCACCGCCAGCGCGGGGTTGAAGGACAGATCCGGCAACAGGCCGATCAGCCGGGTGATGCCACCCTGGATCAGGGATATGGCCGTGGACTCCAGGGGTTCGACAAAGCCGGAGGCCAGACCGATGGCCACGCAATTCCCCACCCAGCAGCGGGCACGCCGACCGGTCCGGAATCGCAACAGCCGAGGTTCGGCCAGCACCTCGCCATCCAGGCCGTCCAGCAGACGCTGACGCGCCTCCTCCTCCGACACATGCGCGCTGGAGAAGACATAGCCGTTGCCGGTGCGGTGCTGCAACGGGATGCGCCAGCGCCAGCCGCCCTCCAGCGCCGTGGCCCGGGTATAGGGCAGCAAGGGCCCATGGCTGGCGCAGGGCACGGCCCAGGCGCGGTCCACCGGCAGCCAATGGCCGTAGTCGACGAAGGGTTCCGCCAGCGCCTGGCCGGCCAGCAGCGAGACGAAGCCGGAGCAGTCGATGAACAGGTCGGCCGTCAGTTCCCGGCCATCGTCCAGTCGCACGGCCTGGATGAACCCCGTCTCCGGATCCCGGTCGGTGCCGACGATGCGCCCCTCATGCCGCGTCACCCCCTCGCCTTCCGCCTTGGCGCGCAGCAGGCGGGCGTAGAGGGTGGCGTCGAAATGATAGGCGTAACTGAAGTAATGGTAGGGGGAGCGGGGGTCGTCCTCCGGCGTGGTGAAACGCCCGGCCTCCGCCATCACCGCCGCCATATGATAGGCGTCCAGGCTGCCGACCGCCGCCTCCCCCGCCAGGTCGCGGGCCACCAGCCAATGGTTCAGGGTGGAAAAGGGACCGGTGTTGACGATGAAATCACCGAAGCCGTGGAAGAAGCGCGTGTCCTTGGCGCGCCAATCCGGGAACTGGATCCCCAGCTTGTAGGTGCCCTGCGTCGCCTTCAGGAAGGCCGCCTCATCCAGGCCGATGTCCTGGTTGAACTGGCGGATGCCGGGCAGCGTCGCCTCCCCCACCCCCACGGTGCCGATGGCGTCCGATTCCACGACATGGACCTGGGTGCCGGCGACGCGCACCGCCTGGTTCAGGGCGCAGGCCGCCATCCAGCCGGCGGTGCCGCCACCGACGATGAGGATGCGACGTAGTGGGTTGCCATCGGGTAGCGTCATGCCCGCGCCTTCGCCGCGGCCGGCGTCCCGCCCAGGAAAGCCTCATGCGGGCGGCAGGATTCCGCCACCTGCTGGATGGCGCGGCGCATGCCGTCGAAACCGGCACGGATCTCATCCAGGGGGGCATTGTCGACCAGCGGGTCATACCCCTGGGGCGTCAATTCCTGGCCCAGCAGGACGGCCAGCCAGTTCGGTTCCTGGAAGAGTGTCTGGTTGGGGAAGATGGCGCAGCCGCGGTGACGAAACAGATCCATCTTCTCCGCCAGGCTATCGGGGATGGGCATGGTGCGCACCTGGTCCCACAGCGGCTCACCCACGCGCTGGTTGGCGTGGTAGTGGAAGATCAGGAAGTCGCGCACCTGTTCCAGCTCATCCGCCATGATGCGGTTGTAAAGGCCGGCCGACACCGGATCATCCTTGGCCAGGGGGAAGGTCGCGGCGAACTTGATCAGCGCGTGCTGGATGAAATGGATGCTGGTGGATTCCAAGGGCTCCAGGAAGCCGGAGCTGAGCCCCACCGCCAGCACATTCTTGTGCCGCGACTGCCGGCGCCGGCCGGTGGTGAAGCGCAGGAAGCGCGGGTCGGCCAGCGCCTCGCCTTCCAGGTTGGCCAGCAGGGTCCGCGCCGCCTCATCATCGCTGATGTGGTCGGCGACATAGACATAACCGTTGCCGGTACGGTGGCGCAGGTTGATGCGCCATTGCCAGCCCGCCGCCCTCGCGGTGGCGCGGGTGTAGGGCAGCGGATCCGACACGCGGGCGGACGGCACCGCCACCGCCCGGTTGGCCGGCAGATAATGCGACCAGTCCTCATATTCCCGGCCCAGGGCGTCGCCGATCAGCAGGCCGCGGAAGCCGGTGCAGTCGATGAAGAAGTCGCCCTCCACCCGGCGGCCGTCACTCAGATCCAGGTGCTGCACCGTGCCGTCGGCGCCATCCAGCGCCACATGGCGGACGGTGCCCTCGATGCGCTGCACGCCCCTGCCTTCGGCGATGCGCCGCAGGAACTGGGCATAAAGGCCGGCGTCGAAATGATAGGCGTAGGACAGGCTGGACTTGGGCGACCGCGTATCGGTGGTGGGGAAGTCGAAGCGGTTCTTGTAGGCCAGCACCTCGCTCATCCAGAAATCGGACAACGGGTGCGGATAACCCGCCGCCTTCAGGCGCAGCCACCAGGCATGGAAGGACGAACCCTGAAGGGGCTGCCCCGGCTGGCCGAAGGGGTGCATGTAGCGCTGGCCGGGCCGGACCCAGTCCACGAACTCGATCCCCAGCTTGAAGGTGCCCTCGGTCGCCCGCATGAACTCCGCTTCATCGATGCCGACGGTCTTGTTGAAGAACTGGATGGGGGGAATGGTGGCCTCACCCACCCCGACCGTGCCGATCTCCGCCGATTCCACCACCGTCAGCGACAGCCGGGATTGGCGGAACACGGTGGACAGGAAGGCGGCGGCCATCCAGCCGGCGGTGCCGCCGCCGACAATGACCAGGCGTGAAATCGGTGACGCGGATTCGGACATATATGTTCCCCCCATATCAATCCCGGCCGATAGTGTGGCCGGTTCGACAGTTTTTATAAGATGATCGGATGCGCACCATGGCACGCACCCCTGCCATCTTCCTTGTTCTAACGCAAATCAGGCGGCACCGATGCTGATATCGGCGCCGCCTGTACTTATTCACAAACCCTGGATGCTTAGAACTGGGCGCGCATGACCAGGGAGAAGCGACGGTCGGCGACCGTGTAGTTATGCTTGTAGATCAGGCTTTTGCTCATGTTGCCCTGGGTGCCGTAGTACCAGTTGTCACGCTCGTCGATCGAAATGATGTTCTTTGTGGCCAGCAGGTTGGACGCCTGGATGCCGACCTTGACGTTGTCGGTGATGGAGTACAGCACCGACGCGTCCAACTGGCCGTAATCCTCCATGTAGGCCGGCGCCTGGACGTTGGAGGCGGAGGCCGCCATCAGATAGCGCGAGCGCCAATTGTAGGCCAGGCGGGCGTCGAAGCCATACTTGGCGTACAGCAGGGCGGCGTTCAGGGTGTAGGTCGACAACTGTTCCAGCGGCAGGGTCAGCTTGCTGGCCCCGATCTGGCTGCCGTCGAACACGCTGCCCGAGGTGTTCTGCGTGCCGCTGCTGTGCAGGATGGTGAAGTTGAAATCCGTGCCCAGGCCGCTGAGCGGGCCGGGCAGGAAGTCGTAGAAGTATGTGGCCTGGCCTTCGATGCCCACGATGCGGCCGTGGCCATGGTTCTGGGGAACGGTGCCGACGATGGTTTCGGTGACACCGTTGTTGGTCACCTGCATCACCGTCTGGTCGCTCTGGATGTAGTCGTAGATTTCCTTGTCGAAGACCCCCAGGGCGAACATGGAGCCCGGCTTCACATACCACTCGTAAGCCAGGTCGAAGGACTGGGCCCGCATGGGCTTCAGCTTCGGATTGCCGGTGTTGAAGGAGAAGGAGACGCCCGTGTTGTACATAACCGGCGCGCCGTTGGTGACCGCCGTGTTCAATTCGGCCTGGGTGTACGGCAGGTTGGTGGCGCTGTTGATCACCTTGTCCGCCACCGTCGCCAGGCGGGTCTGATAAGTGCCGCTCATGGTGAAGGACGGGGTCAGCTGGTAGAAGTCCGGCCGCACGATGGAGGTCGAGGCCGCGAAGCGGATCGCCGAGTCATCCGTCGGCTTGAACCGCAGGTTCAGGCTGGGCAGGACGTCGGTGTACTGGTTGCTGAAGGACGCGATGTTGTTGGAACCATCGGCGAAGGTCAGGGCCTGCAACGCGTCGGCCGAGTAGGACGACAGATCGCCCGACTGGACCAGCGAGGCGACATGGCCCAGGCCGATGGAGCCGGTTTCGGTGCGTACGACGCGGACGCCGATGTTCCCGTCCCAGGGCAGGTTCCAGCCGAACAGGTTGTCGTGGCTGAACCGCAGGGTGGCGTAGAGGGCCCTGGTGCGTTCCGTCTGGTCGTTGGTGCCCATGCCGGACGTGGAGGTCGGCGCGTAGTCGTAGTTGCCGTTGAACGGTGTCCAGAAGGTGATGCCGTTCACCGGCTGGGCCGGGTTGATCAGCTTTCCGTTCGCGTCCACGTTCGCCGCCGCCCAGGTGGGCAGATAGCTGGCCAGGCTGCCGGCCGGGAATGGGCTGTTGGCGGTGGCGCCATAATAACCGGCCGGAACCGCCGGTAGGTTGGTGCCCAGGTTGGGCGTGTACAGCAGCTTCTGGATGTAGCTGGCCAGCAGGTTCTTGTTCTTGGCCAGATCCACGCTGGGCATCCACAGCGACGGCAGGGAACCGCCGAGGAAGTTGTTGAAGTTGACGATTTCCTGGTGCTCGGGGAATTGACCCACGGTCGCGGTCTGGGCGAAGGCCCACGGCGCCGTGATCAACTGCCAGTTATAGCCGCTGTCACGCTGGATGGAGTGCCGGTCGGTCGCCCGGAAACCGAACTTCAACGACTGCAGGAAATCGCCATCGATATCGTAGGTGGTGTCCAGCTTCGCCGCCGTCTCATCCGCCTTGTCGATCTCGCTGTGGTCCATGGCCGCATAGAGATTGAACACGTTGGGCGTGGCGGTCAGGTTCTGCATGGTGATGACCGGCAGGTCACCCCGCACATCCAAGCCGACACCGCCCGTGGCCGTGACGGTGTTGTAGACCGTCATGTCATAATCATCGCGGCGGGAGAAAATGCGTTGGAAGTCGGCGTTGACATGCCAGCGGCCGTGATTCCACTTCACGCCGCCCGACGCGTCCCACGTTTCGTCATTTTCCTCGGCGTAGCGGGTGCCCAGGTTCAGTAGGAAGCTGTTGGCCACACCGTTGCCGCCACCACCGCCATCCACGATGGTGCCGGTCAGGAAGTTGCCGTTGGCGTCATAGGTGAAGCTGGTGCCATCCGCCGGCTGGTTCATGAAGCTGGAATTGTTGGTCGCCGAACAGCAGGCCGAGGTCTGGGCGAAATGGTCGGTGCTGACCAGTTTGGACGTGGAGCGGAAATAGGTGCCGTAGATTTCCAGCTCGTCGGTCGGCTTCCATTGCAGGGCGGCGTACTGGCCGTCACGGGTGCGGTCACGATCCTCCAGCCGGTATTCCACGCCGGTGGGCACCATCACCGTCGACAACGGCTGGCCGGCGATGGCGTTGGAGCCGTTGAAATTGAACGTCGTGCCGCCGTCATACGAGGACTGGGTGTTGAGGGAATGCGCGTCGTAGGGATCGACCTCGACGGCGTTCAGGCGGCTGGACAATTCGGAATGGGCCACGTCCACCAGGATGCCGATCTCACCGATCTTGGTATCCCAGCGGTTGGAATAAAGGCCGGAGGCCGAGGGCGTCACCTTATGGCGCAGATCGCCCCAGGTGCCGTCGGCGGACAGGCCGATAACCTGGCCATCGGCATCGAACGGCATGCGGGTGCGCAGGTTGATGGTGCCGCCCAGACCGCCTTCGACGATATCGGCCGAGGGGTTCTTGTAAACGTCGACGCCGGCCGCCAGTTCAGGCGTCACATCGTCCCAACCCAGCGCGCGCCCGTTCTTGGCGCCGAAGCTGTCACGGCCATTGATTTCGGAACGCACCCAGGTCAGGCCGCGGATCTGGACGCCGGAACCTTCGACGTTCAGGCGGTCGATGTCGCGGGGCTCATCCGTGCGTCCGATGCTGATGCCCGGAATACGCTGCAGCGCCTCGGTCACCGAGCGGTCCGGCAGGGCGCCGATATCGACCGCGGAGATGGAATCCACGATCTCTTCGGAATTCCTTTTGATTTCCTGGGCGTTCTGCAGTGCCTTGCGCATACCCGTGACGACGATTTCGTCAATCGGGGCATCCGCCGGCGGCGCGGCCGCCTGATCGGCCGGCGCAGGTGTCGAAGCGGCGGATTGCGCGTGGGCCAGGCCGGCCCAGGCGAGCGCCAATCCCGAAACAGACAGCAGTGCGATGGCCTTTGTGCCAGTACGCATGTTTCCTCTCCCAATTTAATTTATTTATTCAATCGCACGCAAAAGCGCGCGATCGGCCGGCTTGGCGGCCAAGGCGCATCACAACTTCGGCAATGACGTCGTAAAAGGTGCCTCCCCGGCTTTCTTATTCCCGCACCCCCCAAGGCGCGGGCTAACAAGGCTGCCATCTTTGGTCGTGTATGACAGCGCAGTCAAGGAAAGATCACACTACGGCAACTGACAAGATTGGATGCAAAATTACGCCGCACTGCAAAAATAATACAAATCATGCAGTTGAAGGTTGATGTGTCATCCAACCTTGTCTGGATAGACCTTCCCCCATGGCGAGGCCGCTTATCCCCCTCACCGCGAATCGCCGCCCGGTCACCGCCAATCCATTGATCCAGACAACAAAAAAGCCGGCGAGGTCGCCCCCGCCGGCTTTCATGCGAACCGTGCGGTCCTTCAGTCGTGGAAGTCTTCCACCAGCACGCGATGGCCACACAGGAAGGCGTCAGCCACCAGATTCAGCGGCGCCAGGTCCACGTCGACCGCGCGGTCGCGCACCAGGCCGCTGAACAGGGCGTAGAGGTTGGCGTACTCCGCCTCCGGCTCTTCCAGGTGGGCCGTGCCATCAATGCTCATGGCCGCACCGCCGCGGTTCAGCGCCAGGGTGCCATCGGTGGTTTCCACCACGATGTCCCAGCTTTGCGGGCCGGTCTGGCGCCAGTCGAACTCCGCCGTCACCGGCACACCGGCATTGTCCCGCATGTCCAGCCGGGCGGCGATGGGCGCCTGGCGGTTGGCCGGGAATTCCAGGGTCGCGGCCTTCAGCACCAGGGGACGCGGCAGGATATGGGTGATGATGGACAACGCGTTGATGCCCGGGTCGAACACGCCCAGGCCGCCGGGCTGCCAGATCCATTCCTGACCCGGGTGCCAATGGCGCACGTCTTCCTTCCACGACACCGCGACCGACGTGATGGTGCGGCCGGCCAGCCAGGCACGGGCCGGTTCCACCGCCGGGGCGTAGCGGGAATGCCAGGTGGCCAGCAGGGCGACGCCCTTGTCCTTGGCCAGGGCCACCAGGTCGTGCACCTCCGCCAGGGTGGCGCCCGGCGGCTTTTCCAGCAGGACGTGGCGGCCGCGTTCCAGCGCGTGGCGGGCCAGGGCATGCCGTCCCTGCGGCGGGGTGCAGAGGGCGACGGCCTCGATCTCCGGTCGGGCATCCAGCAGGGCGTCCAGGCTGGCATGGCTTTCCACGCCTTCAACCGTCGCGTTGCGGCTGGCGACACCCACCAGGTTGAAATCCGGATTGGCGGCGATGACGGGCAGGTGCTGGTCGCGGGCGATCTTGCCCACGCCCACCAGGCCGATCTTGATCGATGACATGCGCTCTCGGGGCTCCCCAGTTTTATTATGAAAAGGGCGGGCCACGATGGGCCCGCCCTTTCAGTACCTTACTTCTGCACCACGCCGTCGATCCGGCGGTTCAGGCCCAGCGGGTTGGCGTGCTTCACCGCCGCCGGCAGCAACGCGTCCGGCAGATCCTGGTAGCTGACCGGCCGCAGGAAGCGGTCGATGGCCAGGGTGCCGACCGAGGTGGTACGCCCGTCGGAGGTGGACGGGAACGGGCCGCCGTGGACCATGGCGTGGCAGACCTCGACACCCGTCGGCCAGCCATTGGCCAGGATACGGCCCACGCGGCGTTCCAGCGTGGGCAGCAGGCCGGCGGCCGCGTCGTGGTCGGCCTCTTCCAGGTGCAGGGTGGCGGTCAGCTGGCCTTCCAGGCCTTCCAGCACCGCCTTCACCGCCGCCAGATCCGGGCAACGGACGATGACGGAGGAGGAACCGAACACCTCATGGTTCAGCGCCGGGTCGGCCAGGAACTCGGCGGCCGACACGCTGAACAGAACGGCCGCACAGGTGTTGCCCGCACCCTGTTCCGCCTGGGCCAGGATGGTGACGCTGTCCTTGTCGGCCAGGGCCTTGACGCCCTGCTTGTAGGCCTTGGCGATGCCGGGGGTCAGCATGACCAGCGGCGTGGTCTTGCCCAGGGCTTCGGTGGCGGCGGCGGTGAACCGCTCCAGGTCCGGGCCGTCCACGGCCAGGATCAGGCCGGGGTTGGTGCAGAACTGGCCGGCGCCCATGGTCAGCGAACCGACGAAGGCCTGGCCCAGCGCCTCGGCCTTGGCCTCCAGGGCGGCGGGCAGCAGCACGACGGGGTTGATGCTGCTCATCTCCGCATACACCGGGATCGGCTCCGCACGGCTCTGCGCGATACGGACCAGGGCCAGGCCGCCGGCACGCGAACCGGTGAAGCCCACGGCCTTGATGCGCGGGTCGGCCACCAGGGCGCCGCCCAGCTCATTGGTGGTGCCGCCCAGCAGGCTGAACACGCCCTCGGGCAGGCCCAGTTCCTTGACAGCGGCGGCGATGGCCTCACCCACCAGTTCACCGGTGCCGGGGTGGGCGGGATGGCCCTTCACCACGACGGGGCAACCGGCGGCCAGGGCCGAGGCGGTGTCGCCACCGGCGACGGAGAAGGCCAGCGGGAAGTTGCTGGCACCGAACACGGCCACCGGGCCGACAGGGATGTGGCGCAGGCGCAGGTCGGCGCGCGGCAGCGGCTTGCGCTCCGGCTGGGCCGGGTCGATGCGCACGCCCAGCCAGTCGCCCTGGCGGATGACGCTGGCGAACAGGCGCAGCTGGCCCATGGTGCGGCCACGTTCGCCTTCCAGGCGGCCACGCGGCAGGCCGCTTTCGGCGCCGGCGCGGTCCAGCAGCTCGTCGCCCAGGGCCAGGATGTTGTCGGCGATCTTCTCCAGCAGGCTGGCGCGCAGCTCCAGGCTGGTCTCGCGGAAGGTGTCGAAGGCCGCGGCGGCAAGGGCGCAGGCCTGGGCGACGTGCTCCGCCCCACCCTGGTAGAAGGCGGTGTCCAGAGCCCCATCGGTGGCGGGATTGATGGCGGTGAAGGTGGCGTCGGTGGCGACGCGGGCGCTGCCGATCAGCAGCTTACCGTGCAAAGACATCTGGTGTTCCTATCCCTCTGGGTGGCCCGAGATCGGGTCGCCGCCCTTGTTAACCTAATTAGTACGACAAATCCACAGCCCGCCCGGCGGGTCTGCCATCGGGGCCGCGGGGACCTCCGGAATGTAGGTCTGATACCGGTAACATGCAATGCCGCTGGGATCGCGTCTGGCAAGTTGCGGGGCGCCTGCGATCAAGACCCCCAGGACGGTTTTGTTATGCTGCATCGCAACGCGCATCCCGCCGGGCACAGGGCCGGATTGAAGAATGCGCCATCACGGGCAGTTGGGTCCTGGCTTCCGCCGCTGACGCGGCCGGCCGCGGCCCCACGCGAAATACAAGGGAATAACGCCATGACGGTTCCCGCCACGACATCTCCCGATTTCACGGACGCCAAAGCGCCCATCCCGGCCATCGGCATGAGCCCGGCCCAGCGCGGCGTGCTGTTCGCCGCCACCATGGGCAATTTCATGAGCGCCACGCCGGTGCTGTACACCGTGTTCGGCATGGTGCTGGTCCCCATCTCCACCGAATTCAACTGGCCCCGGGCGCAGGTGTCGGGCGTGCTGGGCCTGGCCGCCATCTTCGCGGCGTTGATGGCCTTCGTCACCGGGCCGCTGGTCGACCGTTTCGGCCCCCGCCGCCTCATCCTGTTCGGCAGCCTGTCGTTCGCCGTGGCGCTGGCCCTGTTCTCCCTGGCGCCGGGCCGGGTGCTGCCGTTCTACGGCCTGTTCCTGCTGGCCGACATCGCCGCCGCCTTCGCCTCGCCCATGGTGTACAGCAAGGCGGTGTCCGGTTGGTTCGACCGCATGCGGGGGGCGGCGCTGGGTTTCGCCGGCGGTGTCGGCAACGGCGTCGGCGCCACAATCATCCCCATCGTCGGCGGCGTGCTGCTGTCGCATTTCGGCTGGCGCGTCACCTACCAGGGCATGGCGCTGATGGTGGGGGCCATCGGCTTTCCCATCCTGTGGCGTTTCCTGCGCGACCCGCCGCCGGGCGGCTTCCGTGACGCCGTGCCGGCAACGGAAACGGCCATGGCCCGTAAATCCGCCACCGACCTGACCTTGCGTCAGGCCGTGACCACGCGGGCCTTCTGGATCACGGCGCTGGCCATCGGCCTGTGTGCCGCCTGCATGACGGCGATGTTCACCAACGTGGTGCCGGTGCTGATGGAACGGGGGTTCAGCTTGGCCCAGGGGGTCACGGTGGTGACCACCTTCGCCCTGGTCTGCGCCGTGTGGCAATGGCTGATGGGCACGCTGCTGGACCGCTTCGCCCGACCGCTGGTGCTGGTACCCTTCTATGTCCTGGGGCTGGTGGGATTGCTGCTGCTGCAGTTCGGGCCCACCATGCCGTGGCTGGTGGCGGCGGGCGTGCTGATGGGCCTGGGGCTGGGGGCGGAGTACAGCGCCCTGCCCTTCCTGCTGTCGCGCTACTTTGGCTTCCGCCATTTCGGTGCCATCGCTGGCGTGCTGTACGGCGGCATCGCCGTGGGCATGGGGATGATCCCCTTCGCCATGAACGGCATCTTCGACGCCTTCCGCTCCTACGACCCGGCCCTGCACATCATCGAGGGCCTGCTGCTGCTCTCCACCATCGCCTTCCTGTTCCTGCCCGCCCATGATCACCCCTTACGGGGCTGAGTCTTAGCGGTTCCCTCAGGCGGCGGGCGGCCCCATCCGGGGCCTTGCCTTGTCCTCGATTTTCAGTCCGCGACCGCTTCCCGAAAATCTCCGGCGGACGCCGTCGCGTCCTACAGCGGCATGAGGCTGAACCTCATGCCGCTGGTATTCGCGAACACCGCTATCAGCCAGCCAGCTTGGCCGTCAGCTTGGCGACGTGGGCGCCCTGGAAGGTGGCGATGCCCAGTTCGGCCTCGGACGGCTGGCGCGAGCCGTCGCTGGCCGACAGGGTGGTGGCACCGTACGGCGTGCCGCCCTGCACCGCGCCCAGCTCACCCAGGCGGGGTTCGGAATAGGGCACGCCCACCACCACCATGCCGTGGTGCAACAGGCTGGTGTGGAAGGACAGGATGGTGCTTTCCTGGCCACCGTGCTGGGTGGCGGTGGAGGCGAAGACGCTGCCGATCTTGCCGATCAGCTTGCCCTGGGCCCACAGCGCGCCCGTCTGGTCCAGGAAGTTGCGCATCTGCGCCGCCATCATGCCGAACCGGGTGGGCGTGCCGAAAATGATGGCGTCATAGTCGGCCAATTCGTCCGGGGTGGCGATCGGTGCCTCCTGGTCCAGCTTGGCGTAGGCCTTCTCGGCCACGTCGCGGGGCATCAGTTCGGGCACCCGCTTCACCACCACCTCGGTGCCGGCGACGGACTTGGCACCCTCGGCCACGGCATAGGCCATCTTTTCGATGTGGCCCCAGGTGGAATAATAAAGAACAAGAATCTTGGCCATCGTCAGTCTCCAGGCGGTTCCGGGTTTGGGGCCGACGCCCGCGGATCACGAACGGTCGGCAGCGGCATTGTCCATAGCCCCCGGCGGTGGGCAAGGCCGGGTCCCCGCCAGACAAGTCACCGGGCAGATCTGGACAAGACGGGCCCTGATGCCTTTCCTAGTCTGTGGATGACGGACCTGGTGCGTGGGTGCCCGACACCCCCATCGGACGGTCCGCACGGCCGAGGAGACTTAGGAGAACAGTCAGTGGAAGCCCTCGAAGCCTTGCGCACGCGCGCCCTGAAGCCCGGGTTCGGCGCGGAAATCCTGGACGTTGACCTGAAGACGGCCGGTCCCGCCGAAGTGGGCCAGGTGGTGGACGCCTTCCACCGCTTTGGCGCCATCCTGTTGCGCGGCCAGGATCTGGACCCCGCCGGCCTGAAGGCCTTCCTGGGCCGTTTCGGACCCCTGGAGGGCCACACCCAGACTAAGTTCACCCTGCCCGGCCACCCCGAGGTCTACATCCTGTCCAACAAGGTGGTGGACGGTAAGCCCATCGGCGCCCACAACGACGGCGTGGGCTGGCACACCGACTATTCCTACAAGGCCGAACCGGTGATGTGCACCATGCTGTACGCGGTGGAGGTGCCGGACGAGGGCTCCGACACCCTGCTGGCCGATCTGTGCGCCGCCTATGACGCCCTGCCGGAAGAAAAGCGGGCACAGCTGGACGGGCTGCAACTGCACCACAGCTACGAATACTTCATGACCAGCCGCCAGTTCCTACGGGTGGACAAGCTGAGCCCCGAGTTGAAGGCCCAGAACCCCGACGTCTTCCATCCCCTGGTCCGCACCCACCCGGCGGACGGCCGCAAGGCGCTGTGGGTCAGCACCGGCACGGTGAAGGAAGTGGTGGGCATGCCCAACCCCGACGGGCTGGAACTGCTGGACGAGTTGGTGGAGTTCGTGACCCAGGACCGCTTCGTCCATGCCCACAAGTGGCAGGTGGGCGACATCCTGATCTGGGACAACCGCTGCACCCTGCACACCGGCACCCTGTACGACGACAAGAAGTACACCCGCCTGATGCACCGCATGTGGGTGAAGGGCGATAAACCTTTTTAGTTGCCCCCTCAGGCGGCGGGCGCCGGCATCCGCCGGCTTGGCCTCGTCCTCGCTTTCCAGTCCGCTACCGCTCCCCGGAAAGCTCCGGCGGCCGCGGTCGCGGCCTACAGCGGCATGAGGCAGAACCTCATGCCACTGGCAAGTTTTAGTCCGATTCCCCCATTTCTCCGAGAGAATGACTGGCCGTGGGCGGCGAACCTGCCCACGGCCTTTTTCCCGAGGGACTGTGTCATGACTGAAAAGAAGCGTACCTGGCTGATCACCGGCGTCAGTTCCGGTTTCGGCCGCGCCCTGGCCGTGGCGGTGCTGGCGCGGGGCGAGCGGGTGTGGGGCAGCGTGCGCAACGCCGCCGATGCCGAGGCCTTCCGCCTGCTGGCACCCGACCTGGCCCACGCGTTCGTGATGGACGTGGCCGACGAGGCCGCAGTGCGGGCCGGCGTGGCGGCGGTGGAAACGGCCAGCGACGGCATCGACGTGCTGGTCAACAACGCCGGCTACGGCCTGGTGGGCGGCGTGGAGGAAACCAGCCTGGCGGACGCCCGTGCCCAGTTCGAGGTCAACGTCTTCGGCGCCTTGGGCGTCATGCAGGCGGCCCTGCCCGCCATGCGGCGCCGTCGCGCGGGCCACATCGTCAACGTCACCTCCGTCTCAGGATTGGTGGGCTGGCCCAGCCTGGGCCTTTATTCCGGCAGCAAGTTCGCCCTGGAAGGCATCACCGAGACCCTGGCCCAGGAAGTGGCCCACCTGGGCATCAAGGTGACGATGGTGGAGCCGGGCGGCTTCCGCACCGACTTCGCCGGCCGCTCACGCAAGCGCGGCGAGCCGGCGGCGATTCCGACCGACTTGGCCGCCGATTATGATGCCACGGTGGGTAAGTGCAAACGCATCCTGGCCGGCCATGCGGGGCACGAGCGCGGCGACCCCGCCCGCGCCGCCCTGGCCATTCTGAAGGCGGTGGACGCGGAAACGCCACCGCTGCGCCTGCTGCTGGGCGAGGATGCGGTGGGCTACGCCACCGACAAATTCGCCCGCCAACTGGCGGAGATCGAGGCCTGGCGGGCCGTGTCGGTGGATACCGACTTCCTCTCCTAACTTGGCCTCTTGCCATACCTTGTGGCGCAAGGCATCATGCCTCGCGTCACAAGGTATCGGACCATGGCCGAAAACAACTCCAACTTCATGAGCGGCGTGCCCGAACTGCTGATCCTGCGCCTGGTGCGGGAGAAGGAGATGTACGGGTACGAACTGGTGCAGGCCATCCGCGAGCGCACCAATGAGGCCATCGCCCTGGGCGAAGGCGTCATCTATCCGGTGCTGCATGCGCTGGAGCGCGACGGCGCCCTGTCGTCCTCACGCAAGACGGTGAACGGGCGCAGCCGGGTCTATTACGTCCTGACCCCCGCCGGCACCAAACGCCTGGACGACCTGTCCGGCAACTGGTCGCGCCTGACCGACGCCATCCAGTCCATCCTGGCGGGGCCGCAGCATGCATGAATTGCTCGCCCCCTTGCGGGAACGCCTGCTGGCCGCCGGCGTCGCCCCGCGCCACGTCCGTCGTTACATCACCGAGTTACAGGACCATGCCGCCGACCTGGCGACGGCAGAAATGGCGCGGGGCTGGTCGCAGGATCAGGCCGAGGCGCGGGCCGTGGCCCGCCTGGGCACCCTGACCGACCTGACCCACGCCATGGCGGCCCGGCGCGAGTTCCGGTCCTGGGGGGCACGGGCCCCCTGGGCGGTCTACGGCCTGGGGGCGGTGCTGGGCCTGCTGATCCCCTATGTGCTGGGCGTGTTCGCCCTGGCGGGCATCATCGAGGCGCATCAGCCGGCGCCCGACATCCACCCCGTGCTGCCCACCTGGTTCGAGACCGCCTTCGAGGGCGTCAGCTACGGCACCAGCCTGCTGCTGCCCCTGGCCCTAGGGGCCGTCTACGCCGTCATGGCGACACGCCAGCGCATGACGGCGCTGTGGCCCAGCGTGGCCCTGCTGATCATCGGCATCGTGGGGGCCACCGGCACCTGGTCCTTCGACCCCGGCAACGGCCAGGCCGGCAGCCTGGCGCTGGGCCTGTCCTTCGGGTTGATCCCGCCTTTTCCCAGCCTGGAAACCTCCATCCGCCACATGGCCATCAACCTGCTGCTGACCCTGGCGCCCTATCTCGCCTGGCATGTCTGGCAGAAGGCGGTGGCCCGGTACGCGGCGGACGCCCGTCCCCCCGACGACGTGCACCTGATCGGAACCTGAACCTTCTGGGGTCGCGATGCATGACCTGTTCAACCGTTTGCGCGAACGTCTGCTGGAAGCCGGCATAGCGCCCCGCCACGCCCGGCGCTATGTCGCCGAACTGCACGATCATGCCGACGATCTGGTGGCGGAGGAAATCGCCGCCGGCCACGACGACCGGATCGCGGAAGCGCGGGCCCTGGCCCGCCTGGGCGACCCGGACGATCTGGCCCAAAGCCTGATCGCGCGCGGCCACTTCCGGTCGTGGAGCGCCAGGGCGCCCTGGGCCGTCTACGGCGCCGCCCCCATCATGGCGGTGGTCGGCGGCATCGCCCTGGCCGTCGCCATCGTGGCGTCCATCCTGGAACCCTTGCGGCCGGGTCCCGGCCTGCACCCCATCCCGCCCGCCTGGTTCGGCGAGGTGGCCTGGGTCCTGAATTATTCCTACGGAATCCTGCTGCCCCTGGGCGTGGGCGGCCTGCTGGCCATCACCGCCACCCGCCAGCGCATGCCGGCCTTCTGGCCGGTGGTGGGATTGCTGCTGATCAGCGTGCTGAGCGGCCTCTTTGAACTGAACATCGTGGTGCCGGCCGATCCGCAGGCCATCGTGGAGATACGGGTGGGCGCCGTCTTCATGAACGTGGCCGCCGCCATCACGGACCTGCGCCACATCGCCATCAACCTGCTGCTGACCCTGGCGCCCTATGTCGCCTGGCACATCTGGCGCCAGGCCGTGACCCGGCACCAGCAACGCTTCGACAGCCTGGGCCAGGGCGGCCTGATTGGAACCTAAGAACCGGCCAGCCACGGGGACCGTTATGCACCGCTTTCCTCCACCGCGCGCGCCTGCCCCTCCTGGCCGCCGCCCTGCTGTCGCTGTCAGCACCAAGGGCCCAGGCCCAGGCGGCCGCCGCCGCGCCGGCGCCTGCGGCCACCAGCCAGCCGCAGCCCAATGCCCAAGCACCCATCATCGGCGAAATCATCGTGACGCCCAGCTTCCTGCCGACGCCGGAGGAAGTGAAAGCCTTCCATGATGAGGAATACGGCCGGCTGAAGGGCATCTACGCCCCCGACCCGCCCGTGGTCTCACGCGCCGACGTGCTGAGCCGGCCCAAGGACCTGAACAGCGGCACCGTCGCGGGCCCCAAGTCCATCAACTGCGCCAACATCGGGGAATGCCGGTCAGCCTACGGCGGCGGCTGAAGACGACGGCGCCCTCAAGGCCCCCACCACCGCGTCCGTCTCCACCAGCAGGGCGCAGTTCTTGGACAGGGCGTAGAGCGCGCCCAGGTGCAGCGCCGGCTCATACGCGGCACACGCGTCCGCCACCACGAAGACATGGAAGTCGCGATGGAAGGCGTCGCGCACGGTGCAATCGACACAGCATTCGGTGGTGAAGCCGCAGACCACCAGGGTATCGATGCCCCGTTCCCTCAGCCGTGCCTCGAAATCCGTGCCGGCGAAGGCGGAGAACAGGACCTTCTCCACCTCCATATCGCCGGGTTCGGGCGCCACGCCGTAATAGCCGGCGCCGGGGGTGCCGGCGCGGCAGATGGCCAGGGATTCGGCCGGCCAGCCGCGGCGTTCATACAGGGCCTTCAGCGCCGTCCCATCCGTCTCCGGCCGGGTGATGACACGGATGAAGACCGGCGGCACGCCGGCGGCGCGGGCGGCGTCGATCAGCGGGCGGATGCGGGCCAGGGTCGGCTCCACCACGCCCAGATCCACCCCGGCCTGGCCGATGGCGCCCTCGGGCGCGATAAAGTCCACCTGCGGGTCGATGATCAGCAGGGCGGTGCGTTTGGGATCGATCATGGGTGGCAGCGCCGCCGCCGGCACCGGCGGGTCCAGCGTCAGTTCGACGGGGACCGCCCCCTCTTTCGCGATTGTCGGCATCAGTAGGGCTTGTCCCCGGCAACGGTGACGCGGAAGCCGGAGCGGACGTTGGGGAAATAATCCCAGACGGCCAGGTGCTGCACGGCGCGGTTATCCCAGAACGCCACCGAATGAGGCTCCCACCGGAAGCGGATCTGGAAGTTGGGGTTCTTCACATGGTCGTACAGCATGGCCAGCACGGCCCGGCTCTCCTCCTCCGGCACCTCGTTGATGCGGGTGGTGTAGGAGGAGTTCACGAACAGGCTTTTGCGCCCCGTCACCGGATGGGTGCGCACCACCGGGTGGCTGTTGCAGGGGTAGCGCTTGTCGTAGTCCTTGAACAGCGCGTGGTAGACGTGGTTGGCGTCATGCTCCGCCGTCAGGCCGTCCAGATAGGCCTTCATGCGGTCCGACAGCGCGTCATAGGCGGCGTACATGCTGGAAAAGCAGGTGTCGCCCCCCACCGGCGGCAGGGTGTGGATGTGGAGGATGCTGCCCAGCGGCGGCTCGGCATCACAGCTGAGGTCGCTGTGCCAGTTCTCCCCCGCCACATACTTGGAATTGGCGTCGGCGTGGATGGCCACGATCTCCGGATGGCCGTCGATGCCAGCCACGGCGGAATGGATGGCCAGCTTGCCGAAATGGCGGCCGAAATCCTTGTGCGCCTCATGCGTCAGCTTGGCCTGGTCGCGGAAGAAGATGACCTGGTAACGGGCGAAGGCGTCCTTGACCTCCGCCACCTGCAACTCCGTCAGCGGCTGCGACAGGTCGATCCCCAGCAGTTCCGCCCCCAGCGCCACGGCGCTGGGTTTCACCTGGAAGCTCTGATACGCGCGGATGCCGTTGTCCATGGCGGTCACACCTTGCCCGGGAAGGCCTTGCGGATGGCGGGCAGCACCTCGTTGGCGAAGCGCGGCACGCCGGTGATGTAGTCGGGGAAGATCAGCATCATGCCGTCCAGGTCGCAGCCGCCCAGCATGTCGATCAGCTTGTCGGCCAGGGTCTTGGGCGAGCCCACCAGGTGGCTGGACATGAAGCCCGACCGGGCCTTGGTGGTGAAGTCGTTCTGGCGCCCGATCTCCACATCCAGGAAGCCGTAGGCCTTCATCATGCCGCGCCAGGCGCCCTCGTCGAAGCCCTCGACGTATTGGGCGGCCAGGGCCTCGGCCTCCGCATCCGTGTCGGCGGGCAGCAGGGTCATCATGGAATAGGTCTTGATGGTGCGCCCGGCCTCCTTCGCCATGGTCTTGGCCATGCCGCTGTTCTTGGCGAGTTCCTCCTTGGTCGTGCCCGAGAGGAAGATGGCGTCCATCTCATTGATGGTGAAGGCCATGCCCCGTTTGGAGGAGCCGGCGCAGACCAGGAAGGGGCGGGAGAAGGGCTTGGGATCGGACTGGCAATCCGTCAGCTTCACGTACTTGCCCTGGTAATCGACCGTGTCCTCGGTCCACAGCCGCTTGATGGCGTGCACCCATTCCTCGGCGAAGGTGTAGCGCTCGTCATGGTCCAACTCATCCCGCCAGGCGCCCATCTGCTCGAACTCGCCCTTGAACGAGCCGTTGACCACGTTCAGGCCGGCGCGGCCGTGGCTGATGTGGTCCAGGGTCATGATCATCTTGGCGGTCACGGCCGGGTTCTGCAGCAGGGTGTGGACCGTGGCCCACACCTTGACCTCCTTCGTCACCTCCGCCAGGCCGGCCATCATCATCTGGCTTTCCATGGCGTAGCGCCAATGGTCGGTGGTGCCGCCATAGCCGCGCCACTTGGCCATCGCCATGATGAAGTCATAGCCGGCACCATCGGCCAGTTGCGCCACCTGGCGGTTGTAGGCGTAGGAACCATCAATGGGCGGGGCGGAGGACGACAGGATCCAGCCGCCGTTGGCGATGGGCAGGAAGATGCCCAGATCCTTCCCCCCCGTATCGGAGGGCAGGGCCGCGCGCTTCAGCTCGGTCGTTTTCGGTTGCGTCATTTGAAATCAGGCCCCCTTAGAACGAGTAGCTGACGCTGGCCAGCATCTGGCGCGGCGGGATGTACTGGTTGCTGACCACGCCGCTGCCGTACGGGTCGGTGTAGCGACCGGCGATGCCCGAGCGGTCCAGCAGGTTGGTGACCGTGAAGGTCGCACGCCACGGACCGGACTCCGGCAAATATTCGAAGAACAGGTTGATCTGGCTGTATGAGGGTACGTGATCCACGCTCTCGTTGAACACCCGCGCCTCATAATCGCTGCGGAACAGCAGTTCGATGCGCGAGGTCAGGCTGCCATAGTTGCCCAGGGTCTGCAGCCAGCTGGCGTTGACGCCGCCGGCGGCACCCGGCATGTCGGGCGGGGTGTTGCCCTTCACGTTGATGGACTGGGCCGCGCGGATGGCGAACCACTGCGCGCTGTAGGGATATGTCACGCCGGCGGCCACGGCCTTGGCGGCGGCGGCATCGGCCAGGCGCCGGTCCAGCGCCAGATAGCTGTCGGGGATCTCCCCGTCCATCAAGGTCAGGTTGCCGCCCAGTTCCAGCCGGTTGTCCAGCAGACGGTACTTGGCCTCGATCTCCGCACCCCACATGTTCACCTGCGGGATGTTGCCGATGCCACCGCTGTAGGGCACCGGATCCTCCTCAATGTACTGCATGTTGTTGTACTTGGAGTAGAAGGCGGAGACGTTGACGTTCAGGTGGTTGTTCAGGAAGCGGTTCTTGGACCCAACCTCGAAGCTGTCCACCGTTTCCTTGGAATAGGTGTTGGACACAACCTCCGCACTGTTGGTGCCGGTGTTGATGCCGCCCGGCTTATAGCCGCGCGACCAGCTGGCGTAGATCATGTTGTCGCTGGTCAGGTCGAAGTCGGTCTCGGCCTTGCCGGTGAGCGCGTACACCTGGGTGGTGCGTGGCGACGGCGCGCCGTAATAGTCGGAGCCCCAGCCGTTGTAGAGATCGACGTTGTAGCGGACGCCGCCGGTCAGGCGCCAGCGGTCGGTCAAATGGTAGGTCCCCTGAAGGAAAGGTGCGACCGAGTCACGGTCCACCGACGACAGGTTCTCATAGCTGAGGTTGGCCGGGATGGCGCTGGCCGACGTGCTGGTGGGCAGCACCGGCGTCGGGTCGCTGGTGTCGGTGCCCTTGTATTCCACCACGTACTGGCTGCTGTGGGAGTGCATGTAGAAGACACCGGCAATCCAATCCAGGTCGGTGCCCGGGTTGGAGCTGAGGGTCACCTCCTCCATGATGGCGCGGCTCTTGGTGTTCCAGGCGGCCACGGTATCGTAGCCGCCGAACAGCGCCTCTGTGCTGCGGTCGCTATCGAACGACTGCTTGGCGTCCATGTACTGATAGCTGCTGATGGACTTCAGGTTCCCGAACGGCAGGGAGTAGTTGATGTTCAGCGTGTCCACGTCCATGGACAGCTTGAACTTGGCCGGGAAGTCCTGCGTCACCTCCCGCGGATCGGGGTTGGGATCGTCGATGGACTTCAGCGCGCTGCCGTGGTGGTCATCCTCGAAATGCTGGCCCGTCAGGGTGATGGACAGATTGTCGGTCGGCTGCCACAGGCCGGCCAGCTTGTAGTTCACATTGTTGGCGTCATCCAGGTCGTAGCCGCCCGGAATGCCGGTGGCGGTGGCATAGCCGTCGTGGCTGGTCTTCTGCACCACGGCGCGGATGGCGGCCGTATCGCCGATGGGCACGTTCAGGTCGGCCTTGCCCATGGCGTAACTGTAGTTGCCGAAGGTGGCGGTGGCGTCGCCGCTGAGCTTGCCCAGCTGCGGCTGCTTGCTGATGACGTTGATGGCGCCGCCGGTGGAGCTTTGGCCGAACACCGTGCCCTGCGGCCCGCGCAGCACCTCGACATGGTCGACGTCCAGGAAGCCCAGGTTGAGGGCGATATTGTTGGGGATATAGACGTTGTCGATGTGGAAGGACACGCCCGGCTGGGTGAAGAAATTCTCCGGCGTCTGCGAACCGACACCACGGATGGAGACCATGACCTCCGACCCGCCGCTGGGGTTGATCTGCAGGCCGGGGACGTAGCCGTTCAGGCCCAGCGGGCCGGTGACATTGCCCTTTTCCAGCGTATCGGCGGAAACGGCCGTGACCGAGATGGGGGCGTGCTGAAGATCGACCTGCCGCTTCTCGGCGGTGACGATGATGGGTTCCAGTTCATCGGCGGCCGGCCCCTGGACCGGCGCGTCATTGGGGTTGGCCGGTGCGGGCGCCTGCGTGGTCTGGGCGTAGGCGGACCCACCCGCCAGCATCGCCACCGCCGCAGCACCCAGCAAACAACGCTGCTTCAACTCTCTCAACATGCCCGACCCCCATTCTTGGTAGTTGGCGAAAGCCATCGCCTTGGGACCAAGCATGGGGGCATCACTGAAAGTATTCTTGTTGTACGGCGCCCGAGAAGTTGCCTGAATTTACCGTTGCCCAAAGTCCCCATAAGTCCCTGCCACCCATCATTTTTTATTGTGATGCGGATATGACACGAAGCGCCACCCGCAGATGTTACCGCGGATGGCGCCTGTGACACCGAAACTCTGTTTTATTGTTGGGCCAGCCCTTAGCCGGCCTGAACCGTAACCGCCGCCCCGTCCGCGTTTTCAGCGGACGGCCGGGCGAAAGGGCGGGCCGCCGGCACCGGGCGCCCCAGCATCATCAGCGGCACGACGGTGCCGACCATCAACACGGCGTAGAAATAGAAGATGGGCGCGAAGGTGCCCATCTGGTCGGCGATGGCACCCGCCGCCACCGGGCCGGCGGCCGCCACCGTGGTGATGGTCCAGACCATGCCCAGCACCTGGGACCCTATGTCCTTGCCGAAATATTCCAGCAGGAGGACGCTGGCCGCCAGGTAGGCGATGCCCCAGCCGACGCCGAAGGTCAGGGCGAAGACGCCGATGCCCAGCGGCGTGCCGGCCCGCGCGAACAGGGCGATGCCCACCACCTGCAAGGCCATGCCGATGACCAGCAGCAGGCGGGTGGAGACATGTTCGCACAAGGGGCCGGCCACACCCTTGGCCACGGTCATGACCAGGGCCATGGCCGCCAGGGCGAAAGCCGCCATGTCCGGCGACACGCCCAGGATGCCCAGATGGTTCAGCGCCACGCTGTTGATGGTGGTGACGCAGGCCATGTTCATGGTCATGGCGCCCGCCACCGCCAGGAACTGCGGCGTCATGATGGCGGTGCGGTAGGTCCAGCCGGTGGCCGCGACGGGGGTTGGCTTGGGGCCTGTGTCCACCACCATCGCCGCCGCTTCATCCGTCTCGATGGCCTTGTCACGGATGCACAGCAGGTTGACCAGGGTGACGGCCACGGCGACACCCGCCATTTCCATCCAATAGGCGCGCCAGTCGCTGGTGATGGACACCAGGGCGCGGGCCATGGGCGGGCCGACCACACCGCCGAAGGCACCGATCATCAGGTAGATGCCCATCATGCGCGGCGCCCGGCGCGGGAACCAGCAGGCGATGGCGTAGATGGCCGGCACGTTGCCGGACAGCGAATACCCAAGGCCCAGCAGCAGCATGGCCGCGTAGAAGGTCATCAGGCCATGGGTGAATGAGGCCAGCGCGTAGGCCGCCACCAGCACCAGCCCGCCCAGCACCATCGTGGCACGCGGGCCGAACCGCTTCATCAGTGCTGTGGGGAAGACGCTGGACAGGCCGCAGGCGATGCCCAGCAGGGAGAAGCAGAAACCGGCCGCCTTGAAGGACCAGTGCAATTCGCCGACCATGGTGTAGAGCACCACGCCCAGCGAGGCGAACGTCGCGGCGTTGAGGAAGAAGAAGCTCAACGACACCGCCGCCAGGACCAACCATTCTCGCCGCATCAGGATACCCCCGGGCTTTGGGTCCAAAGCCGGCCCAGTTCTCAAGCGGAACCGTGGCCGGCTTCATCATTTATTCATCAACGAAACGCTATCAGCCGAACCGGTCGCCGCGCTTACCAACAGGCGAACAAACTTATGCGGAAAACGCCCGCCCACTGTGATCATAGGCACACTAAATGGTTCAATCGCCTAAAAAAACGGCGCCATTGGAATTGCCCATGGAATGGGCAATCAGCGGACCGGCCAGCGGCTGCGCGGGGTGATGCCGGCCCGCCGCAGCAGGTCGCCCCGGGCCGCGCGCGCCTGGGTGCGCAGGGCATCCTCATCCACCATCAGGCACCGGCCATCGCGCACCACGACGCGGCCGTCCACCACCACGTCGCGCACCGACCGCCCATCGGTGCCCCACACCAGGTGCAGCGCCGGATCGCCCGGCACCATCCAGGGGGCGGATTTGAGATCATGCACCACCAGATCGGCGCGCTTGCCCACCTCCAGCGAACCGATGCGGGCGGCCATGCCGATGGCCCGCGCCCCCTCGACGGTGGCCAGGCCGAAGGCCGTATCGGCCCCGAAACGTTCATCCAGCCGCATGTCGCGCGCCAGGCCCGCCGCCAGCGCGGCCGCCCGGTGGATGTCGGGCAGGTCGGCGGCGTTGGGCGCGTCGCAGCCCAACGCCACGCGGCCACCGCGTTCCACCATCTCGGCATGGCGGCCGGCGCGCGTGACGCCCTGGGCCAGGCGCAGATAGGCCCAGGGGCAATAGGCGACGGCCGTGTCGCTGGCCAGCAACGCATCCACCTCCGCATCGTCCAGCCAGACGGCATGGGCCAGCAGCAGGTGGGGGCCCAGCACGCCGAGATCGGCCAGATGCAGCAAGGGCCGCCGGCCTGACCGGCGCAAATAAGCCGTCACGTCCGCCTCGGTGGGCGAGATGTGCATGGTCATACCCACGCCGCGCGCCCGCGCCAGATCGGCGGCCCCGGCCAGCAGGGCGTCGCTGGCCAGGTCATGCCCCACCAGGGTGACCCAGCCCTCGACCAATCCGCCTTTAGGCAGGCCGTCCAGCACGGCGGCCTGGCGGGCCAGCACCTCATCCGCCGGGGCGGCGTGGGGCGCGTCCGCGATGTCCCAGCCCCAGCAGCCGACCGCTGCCCGGATGCCGGCCTTGGCCAGGCCGGCCGCCACGCGGAACGGATGGGCCACGGTGCCGGCCTCAACCAAAGTGGTGGTGCCGTATTTCAGCGATTCCACGGCGCTGAGCGTGGCCGACAGCTCATCATCATCGGCACTGTGGGCGCCGTGGACGGGCACCGCCCAGTCGAAGATCGACACCTCCGACTTCTGCAAATCCGGGATCAGGCTGCGCACCAGCGGGTCGCCCGTCAGATGCTGGTGCGCGTTGATCAGGCCGGGGGTGATCAGGCCTTCGCCCGCATCCAGCACCGGCGCCGTAGGCCAGCGGGCGCGCAAGGTTGCCGCCTTGTCCACCGCGATGATGGCGCCGTCGGCGATGGCCACACCACCGTCGGACCACACCGTGCGCCGGGCGTCCATGGTGACGACGTCGCCACCCAGGACCAGAAGATCGGGGGCGATGTCGCCGGTCATCAAGCGCGACCGCAGAGGGCCAGCGCCGCCATGGCGTACAGCCGCGTGCAATCCACCAGATCGTCGATGCTGGGCCGCCAGCGGCGCGGCCCCATGGTCACCGACGGAATGCGGTTCATGTTGAAGACGTTATGGTCGCGCCACATGCTGGAATAGATGGGATTGCTGATGGGCTGCGGCCCGCCCTTCACCCGCTCATGCGCATGGCCCAGGGCCGATTGCAGAGGCTTGACCGCCGTGGGGTCGGCGGTGAAGCCGTGGCGCACGGTGTAGGGCTGGATCTTCACATCACCGAAGCCGGCATCGCGGAAGGCGCGCTTCAGGTCGCGGTCCACGGCGGCGATGGTCTGCACCGGGGTCAGCGCCACCTGGACGTAGAGGTTGCACACCTCGCTGGCGGCACCCATGGCCTGGGGCGTGCCGCCCCGGATGGCGCCGATCTGCACCTTGGGCACGGCCGTGCCGCCGGGTCCCTCATACCGGTGCTTGACCTCATATTCCCGCGCCCAACGCTGGATGATCTCGATGGCCGGCGCCACCTTGACCAGCGGGCTGGGATGGTCGGCCAGCGCCTCCGGATGGGTCAGCAGGGGCGTGAACACACCCTGGCCGTATATCGTGACGCGGAAATCGGCATAGCCGCAGGCCGTCCAGTTGATGCCGAAGTCCGTACCCTCGGCCGAGATCACGTAATCCGGCGCCACCCCGCCGTGGGACATCAGGTAACAGGCGCCCAGTTCCTTGCCCAAATAATCGACACCGGCCTTGTCCTCCGCCGGTTCGGGCCCGATCTCCCCCGGGCAGGCCGTCAGGTACATCAGGCCGCTGAGGTCGATGCCGGCCTTGCGCAGGGCCTTGGCCGCCATCAGGAAACAGGCCATAGGCCCCCGGTCGTTGCCCACGGCGTGGCCGAAGAACGTCTCCCCCTCCAGCCAGGCGCCCAGCCATTGCGGGTCGGCCACCGTTTCCGGACGGTAGGTGAACTGGTCCGTCTCATCATAAAACGGGCTTTCGGTGTCCAGGTGGCTGGTGAACAGCAGGTTGGGGCCGTCGCCCTTGCCGCCATAACTGCCGATGACGTTGAAGCGGTGTTCCACCAGGCCGGCCTTGCGCGGGGCGAAACCGTTACCCGCCATCCAGTCGAAGACGAACTCCCCCACCCGGCGTTCCTGGCGCATGGGCGAGGGGATGCCGCACAGGTCCAGCACCAGCTTGACCAGTTCATCCCGGTCGATGGCCTGGGTGATGGCCGCGGCCTCCGCATCGGAAACCTTGAGCGCCTGTGTCGTCATGATTGCCCTGCCCCAATTGTTCGGCTTGTTTCTGATGAGGATCATAGGCGGGGGTTTCCCACCCATTCTTGCCGATTAACGCATGAAAGCTTGCCCGGACGGAACAACGGCGCCCGGCCAAGGGAAATGCGAAAGCGGCCATGCGCGTGCAGGCAAGATCGGCGCACCGGTCTGGTCCTAAGCTTTCCCCACTGGGCGCCACGAGGGGCGCCTAAGAGGACACGTTCCAACCAAGGGGGAACAATGACCGTTCAACTGGATCGCGCCGCCGCGGCGGAACGGCACAAGATCAGGCCGACGCTGCACATGCTGCCGGCCACGCCGCGCACCGTGCATTGGGGCTATTTCAATGCCACCCAGGCGCCGGTCCTGACGGTCAAGAGCGGGGACATCATCCAGGCGGAGGCCATCACCCACCACGCCGGCGACGCACCCGACCTGATGATGGACGAGGCGGTCGCCCGGATTTTCAAGGAAATCCCCGAGGCCGACCGCAACCCCGGCGTCCACATCATGACCGGGCCCATCTTCGTCGAGGGCGCCAAGCCCGGCGACATGCTGGAGGTCCACTACCTGAAGATGACGCCGCGCACCCGCTATGGCTCCAACCTGGCGGCCAACTGGGGCCATCTGTACAAGGAGATGGGGAAGGAGCGGGTGACCATCTATGAGCTGGACGCCATGAGCCAGCAGGCCCACGCGCTCTACGCCTACGACTTCCCCGGCCTGTACGACGTGCCGGGCAAGATCACCAACTGCCCGGAATGCGACCGCCAGCCGGCGCTGGCCGGCGTGCGGGTGCCGGTGCGCCCGCACCTGGGCACCGCCGGCGTGGCGCCCGACGTGACGGGCCGCATCAGCACCATTCCGCCCGGCCTGCACGGCGGCAACATCGACAACTGGCGCATCGGCGCCGGGGCCACGATGTACTATCCGGTCCAGGTGGACGGCGCCCTGTTTTCCATCGGCGACCCCCACGTCTCGCAAGGGGACGGGGAGCTGAGCGGCACGGCCATCGAGGCATCGCTGAACGTCATGTTCCAGGTGTTCCTGCGCAAGGATTTCCAGTTCCCCTCGCCCCTGCTGGAGGCGCCGGATTGCTGGATCGTCCACGGCTTCGATCCGGACCTGAACGTCGCCATGCGCAACGCCTCGATCGACATGCTGAAGCTGCTGACCGAGCAGCAGAGCTTGAGCCGCGACGACGCCTATTCGCTGATGAGCGTCGCGGCGGATTTCGGCGTCACCCAGGTGGTGGACGGCACGCAGGGCATCCACGTGCGCATCCCCCGCGGCGTCTTCCCGCCGCGTGAGGACTGATCGCCGGATCACCGGACAAGAAACCAAGACGATGGCGCCCGGGTGAGCCCGGGACGCCGAGGGGCATGGGCGTGGGGGTTCAAACCATGAAGCACTCTTTCCTGAATGACGCATTCTTCCAGGGCCTGGACAGTTCCGCCCTGGGCGTGGACGAGGCGGAGACCTTGCCGCCGCTGTGCTACACCGACCGCGATTTCTATGAGTTCGAGAAAGAGGCGCTGTTCAATCACGAATGGCTGTGCGTGGGCCGGGAATCCTGGGTGAAGGAGACCGGCGACTATTTCACCACCAGCATCATCGACGAACCCGTCGTGGTGGCGCGTGGCCGCGACGGCGTGGTCCGTGCCATGTCCAGCGTGTGCCAGCACCGCGCCATGCTGGTGGCGGAGGGCCAGGGCAACACCCGCGCCTTCCTGTGCCCCTACCACCATTGGTCCTACGGCCTGGACGGACAGTTGATCGGCGCGCCGGCCATGGAGAAGACCTGCAAGTTCGACAAGAAGGACGTGAAGCTGCCGCAGTTCAAGGTGGAGATCTGGCACGGCTTCGTCTTCGTGAACTTTGACATGGACGCCGCCCCCCTGGCCCCGCGCCTGGCGGCGCTGGAGGCGGTGATGGCCCCCTATTCCATGGAAACGCTGAACGGCCCGGCACCGGACCGGGACATCAAGTTCCCCTGGAACTGGAAGGTGATGTTCGAGAACAACAACGACGGCTATCACGCCAACCGCCTGCACGGCGGCGCGCTGCACGACTTCGTGCCGTCACGCCTGGCGGCCTTCCCCGACGACCTGCCGGGGGACACCGCCGGCTACTATCGCACCAACGGGACGCTGCATGCCGACGCCAGCTTCAACCCCACGCAGAAAGCCATCCTGCCGGTGTTCCCCGCGCTGGGCGACACCGAACGCAACCGCATGCTGTTCGTCAACGTGCCGCCCACGCTGTCGCTGGTCATCACCAGCGACATGATCATCTACCTGATCCTGCGCGCCGACGGGGCGGAGACGCATCTGATGGACCAGGGCTACCTGGTGGCGCCGGGCGCCCTGGACGACCCGCTGTTCGACGACAAGCTGGCGATGAACAAGCATTCCACCGCCGCCATCATCGCCCAGGATCTGCACGTGGACGAACTGGTGCAGGTCGGCCTGCGCTCCCGCCACGCCATCCGCGGCCGCTATTCCTGGCAGGAACAGGCGCAGCGCGAGTTCAACGACTGGCTGGTGCGCCGCTATAAGGGCACCTGGGACCGCATCAAGCCCGCCAAAGCCTGACGCCCCAAGTTCAAAGGACAGAGACACGATGACACGCCTGCCCACCATCTTCTTCGGCCATGGCAGCCCCATGAACGCCCTGGAAGATAATGTCTGCACCCGTGAATGGACCCGGATGGGCACCCGGCTGGGCGCGCCCAAGGCCATCCTGGTGGTGTCCGCCCACTGGTACACCCGGGGCACGGCGGTGACGGCCATGACCGCCCCCCGCACCATCCATGACTTCGGTGCCTTTCCCCAGGCGCTGTTCGATGTGCGCTACCCCGCCCCCGGCAGCCCGGAACTGGCCCAGCGGGTAGCGGAGCTGCTGGCACCGGTGGTGGCGCCGGCCGCGGTGATCCAGGACCAGAACTGGGGTCTGGACCACGGCACCTGGTCGGTACTGGTCAAGGCCTTCCCCAAGGCCGACATCCCGGTGGTGCAACTGAGCATGGACGGCACCAAGCCCGCCGCCCACCATTACGAGGTCGGCCGGCGGCTGGCGGCCCTGCGGGACGAGGGCGTGCTGATCGTCGGCACCGGCAACGTGGTCCACAATCTGGGCCGCATGAACTGGGACCCGACCACGCCGCCCTATCCCTGGGCCGCGCGCTTCAACGACCTGGTGAAGCGCTGCGTGGCGGCCGATACGCCCCAGCCGCTGATCGATTTCCAGCAGGGGGGCGACGACGCCCGCGCCTCCATCCCCTCGCCCGACCATTACCTGCCGCTGCTGTACGTGCTGGGCACCCGCCAGCCGGACGATGCCGTCACCCTGGTCAATGACCGGGTGGAGCACGGTTCCCTCAGCATGCTGACGATCGCCTTTGGCGATCTGGCGGCCTGACGGGGTGGGCGCCATGGAGGATTGGTTTGAGGCGCGGGTGGCCACCAAGGAACAGGATGGTGACGGCATCTTCCTGTTCGCGCTCAGCGACGTGGAGGGCCGGCCCCTGCCCGCCTTCCAACCCGGCGCCCACATCGACATCCAGGTCGGCGACCTGACGCGCCAGTACTCACTGTACGGCACACCGGCCGACCGGGGGCACTACCGCATCGCCGTGCAGCGGGAAGCGGACGGCCGGGGCGGGTCCAAGGCCCTGTGCGACAGCATCCATGCCGGCGATACCGTGCGCATCCGCCCGCCCCGCGCCCTGTTCACCGTGGCCGAGGGCGGCACCGACCACGTCATGCTGGCCGGCGGCATCGGCATCACGCCGCTGCTGTCCATGGCATCCCATCTGGGATGCGGGGGCGCCACCACCCTGCATTACCTGGTGCGCGATCGGACACGCGCCGCCCTGCTGGACGCCTCCACCCGGGCGGTGGGATCGGGCCGCCTGCATCTGCACGTGACGGGGGAGACCGGGCGGCCCGACTTGGGCGCCCTGATCGGCCCGCCAGCCCCGGGGCGCCATCTCTATCTCTGCGGCCCCGCAGCACTGCTGGACGCCGCCGTCGCCACGGCCGAAGGGCTGGGCTGGCCCGCCGGCCATATCCACCTGGAGCGCTTCGCCGCCGACCCGGCCGCCTCAGTCGAGGCCAACCAACCCTTCCTGCTGCGCCTGCGCTCCACCGGTGCCGTCATCCCGGTGGCGGCCGACCAGACGGCGGCCGAGGCCCTGGCCGCCGCCAACGTGGAACTGCCCATTTCCTGTGCCGAGGGGGTGTGCGGCGCCTGCATCACCGGCGTGCTGGACGGCACGCCGGAACATCGCGACTGTGTTCTGACCGATGCTGAGCATGCGGCCAACCGGCTGTTCACCCCCTGCTGTTCCCGCAGCCGCGGCGGGATGCTGGTGCTGGACCTGTAGATCGCCGCCAGTCGTTTTAGGTTGATGCCACAACCCGGATGGACCTATTGTCGCGGGACATGTGTGCACGGCCTATTCGATTGAATTTCCACGGAATAGCTTCAATCATCCCACAATAAATCCATTGGTTTATTGATGCCGACATTCACGGCACTAAAGGCTGTGCACTCCCCTTCATTTCACTGGGAGAGCACCCCATGGATCTTGGATTGAACGGCAGCAAGGTCATCGTCAGCGGCGGGTCGCGCGGCATTGGCCGGGCCATCATGGAATGCTTCGTGGCCGAGGGCGCACAGGTCGCGTTCTGCGCCCGCAACGCCGGCGACATCGCGGCGGCGGAACAGGCGTTGGGTGACAAGGTGTTCGGCGCGGTGGTCGACGTGACCGACGCTGACGCCATGACGGCCTGGGTGGACCAGGCGGGCCAACGCCTGGGCGGCATCGACATCGTCGTGCCCAACGTCAGCGCATTGGCCGGCGGCGGCGATCTGGCCACCTGGCGCCGGGCGTTTGAAACCGACCTGCTGGGCAGCGTGTCGATGGTGACCGCGGCCTTGCCCTTCCTGAAGCAATCCGACGCCGCGTCGGTCGTGCTGATCTCCAGCGTGTCGGGCCGCGAGGTCGACATGTTCGCCGAGCCCTACGGCGTGCTGAAGGCGGCCTTGATCCACTACGGCAAGACGCTGTCGGTGCGCCACGCGCCGGACGGCATCCGCGTCAACACCGTATCCCCCGGCAACGTCTATTTCCCCGACGGTGTCTGGGGCAAGATCGAGCGTGAGACGCCCGAGACCTTCGCCCAGTGCCTGGCGCAGAACCCGTTGGGCCGCATGGCCCGCCCGGATGAGGTGGCGAACGCCGTGGTCTTCCTGGCCAGCCGCGCCGCCAGCTTCACCACCGGCACCGACCTGCTGGTCGACGGCGGGCTGACGCGCGGCGTGCAGTTCTGATTATTTGAATATCCCCTCAGACGCCGGGCGCCGGCATCCGCCGGCTTGGCTGATCCTCAGTTTCCAGTCCGCTCCGCTCCCCGGAAACTTCCGGCGGACGCGGTCGCGTCCTACGGCGGCATGAGGTTGAACCTCATGCCGCCGGTCTGGCCTTATTCCGCGAACTGCAAGGCATCGACCGGGTCGGCGGCCAAGGCGCCGGCGGGTGTCATGAAATCCGCGCCCTCGCCATCGTTGTCCGCCAGATGGGTATCCATCACGCCGGCCGATTGACGATAGGCGCGCGGCGTGGTGCCGTAGCGGTCGCGGAAGGCGCGGCTGAAGTGCGCGGCCTCGTTGAAGCCCCAGCGGAAGCAGATCTGGGAAATGCCCAGGTGCGCGAAGGTGGGGTTGATCAGATCGTGGCGGCAGCGTTCCAGCCGGCGGTTGCGGACATAACCGCTGAAGGTCTGGTCGACCTCCTTGAACAGCTTCTGCAGGTATCGGGCGGAGCCGCCGTATTCGTTGGCCACGTCCTCCAAGGTCAGGTCCGGATCGGTCAGCCGCGTCTCGATGATCTGGCAGATGCGCTGCAAGGCCATGGAGCGGATACCCGCCGCCCCCCGCGCCGTCTGCACCGCCGGATTGTCGGCCAGGGCGGTCATCAGGAATTCCGACAGCGCCATGTCGATGGGCCGCAACGGCCCCTCGGTCAGGGTGCCGAATGTTTCTGCCAAAGCCTTGAGCATTCCCGAAAGCACATGCCCAATTCCTGACCGCCCCGGCAAATGCAGAACGCCGAAGGACAGCGGCGTGATCAACCGGGGATTGACGGCCGACTTTGGAATTAAACAATAAAGTAGCTGAAACTTGGTGCTGAAGGACAGCGATGCCGGGATGCCGGTCTGTCCATAAATGATGTCCTGGGGCCCCAACTCCAGCGTGCCGCCGGGATGGGTCAGGGTGGCGCTGCCCTCGATCAGGACGATCAACCAGACCGCGTCCAGCTTCTGCATCAATCGCCCGGAGATTTCTTGCGGCGACGACGTGATGCGGGCGAATTCTATGCCCAAGGGAGACTTGAGGCAGAATAATTTCGCAAAGAAATCGTCATCTTCCGGCAGATGGTCCAGCGGAAGCTTCAGTTTTTCCAGCGCGCCCCGCCACACGTCACGGCGTTGCTCGACAGGGAACTGATCGGTGATCACGTGCCATGCTGTCATCGGAACCCTCGCGCCCCCCAGATTGCCAGGCGACAGGCCACCTTAGCCGGCGGCCCATGACTACCGTGATAAGCGCAACAACCATACCGTTAAGAATCAAAATCATTTGGGCCAGCCATCGTGCGCATGGCCAATTCATGCGCGGGGCCAAACAGCCTCTTCAGAACTTCGAATTGGATTGCGGACGCGCCGCCGGCCAGCCTGGACCCCGACGGCCCGGCACATCCGGCGCGCTGAAATTCGAGGGGATTGAGACCATGGCTGAGACCAAACGCCAGTTGCGCCTGGGCGCCATCCTGGCCGGCGTCGGCACCGACCACGACAATTGGCGCGATCCGGCCCTGCCCGGCGACGCCAGCGTCAACATCGACTGGTACGTCGAGAACGCCCGCAAGGCGGAGGCAGCCAAGTTCGACCTGGTGTTCATCGTCGACAGCCCCTACATCACGCCGGAAAGCGCACCACACTTCCTGAACCGGCTGGAACCGCTGACCCTGCTGTCGGCGCTGGCCGTCTCCACCAGCCGCATCGGGCTGGTGGGCACGCTGACCACGTCGTATTGGGAGCCGTACAACGTCGCCCGCCAGTTCGCCTCGCTGGACACCATCAGCCGGGGCCGCGCCGGCTGGAACGTGGTGACCACCGGGCTGGAGGGGGCCGCCCGCAATTACGGCCGCGACCACCATCTGGACCATGGCGAACGCTATCAGCGCGCCGCAGAGTTCGTGGAGGTGGTGCGCGGCCTGTGGGACAGTTACGAGGATGACGCCTTCCCCCGCGACAAGGCCGGCGGTGTCTTCCTGGACAAGTCCCGCCAGCACGCGCTGAACCACAAGGGCCGCTTCTATTCCGTGGCGGGGCCGCTGGCCCTGACCCGGTCGCCGCAGGGCCACCCAGTCATCTTCCAGGCCGGCGATTCCGGCACCGGCCGCGACCTGGGCGCCCGCATCGCCGATGCCACCTTCGCCAGTGCCGAGGATTTCGAGACGGCGCAGGCCTACTACGCCGACCTGAAGGCGCGGGCGGCAGCATTGGGCCGCGACCCCGACCAGATCTTCGTCTTCCCCGGCCTGACCATCACCATCGCCGACACGGTGGCGGAGGCCCAGCGCCTGGCGAAAGAGGCGGAGGGGCAACTGGACCTGGACAAGCTGCTGGTCCAGCTGGGCCGGCCCTTCAACTATCACGACTTCCGCCAGTATGAGCTGGACGCCCCCTTCCCCGACCTCAGCCATGTCAGCCTGAACGGCTACAAAGGCCATGCGGAGCGCATCATCCAGGTGGCGCGCGACGAAGGGCTGACCCTGCGCCAGGCCGCCTGGCGCTTCGGCCGCTGGCGGTCCGGCTTCGTCGGCACGGCGGAGACGGTGGCGGATGAGATCGAACGCTGGTTCCTGGGCCGGGCGGCGGACGGCTTCAACATCCACGTCTCCAAGCCCGGCGCCTTCGATTTGTTCGTGGAGCGGGTGGTGCCCATCCTGCAGGCGCGCGGTTTGTTCCGCACCGACTACACCGCGACCACCCTGCGCGGCCATCTGGGCCTGCCCGTGCCAGAAAACCGGTACACCGCCGCCCGGAACGCGGCCCAGGCGGCGGAATGAGCCCTCACATCGTCAGCAGGACCAGGACGTAGAGGGCCAATGCGATGGCGGGACCGAAAGGCATTTCGGGACCGCCCTCAGCGCCTGCGCGCCAATGGCGCCGCGCCACCCACCACAGCGGGTAGGCCGCCAGCCCCACGCCCGCGGAAGCCAGCACCAGCCAGGGCATGCCGGGGACGCCGATCCAGAATCCGGCGGCGACGAACAGCTTCACGTCGCCCAGGCCCAGGGCCACGCGCCCCAGCCGACGGCCGAGCGCCCAGCGCACGATCAGCAGCACCGCCGCCACGCCCAGGGCGGCCACCAGCCCCTGCACCGGCGGCACGGTCCAGCCGGCCAGGGAACAGCCCAGCCCCAGGATGCCCACGGCCAGGGTCAGGCCATCGGGCAAATAGCGGTGGCGCAGGTCGATGACGGCGCTGGCCAGCAGCAGGGTGGCCAGCAACCCCAGGGCCGCCACCTCCGGCGTCCAGTCCAGGCGGGCCACCGCCGCCATGAAGGCCAGGGCCGCCATCGCCTCCCCCACCGCATAGGCGGGGGAAACGGGCGCGCCGCAGCAGCGCGCCCGCCGGCCCGCCGCCAACCAGGAAAAGACGGGCACCAGGTCGCGCGGGCCCAGCAGCGTGCCGCAGGCGGGGCAGCGGGACCGGCCGGTCGCCCAGTCCTCCCCCCGCGGCAGGCGCCAGGCCAGGGCCATGGCGAAGCTGCCGGCCACCAGGCCCAGCAAGGCGGCGCCCATCAGGGACAGGGCGGTCCACAGGCTATCGGCAGGCAAATCCATCAATCCCCTCAATCCGCCACCGGGCAGGCGTCGCGGCCCGCCAGCGTGGGCCGCAGCCATTCCAGCGGCAGCCACGGCGATTCATCACCCCGCGCCGCCCCCGCCGCCTGCCGCCCGACACCCCGGTAGAGAAGAATGCTGCGCATCACCTGGGGCGCCCCTTCCTCCGCTACCGTCACACGGACCATGCCGCCGGACACCAGGGTCATGGGGCCGTCCGCGTCGCCCACCCGTTGCCGGCGGGTCAAGGCCGCCACGCCGCGAAAACCGCCACGCGCATGTACCGTGCCCCAGCGGCGCAGGCAACCGGCAACCGCCGGGTCCAGGCCGGGGATGACGTCCAGGTCGTCCAGCGACCACAAGGCGCGCAGCGGATCGATGGTCAGGTTCAGGCCGGGGGTGCGGGCGTCGGGCGGATCCATGTTGCGCCAGGCGGTGATGGCATCGGCCGCCTTCACCGCCGCGCTTTCGGGAAACCCCAGGGCGTGGATGGCCTCGCCCAGGGCTTGGCGCGACAGGCCGTTCAGATCGATGCGCCCGCTTTCCGGCACCACCGTCACGGTCAGCGCCTGGCCGTCCACCACCAGGCGGCGGATGGGCGGGATGTCGCCGTCGCCCCGTTCCAGCAGGGTATCCAGGGCGGACCAGGTGGCCGCCGCCGCCCGCTGGTCCCGCCCGACGCCGATGGACGCGACCCGCGCCAGCTTTCGGGCCGACAGGCCGTTGCCCATGACCACCAAGCCCACGGCCGTGCCCATGGCCAGCAGGAACAGCACCAGCAGCAACGCGTAGCCGCGCTGGCCTTCCCCGCCCTTTCCCACCGGAAACACCATCAAGTCATGCCTTCATTGGACCGGCGGCAGGGTGGAGGAGGTGGCGGCCGGTGCCGGTACCGTGATGGGGGCGCCGGGATAGGCGCCCAGGGAACCACCGGTGCTGCCGGCGAAAACCTCCAGCCGGCCCATGCTGGCGCGCAGCGCGTCGGTGACCTCGCGCGCCCGGGTGGCGTCGCGCACGATGACGGGACGCAGGAACACCAGCAGTTCGGTGCGCGTCTTGGCATTGGTGTCCGTCCCGAACAGCTTGCCCAGCACGGGGATGTCGCGCAGGTAGGGAATGCCACTGCCGCCCTTGCTGGAACTGTCGCTGATCAGGCCGCCCAGGGCCACGGTCTCACCATCCTGCACGTTGACCACGCTGGTGATCTTGCGCTGCTGGATGGTGGGGCTGTCGATGCCCGAGGTGGTGGTGGTGGCCACCGTGCTGACCTCCTGATTCACGTCCATCACCACGGCACCGCTTCGGTTGATGCGGGGGGTGACCTCAAGGATCACGCCGGTGTCGTGGTATTCGACGGAATTCACCACGGCGCTGTCGCTGGTCACCGTGCTGGTGGCGGACTGTACCACGACCGGCACCTCGTCCCCCACCTGCAGGCGCGCCGTCTCATTGTTCAGCACCATCAGGCGGGGTGCCGACAGCACCTGCACGTCGGTCACGCTGGACAGGGCGTTCAGCACCACGCGCGTGCTGGGCGTCAGGAAGGTGTAGTTGAAGTTGGGATAGCTGGGCGCCAGCGTGGATCCGGCGGCGGTGGAATAGCCGCCCGTGCTGCTGCCCCGGTCCAGATACCATTGCACGCCGAAGTTCAGCTGGTTGTTCAGCGTCACCTCCGCGATCGTGGCCTCGATCAGCACCTGTTCGCGCGGCGCATCCAGGCGGGTCAGCACCTGTTCCAGCAGGGCGTACTGCGTGCCGGAACCAAAAATCAGCAGGGCGTTGCGCCGCTCATCCGCCACCACCCGCACGCCCTTCAGTTCCGACAGGCCGTCGTCACCGCCGCCCGTGTCGCCGCCGGTGCCGGTGATGGGCGTGGTGGCGCTGGTCACCGGGCTGGGCGGCGCGCTGGCGGCGGAGCCGGAGGCGCCGGTGGCGACACTGCCGCTGGGCGGACCACCCATGATGCTGGTGGATGAACTGCTGCCACTGCTGCCCGTGCGGCTGTTGCCGCCGATGGTGCCTGCGCGCGATGAGGATTTGCCCGTCTGTTCCGTCGCCGACTGCTGCGGGTCGGCGCGGCCGGTGATCAGCCGGGTCAGGGCGCTGGCCAATTCCGCAGCGCTGCCGTTCTGCACCTCATAGAAATGCACGACCTTGCCGCCATCGGGGCCCGGCCGGTCCAGCCGCTCGATCCAGCCGGCCACGGTGGGCAGCAGTTCCGGCCGCTTGGCCACCACCAGCAGGGCGTTCAGCCGCGCGATGGGCACGAAGTCGATCATGCCCTGCAAGGGGCCGTTCTCCAGTTGCAGCACGCGGCGCAGTTCCGCCTCCAGCCGTGCCGGATCCACCGCCTGGAGCGTATGGAGGGCGAAGGACAGGCCGGCCAGCCAGTCCACATCAAAGCTGGCGACCAGTTGGGTGAAGCTGTCGATCTCATGCGCCGTGCCACTGACGATGAAGATGTTGCGGCCGGAATCGGCCTGCTGGATGAAGCCCTGCCGGGTCAGCGGCCGCACGATCTTGTCCAGCTCCGCCACCGAAACGCGGCGTACCGGCACGATGGCCGTGCTGAAGCCCGCCGTCCGTTCGGCGGCGGACGTCGTCTGCACCGGCGCCTGGTTGGCGGCCTCGGCCGCCGGCACCACCTGGTAGAAGCCGTCCCCGCCAACGATGGCGAAGCCTTGCGCCCGCAAGGCCGCGTCCACGGCGCCCAGGGCCTGGGACCGCGCCAACGGCCGGGTGGTGCGGATGGTGACCTGGCCCTGCACCTTGGGGTCGATGGTGTAGTTCAGGCCCAGCATGCCGCCCAGCACGGCATCCAGGACCGACCGCACATCGGCGTTGACGAAGTTCATCTCCACCGGCTCGCCCTCGCCGGCCGCCACCGCCCCGCCCAGGCCGGATACCGGCGGGGCCGCCTGCCGCACGAACTGCCCGCTGCCCCGCACCTCCTGCGCCGGCACGCGCGGCGGCGCCGTGTCAGGGCCGATGATGCTGCTGGCCGGGGCGGGCGACGGCGGCGGTGCCGTGGGCAGCGGCGTGCCCAGCCGCGACGTGGGGCTGTCCGCACAGCCGGCCAGGGTCAGGCAGGCAAGAAACAGTGCGCGGCCCCAGCGACCGGCGCGAGACGAAATCCGTGAGGCGGAGAGGTGCTGGCTCATGGCTGGGGGGTCGCCTTGGGCGGGGTGTTGGGGGGTGGGCCGTCGGGGGAAGGTGTGCGGGAGGGCGGGTGATTGGGCTGGGCGTCCAACTGCCCTGGATCCGGCGGCTGACCGTTGGGGCCTGGGGGTGGGCGCATGGCAGGGGCCGTGGGCGGGGCACCGGGCGACACCCTGCCCGACGCCTGCGATGGCGGTTGGAAGGTCGGCCGCGCCTGCGACGCGGGTGGCGGCGGCACCGCCAGGGGATAATCGCGGACGCTGACGCCCCGGCGCAGGCGCAGGCCGTCACGCGTCACCGCGTCCACGATCCAGCCCTCCATCTCATCCCCCAGGCGCACGCTGAACGGCTTTTGCCCGTGGTGATCCACGCCGGTGGCGGCCCCGCCACCCCCGCCGGTCACCACGCCCGTCACTTGCAGGTCCGGACCATCGGCTGACGCGGGGCCGAGGGGCGTGGCCGGCGGACGGCGGTCGGGCGTGAACAGGGGGCGGCGTGCTGCCTCCCCCTCATCCGCCGACAGGCCCATGGGGGTGGGGCCCGCCAGCGCCGGTATGGGCGGCAGGGGCGCCAGGGCCCGCGCCGTGCGGTCCGACGCGTCCAGCACCACGAACAGGGCGACGCCGGCACCGACCACCAGGCCGAGCGCCGCCAGCGCCCAGGCGGGACGCTCAGGAAGCAGCCCGGGAACCGGCCAAGTCGGCATAGATGTCGATCTCCATCTCCAGGGTGACGGGTTCACTCTCCACCGCCGGCCTGGCCTGCGGCGCCACCCGGCCGAAGGCGGGACCGGTGGGCACCGTGACGGTGGCCGGCGGTGTGGCGTGGATGTGCAGCGACCGCACCAGCAGGCGCGGCATCACGGCGTCCAGCGCGGCCACGGCGTTGGTCACGGCGACGGCGTCGCCATCGGCGGCCAGCGTCAGGGTCAGGCGGCGGTAAGCCCCGCGGCCAGGCCGCACCTGCGTCGAAAGGGTGCGCACGGTGGCACCGGCCTGCTGCACGGCGCGGCGCACCTCCGCCTCCGCATCCGCCTGCACCGCGGGCAGGTCGGTCCCGTGGCGCAGCAGGGTACGCACCACCAAGCCCCGGTCCAGCACGCCGGCACGCCGGGCCAGATCATCGCGCTGGGCCAGCAGGGTGCGGGCCTCATCCAGCTGCGACAGGCGGGCGACGCGGCGGGCGGCCGCGTCCTGCACCCCCTCCGCCAGCGGCGCCAGGAAGAAATAGGGCGGCACGGCCAGCAGGCAGCCCGCCACAAGCAGCACGAAACCGGGACGCAGGGTGGTGGACGCCATGGGTCAGTCCCCCCCGCCGACCAGGGAGAACGCCAGGGTGAAGTCCTTCGGCATGATGCCGGGGGGCGTCGGGGCGGGTGCCACCTGCGCCGGTTCCACGAAATGGGCATCGGTGAAGGGGCTGGCGGCACGCATCCGCGCCAGCACGTCGGCCAAATCGGCCGCGCGGCCCTGCACCTCGATGCCACCGGGCCGCACGACCAGGTCCCGCACCCACACCGTATCCGGCAGGGTGTAGGCCAGTTCGTCCAGCACCTGGCCCCGCCCCGGCTGCGCCAGCAGGACGGCGGTGGCGGCGGCATCGGGGGCCAGGAAGGCGATGCGGTCGCGCATGTCCTGCACGCCCCGCGCATCCTTGGCGACCGCGGCCAAGGTGGCCTCGACCGTCGCCGTCTGTCGGTCCAGCACCCGGATGGCGATAACCAAGGGGATGGGCAGGGCCAGCCAGAACAGGCAAGCGGCCACCGCCACGGCCACCGCGCGGCGCCGCACGCGTGCCCGGTCGAAACGCAGGAACTCCGGCGGCGGCCCCACCGCCACCGCCGCCGTCACGCCCCGGACCTGAAGGCCCATGCGCGCCGCCGTGGCCTGCGCCGCCGACAGCACCGATCGCCGCACCATGTGCACCCGGGCGACGCCATCGCCCTTTTTCCCGTCCGCGTTTTCCAGGATGACCACATCCCAAGCCAGCAGGTCGGGGCGCATCGGCATGAAACGATGGGCCTGCATCTCCACGAATCCCCGGGCATCGACCATGCCGGCCATCAGCCCGCCCTTGGGCAAGGGCACGTCCACGGCCAGCACGTCCTGCGGATCAAGCACCAGGCGCACCGGCCCCGCCTCCGTCCCCACCGTCACGCCGGTGCCGCCCGGCGGCAAGGCAAAGGCCGGCACCGCCAGGCCCAACAAAGCGCACAAGCGGCGCGGCAAGGCCGCCGCCACGCCATCGACCAGGCCGTCCATGGTCCGCACCAGCAGGCGCTTGAAACGGCGGGCCGGGGTCATCACACCCCCCCGGGGCGGCAGGCGCCCAGCACGGTGTCGAAGGAACAGAGGGCGCCGCCGCGCACCAGCGGTGCCGCGATCATGGGCGGCCACCGGCCGGCGTCCGGCATCTCCACATCCAGGCGCACCAGGGCCGGCGCCGTGTCGGGATCGGACCAGCGATCGACCCAGGCATGGGTTGCCGCATCGAAATAGGACCAGGCGATGCGGCTGGCGCCCGCGATCAGCACGCCGTCGGCGGCCGGCGGCCCGTCCGGCCGCAGGGCGGCGACATGCAGCTGCAAGGACTGGTGGCCGGGCGCCCCCTCCACGGTCAGCGCGATGCGGTAGAGGCCGCCGGTACCCAGGCCGGCCGGCAGGGGTGCCACCACCTCCAGCCGGCCCGGCTCATGCGCCAGCGGCGCCATGTCAGGGCCGGCCGTGCCCAGGTCACCCAGGCCCAGCGCGTTGGCCACCAGGAAACGGGTGAAGTCGTGCACCCGGCCCAAATCGGCCGCCTGGCGTTGCAGGGCACCGCTGCGGTCGGCCATCCGGTTCATCAGGGGAAGCAGGCCCACGGCGGCCATGGCCAGCATGCCCAACAGGGCCAGGGCCACCAGCGCCTCGACCAATGTCATGCCCGCTTGGCAACCCTCACAGCCTGTGCTCCCCCGATCCGCGTCACGGCGCATCATCATCGGGGGCCTGGCTGTTGCCGTCATCGCGTGTTGTCCGCCACGGATCGGTTGGTCACGGTCGCCAGAACAGGGCCCGCCGATCCGCCCGCCGCAATGGCGGCATCCGGGTTGCTGGCGGGGGGCGATGCCCGAACCTCTACCCGAAAGTCCAGGTCACCGGTTCCGGAAACGCCAAGGGGCACAATTTTGACACGGTAGGGCAATCCCTCTTCGGTGAAGTCCAGCACCCCTTGCGTGATAGGCCGCGCGACGCCGGCCTCCGCCGCGGCCGACTGGGCCAGGCGCAGCGCCGCCGTCTCGGTCCAGGCCTGGCGCGCCGCCCAGGCCCCCGACCAGGCGGATTGCATCAGCAAGGCGGTGCCCAGGCCGAAGATGGCCAGCGCGATCAGCATTTCCAGCAGGGTGAAACCGGCGACGCCAGACGGCCTGGGTAAAGACGGCATGCCCCCTACTCCCGATGCACGGTGCCGAGGGGCCAGTCCACCCGCACGGTGGCGTTGCGGCCGTCCTGGACCAACTGAACCTGGGCGCCGGGCGACCAGCCGCCGGGCAGGAACACCACCTGGCCGGGATGGGTGGCGTCGGCACCATCGATGCGAAGCCGCACGGCGGCGATGCGCCGCAGGCGGCGGCCGGCGGCCCCCCGGTCGGGATGGCC
Source organism: Azospirillaceae bacterium (assembly GCA_028283825.1). NCBI lineage: Bacteria > Pseudomonadati > Pseudomonadota > Alphaproteobacteria > Rhodospirillales > Azospirillaceae > Azospirillaceae bacterium. The sequence continues at coordinate 1,144,360 of JAPWJW010000001.1, read as the reverse complement.
GAGGTCGGCCAGGGAAAAGACGACCGGCCGGCCGGTCACCATCGCCTCCACCTGGCGGTTGCGCAGCTCCTCCTCCAGCGCGCCGACCGCGGCGCTGAAGCGCAGGCCCGGCAACCGGTCCTGGATGCCGACGGCCAAGGCGGCCCCCAGGATGCCCAGGATCACCAGCACCACCAGGGTTTCCACCAGGGTGAAACCGGCGCGCACGCGGGCCGCGCCTACCAACTGGTGACGTCGCGGGCGTCGCCCTCGCCGCCCGGGGCGTTGTCGCTGCCGTAGCTGAAAAGGTCATAGGCGCCGTGGTCGCCCGGCGCCTTGTAGCGATAGGGGTTGCCCCAGGGGTCGATCAGGGCCTGACGCTTGCGCAGGTAGGGGCCACGCCAGTTGGCGTCGCCAGCCGGGGCCGTCATCAGCGCCTCCAGCCCTTCCTGGCTGGTGGGGTAACGGCCGACATCGACGTAAAACAGGTCGACGGCGGCGACCAGGGTGTTGATCTGGGCCTGCGCCGCCTCGCCCTTGGCTTTTCCCAAGCGGGCCACCAGGTTGGGTGCCACCAGCAGGCCCAGCAGGCCGATGATCACCAGGACGACCAGCACCTCCACCAGGGTGAAGCCTGCGGTTCGGCGACGGTCAGGACGGTTCAGGTCGGTCTTGTCAGATGGCGATGTCATTCAGGCTGAGGATCCCCGCGATCAGGGCGGCGAAGATCCCACCGACCATGCCGCCGAGAACAAGGGTTAGGACGGGCGTCACCAAAGACAAGGCCCTATCCAGTGCTAGACCCCTCTCACGCTCCAACACTTTCGATAGATCCAGCAGGGCTTGCGGCAGGCTGGCGGTCTGTTCGGCCATGGCCAGCATGCGCGACAGGCGGCGGGGAAACAAAGGCTCGCCCTGCACCGCCGTGCTGAGGTCGCTGCCGCCGCGCACGGCGATGCGCACCCGGTCGGCCGCCCCCGCCAGGGCGCGGTTGGACAGGCAACCACCGGCCGTCGCCAGGCCCGCCGCCAGCGGCACGCCGCCGCTGAGCAGGCTGGCCAGGGTCCGGGTGTAGAGCGCCAGCTGGGCATCGCCGATCAACCGGCCCAGCGGCCCCGTGGCCGCCAGCAACACCCGGTCCATGCGCAGGCGCATGTCGGGCTGACGGTAGGCCCGGGCCATCAGCAGCAGGGTCAGGACCACGCCGGCCACGATGCCGGGACCGAAATTGCCCAGAAAATCACCGATGGCCAGAACGGCGGCCGTGGCGGCCGGCAGCTTGGCCTTGCTGCCCGCGAACAGATCCTGGAATTGCGGCAGGACATATCCCGCCATCAGCGCCAGCGCCGCCAGGGTCAGCAGCGCGATCAAGGCGGGATAGACCATGGCGCTGATCAGGCGCTGGCGGAAATGGGTGCGCTCTTCCTCCAGAACCGCCAGGTGGCCCAGGGCGGCGGCCAGCGACCCGCCCTGCTCACCCGCCGCGACCAGGCCGACGAACTCCGGCGGGAAGACGGTGGCGTGGGCCGACAGGGCGGCGGCCAGGCCTTCACCGGCCCGCACCCGTTCGCGCAGGCGGCCCACCAATGCGGCGGAGGCCGGGCGCGGCATCTGGTCCGCCACCAGGCCCAAGGCGGGCTCCAGCGCGAAACCGGCGGACACCAGGTTGGCCAAGTCACGCACGAAAGACAGCCGTTCGGCCCGGTTCAGGTCGCGGCCACGGCCCAGGCTGAGGCCTTTCCTGGCCCCGGCCTCACGCAGCGACAGCGGCGTCAGGCCGCGCTGCATCAATTGGTCCACGGCACTGCTGCGGTTGGCCGCCTCAATGGTGCCACGACGGGCGCGGCCTTCGGCGTCGACGGATCGGTAGGTGAAACTGGCCATCATCATCTCAATCCGCCACTTAATCCGCCTTGGTGACGCGCAGGATTTCTTCGGGCGTGGTGTCGCCGTCCAGCACGCGGGACAGGCCGTCCTGGTACAGCGGCACCATGCCGCCGGTGGCCACCGCCGCCGCCTCGATCTCCGCCGATCGAGGCGCCCCGGCGCACCAGCGCCCGCACCTGGTCGTTCACCGGCAGCCATTCGGCGATGGCCATGCGGCCGCGATAGCCCGTGCCGTTGCAGGCCGCGCACCCCACCGCCCGGTACACCGTCACCATCTTCGCCGGCAGGCCCAGGGCCACCGCCGCGTCCGCCGACAGGGCATAGGGCTGGCGGCAACTGGGGCACAGCGTGCGCACCAGCCGCTGCGCCAGCACCCCGTTCAGGGTGGAGGCCAGCAGATAGGGGTCCACCCCCATGTCCACCAGCCGCGGCACCGCACCGGCCGCATCGTTGGTGTGCAGGGTGGACAGCACCAGGTGGCCGGTCAGGGCCGCCTGCACCGCCACCTTGGTGGTTTCCGCATCGCGCATCTCACCCACCAGGATCACGTCCGGGTCCTGGCGCAGGAAGCTGCGCAGGGCGTGGGCGAAGGTCAGGCCGATGCCGGGCTTCACCTGCGTCTGGTTCACCCCGTCCAGCAGATATTCCACCGGATCCTCCACGGTGAGGATCTTGCGGCGGACCGCGTCCATGCCGCGCAGGCCGGCGTACAGGGTGGTGGTCTTGCCGCTGCCGGTGGGGCCGGTCACCAGCACGATGCCGTGCGGCCGGTTCAGTTCGGCGGCCAGCGGGCCCGCCACGTCGGCCGGCAGGCCCAGCGTGTCCAAGGTGCCGCCGGCCGTCTGCTGGTCCAGGATGCGCATCACCACATCCTCGCCATGCACGGTGGGGGTGGTGGAAACACGGAAATCGATCTCGCGGCCCTGCAGGGTCTGGCGGATGCGGCCGTCCTGCGGCAGGCGGCGTTCACCGATGTCCAGGCCCGCCATCACCTTGATGCGGGTGATCATGCCGGGGGCCACACGGCGGGGCAGCACCTCCGCCTCACGCAGGATGCCGTCGACGCGGTGACGGACCACCAGCCGGTCGGCCATGGGCTCGACATGGATGTCGGTGGCGCCGGCCGCCAGGGCCGCCTGGATGGCGTTGCCCACCAGGCGCACCACCGGCCCCTCGCTGGCGAGATCGCGCAGGCGCTCGGCATCGCCCTCCAGCAGGTCGGGCAGGTCGTCGTCGTTGGCGGTGGGGTTCCCCACCTCGTACAGCCGGTCCAAGGCGGCGGCGATGGCGGTGCCGGTCATGACCACCGCCCGCACCGGCCGGCCGGCCAGGAAGGACGCCGCCCCCAGCGCCTGGCGGTCCAGCGGATCGGCCATGGCGAATACCGCCTCCGCCCCGTCGGCGGTCAGCGGCAGCATCTGGTTGGTCTTAAGAAAACCCAGATTGGCCGTGTCCACCATGACCGCGGCCTCGGGCAGATGGTCGGCCGGCCACAGCGCCAGGCCCAGGGCCCGGGCGTAGGCCGCCGCCATATGGTCTTCGGACACCAGGCCCAGATCCACCAGCCGCCGGTCCACCCGGCCGCCCGCCGCCTGCGCCCGGCCCAGGGCCCCCGGCGCCATCTGACCTTGCGCCGCCAGCACCGACAGCACCCGGCCCAGGGCATCATCATGGATGCCGGCTGGAGCGTTGGTATCGCTAACAACACGCAAAGCTGAATCATGGATCGGGGTCACGTAATATACCCTTTTAAAATGAGCTGCGGATTTGTAGTGCGTCCCGATGTGAAGTTCTAGGCCATAAAGGTTAATTTATCGCCAACGACCTAGACCTAGCCGCATATCTCCGAAGAGTTAGCCCAGGCCAAATCCGTCGAGCGATTAGGATCAACTACATGATCTAAAAGAGATTCATAGGCCCCCATAGCCCATGAACATTCCCCAAACAGCGTGCTTCGCCGTTTATCCTACCACTTTCATCTAAGCATGACCTATGCCGGGGCAAGGTGCCAGGCTTTCCCGCGCTCGAAATATTCCTAAAATTTTAGATTTGATCTTTATCAAGATGGCGCGCAGCTAATCTCTATAGAGAGCTGGACTGAAACGGATTATTTTGAAATTTATTAACTTTTACCCACCCGCATGCGGATGCACTCAAGTCAAGGCATTCAACAAAACGTCGATTCCCCAACACAAAAAGAATGCCCACCCCGCGCATGACGCGGGCCTGGGCATTACTGAACCGTTTTCGTCTTTTAAAAACGCTTACTTCACCACCGCCGGGGCCCCCAGCGCGGCCCGGGTGGCGGCCACCTGATCGGCGGTCACGGGGGCGGCGGCGTTGCCCCAGCTGTTGCGGATGAAGGTCAGCACCGCCGCAGCATCGGCGTCGTTCAGCTTCCAGCCGAAGGCCGGCATGCCGGCACCCGTCGGGTTAGCCTCGGTCACCGCCCCACGCCCGCCCTTCAGCAGGGTCTGCACCAGGCTGTCGGGGTTGGCGGACTGCACCGCCGGGTTGCCGGCGAAACCGGTGACCATGTCCGCCACGCCCTGGCCCCGGCCCTCATGGCAGGCGCTGCAATTGACAGCGTAGACCTGGGCGCCGCGCCGCATGCGGGCGTCATCCGCCGCCAGCGGCCCCGGCGCCTGGGTGTTGGATCCCGGCACGGTGCGCAGATATGTGGCGATGGCGACCAGGTCGGCGTCGGTCAGGTGTTGGGTGGAATTCTCCACCGCCTCCGCCATCGGGCCGGAGGCGACGGCCCGGCCGTTGCTGCCCGTCTTCAGGTACTGGGCGATTTCCGGCACCGTCCAGGCGCCCAGGCCGACATGGGGGTTGTTGGCGATCTCCGGCGCGTACCAACCTTGCAGGGGACCGCCCTGCAGATAGGCGCTGCTGTCACCACCCAGCGGGTTCTTGGCAGTGTGGCAGGCGGCGCAATGGCCGGGCCCATCGACCAGATAGGCACCCCGGTTCCATTCCGCCGACTGCTCGCCCTTGGGCTGGAAGGGATGGTTGTCGAAGAACAGCAGGTTCCAGCCCAGGTTCAGCAGGCGGATGTTGAAGGGGAAGGGCAACTGGTTGCTGACGATGTGGTTATGCACCGGCGCCTGGCTGCGCATATAGGCCCACAGGTCGTGCATGTCCTGGTCGGTCAGCTTGACATAGGCGTTGTAGGGCATGGCGGCGTAGAGGGGCCCGTGCGGGCTTTGCCCATGGCGGACGGCGCGGAAGAAGTCGCGTTCCGTCCAGTCGCCGATGCCGGTTTCCCGGTCCGGCGTGATGTTGCTGGAGATCAGCACGCCGAACGGCGTCTTCAGCGGATAGCCGCCCGCGAAGGCCTGGGCCGAGCCCGGCGCCGTGTGACAGGCGGCGCAATCGGCCGTGGCCGCGACATAGGCACCGCGCTGGATGGCGGCGGCATCCGGCGGGGCGGCGTCCGCCGTCTTCAGCCTATCATCCGCCACGCGGTCGCGGGCGGCATCATTGGCGCGGTACAGCAAGCCGCCCGCCGCCACGGCGATGGCCAGCAAGGGCAGGCCCAACCCCAGGATCGTCTTCTTGCGCATGGCCATCACGCCTTCACCAGGGGGCCCGGGTTCTTCAGGTACTGTTCCTTGATGGCGTGCGCCGCCCATAGGGTGGTGGCGGCCACCGTGCCCGTGGGGTTACAGCCGCCGTTATTGGCAAAGCAGGAGGCGCCGGCCACGAAGACGTTGTGCACGTCCCAGCTTTGCAGATACGGGTTCAGGGCGCTGGTGGTCGGGTCGGCGCCCATGACGGCACCGCCGGTGGTGTGGGACGACAACTGGTCCATGGGGCTGAAGGCCTTGGCCGTCGGCTCGAACCGCGAAACGACCTTGGCGCCCATGGCGTGGCCCATCTCCACCGCCCGGTCGGCGATGAAGTGCGCCATCCTGGCGTCGTTCTCATTCCAGTCGAAGGTCACGCGCAGCAGCGGCATGCCGTGGCGGTCGGTGTAGGTGGGGTCCAGGTCCAGGTAGACGTCGCGATGGCCGTAGCTGGTGCCCTGGCAATAGACGGAATTGCTGTTCTGGTAGCTGTCGCGGTAGGCCTTCTTCCAATCGCTGCCCCAGCGCGGCGTGCCCGGCGGCACCGCCCCACCCATGCCGATGGGCCGGCCGTTGGTGGAATGGATCAGCATGTTGGCACCGCCGATGAAATCGTGGTGCGTGTGGTCGAAATTGTCGGAGTTGTAGTCGTCCACCGCCTGCGCCAGGGCGCCCGCCCCGATGAAGGGGTTCAGGTGCTCATCCTCGAAAAACACACTGGCGCCGGAGATGGTCTGATAGGCGTAGTTGCGCCCCACCACGCCGGTGCCGCTGGCGCGGTCATACGGCTTGCCGATGCCCGACAGCAGCATCAGCCGCACATTGTCCATCTGGTAGGCGGAGATGACGACGATATCGGCCGGCTGTTCCCACAGGCGGCCGGCGGCATCGATAAAGGTGACGCCGGTGGCCGTCTTCTTGTCCGCCGCCAAATTGACCTTCAGCACCTCAGACTGTGTCAGGACGCTGAAGTTGGGGCGGCGCTTAAGCGCCGGCAGGATGCAAGCCTGGGGGCTGGACTTCGACCAGTTGCCGCAGCCGAAGAACTCGCAATAGCCGCAATAGGTGCAGGGCGCCATATGGACGCCCAGCGGGTTGACGTAGGCGCCCGAGGTGTTGCCCGCCGGCACGGGGAAGGAATGCAGGCCCAGCTTGGCGGCCCCGGCATCGAACAGGTCGCAGGCACGGGTGCGCTGTAGCGGCGGCAGGGGGTAGTCGCGCTGGCGCGGCCCCTCGAACGGGTTGCCGCCCGGCTGCGCCTGGCCCTGGATGTTGCCGGCTTTGCCCGAGGTGCCGGCCAGCCGTTCGAACCGGTCGTAGAAAGGTTCCAGGTCATCATAGCTGACGCCCCAGTCCTGGACCTGCAGGCCGTCGGCCAGCTTCTTGTCGCCATAACGGCGGCGCGTCAGGGTATGGGGCTGGAAATCATAGGGCTTGAACCGCCAGGTCATGCCGTTCCAGTGGGTGCCCGCCCCGCCCACGTTCCAGCCGAACTGGAAACAGTTCCAGTCGCGCAAGGGGAGTGCGCCTTGGTCCGGCCGGTTGCGGAAGGTCAGCGTCTCCACCGCCTGGGGCTGGAGCATGCCGCGACGGGTGGACCAGCGCAGTTCATCGGTATCCACCGCCGGCGGGAAATCCGTGGTGGTGTCGCGCCAGGCGCCCCGTTCCAGGGCCACCACCGTCAAGCCCGCCCGCGTCAATTCCTCCGCCATCAGGGAACCGGCCCAGCCCAGGCCGACGATGACGGCGTCCACACGCGCCCGTTGTTGTGCCATGATTCCACCTTCAGGCGCCGCCCGTAGCCGCGCCGGTCGTTCGTGTTGGGAGGATGCGGTTGCGGGCCTAACCGCGGTCCAGCAGGCTGACCGGCGGCAGGTCCAGCTTCTGGCCGCGCTTGCCGATCACGTCACGATAGTCGTAGCGGGCGCCGGGAAAGCCCACCAGCTTCCAGCCCGCCATGTCCTTGTTGCCGCCGTACATCGGGTCGGCGAAATAGCCTTCGCGCACGTTCTGCAACATCAGCTCGAAAAAGGCCTTGGCGTCCGTGCCGCCCAAGTCGACCTTGCCGCCCTCCATATCCGTCAGCAGGGCGTCCTGCTGGTCAGGTGTCAGATCGGCGAAGGCCTTGCCCTGGGCCTGGGCGCAATAGGCGTCCAGCGCCGCCAGGCCGGCACGGTAGCGTTCCGCCGGCGTCTGCTGGAACTGCGGCCCCTGCTGCGGCGTGCCCTTGACGAAGGGCCCCTGGCGGTATTGCGTCGCCGCCCGGCCGTAATCGCCGGCCAATTGGCGATCCAGGAATTCCACACAGCCCGCCTGGGTGGCGCCCACGCTCAACTCATCGGCCGGGATCAGCCGGTCGAACACGGCGCCCACGGTGCGCGCCTCGGCCACCGTCAGGAAGGCCAAGCCGCCGGTCAGCGCCGGTTGGGGCAGGCTTTCGGGGTTGAGGCCGGGGTCCAGGATGGTGTGCTTGCCAATCACCGCACCCGTGGCGGCCGACGGGGCGGCACCCAAGGCCGCCAGGCCGGCAAGCGATTTGAAAACAGAACGGCGGTCCATGCCCGTCATCTCCACTTTTCGACGCCCACCCACATGATAGGGGCGACCGGGCAAAAAGGAAGGCTTTGGACACCATCCCATCGGATGGGTCCATCGCCGGGGACACCGCTGTCCCGTTTGTTCCTTTTATGCGGGGTGCGAACCTGCCTTCGGCATTTCATCCATTATTGGATGAGGTCCGCCCCCGTATCACGATTGATGAGTCTGCCAAAACTCTCGACATAGGGAACGGTTTGACCGTAAGCCGAAGTCACCGGTTTCCACGACTAAAAAAAATTTATGGAAATACGCGCGATTGGCGAACGTGGTCCCTTTGGACACGCCGAACTGTTCTGACACCCGCCCGTTTCACACTTCGCCCAAACGGGCCAGAAGGGTCCGGGATCGCGCCAATAGATCAATGAAGGACGCATCCTGAAGCCGTGCCAGGCGCACGGCGAAGGCCACCATCTCCGGATCGCGCTGGCCCGACAGTTCGTGCAGGGCGCGGGCCCGTTCCAGGCCGGCCGCCAGGCTGGTGTACCAGGACACCAGTTCGCGCGGCAGGGGCGTGGACAGCAGGCCCACCGCACCGCCCAGGGAACGGAAAACCGGCATGTAGTCGCGATCGCCCCGGAAATGATGGTGCAGGACGGCGGGCAATTCCAGGTCCTGGCCCGCCACCGGCAGGTCGGCCCGCAGCATGGAGAGGTAGTTTTCCTCGATATGCTGGGACAGGGCGCCGATCTCACCGATCAGGGCGCAGGCGATGTTGCGCTTGGCCCGGCGCCGGGCGCGCAAATCGTGGAAGGTGTTGGCGATGAAACCGGAAAAGCCGCCGACGACGCCCCCCGCCATGGCGCCCGACATCTGTATCCACGGAATGTCCATCGCCCCGTCCCCCAACGTGCCCCGATCCCCGGGTGGAGCATACCACCATCCGGGGGAAAGAGGCGTTAGCCGCGAACGGCTAACGCGTCGCAAGGACAGGGTGGCGGTTCTGGATCAGGCGATGCCCTCTTCCTGTTTCAGGCTGCCGAACATGGACTGGGTGATCAGGTACTGGCGGCGGGCGACGGGGTCGTTGACCAGCCGTTCCATCTCCGCATGGCGCTTGCGATGGCCGGCCGCCTGGCCTTCCCGCATGAACTCCATGTTCTTGATGGTCTGCGCCTGGGTGAAGTCGTGCGTCACCGTCCGCCGCTGACGGTCGAACCGCGACAGCAGCGCGTCGGCGTCGCCCCCGTTGTAAGCCGCGACCAGCTTGGCGCACAGGTTGAAGGCATCGTGGATGCCGCTGTTCATGCCGAAGCCGCCGATCGGGTTGTTCAGGTGCGCGGCGTCGCCGATGATCATCACCCGGTCCTGGCGGAACGACTGCGCCACCCGCTGATGCACGCGATAGATGGTGCGGTGGTGGGTCTTGACCTCATCCGTCAGGCCGATCAGCCCGCCGAACACCGCGTTCTTCTTCTCATCCGACACCAGCGCCAGGTCCGAGACATCGCCCGCCGGCACCAGGATGCGCCACAGCGACGGCACCCGCAGCAGCACCAGCCATTCGGTGGCGTCCGACACGTAGTTCACGTGGCACAGGCCGTCGATGTACTGCTCCAGCGGGGTTTCCGTCGTCAGGCACAGGAACTTTTCCGGATACGTGAACCCGTCGAACTCCACGCCCAGCCACTTGCGCACCAGGCTACTGGCGCCGTCGGCGCCGATCAGGTAGTCGCCCCGCACCTTTTCCAGGCTGATGGGCGTCTCCGCCGTCACCGTCACGCCGTCGGCGTCCTGTTCGAAATGCACCAGGCGGTGGTTGAACAGCACCTCCGCGTTCGGCTCGTTCTCCAGCTTGGTCGCCAGCAGGCGGGACAAATGGTACTGCTCACATTGAACGCGGAAGGGATAACGCGTGATGTCCGACAGTTCCGACATATCGAAGGCATAGACATCGCCGCTGCCCCGGTCGCGGAACTGGTAGACCGGCGCCTTCAGGCCGCGTTCCAGCAGGGTCGGGGTGATGCCCAGGGTGTCCAGCATCTCCAGGGTCGGCGGGTGCAGGGTGGAGGCGCGCAGGTCCATGGCGCAGTCCGGGCCCGCCTCCAGCAACACCACCTCAATCCCGTGGCGGGCAAGGTAATAGGCCGCGACCGTGCCGACAGGCCCCGCGCCCGCGATGATAACCTTCGTCTTCTTCATGCCGTGCATCCTGGTCCCCGCGACAACGCCTTTTCCGGCGCCCACGGAAACCAGTATCAGCGTGCCACCGGCCGGGTCGCACCCGGTGGCGCGGCTGTCCGCCTGGTGACCACCGGGGGTGGCAGCCGCCCGGAACGCAGCACCCCCGTTAGCGCCATCACAGCTAACCGTTAGGCCCGCGCCATATCACCGCCCCGCCTTGACCGGGCCGCCCCCGCGCCCGCATAAATTGCGCAACGACCGGGCCCATCCCGGCAGCCATTCCCCTTTTCTGACTTTTGAGGAACGCGTTTGGACACGCCATCGCCCTGGGCTGTGCGCGAACAGATCGACCGGCTGTGCACCAGCCCGGTCTTCGCCGGTTCGGAACGGCTGCTGACCTTCCTGCGCTTCGTCGTGGAGGAGACGCTGGACGGCCGCGGAAGCGCGCTGAAAGAGGCGGTGATCGGCAATGCCATCTACGGCCGCGAACCGCCCTATGATCCCCGCATCGACAGCACCGTGCGGGTGGAGGCCCGGCGCCTGCGCCGCAAGCTGGAGGAGCACTACGCCGGACCCGGTCGGCACGATCCCGTGGTCGTCACCCTGCCGACCGGGGGGTATGTGCCGGTGTTCGGCGCGAACGACGCGCCGGCCGTGGTCACGGTCGACGCCACGCCCCCGGCCGCCCTGTTCACGCAGGGCCCCGGTGCGGCCGTGGCCGTCATGCCCCTGCGGGCGCTCAGCCGCGGCGGGGATGAGGAAAGCTTCGCCGACGGCCTGACGGATGAGCTGATCTACGCGCTGGGCCGCGCCCAGGGCCTGCGCGTCACCTCGCGCAGTGTCGCCTTCCAGGCGCAGGACAAGGGCTATTCCCTTCCCACGCTGGCCCGGGAACTGGGCGTGGACGCCGTGCTGCAAGGCACGGTGCGGCGGCAGGACCACACCCTGCGCGTGACGGTGGAGGTATCGAACCCCCAGGGTTTCGTCGTCTGGTCCGACCGGTTCGACGCGCCCGACCATGAACGCATGCGCTTGCAGGAACGCATCGCCGCCACGGTGCTGAGCCGCGTGCGCCTGGACAATTCCGCCATGCGCGCCGCCCGCGTCGGCCCGGCACCCTTGCTGCTGGAGGCGCACGCCCGCGTCTACCGCGCCCGCCAGCTGCTGGACCATCAGACGCCGGCGTCGCTTTATGAGGCGCAGGAGATATTCCAGCGGGTGGCCGACACCGCCCCCGACTACGCCCGCGGCCATTCCGGCATCGCCGATTGCCAGTGCGACCTGTTCCGCCTGGGCCTGATCGATCATGCCACCGCGAAAGCCACGGCCCAGGCCGCCGTGCGCCGCGCCCTGGTGGCCGACCCGCAGTCGGTGGAGGCGCACGCGGCCCGCGCCACCATCACCGCCTGGCTGGACCGGGACGCGGAAGGGGCGGAGGCCGACTTCCGCCAGGCCCTGCGCCTGGGCGACCACGCCCGTGCGGCCCGGCTGTACGGCACGCTCCTGACCATCTTCGAACGCCATGACGAGGCGGAGCATTTGTTCCGCCAGGCCCGGGCGATCGAGCCTTTCTCAGTGCAGCAGGACATCGCGGAGGCCGCCTGCCATTACCAGGCGCGCCGTTTCGCCCTGCTGACCCAGGCGCCCGCCCCAATGGAACAGGCGCCGGCGGAGGTGCTGGTCTATCGCGCGCTGGCCCACATCTTCACGCAGGAGGCGGCGGCCGCTGGCGCGCTGCTGGCCGCCGTGGGCCAGGCGACGGCACGGCATCCCGACCTGATGTTCGCCCAGGCCGAGATCAAGGCCTGGTTGGGCGAGCCGGAGCGGGGCTGGCGCCTGCTGGCGGCGGGCGACACCGGCGGGGCCACCGCCTTCGCCCACGCCACCCTGGCGGCATCCCTGAATGATGAGGTGCAGGGCCTGGCGGCGCTGAACCGCGCCATCGACCGGCGGGAACTGTCCACCGTCTGGCTGCGCACCGATTCCCGGTTCGACGTCTGGCGGGAACGAGCGGGCTTCCGCGCCCTGCTGGACCGGCTGCGTCCCGCCCCGCGGGCGGGCAGCCACGCCGGCTAATACCAGCAGCGGCACGAGTGGCTCGTGCCGCTGTAGGACGCGACGGCGTCCGCCGGAAGTTTCCGGGGAACGCAGTGGACTGGAAACTGAGGAAGCCAAGCGACCGGATGGTCGCGCCCGGCGCTTGAGGGGCGGCATTTTGAACGGTCACGTTCAAATGCCGCGCATATAACAGTAAGCGCGGCTGTCCTCACTACCGCCCGGCACCCGCCCCTTCCTACCATTGGCCCCGTGGCTGCCGGAGGGGGCGGAAGATGGGGTGCTGGGTTGGGACATCACGCGCCAAGGCGCCGGCATGACATGGCCGTACGCCGCACGCTGGATCGGATGCGGGCCCTTGATCGCGCCTGGAACGAGCGGCGGTGGGACGACTACGCCGAGTTCCTGGATGAGGCCATGACCGCCCATGGCGATGGCGATTTCGGCCCGGTGGGCAAGCGCCAGCATATCGAACAGGTCATGGGCTTTTGCAGCACCTTCCCCGACGCCCGGTTGCACACCACCCCCTATGTCGAGCTGTTCAGCAGCCATGACGGCCTGCACAGCTGTTCCATCGCGCGGCTGACCGGCACCGCCCACGGCGCGCCCTCGCCCCCCCAAGGCGAAGACCCGGACCCGGCATCGTTGCGCCGGCCGTTTAATGTGTTGCGCCTGGCGGTATGCCGGTGGGACCGGGGCTGGATCGTCGACTACCGTCTGCACCTGGATACCGCCTTGATGCTGAGGCAGTTGCGAACCTCAGGCGGGGCCTCGGCATGAGCGCGTCCACCGATCAGGATTACCAGTTCGCCCCCAATGAGCGGCCGGCCTTTCCCGGGTCGCCAGCGGCCCCCAGCCATCCGACACTCCGGCGGCTGGGGTACGCCGCGGTGGCTGTGCTGGTGGGCGTCACCGCCACGCTGGGCAACGCCCTGGTCAACGTCAACCTGGCCAACCTGACGGGCGCGCTGGGCGTCTATATCGACCAGGCCAGCTGGCTGCCGGCGCTGTATGTCGCCTTCAACGCCGGTGCCAACCTGACGCTGGTGCGGGCGCGCCAGCAGTTCGGGATTCCCGCCGTCACCCGCGCCCTGCTGCTGGCCTACCTGGCCGCCGGCCTGCTGCAATTCATCCATCCGGGCTTCGCGGCGGCCGTGGTCATCCGCTGCGTCAGCGGCATGACCGCCGCCGGCCTGACCACCATGACGGTCTACAACCTGCTGCAGGCCTTCCCCGTCCGGCTGCGGCCCCTGGCGCTGGTCATCGGCATCGGCTTGACCCAGCTGGGCACGCCGCTGGCCCGCCTGGTACCGGTGGAGATGCTGGCTTTGCAGGAATGGCAGGGGCTGCACCTGATGGAGATCGGGCTGGCGCTGGCGGTGCTGGCGGCCATCACCGCCCTGCCCCTGCCACCCAGTGAGCGCAGCCCCGCCTTCCGCCCCCTGGATTTCGTCACCATCGGCCTGCTGCTGCCGGGCCTGGTGCTGGTCTGCGGCGTGCTGGGACAAGGCCGGCTGCTGTGGTGGACGGACACCGCCTGGCTGGGCTGGGCCCTGGCGGCGGCGGTGCCGCTGTTCGCCACCGCCTGGCTGATCGAACGCTATCGGGCCACGCCGCTGGTGCAGGTGCGCTGGCTGACCACCCTGGACATGGCGCGGTTCGCGGCGGCGGCATTGCTGGTGCGGGTGGCGCTGGCGGAGCAGACCTATGGCGCGGTCGGCCTGCTGACGGCGGGCGGCCTGACCAACGACCAGTTGCGCACCCTGTTCGGCTTCGTCGTCCTGGCCATGCTGGGCGGCACGGCGACGGCGGCCCTGACCCTGTCCGAAAAGCGCCTGCCCTTCCAGGTGATGGCCGCCGGCCTGATCATTGCGGCGGGTGCCTGGCTGGACAGCGACGCCACCAACCTGACCCGGCCGCCGGAACTGTACCTCAGCCAGGCGCTGATCGCCTTCGGCACCACCCTGTTCATCGGGCCGGCCCTGGTGCTGGGTTTCCTGCGCATGGTGCGGCAGGGGCCGGACCATCTGGTCACCTTCATGGTGCTGTTCAGCATCACCCAGAACGTGGGCGGCCTGGCGGGATCGGCCCTGCTGGGCAGTTTGCAGGTGGCGGCCACCCACTGGCACGCCCAGACCCTGTCGGAACATCTGATCGCGGCCGACCCCCAGGTGGTGCAGCGCCTGGCGGCCGGCACATCCGCCCTGGCCGGCGCCCTGCCCGACGCTGCCCTGCGGACGGCACAAGGCGGCGGCCTGCTGGGCCAGGCCATGGCGCGCGAGGCCAGCGTGCTGGCCTTCAACGATGTCTTCCTGTTCGTGGCGGCGCTGGCCGTCGGCACGGCCCTGTATGTCGGCTACGCCACCCTGATCACCACCCTTGGCCGGAGAAGCCGCCCATGACAGCGTCGGACGCGCAAACCGCCCATCACCATTGGCACCCACCCCGCCACAGCGTGGCCGTGGTGCTGGTCATCGTCGCCTTGACGCTGGGGGCCGTGGCGGCCCTGCTGGCGGCTTGGCGCCTGCCGCCCTTCGCCGGCACGGTGGAGGCGACGGAGAACGCCTATATCCGGGGCCGCACCACGGTGATCGCCCCGCAGGTCAGCGGTTACGTCGTGGCCGTCGAGATCGGCGACTATGCCCATGTGCACGCCGGCCAGGTGCTGGCCCGCATCGACGACCGTATCTACAGGGCGCGGGTGGACCAGGCCCGCGCCACCCTGTCGGCCCAGCGCGCCGCCTTGGCCAACAGCGAACAGGCCCACGCCGCCCGCAGCGCCGCCGTGCAGGGCCAGACGGCCAACCTGGCCAACGCGCGGGCCCAACTGCAACGCGCCAAGGCCGACATGGCCCGCGTGATGGATCTGGTGCGCGACGGTTCCGTCTCCATCCGCGAACGCGACCAGACCCAGGCGGCCCTGGCCCAGGCCGAGGCGCAGGTGCGCCAGGCCGAGGCCAGCGGTGAGATCGCGCACCAGGACGTGCGCACGGTGGACGTGGGCCGGGGCGGCCTGGAAGCCCAGGTGGAGGCGGCGGCCGCACAGCTGACCCTGGCGGAGATCGACCTGGAGCATACGGTGATTTACGCACCCGAGGACGGCCAGGTGGGGGAGGTGGGCGTGCGCCTGGGCCAGTACGTCACCAACGGCACCCAGTTCCTGTCGCTGGTGCCCGCCGACCGCTGGATCATCGCCAACTATAAGGAGGCGCAGACCGCCCGCATGGCGCCCGGCCAGCCGGTGCGCTTCACCGTCGACGCCCTGTCGGGTGCCGAACTGGCGGGCACGGTGGAAACCCTGTCGCCGGCGGCGGGATCGGAATTCGCGGTGCTGAAACCCGACAACGCCACCGGCAACTTCATCAAGGTGCCGCAGCGCATCGGCGTGCGCATCGCCATCAACCCGAACCAGCCCCTGGCCGACCGCCTGCGGCCCGGCATGTCGGTGGAAACGCGGGTTGATACGGATTCGAAACGATGAAGCGTTATGCCGCCCTCTTGCTGCTTCTAGCCGCGTGCAGCGGCCCCCGGCCGGAAGCGCCCCTGACCACGGACGTGGCGCCACCGGCCGCCTGGCGCGGCCCCGACACGCCGGGCGGCGGTCTGGACGCCGCCTGGTGGCAGGCCTTCGGTGATCCGGCCCTGACCCGCGTGGTGGACGCCGCATTGGCCAACAACACCGACGTGATGGTGGCGGCATCCCGCGTGACCGAGGCGCGGGCGCAGTACCGTCTGGCGGAGGCGCAGCGCCTGCCCAACGTGACGCTCGCCGCCACCGGCGGACGGCAGCGCGACGTCGACGCCTTCGGCCAGCCCCAGCAGCAGACCGCCGGCCAATGGGAAGCGACCGCGTCCTATGACCTGGATCTGTTCGGCCGCCTGGCCGATGCCGGTGAGGCGGCACGGGCAGCCCTGCTGGCGACCCAGGCCGCCCATGACAATGTGCGCCTGGCCGTGGCCGCGTCGGCCGCCGCCGGCTATATCGGCCTGCGGGCGCTGGACGCACGGCTGGACGTGGTGCGCCAGACGCTGGCGGCGCGGGAGGCGTCATTGCACCTGGCCCGGCGGCGGGCGGAGCAAGGCTACGCCGCCCAGCTGGATCTGGCCCAGGCCCAGGCGGAGTATGAGGCGGCGGCCCAGCTGATCCCCGCCACCCAACTGGCCATCACCCGGCAGGAAGACGGCCTGAGCCTGCTGCTGGGCGGAAACCCGCGCGCCATCGGGCGTGGTGCCGACCTGGCCACCTTGGCGCCGCCCTCCGTGCCCGCCGGCCTGCCGTCCGACCTGCTGCGCCGCCGGCCGGACATCGCCCAGGCGGAACAGCAGGTGGTGGCGGCCGACCGCTCGCTGGATGCCGCGCGGGCCGCCTTCATGCCCGACGTGCAGCTGAGCGCCGTGGGCGGCACCGTGGTGTCCAGCCTGCTGACCGACCCCATCAACGTCTTCAGCCTGGGCGGCGGCGTGCTGGCGCCGTTGTTCGACAGCGGCCGCCTGCGGGCGCAGGAGGATGCGGCGGCCGCCCGGCGCGACGCGGCCGCCTTCGGCTACCGCAAGGCCGCCCTGACCGCCTTCCGCGAGGTGGAGGACGCGCTGGCCACCGTCCAGCGCAGTGCGGAGCAGGAGGAGGCGCTGCTGCGCCAGCGCGACGCCCTGGCCCGCACCCTGGCCATCGCCACCAACCGCTATCGCGCCGGATATTCCCCCTATCTGGAACAGCTGGACGCGGAGCGGGGGCTGCTGTCGGCCGAACTGGCCCTGGTACAGTCGCGCGCCGACCGCCTGGACGCCGCCATCACCCTGGCCCAGGCCCTGGGCGGCGGCTGGATGCCGGCCCCGGACGTGCGGCCATAAGCGCCATCGGCTCACAGTTAATAGGTGCCGTAACGTCGGAAAAATCGCGCCGGCGGTCCCCGGATCCAGCCGACCTGGCTACGCCCTCAGGGGCAGATGGTTTTATAAGTCACTGATGCGGATATTGAATTATGCTGCATCGCACGCGGGGCCCCCGGGGGCGGCAGACGGCCGCACCCGGATAGGGTCGAGCCAAAAACGTTCAATAGTTGACCTAAGTCATTCCAGATTACGCAAACATCGGTAAATAAAGCCGGATAGTTCATTGGCGGAACTAACGGGAAAGCGTGCCGGAAGTGGCATACTTTTCACATTATTCCGATATAGTCCCGCCCATCAGTATTCTTGACTGACCTTAAGGAGGCAGCATGGACACGGCGATTCCATCGGCAACGGCGCAGAAACCCGCACCCACCACCCAGAAAAAAGAAGAAATCGGTGGGAAGATCGGTGGCCTGGGCGCGCCGTGGGGCGGCCTCTGGCCCACCGCCGCCTTCGCACCCGCACTCGGCCTGGCGCGGCAGGCGCAGGAATACTGGGTGGACGCGACCCAGCGCTCCTTGCTATTCCTGGACGTGCTGCGCCAGCGCGGCAACGACCATTTCGAGCACATCGCCGAACCCTGGCCCAACGTCCTGAGCTTCGGTTACGAACTGGTGCTGGACGGGCGGCAGCTGCCCCGGCCCGTCAACTACTGCCTGGTGCGCATCCAGCCGCCGGCGGACACCGTGACCGACCCGCACAAGCGCCCCTTCGTCGTCTTCGACCCCCGCGCCGGCCACGGCCCCGGCATCGGCGGCATGAAGCACGACAGTGAGATCGGCGTGGCCCTGCGCGACGGCCACCCCTGTTATTTCGTGGGTTTCCTGCCCGAGCCCGTGCCCGGCCAGACGGTGGAGGATGTCTGCCGCGCCGAGGCGACGTTCGTGGAGAAGGTCGGCGAACTGCATGCGGACGCCGAGGGCAAGCCCTGCCTGATCGGCAACTGCCAGGCCGGCTGGCAGATCATGATGATGGCGGCCATGCGGCCCGACATCGTCGGCCCCATCGTGCTGGCCGGCGCGCCCCTGTCCTACTGGGCGGGCGTGCATGAGAAGAACCCGCTGCGCTACCTGGGCGGCCTGCTGGGCGGCACCTGGCTGACGACGCTGAGCGGCGATCTGGGCCACGGCATCTTCGACGGCGCGGCGCTGGTCGCCAACTTCGAGAACATGAACCCCGCCAACACCCTGTGGAAGAAGAACTACACCGTCTATTCCAAGGTGGACACCGAGGCCCAGCGCTTCCTGGAATTCGAGAAGTGGTGGGGCAGCCCCGTCCTGCTGAACGCGGGCGAGATGCAGTACATCACCGATGAGCTGTTCCTGGGCAACCGCCTGTCCACCGGCGGCATGGTGCTGTCGGACGACACCCGCCTGGACCTGCGGGCGGTGAAGTCGCCCATCATCGTCTTCTGTTCCTGGGGCGACGACATCACCCCGCCGCAGCAGGCGCTGGACTGGCTGCTGGACCTGTACGACACCGACGCCGACCTGGCGGCCGGCGGCCAGACCGTCGTCTATTCCCTGCACCAGAGCATCGGCCACCTGGGCATCTTCGTCTCCGCCAAGGTCGCGACCAAGGAACATGACGAGTTCACCCGGACCATGGACCTGATCGACGTCCTGCCGCCGGGCCTGTATGAGGCCGTGTTCACGCCCAAGGAAGGGGTGGCGCACGCCGACCTGGTGGCCGGCGACTATCTGACCCGGTTCGAGCGGCGCAGCCTGGACGACATCCGCGAACTGGGCGGCAACGACACCCGTGACGACCAGCGCTTTGCCGCTGTCGCCCGCATGTCCGACATCAACAAGTCGCTGTACCGCACCCTGCTGCAGCCGGTGGTGAAGGGCCTGTCGAGCGAGGAAAGTGCGGCCCTGCTGCGCCGCCTGCACCCCAACCGTCTGCGGTTCGAGATCTTCTCGGACAAGAACCCGCTGATGGCGCCGGTCGCCAAGCTGGCGGAAGGGGCGCGGACCCACCGCCGGCCGGTGTCGGCCGACAACCCCTTCCTGAAGGTGCAGGAGGCCGTGTCCGACGGCATCGTCCACGCGCTGGACACCTGGAAGGATTTGCGCGACCGCACGACGGAGAACCTGTTCCTGAACCTCTATGGCTCCCCCGTCCTGCAATCCATGCTGGGGCTGGAGCCGAAGGTGAAGGAACACCACGCGCTGGAGACGCCCGCCCCGGTGGAGGAACCCATCGTCCCCCGGACGGAGCAGGAGGCGGTGGTGGAGGCGGTGATGCGCGGCCTGCTGTACGTCGCCCTGGCCGATCCGCACGCCGGCGCGGATGAGCGCCGCTTCACCCTGCTGCGCCAGATCCGCCAGCAGGCCCCCGATGGCGGCGCCATCACGCTGGAGCGTTTCAAGGCCCTGGTGCGCGACCAGTACCTGCTGCTGCACCGGGACGCGGAGGCAGCCCTGGCCGGCCTGCCCGACCTGCTGCCCGCCGACCCGGCCGCCCGCGAACGGGCGCTGGGGGTGCTGCGCGACGTGATGGCGGCGGGCGACGCGCTGCCGCCGGCCATGGCCGAACGCTTCGCCCGGGTGGAGGCCCTGTTCCAGGCGACGCCCGCGCCGAAGCCGGCCCCGCGCCCCTCGGCCCGCAAGCGTGCCACCCCCTGAACCCCCGCGTTCCCCCTCCCCCACCGGTGAAGGAGAGCCTTGATGAGCACGCAGTCCCAAACGGCCGAAGCGCCGATAGCCCTGCCCACCGCCGCGGAAATCCGCGCCATCATCGAACGCAAGGCCGCGGCGCGGGCGGATGAGGCCCGCCGGCGGCTGTCCGTCCAGGAGGAGGAGGACAAGGCCAAGCGTGCGGCCTTCATGGAACGCACGCTGACGCCGGGTTTCATCCACACCGTCATGACCCGCGTCCAGCACGCGGCCGAGAACGGCGAGAAGAAGCTGATGCTGGGGCAGTTCCCCTGCGAATGGTGCGCGGACGGCGGGCGCAAGATCAACGTGCTGGAAGACAACTGGCCGGACACGCTGCTGGGGTTCGCCCGCGGACTGTACGAGTTCTGGTCGGCGGAACTGAAGCCCCGCGGCTACGGCCTGTCGGCCGAAGTGGTCAGCTTCAAGGACGGCGGCATTTCCGGCGACATCGGCATCTACATTTCCTGGACGGCCTGAACCCGTCCCGTTTGGAAGAGTGACACGGGAGAGACCCATGGACAGTTCGGCCACATCCGCGCACGTGACCCACAAGAAGTACCAGCGGCTGATCGCCGCCGCCCATCAGGCCGGCCCCACCCTGGCCGCAGTGGCCCACCCCTGCGACCTGAGCTCGCTGGAGGGGGCGGTGGACGCCGCCCGCCTAGGCCTGATCACCCCCATCCTGGTGGGGCCCAAGGACCGCATCCAGGCGGTGGCCGCCCAGTCCAGCCTGGACATAAGCGGACTTGAGATCGTGGACACGGCCCACAGCGTGGCCTCGGCCCAGCGGGCGGTGGAACTGGTGCGCGAGGGCCGGGCCGAAACCCTGATGAAGGGCAGCCTGCACACCGATGAGCTGATGGGGGCGGTGGTCAAGAGCGAGACCGGCCTGCGCACGGCCCGCCGCCTCAGCCACTGCTTCATCATGGATATCCCGGGCCATGCCGACCCGCTGATCATCACGGATGCCGCCGTCAACATCACGCCCACCCTGGCCGACAAGGTGGACATCGTGCAGAACGCCATCGACCTGGCCTTGATCTTGGGCTTCGGCGAAGTGCGGGTCGCCATCCTGTCGGCGGTGGAGACGGTCAATCCGAAGATCCCGTCGACCATCGAGGCCGCCGCCCTGTGCAAGATGGCGGATCGCGGCCAGATCACCGGCGCCATCCTGGACGGTCCCCTGGCGCTGGACAACGCCATCAGCCCGGAAGCCGCCACCATCAAGCACCTGACCTCCCCCGTCGCAGGCCATGCCAACGTCATCCTGGTGCCGGATCTGGAGGCCGGAAACATGCTGGCCAAAAGCCTGACCTTCCTGGCGGGGGCGGATGCCGCCGGCATCGTGCTGGGTGCCCGGGTCCCCATCATCCTGACCAGCAGGGCCGACAGCGTGCCGGCGCGCCTGGCGTCCTGCGCCGTGGCGTCCCTGATCGCGCAGCACCGGCGGACCACCGCCGCCAAGGCTGTGGGGTAAGGCCCCATGCGCCGCAGAAAGATCAGCAACGCCATCATCGTCATCAACGCCGGCTCCTCCAGCATCAAGTTCTCGCTGTTCGCGGATGAGGTGCGGGAGTTGCAGCTGTTCCTGAAGGGCCAGATCGAGGGGCTGCACACCGACAGCGTCCATTTCATCGCCCGCCATCCGGCCGGCGACCTGGTGGGGGAGCGGCGCTGGACGGGGCTGGAGGCCGGCGCCTTCGACCATGACGAGGCCACGCGTTTCCTGATGGACTTCATCAACACCCATCTGGAAGGCCACGCGGTGGAGGCGGTGGGCCACCGCATCGTCCATGGCGGTGTGGACTTCACCGCCCCGGCCGCCCTGGACGCCGCCGTGCTGGATAAGCTGGAAACCCTGGTGCCGCTGGCGCCCCTGCACCAGGGGCATAATCTGGCGCCGGCGCGCAGCATCCTGGCCAGTACGCCCGGCCTGTTCCAGGTCGGCTGCTTCGACACCGCCTTCCACGCCACGCAAGCGCCCCTGGCCCAAGCCTTCGCCCTGCCGGCGGAGATCACCGACCGGGGCGTGCGCCGCTACGGCTTCCACGGCCTGTCGTATGAGTACATCGCGTCCCACCTGGCCGATTTGGGGCTGGCGGATTCCAAGGTGATCGTCGCCCATTTGGGCAACGGCGCCAGCCTGTGCGCCATCGATGGTGGGCGCAGCGTCGCCAGCACCATGGGCTTCACCGCGGTGGAGGGTCTGCCCATGGGGACGCGCTGCGGCACCCTGGACCCCGGCGTCATCCTGTACCTGATGGATGAGATGCACATGGGGTCCCGGGACATCCAGCGCCTGCTGTACCAGCGCTCCGGCCTGCTGGGCGTCTCCGGCATCTCCGCCGACATGCGCACGCTGGAAACCAGCGACGATCCCCGCGCCCGGCTGGCGGTGGATTTGTTCACCTACCGCATCGGGCGGGAGATCGGGTCCCTGGCCGCCGCCTTGGGCGGGCTGGACGCCCTGGTCTTCACCGCCGGCATTGGCGAGCACAGCGCCGGCGTGCGTGCGGCGGTTTGTCGCCATGCCGCCTGGCTGGGCCTGGACCTGGACGGGGAAGCCAACGCCCACCCCGCCGCCACCCCCAACGGCGACACCGCCCGCATCAGCACGCCCGGCAGCAAGGTCGCCGCCTGGATCGTGCCGACGGATGAGGAATTGATGATCGCCCGCCATACGCGGCGCCTGCTGACGGGAGCGACACCATGACCCTGGCCTCACACCCCTCCGCCAACCGCATCCTGGCCGGCCGCCGTGCCCTGGTGGTGGGCATCGCCAACGAGATGTCCATCGCCTATGGCTGTGCCAAGGCCTTTCACGAGGTGGGGGCGGACGTGGCCGTCACCTACCTGAACGACAAGGCCAAGCCGCACGTGGAACCGCTGGCGACCGAGGTGGGCGCCCGGCTGTTCCTGCCGCTGGATGTCAGCGTGCCCGGCCAACTGGAGGCCGTGTTCGACGCCGTGCGCGAGCAGTGGGGCGGGCTGGACATCCTGGTCCATTCCATCGCCTACGCGCCCAAGGAGGATCTGGGCGGCGGGCTGCTGGACTGTTCGGCCGAGGGTTTCGCCAAGGCCATGGACATCTCCTGCCATTCCTTCGTGCGCATGGCGAAACTGGCCGCCCCCCTGATGGCGGAGGGCGGCACCATGTTCGCCATGAGTTATCACGGCGCCAACCGCGTGGTACCCAATTACAACGTCATGGGGCCGGTGAAGGCCGCGCTGGAGGCGTCCTGCCGCTACCTGGCGTATGAGCTGGGGCCCCGCCACATCCGCGTCCACGCCATCTCGCCCGGGCCCCTGAAGACCCGCGCCGCGTCGGGCCTGAAGGACTTCGACCATTTGCTGAACGACGCCATCGCCCGCGCGCCGGTTGGGGAATTGGTCGATATCATGGACGTGGGCTACACCTGCGCCTACCTCGCCTCCCCCTTCGCGCGGCGCCTGACGGGCAGCACCCTGTATATCGACGGTGGCATGAACATCATCGGGTGATGGGGGGCGCCCCTGATCCGAACGATGTAGTAAAATTACAGCCTTTAACCTGAATTTCGCATATCCCCATGTTGTTGTCCGGCAGGGAAGCGGGTACCATCGCGCCCGACCCGGCCGGCAACCGTTGGCACGACCAACGATTGCCGGCCGCGTAAAACCATAACGGCCTTCTCACTTCTGGGGCGGCCCTCAAAGGGGCCGGAAATAACCATGCGTCGCCACCGCCGAGCCAAGATCGTCGCCACCGTCGGACCCGCCAGCAACACGCCGGAGAAGTTGAAGGCGCTGTTCCTGGCCGGGGTCGATACCTTCCGCCTGAACTTCAGCCACGGCACGCATGAGGACCACGCCAAGGTCCATGCCGCCATCCGCGCGCTGGAAAAGGAAGTCGGGCGCCCCATCGGCATCCTGCAGGACCTGCAGGGCCCCAAGATCCGCGTCGGCACCATCAAGGACGGCAAGATCGTCGTCGCCGCCGGCGAGACCATCCGCTTCGTCCTGAAGGGTGTGGACGGCGACCGCGACGCCATCCCCCTGCCCCATCCGGAGATTTTCGCCGCCGTCCTGCCGGGCCACCACCTGCTGATCGATGACGGCCGCGTGCGGGTGAAGGTCACCAGCCTGGGCGACGACGTCATGACCGCCGAAGTGGTCGTCGGCGGCGTCATCTCCAACCGCAAGGGCGTCAACCTGCCGGGCACCCTGCTGAACCTGTCGCCCCTGACGGTGAAGGACCGCGCCGACCTGGAATTCGGCCTCAGCCTGGGCATGGACTGGGTGGCCCTGTCCTTCGTGCAGAAGCCCAGCGACATGATCGAGGCGCGCGGCCTGATCGGCGACCGCGCCGGCCTGATGGCCAAGATCGAGAAGCCCCAGGCGCTGGAGCAGATCGACGACATCATCCGCCTGTCCGACGGCATCATGGTGGCCCGCGGCGATTTGGGCGTGGAAATCCCGCAGGATGAGGTGCCCGGCCGCCAGAAGGAACTGGTCCGCGCCTGCCGCCTGGCGGTGAAGCCGGTGATCGTCGCCACCCAGATGCTGGAAAGCATGGTCAACACCCCCACCCCCACCCGGGCCGAGGCGTCGGACGTGGCCACCGCCATCTATGACGGCGCCGACGCCGTCATGCTGTCGGCGGAATCAGCCAGCGGCCAGTACCCGCTGGAAGCCGTGACCATGATGGACCGCATCATCGCCACCACCGAAAAGCACAAGCTGTACCATTCCCTCATCCGTGCCTCTGAGCCGGGTGAGGAACAGACCCCGCCGCACGCCGTGGCCGCGGCCGCCGCCGACCTGGCGGAGGCGGTGCACGCCCCCGTCATCGTGGCCTTCACCTCCAGCGGCACCACCGCCGGCCGCATCGCCCGCAAGCGCCCGGAGGTGGCCATCCTGGCCATCACCTCCGACCAGGCGGTGTCGCGCCGCCTCTGCCTGCTGTGGGGCACCCACAGCTATCTGTCCGACGACATCCACAGCTACGAGCAGATGGTCCAGGTCGCCTCCACGGTCGCCCAGGCGACGGAGTTCGCCAAGCTGCACGACCAGATCATCGTCGTCGCCGGCATCCCCTTCGCCCAGGCCGGCACCACCAACAACCTGCGTCTGTTGCAGATCGGGGCGTGATACGCGCGGCCTAAGTATCTGTTTTGCTGAAAAGAAAACGGCGCCGCATCACTGCGGCGCCGTTTTTGTTTGCTGGTGCCGGCTACTTATTCCGGCTTGAAGACGTAAGCAGCCAGCTTGTTGCCGTCCAGGTCGCGGGCGTAGGAGGCATAGGCGTCGGGCGCCCAGCCGCGGGGACCGGGCTTGCCCTCGCAGACGCCGCCCTGTGCCAGCGCCTCGGCATGGAAGGCATCGACGGCGGCGCGGTTCGGCGCCTCGAAACTGACGGTGACGCCGTTGCCCACCGTGGCCGGCTGGCCGTTGGCCGGCTTCAGCACGAAGAAGGACGGCTTGTCCTCGCCCCAGATGGAGCCGTTGTCGCCCAGATCGGCCACCCGCTTCAGGCCCAGCTTGCCCAGCACGGCGTCATAAAAACCGCGGGCCTTGCCCAGGTCATTGGTGCCGACGGCTACGTGAGTGTAGATCGCCATGGTCATCCCTCCCTCTGTATTTCCCATAGGATGGCCTGACTATAAACACCCCCCAAAACTCAACAATGATCCCATATGATCATTGACTTTTGCAGTTGAGAAACAATCTGCCACTCGCCTCAAGGCAAGGGATCCAAAGGCCAGATGGGCCGGCGCAGGTGACGGTAGGGCAAGGCCGCCAGGTTCAGGTTCAGCGACCCCGGCGCGTCGCAATAGACGGTGGCGGCGGCGATCGGGTCGAAGCCGGCGCGGAAATGCTGGGTGGATTTCACCACCACCAGGGCCTTGGCCGTCAGGTCGATGCCCAGTTCGGTGAAGCATTCCGGGGTATAGACCTGCTGGCGCGTGCTGTTGACCACGATGTCGATGCCGCCGGCGCGCAGGGCCACCACCAGGCCCAGATGTTCGCCGCTGTCCGCCAGGGCGTGCTGGTGCACATCGTCCCGCACCGCCAGCACCGCGACCTCCAGATCCACCGGATCGCCCGACAGCGGGCCGACCTTGCCGCCGATGCGCATGGGCAGACGGGCGCCAACGCCGGCGTCGGCTGCGATCCGGGCGGCCTGGGGGTCCCAGATCATGCCCAGGGCCACGTCCTGGACGCCCCGGTCGATCAGGGCGCGCAGGACGAAGGTGCTGTCGCAGGCGGCCCCGCCGCCGGGATTGTCGGAACTGTCGGCCAGGATGACGGGACGTCCCGCCGGCCGGCCATCCACCAGCGCCAGCGCCCGGCCCAGCGCCGCCTCCAGGGGCAGGCGCTGTTGCAGCGGACCGGAGGTCGCGATGGCCTGGAAATCGGCGGCGATGGCGGCCAGCGCGCGGTCGGCGGCGGCCGCGTCGCTGCCGTCCGTCACCACCAGGGCGGCGGCCCCGGTGTGTTCCGTGTCCGACCAGATGAAGCCGTGCATCATGGAGACGGACAGCACGCCGTCCCGCCCCTCATACCGCGCCAGCCCGTCGACGAAGCCGCGCATGGGCTGCTCGGTGGTGCCGAACAAGCCCAGCACCGGCACGCGGCGGATCAGGGTGCGGGCCTTGGGGCCCCCGCGCGCCGTGGCCGACAGGATAGTGTACAGTTCCCCCATGCGGGCCAGGTAATCGGTGTGGGGATATTCCTTGCAGGCCAGGATGACGGCGCCGCTGTCCACCATGGCCTGGGTGGCGTTGCCGTGCAGGTCCAGGATGGCGCCCACCGGCAGGTCGGGCCCTACCTGGGCCCGCACCCGGGTCAGCAGGTCGCCTTCGCAGTCGGGATAATCCTGCCCCACCATGGCGCCGTGCAGGACCAGCACCACCATGTCGATGGGCTGGACCGCCATGGCCGTGGCCAGATCGGCCAGCAGGCCGTCGCGCAAGCCCTCATAGACCGGGCGCGGCACCTCGCCCGACGGCTGGGCGCCGGCGGCGGGGCCGTCGATCACCCGGTCACCATGCCCGGCAGCCACCGTGAACAGGTCGCCGAAGGCCGGCAGTTGTCGGGCCGTGGCCAGGGTGGCGGGATCGCCTGCCCGATGCTGGAAGTCGTTGTCGAAGGACCGCAGGCTGGTCGGCAAGGGGGAAAAGCTGTTGGTCTCATGCACCAGGGCAGCGACGAAAACGGTCAGGGGGCCGGTCTTGGTATCGGCGGTCATTGAGCGGCCTTCCGGAAGCGCAGGCGGCGGGTGCGGCCGCTGTTGAAGGTGAAACCCTGGTCGTCGAAGGCGATCAGGCCGCCGACGATGGGCACCGGCAGGTCCAGCGGCTTGGCATCCCACAGGCCGGGCGCCAGGTTGACCAGACTGTGCCGCAGGGTACCGAAACGGCCGCTGAGGATCAGGCGGCCGGTCTTGCCGTCCCCGTCCGTCTCCACCGCCGCATGGGTGCCGGAGGCCCGCGCCAGGTAGGCACCGGCCAGGGGGCGCAGGTCAGCCCCGGGATCGGGTTCCAGCAGCACCAATTCCGTCGGTATCCCGCATTCCGTCCCCCGCAGGGTTTTGGGTGCCGTCTGCTCCGCCGGCAAGTCCAGCGCCAGGTGAAAGACAGGAATGGTGGCGCGGAACAGGCCATCGTCGTGCCGGGCCAGGGGTACGCCCGTCCCGCTCATGCTGATCAGCGCCTTGCCCTCATGCCGCAGCAGGCCGTACACGCCGCCGGTGCGCGGGTCGTGATAGCTGCCGCTGGGGATGGGGCCGTCGTAGGCCTCCGCCTTCGGGGCCAGGTTCGGGACGCAGGCGTCGATGATTCGGGCGGCCAGGTCCATGGGATCCAGGCCGGCACGGTTGGCCATGACGATGACGTCCAGCCCATGGTCCGGCAGGGTGATCATCTGGCAGGAACCGCCCATGACGCCCCCGGCATGATGCACCGTGCGCGCCCCGCGATAGGGCGTGTGCATCAGACCCAGGCCATAGCCGGTGGCATAGCCGTTGGCCAGCACCGCCGGTTCCACCATGCGCGCCCAGGTCTCCGCCGTGCCCACGACGGGATTGCCCGCCAGCGCGCCCCGCAAATGCTTCAGCCAGCGCAGCATGTCATCGACGGTGGAGGCGATGCCCCCCTCCGCCACGATTTCCGCCCCGATGGGCTGGCGGTAATAACCGCCCTTGCCGTCCACCATGTGCAGCGACGCGCTGTTGGGCACATAGTCGGTGTCCACCAGGCGCAGCAGGGTGTCGTTCATGCCCAGGGGCCGGAACAGGCGGTCGCGCAGGAAGTCACCCAGCTTCTGCCCCGACAGCCGCTCAATGGCCAAGCTCAACAGGACGTAGCCGCCGTTGTTGTAGCACCACTCCTCACCGGCCTTGAAATTGACGTCGTCATCGTCGGCCATCAGCCGCATGCAGTCGGCGGTGGAGGCATAGCGCCCCAAGCCACCCAGTTGCAGGGACAGTTCCAGGCTGCACCGCAGGCCGCTGACATGGTTCATCAGCTGGCGCATGGTGATGCCGTCGGCCACCGGCGACATCTCCGGCAGGTGTTTGGTGACGGGGTCGTCCAGCTTGGCCATCCCCTCCTCCACCAGCAGCATGTAGGCCAGGGCGCCGAAATGCTTGGTGGTGGACCCGATGCGCATGCGGATGGTGGGCGACAGCAGCACGGGAAGTTCCAGGCTGGCCAGTCCGAAACCCTTGCGGTAGAGGGACACGCCGTCCAGCGCCACCCCCACCGCAACACCCGGAAGATGGCCCTGGTCCAGATCGGCGAAGATCGCGTCCAGCGCCGCCGGGTCCACGGCGGCCTTCATCTCGGTCTCACTCATGCTGTCGCCTTCCAAAGCTTTGGTCGTACCGGATCAGAAGTGGGTGCTGAGGGTCAGGCCCACGGTGCGCGGCTGGATCAGGGTCAGCCGCGCCGGACCGCCCGCCACCGACAGGGTGGTGTCGGCCGATTGCAGGCCCCGCCGGTCCAGCAGGTTGTGGCAGTAAAGCTGCGCATCCCACGCGTCCAAGCCCAGGCTGGCGCGCAAATCCAGCGTGGCGTAGGCCGGCAGGTGGAACTGCGGCTGGCCCGCACTTTCGTTGAAGCCGGACACGCGCTGCGAAACGTAGCGCACGGTGGCGCCCACGCCGCCGCGATAATTGCCGACGTCAAAGCCGTAGTCGGCCAGCAAGGTGGCGGCCAGCTTGGGCGTATCGGGCAGACGGTCGCCCTTCAGGCCGCCCAGGTCGGGCGCGTCCTCCGCCAACTCCGCGTCCGCCACACTGACCGTGCCAGTCAGGGTCAGGTCACGCACCGGCTTGGCCGCCAAGGTCAGCTCCGCCCCCTTGATCTGGGCGGAGGAGGCGTTGGCGATGACGCCCAGGCCGTTGCGGATGGCCGCCACCTGCATGTTGTCCCAGTTGATGAGATAGAGGGCGGCGTCGATGCTGAAACGCTTGTCCTCCGTCTCCGCCCGCAGGGCCGCCTCATAACTCCATAGCGTATCGGCCGCGAAGGTGGCCGCGGCCAACGCCTTGCCGGTGGCGGGATCGTTGGCGACGAAGTTGGGGCCGCCGGGGCGGTAACCGCTGGCAGCCCGGGCGTAGGCCGAGATCTGGTCGGTGAGGCTGTAGCGGGCGTTGGCCACGTAGGTCGCCACACTGTCGCTGGATGTGGCCGACGGATAGGTGCTGGCCAGCATGCCGGTGGCGATCTGCTGGAACTTCTGGTTGTTGTTGGAATACCGCACGCCGCCGCCGACCTCGAACCGGTCGGTCACATGGACGGTGGCGTTGCCGAAGAAGGCGTATTCCTCGTACGTGCTGGGCAGGTTGGCGTACAGCAGGTTGACGCCCGAGGGCTGACCGGCCGTGTCGTACGACGGGACCGACTGTGTCTGGTCGCTGTCCTCATGCGTATAGAAACCGCCGGCCATCCAGTCGATGAAGTGCTTGCCGCTGGATGCGACGCGCAGTTCCTGGGTGAACTTGTCGGTCTTGGACACCTTGTCCAACCCGGTCGAACCCAAATTGAGGCCATAGGCGCTCAACAGCGGCACGTACAGTGCGGAAATGTCCGATGTCTGCGTGCTCTTGTTCGACTGGTAGCTGGTGATGGAGGTGATCGTCGCCTCCCCCAGATCGTAGTTCGCCGTGCCGCTGACCACGCGGACCTGCTGGTCAAACCCCTCGGGCAGCAGGCGGCTTTGCTGGTAATAGCCGGTGATGGGCTGGCCGGTCGCCATGCTGGCGTCGTATGTCGGCGTGCCGTCACGATGGATGTCCTGGGCGAAGCCGGTCAGGCGGACATCCAGGGCCTCCGTCAGCTTGGCCAGCACGTCCAGTCGCCCGCCGTAGATCTCGGCCTCGTTCACCTCATGCTGGCCCAGGGCGATGTTGTCGACGTAGCCAGCGTCGCGGTTGTAGTAGCCGCTGGCCCGCACCGCCACCTTGCCGTCCACCACCGGCGCGTTGATGACGGAGTTGACGTCGAAGCCGGTGCCGCCGTGCGCCGTGGTGGACACGCCCAGCTGGTCGGCGCCGCCGAAGCGGTCCAGTTCCGGCGCGTGGGTCACGTATTTCAGCAGGCCGCCCATGGAACTGGCGCCGTACAGCGTGCCCTGGGGCCCGCGCAGCACCTCCACCCGGTCCAGGTCGAACAGGCCCACGTCCAGCGCCATCTGGGCCGCCCCCACGAAGGCGGTGCTGGAACCGTAGGGCACGTCGTCGACATAGACGGCGACGGTGGGCGAGGTGTTGGTGCCGGTGGTGACGCCGCGCAGGTTCAACTGCGTCTCGCCCGGCCCGCTGCTGGTGAAGTTCAGCCCCGGCACCACGCTGGCGAAATCACGAAACTGCGTCGCCGCCAGCTTGTTCAGCGTGTCCGACGACAAGGCCGACATGGCCAGTGGAATATCCGAGAGTTTTTCCTGCCTTTTTTGCGCCGTGACGATGATTTCCTGCAGTCCGCCACCGTCATCGGCGGCCGCCGTCTGCGCCCCGGCCGCAGGCGCCAGCGCCATCAGCGCCAAACCCGCCGTGCCAACCACCACGCCGCGGGCCCAGCCCCGGCGTGTACCCGTCCCCATGCCCTCGCCCATCGAAGCTCTCCCGCTTTCTATTATGGCTTGGGTGGGATATTCCGCATCGACGGCGTTTCCTGTCAAGAAACTATTCTCTTTATGGAGAAATATTCTCCATTAAAGATTTCCGAAAGACGGGCAATTAATTGAAAAAGCGCCATAAAATGCCATTCCCCCCACGGCGAGAACGCCACGAGAACCGGTCTCACCACCGCTTTGCCCTGGACAGTCCCTTGATCGTGTGAGATTTTTCTCCGTATAGAGAATTCGTTCATGGGGTGCGGGGAGTGGACAGCTACGACGTCATCATCATCGGGGCCGGCATGGCCGGCGCCTCGCTGGCGGCGGAACTGGGCGGGCGGGTGCGCGTGGCGGTGCTGGAGGCGGAGGACAGGCCGGGCGTGCATGCCACCGGCCGTTCGGCGGCCCTGTACGCGCCGGCCTATGGCGGGGCGGACGTGCGGGCCCTGACCCGCGCCAGCCGGGCCTTTTTCGACACCCCGCCCCAGGGCTTCGCCGACCATCCCCTGCTGTCGCCGCGCGACCTGCTGTATGTGGCGACCGAGGAACAGGCGCCCCGCCTGGCCGCCTTCCTGGAGGAGATCGGCGACAGCGTGGTCCCCCTGGCCGTGGATGAGGCCCTGGCCTGGATGCCCCTGCTGCGCCCCGGCTATGCCGCCGCCGCCGCCAAGGCGCGGGAAGGCAGCGCCATGGACATCGATGTCCACGCCCTGCACCAGGGCTATCTGCGCCTGGCCCGGCGGCAGGGCGTGACCCTGCTGACCGAGGCACCGGCGGCCGCGCCGCAGCGCCAGGGTGACCTTTGGGTGCTGCAGACCGGCGGGAAGACCGTGGCGGCCCCCATGGTGGTGAACGCCGCCGGCGCCTGGGCCGAGAGGGTGGGCCAGGCGTTCGGCGCCGCCCCGCTGGGCCTGGCGCCGCTGCGGCGCACCGCCCTGCTGGTGGACCCGCCGCCGGGTAGCGGCGACGTGAACCGCTGGCCCGGCGTGTTCGACACGGACGAGCAATTCTACATGAAGCCGGACGCCGGCAAGCTGCTGCTTTCCCCGGCGGATGAGACGCCCAGCGCGCCCTGCGACGCCCAGCCCGATGAGCTGGACGTGGCCATCGCGGTGGACAGGGTGCAGCAGGCGCTGGACCTACCCGTCCGCCATGTCAGCCATCGCTGGGCCGGCCTGCGCACCTTCGTGCCCGACCGCCAGCCGGTGGTGGGGTTCGATGCGGAAGTGAAGGGCCTGTTCTGGTGCGCCGGCCAGGGCGGCTACGGCATCCAGATGGCGCCGGCCCTGGCGCGGCTGGCGGCCAGCCTGGTGCTGGGCCGGGCCGTGCCGGACGACATCCTGGCCGAGGGGCTGGTGCTGGACAACGTGCTGCCGAACCGGCTGAAGTGAAAAGATCGGGACCAGCCGCATGGGCAACAACATGAAGAAAAACGCCACCCTGGGCCAATTGATCGGGGCGCTGCGCCAGCGCAACGGCTGGACCCTGAAGCAGATGAGCGACAAGGTCGGCATTCCGCTGTCCACCCTGGCCAAGGTGGAAGGGGACAAGCTGTCGCTGAGCTACGACAAGCTGGAGCAGTTCACGGCGCGGCTGGGCCTGGGCATGGCCGAATTCCTGGCCCAGGGCCAGGGCCAGGCGACCCCCCCGCCGGCGATGCCGCCCCGCCCGTCATCACCGGCCGGCGCAGCCTGACGGCCGACAGCAACGGCGTGCGCATCCGCACCGGCAACTACGACTATGAATACCTGTGCACCGACCTGCGGCAGAAACGCATGGTGCCCATCCTGACGCGCATCCACGCCCACACCCTGGCGGAGTTCGGCGACCTAGTCCGCCATAAGGGGGAGGAGTTCATCTACGTGCTGGAGGGCACGGTGGAGGTGCAGCTGGAATTCTACGCCCCCGTCAGCTTGCGTGCCGGCCAGGGCATCTACATCGACAGCATGATGGGCCACGCCTACCTGGCCAAGGAGTGCGACCAGGCCCTGGTGCTGGCCGTCTGTTCCAGCGAGGACACCAACCTTCAGGGCGACCTGATCACTTTGGCGGAAGAATCGGCGGCGGAAGAACCCGCCTGAAATGATAACTTGGCCCATGGGTTAAGCGGCGGGGGCCCGGGTGGCGCTGTTTGAGAGCATGCTGATGCTGGTGGTGGCGGCCATCCTGCTGGTGCGGGTGTCGCGCCGGCTGGCCGTGCCCTACCCCGCCCTGCTGGCGCTGGCCGGCTGCCTGGTGGCGGCATTGCCCTGGACACCGGGCATCACCATGGACCCGCGCCTGGCGCTGACCCTGTTCATCGCCCCCACCCTGCTGGATGCGGCCTACGACCTGCCGCCCCGCTCCCTGCGTCCCTTGTGGATACCGCTGGTGGCGCTGGCGGGCATGGCGGTGGTGGCGACCACGGCCGCCGTCGCCTGGGCCGGCGTGGCGCTGGCAGGCATGCCAGTGGCGGCGGCCCTGGCGCTGGGCGCCATCGTGGCACCGCCGGACGCGGCGGCGGCCATCTCCACCCTGGGCCGTTTCACCCTGCCCCGCCGCACCGTCATGGTGCTGAAGGGCGAAAGCCTGCTGAACGACGCCGTGGCCCTGCTGATCTTCAGCGCGGCGGTGGGCCTGGCCGGTGGCGGCGGGCTAAAGCACCTGGCGCCGGAGCTGGCGCTGGCGGTGCCCGGCGGCCTGCTGCTGGGCTACCTGGCGGGACGCGCCTACCTGGTGCTGTCCCGGCCGCTGGACAGCACGCTGGGCGGGACCATCGCCAGCTTCGCCGGCACCTTCGCCGTCTGGGTCATCGCCGACCGGCTGCATCTGTCGGCCATCCTGGCCACGGTCGCCAATGCCATGACCCTGGCCCACCATATGCCCTATCGCCAGCGGGCCCGCGATCGCGTCAACACCTACGCCGTGTGGGGCACGGTGGTCTTCCTGCTGAACATCCTGGCCTTCCTGCTGACCGGCCTGCAGGCCCGCACCATCCTGAGCCACCTGGGCGACGGCCAGTTGGGCCGGGCGCTGGGCTTCGCCGGCGTGGTGCTGGCGGTGGTGGTGGTGGCGCGCCTGATTTGCGTCATGCTGTACAACCGGCTGGTCCACCTGATCGCCCGCTGGGGCTGGTACGACCAGCCGCCCAGCCTGTCGCAAGGACTGGTGGTGTCCTGGTGCGGCATGCGCGGCCTGGTCACCTTGGCGACGGCGCTGGCCCTGCCCGAGGGGTTTCCGGAGCGCGACCTGATCCTGCTGTGCGCGTTGGCCGTGGTGCTGGGCACGCTGGTGGTGCAGGGGCTGACCCTGGGCCCGCTGATCCGCCTGTTGCGCTTCCCCGCCGACGACAGCCTGTCCCGCGACCTGGTCTTCGCCCGCCACGCCCTGCTGGACGCGGCATTGGCCAGCCTGGAGGGCAAGGACAGCGACGCCGCCCGGCAGATGCGCGACACCTATCAGCGCGACCGCGACGCCATCCAGGACGACCAGCACCCCCGTGAAGCCAACGAGAGCGACCATTTGCGCCGCCACACCATCGCCGCCAAGCGCCGCACCCTGACCGACCTGCGCCGCGGCGGCCGCATCGACGACGACGTCTATCATACCCTGGAACAGGAACTGGACTGGGCCGAACTGGCCGCCGCCATGCCGGAGGATCTGGAACTGAAGGAAGGCTAGGCGGTGGGAGGCTTCGCCTGCCGCCGCCATAGACCGCGACCGCGGTCGCCGGAAGTTTTTGGGGAGCGTAGCGGACTGAAAACTGAGGAAGCCAAGCCGCCGGATGGCGGCGCCCGGCGCCTGAGGGAACAAACGCCCCTTATGGATTTATGCCGACCTTGCATCACCGCCGGCGCCCATACCAAGGCATGCTGAGCCCCATGAGCACGACCATCACCCAGCGGGGCGACAGCCCCTTCCTGTCCGGATTCCGCCTGGCCGATGTCACCGTGGACACGGGCGTCACCCTGCGGGTGGCGACGGCCGGAAATGGGCCCCCGCTGTTGCTGCTGCATGGTCATCCGCAGACCCACGTCACCTGGCGCAAGATCGCGCCGGCGCTGGCGCAGCGCTTCACCGTGGTGGCACCCGACCTGCGCGGTTATGGCGATAGCACCAAACCGGAGGGCGGGCCGGACCACGCCGCCTATGCCAAGCGCGCCATGGCGCTGGACCAGGTTCAAATGATGCGGGTCCTGGGTCATGAGCGCTACGCCGTGGCGGGGCATGACCGGGGGGCGCGTGTCGCCCACCGCATGGCGCTGGATCACCCGGATGCCGTCAGCCGCCTGGCGTTGCTGGACATCGCCCCCACCGCCACCATGTACGCCAAGACCAACCAGGAATTCGCCACCCGGTACTTCTGGTGGTTCTTCCTGATCCAGCCGGCCCCCCTGCCCGAACGGCTGATCGCCGCCGACCCGGAATTCTTCCTGCGCACCCACATCGACGGACAGTGCAGAACGCCCGGCGCCACGGAGCCGGCGGCCTTCGCCGAATATTTGCGCTGTTACCGGGACCCGGCCACCCGCCACGCCATCTGCGAGGATTATCGCGCCGCCGCCACCATCGACCTGCGCCATGACGCGGAGGATGCCAACGCCCGGGTGACGGTCCCCCTGCTGGCGCTATGGGGCGCCCAGGGCACGGTGGGTCAGTTGTACGACGTGCTGGCCACCTGGCGGGACAAGGCGACCGACGTGCGCGGCCGCGCGCTGGATTGCGGCCACACACTACAGGAAGAACGGCCGCAAGAGGTGCTGTCCGAATTCCTGGCGTTTTTTTGTAGCTGACCAGCGGGTGCCGCCACGCGCGGTCACCGCAATTGCGAATAGGGAATGCTGGTGCCGGCTTTGGACCAGTCCAGATTGTTGACCCAGTCGGCGTTGGGGCTGCCCTCCAGACGGCCGCCGACATAACGGACGGTTTGTCCCCATACCGTCGGCTCGTTCTGGAATACGTTGGTGAGCCCCACCAACAGTGCATGGCGCATGGGCTCGTTTGAGGCGGCCACGTCGTACCAGCAGCCCCCGACGCCGATCTGGAAGCTCGTGGCGGTGGTCTGGCCTTCCAGCCATCTCCGCAATTTGGTCAGGGAAGCGGCAACGCGGGCGGCATCTTTCAGCATCAGCCCGTCGGTGAACAGGGTGTTGTAATGGGCGATCGCCATGGATTGCTTGGCGGTGTTGATACAGACGATGCCTATGCAATTGCCCAATCCGGACGTGATCACCGTGTCCGTGCTCAATTTACCCAATGCCGACAATTTGTCGAAACCAGCAGGGACAATGGCCATGCGAACCTCCTTAAGGGGGTGAAGGCGGACTGAAGCCGGCTGGTTTTATCGCATATGAAGTTCGACTGATAGTTGTATTTAGCTATCTTGTAGAGAATTTATTCCAATGACAGCACGCCATGCGTGTTATTTCCGCCGAGCCAAAGCAGGCCGCCTCGACGCCGAATGCCGGCAAACCATTGATCCAGCAATAATTTCTGCAAAACGGCACATCGGCTTACCGGAAGGAACCGAATTCCGATATCGGTAACGCTGGCGCGCGACGCCCTGGCGATGGTCGACGACGATCTCCCCATCAATCGCATCACCACAACGTCCTGGTTGACGGTCACGGTGATCGAACACGACCACCGTGATCACAAGCCCCTAACTCAAGCCTTCCAGCCGCCACCGAGCGCGCGGAAGGAGGCGACGGCGGCGCGGGCGGCGTCGGCGCGGGTGCGGGCCAGTTCGTCCTGGGCGGCCAGCAGCTGGCGGTCGGCGTCCAGCACGTCGGTCAGGGCGATCAGGCCGCCGCGATAGGCTTCCTGCGAGCTGTCGCGGGCGCGGGTCAGGGCATCGACCTCACGGCGCAGTTCGTCGGCGTGCGCCTCCCACTGCACCAGGGCGACGAAGGCGTTTTCCACGTCCTGGGCGGCCCGCAGCACCGACTGGCGATAGCGGATCAGCGCCTCGGCATCGGCCCCCTTGGCCTGTTCCACCTCGGCGTCCACGCGGCCGAAGTCGAACAGGCGCCAGCGCAGGCCGAACACGGCCAGGGGCTGGAAGGTGTTGCCCTGGAACATGTCGCCGGCGGCCAGGCTTTCGAAGCCCACCACGCCGGACAGGGACAGCTTGGGATAATATTCCGCCACCGCCTGGCCGATCCGGGCGTTGGTGACCATCAGGCGTGTCTCGGCGGCGATGATGTCGGGACGGCGGCGCAACATGTCCACCGGCTGGTCGCCGCCGCCCACCGCCGGGACGGCGGGGATGTCGGCC
This sequence comes from Azospirillaceae bacterium, assembly GCA_028283825.1. NCBI lineage: Bacteria > Pseudomonadati > Pseudomonadota > Alphaproteobacteria > Rhodospirillales > Azospirillaceae > Azospirillaceae bacterium. The sequence continues at coordinate 1,107,239 of JAPWJW010000001.1, read as the reverse complement.
ACGGCCCGCAGTTCGGCGGCATAGGTGCCGGGCTGCGCGCCCATCAGCACGTCCAGCTTGTTCAACTGCATCTCAAGGTCGATGCGCAGCGGCTGGAAGGAGGCGCGGGCGTGGGACAGCAGCGCCTCCGCCTGGGCGATCTGGCGGTCGGTGACGATGCCGCGGCTGAACTGCTCCTTCACCAGATCCAGCAGGTGCTGGTCGGTGCGCACCTGTTCCTCGGCCACAGCGATGCGGGCCTGGTCGCCACGCACCTGAAGATAAGCGTCGGCCACCTCCGCCGCGACGGACACACGCTCACCGGCGTGCAGGGCCTCGGCCACGCGGAATTCGGCGTCGGCCGCCTCGGCCCCCCGGCGCAGGCCGCCGAACAGGTCGACTTCCCAGCTGGCGGAAACGCCCACGTCATAGACGGTCTGGTTGGGATCGAAGCCGGGGCCGGCGACGGCATTGCCCAGCGCGCCCAGCGGGCTTTCGACGGACTGGTGGATGGGTTCCATGGAGACGTCCAGGCCGCCCTTGGGCATCAGCTTGGCGCCCGCCCCCTTGGCCACGGCGCGCGCCTGTTCCACCCGCTGCATGCTGGCGGCGAGATCCAGGTTCTGGTCCAGCGCGCGGGTGACCAGGCGGGTCAGCACCGGATCGTTGAAGCCTTCCCACCAGGTGTCCAGCGGCGGGGCCGGTGTCTTGGCGGCGCGCGCCGCCACGGCGTCCTCATTGTGGAAAGGGTCCAGCTTGGCGGTGGGCGCCTGGAAGTCAGGACCCACCGCCGCGCAACCCGAGAGCAGCAGCGCCAACGGTGCCGCCATCGTCAGGCCAACGCGCAGGCGGTGGCGGAGGGTGGCGTGGGCGGGGCGGAGCGGGCTCATCGGTAGGGGTCCAATCATTTGAAGACTGATAATTATGTTGCATAACGTCATGGTGACGATATTGTCAATGCGTCACCATGCCCTTATACAGGGACCCACACCCCCAGGCCGCGCATGCCATTCCGCATATGCGGGGCCGGCATGGCTGTGCGCCTATATGATGGCATGGACCGCCGGCCAGGAATAAGGGCAGCGCCTTAGCCCTGGACAAGGCATCCCCCTGTTTACATCTGTTGCGGGTAACGCTTCATGACCGCCAAAGCGCGTTCCACCTCCGTCACCGCCGGTCAGCGCGGCCCCATCGACCATGAGCGCCGGGCGCAGATCGTCGATGCCGCCGACCAGCATTTCCGCCACTACGGCTACACCAAGACCACGGTGGCGGATTTGGCCAAGGCCATCGGCCTGTCCACCGCCTATATCTACAAGTTCTTCGACAGCAAGCAGGCCATCGGCGAAGCCATCTGCGCCAAGTGCCTGAACGCCATCACGGTGCAGTTGCACGCCATCGTGGCGGAGGATGCGCCTGCCGCCGACCGGTTGCGCCGCATCTACCCCACCCTGGCGCGGGCCGGCGCCGATCTGTTTTTCCAGGAACGCAAGCTGCACGACATCGTCGTCACCGCCGTGGCCCAGGACTGGAGTTCCGGTACGACCTATGAGGAAGAGTTGCAATCCATCGTCCGCACCCTGGTCGTCGCCGGGCGCGAGGCTGGGGAGTTCGAGGTCGAGACCCCGTTGGAGGAGGTCTGCCTGGCGGTGGAGGAAACGCTGTGGCCCTTCGCCCATCCCATGATGCTGGAGGAAAAGCTGGACATGCTGGACGCGTCGTCCGGGGCGGTGGCTGGCCTGGTGCTGCGCAGCCTGCGCCCCTGATATGTGGTTTGCGCTAGGTAACGAATGACGAGTGACGGATTGACGAATTCGTCACTCGTCATTAAATTCGGGGCTCCCCTTGCGATGGAGCGCCCCCATGCGCCTGCCAACTTCCGCCCGCCGGCTGGTCCCCCTGGTGACGCTCGTCGCCCTGGCCGGCACCGCCCTTACCGCCTGTGACAAGCCGCCGACCGACCCGCGCGTGATAGAGCCGCTGGTCCGCACCGCCCAGGCCACCCCCGCCGTACGCTCCGAACGCGCCTTCGTCGGCGTGGTCACCGCCAAGGTGCAAAGCAATCTGGGCTTCCGCGTCGCCGGCAAGGTGATCCAGCGCCTGGTCGATGCCGGCCAGACCGTGAAGGCCGGCCAGCCGCTGATGCGCCTGGACCGCACCGATTATGTCCATGCCGTCAACGCCCAGGTGGGGGCGGTCGCCATGGCCAAGGCCAACTACACCCAGGCCGAGGCGGACGAGGTGCGCTACCGCGCCCTGGTGGCCAGCGGTGCCGTTTCCAAATCCGCCTACGACCAGAAGAAGGCCGCCGCCGACAGCGCCAAGGCGCAGATGGACGCAGCGCAAGCGCAGTTGAAGGTGGCGCAGGACGACGGCGCCTACACCGACCTGCTGGCCGATGCCGACGGCACCGTCATGGAAACCCTGGCCGAACCGGGCCAGGTGGTCAGCGCCGGCCAGGTGGTGGTGCGCCTGGCCCATGCCGGGCCGCGCGAGGCGGCGGTGAACCTGACGGAAACGGTGCGGCCGGCCATGGGCTCCACCGCCACCGCCACCCTGTACGGCAGCACGGTGCGCAGCACCGCCACCCTGCGCCAGCTGTCGGACTCGGCCGACGCCCAGACCCGTACCTATGAGGCGCGCTACGTCCTGGACGGTGCGGCGGCCCAGGCGCCGCTGGGCGCCACGGTCACCGTGCACCTGGCCGACGGCGGGACCCCGGACGCCGCCGCCGTCTCCGTCCCCCTGGGTGCCCTGAATGACGAGGGCAAAGGCACGGGTGTCTGGGTGCTGGTCCCCCAGGGCAACGGCCCGCAGGCCACCGTCAGCTTCCGCCCGGTGCGGGTGGACCAGTTGGGGGCGGAGGACGCGGTGCTGGCCAGCGGCCTCAAGCCCGGTGAACGGGTGGTGTCCCTGGGCGGGCACTTCCTGCATGAGGGGCAGAAGGTGCGCATGGCCCAGGTGCAGGCCGCCTTGGAAAAGGAAGCGTCGAAATGAGCGGCTTCAACCTGTCGGCCCTGGCGGTCCGTGAACGCGCCATCACCCTGTTCCTGCTGATCGCCATCACCGTGGCCGGCGGCTTCGCCTTCCTGAAGCTGGGCCGCGCCGAGGACCCCGCCTTCACCATCAAGGTGCTGACGGTCAGCGCCGTCTGGCCCGGCGCCACCGCCCAGGAAATGCAGGATCTGGTGGCGGAGCCGCTGGAGAAACGCCTGCAGGAACTGCGTTGGTACGACAAGGTGGAAACCTTCACCCGGCCCGGCATGGTGCTGATGACCCTGTCGCTGCAGGACAAGACCCCGCCGTCCGCCGTGCCGGAACAGTTCTACCAGGCGCGCAAGAAGCTGGGGGATGAGGCGCGCACCCTGCCCACCGGCGCCCTGGGTCCCTTCGTCAATGATGAGTATTCCGACACCGACTTCGCCGTCTATGCCGTGAAGGCCCCGGGCATGCCGGCCCGCCAGCTGACGCGTGAGGCGGAAACCCTGCGCCAGCGCCTGCTGCATGTGCCGGGCGTGAAGAAGGTGGACATCCTGGGCGAGCGGCCCGAGCGCATCTTCGTGGACTTCAGCTACGCCCGCCTGGCCACCCTGGGCATCGGCGCCCGCGACATCTTCGACGCCCTGGCCCACCAGAACAGCGTGACGCCGGCCGGGTCCATCGACACCGACGGCCCCCAGGTCTTCATCCGCCTGGACGGCGCCTATGACGATTTGGAGAAGATCCGCGACACCCCCGTCGTCGCCAACGGCCGCACCTTCAAGCTGTCGGACGTGGCGGAGGTGAAGCGGGGGTATGAAGACCCGGCTACCTTCCTGATCCGCAACAACGGCGACCCCGCCCTGGCGCTGGGTGTGGTGATGCAGGAAGGCTGGAACGGCCTGGATTTGGGCACGGCGCTGGACGCGGAAGAACAGAAGATCGCCGCCGACCTGCCCCTGGGCCTGACCATGAGCAAGGTCAGCGACCAGGGGGTGAACATCCACGAGTCGGTGGATGAGTTCATGCTGAAGTTCTTCGTGGCATTGGGCGTGGTGATGGTCGTCAGCCTGGCCAGCCTGGGCTGGCGCGTCGGCATCGTGGTGGCCGCCGCCGTGCCGCTGACCCTGGCCGCCGTCTTCGTCATCATGATGGTGACGGGCCGCGCCTTCGACCGCGTGACCCTGGGCGCCCTGATCATCTCATTGGGCCTGCTGGTGGACGACGCCATCATCGCCATCGAAATCATGGTGGTGAAGCTGGAGGAAGGGTACGACCGCCTGAAGGCCGCCGCCTATGCCTGGAGCCATACGGCCGCCCCCATGCTGTCCGGCACCCTGGTCACCATCATCGGCTTCACGCCGGTGGGCTTCGCCCGCTCCACCGCCGGTGAGTATGCCGGCAACATCTTCTGGATCGTGGGTTTCGCGCTGATCACCTCATGGGTGGTGGCCGTGGTGTTCACCCCGTACCTGGGCGTGAAGCTGCTGCCCAACATCACGCCGGTGGCGGGCGGCCACGCCGCCATCTACGCCACCCCGCGCTATCAGCAACTGCGCCGCCTGGTAACCTGGGCGGTGGACCACCGGGGCCGGGTGGCCGCGGCCGTGGTCGGCGTCTTCCTGCTGGCCGGCTTCGGCATGGGCTTCGTCAAGCAGCAGTTCTTCCCCACGTCCGACCGGCCGGAAATCATGGCGGAGGTGCAGATGCCCGAGGGCACCAGCATCGAGGCCACCAGTGCGGCGTCCAAGAAGGTGGAGGACTGGCTGCGCCAACAGCCGGAATCCCGGATCGTCTCCACCTATGTCGGCCAGGGCGCCCCGCGCTTCTTCCTGTCCTACAATCCCGAACTGCCCGACCCGTCCTTCGCCAAGCTGATCGTGCTGACCCCCGACGACAAGGCGCGCGACCGGCTGAAACTGAACCTGCGCCAGGCCATCGCCGACGGTTTGGTGCCGGAGGCGCGGGTGCGCGTCTCACAACTGGTGTTCGGTCCGCCCTCGCGTTTCCCCGTCATGTTCCGCGTCATGGGCCCGGACGTGGACACCTTGCGCGGCATCGCCGACCAGGTGCAGGCCGTCATGCGCGCCAATCCCGACACCCGCCAGGTGAACCAGGATTGGGGTGAGCGCGCCCCCACCCTGCACTTCGTGCTGGACCAGGACCGCCTGCGCCTGATCGGCCTGAACCCCAGTGACGCGGCCCAGCAGCTTCAGTTCCTGCTGACCGGCGCCCCGGTGACCCAGGTGCGCGAGGATATCCGCGTGGTGCAGGTGACGGCGCGCAGCGCCGGGCCCAACCGCCTGGACCCCGCCCGCCTGGCCGACATGACCCTGACCAGCGCCGACGGTCGCCTGGTGCCCTTGAGCCAGATCGGCCATGTCGAGGTGCGGGCGGAGGACCCCATCCTGCGCCGCCGCGACCGGGTGCCCACCGTCACCGTCCAGTGCGACATCGACGACGCCCTGCAACCGCCGCCGGTCTCCATGGCCATCCAGCAGGCCCTGGCCCCCATCATCGCCAACCTGCCGGCGGGCTATCGCATCGAGATGGGCGGCAATATCGAGGAGGCGGGCAAGGCCAACGCCGCCCTGGCCCCCATCTTCCCGGTCATGATCGCCCTGACCCTGCTGGTCCTGGTGTTGCAGACGCGGTCGCTGGCCGCCATGGGCATGGTGTTCCTGACCGCACCCCTGGGCCTGGTGGGTGCCGTACCCGTCCTGCTGATCTTCCACCAGCCCTTCGGCTTCAACGCCATCCTGGGCCTCATTGGTCTGTCGGGCATCTTGATGCGCAACACCCTGATCCTGATCGGCCAGATCCACACCAACCAGGAGGAAGGGCTGTCGCCCTACCATGCCGTGATCGAGGCGACGGTGCAGCGGGCGCGGCCCGTCATCCTGACGGCGCTGGCCGCCGTGCTGGCCTTCATCCCCCTGACCCAGTCGGTGTTCTGGGGATCGATGGCCTACGTGCTGATCGGCGGCACCGCCGTGGGCACGGTGCTGATCCTGGTGTTCCTGCCGGCCCTCTACGCCCTGTGGTTCAAGGTCAAGGCGGGTGAGGCGACCGAGATCGGACACGCCTCGCCCCATCGCCTGGAGGTGCAGGCGGCGGAGTGAGCCTATACCAGCAGCACGAGACTTGGACTCGTGCTGCTGGCGGCCGGCGACTGCCGGCCCCGGAGTGAGCACCGCAGGGCGGAACGAGGAAGCCTAAGGTCGCGGATGCGACCGCCGGCGATTGAGGGGCATTTGAGCGGTCACGATCAAATGCCGCATGCATAAAACGCCCTTCCGGTCCACCGGGAGGGCGTTTTCCTTTCAGGCGCCGCGTGCCGCGTCATCCCACAGGCGCATCAGGCCGGTGACGGCGGCATCCAGGCTTTCCGCCGTCATCCCGTCGCGCGCCTGCAACGACAGGCCCAGCAGGAAGGTGTTGAACACCGCCGCCAGGGTGGCGGTGTCCGCCGTGGGCGGCAGGTCGCCGATGGCCACGGCACGGGCGAGATGGCCGGCGATGGCCTGACGGTTGCGCGCCCGTTCGTCCGCCAGCACCTGTTCCACATGCCGGTTCTCCGGTGAGCAGTTGCTGGCCCCCAGCACGATCAAACAGCCGGACGGGTGGCTGAGTGCGGTCTGCATGCGGGCGGAGCGGCGCAACGCCCCCTCCACCGCCTGCCGGGGCGATAGCGATGGGTCGTGCAGCGCCGCCGTCGCCGTCCCGTGTGTCTCCAGGTAGCGGGCCACCGCCTCGCGGAACAGCGCCTCCTTCGAGCCGAAGGCGGCATAGAAGCTGGCGGGCGAGATGCCGCCCATGCGGTCCTTCAGTTGGGCCAGCGAGGTCGGCTCATACCCCTGTTCCCAGAACAGGGTCATCGCCGCCTCGATCGCCTTTTGCCTGTCGAACTCGCGGGGCCGTCCCGTACGCGCCATGGGTGTTCTCCTTACAGCCGCCCTCAAACCCCGGGCGCCGCCATCCGGCGGCTTGGGGCTTCCTCGCGTTTCAGTCCGCCTTCGGCTCCCCAAAACGCTCCGGCGGACGCCGTCGCGTCCTAGCGCGACATGGATGATCCATGTCGCCGACTTGTAGATTAGTCGTTCCATAAATTCTTGCCAAGATGCCTGTGCTCCGCTATTTACGGACCGATCAATCCATATATAGCGGGATTATAGAACATCATGGACGCAAGAACGCCCGGTAGCCGGACCGCAACGGCGGCAGGCCGCCTGCCCCTGGCCGGCCTGCTAGCCCTGGCGATGACCGGTTTCATCTGCATCGCCACCGAAACCCTGCCCGCCGGATTGCTGCCACAGATGGCCGCCGGCCTAGGCGTCTCACCATCGCTGGCGGGGCAGACCATCACCGCCTACGCCGCCGGATCCCTACTGGCGGCCATTCCGCTGACCGTCGCCACGAAGGGGTGGCGCCGGCGGTCGGTGCTGATGATGACCATCCTCGGTTTCCTGGTGTTCAATTCCATCACCGCCCTGTCGCCCAGCTTCGTCCTGACACTGGCGGCGCGCTTTGGGGCCGGCATGTCGGCCGGTTTGGCGTGGAGCCTGCTGGCCGGTTACGCCCGCCGCATGGTGCGGCCGGACCAGCAGGGCCGGGCCATGGCGGTGGCCATGGTGGGCACGCCCATCGCCCTGTCGCTGGGCGTGCCGCTCGGCACCTGGGCCGGCACCCTGGTGGGCTGGCGCCTGGCCTTCGGCCTCATGTCGCTGCTGACACTGGTCCTGGTCGCCTGGGTGCTGCTGGCGGTGCCCGACTATCCGGGGCAGGCCAAGGGCGCCCGGATGGCCCTGCGCCGGGTCCTGGCCACGCCGGGCGTGCGTCCCGTGCTGGGCGTGGTGATGGCCTGGATGCTGGCGCACAACATCCTCTACACCTACATCGCGCCCTTCGTCGCCCCGGCGGGCCTGGGTGACCGGGTGGATTTGGTGCTGCTGGTGTTCGGTGTCGCGGCCCTGGCGGGCATCTGGATCACCGGCCGCCTGGTCGATCGTCATTTGCGCGGCGCCGTATTGGCCAGCCTGGGCGCCTTCGCCCTGGTCGCCCTGGCCTTCGGTCTGGGGGGCGGATCGCCGGCCGTGGTGTATGCCGGCACGGCCGTCTGGGGCCTCAGCTTCGGCGGTGCCGCCACCCTGCTGCAAACCGCGCTGGCCGACAGCGCCGGCAACGGCGCCGACGTGGCCCTGTCGATGAACGTCGTCACCTGGAACAGCGCCATCGCCGGCGGCGGCCTGGCGGGTGGCGTGCTGTTGCAGGCCTGGGGCCCCGTGTCCTTCCCTTGGGCAATGCTGGCACTGATCCTGGCGGGGCTCGCCCTGGCCTGGACGGCGCGGCCCCACGGCTTCCCCGCCGGGCATCGCACCGGCACCGGTGTTGCGCGCGGCCATTGAAGAAACAGCCCCGGCCTGAACAACCGAGCCGGGGCTTTTTTACCATTAGGACGCCGTCAACAGCCCGTGCCGCCACCAACATTACCAATGCACGACACGTTGGCGCTCGGTACAATGCCAGCCTGAGTCCCTCCAGTATTGCCACTCCACTGATTGCCAACCCAGACCATGGAGGCTGGAGCCGTACCATATATATAAACACCGTAGTGGTTATTGGACTGGAATACGTTTCCCGTAGCCGTGATCTTGGGCCTGCTATCATTAGACGTGACGGATAGTCCATCACCCCCGGCCCCGTAACACCAGCTCATTACGTTTCCTGTTAAGACAAGTGTCCCGGTATCCGCATAGCGCAAGCAACTTCCGTTGCTCTGGCTGATTCTCGAATTCGCAATGTAAACGAGAGCACCCGTATCAACAGGATTCTGAGTTGTATGTTGTTGCGCAATGAATACCGCGTCAGATCCGGAAGCACCAATCCACGCACCATTAATCTGAAGAACGCCTATAGAGTTATTATTTACGTATAATCCTGCACCCTTATTTGAATCGATGTCAGTAAATTGCCCGAGGAAGATTTCACGATTCGGAATGCCATTCGCACTAAGAGTGTCGACATATATTGCGTGACTGGCGAATGAATATGCGTGCAAACTGTAAATATAGACTCCACCCAGACCACCGGATAATGTAATACCATACCTGGAGCCACCCATCAGCGTGGTATCGCCGTCAATTACCAGTCCAGTTCCACCACAACTCGCACCAAATACGAGCGTATCGCCGGAGACAATGGGATTCGGATATGACCAATTTCCCGTCATTGTAACACTTGTGTTTGTAACTATACTTTGAACAGTGCCGCTGAATGCCGTATTCGGCCCCGCATTGATGTCATATACAGACATGCCCACCGAAATTCCGGACGTACTGGAGAGATGAATTACGTTACTTCCGCTCGCAGTGGGTGCATTTACGCTTTTTGATATGGGTGTATATCCACAATCAAAACCATCATATGCATATATAGCATCGCCTGCTGGCGTGTAGCACTTCAGGTTTGACAAGGCATGAAAATCGACACCATCCACGACGACGCAATTCCAAGCATTACTGTCTTCCATATATATATATTTTGCAATTTCAGCCGAGCGGCCCCCTTTGCATAAATATAAGCGCCACTATCTTTCTTTACCTGTGATTCGATAGCTATATCATGAACGTAACCATCACCATTGTCATTTAGCGTACCATTCCCAATAACAAGTGCGTTGTTCGACTTGAAGGAAGATAATTGGAGAATACGACTGCCTGGGCCATCTCCATACAAACATGGGCGTGCAAAATAAGGATACGTTGTTGAAGAAAGACCTGGCCACGTTATGGAGGAGACAAGATAGGTTCCATTGGGAACATAAACGCAGGCCCCAATTGTAGACGCGGCATTCATGGCGGTTTGAATGGCCGTCGTACTGTCGGCCACGCCTCCTGCGTCGGCCCCAAACCACACCACGTTCAGCGGTATGTTGCGAGAACAGACCCAGCTTCCAGTAGTACGGGCGAGTACATAACCCACCGTGCCACAGAACGCACTGTCCAGCCAACCCGAGGCTTGGCTCTGGCTGGGAACCCCCGAAATCTGACTGATGCCGTAATCACCCGTCTGCGGCGCCACGGCACCCGTGCGGCCATTGAACGAGGTAACACCCTGCGCAAATGCAGCCCCGGAAAGCGAGATCAACGCAATAATAGCGAGAAATACTCTAGAAATTATTGTCATTTTTGTCACCCGTGACCGACATAACTATCGTTATGGTGGCGTGACTCTCGGCAATAGTAAAGACATCACGCCCGTCGGCCTGAGGAGGAAGGGGCAAGAACGATCTGCCGTGTTAGGCCCTTTAAGCCCATCGACCTCCCACGATGGCCTGAACACGGCGAGCTCCCTGTTCCCAGGAAGCTAGCCGTCAGCCCCCCCAAAAAGGCATTACGACGGCTTCCACAATCATGTTGAAGCCGTCGTACCGCTCGCTGAGCAGGCCTATTTCGCCTCGACATCCGTCCGGTACTTCTTGAACCAGGCCAGGATGGCGTTGGTCTCGCCCACCAGTTGCGACGGGCGTTCGGCCAGGCCGCCGTGGCTGGCGCCCGGCACGCGGATCAGGGCCGTGGGGATACTGCGCAATTGCAGGGCGGCGTAGTACTGCTCCGCCTCGCTGGGCGGCGTGCGGTGATCTTCCTCGCCCACCATCACCGCCGTGGGCGTCTTGACGTTGCCCACCAGGCTGAGAGGCGAGCGGCGCCAGTACTGCTCCTGGTCCTCCCACGGCATCTTGCCGAACCAGTACTTGGCCATGAAGCTGAAGCCGTCGACGGTCAGGACCTCGCTGGTCCAGTTGATCACCGGCTTCTGCGTCACCGCCGCCTTGAAGCGGTCGGTCTTGCCCACGGTCCAGGCGGTCAGCACGCCGCCGCCGGACCCGCCGGTGACGAACAGATTATCGGCGTCCACCGATCCCTTGGCGATGGCGGCGTCCACCACGCTCATCAGGTCATCATAATCCTGGGAGGGATAGTTGTGGTGGATCTGGTCGGCGAAATCCTCGCCATACGAGGTTGACCCGCGCGGGTTGGCATAGACGACGATGTAGCCGGCGGCGGCGTACAGCTGGTCCTGCGTCGACCAGACCGGGCCGTAGCTGGCGAAGGGCCCGCCGTGGATTTCCAGGATCAACGGGTACTTCCTGGCCGGGTTGAAGTCCGGCGGCGTCACCATCCAGGCGTCGATGGCCAGGCCGCCGGCCGAGGACTTCACCGGCAGCGGCGCCACAGTGCCCAGCACCTTGCCGGCGAACAGGCTGGCGTTCAGGTCGGTCAGGCGCTTCTGCTCCCCCGGACCCTTGGAAATGCCGACGTCCGGCGGGCGGGTGGTGTCACCCCAGGGGAAGGCGACCACGCCATCCTTGGACACGCTGTAGCCGCCGCCGGAATAGGGCCGGTCCAGCTCACTGCCCGCCAAACCTTCCGCCACGGTGGTGACCTTGCCGTCCAGGGTGACCCGGGCCACCTTGGTGACGCCCCGGTCGGTGTACGTGGCATAGATGGAACGGCCATCCGCCGCCCAGCGCGGGCTGCCGAGGTCGCGATCGAAGTTGGCGGTCAGGGCCCGCACGCCGCTGCCGTCGGCGTTCATCACCGACAGCACGTCGTTCTGGTAGCCCATCAGCTTGTCGTCGAAACCGACATAGGCGATCAGCTTGCCGTCGGGCGAGGCCACCGGTTCCCCATCCGGGCCGTGGCGGGTGGTCAGCTGGGTCAGGGCGCCGCTGGTGGTGTCGACGGAGAAGACGTCGAAATTCTCCGGATCGCGTTCCCAATCCTTGCCATGGTTGCTGTTGAACAGGATGTGGTGGCCGTCCGGCATCCACGACAGGGCGCCGCCGTCGTCATACTGGCCGTTGGTCAGCTGGCGCGGCGCGCCGCCGTCGGACGGCACCACGAAGATGTGGTTGAAGCCGGGGCGCACATACGCCCTCGCCATCGGCACGGTAGTTGATCTTGGTGATGACCTTGATGGGATCGGCCCACTTGGCGCCCTCAGGGGCGGCCAGGGGAGAGCCCAGGCTGGCGCCCTCCTCCGGCGTGAACATGGTGAAGCCGATCTGCTTGCCGTCCGGCGACCAGGCGATATCGGACGGCGCCTCCGGCAGGGCCGTGATGGCCGCACTGTTGCCGGAAAGCCAGCGCACCCAGATCTGCGGCTTGTCGCCCGGGCCCTTGGCGACATAAGCCAGGCGCGTGCCGTCGGGCGACCAGCGCGCCCGGCCGCTGCCCGGCACGCCCAGCGGCGTCTGCTGGCCGCTGGCCACATCCACCAGCCAGACCTCGCTGCGGGCGTTGTCGGTCATGATGTCTTCGGACGAACGGGTATAGGCGATGCGCTTGCCGTCCGGGCTGATCTGCACGTCCTTGGCCTGCGACAGGGCGAAGGCGTCGCGCGCCGTCAGGGTCCGGGTGGGGGCCACCGCCTCCGGCGTGGTGTTGGCCGCAAGGGCGCAGGGTGCCACGGAGACGGAAAGGGCCAGCGCCAGCGCCGCGCGGTGCAGTCGTGAAGTCATGTCGGATCGAAGTCCCATCTGCTTTGTTCTTTGGCGCATCCCAAGGGACGCACGGAAACGCCAGGCCCCGCTCCCGGCACTGGCGACAGCCTGGACCGGATGGGGGCCCGCCGTCCATATCCAATATATGGGCTGCGGATGGGGCCGCTTTGAACCTCGACCCCGGGGGCCTCAGCCACCGGCGCGGACGGCAGCCAGGAAACTTTCCACCTGCCGGTCCAGGCCCTGGGTGTCCCGCGACAGGTCCTGGGCCGCCTGCAACACCTGGCCAGCGCCGTCGCCCGCCGCCGCCATGGCGCCGCTGACGGTAGTGATGCGCTGGCTGACGGCCGCCGTTCCCATGGACACCTGCTGGATGTTGCGGCTGATCTCCAGCGTGGCCGCCCCCTGCTGCTGCACCGCGCCGGCGATGCGGCCGGCGATCTCACTGATGGTGCGGACGGTGGCGATGACGGCATCGATGGCGGCCACCGCCTCCACCGTCGCCGTCTGCACGTCCCCCACCTGCTGGGCGATGTCGCCGGTGGCCCGGGATGTCTGGGTCGCCAGCGCCTTGACCTCGCCCGCCACCACGGCGAAGCCCTTGCCGGCCGGACCCGCCCGCGCCGCCTCGATGGTGGCGTTCAGCGCCAGCAGGTTGGTCTGGCCGGCCACCGCCTCGATCATGCCCACGATCTCGCCAATGCGCTGGGCCGCCTGGTCCAGCCGGCGCATGCGGTCGCCGTTGCGTTCCGCCTGGCCCACCGCCTCGGCCGCGATCTCCGCCGCGCGGACGGCCTGGGACGCGATCTCATCGCTGGCGGCGGACAGTTCCTCCGTGGCGGCGGCGATGGTCTGCACGTTGGCGGAGGCCTGCTGCGCCTCCCCCTGCATCTCGTCGGCCTCGCGCACCACGGCCGCCGCCGTGCGGTTCAGGCCGTCGGCCACGCCGGTCATGGTCCGCACCGCCGATCCCAAGGCACGCACCAGGCCCGCGACCTCACTTTCGAAATTGCCGGCCACGTCCAGGGTGGCCTGGCGCCGTTCCGCCGCGGCGCGGGCTTCCAGCGCCTGCTGCCGCTCCCGCATCTCCGCCATGTGGATGGACTGTTCCTTGAACACCTGGACGGCGCGCGACATGGCGCCGATCTCATCCCCCCGGTCGCGGGACGGCACCGCCACCCCGGTGTCGCCGCCGGCCAGCCGGCCCATGACCGCCGTCATCACCTGCAAGGGCCGCGACAGATTGGTGCCGATCAGGGTCGCCAGGCCGCAGACCACAGCCAAAACCAGGCCGCCCACCACCATCAACCGGTCGCGGGTGGCCCACACCTCCACCAGGATGGTGGCGCGCGGGGCGGCCACGGCGAAGCCCCAGACCTCGCCCGCCCGGCCGAAATGCACCGGCACCATCACCACCGTCATTTCCGCCTTCGTCACGGGATCGACGAAGGCCCCCTCATGCGGCCCGCCATCGGCGACGGCAGCCAGCAGGCCCCGCGCCCACCCGGCCTGCGCCGGCTTGCCCAGCACGGCGGCATCGGGGTTGGCGATCCACTGGCCATCCCCTGACAACAGCAGGGCGTAGCCGTCGCCCCACGGGCGCAACGCCCCCACATCGGCCTGGATGCGCTTCAAGCTGAGGTCGGCGGTGGCGACACCCAGCGCCTTGCCATCGACGACGACGGGCGCCACCACCGTGGTCATCAGCACCTGGGTATGGCCGACCTCATAGAAATAAGGCGGCGTCACCGTCTCCCGCCCGTCCCGCAGGGGGCGGTGGTACCAGTTCTCCTCCGCCGGATCGCCGGTCATGGGGGTGGTTTCCACGCCCGTCGTGCCATCGGGACGGCGGAAGGCGTACAGCATCAGCCGCCCGTCCTTGTCGCCCAGATCCGTGCCCTTGTAACGCGCATCGCCACCATCGGCGTTGGGCTCCAGCCCGGCATAGACGCCGGTGACGGCGGGGTTGGCGTGCAGTATCTGGTTCAGGGCCCGGCCAAAGGCGGCGCGATCCAGGTCGCCGCCCTTGATCAGGGACGCGGTCCAGGCGGCATCGGTGCGGGCAGCGGCCAGCGCCTCGTCAATCACACCGACGATCTGGCGGGACTGGCTGGCCGCCATCTCCGTCATCAGGCGACGGGCCGCCCCTTCACTGGCCGTGACCTGCACCTGGACCGCATAACCGATGAGGCCAGCCACGCCCAGCACGGTAACGGCCAGCAGCGGCAGCACGATGCGCAACCGCAGGGACAGGTTCTTGACGATGGGCACAGGCGGCGACCCCTATTCGGAAGGCTATACCGCCACCGAGTGTGCCAAATCGCCCGCCGCACCCAAGTTAACTTTTAAAAACAACCCTTCGTGTAACTTTTCCGAAACGATCCATACCGTCCCTCAAGCGCCGGGCGCGGCCACCCGGCCGCTTGGCTGATCCTCGTTTTGCAGTCCGCTAAGCTTCCCGCAAAACTCCGGCGGCCCCAGTCGGGGCCTACACTGGCATGGGCTGAACCCATGCCAGTGGGTTGACCTTACGCCGCCCGCACGGCGGTGACGAAGCGGCTGACCTGTTCGTCCAGGGCCTTCAGCTGCAGCGCCAACTCGCCGGCCGTACCCAGCACGTGGCTGGCGCGGTCGGCGCTGTCCACCACCACGTCGCTGACGGCGTGGATGTTGGTGGTGACGGCGCGGGTGCCGCGGGCGACGATGGTGGCGTTCTGGGAAATCTCCCGCGTCGCCGCCCCCTGCTGTTCCACCGCCGACGCGATGCCGGCCGCCACCTCCTGCGCCCGCAAGGACACCTCGGCGATGGAGCGCACCTCCGCCACCGCGCGGCCGCTGGCCTGTTGCGTCGCCTCGATCTGGGCGGTGATGTCCTCCGTCGCCTTGGCGGTCTGGTTGGCCAGGTTCTTGACCTCCGACGCCACCACCGCGAAGCCCTTGCCGGCCTCCCCCGCCCGGGCCGCCTCAATGGTGGCGTTCAGCGCCAGCAGGTTGGTCTGGCTGGCGATCTGGGTGATCAGGTTCACGATCTCCGTGATCTTTTCCATCTGGCCGGCCAGATGCTCAATGGTGCGGCGGGCGGTTTCGGCCCGGGTGGCGGTATCGGTCGCGATCTCGGCACTCTGGGTCACGCGGGTGGCGATCTGGCCGATGGAGGACGACAGCTGTTCGGCCGCCACCGCCACCGTCTCCACACTGGTGGAGGTCTCATCCGTCGCGGCGCGGATGGCGTCGCTGCTCTGCCGCGCGGTCTGCAGCCCCGCCGCCAGATGGTTGCTTTCGGCGTCCACCTGGCCGCTGCTGTGCGCCACCCGCCGCAGGACGGTGGAGACGTTGGCCTCGAAATCATTGGCCAGCCGTTCCGCCACGGCGCGGCGCTGCCGCTCCGTCTCCTCCTGTATCTGGGTGCGTTCCAGGTGCAGGGTGGTGACCTCCGTCGCGTTGCGCTTGAAGATTTCCAGCGCGCGGGCCATGGCGCCGATTTCATCCCGCCGGTCCAGGGCCGGCATGGCGACGTCGATCGCCCCCTCGCTCAGCGCCGTCATGGTCTGGGTGATCTGGTTGATGGGCCGCGCCACCATGCGGTAGATCAGCGCCCCCAGCAGAACCACCAGCACCGCCACCGTGGCCGCGGTCGCCGCCAGGATCAGGGTGCGCAGCGACCGCAACGGCCCGAAGGCCTTGGTCGCGTCCATGGTGACGCCCACGTACCACTTGGCCGAGGGCAGGTCCTTGATGGGATAGAAGGAGGTGAGGGTGTCGCCCGCCTGTTCCGGCGCATGGCCCAGATGGTCCTGGATGACGAACCCGTCGGCCAGCTTCTTCATCACCCGGTCCTTGTCGGCATGGACCAGCACCGTGCCGTCACCGTCGATCAGGAACACCTGGCCGTTGCCGCCCAGGTCAAAGGACGCCAGGAAGGTCTTCATCATGACCAGATCCAGGTCGCCGGCGGCCACGCCGGCCAGGGCGCCGCCCTTCATCACCGGGCTGGCGATGGTCAGCACCAGGTTGCCGCCCGAGGCGCTGACATAAGGCTGGGTCATGATGGTCTGCCGCGCCGCGTCCGCCGCCTTGTACCAGCCGCGCTGGCGCGGGTCGTAGCCGGGCGGCAGGTCCAGGGCCGGGAACATGGTGAAGACGCCGGCATTGTCGCCGTAATAGACCGGGCTGAAGATGCCGCTGAGCGTGGGGCCGTTCAGCAGATCCTTGACGTGGCCGGGGTCGGTCACCGCCACCTCATCCGCCAGGTTCCGCACCAGCGAGACGCGGCCCATCAACCACTTTTGGATGCCGTCCGCCGCCGACTCGCCCGTCGTCTTGATCTGAGTATTGATTTGCGCCGTTAAAGTATCACTTGAAACTGAGTAGATGAGGTAGCCTAGAGCGCTGAAGGCAAGCGCCACGAATACGGCCGTGAAGGCCACGATTCTATAGACGAACTTCGTTCGTTTCGCCGGCTGTGCGGCGGATGTCATGCCAGTATACCGAATGGAGTTCATCGCCCCTCGCATCTGCATGTCTGTTTATAGGGCGGCTCAAGGCCGAACCCCTTTGGACATAAGACTAGTGCAGATCGAAGTGCGATTAAACGTCAAAGTTTTGCATGTGCGAAAGGTTTGTGATGCGCCCGTCACACAACCGACGGCAACAGCAGGCGCTCATAGAAACCACCGAAGGTGCGCGCATGGTTCACCAGGTGCACTTCCAGGATCCAGTGCTTTTCCTGGCCCAGGGCGTCGAGGTCGCGCATGCGGGTGGGGTTGGCGGGGCTGACGCGGTAATGTTCCTTGTCGCCGGGCAGGCGGGCGTGGGGGAATTCCCCCACCAGATGGCCGGCGATGGCGCCGCCGAACACCCAGCCGGCCGCATCCGCCAGTTTCTGGGCGTGGGTATACAGTTCCGCCCCGGTGATGTCGGGATGGTCATGGAAATGGCGGGCCAGCACATCGAACATCCGTTCCAGATCATGCACCAGGCGGTGCTTCTCCGGATCATCACCCAGGGCGTAGGTGCGGCCCACGTCGGCCTCCCACTCCTCAAACACCGGGCCCAGGTCGACAAACACGGTGTCGTCGGCGCCGATGGTCAGCACCAGCGGATTGTCGGAAAAGACGCAGGTGGTGTTGGCGCCGGCACGCACGATGCGCTTGTGCCAATGTTTGGCCACGCCGAATTCCGTTTCCGCCAGGGCATAGATGTCCTGTTCCACCGCGCGCTCGGTGCGGCCAGGCGCGATCAGGCCGCGCGCCTCGATGACGTCCAGCAGGGCCATGGCCTTTTCCTCCGCCGCGATCAGGGCGGCCAGGCGCCGGCCAGCGGGGATGCTGGCGGAAACAGGCGGAACGGTCACGCGGGTTTTCCTTCTTCTGCTTGCGGATGCGCCTTGTCCACCTCGCCCTGCAAGGCCGCCAGGTGGACCTTCGCGGCCTCAGCCGCCGCCTGTTCGATGGCGCGGAAGCGTGAGATCAGGGCCAGGCCCAGCACGGTCAGGCGGGCGCCGCCGCCCTGCTTGCCGCCGATCTGCCGTTCCACCACCGTGCTGCCGAACAGGGTGTTCAGTTCCTCCACCAGTTCCCAGGCGCGGCGGTAGGACATGCCCATGGCGCGGCCGGCCGCAGCGATGGAGCCGAAGGCGGCGATCTTTTCCAGCAGTTCGATCTTGCCCGGCCCGATGCGGCCATCGGGGTCCAGGCGTATGCGCAGGCTGAGCGTCGGCATCGTGATCCAACCTTCGGCACCCATCCCATGCGGGGGATGGATAGGGCGCCATCCTAATCGCTATGTCCAAACAGGAATAGCGATAACCGCAATGCCGCCGGTCTGGATGGGATATTGAGCCGCACGGGCCTTATGCGGCATCATCGTTATAGTTATATGGGAATAACGATCGTCCTCGGGAAAGTTCTCCGCCCATGCTGGTGCGTCACCTGTCCTATTTCGTGGCCCTGGCCCGGGAATGCCATTTCGCCCGCGCGGCGGAGGCCTGCAACATCGCCCAGCCCACCCTGTCCGCCGCCATCCAGAAGCTGGAGGAGGATCTGGACGTGCGCCTGGTGGTGCGCAGCCACCGCTTCGTCGGCCTAACGCCGGAGGGGGAAAAGCTGCTGGCCTGGGGCCGGCAGATCCTGACCGACTACAACAGCCTGCGCGATGATCTGGCGGGATTGCGCCGGGGCCTGACCGGCACCTTGCGCCTGGGCGTCATCCCTGCCGCCATGCCCACCGTGTCCTTCCTGACCGCGCGCTTTTCCAAGGCCCACCCGGCGGCCATGGTGGAAATCCGTTCCATGACCTCGCACGCCATCCAGCGCGGGTTGGACGCCTTCGAGATCGATGGCGGCATGACCTATCTGGAAAACGAGGTGCTGGAGAACGTACGGCGCGTGCCGCTGTACCGGGAACGCTATGTCCTGGTCGTGCGGCGCGACCACCCGGCCGCCAACCGCGAGACCATCACCTGGGCGGAGGCCACGACCGAGCGGCTATGCCTGCTGAGCGAGGATATGCAGAACCGCCGCATCATCGATGGGGTGGCGGCCAGCATCGGGGTCGCGATCAAGCCCGGCATCGTCAGCAATTCCTTCCTGGGCGTCTGTTCCCATTTGCGCCATGGGGAATGGGCCAGCATCGTGCCCCACACCTTCTTCTATGTTTTTGGCGGCGCGCCCGACCTGGTGGCCATCGACCTGGTGGACCCTGTGCACAGCCAGTCCATCGGCCTGGTCCTGTCCAACCGCGTGCCGGCACCGCCCATGGCAGCGGCCCTGCTGGACATGGCACGCAAGACCGACCTGGAAAAAGACCTGGCCGCTGCCCGCACGGGCATTTGACGCCCCGCCTCTCCCCCGCGCCTTTACGTCACGTGCCGTTAACACGGGGGGCTGCGCCCCTGGCCCTGGTCGCGCTATATATCGAACCGTTCAGTGGGAAATCGGCCACGGCTGAGGCCCCCTGGCAGTTGGGCGATAAGAATAATCATTAGGCGATCAAACTGGCGGTGCGGCTCGCCCGCTCGTCAAAGCGACCTACAATCGGGCGTGAACAGGACAAGAGGGCACCCGTGGCAAACACATCTTCCGCTGAGTCGGCATTGGGGGGACGGGAACCGCTGTCCCTGGCGCTCACCCTGGGCTGGGCCGTGGGCACCTTTTCCATGGCCACCATCTATTCCGCCAGCAGCGTTCTGCTGCTGGGCTACCTGGTGAACAATGTCGGCCTGGCCGCCGGCACCGCCGGCCTGCTGTTCGGCGCCTCCAAGCTGTACGACGCCATCGTCGATCCCATCATCGGCGTGGTCAGCGACCGGACGCGCAGCCGCTGGGGCCGCCGCCGGCCCTTCATCCTGGCCGGCACCCTGGTGTCCGCCCTCACCTTCTGGCTGCTGTTCCGCCTGCCGGTCAACCTGTCGCCCGGCATGCTGACGACGGTGACGGCCGTCGCCCTGCTGGCCAACGCCACCGGCTACGCCCTGTTCGTCATCCCCTACCTGGCCATGCCGGCAGAGATGACCACCGACCCCACCCAGCGCACCCGTCTGATGGCCTATCGCGTCGGCGCCACCAGCCTGGGCCAGGTCATGGGGTCCTTCGTGGCCCCCCTGCTGATCGCCAGTTTCGGCGGCGGCCTGCCGGGCCATGCCGTCATGGGCGGCGTCCTGGCCTTCATTGTGCTGCTGACCGGCCTCGCCTGCTTCTTCGCCACCGCCAAGGCCAAGTACACCGATAGGGTGGAGGGCCATAGCATGGGCGTGGTGGCGCAGTTCCGCACCGCCTTCCAGAACCACCACTTCGCCATCCTGATGGGGGTGAAGATGACCAGCCTGCTGTACGTGGCGGTCTCCACGGTCATCACCCCCTTCCTGTTCACCCAGATCCTGCACCAGTCCTACAAGGTGCTGGGCTACTTCTTCCTGGCGAAGTCCATCGCCATGCTGGTGACCCAGCCGCTGTGGGTGAAGCTGACCGCGCGCTACGGCCGCTATGCCGCCTACTACATCGGCGCCGTGGGCTTGGCCGTCACCACCCTGCCCTGGCTGCTGTGCACGCCGGAAACGCCGTTGACCACCATCCTGGGCCTGGGCGTGGCCAACGGCCTGGCGTCCGGCGGCATGCTGCTGATCGGCCAGGCGCTGCTGCCCGACGCCATCGGCCAGGATTTCCGCCGCACCGGCCTGCGCCGCGAGGGCGTGTTCGCCGGCGTCTACACGGTGGTGGAGCGCGCATCCTTCGCCCTGGCCGCCTCCATGACCGGCATCGTGCTGGGCGCCATGGGCTATGTCGCCTCCAAGGGCGGGCCGGTGGCGCAGCCGCCCAGCGCCATCCTGGGCATCTATCTGTGCCTGGGCGGATCGCTGGTATTCGTGGCCCTCAGCGCCTTCTGCCTGCACTTCTACCCCCGGGACGCCGCCAAGCCCGAGGCCGTTCCCGGCAACACGGTCAAGGCCTGATCCCCATGACGGACGCCCTCTACGCCGCAGCACCTGCGGATCCCGCCGCCTGGGTGGCGCGCCTGGATCTGGCCATGACCGTGGACGGGGCGGACGCGCCGGCCGCCGGCCGGGCGCCCGTCCTGGATCCGGCCAGCGAAACCGTGGTGGCGACCACGCCGGTGGCCGACGCCGCCGGCACGGAAGCCGCCATCGAGGCGGCCCATCGCGCCTTCCCCGCCTGGTCACGCACCAGCTGGGAACACCGGCGCGACCGCCTGCTGGCCTATGCCGACGCGCTGGAGGCCGCCAAGCAGGACCTGTCCATCCTGCTGACGGCGGAGACGGGCAAACCCCTGCGCCGCGCCCTGTCGGAGGTGACGGTCGGCATCATCTACGTCCGCACCATCGCGGGGCAGGTGCTGCCCGACCGGGACTACACCAAGTCCAGCGGCGGTAGCGCCCGCCTGGTGCACCGCCCGCTGGGCGTGGCCGCCGCCATCGCGCCGTGGAACGGGCCGGTGGTGCTGGGCCTGGCCAAGGTGGCCAACGCCCTGCTGGCCGGCGATACCCTGGTGATGAAGCCGTCGCCCTTCACACCGCTGACCGCCCTGCTGATGGGCCGCATCGGCCGCAATGTCTTCCCCGCCGGCGTCTTCAACGTGGTGGCGGGCGACGGTGACGTGGGCCAGGTGCTGACCAGCCATCCGCTGGTGGCCAAGGTGTCCTTCACCGGGTCCACCATCACCGGCCGCAAGATCGCCGTGGCCGCCGCCCCGACCCTGAAGCGCCTGACCCTGGAACTGGGCGGCAACGATGCCGCCATCGTCCTGCCCGACGCCGATTTGGACCGCACCGCCGCCATGGTGTTCGGCACCGCCTTCGCCGGGGCCGGCCAGTTCTGCGCGGCGGTGAAACGCCTGCTGGTCCACCGCGACGTGCACGACGCCCTGCGCGACCGGCTGGTGGCCCTGGCCGAGGGGACCAGCGTCGGCCCCGGCTGGGACCCGGCCCACCACATGGGCCCGGTGCAAAACCGGGCGCAGTACCAGCGCATCCTCGACCTGACGGCCGAGGCGCGGGCGGCCGGCGGCCGGATCTTGAGCGGCGGCCCCATCGACGGCCCCGGCTTTTTCCTGCGGCCGGCGATCATCGAGGGCGTGGGCCCCGGTATCCGCCTGGTCGATGAGGAACAGTTCGGCCCCGCCCTGCCGCTGATCGCCTTTGACACAACGGAAGAGGCGCTGGCCCTGGCCAACCAAGGCGACTATGGCCTGGGCGGATCGGCCTGGACCCGCGACATCGCGGCCGGCGTCGCCCTGGCGGAGCAAATGGACGTGGGCAGCGCCTGGATCAACCAACACGGCGCCTTCTCCGCCGAATTGCCCATGCCCTTCGCCCGCCAGTCCGGCCTGGGCATGGACTACGCGGAATGGGGCGTGGCCGAGCACAGCCGCGCCATGCTGATCAACGTGGCTTGATTGTCCCCTCAAGCGCCGGGCGCCGCCATCCGGCGGCTTGGCTGATCCTCAGTTTCCAGTCCACTACGTTCCCCGGAAACTTCCGGCGGTCCCGGTCGGGACCTACAGCGGCAAGAGGGTCTTGCCGCTGGTTTTTGGCCTTCACGCCGCCATCCCCCGCGCCACGCGACGGATGGCCTGGGGGGCGACGCCGTAGGCGCGCAGGAAGGCGCGGCGCATGCGCTCGCCATCGCCGAAACCCGTTTCGGTGGCGATACGGTCTATGGGTTCCGGTCCTTCCTCAACCCGGGCGCGGGCGGTTTCCAGCCGTAGCTGCTCCACCGCCTTGGCCGGCGTCACCCCCACCTCCGCCGCGAAGGCGCGGGCGAAGTTACGGGGGCTCATGGCCGCGCGGTCGGCCAGGTGTTCCACCTTCAGGGGTTGCTCCAGGTTCTCCCGCATCCAGGCCAGCAGGGTGCCGAAGCGGCTGCCCACCGGCTGCATGTCCAGCAGGGCGGAGAATTGCGACTGCCCGCCCTGGCGGCGGTAATACATCACCAGCTGGCGGGCGGTGCGGCGGGCGATGGCCTCGCCATGGTCCTCGGCGATCAGGGCCAGCGCCAGATCCATGCCGGCGGTGATGCCGGCGGAGGTCCAATAGGCGCCGTCGCGGATGAAGATGCGGTCGGCCTCCAGCGTCACGGCGGGGAAACGGCGGCCGAATTCCACGGTGCGGCACCAGTGGGTGGTGGCCCGCCGCCCGTCCAGCAAACCCGCCGCCGCCAGCAGGAAGGTGCCGGAACAGACGCTGGCCAGCCGCCGCGCCCGCCCTGCCACCGACCGGACGTAAGCCACCTGCGCCTCATCCCGCCAGGCGTCGTTGATGCCATCGCCACCCGAGATCAGCAGCGTGTCGATGGCGCCCGCGTCCACCAGCCTCTCCGCCAGCAGGCAGGCGCCCGATGAACTGGCGACGGGCCCCGGGTGCAGGGCCATGATTCGGATGTCATAGGGCTGGCGCGCGTACCGGCCGGCGATCTCGAACGCCGCCAGCGGGCCGCTGACATCCAGCAGTTGGAAACCGGGGAAGGCCAGGAAGGCGATGGTGCGCGGCATGCGGGCAACCCTTGGCAGTAAAGGTGGGTTTTATGTCATTGCTGCCAGCGCCCGTCCAGCGTGATGGTTCACGCACCAACCAGACCGCAGGAGCCACCCCATGGACCAGCCGCAACGCCCCTTCACCATTGTGGAATTCGTCTTTCCGCTGATGACCCAGCTGGATTTCACCGCCCCGCACCAGGTGTTCAGCCGCCTGACCGGCACGCAGGTGCGGGTGGCCTCCGCCACCGGCGGCACGGTGACCTCAGGCGAGGGGCTTGCCTTCGCCGACACGGAATCGCTGGCCGATATCGACACCTGCGACCTGCTGTTCATCCCCGGCGGCTTCGGCGTCGCCGCCGTGATGGAGGAGGCGGAGACCATGGCCCACATCCGCCGCCTGGCGGCGGGCGCCCGTTATGTCACCTCGGTCTGCACCGGGTCGCTGATCCTGGCGGCGGCCGGGCTGCTGACGGGGCGGCGGGCCGCCTGCCATTGGGCGTGGCGGGACAAGCTGGCCCTGTTCGGCGCCATCCCCGACCCGGCGCGGGTGGTGCGCGACGGCGACATCATCACCGGCGGCGGTGTCACCGCCGGCCTGGACTTCGCCTTCACCGTGGCGGCGGAGGTGGTGGGCCAGGACGCGGCCGAGGCCCTGCTGCTGATGCTGGAATACGCGCCCGCCCCGCCCTTCCCCGGCGGCCGGCCGGAACTGGCACGCGATGAGGTGCGGGCACGGGTCGAGGAGATTTACGACCGCCTGTTGGCGCCCCGGTTCGAGGCGCTGGAAAGGATCGTCGCCAACGGCGTGAGAGGAACTCTCCTGCCGTTGTAGGATGCGACTGCATCCGCCGGAGACTTTCCGGGAGCGAAGCGGACTGAAAGTCGAGGATCAGCCAAGCCAGCGGATGCTGGCGCCCGGCGCTTGAGGGCGGGAGGACCTAGCCCTAGAAAATCTAACCCAGGATCATGCGGGCGCGCAGGCCGGGGTGGTTGTCAGCCAGGTCGAGGGCACCGCCGTGCACCTTGGCCACGGCGCTGACCAGGCTGAGACCCAAGCCGACACCGGGCGTGCCCCGCCCGGTGTCGCCACGGTAGAAGCGTTCCGTCACCCGGGGCTTTTCCGCATCGGGAATGCCGGGGCCGTCGTCGGCCACCACCATCTCCGTGGCGCCGTCGGGCAGGCGCGCCACCGCCACCGTGATGGCGCCGCCCTCGGGCGTGAACTTCAGGGCGTTGTCGATCAGGTTGCCCACCGCCTGGGCCAGCATCACCGGGTCCCCCGGCACGGTGCCGGCCCCCTGTTCGCCCCGGAAGGTCAGGGCGATGCCCTTCAGTTCCGCCGCCGGCAGGTAGAAATCCACTGCCCCGGCCGCCACCTCCGCCACATCGACCTCGACGAAGCCGGAGCGTCGGGCGCCGGTGTCGATCTCCGCCAGGCGCAGCAGGGCGTTGAAGATGCCGATGACGCGGTCGACATCGGCCACCGCCCCGTCGATCTCGGCGAAGGTCTCAGGTGCCGGCGGCCGGGTGACGCTCAATTCCTCCAGCCGCGACCGCAACTCCGCCAACGGCGTGCGCAGATCGTGGGCGATAGCGTTGGAGACATTGCGCACGCCGTGCACCAGCTGTTCGATCTGGTCCAGCATGCCGTTGATGGTGCGGGTCAGGGTGTTGAATTCATCCCGGCCGCCACTGGTGGGAAGGCGGCGCGACAGGTCACCCTGGACGATGCCGGTGGCGGAACTGCTGAGACTGTCGATACGGTGCAGCACCGCCCGGCGGATGACGAAACCACCGATCAGGCCCAACAGGGACAGGACGCTGACCGCCGCCAACAGGCTGTACCAGAAGCCGGTCTCCAGGGGCCGGAAGCGGGAATAGTCCCGCGCCACCACCAGGTTGTATCCCCCCGCCAGCGCCACGTGGATCAGGCGAAGATCCACCGTCTGGCCACCGATGGTGACAGGCACGGTGAAAAGGCCGGGCTTGGTTGGAATATTCTCGGGCCAGGCCGGCAGATTGCCGGTCAGCAGCACATGCGACCGGTCACTGAACAGCAAGATGCGCTCACCCGCGATCTGCATGGCGATGCGTTCATTCAGGAAGTCCGCCAGCCCCTGCGGCCCCCGCTGGCGGAACACCTCGGTGAAACGCCGGGCGTCCTCTTCCAGGATTTCGGTGCGGCCCTCATCGATGGTGACCCGCCAGGCGTAGCCCAGCGGCACGGCGAACAGCACCAGGCTGACCACGCCCAGGAACACATAGCTGAGCGCCAGGGTGAAGGCGGAGGACCGCAGGGGCAGGATGGACGCCTTCCCCGCCACCTCAACCGCCCGTGGTCAGCATGTAGCCGGCGTTGCGCACGGTGCGCAGCAGCGGCGTCTCCGGCTCGCAATCGATCTTCTGGCGCAGCTTGCTGATGTGCACGTCAACCACATTGGTCTGGGGGTCGAAGTGGTATCCCCACACCGCCTCCAGCAACATGGTGCGGGTGACCACCTGGTCCACGTGCCGCATCAGGTATTCCAGCAGCTTGAACTCCTGGTTCTGCAGGGTGATGGGGCGGTCCCCCCGCGTCACCTTGCGCGACAGCAGGTTCATGCGCAAATCCCCCGCCGTCAGACTGGTCTCCGGCGCCGTGCCGGTGGGTGACCGGCGCATGAGGGCGTCCAGCCGGGCCAGCAACTCACCGAAGGCGAAGGGCTTGGTCAGGTAATCGTCACCGCCGCTGCGCAGGCCCTTGATGCGCTCATCCACGCTGCTGAGCGCGCTCAGGATCAGGACGGGCGTCTGGGTTCCCAGCTTACGCAGGGTTTCGATGATGGTCAGGCCATCCACATCGCCCGGCAGCATGCGGTCCATGACGATGACGTCGAACGGCTCACCCGTGGCCAGGAACATGCCGTCCCGGCCATTGTCGACATGTTCCACGGTGTGTCCGGCCTCACGCAGGCCCTTCACGACGAAGCGCGACACCCGTTCGTTATCCTCAACCAGCAGAACCTTCATCGGATCAAATGCCCCCTCAAACCCCGGGCGCCGGCGTCCGCCGGCTTGGGCTTGTCCTCGGTTTCCAGTCCGCTCCGCTCCCCGGAAACCTCCGGCGGATGCGGTCGCATCCTACAGCGGCATGAGACAAATTCTCATGCCGCTGGCATCCCGGGCCTTTGATCAATGCGCCACCTCATGGCCATGGCTGTCGCCCGGCTCATTCTCCGGGATCTCCCGGCGCTTGATGCCATGGCGGCCCAGCCACTCGTTCACCCGGTCCAGGTAGAGATAGACCACCGGCGTGGTGAACAAGGTCAAAATCTGGCTGAGGATCAGGCCGCCCACCATGGTGACGCCCAAGGGCTTGCGCAGTTCCGAGCCCGTGCCGTTCTCCAGCCACAGCGGCAGGGCGCCGAGCAGGGCCGCCATCGTGGTCATCATGATGGGGCGAAAGCGCAGCAGGCAGGCCTGACGGATGGACTCGATGGGCGCCATGTGCTGCTGGCGCTCCGCCTGGATGGCGAAGTCCACCATCATGATGCCGTTCTTCTTCACGATGCCGATCAGCAGGATGATGCCGATCAACGCGATGACCGACAGGTCATAGTGGAAGATCATCAGCATCAGCAGCGCCCCCACGCCCGCCGACGGCAGGGTGGAGAGAATGGTCAGCGGGTGGATGTAGCTTTCATACAGCATGCCCAGGATGATGTAGACGGCCACCAAGGCCGCGGCGATCAGGTAGGGCTGGGTCTTCAGCGATGACTGGAAGGCCTGGGCCGTGCCCTGGAAGGTGCCGGAAACGGAGGACGGCATGCCCAGTTCCGCCGACGCCTTCTGAATCTCGTCCACCGCCTCGCCCAGGGACACGCCGGCACCCAGGTTGAAGGACAGGGTGACGGCCGGGAACTGGCCCTGGTGGGTGATGGACAGGAAGTTGACGTGGTCGGTGTCGAACTTCACGAAGGTCGACAGCGGCACCTGCTGCTGCGTCAGGGGTGAGGTGATGTACAGCTTGTTCAGGGTGGCCGGGTCGGCCTGCATGCCGGGCGTGACCTCCAGCACCACGTGATAGCTGTTCAGCTGGGTGAAGTACTGCGCCACCTGGCGCTGGCCGAACGCGTCGTAGAGCGTGCTGTCGATCAGCGCCGGCTGGATGCCGAAGCGGGAGGCCTGGTCGCGGTCGATCACCATGTTCAGCGTGGTGCTGTTGTTCTGCTGGTCCGTGGCCACATCGCGCAGCTGCGGCAGGCCCTGCAATTTGGCCAGCAGCTTGGGCGCCCACTCGTTCAGTTCCACCAGGTTGGCGTCCTGCAAGGTGTACTGGTACTGGGTGCGCGAGGTACGACCACCCACGTTCAGGTCCTGGGCCGCCTGCAGGAACAGGGTGGCGCCCTTCACCTTGGCCAGCTTGGGCCGCAGCCGGGCAATGATCTGGTCGGCGGAGGCCGACCGCTCATCCCGCGGCTTCAGCCCGATGACGACGAAGCCGTTGTTGATGGGGCGGGACCCGCCGCCCACCGAGGTGCCCCAGGCGGCCACGTCCGGATCCTGGGCGACGATGTCCATCAGCTGGTGCTGCAGGCGCACCATCTCCGTGAAGGACACATCCTGCGAGGCGTCGGCGATGCCCGAGATGATGCCGGTGTCCTGCTGCGGGAAGAAGCCCTTGGGGATCTGGATATAGAGGAAGACGGTGGCCGCAACCGTGGCGAAGAACACCATCAGGGTCGGGAACTGGTGCCGCAGCACAAAGTCCAGGCCCTTCCCATACTTGGCCACCAGCCAGTCGAAACAGCCTTCGATGAACAGGTAGGCGCGGCCGTGCTTGGCGTGCTTCTCATCCTTCAGGAAGAGGGAGCACATCATGGGCGACAGCGTCAGCGAGACGAAGGCCGACACGGCGATGGTCATGGTGACGGTGATGGCGAATTCGCGCATCAGGCGGCCGACGATGCCGCCCATCAGCAGCAGCGGGATGAAGACCGCCACCAGCGACACGCTGATCGACATGATGGTGAAGCCGATCTCACTGGCGCCCTTCAGCGCCGCCTGGACCGGGGTCTCCCCCTCCTCCAGGTGACGATAGATGTTTTCCACCATCACGATGGCGTCGTCGACGACGAAACCGACGGCGATGGTCAGGCCCATGAGCGACAGGTTGTCCAGGCTGAAGCCCAGCAGGTACATCAGCGCCGCCGTGCCGAACAGGGCCAGCGGGACGGTGACGCCGGGGATCAGCGTGGCCCACAGGTTGCGCAGGAACAGGAAGATGACCAGCACGACCAGGGCGATGGTCAGCAGCAGGGTGAACTGCACGTCCGCGACCGAGGCCTTGATGGTGGTGGTGCGGTCGATCACCTTGTCCATGCGCACCGAGGGCGGCACCGCCGACATGACGCCGGGCAACGCGTTTTCCACGTTGTTGACGATGTCCATGATGTTGGCGCCCGGCTGCTTGAACACCTGCAGCAGGATGCCCTCGCCCTTGTTCTGCCAGGCGATCAGCTGGTTGTTTTCCGGCCCGTCCACCGCCACGCCGATATCGCGGATGCGCACCGGCGCCCCGTTCTTGTAGGCGACGATGACGTCGTTCCAGGGTTCGGCCTTCAGCAGCTGGTCGTTGGTATAGATGACGAAGTTGTGGGCGGGCCCGTTGATGGACCCCTTGGGCGCGTTCACCGTGGCGTTGGTGATGACGGTGGCCACATCCTCCATCTGGATGCCCAGGGCCGCGATCTTGGCCGGGTCCACCTGCACCCGCACCGCCGGCTTCTGCTGGCCGCCGATGCTGACCTGGGCCACGCCCGGAATCTGCGACAGCCGCTGGGCGATGACGTTTTCCGCGTAATCGTCCACCTGGGTCAGGGGCAGGCTGTCGGAATGGACGGAATAGACCAGGACGGAGGCGTCGGCCGGGTTCACCTTGCGGTATGTCGGCGGCGACGGCAGGTTCTTGGGCAACTGGCCGCCGGCCGCGTCGATGGCCGTCTGCACGTCCTGCGCGGCGGCGTCAATGTTACGGCTGAGGTCGAACTGCAGCGTCACCTGGCTGGTGTTCTGCGTGCTGACGGACGTCATCTGGCTGAGGCCGGGGATTTCAGCGAACTGGTATTCCAGCGGCTGCGCCACGGATGAGGCCATGGTCTCCGGGCTGCCGCCCGGCAGGGTGGCGGTGACCACCACGGTGGGGAAGTCCACCTGCGGCAGGGGTGCCACCGGCAGCAGCGGATAGGCCACCAGACCCACCAGCAGCACGCCCAGCATCAGCAGCGAGGTGGCGATGGGCCGGTGGATGAAGGGACTGGACAGGCTCATGGCTTGGCACTCCCCGCCGGGCTGGCATCCGCGGCCTTTTCACCGCCACCGAAGCTGACCTTGGCGCCGTCCTGCAGGCGATAGGCGTTGCTGATGGTCACGCGTTCGCCGGCCTTCAGGCCGTCGGTCACGACGGTGACGCCACCCGTATCCTCCGCCGTCTTCACGGGGCGGATCTCCACGGTGCTGTCGGGCTTCACGACATAGGCGTAGAGGCCCTTCGGGCCCCGTTGGATGGCGGCGGTGGGGATGGTCAGCGCGTTCTGGCGGGTCTGCTTCAGCACCTTCACGTTCACGAACTCACCCGGCCACAGGTGCTCGTCCGTGTTGGGGAAGCTGGCCTTCAGCTTGATGGTGCCGGTGGTCTGGTCGATCTGGTTGTCGACCAGCATGACGGTGCCGGTGGCCAGATCCGTCTTGCCGTCACGAGACACGGCGTTGACCTGCAAGGGGCCGGCGTGCATGGCCTGGGCCACGGCCAGCCGATCCTCTTCCGGCAGGGTGAAGATGACGGAGATGGGCTGCAGCTGCGTGACCACCACGATGCCGGTGGTGCCGGTGGCGTGCAGGTTGTTGCCGGGATCGACCTGGCGGATGCCCGTCCGCCCCTGGATGGGCGAGGTGATGCGGGTGTAGTCCAGCTGGGTCTTGGCGTTGTCGATGGCCGCCTGGTCCACCTTCAGCTGCGCCTCATACTGCGCAACCAAGGCCTTCTGCGTGTCCACGGTCTGCTTGCTGGCCAGGTTCTGCGGCGCCAGCTTGGCATAGCGTTCCAGGTCGACCTTGGCGTTGGCCAGCAGGGCCGCGTCCTTGGCCTTGGTCGCCACCGCCTGGTCGTAGGCCGCCTGGTAGGTGCGCGGATCGATCTGCGCCAGCAGGTCGCCGGGCTTCACCACCTGGCCTTCGGTGAAAAACACCCGGTCCAGGGCGCCGTCCACGCGGCTGGTGACCGTCACCGTGTTCAGCGCCTGGACGGCGCCCAATCCCGCCAGGTAGACGGGCGTGTCGGCCGCCGTCGCGACGGCGGTGTCCACGTCCACGGCGTTCGGCCCCTTGGGCGGGGCGGCGGCGTTGGAATGCTCGGTCGGCAGCAACTCAGCCCCGGCCAGCGCCAGGACGAAGACGCCGCCCAGGCCGGCCATGACGGCGCGCGTACGGCTGATGCGCATCTTTGCGGGGAACTTCTTCATTTTCAGCTTTGCCTCCAGCCGCCGCCCAGCGCGTTGTACAGGCCGACCAGGGCCTGCAGGCGGGCGAACCGTGCCTGCACCAGCGCATCATTGGCGGTGAACAGCGCGGTTTCCGTGTTTAGAACCGTCAGAATGGTGATGGTGCCCGCCGCCATCTGGGCCTGCGCCAGCTCATAAGCGTGGCGGGCCGTGGCCGTGGCCTGTTCCTGGCGCGCCAACTGCTCGGTGGTCTCGCGCACCGCGGTCAGCGCGTCCTCGACATTGGCGAAGGCGGAGCGGACGGACTTGCGGTATGTGGCCACCAGCTCGTCATACTTGGCCTGGGCGTTGGCGTACTGCCCCTCCAGCGCGCCACCCTCGAAGATGGGCTGGGTCAGGCCGGCGGCCAGGGTGAAGAGGCCGCTGGCGGGGTCGAACAGTTTCGACAGGGCGCCGCTGGCGTAGCCGCCCGACGCCGTCAGGTCGATGCTGGGGAAAAAGGCGGCGCGCGCCACGGTGATGTTGGCGTTGGCGGCGATCAGCTGCGATTCCGCCTCCGCCACATCCGGCCGGCGGGCCAGCAGTTCCGAGGGCAGGCCCGGCGTCACCTCGGGCAGCGACAGGCTGGCCAGGGTGTCGCCCTCGGCCAACTCGATCTGTTCGGGCATGCGGCCCAGCAGGATGGCGAGGGCATCCACCGACTGCCGATACTGCTTGCGCAGCGGCGGCACGGCGGCATTGAGGGTGGAGACGGTGGTTTCCTGCTGCGCCACGTCCAGGGCGGTCACGATGCCGGCGTCCGCCTGCCGGCGCAGGCCATCCAGCACCGACTGGGCATTGGCCAGGTTGTCCTCGGCCACCCGCACCTGTTCGCGCAGTTCCAGCGACTGGAAATAGCTGGTGGCGACATCGCTCAGCATGGTCAGGCGCACGGTGGCCAGGTCGTACCGGCTGGCGTCCGCCGTGGCGATGGCAGCGGCGGCCGTCGCCCGGTTCTTGCCCCAGAAGTCCAGCTCGTAACTGGCGCTCAGGCCCAGGCTATAGCTGTTGCCGGTCTTGGGCACGCCCAGGTAATTCTTGGCCCGGTCGCGCTGCCCGTTGCCGTCCAGCCCAACGCTGGGCAGCAGCGCCGCCCCCGACACCTGCGCCTGGGCGTCGGCCTCGCGCACCTTGGCCACCGCGACGGCCAAATCGTCGTTGGCGGACTCCGCCTCGGCAATAAAGGCGTCAAGCTGGGTCGAGCCGAACCCCTTCCACCAGTCCGTCGCCGGCCACGGGTCGGTGGCAGGTTTGGGGGCGGGCTTGGCATCGGCCGACGGCGGGGCGTCTGCCGGGCGCCAGGCATCCGGGGCCGCGATCTGGGGCCGCTGGTAATCCGGTCCGACGGAGCAGCCGGCCAGCGCCAGCAGGGCCACGCCGGCCAGGAAAGCCTGGCGTGAGGGGCGGAAGGGGAACGGTGGGGACATCGTCGTCGTCGTCATCCAACAAGGGCACCTTGGCGCCGGACGCTAGGCCCCAGCGCATTGAGCCAGCGTGGGCGGATTGTTAACTTTGCTTAATTTACCAGGATCGCCGCCAATCACGGCGGCGACACCCGGTCAGGCAAGGAAATGCCAGGCGCCCAGCCGCTGTCGTCCAGGAAGGTCTTGGCCGTATCGGCATTGACCGTCAGCAGCCGGGCGATGGCCTGGCGCTTGTCCGCCGCATGGATGTAGAACGCCTTGGCGATGCGGTACCCCACCCAATAACCGAGATCGCCCGGCCGCTCCGGCGTGCCGATACCGTTGTACAGCCAGGCGGCCAGGTCGGTCTTGTCCCGGTCGGTGGCGAACTGGGTCTCAATCTCCGCCTCCCGGCCCTTGGTCCAGGCCTTCAGGGTGACGTAGCCGACATCGCCGGATGTCAGTTCCGCCATGAACTCCGCCCCGCCTTCCAGCAGGGCGGCGAACAGCAAGGTGGGATGCTCAGGCTCCACATCGCTGGCCGGTTGCTGCACGTGGGCGTACTCATGCGCCACCACATGGACGAAGCGGTTCTCGGGATTGGGGTCCATCCAGCCCGCACTGCACAGCGCCTCCAGCCCGATCAGCACGGCGGACGGGCTGGTGGTGCCGCCGGAATTGGCACGCCCCACCAGGATGGTGATGGGGGGAAAGCGCGCCGCCGGATAGATGTCCCCCAGGCGGCGCAGCGCCACACCCAGGCGCCGCTTCACCGCCGGCAGCAGATCCAGGCAGGTCTTGGCGTCGGCGTAGATCTTCGGTTGTTTTGCCATGGCCGCCGCGATGGACGGGCCGGTCAGCTGGCGCAACTGCGCGAACTGGTGCAGCCCGTCGCTGCCGTGGTCCAGATAGCCCTGCAAGGCCTCGGCCGTGGGCGCGCCGTGGCCCGAATCATAGACGCGGTAGAAGTCCACCACATCCTCGATATGAATGGCCGGGCCGGCGCCCCCTTCGGCCGCCCGGACGGGACCGGCCGCGACCGCCAGCGCAAGCCCGATGAAAGCCAAAACCCGCATGCAGCCCCCTTTTTCGCGTTTCTTGTCCGGCGTTTCTTGGGGCCGGATGATGGCGCGGAACCGCCCCGGCCGCCAGGGTCGCTTTCGGAGGTGTCAGGGCACGCCGTTGTCCACGTGATCGGCAAAACCTGGCCTTGAACCCAGCCGCCGCCAGTAATCCTCCACCGCCGGCAGGGCCGGCCGGGCGATGGGGCTGAGCCGCCAGCGGTTGACCGACAGACCCAGCACGATATCGGCCAGGGTAAAGGCGGCCCCCGCCACATGGGCACCGGTCTGCGCCAGACGCCGGTCCAGCAGGACCATGGCGGCGTTCCAGGCCGCAACGCTGGCCGCGACGTCCGCCGCATGGCCGAAGCCCGGCGCCCGGCGCACCAGGGCCATGAAGGCATAGCGCCAGGCGCCGTTGAGGTCGGTGGCCTGCCAGTCCATCCATTGTTCCACCACCGCGCGGGCGCCGGGAGCCACCGGCAGCAGATCGTCCCGCCCCTGCCGCGTGGCCAGGTAACGGCAGATGGCGTTGGACTGGGTCAGCGGCGCCGCCAGCCTGTCGTCCAGCAGCACCGGATATTGTCCGGCGGGGTTCAGGGCCAGCAAGGCGTCCCGCCGTGCCGGATCCGCCGGCCCCTCATCCAGGCGGCACGGCAAATCCAGTTCGCGGCAGGTCCACAGCACCTTGCGCACATTGATGGAGGTGGCGCGGCCGATCAGGGTCAGGATGGTCATGGGGTGACAGCTTAAGGCCCCCACCCCATCAAGGCACGTCCGGCCTTGTCACCGGGACAATCAAACCGTCAGCCGGTCCAGGTACTGGAAGCTGTCGCGCACGGCATCCAGGCGTGGGCGGGTGAACGGCGGCTCCTGCTCCACATAGAAATGGCGGACGCCGGCGGCCACGGCGGCGGGCAGCAGGGCGTGCCAGTCCAGCGTGCCGGCGCCCACCTCCACCGGGTCCATCTTCAGCGCGGCGTTGGGCACGGTGCTGGCCTTGATATCCTTCAGGTGCATCAGGCGGAAGCGGCCGGGGTGGGCCTTCAGCAGGGCCAGGGGATCCAGGCCCGCCGCCCCGACCCAGCCGATGTCCATCTCCATCTTCACCAGGTCGGGGTCGGTCTCCGACAGCAGGATGTCGTAACCGGTGGTACCGCCCACCGGCGCGAACTCGAAATTATGGTTGTGGTAGGCCATCTGCACACCGCCCCGCTTCAGGACGGCGCCCTTCTCATTCAGGAAGGCGGCCGTCGCCTTCCAGTCATCCACGGTGAACTGGCCGGCCACGCGGGCCAGGGCGTCGCCGAAATCCTCCCCCGGCCGGGGCTTCATGTCCAGCCGCTCCGGGATCTGGAACATGGGCATGACGATGAACTTCAGGCCCAGGGTGTGGGCGTCGGCGATCAGCGCGTCCAGGTCGCCCGCCAGGCTGGGGGCCGGCCCGGGGCCGTAGGGGTGGACGGGCACATGGGCGCTTTCGCACACCAGCCCCGCCGCCTTGAAGGCAGTGGCCAGTTCTGCCGCCGTGCGGTCATAGAACACCGGCAGTTCCACCGAGCGATAGCCGATGTCCGCCACCGCCTTCAGGGTTCCGGGCAGGTCTTTGCGCGCCGCGTCACCCAGGGTGTAGAGCTGCAAGCCGATGGGCAGGCCCTTGGCCTTGAAGAAAGGCGTCGCGGCCGCCCGCGCGCCCAGGGCGCTGAGGCCACCGGCGGCAAGGGCGCCCGCCAGGAAGGCGCGGCGCCGGGGCGCATAGGATGGAAGGTGAAGCATGCCCGTTTCCTCTGTTTTTCTTCGCTATTCTGGTTCTTTACACCGGGCGCGTGCCCAGCAGCGTGTCGATCAGCGCATGGTCAACGCCAGCGCCCGCGAAATCATCGAAGGCGCGGTCGGTGACGCGGATGATGTGGTCGCGGATGAAAGGGGCGCCCTCGGCCGCCCCTTGCTCCGGATGCTTCAGCGCGCATTCCCATTCCAGCACCGCCCAGCCGGGATAGTCGTACTGGGCCAGCCTGGCGAAGATGGCCTTGAAGTCCACCTGCCCGTCGCCCAGTGAGCGGAAACGCCCCGGCCGCTCCACCCACGGCAGATAGCCGCCATAGACCCCGGCGCGGCCGTCGGGCCGGAACTCCGCATCCTTCACATGGAAGGCGCGGATGCGGGCGTGATAGCGGTCGATGAAGGCCAGGTAGTCCAGCTGCTGCAACACGAAGTGGCTGGGATCATAGAGGATATTGGCACGGGCGTGCTGGCCCACTTCATCCAGGAAACGCTCGAAGGTGGCGCCGTCGAACAGATCCTCCCCCGGGTGCAGTTCGAAGCAGAGGTCCACCCCGGCCGCGTCGAAGGCGTCCAGGATGGGGCGCCAGCGCCGGCCCAGTTCGGCGAACGCCTCCTCCACCAAACCCGCCGGCCGCTGCGGCCAGGGGTACATGTATGGCCAGGCCAAGGCGCCGGAGAAGGTGGCATGGGCGCTGAGGCCCAAATTGCGGCTGGCCTTGGCGGCCAGCGTCAATTGCTCCATCGCCCAGGCCTGGCGCGCCGCCGGTTTGCCCCGCACCGCCGGCGGGGCGAAGCCGTCGAACAGGGCATCATAGGCCGGATGCACCGCCACCAGCTGGCCTTGCAGATGGGTGGACAGTTCCGTCACCACTAGGCCGTGGGCCGCCAATTTACCGGTGATTTCCTGACAATAAACGGCACTTTCCGCCGCCTTTTCCAGATCGATGAGGCCGCCGGGCCCGGTGGGCAGCTGCACGCCCGCATATCCCAGCCCCGCCGCCCAGCCGGCGATGCCGTCCAGCGTGTCGAAGGGCGGGGCCTCGCCCGCGAACTGCGCCAGGAAGATGCCCGGCCCCTTGATCGTGCGCATCGCCGTCATGCCCCCTTCACAGATCGACCCAGCCGGCGCCGTTGGCCGCCACCGCCCGCGCCACGAAGGCCATGCCGCGCACGCCGTCCTGGATGGTGGGCACCGGCGCCCCGGTCGCCCCGCCGGCGATGGCGTCGGCGAAGTCGCGGTAGATGTTGGCGAAGGCGGCGATGAAGCCCTCCGGATGGCCGGTGGGCAGGCGCGCCGGCCCCCGCCCCGCCGGGGTGAGGTAGGGACTGGCGGCGTGCAGCACCTGGGTCGGCCGGTCCAGCCAGTTCAGCGTCAGCACGTCCGGCGCCCCATGGCACCAGTCCAGCCCGCCCCGGCTGCCATAGACGCGCAGGCGCAGGCCGTTGCGGTCGCCCGCCGCCACCTGGGAGGCAACCAGCACCCCCGGCACGCCATCGCCGAAGCGCAGCAGGATGTTGCAGTCGTCATCCAGTGACCGGCCGGCCACCACATGATTGAGGTCGGCGTTCAGCCGGGTGACGGCCAGGCCGCTGACGAACTCCGCGATGTTGAAGGCGTGCACCCCGATGTCGCCGATACAGCCACCCAGGCCCGACTGCGCCGGGTCCGCCCGCCAGGCGGCCTGGGCACTGTCCACCGCGTCCGACAGCCAGCCTTGGGAGTATTCCACCACCACCTTGCGCACGGCGCCCAGGTCGCCCCGCGCCACCAGGGCCCGCGCCTCACGCACCATGGGGTAGCCGGTGTAGGTGTAGGTCAGGCCATAGAGCCGGCCGCTGTCCGCCACCACCCGCGCCAGTTCCACCGCCTCTTCCAGGGTGGCGGTGGCGGGCTTGTCGCTCAGCACGTGGAAACCGGCCTCCAGCGCCGCCTTGGCCACGGGGAAGTGCAGATGGTTGGGGGTGACGATGGCCACCAGCCGGGCGCCGTCCGGCCGCGCCGCCTCCGCCGCCAGCATCCGGCGATAGTCGCCATGGGCCCGGGCCGGGTCGATGCCATAGCCCAGCGCTGCCGCCCTGGACTTGTCCGCGTCGCGGCTGAAGGCCCCTGCCACCAGCCGGATGCGGCCGTCCAGCTCGGCCGCCATGCGGTGCACCGGCCCGATGAAGGCGCCCGGGCCACCGCCCACCATGGCCATACGCAGCGGTCCGTCGGACATCTTCGGCGCCTTTCCCGTTCATGAAATCGTTTACATTGAATAACAGCGCCGCCCCACGGTCGCAACCCTTGCCAGCGGAACCCTTTCGACAGCACCCTCGCCCCCATCATGCCGACCATCCAAGACGTCGCCCGCAAGGCCCGGGTTTCCACCGCCACCGTTTCCCGCGTGCTGAGCAATCCCGAAATCGTCAGCGAGGCGACGCGCGAACGGGTGCTGGTGGCCGTGGATGCCCTGGGCTATGAGCCCAACCACGCCGCCAAAAGCCTGCGCACCCTGCGCAGCGCCAAGATCGTGGTGACCGTGCCCGACATCTCCAACCCCTTCTTCTCCAGCGTCATCCGCGGCGCGGAAGAGGCGGCGCAGGCCGCCGGTTATTCCGTGCTGCTGGGTGACACCCGCAACGCGCCGGAGCGGGAGGAGCAATACGCCGCCATGCTGCGCCGGAAGGAGGCCGACGGCCTGGTCTTCCTGGGCCACCGCCTGCCCGACGCCCTGGCCGACCTGGTGGCCCGCCAGGGGGCGGCGGCACCGGTGGTCAACGGCTGTGAGTTCAGCGCCGACCTGGGCGTGTCCGGCGCCCATATCGACAACGCCGCCGCCGCGGCCGAGGCCATGGGCCATCTGTACGGCCTGGGCCATCGCCGCATCGGCGTCATCACCGGCGCGCTGGACAGCCCCATCAGCCGCGACCGCCTGGCCGGCGTCCATGCCGCCGCGAAAGCGCACGGCGCGGAAGCGGACCTGCGCATCGCCACCGGCGACTTCTCCGTCGAGTCCGGCGAGCGTGAGACGCTGAGCCTGCTGGGGAACGGGGCGGCCGACAGCCCCACCGCCCTGTTCTGCTTCAGTGACGAGATGGCCATGGGCGCCCTGGCCGCCCTGCGCCGGCTGGGCCGCCGCTGTCCGGACGCGGTGTCGCTGGTGGGGTTCGACGACATCCGCTACGCCCGCTACCTGGACCCGGCGCTGACCACCGTCAGCCAGCCGATGGAACAGATCGGCCGCGCCGCCGTGGGCCTGCTGCTGGACATCCTGGCCGGGCGGCAGGCGGCGGCACGCTCCATCACCCTGCCCCACCGCCTGGTGGTGCGGGGCAGCACGGGGCCAGTCCCCGAATAAAAAATCGCTCACCGCAGCGCGCCCCACCAGAATAGAAAGGATGGGGCTTCACCGTTGCGGATTGGACGATGTCGTCGTTACCGGATTTCGAAGGGCTGGCCATGATGGCCAAGGTGGCGGAGGAACGGTCCTTCGCCGGGGCGGCCCGCGCCCTGAACGTCTCGGTCGCCACCGTGTCGCGGGCCGTCAGCCGGTTGGAGGAGCGGCTGGGCGGCCGCCTGTTCAACCGCACCTCGCGCAGCCTGGCCCTGACCGACCTGGGCCGTACGGTGGCGGAGCGCGCCGCCCGCGTCTATGCCGAGGCGGAGGAGGCGGAGAATTCCGCCCGCGAACTGTCCACCACCCCGCGCGGCACCATCCGCCTGGCCGTGCCCATGTCCTTCGGCCTG
Source organism: Azospirillaceae bacterium (assembly GCA_028283825.1). Taxonomy (NCBI): domain Bacteria; kingdom Pseudomonadati; phylum Pseudomonadota; class Alphaproteobacteria; order Rhodospirillales; family Azospirillaceae; species Azospirillaceae bacterium. The sequence continues at coordinate 1,068,291 of JAPWJW010000001.1, read as the reverse complement.
CGCTGGGTGGCGCCGCTGATGCCGGCCTTCTTCCGGCAATATCCCCAGGTGACGGTGGATCTGCACCTGAGCGACGCCCAGGTGGACCTGGTGGGCGACGGTTTCGACGCCGCCCTGCGCATCGCGGTGATGGAGGACGCCTCGTCCCTGGTGGCGCGCCGCCTGTGCCCCATGGGCCGGGGCATCGTGGCCGCCCCCAGCTACATCGCGCGCTATGGCCTGCCGCAACATCCGGACGAACTGCGCGCCCATCATTGCCTGGGCTACGCCTACCGCGCCCGCCAGGACGTGTGGCGTTTCACCGGCCCCGATGGGCAGGAGGCGACGGTGGCCCCCACCGGCCCCCTGCGGGTGACCAACGTCGATGCCCTGCTGCCCACCGTGCTGGAGGGCATCGGCATCGCGGAACTGCCGGAGTTCATCGCCGCCCCCTACCTGGCCGACCGCCGCCTGGTGACCATCCTGCCGCAGTGGAAGCTCCCGTCCGGCGGCGTCTATTTCGTCACCCCCAGCCTGCGCAACCGCCCCGCCAAGGTGGAGGCGCTGGCCACGTTCCTGGCCGACCGGCTGTCGCGCCAGCGCTGGACCGACGCGGCGGCATGAAGCATGGCTTCATGCCGCTGTAGGATGCGACGCGTCCGCCGGAGGTTTCCGGGAAGCGTTAGCGGACTGGAAACCGAGGATCAGCCAAGCCGGCGGATGTCGACGCCCGGCGCTTGAGGGAACAGCCGGAGAACACGGCATATTGTATCTTCTACTTCATAAGCTCTTGCGGACTTTGGGCATAGTCAGCGTCCCCGAACGATGCCTTCCTACGGGCCGCCGCAGCCCGTGAGGGGCCAGGACGCGGCAGATCCAAGGAGTTGACTATGCTGACCATGGGATATGCGGCCCAATCCGCCGACGCGCCGCTGGCACCCTTCACCTTCGCCCGGCGCACCCCGCGCCCCAACGACGTGGTGATGGAGGTTCTCTACAGCGGCATCTGCCATTCCGACCTGCACCAGGCCCGCGATGACTGGGGCTGGAGCCAATACCCCATCGTGCCCGGGCACGAGATCGTCGGCCGGGTGATCGAGGTCGGCAGCGCCGTCACCCGCCACAAGGTGGGCGACGCGGTCGCCGTCGGCTGCCTGGTCGACAGCTGCCAGGAATGCGACCAGTGCCGCAAGGGCGAGGAACAGCTGTGCCGCCAGGGCAATACCCAGACCTATAACGGCCAGGACCGCCTGACGGGCGAGCCCACCTACGGCGGCTATTCCAAGCACCTGGTGGTGCGTGAGGAATTCGCCCTGCGCGTGCCGGACGGGCTGGACCTGTCCCGCGCCGCCCCCCTGCTGTGCGCCGGCATCACGACATACTCGCCGCTGAAGACCTGGAAGGTCGGCCCCGGCAGCCGCGTCGGCGTGCTGGGCCTGGGCGGCCTGGGCCACATGGCGGTCAAGCTGGCGGCGGGCATGGGCGCCGACGTGACGGTGCTGAGCCGCACGAAGGACAAGGAGGCGGACGCCCTGGCCCTGGGCGCCAACCGCCTGCTGGCCTCCACCGACGCCGCCGCCATGGCCCAGGCCCAGTCCAGCCTGGACCTGATCATCGACACGGTGCCGGTGAAGCACGATGTCGGCCCCTACATGTCGCTGCTGGACGTGGACGGCACCCTGGTCATCGTCGGCCAGATCGGCCCGCTGGAGGCGCCCAGCACCGTCCCCTTCGTCATGGCCCGCCGCCGGCTGGCGGGGTCGCCCATCGGCGGCATCCCGGAAACCCAGGAGATGCTGGATTTCTGCGCCGAGAAGAACATCCTGCCGGACTGCGAGATCATCCGCATGGATGAGGTGAACACTGCGTTCGAACGGATGGAGCGCGCCGACGTGCGGTATCGTTTCGTGATCGATATGGCTTCGCTGAGCGTACCCGCCTAACGCGGGTTCCGGGACCGGGGGCGGCTGTGACGGCCGCGATTGACACGGGCGCCCCCGGCCTGGCACAGCGACCCCACTGTTTGAAGCGGTGGGGCATCGTTCATCATCATGGGTCTGAAGCGGCGCGTTCTTCTTCTGTCGGCCGCCCTGGGCGCGCTGTGCCACGGGGCCTGGGCCGATACGTCCGACGCCCTGACGCTGTCGGTGGACGCGACCGATACCGCGCACCGCATCTTCACGGTGCATGAAACCATCCCGGTGGCGGGTCCGGGCCCACTGACGCTGCTGTATCCCCGCTGGGAAACCGCCAGCCACGCCCCCACCGTGGCCGTGGCCGACCTGGCGGGCCTGGTCATCACCGTGGATGGCAAGCGGCTTCCCTGGCAGCGCGATCCGGTGGACGTCCACGCCTTCCATGTCGATGTGCCGGCGGGCGCCCTGGCCGTGACCGCCGACTTCCAGTATCTGTCGCCCACGCGCACCGGTGCCCTGGCCATGACGCGCGACCTGCTGACGGTGCAGTGGCAATCCATGCTGCTGTACCCGGCGGGCCATCCTGTCCGTGACCTGACGGTGGCGGCCAGCCTGCGCCTGCCGCCGGGCTTCCAGGCCGTCGGCGCCCTGGACCGGCAGGGCACGGATGGCGACACCATCACCTACGCCCCCACCTTGCTGGAAACCCTGGTGGACGGCCCGGTCTATGCCGGCCGCCATGTCGCCCAGGCCGACCTCGGCGGCGACGGCGCCCCTGTCCGCCTGGACCTGCTGGCCGATAGGCCCGACAGCCTGGCCGTCACGCCGGACCAGCTGGCGGGCTTGCGCGCCTTGGTGACACAGACGCGCCGCCTGTTCCGCGGCGCGCCCTACGACCATTACGACGCCATCGTCACCCTGACCGACCTGATGCAATCCGGCGGCGGGGTGGAGCATCTGCGCTCGGGCGAGAACATGCTGTCGCCGGGCTATTTCACGGACGCCGCCCACCAGCTGACCTACCTGGACCTGATCGCCCACGAATACGTCCATGCCTGGAACGGCCGCTACCGCCAGCCGGCGGACATGGCGGCGGCCGACTTCAACACCCCCACGCGCGACGGCCTGCTGTGGGTCTATGAGGGGCTGACCCAGTACTGGGGCCATGTGCTGGCGGCGCGCGCCGGCCTGCGCGGCGGCCAGGACACGCTGGATATGCTGGCGCTGGACGCCGCCGCCATGCAGGCGCGGCCCGGCCGGTCTTGGAAGTCGCTGGGCGACAGCACCAACGACCCCCTGTTCGACATCGGCCACGCCGTGTCGTGGCGCGACTGGCAACGGCGGGAGGATTATTATCCCGAGGGCGTGCTACTGTGGCTGGATGTCGACATGCTGCTGCGGGAGAAAAGCGGCGGAACCAAGAGCCTGGATGATTTCGCCCGCAGCTTCTTCGCCAGCCCGCCGGCACCCGTGGGCGGCCAGCTCATCCGGCCCTATACCTTCGACGACGTTTGCAGCGCCCTGAACGCCCTGGTCCCCTACGACTGGGCCGCCTATTTCACCCACCGGCTGGAAACGCACGACGATGCCGGCCTGCTGGACGGCCTGGCGCGCGCCGGCTACCGCTTGGTCTTCACCGACACGCCCACCGAGGCCTTCCGCCAGGCGGAGGTGGACGGCGGCGCCCTGGATTTGGGCTACGCCATCGGCCTGTCGGTCGGCAAGGGCGGCGTGGTCCGCACCGTCGCCTGGCAAGGCCCGGCCTTCCGCGCCGGCGTCGGCATCGGCAACCGCATCCAGACGGTGAACGGGGCACCCTACACCGCCGAGGCGCTGACCCAGGCGGTGCGCAACGCCGCCATCACCCCCGTCACCCTAGGTCTGGAGGTCGATGGCCAGGCGGTCACCGCCCGCATCGACTATGCCGGCGGCTTGCGGTATCCGCGCCTGGAACGGGCCAAGGGCAGACCGGACCGGATGGCGGCGCTACTGGCGCCATTGAAGGATTAGAGCGGAACGCGATCAGGTGGAATCACCTGATCGCGTTCCGCTCTAAAGACCCTGCCCGATCCCCGGCTTGGCCATTGCCGTTTTCAGTCTTCCCGGATTTCCTGGATACGGCGCATGATATCAGCGTCGCCTTGCGGCCCGACAGCGGCGACGCCAACACCGGCAAACGAACGCAGCCGGGCGAAGGCCGCCTTACGGTCGTCATCATCTGCTTGCGGGGGGGCCGCCACGTTCAGGCGCTGCCGCACAGCCTCCAAAACAACGTCGGAGACGCTGACGTCTTTGCGTGCCGCTTCCGCATCCAGGGCGACCTTAAGATCGTCCGGCATGCTGACCACAACGGTGGTTTCGTGAGCTTTGGCGTTTTGCATGATAACCCGCGCGCAATAAACTCAAGTACACGATACCCAGCCAGTGACATCAGGTCAATTTTCCGACCTTCAATCAGCTTAGAACCCTACGGACCGGCAGAGCATACGGTGAAAGGCGGAAACCGCGCACAAGCTCACGCCGCCTCCGCCGCCGCCTTGACGGCGATAGCCTGCGACATCTCCGTCAGGAACTTGCGGTCGCCGGCCTTCTTTTCCAGCAGCACGAATTCCACCTGGCCCAGGTCGGGCAGGCGGGGGTCGGCATCACAGGCCTGAAGCCCCTCGGGGATCAGGCGGCTGGAATGGGCCATCATGCCCAGGCCGATGCGGGTTGCCATGGCCAGGCCGTTCAGGTCGCCGCTGGTGCAGGCGATGCGCCAGGGGGTGGCCGCCCGTTCCAGCGCCGTCAGCGCCATGAAGCGGGTGATGCTGGGTGGCGGGTACAGCACCAGTTGCGCCTCTCCGTCGCGGAACACCGGCTGGGCCGTGGCCGCCGTCCACACCACGCGGTCGCGGAACACCAGGCGGCCACGGTCACCCTCCGGCCAGCGCTTGCACAGCGCCATGTCCAGCCGGCCCTCATCGAACATCTCCGTCAATGTGCGGCTGAGCGCGATGGTGAAGTCGATATCGACGTCGGGATGGGTCACGGCGAAAGGCCGCACCAGGTCACACAGCCAGCCGGTGGTCAGATCCTCACACACGCCGAAACGAAACAGGCGGCGGCGGGTGGATTGCGCGAAATGACGGCGGGCGCGGGCGGTGGTGTCCAGGATGGACCGGGCGAATTCCAGCATGGCCCGGCCATGGTCCGTCAGGGCATTGGAATGGGTGTCCCGGTCGAACAGCCGCTGGCCGGCGAACTGCTCCAACCGTTTGACATGATCGCTGACGCTGGATTGCGACAAGCCCAGCTGTCGCCCGGCCTCCGAAAAGCTCTTCACCTCGGTGATGGTGACAAAGGTTCGCAGGTGCAGCGGATCAAGCATGATTGCTATCGGTATCGCCGATCACTGTTATCTATTAACCGAGCATTCCGATTCCCTTTCGCCCCGTCAATAGTTGGGCACAAAGACAAATCACCGCAGGGCACGACATCTGGCGGTGACGGACACAGGGAGGGTTCGAATGTTCAAAAGCACCCGGCGGGGCTTTCTGGAGGCCGCGGCCATCGGCGCCAGCGGCATGGTCAGCTTCAGCAGCGTGGCGGAGGCCACCGACAAGTTCATGGCGCGCGGCGGTGACGGCGGCTACGCCCGTCAGGCCGTGCCGTTGCCGGAGGGCGATACGGTCGCCTACCACGACCCCAAGGACGTGGAGGAGATGCCGGACTTCAAATTCTCGCTGGATGGCAACAAGCCCAAGGTGACATCCGGTGGCTGGGCCAAGGAGGCGACGGTCCACCAGTTCCCCATCAGCAAGGGCATCGCCGGCGTCCACATGTTCCTGGACCCCGGCGCCTCACGCGAACTGCACTGGCACGCCATCGCGGCGGAATGGGCCTTCGTCATCGAGGGCCGCTGCCAGACGGTGGTGATCGAGCCGTCGGGCGCCAGTGAGATCAACAATTTCGGCCCCGGCGACCTGTGGTACTTCGCCAAGGGCCACGGCCATTCCATCCAGACCATCGGCGACAAGCCCTGTCATTTCATCCTGTCGTTCGACAACGGCGCCTTTTCCGAACACGGCACCTTTTCCATCACCGACTGGGTGGACGTGACGCCGAAGGAGATGCTGGCCCTGGAGTTCGGCTTCCCCAAGGATTTGTTCGACGCCTTCCCCAAGGGCGAGGTCTACATCCAGAAGGGCGCCATCCTGCAACCGGCCGACGCGCTGGAGGCGCCATGGCCCAAGGAATCCACCCACAAGTTCCGCCTCATGAACGATCCCCGCGCCGTGCGCGACTTCGACGGCGGCACCTTCCGCCTGGCCACGGTGGATGAGTTCCCGGCATCCCACACCATGTCGGGCGGCATCATGACCCTGAAGCCCGGCGCGATGCGCAAGCTGCACTGGAACGTCAACGCCAACGAATGGCACTACTACCTGCGCGGCAAGGGCCAGGTGGCGCTGTTCGGCTCCGGCGGGCGCGGCAAGGTGGCGGAGTTCGGCCCCGGCGACGTCGCCTACATCCCTCAGGGTTTCGGCCACGCCATCCGCAACGTCGGCACCGAGGATCTGGAAATCGTCCAGACCTGGGATGCCGGCAAGTTCGAGGAGATCGACCTGGACAAATGGGTGCAGTCCAGCCCACGCTACCTGCTGTCCAACAACTTCACCGGCGTGGCCGACAAGACGCTGACGCGCATGAAGCAGGCCTGACGGCCGTCCAGCGCCCCCAAGCGGATATGTGCATGATGCACATATCCGCTTGACTCGCTTCGGTCACCGCTCAATTATGTGCGAAATACACATATTGAGAGGATGAGACGATGAAAGCCGCCCTGGTGACCGAAGCCGGCAAGAGCCCCATCTACGGCGATGCCCCCGAGCCTGTGGCCCAGGCCGGTGAGATGCGGGTGACCGTCACCGCCGCCGCCCTCAGCCAACTGGTGCGTGGCCGGGCGTCGGGCCGGCATTACAGCGCCAAGGCCACCTTGCCCTTCATCGTCGGCGTCGACGGCGTGGGCACATTGGAGGACGGCCGCCGCGTCTATTTCGCCCTGCCCGATGCCCCCAACGGCGCCATGGCGGAACGGACGGTGGTGCCGGCCACGCACTGCCTGCCTCTGCCCGACGGTCTGGACGACGTGACCGCCGCCGCCATCGCCATTCCCGGCATGTCGTCCTGGGCAGCATTGGTGGAGCGGGCCCATTTGCGGCCGGGTGAAACGGTGCTGGTGAACGGGGCCACCGGCGCCTCCGGCCGCCTGGCGGTGCAGATCGCCAAGCATCTGGGGGCCGGCAAAGTCATTGCCACCGGCCGCAATGCCGCCGTGCTGGAAAGCCTGAAGGCCCTGGGCGCCGACATCGTCATCCCCCTGACCGGGGACGACGCCGCCGTGGAGCGGCGTTTCCAGGAACAGTTCGCCGCCGGCGTGGACGTGGTGATCGATTATCTGTGGGGCCGCAGTGCGGAACTGCTGCTGACCGCCGGCGCCAAGGCGGGACCGGAGGGCGTGCCCATCCGCTTCGTCCAGGTGGGGTCGATCAGCGGCGGCGACATCACCCTGCCCGCCGCCGCCCTGCGGTCCTCCGCCATCGTGCTGATGGGCAGCGGCCTGAACAGCGTGCCGATGGACCGCATCCTGGCGGCCATCGACGGGGTGCTGAAGGCCGCCGTTCCCGCCGGTCTCCAGGTCGCCACCAGGCCCGTGCCCCTGTCCGAGGTGACACAGGCCTGGGACGAACCCGGTGACGCCCGGGTGGTCTTCATTCCTTAAAAATCAGCGGATAGCTTCACGTAATAATAGCCGCCATTGAAGCCATAGGGGCTGTTCTGGGGATAGGTGTCGACGTTGATGCCGAACCAGCGGGTGGCCGGGTCGGTCTTGGCGGGATAGCGGTCGAACAGGTTCTGCGCCCCCAGATCGACCCTGAAACCGTCCGTGACGCGATAGCCGATGTTGAGGTCGGTCAGGAACGCCGGGCTGACGGCGCGCGGCACATAGGCGCCGGCGGTGCTGTAGTCATGCGCCACGTAATAGCTGTGGCCCCAGCGCGTTTCCCGCAGGGTCACGTCCCAGGGACCCAGGTTCCAGTTGGCGCCCAGCGATATCTTGCTGCGCGGATCGTAGGAGGTCAGCGAGGTGATGGCCGTGGCGTCCAGGATGGCGACACCGGCCAGGGCGGCGGGCGGGGCCTGCTGCTTCAGGATGCTGGTGATGTTGTAGTTGCCGGCCAGTGTCCACTTGATCGACCCGGCGGCGCCGAAGTCGGTGGTGTAGTCCAGGTTCAGGTCGGCGCCCCGGGTGCGGGTGTCGACGCCGTTCAGGTAGAAGGTCACGGCGGTATTGGCGGCGGAGATGCCGGCCGGCAGGGTGGCGCCGTTGGCCAGGATGGCGGACTGGGCCAACGCCCCCGTCAAGGCGCCGGAGTTGATGATGCGGTTCTGGATTTCGATCTGGTAGAAATCCAGGGTCGCGTGCAGGCCATGGATGGGCTCCAGCACGATACCGGCGCTGTATTCGGTGGAGGTCTCGGGCTTCAGCGGCTGCACCCCCAGCAGGGTGGCGCCCGGCGAGTTCACCGGCAGTTGCAGGGAGGCGGAGGTCGGGCTGACGTTCAGGGCGGAGAAATACTCCTGCGCCAGGGTGGGCGCGCGGAAGCCGCTGCCGACGGCGCCGCGCACGGCCAGCCAGGGGGTGAAGTCGTAGCGGCTGATGATACGGCCGCTCTCGCTTTCGCCGAAATCGTCGTAGTGCTCGATACGGCCCGCCACCTCGAACTGCCAGTTCTGCACCAGCTGGGTCGACAGGTCGATGTAGGCGGCCGCACTGTTGCGGTCGGCGGTGTGCGCGTCGGTCGGCGTGAAGCCGGCGTAGGAGGATGAGCCGCCGGCGGCGTAGCTGCCGTATTCGCCGGCCACCACCTCGTACGCCTCATAGCGGTGTTCCAGGCCCCAGGCCACATTCACCGGCGTGGCGAACAGGCCGACATCGAACTGGCGCACCAGGTCCAGGTTGGTGGTCTCCTGGGTGGAGACCAGCTGGCCGGCGTTGAAGCTGGTCTGGTGGGCGTAGGTCGGGTTGTAGAAGGCGCTGGTGGGGTTGGCCAGGTTGGCGTTGCCGGAATTGATGACGCCGATCTTCAGCCAGTCATGGCCATAGGTGCTGCTGAGGTCCCAGCGCCAGCCGGCCAGGTTGTCGCCGCGGGCCCCCAGGGTGAACCCCACATCGTATTCGTTGGAGGTTTCCTCCGGGAAAAAGCCGCTGGGCCACAGGGTGGGGATGCTGCTGCCGGTGCGCCAGTTCTCATACGATTCCGCCGAGCGGTGGCTGGCGGTGCCGAAGCTGTAGAAGGTGACGCTGGGCGTCAGCGGCGCCTCCGCGTTATAGCCGACATTGACCACGTCGCTCAGCGGATCGCCGTAGATACGGCCCTGCACCGTGGTGCCGGCGGGGGCGCGGGGGTCGTCGCCCGTGCGGTTGGTGAAGTCGTGATGGCGATAGTCGGCGGTGACGTTCAGGAAACCGCCGTCGCCCAGGTCAAACCCGTGGGAGACGGAGCCCTGGGCCGTGCCGCCGTCACCCTTGCCGGTGATGCCGCCCAGGATGGAGGCGTGGGTGCCGCTGTCCGACTTTTTCAGGATGATGTTGATGACGCCGGCAATGGCGTCCGACCCGTACTGGGCGGCCGCACCATCGCGCAGCACCTCGATATGGTCGATGGCGTCCAGCGGGATGAAATCCAGGTCGGCGGGGTTGGACCCGCCGTTGGGGCCGCCGTCGGCATAGATGTTGGCGGAGTTGTGCCGCCGCTTGCCGTTCACCAGCACCAGGGTCTGGCCGGGGCTCAGGCCCCGCAGGCGGGCGGAGCGCACCAGGTTGCCCACGTCGCCGCCGAACTGGTCGGCGGTGAAGGACGGCAGGGTGCTGCGCAGGGCATCCAGCACATTGGTCTGGCCGGTGGCCTGCAAGGTCTCCGCCCCCAGCACCTCGATGCTGGTCGGGCTGTCCTGCGCCCGCTTGCCGATCTCACGCGTGCCGGTGACGATGATTTCGGACAGGTCGTCGGCCGCCGGCTCTGGCGCCGGTGCGGCGGCGTGGGCCGTGATGGGGGCGGCGAACGACCAGGAAAGGGCAAGCAGGCTGGCTCCCGCCAAATGGCGGGCAGAGAGTGTGCGTGACGGCATGAGACCCCCGGATTTTCTTGTTTGGTTGCCGCCCTTCAAGGCCGGCATCGGTAGTCCAGTGGTGTCAGCGCATGCCGCATCGCACAAATTCGATCGCCAAATATGTAAATTGATGCGCAATCAATCGTTGAGATTTGCGGCAGCCAAAAGATCGCCGTTATTGTTATAAGCATTCGTGGCGCACGTTAGCCCAGGCTCGGCTATTGTATATTTTAGAAAATTAATCATTTCATGCCACCGGATAACGTCTTTAAATAAATTCAATACCGCCTTGAAATCCCTGGCCCCACTGTCGCCCCCAAGGCCGCACGGCATCTGGTGCGGTCGCCAAAGGGATCATCGAATGGCCATCACCCGTCGAAACCTGCTGGCCCGCGTGGGCCGCTGGGGCGGCTATGCCGCCACATATTCCACCATGAACGCGCTGGGCCTGCTGACCGTGCCGGCCGCCTATGCCGGACCGCCGGCCCTGCCCGCCGCCACCGGCCATGGCCGCCGCGTGGCCGTGCTGGGGGCCGGCATCTCCGGCCTGGTCACCGCCTATGAACTGGAACGCGCCGGCTTCGACGTCGTGGTGCTGGAGGCGCGCGACCGGGTGGGCGGGCGCACCTGGTCGGTGCGCGACGGCACCCGCATCGAACAGGTGGGGGAGGCCGACCAGGTGGCGCGCCTGTCACCGGGCCTGTACTTCAACGCCGGCCCCGCCCGCATCCCCAGCCACCACCAGGGCCTGCTGGACTACGCCCGTACGCTGAAGGTGCCGCTGGAGGTGGAGGTGAACGCCAGCCGCAGCGCCTACGTGCAGACGGCCAAGGCCAATGGCGGCCGGCCCATCCGCCAGCGCCAGGCGGTGAACGACGTGCGCGGCGGCCTGTCGGAACTGCTGGCCAAGGCGACCAAACGCGGCGCCCTGGACCAGGACCTGACGGCCGAGGACAGGGACCGCCTGCTGTCCTTCCTGAAATCCTACGGCGACCTGACGCCGGACCATGGGTTCGCGGGCACGGACCGGTCCGGCTACGTCCAGCCGCCGGGTGCCGCCGACCAGGTGGGCAGCCGCGTGGCACCCCTGCCCCTGACGGATCTGCTGGGGGAGGAGACGGTGGCCCCCGCCATCCTGTTTGAGGAAAACATCCTGATGCAGGCCACCATGTTCCAGCCGGTGGGCGGCATGGACCGCATCCCGGCGGCGCTGGCCAAGGCCCTGAAGCAACCCGTCACCCTGAACGCAGTGGTGGAGCGTATCCGCAACACCGACGACGGCGTGCGCATCGCCTATCGCGACCGCTTGAGCGGCCAGCGGCGGGAGGTGGCGGCCGACTACGCCGTCGTCACCATCCCCCTACCCGTGCTAGCCGGCATCGATACCGATTTCGCCGCCCCGGTGAAGGCCGCCATCAAGGGCGCGGTCTACGACGCCGCCAACAAGGTCGCCTTCGAATCCCCGCGCTTCTGGGAGAAGGAACAGATCTACGGCGGCATCTCATACACCGGGGGTGAGACCTCCCTCATCTGGTATCCCAGCGGCGGCTTCCAGGGGGAAAAGGGCCTGCTGGTCGCGACATACAACGCCGGGCAGACGGCCACCGCCTTCCAGAAGCACAGCCTGGCGGAGCAAACGGAATTGGCGCGCGCCTCGGTGGAGCGGCTGCACCCCGGCCATGGCCGCGACCTGGCCCACGCCATCGTGGTGAACTGGCTGAAAGTACCGTTCAATCTGGGCCCCTGGCTGCATTGGGACCAGGACGGCAACGACCCCGCCGCCTATGCCCTGCTGAACCAGCCCGACCGCCGCACCTATTTCAGCGGCGCGCATCTGAGCCAGTTGCCCAGCTGGCAGGAGGGTGGTGTCCTGGCCGCCCACCGCACCGTGGCCGAATTGGCCCACCGCGTGGCGGCCGACGCGCCGGCCGCCCCCACCCGTCACGGCTGAACCAAAACCTTCGAGGAGACCTCATATGCGCCCCACCCTCCTGGCCGCCGCCCTGCTGCTGGCCGCCACGCCCGCCTGGGCCCAGATCGTCCATGTCCAGACCGCCGAAAGCCCCATCGCCACCGCGGTCAGCGTACCGGCCGGCGCCACCACCCTGTACCTCAGCGGCGCCTTGCCGGCCGTGATCGACGCCCAGGCGCCCAAGGGCAGCGTGCAGGCCTATGGCGATACCCAGGCGCAGACCCTGAGCGTGCTGGGCAAGCTGAAGGCCACGCTGGAAAGCCAGGGCTATGGCCTGGGCGACGTGGTGCAGGCCCATGTCTTCCTGGCCGGCGACCCCAACAAGGGCGGCGACATCGACTTCGCCGGCCTGCAGGCCGCCTGGACCCAGTATTTCGGCACGGCCGCCCAGCCCAACAAGCCGGCACGCAGCACGGTGAAGGTGGCGGCCCTGGTCCTGCCCGGCGCCCTGGTGGAGATCGAGTTCACCGCCGCCAAGGTACCGCCCGCCGGGCATTGACCACCGCCAATGCCGGAAGGCGTCAGTAGGCGGCGCGCAGGGTGAACAGCACCTTGCGCGGGTCGCCCAGGGTGTTTTCCGCCCCACCGGCCGTATCGATGTAGTACCGGTCGAACAGGTTGGTGACGCTGGCGCTCAGGGAGACCTTGGGCGTGAAGGCGTAGGACACGCGCAGGTCGGTGGTGGCGTAGCCCGGCTTGTGCAACAGCGTGGCCCCGCTGCAGCACGACCAGGTGGAGTTGCTTTCGGCATGCAAGGTGCCGCCGACAGACCAGGCGCTGAGATCCCCCGGCAGGGTGTAGTCGGTCGACAGCTTGAACAAATGGTGCGGCGTCAGGCCGACGGCGAAGTTGTTGTCGGAATTGTCGGCGGCGCGCTCCGCATCGTCATAGGTGTAGCCCACCAGCATGGTCCAGCCCGGCAGGATCTGGCCGTGTGCCTGCAATTCCACACCCTGGCTGCGCACCTTGCCGGACGGCAGCACGAAGGCCTGGTTGGTCGGGTCCTGCACCGCGTTGTTGGTCTCTTCCGTGTGGAACAGGGCGATGGAGGTGGTCAGGCGGCCGCCGAAATGCTCCCCCTTCACGCCGATCTCATACTGTTCGCCCTCGATGGGCCGCAGCAGGCCGCCCGACACGGTGTAGGCGCCGGTCTGCGGCTTGTAGATCGAGGTGTAGCTGCCGTAGAGCGTGTAGGTCTGGTCCAAATCGTAGATCAGCCCGGCGATGGGGGAGAACTTCGGCCCCAGGTGATCGTCGGTGTTGCTGGCGCCATAGGCGTTCAGATGGGCATCGTCCGGCACGACGTTGCGGGAATTCCACCAGGTCAGCCGGCCGCCGCCCACCAGGGTCAGCGCGTCGGTGATGCTGAGGCGGACGTTGCCGTAGGTTCCGACCTGCTCCGTCGTCGTGGCGTTCTGGTACTGGTCGCCGCCGTTGAAACCGGAGACCGGGGCGTACAGCGAATTGTCGTAGACGTTGATGTTGTAGACACTGCCGTAGGCGTCGTACCCGGTGGCGGTGTTGTACAGGAAGCCATCACCCTGGGTGTAATCGTGCAGGTAGTTGGCGCCCACCGTGATCTTGTGCACCCGGCCGAACAGGGTGAACGGGCCGGAGGCGTAGACATCGACGGCGTGCTGGTTGTCTGTCTGGTTGTACTTGTAGTCATACATCTCGCCGGTGCTGGTGGCCGCGTCGTAGATCAGGTCGGCGATGCCGTCGAGATAGCGCGTGTTCAGGCGGTGATGCTCGTACGACGCCTTGATGTCCCACCCGCTGTCGAACTGTTGCGACAATTCCAGGAATTCGCCCAGGCGGTCATTGTGGAAGTGGTTCCAGTCGGCCCCCAGATAGGCCGAGCGGGAAATAGAGGCGAAGGTGTCATCCTGGGTGTACGGGATGCCGTACATCAGCCGGCCGTTGGTGTCGGAATAGCTGATGCCGGCGCGGGCGGTCAGGGTGGGCGTCAGGTCGGCCTCCAAGGTGCCGTAGGCCTGGCGGTCACGCTGCCAGGTCGTGTCCTGCATGAGGTCCTGGTACTGCTCCGACCCCACGGCGCGAAAACGCAGGGTGCCGGCCTCGTTCAGCGGGGAGCCGACGTCCAACTGGCCGCGCAGGGTGTCGTAGGTGCCGCCGGACAAGACGGCGGAGGCCTGCAAGGTGTCCGGCGCCTGTTTGCGCACCAGGTTGATGACGCCACCGTCGCCGCCGAAGCCGTTGAACAGGCCGGCCGGCCCGCGCAGGATCTCCACCCTGTCGTACATGGCCAGGTTGTCGGCCGCCACACCGGCGCCGCCGGCCGGAATGGCGGTGGGCACGCCGTCGATCTGGAAGGCGGTGATGGGGAAGCCGCGGGCGACATAGGTGGTGTCGTTGGGGTTGACGGTGGTGACCAGCATGCCCGGCGTCGACCGGATCACGTCGTCCACCGTCACCATGTTCTGCGCCTGGATCTCATCCTGGGTGATGACGGTGACCGACTGCGGGATTTCCCGCTGGTTGACCGCGTCCTTGGACCCGATGGTGGTCTGCGGGTTCAGCCGCCGGGCGACCGGGTCGCCGCTGGGGCCGCGCAAATTGCCACCCCGGGGGGCGGTGCCGCTGTCACCCTGCACCCGCACAGCGCCCAGCTGAAGCACCCCGCCCGATGCCTGCGGCGCCCGCATCAGCACGAAGGTGCCGCCCGCCTGGCGCCAGGTGACACCGGTGCCGGCCAGCAAGCGGTTGAGCGCGTCGGCCGGCTGATAGTCGCCGCTGAGCGCCGGCACCTGCACGTCGGCGACCACATCCGCCTCGGCCGTAACCTGCATGCCGGCCTGGCGGCCGAAGGCGTTGACCGCCGTCGCCAGCGCCTGAGCGGGAATGTCGAAATGCCGGGCGCCCGGGGCGGTCTGGGCCTGTTGCCCCGTCTGAGCCAGCGCCGGCGTCGCCACCGACAGGGGGGCCAGCGCCGTCGTCGCCAGCAGCAGCAGCGCCGTACGGGACATGGATTTACGCCGGGCCGTACCGGCGGACACGGAACCTGAAACCATCTTAATCGACCCCATCTTTTTTCGCGAATTGCGAGCAAGTCGCGTTTTCAAGATGAGAGACGTGGAGGTCGAAAAAACTTTTCACGACGCTGGCGAAAGATTCTTGGGATTCCCGCCAACTACCTGAGAAAGTTCGGAAAATTTCTTTTTCAGGAAACGGACAGGACGTAGAGCAGCGGCGTCACCCGGCGCACCCGGCCGCCGCCGGCCTCCACCAGCGCCTGCATGGCCGCCTCAGGCTTGCGCAGGTCCAGCAGGCCCGTCACCCGGCGGCGGGCCAGCGCGTCATCGGTGATCATGATCCAGCCGGGCTGGTAGGCGCGCAGCCGCTCCACCACCTCGGCCACCGTCATGTTGTTGGTGGCAAGCCATCCATCCCGCCACAAGGCCACGTCGTCCACCGGCACCCGGCCCGCCTCGGCTCGCCCAGTGGATCCATCCACGGCCAGGCTGTCGCCGGCCATCAGGCGGGCATCAACGGCGCCGCCCTGGCCTTGGGCCCGCACCTGCACCACCCCCTGGGCCACCGCCACGCGGGTATCCGCCCCGGTCATGCGCACCTCGAACGCGGTGCCGATGTCCTGGATATCGACCCCGCCGGCCCTGACGGTGAAGGGTCGCGCGGCATCGTGCACCACCTCGAACCAGGCTTCGCCGGCCAGCAGCGCCACCGTGCGGCTGTCGGCACCGACATGCGCATCGATGGCACTGTGCGGGCCCAGATGAATCTTGGTGCCATCGTCCAGCGCCACCACCCGCGTCTCCGCCGTGCCGGTGGCGTAATCAGCCCGAAGCGCCACCAGGCCGGAGGGGGAGGCGGCGATGGCCAGCACCAGGCAAGCCGCCACGGCCGCTGCCGCGATGCCGCCCCAATAACGATTGACCACAGGCCACCGGGAACGCCCGGTATGCGCGCGCGCCACATCGGCATGGGCGGGCGGCACGTCGCCGACGATGGTCCAGGCATGCCGCGCACGGTCCCAGGCGCCGGCATGCGACGGATCACGGGCAAGCCAGGCGTCGAAGCGGGCGCGCACGGCCGGATCGGCGGGGGCCGACTGCACCTCGAGCAGCCAGTCCATCGCCTCCTCCAACGCCCGGTCGGGTTTGTCGCCTGCGGTCATCGCCATCGCTTCGTTTGGGCCCGGTCACAGCGCCCGTAAGGGTTTGAGGGGGCGCGATCATGCGGAACAGCACCCCCGTCTCCCCGCATGGTCATAAACGAACGGCGGGGGGAAATTTTCCACGGGATACACCCATCACGCGTCGGTCGCCATCGCCATGGCGATCTTCAGCAAACCGTCGCGCACCATGCGGTGGACGGTGGGCGGGGAAACACCGATGCGCGCGCTGATCTCATGCAGGGTATAGCCGCCGAAGCGGTTCATCTCCACCGCCAGCCGCGCCTGCATCGGCAGGGCCGCCAGCACCGCCTCCACCCGTTCCAGGTTCTGCTGGTGGATCAGTTCCCGCTCCGGCGGGCGGGCCTCGGCCGGCAGCATCCACCACTCGGCCTCCTCATTCAGCCGAGCCTCGTTGCGCCGGCGGCGCACGACATCGAAGGCCAGGTTGCGGACGATGCGGTACAGGTAGGACAGCGGCTGGGCGACACCCTTGCCGCCCCCGTTTTCATTGGCGGCGGCACCCCGGGGCACAAAGCGCAGGAAGGCCTCCTGCACCACATCCTCCGCCCGCGACCGTTCCCCCAGGATGGGCGTGGCGTAATCAATCAACGCCGCCCGGTGGGCTAGGTAGAGGTCAAGCCTGCCTTGGTCGCCTGTCAACGCCACAGCACCAATCCGCCCCGATGAATGCATTCCGACGGGGCCGACATGCCACATTTGCGATCCGTTATCAATTACCCGCGGTGCCGCGCATTCAGCCCCCCGACCATTGTTGCATCCCGGACAGCCATGACCTGTGGCACCTTGGGGCCCATGGCCGAGGAGACAGCGATGGATAAGCACCTTGATTCCAAAGACGTGGCGGCAAGCGGCACCACCGGCTTCGTCCGCGTCCGGGGTGCCCGGGAGCACAATTTGAAGAACGTCGACGTGGACATCCCACGCGACGCGCTGGTGGTGTTCACCGGCGTTTCCGGCTCCGGCAAATCCTCGCTGGCGTTCAGCACGCTGTATGCGGAGGCGCAGCGCCGCTATCTGGAATCCGTCTCGCCCTACGCCCGCCGGCTGTTCCACCAGATGAGCGTGCCGGACGTGGACATGATCGAGGGCCTGCCACCGGCGGTGGCCCTGCAACAGCAGCGCGGGTCGCCCACGGCGCGGTCCTCCGTCGGCAGTGTCACCACCCTGTCCAACCTGCTGCGCATGCTGTATTCCCGCGCCGGCGATTATCCGCCGGACCAGCCGCACCTGGAGGCGGAGGCCTTCTCCACCAACACGCCGGAGGGGGCCTGCCCCACCTGCCACGGCTTGGGCCGGGTGCATGCGGTGACCGAGGCGTCCATGGTGCCCGACCCGTCGCTGACCATCCGCGAGCGGGCGGTGGCGGCCTGGCCCACCGCCTGGGGCGGGCAGAACCTGCGCGACATCCTGATCACGCTCGGCATCGACGTCGACACCCCCTGGCGCGACCTGCCGAAAAAGACCCGTGACTGGATCCTGTTCACCGACGAACAGCCGGAGGTGCCGGTCTACCCCGGCTTCACCGCCGCCCAGGTAAAGGAGGCCGTTCGGCGGGGGCTGGAGCCCAACTACATGGGCACCTTCTCCAGCGCGCGGCGGCACGTGACCCACAGCTTCGCCACCACGCAAAGCGCCATGATGAAGAAGCGCGCCGCCGGCTTCATGGTCAGCAGCCCCTGCCCCACCTGTCACGGCAAACGGTTGCGGCCGGAATCGCTGTCGGTGACGTTCGAGGGGCTGGACATCGCCGACATGGGTCGCCTGCCCCTGAAGCGCATATCCGCCCTTTTCGCACCTTATGCGGAGGAGGGATCGGACAGGCTAGACCGGTTGCGCCGGGCGCGGCCGGAAACGGCCATCGTCATCACGCGCATCGCCGCCGATTTGCGCCGGCGCCTGGCCGTGCTGCTGGATCTGGGCCTGGGCTACCTGACGCTGGAGCGCAGCACTCCCACCCTGTCGCCCGGGGAATTGCAGCGCCTGCGCCTGGCCACGCAGGTGGTCTCCAACCTGTTCGGCGTGGTCTATGTGATGGATGAGCCGTCGGCGGGTTTGCACCCGGCCGACACCCAGGCGCTGCTGCGGGCGCTGGACGGGCTGAAGGCGGTGGGCAATTCCCTGTTCGTGGTGGAACACGATTTGGACGTGGTGCGCCATGCCGACTGGATCGTCGATGTCGGCCCCGCCGCCGGCGAGGGCGGCGGCCAGATCCTCTACAGCGGGCCGCCGCAGGGGCTGCGCCAGGTGGCAGCGTCGCAGACCGCCCGCCATCTGTTCGCGGATGGGCAGGCCCATCAGGGATCCCGCCGGGCGCCCAAGGGCTGGCTACGGCTGGCGGGCGTCACCCGCAACAACCTGGCCGACCTCGATTGCGCCTTTCCCCTGGGCGTCATGACCACCGTCACCGGCATCTCCGGTTCCGGCAAGTCCAGCCTGGTCAGCCAGGCGCTGGTGGAACTGGTGGGCCAGGCCCTGGGCGCGCCCGTGGCGGTGGAGGATGAGCCGGCCGATGCAGAGGCGATGCTGGAACAGGAGCCGGCGGCCGCGACCGAAGGCCGGCTTGACGGGGGCCTCGGCGGCATCAGGCGCCTGATCCAGGTGGACCAGAAGCCCATCGGCCGCACGCCACGCTCCAACCTCGCCACCTACACCGGCCTGCTGGACCATGTGCGCGCACTGTTCGCCGCCACCCCGGAAGCCAGGCGGCGCCGGTACGACGCCGGCCGCTTTTCCTTCAACGTGGCCAAGGGCCGCTGTCCCCGGTGCGAGGGCGAGGGGGCGGTGACGGTGGAACTGCTGTTCCTGCCCAGCGTCTATGCCCCCTGCCCCCTCTGCCACGGCACCCGCTACAATGACGAGACGCTGGAGATCACCTATCAGGGCAAGAATATCGCCGACGTGCTGGGCCTGACGGTGGCGGGGGCTTTCGACTTCTTCCAGGACGTGCCCACCGTGCGCCGGTCGCTGGAGGTTCTGCGCCAGGTCGGCCTGGACTATCTGCGCCTGGGCCAGCCGGCGACGGAGTTTTCCGGCGGGGAGGCGCAACGCATCAAGCTGGCGACCGAGCTGCAGCGGGCGCAGAAGGGCGGTGCCCTCTACGTGCTGGATGAGCCCACCACCGGCCTGCATCCCACGGATGTGGACCGGCTGGTGGTCCAGCTGGACGCCCTGGTGGCGGCCGGCAACACCGTCATCGTGGTGGACCACGACATGGGCGTGGCGGCCGCCAGCGACTGGGTGATCGACATCGGCCCCGGTGCCGGCGACGAGGGCGGCCGGGTGGTGGCCGCCGGCACGCCGGCGGCGGTGGCGGCATCCCCCGACAGCCGGACGGCCCCCCACCTGCGCCCTTATACGCGCGGCCTTTGATCTTGACCGATCAAAGGCCCCCTCAAGCGCCGGGCGCCAGCATCCGCTGGCTTGGCTTCCTCGTTCCGCCCTGCGGTGCTCACTCCGGGGCCGGCAGTCGCCGGCCTCCAGGGATATTGATTCCGCGCCCGGGCCTATCAGGTCTGGCGCTGGCTTGACCCAGGTCAAGCGACGGGCCGCCTAGGGATGGGAAGTCTTACCCCACCCCTGGGACGGCACGGGATCGATCCGAATGCCCGAAACCGTCCCCGGCTCACGAAAAATCAGGGATGGAGATGGTCCTATGGCGCAGATCGTTTTCGGCATGGCGATACCCCACAGCGGCATGTTGGGCAAACCGGGTGAAACCTGGCCCGAGGATGGCCTGCGCGACCGCAGGAAGGACGCGCTGAGTTATCGCAACCGGACCTGGACCTTCGCGGAGCTGGCGGAACATCGCAAGGATGAGGGGTTCGAGGCCCTGCTGACGCCGCAGGAACTGAACGCCCGCTCCGCCCGCTGCACGGCGGCCCTGGCCGAAATGGCCCGCGCCTATGAGGCGGCGCGGGTGGACGTGGCGGTCATCATCGGCAAGGACCAGAAGGAGATCTTCACCGAGATCTCACCGTCCATCGCGATCTATTCGGGGCAGGAGATTTACAACGGCCCGCCCCAGCGCCCGGTCTACGGACCCGACCAGGCCGTCACCCATGCCGCCCTGCCCGACCTCGCCAATCATCTGCTGCGCGACATCGGCCAGGCCGGTTTCGACCTGACTGAGTTGATCGCCTGGCCGGCCAACCGGTGGATGGAGAACAAGCCCATCGTGCCGCACGCCTTCGGCTTCATCTATCGCCATGTCATGGCGGACAACCCGCCGCCCCACGTGCCGGTGCTGATGAACACCTTCTACGCCCCGACCCAGCCGTCGATGGCGCGGGCCGTCGCCTTCGGCCGCGCGCTGACCCAGGCGATTGAAAGCTGGGACAGCAAGTTGCGGGTGGCGGTCATCGCGTCCGGCGGGCTGTCGCACTTCGTCTGTGATGAGGCGTTCGACCGCGACATCATCGGCCATCTCGGCCGGGGTGACCTGGCGGCGCTGGAGGCGGTGGACGACCGTTCCTACCAATCCGGCAATTCGGAGATCAAGCTGTACGCGCCGGTGGTGGTGGCCATGAAATCGATCGGGGCACCCATGACCCTGGTCGATTACGTGCCCTGCTATCGTACGGAGGCCGGCACGGGCGAGGGCATGGGCTTCATGTACTGGGCGCCCAAAGCGGCGTGATCACCTCGGTAAGCGCGCCCAGCACCAGGTGGGCGGTGCGCGAAAGCTGACGTTGGGGCGCCACAGGCGATCCCCAACGTCAGCGGCGTGAAGGCCAGGGTGCCGTCAGTCGCGGGTCGTGCCGGCGACCGGATCCCCCTCGTGCTGTTTCCGCAGCCGATCACCCCGCCTGGCCCTCAATCTCTGACGCTGGCGACGTAGAACCTCAACCCACACCCGAGCCTGCGCCCATGGGCGTCTGGGCGCCATCCTGACGGCATCGCGATCAGGATGGCCAACGGCCCCGGCTGCCGTTCGGCAGGCCGGACGGTCCGATCTTTCAGCAATGTACGCAATCGGTGGCATTTATAAAAATGCGCCATCTTATATGATGCCAGAAATATAAACTAAGAATCTGAAAATACATGCCGGAGAATTTTAAAATAATGCTTCGAGTACTTGATGTATTTTTCGAGCACGCAGACGGGTGGTTGTCATGTTTTATGATTTCATAAATCGAACCTGAGACAGGCCAATAAAAATTAGCTTTTCATCAAAAACAAAAGAACGCCAATCACGCATCGGCGCAATACAACACCTGTTTTTCGGGGGAATTTCATATGGAAACCTTGGCCGGCAACATCCTGCCCGTGCTGCGATCAATGCCCGACGGGCCGTTTCGGGGGCCGTTGCTGCAAGGCTTCGCGAACCATCCGGCGGAATTCGCGGTAATTGAAAACGGCTTTCGCAGCCTGACCTCGCGGGTGCAGGACGCGGAAACCCTGCGCCGGTTTTTCGCGAGCTGGGGCCAGACCAACAACAGCGCCATGACGGTGGCGGGCATCAGCAACCGGCTGACCCTGAAGCTGCATCGCGGCGAACCGGTGCTGGACGAACAGGCCCTGCTGCGGACCCTGGTTTCCCTGCACCGGATCATCGACGAAGACCTGGCGGTGACCCATAAGATCCTGCATTCCAAGATGTATTTCACCATGGCGACCGCCATCACCGGTGACGATGCCTGGCTGCGGACCGGCTATATCGACCGGACCGCGGCGGACTTCAAGACATGGAAGGACCACATGTCCCTGCGCGAACCCGATATCGCGCTTGGCCTGCTGACCACCTTGGCGCATGAGATCTAC
This sequence comes from Azospirillaceae bacterium, assembly GCA_028283825.1. Classification (NCBI taxonomy): domain Bacteria; kingdom Pseudomonadati; phylum Pseudomonadota; class Alphaproteobacteria; order Rhodospirillales; family Azospirillaceae; species Azospirillaceae bacterium. The sequence continues at coordinate 1,046,330 of JAPWJW010000001.1, read as the reverse complement.
ACCCATGGCGAGGTCGAGTTCATCCTGCCCCTGTTCAAGCAGTGGCTGATCGAACATTACCATTACACCGAGGACGACACCGCCCGCCCCCTGCGCTGGATCGCCGTGCACTGCGGCGGCACGGAGAAGAACCACTTCTTCCACGCGGTGAACGCCCTGGAGCATTACGCGCGGGCAGTCCAGGTCGATTGGGCGGCCTATGACCTGGCGGGCATCGTCGGCCAGTATCTGCAAAAGAAGGCCGCCGTCCTGCGGACGCTGTTCCCCAGCCATGACTGACGGCCGCCACCCCACCCTGGTCGAAGCCAGCGGCGCCATGGGGGCGGCACTTCCCATGGTGGGGGGGCTGCGCCATGGCGAGGTCTGTTCCGACCGCGCCGTCGTCCTCCCGGCCGCCTACCGCGACCAGATGCGCGCCCTGACCGGCCTGATCGACACGGCCCTGAGGGCGGTGGTGCAGCGGTATTTCATCGACGCCCGCATCCGGGCCATCTACGCCCTGTCGCCGGACCTGGAACGCATCCTGGGAATGGCGGCGGCCCGGCCCTATCACGTGGGCTGGTACCGGCCGGATTTCATCCTGGACCGGGACGGCACGGCACGCATCTGCGAAATCGGCGCGCGCTATCCCCTGAACGGCTGGATGGTTAGCCGCGCCTGGTCGCAGGGCCAGGCGGATTTCTGGGACGATCTGTGCGCGCCCTACCGGCCCGGCGACACCGTGGCCCTGGTGCACGGCCAGGAACCCAGCGGCGAGGTCGACTGCCTGGCAGAGCACCTGACGCGCACCGGCGTCGGCTTCGTCGCCGTGCGGCCCCGGGACCTGACGGTGCGTGACGGGGGCCTGTACGCCGCCCCGCACGCCCAAGGACGGCCGCTGGACCATCTGATCCTGCAACTGGACCGGGATGAGTTGCCGCTGATGGCGCCCGAGGTCATGGCCCACCTGGCCACCCGCGCGGATTACTTCAACGACGTGCGCACCCTGATCCTGGTGCATGACAAGCGCGTGCTGGCGGTGCTGTCGGATGAGGCCATCATGCGCGACGCCATGCCGGCGGCACTTTACGCGCAATTGCGGCCGCACCTTATCCCGTCGCTTTGCGCCCGCTCGGCCGTGGAGGCGGAGCGGCTGTTGCTGCGCGATGGCGATTGGATCGCCAAGCCCAACAGCGGCGGGCGGGGCATCGGCTCACTGGTGCGCTCCTTATGCAGTGCCGCCGATTGGGCGCAGCGGGTGCGGCGCGACTGGCCGCACCTGATGTTCCAGCCCTACCTGGAACAGCTGGATTTCATGGATTCCGACTTCGCCCGGCCCATCCACATGGTGGGCATGCTGCTGTGCCGCGATGCCGTCTGCTACGGCAACGGCGTCTTTCGCGGATCGGACGAGGCGGTGATCAACCTGCATCAGCAGCGGGGCAAACTCTATCGGTGCACGGTGGCATCATGAGCCTGTCGGTCGTCATCCCCCTGTACAACCGGCAGGATTATATCGGGGAGGCCCTGGCCTCGCTGGCGCGCCAGACGCACCTGCCGTTCGAGGTCATCGTGGTGGACGACGCCTCCACCGACGACAGCGCGGCACGGGCCGAGGCCGGCCTGCTGCGCCTGGCCCAGGCGGGTGTCGCCCGCACCGACCTGCTGCGCCTGCCCGTCAACGGCGGCCCCAGCGCCGCGCGCAATCGCGGGCTGAAGCGGGCCGGCGGCACGGTGCTGGCCTTCCTGGATGCCGACGACCGCTGGCGTGAGGATAGTTGCAGCGAAATCCTGCGCTGCATGCACGCCCACACCCTGGATCTGCTGGTCCTGGGGTTCGAGACCGCGCCCGACGGGGAATATTTCCCCGACATGGCCGCCCTGGGGGCCGAGGCCGTGCCGCTGGACGGGGCGCTGCACCACCTGCCGCGTGTGACGGCCACCGCCAGCCACCCGGACTTTTTCATGGGGCGGGCCAGCAACGTGGCCGCCCGCCGCAGCGCCATCGGTGAGGAATGCTTCGCCGAAGGCCGCCATGTGAATGAGAACATCGATTTCTGGTACCGCGTCGCCAAGCGCGTCGTCAGACGCGCGGGCGCCCCGGCCATGGCCCCGGTGGGCCTGCTGGCCGAACCGCTGATCCGCTACCGCATCCTGCCCGACAGCCTGTCGCACCGGCGCTGCGGCGACTGGCGGCAATTGCAGGTCCCGCCCAGCCTGGAGCGGTTCCGCCACAGCTTTGATGCCGACGACCGTCGCCTGTGCCACACCCTGGGCCGGCGCTGGCTGGCCTATGCGCTGGAAAGCCTGCCCGACGATGCCCAGCGTGACGCGTTCCGCGCCGCCCACGGCACCCTGCTGGCGCATTTCGACATCGACCTGCCCTTGCTGGGGAGGGCGGCATGAGCCCGGACGCAGGCTGGATCGCCGGCGAGAGCCATGAAAGCGCCGCCCCCGTGGCCCGCCAGATGGCACAGGCGTTCCAGGTCGCACGCAACCATCCCTTCTGGCGCACCTTCTATCGCGGCTACGACCATTGGCAGGACGCGCCGGTGTGCCAGAAGGCCGACCTTCTGGCGGCCCTGGACGGCTTCTCCCCCGCCGGGGAGGCGCGCGGGGTGTACCTGGTGCGCTCCGGCGGCAGCACCAGCGGCCCGCTGATCTTCCCGGTGGACATCGCCGAGAACCACGCCCAGCGGCAGGCGCTGGCCGAGCATCTGCTGGCCCGGGGGGTGTTCGCACCCAGCTCGGTGGTGCTGAACCTGTTCGCCTACACCGGCCTCTACCGCACCGCCGCCATCATCGATGATTTGCTGGAGCGATGCTACGCCACCACCCTGCCGATGAGCGCGCAGTCGCCCTACAGCGACATGCGCGCGGCGGCGGACCTGTTCCAGCCCACCCACCTGGCGGGCACGCCGTCCATCCTGACGCTGTTCGCCAACTGGTGCGAGGAATCGGGCCAGGCCCCGCCCCAGTTCCAGAACCTGCTGTACGCCGGCGAACTGATGCGCGATTCCGTGCGCGAACGCCTGTGCCGCACCTTCGGCATCCGGCAGATCTGGTCGATGTACGGGGCGGCGGAAACCGGCATCTGGGGGGTGTGCGACGCCAGCGCCACACCGGGCCTGTTCACCGTGCTGCCACGGGTGCTGGTGGAAATCCATGAGCCCGACGCGGACGGCTTCGGCGAAATCGTGGTGACCAACACCTGGCGCGAGCGCTTCCCCCTGTTCCGCTACAGCCAGGGCGACTTCGGCCGCGTCGTGACACGAGATGGCGAACGGCTGCTGGAGGTCCGGGGCCGCCGGCCACGTTCCTTCCGGTTCTATGAGATCACCCACGACGACAGCGGTTTCGCCGCCGTGGCCGAGGGGTGCACCGCCTGGCAGGCGGTGCTGGATTTTGGGCCGGACGGCTGCGACCGGCTGGGCCTGCATGTGGTCTGCGACGGCGCGACGGACTTGGGATGCATGGCGGAGCGCCTGCGCCGGCACATGAAGCAGGACCCGGGCAGCGGCACGACCCATGTGCGGGCGGTCACCCTGGCCGACCTGCGCCTCGACCCCACCACGGCCAAGACGGCGACCCTGGTCGACCTGCGCCGATGACCGTCCGATAAAGGCAGATCCGTATGGAAAAGCTGGGCAATCTTCTGGTCTATGAGTGGAACGCGTGGCGCGGCTATCTGATCAGCCACCTGGTGTCCGCGCATTGCGCCGCGCAGTGGGAGGACGGGTGGGACGTGCTGGACGCGGCCTGCGGGCCCAGCATCAACACGGTGCTGTTCCACAATTGCCTGTCGCACGCCGCCCTGTTCCCCCGCCGGCGTCCCGAACTGGAACGGCAACTGGCACGGCGGGGCATCCGGGTGCTGAACGCCGGCCTGGCGGACATGCGCAAGCGCACCCTGCACACCATGCTGGAACGCGCCGGCCTGCGCTGCGCCCGGGCCGATCGCCAGGGGCCGGACGACCAGTTCCTGTTCGTGAAGACCGACCTGAACTATGGCGGCAAGGCGGAACGCGCGCTGCCGCCCGACCTGCAGCCGCTGTTCTCATTGCAGGTCGATTGCCCCATCCGCGGCTGGGACGACTATCGCCTGATGCGGCGGGATGAGATCGCACCCGCCTGGTGGGACCATCCGGGCCTGGTGATCGAGAATTTCATCGCCCATGACGACACGCTGTACCGCATCTACGGCTGTGGTGACGCGCTGGTCTGCATCCGGGCCCATAGCCCGGACCTGATCAAGAAAGAGGATGAGCGGCCGGAGGACCGATGGGTCTGCATCGACCGCCGCCGGCTGGACACGCTGACCGACGACCATGGCGGTTTCCCCCGCGATTTGTGGCGGCAGCTGGCCGGGTTCATCGGCCGGTATCCCTTCGATTATTTCTGCCTGGACGTCATCCACGACGGCACCCGGCACACCATCATCGACCTGAACCTGACGCCCTTTTACGGCCAGAACCCGCCCCGAGCCCCTTGGTTCGCCTTCCTGCGGCGCGGCCTGCGCGACCTGACGACCCAGGCCGAACTGGCGACCTGCGCGCACTGACCGCCCATCCAGATGAGGGGACAGCCTTGAAGACCCTATCCGTCCTGATCGCCGCCTTTGACGCGCGCCGCTGGCTGGGCGATTGCCTGGACGCCGTGTTCGCGCAGTCCCTGCCGCCGGGGTGGCGCCTGCAGGTGCTGCTGGGCATCGATGGCTGCGCCGATACGCTGGACTATGTCGGAACGGCGCCGTACGCGGACCTGCGGGTGGTGTACCTGCCGCGCAACCGCGGCACGTACGTCACCTTCAACACCCTGATGCGGTTCGCCGAGGGCGAGGTGATCGCCCGCTTCGACGCGGATGACGTCATGCTGGACGGCTATCTGCGCCGCCACATCGAGGCGCTGGAGGCCGGCGCCGACCTCAGCATGTCATGGAGCGTGTACACGGATGAGGCCCTGCGGCCGACATCCATCGTGCCGGCCCTGCCCGACTACCGCCCCGAGAAGGGCCACCGCCGCAAGGGCACGGACGGCCAGTTCGTCGCCCGGCGGCACATCTGGGATCGGCTGGGCGCCTTCCGCGCCTGGCCCTGCGGCGCCGATACCGAATTCGTCATCCGGGCGCAGGCGGCGGGCTTCGCCACCACCGTCCTGGAAGAGTTCCTCTATCTGCGCCGCACCCACGGCGCGTCGCTGACCACCCATCCCCGGACGAACTACGAATCAGACATGCGGATGCGGCTACAGGATTTGACCATCCAGTACCGGGAGGACTACGCCGCCGGCACGCGGCCGGTGATGGTCGAGGCCGAGGTCGAAGCGTCCGCCGTCTTGGCCCACCCGGCCGCATTCTCGGGCGTCTGTGCGGCGTTCCAGGCCGGGAGGACCACCCGGACAAGTGCGGAGCGGGACCCGGTTTCAGCGCCCGCTTACGCCTTTTGAATAGTTTTGTCGCGGAGGTTGTGGCATGCGGTTATATATGCGCCCCGGTAGGGGGCGTGGCCGTGGCCGCAGTCACACGGTTGAGACAGGTACCGGGAAAACCGTTTTTGCCGAAGCCAGAGGATGGCCCGTGAAGGTTAAGCGCTTTCAATTCGGTGATTGGCAGGTGGACGCGCAGGCATGTGCCGTGTGGCGCGAGGATGAGGCTGCCCAGATCCCGGTTGAGCCGCGCGCCCTGGACGTGCTGATGGCGCTGTGCATGAACGCCGGCAAGATATTGAGCGCCGACGACCTGCTGCACCTGTGCTGGGACGGCATCGCCGTCGGCGAGAACCAGGTGCACAAGGCCATCACCCAGCTGCGCAAAGCCCTAGGCGACAGCGCCACCGAACCCCGCTACATCGAGAACATTCGCAAGCGCGGCTACCGCACCGTAGCGCCGGTGATCATGGCGACGCACCGCGACGCCGACCTGGCGCCGGAAACCTGGGCGCGGGAATCGCCTTACGTCGGCCTGGCGTCGTTCGAAGCCACCCATTCGTCCGTCTTCTTCGGGCGCGACGTCGCCGTCACCCGCCTGCGCGACCTGCTGGCCAGCCAGGCCAATGGCGGGCGCGCCTTCGTCCTCATCCTGGGCGCCAGCGGCAGCGGCAAGACCTCCCTGGTCCAGGCGGGCCTGCTGCCCGCCCTGATGCGCGACGGCGCCACGCCCCGGATCACAGGGGCCACAATCCTGGACCTGGGCGGCATCGGCGCCGTGCCCTTGCCCACCGCCCTGGGCGGCGCCTTGCTGGATTTGGACCGGGACGGCGAACCCCTCTACGCCGGGCAAAGTGCCGAGCATCTGGGCCAGAGCCTGATCGAAGAGGGCCAGGCCCCCCGGGACGGAACCCGGCCGACCGACGCGCCGGAAACCGCCGGCGACCGCTTCATCCTGTTCATCGACCGGCTGGAGGCGCTGTTCAGCGCCGCCTTCGCCAGCGGCCTGCAACGGCGGCAGTTCCTGACGGCGCTGGACCGCCTGGCGCGGGGCGGCCAGGTCATGGTCATCGCCGCCTGCCGCAACGACTTCTATCCCGACCTGGCCAAAGAGCCGCTGCTGATGGAAGGCAAGGCGGCCGGCGGCCATTTCGACCTGCTGCCCCCCAGCCGGGCGGAGATCGGCCAGATGATCCGCCTGCCGGCGGAGATCGCCGGCCTCAGCTTCGGCGGCGACCCGGACGGCAATGAGCGCCTGGACGATCTGCTGTGCGACGCCGCCGCCGACAGCCCGGACGCCCTGCCCCTGTTGCAGTACACCTTGCAGCAGCTCTACCTGCTGCGCAGCCCGACGCGGGAGCTGACCCTGGCGGCCTATCGCGGCCTGGGCGGTATCGAGGGCGCGATCGGCCGCCGGGCGGAGGCCACGCTGGCCACCTTGCCCGCCGCCGCCCAGGCCGCCTTGCCCCGCATCTTCTCCCTGATGGTGGCCGTCAGCGCCGCCGACGACACGGTGCGCGGCCTGCGCGCCGCCTGGTCGAACCTGGCGACGGAGGATGAGCGCACCCTGGTGCGCGCCCTGGTGGACGAACGGCTGTTCGTCAGCCAGGTGTCGGAAACCCAGGCCGTGTTCGGCGTGGCGCATGAGGCCCTGCTGCGGCAATGGCCCCGGGCCGTGACCTGGATCGCCGAACACCGCCAGGCCCTGCGCGCCCGCAGCCAGCTGGAAGGGCTGGCGCAACAGTGGCTGAACGAGGGCCGCCGCGCCGACCGCCTGTTGCGCCGGGGCAAGCCGCTGGAAGAGGCGCGCGACCTGGTCAGCCGCGCCACCGTGCCCGTCAGCGCCGAGGTCAAGGCCCTGGTCACCGCCTCCACCCGCCAGGCCAAGCGGGCAGACCGCCTGCGCCTGGGCGCGATGGTCAGCTTCGCCGCCATCGCCCTGGTGGCCGCCTTCCTGGGCCTGCGCGCCAGCCGGGCGGAAGCGGTGGCCGCCCAGCGCCTGCAAGGGGCGGAAGAACTGGTCGACTACATGCTGGGCGACCTGGCCGAAAAGCTGCAACCCCTGGGCCGCCTGGACGTGCTGGACGGCGTGGCGCAGAAGGCCCTGGGCTATCTTACCGTAGACGACCCGGGACGCATCCCAAGTGAGGCTCGCCTGCGCCAAGCCAAAGCGCTGCAGACTTTGGCCGATGTCAATCGCTCACGCGGCAACGTGGATATTGCCCTTAAGGCGTTGGGCCAAGCAGAAAGCTTATTGCAAGCCAACTTAGCGGAAAGGGCTCATGATGGCGAGACCTTGAAGACTGCGGGGTCAATCGCCTTTTGGTATGGCCAAATCGCATTGGACCAAGGGCGACTTGATGAAACGATGCGTCGTTTCACGCAATATCGGGATTTTGCCCAACGCCGAATGAGCCTTGAGCCAAACGAGCCAAATGCCTGGATTGAGCTTTCCTACGCACTGAGCAGCCTTGGCACTGCGCATTTGCGCGAAGGCGAAGACGACATGGCAACGGATAATCTCAACGACTCCATTGCCTTGAAACGACGAGCAATAATGGCTCATCCCGATAATATCTCGCTGTCAGCCGACTTGGCGAACAGCCTCTCCTTATTGGCAGAAGCGCAGTCTGAACGAGGGCAATTGGAAGCAGCAACCGACCTTTATGATGAACAACGCGAAGTCCTGGACGAGGTGCACCGCCGACAGCCAGACGCAGCGGTCTGGTTATTTCGTTTGGCGGCCGCCGGTCGATTGAAAAGTTCCCTTCTGGAAGCCCAAGGCAAGACAGCACCCGCCATTGTAAGCCTAGGCCAAGCTATGGCGCAAATTGACGATTGTTTGCATAGAGAACCTGAGAACCGACGCTGGCAAATCACTCGAACAGAAATCCGTCTTCTAAAAGCGCGAGCGGACTTAGCTGGTGGCAACTTTGAAAGCGCCTTACCAGATATAATTAATATAGAGACAACTGTTGATCAGATGCTTCGCGTCAACCCGGCAGATGATCAATTACAGCGCCAAAAAGCCGAAGCTCTCATGCTGCACGGCACCATCTTAACATCAACGAAAGAATTAAATTCTGCCATCCAGAAAATAGAAGAAGCAGCCAACATTGTTCGAGGATCGTATGAGCGAGATCACAAAGACAAACTAAGAACAATTCTATTTTCCAATATATTACTCGCAAGCTCTAATATATTTCTTACACGCGGAGAAAATACAGAAGCAAAGAAAGTCTGCCAGAACGTAGTTGATGCACTCAAGACAATGGCTTTATTAAGTAAAGATTTTCGCATTCTTGATCCTTGGGTCCGTGCCAATCGATGCAGCGGGAACCAAGCGATGGCCGAGGCTGGAAGCCGGATCCTGAGTACCATGGGATATCGGGGCACTGAGTATCTTCAATCTACAACCACACCCTAAGGAGTGACTAATAATGACATCAAGAGGCGATTGTCCGGATGGAAGGATTTACTTTACCGTTCGCATCATAAAAGATCCAAAGAGCAAGAGCCGGAAGAATCCAAAATACATATGGTACTATAATCACATACATTCTAAGTCATTTTCGATCGGCGCCACGTCTGGTATTGGACATATGACGTTCGAACTAGATGAAGAAACGTCAAAGAAATTTAAATTTGAATATCCAACTATTACCTATTACACGAATAGTCAGGGAGAAGATTATACGGACCTAATGCCCCCTCCAGACGTTACAACAACCACTATTACAATTTACAATACGCAACAAAACAGGAACTTCACTGCAGTTGGAGAAGTTCTTTTCAATGCTATTCCAATAGACATGCTCGGCAACGCTATTGGCGATATGATTTCCTCGGATCCAGAGGTTATTAACACCGGCGGCATTGTGTAACCGAATTCGGTCAAAGTTACCGAACAGATGCGATGAGTAGCGGCCCGGGCTTTCTAAAGCCTCGGGCCGTTTTCCTTCCAGACAAGTCGGAAGCTACCGCAAATCATTCCTTATATATATCAATAAGTTACACGTCAGAAGAATAACAGAAGGAAGAATTCTTCCGCTTGCTGGCAGGGTGTGTGGGCCGTTGGCGCCAGGCGCCGCGGTGACCACAACCGCCCATGAGCCAGCCGCCATGACACCCTCCATCGCCACGCCCTTCACCCCCCGGGAACGCGAAGTCCTGGACCTGACCGGACAGGGCCTCAGCAGTTCGCAGATCGCCGCCGCCCTGGGCGCGTCGGAGCTGACCATCCGCAAGCACCGCTCCAACATCATGCGCAAGGCGGGTCTGGCCTCCACCGCGCAGTTGATCGCCTATGCCAGTGGTGTCGCCCGGCAGGCCAGGCAGACGCCGCCGCCGCTGGCCTGGGATGCCCTGGGCCCGCGTGAGGCGGAGGTGGTGCGCTACGTCGCCGCCGGCCTGACCAGCAAGGAAATCGCCCGGCTGATCGACATCAGCCCCCGCACCGTGCAGAAGCACCGCGAACGGGCCAGTGAGAAGCTGGGCGTGCATACGCTTCAGGAAATCATCATCCGGGGCCAACCCGCCGCCGCCCCCTCCGGCGCGGACCGGCCCGCCCCCGCCCGGGGACGCACCGAGGTGGCGCACTGGGGCCGCGTGCCCGGACTCTGCTGAGGCGCCTGGAAGGCGAACCCAAGCCAGGCGCTCAGCGCACCGCCACCCAGCGGCGGCCGCCCGCCACCGTGATCGCGATGATCGTGGCGCCGGCGGCCAGATGCGCCAGGAAATCCCACAGATGCCCCCGCACCGGGTGGCACAGGGCCAGCAAGGCCGCCGTCATGAAGGCGATGCCCAGGCCGGCGGCGGCCAGGCAGCGGTCGGGGTAGAGCGTACGCGTACGCCGCAGGCTGGCGACGTACAGGACGATCATCGGCAGGCTGGCCACCACCATGAACACGTAACAGTAACTTCGGGCACCGATCACTCCCATCGGGCTGGGCAACATCGCCACGTTGCCCAGGCTGGTCGCCAGCCAGGCGGCGATGACGGGGGCCACCCACTTGCCGGCCACGGCCCGGCGCCCGGCGATGCTCCATTCGAACGCCGTCAGGATGGCCAGCCCGCCGGCGGCCAGCGCCAGGGCCAGTTGCAGTGCGGCCCAGCCCCCGCCGGGCCGTGACCAATCCGTCGCCACCCGGTGGAGGGCCAGGGTGGCGAGGGCGCCGCACGGCAGGGCCGCCGCCATCCAGGCGGCGGTGCGCAGCCCGGCGGGAAGCGGCCGTCTGACCGGCCGGGCGGCCCGGCTGAGCCGGTCGATCAGCGCGTCGTGGTCAGCCATGGTCATCGATCCCGAATTGGCGCAGCCGGGTGACGGCGCGGTGCAGCAGCGCCTTGACGGCGGATACGGACAGGCGGCTGGCGCCGGCGGCATCAACCAGGCTCATCTCCCGCAAATGGACAAGTTCGACGATCTGGCGCTGCCGGGCCGGCAGGCGGCCAAGGAAGCCATCCAGTTCCCGCCGTGCCCCCCCCCCCTCCACCCGCGCGAAGGCGCCGGCGTCGACCGCCGCCAGCAGCGCGCCCTCGTCCTGGACCTCTCGCCGGCGGTGCCGTCCGCGCCGGCGCAGGGCATCGACGGCGCGGGCCGACACGATCGCCGCCACCCAGGGCAGGATCGGCCGGGCCGGGTCATAGGTGTGGCGCACGGCATGGATGGTCATCAGCGCGTCCTGCACGACATCGTCCACCAGGCCGTCATCGCCGACCTTCCGCCGGGCCAGCGACTGGATGAGGGGCAGCATCGCCTTCAGCAGCCGCCCATAGGCCGCCTGGTCGCCCGCCTGCGCGCGCGCCATCAGGGCCGGCCACTCGGCACGCGGCGGGGCGGCGCTCACGGGTGTGCGGTGCTCACGGATGTCGGCCCCGGAAATGGAGAGGACGATGGGGGCGGCGCCCCCTTGCCCCGACAGCTTATACGCCCGCCCGCCCGCCCGCGACGTTCACGACAATCGGCGTTCCTGGCGGCCGCCCCAGAGCGCCGCCAGGAACAGGAAGGCCTACTTGCCCGCCTTGGCGTAGGCCTTGACGGCCTCCATCGCCTTCTCGATGTGCGCGTCGGGGTTCTTGTCGGTGTAGCTCAGCAGGATCTTGCCGTCGGGCGCGATCACATAGGACGTCCGGTCGGAGATGACGCGGCCGTCGGCCTGGATGGTGTTCTGGTATTCGATGGCGACCTTGGCGTCGGGGTCGGCCGCGACCGCGAACTTGTCCCGGCATTCCACGCTGGAGAACTCGGCCACGCGGTCGACATTGCCGGCGGTGACGCCGATGACGGTGGCGCCCAGCTTCTTGAAATCGTCCGTCGCCTCGGCGAAGTCATGCGCCTCGATCGTGCAGCCCTTGGTGAAGGCCGCCGGGAAGAAATACAGCACGACCGGCCCCTGCGCCAACGCCTGGCGCAGCGAGAAGGTCAGCGGCTTGCCCCCCAGGGCGCCCTGCAGCTGGAAGTCGGGTGCCGTGGCGCCCTGCGGCAGCGCGGCTGCGGCGATGGAAGCACCCCCCGCCACGACCACGGCCGCCGCGATGGCGAGGATCGTGCGCGCACCCTTGAAGACTTTCATGAATCAGCTCCGTCGATTGAAGGCATTCCGTCAGGCCCCCTTGCGATGGCCCTGATCATTGGTTCGCCGCGACGGCCCCGCAGGTTGCGCGCAAAAACGCGCGGGGGTGCGAATATTTTGTTGAATGGCCTATTCCGGCCGGTGCCGGCCCCAGGGCGGCCGGACCGGCACAGGACAGGGAAAGAACGTTGGGGGCTATCAGGCGGAACCCATCACCCCCGCTTCTTCAGGATGGCCGCCGTTGTGGTGTGGACATTGCGGGGCGTGGGTGTGGGCATCTGCTGGATGCGGCGCACGTTGCGGCCGTGGCCCTTGGCCTCCGTCACCAGGGCGCCGTCGCGCATCACGAAGCGGCCGCGCACCAGGGTGTGCAGCGGCGCGCCCTTGGTGGCGGTGCCCTGGAACGGCGTGCTGGAGCCCTTGGACTTCAGCCTGGCGGAGTCCACCTGGGTTTCGCGTTCCATGTCGATCACCACCAGGTCGGCGTCCGACCCCGGCAACAGGGCGCCCTTGCGCGGATACAGGCCAAAGGCCTTGGCCGGGGCCAGCGAGGTCATGCGCACATAATCGGTCAGCGACAGGCGGCCGGCCGATACCTGGGTCAGCATCAGGGGCATCTGCGTCTGCACGCCGGTGAAGCCGCAATCCGTCGTCCAGATGTCGTCCTTGTGCTTTTCCTCATGGGAATGCGGGGCGTGGTCGGTGGCGATCATGTCGATGGTGCCGTCGCGCACGGCGGTCCACAGCTGGTCCTGGTGCGTCTTCTCCCGCACCGGCGGGTTCACGCGGATCAGCGACTTCTTCTCGGTATAGGCGCGTTCATCCAGCAGCAGGTAGTGCGGGCAGGTCTCCGCCGTGATGTCCACGCCGCGCGCCTTGGCTTCCCGCAGGGGGCGCAACTCGTCACCGGACGACACATGCAGGATGTGGATGCGGGCGCCAGTCCATTCCGCCAGGATGGCGGCGCGCGCCACCGCCTCCGTCGCCACCACCGGCGGACGGGCGTCCAAGTGGGCCAGGGGGTCGCAGCGGCCGGCCTCACGCAGCTTCTTGGACCGGCGCGCCATGATGGAGGCGTTCTCGGCATGCAGGGCGATGCGGTAGCCGTGCTTGGCCACGATCTCGAACCCTTCCAGGATGGCGCCGGTGGGCGGCGACGGCAAGTTGCCGAAGGTGTTGCCCATGAAGCACTTGAAGCCGGCCACGCCGCCCTCGATCAGGGCCTCAAGCTCGGTCAGGTTTTCCTCGCCCAGCAGGCCGTAGATGCCGAAATCGACATAGGCCTGCTCGGCGGACTTCAGCTTGAGGTTCAGCGCCGCCACCGTGCCGGTGGGCGGGTTGGTGTTGGGCATCTCAAACACGGTGGTGACCCCGCCCATGGCGGCGCTGGCCGTGCCCGTTTCCCACGTTTCCTTGTGGGTGTAGCCGGGGTCGCGGAAATGCACATGGGCGTCGATGGCGCCGGGCAGGATGTACTTGCCGGTGGCGTCCACCACCTCGGCCGCCGGCGGCATGGCGTCGGCCGAGCCGATGGCCAGGATGGCGCCGTCCTTGATGGCGATGGAGGCCTGGACCATGGCGCTGTCGGTGACCAGCGTGGCGCCGTTGATGACGATGTCTGCCTTCATGATGCTTTTCCCAGGGGTGGTGACCAGCGACGTTTGCCCTTGCCGCCGTAGGACGCGACCGCGTCCGCCGGAACGAGCACCGCAGGGCGCAGTGAGGAAGCCAAGGCGGCGGACGCCGCCGCCCGGCGATTGAGGGGACCTATCAAAGCGCGGCCCAGCCGCCATCGACCGGCAGGTCGACGCCCGTGATCTGCTTGGACACGTCGGACGCCAGGAACAGGCAGGCCGCCGCCACGTCGCGCGCCGTGCTGATGCGGCGCAGGGCGTATTCGGCCGCATGCTCGGCGATCACCTCCTCCTCCGTCAGGCCGCGGGCCTTGGCCACGGCGGGCATCACCTTGGTGCGGAAGCGCGGGCCGTCCACCATGCCGGGGGCGACGATGTTGACGTTGATGTTGTGCGGCCCGGCCTCGATGGCGGTGGACTTGGTGATGCCGCGCAGGCCCCATTTGGAGGCGGAATAGGCCATGCGACCGGCACGCCCGCGCAGGCCAAAGGTACCGCCGACGTTGACGATCTTGCCATAGCGCCGCGCGACCATGCCGGGAAGGACGGCACGCATCATGTGGAAGCACCCGGCCATGTTCAGGCGGATGATCTCATCGAAGGCTTCCGGGCTGGTTTCCCAGGCCGTGGCGCCCACCGGCCCCGTGCCACCCGCGACGTTGACCAGGACGTCCACGTGACCGAAATGGGCCACCGTTGCCGCGACGGCATCGTCGCATTGCGGGGCGTCCATGACATCGCACGAAAGCACCAGCGACCGGACGCCCAGCCCGTCCACCGTGGCAGACACTTCCGCCAAAGCGGCCATGTCTCTACCTAAAATCGCAATATCAGCACCCTCTTCGGCAAAGGAAGAACAAATCTCCGGCCCCATACCTTTGCCGGCACCCGTGATTAGAATCTTCTTTCCCTTGAGAGACAGATCCATTTTATTCCTCTGTATTGCCGAAAGCAGGCATGGATATTTGCGCGTTTTTGGTTCAGTCTGGGCATATGGTTCAGAATTCAACATTCCCGTACCTATTGACATAAAAGATATGCCGTTGCCGCAGTTGTGCTAAAGCTGGGGTAGGGCGTAGCCAAAAATGGAACAGGACCGCCATGGCACTGCGGAATCAAAGGATTTGGCTCTACATCAATGAAGTCGCGCGCGTCGGATCGGTGCGCCAGGCGGCGGAGCGGTTGAACGTCACCCCCTCGGCCCTGCTGCGGCGCATCCAGGACGTGGAACACGATCTGGGCGCCCCGGTGTTCGAGCGGCACTCCTCCGGCGTCCGCCTGACGGCGGCGGGTGAGGTGCTGATCCGCTGGATCCGCTCGCAATCGGCCGAACTGCGCCGCGTCTATTCGGAGATCGAGGAACTGGCCGGCCTGCAGCGCGGCGAAATCCGGCTGGCGTGCAGCCAGGCGGTGGCGCGCGGCTTCGTGCTGCGCCAGGTGGCGGCCTTCCGCAAGAAGCACCCCAACGTCCGCTTCAAGATCACGGTCACCGACCATTCCACGGCCATGCGCCAGCTGACCGCGTTCGAAATCGACCTGGTGCTGATCTTCCGGCCGCTGCGGCATCCGGAGTTGCACCCCATCATGTCGATCGGCCAGGGGCTGGTCGCCATCATGAATGCCAACCACCCGCTGGCCGCCAAGGACGTGGTCCGCCTGCGCGAGTGCGCGGAGTATGAGACCGCCATGCCGGAATCATCGTTCGGCGGACGCGAGATCATCGAAAGCCGGCTGGCCGCCAGTTCCGCCAAGCTGTCGATCGGGGTGGAATCCAACAGCTTCGACCTGCTGGGCGACCTGGTCGCGGTGTCCGACCTGATCGCCTTCCAGATCGATATCGGTGCCGACCTGTGGCGCAACGATCCGCGCTACGCCGTCCGCCGCATCAGCGACCTGGACCGCACCTATGGCCCCATGGTGCTGGGCCAGTTGAAGGGCCGCCCCCTGCCCCTGGCCGCCGCCAAGTTCGCCGAGCAGATGGCCCGGGAACTCAACGACTGCCGGTCGCTGCCCACCCTGGGCGACTACTCACCGGAAGATGACACGGTGCCCTACACCGACCAGGCGGGGGCATGACGCGTGGAACCAACGGCGGCACGGGTCAGACGCCCGTGCCGCCGTTGTAGTCCCGGGCGGCGGCCTCAGCCGAGACGAAGCCTTCCTCCACGTCGCGCGCCACCAGGGCGGCCGCGCGGGCGGTGGGGGCGCCCAGGCCGGCGCCGCCGGGGATGTCCAGCACCAGCCTGTCGCCGGCGGGGATTTGCTGTAGGCCCTTGGCCTGCATGCCCTTACCCGACGCCAGCCGCACCACGCCGTGCGACCCGTCGCCGCCACCGTCGCGGCCCGCCGCCGGGTGGTCCACCCGTTCAAACATGGCCAGCACCTCGAACGCGCTGTCGTCACGCATGGCGACCTCCACCCGCTGGCCCAGGCCGCCGCGCCGCTCGCCGATGCCGCCGCTGTCGGTCAGCAGTTCCTTGCGCCAGATGACGATGGGGGCGCTGTTCTCGGTGATTTCCACCGGCATGGCGCGCACACCGCTGGGGAAGGCGGTGCCGGACAGGCCGTCCTGGCACGGCCGGGCGCCCGACCCGCCGCTGTTGAAGAAGATGGCGTCGAAGCTGTCGCCCCCCTGGGCATCGCCTGCCGGGTGGCGACCGCGCAGCTGTACGCTCCACAGGCAGGAACTGCCCTCCGCCGGCACCCGATCCGGAATGGCCTGGGAGAGGCAGCCGAACACCACGTCGGGCAGCATCTGGCCGATGACGTGGCGGGCGGCCACCGGCCAGGGCCGCTGGACGTTCAGGATGCTGCCCTCCGGCGCCACCACCTCAAACGGCAGCAGGGCGCCATAGTTGTTCGGCACCTCCGGCGAGATGACGCAGCGCAGGCCGAAGATGGTGTAGGCGCGGCAGTAGTTGAGCACGACGTTGATGCCGCGCGGCACGCAGGCGTCGGTACCCTCATAATCGACCAGGATGCGGTCGGCCTCGATGGTCAGCCGGGCGCGCAGGGTGATGGGGTGGTCGTAACCGTCGATCACCAGTTCGCTGGTCCAACTGCCCCGGGGCAGCTTGGCGATCTCCGCCCGGGTGGCCGCCAGCGACTGGGCGACGATGTAGTCGGCGACGCCGCCCAGGTCCGCCAGCCGGAATTCCACCAGCATGGCGCTGAGCCGGCGGGACGCCGCCTCATTGCTGGAGATGTAGGACAGCACGTCGCCCCGCACCTGCAGGGGCATGCGCACGTTCAGGCACAGGATGGCCAGCAGATCCTGGTTCAGCACGCCCCGGCTGGCCAGCTTCATCAGGGGGATCTGCAAGCCTTCCTCAAAGATGGAGCGGCCGTCCGGCCCCTGCCCCAGGCCGCCGATGTCCACCTGGTGACAGCAGACGCCAAACAGCCCGACGATGCGCCCCTGGTGGAAGGCCGGCGACAGTACCGTCACGTCATGCAGGTGGCCGGCGGTCAGCCAGGGGTCGTTGGTGATGAAGTGGTCCCCCTCCGCCATGGTGGCGACGGGGAACCTGTCCAGGAAATGGCGCACGCCGGCGGCCATGGAATTGACGTGGCCCGGCGTGCCGGTCACGGCCTCCGCGATCAGCCGCCCGTCCAGGTCGAATAGGGCGGCCGACAGGTCGCCGGCGTCGCGCACCGTGGTGGAAAAGGCGGTGCGCATCAAGGTCTGGGCCTGTTCCTCGACGATGGAGATCAGCCGGGTCCAGATCACCTGGGTGCGCAGTTCGTTCAACGCCGCCGTCATGGCGATACCTCTTCATCGCGCCGGGTCAGGACCAGATAGCCGTTGGCGTCCATCCAGGCGTCAAAACGGGGCGAGACGACCGTGGTGGTCTCGCGTTCGGTGATCAGGGCGGGGCCCTGGACCCGGTCGCCCGGGCGCAGGGCCTCACGCCGCACCAGGGCGAAGGGCAGCGCCACGCCGCTGTCGGGGTCGATCACCGCCCGCCGCTCCGTGACCTCCACATCGCGCGTGGCGGTCACGGCCACGGTGTCGTGCGGTTTCCACGCGGGGGAGCCGACGGTGACCCGCCAGGTCAGCATCTCGATGGGCAGGTCCAGGGTGACGCCGCCATATTGGGTGCGGTAAGCCGTCTCGAACGCGGCGCGCAGCAGGGCGGCGTCCCCACTCTCCAAAGGCCGGGCCGGGATTTCGAACGGGATCTCGTAGCCCTGGCCCTTGTAGCGGGCCAGGCAGGTGCGCCGTTCCACCTGGGCCACACCGGGGGCGCCGGCCTCCACCAGGGCGCGGGCCTCCGCCGTCATGCCGTCCAGCAGGGTGTTCAGCCGGTCGAAGTCCACCGCGTCCAGCAGCATGGTCAGGCTGCGCGCCATCTCATACGACACCGGCGCCCGCAGGAAGCCGATGGCGGACCCCACCCCGGCGCCGGACGGGATGATGACCTCACGGATGCCCAGCTTTTCGGCGAAGCGGGCGGCGTGCAGGGGCGCGGCACCGCCGAAGGCGATCAGGGTGCGGTCGTCCAGGGTCATGCCCTGCTCCACCGCGTGGACGCGGGCCGCACTGGCCATGGTCTCATCCACGATCTCGCTGACACCGATGGCCAGGGTCTCCGCCTTGCCATCCCAGATGCCAAGGCCCGCCAGGGCGGTGGCGGACGCGGCGGCGTCCAGCGTGACCTTGCCGCCGGCGAAGCGCGACGGGTCGATGCGGCCCAGGGTGATGTCGGCATCCGTCACCGTCGGCCGGGTGCCGCCCCGGCCGTAGGCGGCCGGCCCGGGTTCGGAGCCCGCGCTGTGCGGCCCCACCGCCAAACGGCCGGCATTGTCGACCGCGGCGATGGAGCCGCCGCCGGCGCCGATCTCCACCATCTCCACCACCGGGATGCGCAGGGGCAGGCCGCTGCCCTTGCGGAAGCGATGGGCGCGGCCGACCTCGAACACTTGCGAGGTCTGCGGCGTGCCGTCATTGATCAAGCAGATCTTGGCGGTGGTGCCACCCACGTCCAGGGCCACCACCTGGGCGACACCCCGTTCGGCGGCGACGGAGGCCGCGAAGATGGCGCCGCCCGCCGGCCCGCTTTCCACCAGCCGCACCGGATAGCGCGCGGCGGCGTCCACGGTGGTGAGGCCGCCCGACGACAGCATCAAATACAGCGGGCAGCCGATGCCCATGACCTTCAGCTTTTCATCCAGGCGACGCAGATAGGCGTCCACCAGCGGCTGGACATAGGCGTTCGCGACCGTGGTCGAGAACCGCTCATACTCCCGCATCTCGGGCGAGACCTCGGACGACAGCGACAGGCTGACGCCCGGCATCTCCTCCCTCAGGATCTCCGCCGCCCGCCGCTCATGCCGGTCGTTGGCGTAGCTGTGCAGGAAGGCGATGGCGACGCTGCGGATGCCCTGGGCGCGCCACTGGGCGGCGGTGGCGCGCACCGCCCCCTCGTCCAGCGGCACCAGCACCTGGCCCCGGGCGTCCAGGCGCTCCGCCACGCCGACGCGCAAGCGGCGGGGCACCAGCGGCTCCGGCCGTTCCATGCCGATGTCGTACTGGTCGAAGCGGCTTTCGCTGCCCAGCGCCAGCACGTCGCGGAAACCCTCGGTGGTCAGCAGGGCGGTGGCAACGCCGCGCCGTTCGATCAGGGCGTTGGTCGCCAGCGTGGTGCCGTGCACCACCAGCGATACGTCACGCGGCACCACGCCGGCCTCATCCAGCAGCAGCCGGACGCCGTCCAGCAATGCCCGTTCCGGCGCGTCATAGGTGGTCAGCAGCTTGGTGGAATGCCGGCGGCCCCCCACCTCCAGCACGATGTCGGTGAAGGTGCCGCCGATGTCGGCGCCGATGCGGGCCCCGGGACGGGTGGAGGGGCGCTCAGTTGTAGATGTCATGGGGATTCTTGGAGAGCGTGGAATAGAAACGGGCCAGATGGTCGGCGACGCGGACGGGGGCGTATTTCGGCGCGCCGGCCACCAGTTCCGGCAGCGGCGCCACCACCACGTCGCGGTCGGGATTGGCGAAATAAGGCACGGAGAAGCGCCGCGCCCCGCCCCGGTTGCGGACGCGGTGATAGTTGGACAGGAAGCGGCCGTTGGACCACCACATCATCATGTCGCCGACATTGATGGTGAAGGCGCCATGCACCGGCGGGGCCTGGATCCACACGCCGTCGCGGCGTTTCACCTCCAGCCCGCCCACGCCCTGCTGCGCCAGCACGGTGAATGGCCCCTCATCCGTGTGGGCCACCATGTTGGACACCTCATCCTGCGCGTCCATCGGCAACTTGGGATAATAGTTCAGGCTCAGTTGCGAGGCCGGCTGGTGGAAACAATCGTCGAACCGGTCCTCCGCCACGCCCAGACCCAGGGCGAAAGCGCGCAGCAGTTCGCGCGAGAAGGACAGCATGGCGGCCAGGTAGGCGTCGGCCGCGTTCTTGAAGGCCGGCATGCCCTGGGGCCAGCGGTTCAGCTTGTCGAAGATGTCGGCGTGCTGCATGTCACGCGGGTCGGCCGGCCATTCATGCTGCAGGCGGTATTGTTCGAACATGCGGGTATTGCGTGACAGGGGCTGCGCCTCCGGCGCCGGGATCCAGCCCCGGTACCATTCCGGCGTGGCCATGGCGCCACGGCGGTCCGCCTTGTCCAGCGAGAAGAAGGCGTCGGCCTGGCCGAAGATGGCGTCGATGGTCGCCTGCGGCACGCCATGGCCCGACAGGTAGAAGAAGCCGATCTCCTCGCACGCATGGGCGATCTGGGCGGCGACATCGCGGCGCGCCTGGGCATCGCCCGTCAGGAAGGGCGCGAAGTCGATCAAGGGTACTTCATCCAGGGAAATGGCGCTGGCGGCGGCGATGTCGTCCGCGCTTCGTTCGCTTCTGCTCATTCCAATCTCCGTGACTTTTTGTCTGCCAACCCTGTCCAGCCACATCACGTCCCGAAGGCAGGTGACCGGTTCCCCATGATGATTACGGCAACACCAAAGGCCTAAGCGGTGCTTTTTCCGGACAACGCCGTGGCCGAATGTTCACTGTATCCGCACCACCATCCCGCCAGGGTTGTCGTGGGTGGTGACGCTACAGCGCGGCTTAATCCTCCGGCGGGATCGCCACCCGCAGGCCGTCATGATCGGCGCTCAAGATGATCTGGCAGGACAGCCGGGAATTGTCGCGGCGGTGGGCGGCCCCGGCCAACAAATCGTCCTCGTCCTCCAACGGCGGCGACGCCGGCTCCACATAGACGTGGCAGGTGGCGCAGGAACAGCAGCCGCCGCACATGGCCAGCACCTCATCGAAGCCATGGTCGCGCAGGCCCTCCATCAGGGTGGCGCCCACTTCCATGTCGACGGCGCGGCCGGTGCCGTCCCGGGTGACAACGGTGATGATCGGCATGCTTTTATCCTTAATGAGATGATCGGGCCGCCAGGTCCTTCAGCGGCACGGTGGTGTCGGCGACCAGGGCGGGATCGCCGTGCCAACCCGCCTCCACCAAGGCACGGCCCTGGGTGTAGTCGCGGGTGGCGTTGACGCAATCCAGCGCCACCACCCGGCCGGCGCGGAAATAGACGATGGCGAAGGACCGCGCCGCCGGGTCGCCCCGCAGGACGGCGGCGTCATGGCCAGCCGACAGGCCCACCGTCTGAAGCCTGAGGTCATACTGGTTGGACCAGAACCACGGCACAGCCCGATAAGGCTCCGCCGCCCCGGTCAGGGCCTTGGCCACGGTGACCGCCATGTCGGTGGCGTTCTGCACGGACTCCAGGCGGATATGCCGGCCCCCGGCGTAAGCGTTGGGGTGCAGGGCGCAGTCGCCGATGGCGTGGATGTCGGGCAGCGAGGTGCGGCCATGGGCATCGACCATCACCCCATCACCACCCATCGCGCCCGCGGCCAGCAGCGGTGCCACCGCCGGCACCAGGCCGATGCCCACCACCACCATCTGCGCCGGGATCAATTCACCATCGGCCAGGCGCACCCCAGTGACCGACCGGCCGTCGCCAATGAAACCATCGACCCGGGCGCCCAGGCGCATGTCCACGCCCTGGGCCCGGTGTTCGCCCTCATAGAAGCGGGACAGCGTTTCCCCGGCCACGCGGGCCAATACACGATCCTGCTGTTCCAGCAGCACGACGCGTTTGCCGGCGGCGCGCAGCACGGCCGCCGCCTCCAGCCCGACATAACCGCCGCCGATCACCACCGCCTGCTCCACCGCCGGCAGTTCGGCCCGCATGGCGTCGGCATCGGCGCGGGTGCGCACGGTGTGGATGCCGGCTAGGCCACCACCAGCGCAGTCCAGCCGCCGGGCATGGCCGCCGGCCGCCCAGATCAACTGGCCGTAGCCGACGACGGCGCCGTCGCCCGTGGTCACGGCATGGGCGACCGGGTCCACCACCACCACCCGCCGGCCGCGCAGCAGGGTGATGTCGCGCGTCTCCCAGAAGGCGGGCGGGCGGATCAGGATGCGCTCGAACGGCTTGGCGCCGGACAAATAGTCCTTGGACAGGGGTGGCCGCTCATAGGGCAAATCCGGCTCATCCCCGATGATGGCGATGCTGCCGGTGTAGCCGCGTTGGCGCAGGGTGATGGCCGCCTGGGCGCCGCCGTGGCCCGAGCCGACGATCAAAATGTCGTAATGCATGTCGCCCCCATGGCGCGGCCGGACGTCGCGGGCGGATGGCGCCCGCGCCGCGTCGGCTCATTCAAAATCTCTCGCGTGGCGCCCCTCCGGTGGCCCCGAAGGACGGCGCTGTTGATGATTACGGCAACGCAAGGGGCCCAAGCGGTGCTTTTTTCTACCGCCGCCGTGGCCAAATGATCACTTTCGGCAGGCCCGCATGCGCTTTAGTGATCATCTCAAGGAAACAGGGCAGTCGGGTCGGACGCATGGAACGGGCTTTAACGGGCAAGGTCGCTTTGGTCACCGGGGGAACCCGGGGATTGGGCCTGACGCTGGCGCGCACCCTGGTGGGGGCCGGCTGCGCCGTCGCCGTCATTGGCCGCGATCCGCAGGCGGGCGCCGCAGCGGTCGAAACTTTGCAAGCCCTCGGCGGCACGGCCCGCGCCATCAGCGCCGACGTGACGGATGAGGCGGCCATGCGCGCCGCCGCCGCTGAAGCCGAGGCCCATCTCGGCCCGCTGGACATCACCCTCTGCGCCGCCGGCGTCAGTTCCCCCAAGGCGCCCCTCTGGCAGATGGGGGCCGAGACCTACCGCCATTGCTTCGACACCAACGTGCTGGGCGTGATCAACGGCATGACGGCCACCCTGCCCGGCATGGTGGCGCGCGGCGGCGGCCGGGTGATCGTCATCGGCGGCACCTACGGCCACAAGGGCGTGGCGGGCTTTTCCGTCTACGCGTCCTCCAAATGGGCGTTGCGCGGCTTGGTGCGGTCCGCCGCCCTGGACGCCGCCCCGCACGGCGTCACCGTCAACATGATCTCCCCCGGCGGGGTGGATGGCGAGCGCCTGCGCCGCCTGTTCCGCCAATCGGCCGAAGCGAATGGCGAGCCGGAGGACGCGCCACTGAAGCGCTTCACCACCGGCACGGCCCTGGGCCGGCTGGTGAGCGAGGACGATGTCGCCGCGGCCATGCTGCATTTGCTGGGCCCGGGCGGCCGTATGATGACGGGCCAGGACATCGTGGTCGATGCCGGCATGGTGATTTAGCAGGGACAAGAGGCGAAGCCTCATGCCCCCGTAGGACGCGACCGCGTCCGCCGGAGATTTCCGGGGAGCCGAAGGCGAACCTGGAAATCGAGGAAGCCCAAGCCGGCGGATGCCGGCGCCCGGCGCTTTAGGGGGCCTTTGATCGATCAAGATCGAAGGCCACGCGAATTAAGGAGGCCTAAGAAGATGACCGATTTGACCGGCTTTCGGCGGGACACGCAGATCCTGCACGCGGGGCGCGACCCGAAGGCCAATCACGGCGTGGTCAATCCGCCCGTCTACCATTGCTCCACCGTTTTGTTCGACAGTGTCGAGGCGCTGCTGGAAACCCGGCGGGACCGGGCGTCCGGCGCCTATGTCGGCTTCACCTACGGGCGCGAGGGGACCGAAACCACCCGCGCGTTCGAGGATGCGGTGACCCTGCTGGAGGGCGGCTACCGCGCCGTCACCACCTCCTGCGGGCTGGGCGCCATCTGCGCGTCGCTGACCGCCTTCCTGTCGGCGGGCGACCATCTGCTGATCGTCGACAGCCTGTACGGGCCCGCGCGCGCCTTCTGTGAGGATTTCCTGCGCAAGTTCGGGGTGGAGATCACCTATTACCGCCCCACCATCGGTGCGGGCATCGAAGCGCTGTTCCAGCCCAACACCAAGGTGGTCTACCTGGAATCCCCCGGTTCCCTGACGTTCGAGATGACGGACGTGCCGGCCATCACCAAGTTGTGCCGGGCGCGTGGCGTCAAGACCATCATGGATAACACCTGGGCCTCACCCGTGTGCTTCCGGCCGCTGGAACACGGCGTGGACGTGTCGGTCAACGCCGCCACCAAGTACATCTCCGGCCATTCCGACCTGATGCTGGGCATCGCCGTCTGCACGGAGGAGGCGTTCATCCCCGTGAAGAAAACCGCCTCGGGTTCCGGCTATTGTGGCGGGCCGGACGACGTCTACATGGCCCTGCGCGGCCTGCGCACCCTGGGCCTGCGCATGAAACGCCACCAGGAATCCGCCCTGCACGTCGCCCAATGGCTGCAACAGCGGCCCGAGGTGGCGCGGGTCATGTACCCGGCCCTGCCCGACGACCCCGGCCACGCCATCTGGAAGCGCGACTATGACGGCGCGTCGGGCCTGTTCGGCGTGGTGCTGAACGCCTGCACCGATGCGCAGTTCGCCGCCATGCTGGACCATATGGACCTGTTCAAGCTGGGCTACAGCTGGGGCGGTTATGAAAGCCTGGTGGTGCCGACATACCCGTCCGACCTGCGCTCCGCCGTGACGTGGGAGGCGCCCGGCCCGTCCCTGCGCCTGCATGTCGGGCTGGAGGATCCGGCCGACCTGATCGCCGACCTGGAGCGCGGGTTCAATCGTCTGGCCGCCGCACGCTGACTGAGGATAAGCCCATGACCCTGATCGACATCACCGCCGGCGGCCACCGCTTCACCGCGAAGCTGGAGGAGAAACTGGCGCCCGTCACCTGCGCCCGCTTCCTGACCATGCTGCCTTACGAGGAAAAGCTGATCCACGTGCGGTGGAGTGGCGAAGGCTGCTGGATCCCCATGGGCGACAATCCCTATGACCTGCCGTGGGAGAACGCCACCCGCCACCCCGCACCCGGGCAGTTCATCTTCTATCCCGGCGGGTTCAGCGAGACAGAAATCCTGCTGGCCTATGGCGGTGTCGCCTTCGCCAGCAGGCTGGGGCCCCTGGCCGGCAACCACTTCCTGACCATCATCGACGGGCTGGAACAGCTGCCCGTCCTGGGCCGCACCGTGCTGTGGGAAGGGGCGCAGCCCATCGCCTTCAAGGTCCGCGCATGAGCCTGCATCCCTTCCTGGACGGCCGGCCCAAGGGCCTGTTCATCGGCGGCCGCTGGCGCGATGCCAGCGACGGCCAGACGTTCGAGACGCGTAACCCCGCCAACGGCCAACTGCTGGCCACCATCGCGCGCGGCACGGCAATGGACGTGGACGCGGCCGTCACGGCGGCGCGCACGGCGTTCGAGGATGGGGCCTGGCCCCGCTTCTCGCCGTCCGACCGGCAGCGCCTGCTGCTGCGCCTGGCCGACCTGCTGGAACGGGATGCGGAGGATTTCGCCCGCATCGACACCTTGGAAATGGGGTCGCCCATCCGCCACACGCGCGGCAGCGTGGGCCTGCTGGTCGACCTGCTGCGTTATTACGCCGGCATGAGCCGGGGGATCGAGGGGCTGACCGCCCAGACATCCGATCCCGACATGTTCGCCTGCACCCTGCGCGAGCCGGTGGGCGTGTGCGGCGCCATCATCCCCTGGAACGGCCCGCTGTGGGCATCCGTCCTGAAGCTGGGGCCCGTGCTGGCCACCGGCTGCACCCTGGTGCTGAAGCCGGCGGAGGACGCCTCCCTGGCGCCGCTGATGCTGGCGCGATTGGGGGAGGAAGCCGGCATTCCGCCCGGCGTGTTCAACGTCGTCACCGGCCTGGGTGCCGAGGCTGGGGCCGCCCTGGCGGGCCACCCCGGCCTCGACAAGCTGGCCTTCACCGGGTCCGATGCCACCGGGCGCACCATCGCCGCCGCCGCCGGCGCCAACCTGACCAGGCTGTCACTGGAACTGGGCGGCAAGTCGCCCAACATCGTCTTCGCCGACGCCGACCTTGAGGCCGCGGCCCGCACCGCCGTCATCGCCGCCTTCGCCAATTCCGGCCAGGTGTGCAGCGCCGGCACCCGCCTGTTCGTGGAGCAGGCCGTGCATCGGGAGTTCGCGGAACAGGTGGCGCGCGTCGCCGCCACCCTGCGTATCGGCGACGGCATGGATCCGGAAACCGACCTGGGCCCCCTGGTCAACGCCCGGCAACTGGCCCGCGTGTGCGGCCACATGGAGGATGCCATCGCGGCCGGCGCCACGCCCATCAGCGGCGGCGCCCGCCTGACCGGCAGCGGCCTGGACCAGGGTTTCTTCTTCCCGCCCACCGTGCTGGTGGACGCCCGCGACGACATGCGCGCGGTGCGGGAGGAGATTTTCGGCCCCATCCTGGCCACCCTGCCCTTCACCACCGAGGATGAAGTGGTGACCCGCGCCAACGCCACGCCCTTCGGCCTGGGCGCCGGGGTGTGGACCCGCGATGTCGGCCGGGCGCACCGCCTGGGCCGGCGCCTGCGGGCGGGATCGGTCTGGGTCAACTGCTACAACGCCATCGACCCGGCCATGCCGTCGGGTGGTGTGAAGGCCAGCGGCTACGGCCGCGAATACGGCCGTGCCCATCTGGAAGAGCACCTGGAAACCAAGAGTCTCTGGATAGCGACGCGCTGAGCGCGTCGCTATCGCGGTTCCCTCAGGCGCCGGGCGCGACCATCCGGTCGCTTGGCTTATCCTCAGTTTTCAGTCCACTTCGTTCCCCGAAAACTTCCGGCGCCCCCGGTCGGGGCCTACAGTGGCATGAGACTTCTCATGCCACTGCTTTGGAGGTGCTGGCTTTGATCAAAGCCACTTCGCCACCGTCGGCTTCTGGAAGACCAGCAACTGGTCGATCAGGCCGTCGGCGTCGGGGGCCAGGGCGATGCCCTGGCGGTGTTCAGGCGGCAGGAAGCGCTGGGCGATCATGGTGTCGATGAAGGCCATGAAGGCGTCGAAATAACCGCCGACGTTCAGCAGGCCCACCGGCTTGTCCACATCGCCCAGCTGGTTCAGGGTCCAGGCCTCCATGAACTCCTCCGTCGTGCCGATGCCGCCCGGCAGGGCGATGCAGGCGTCGGCCAGGCCCAGCATGCGCTCTTTCCGGGCGCGCATGCCGTCCACGATCTCATGCAGGCTGAGCGTCGGATGAAGATGGTCGCGTTCGAACAGGCGGCGGGTGATGACGCCGTGCACGTGCCCGCCTTCCGCCAGCGCGGCGTCGGCCAGGATGCCCATCAGGCCCTTGTGGGTGCCGCCATAGACGATGCCGATGCCCCGGCGCGCCAGGGTGGCGCCCAACTGGGCGGCCGCATCCTTGTAGGCGTCGCCCAGGCCGGTGTTGGAGCCGCAGAAGATCGCGATGTTCTTCAGCGCGCGCGTGCCGGCGACGGGTGTTTCCGCAATCATTTCAGTGAGATGTCCCCTATTGCCCGATGGGTTGCAGGATAGGGCAAGGCGGGCCCCCGCACAACGCGCCGGCTGGTTTGTTTTGGCACCGCCGCGGCGCCGTTTGGGCAACGGGCCCAAAGCCGGCCGCAATGCATAATGCGGGCAAACAACGCGGGCGCCGGACGCCCAGCGATCATTGGCAACGGGTCCGCTACAGCAACACCCCCGACAGACAGACCACCCGCGCGCGATCACGAACGCGCGCGGGTGGTGACGGCCGCCTCGCATCCAGAAAGAACAGGAGCAACCGCATGACTCCCGAGCAAAACGCGCTGATCACCCGCTCCGGCCCCGACACGCCGCTGGGCACGCTGCTGCGCCGTTACTGGCAGCCGGTGGCCCTGGTGGAGGAGTTGGAGGGCCCCCGCCCCGCCAAGGCGGTGCGCGTGCTGGGCCAGGATATGGTGCTGTTCCGGGATGAAGGCGGGCGCCTGGGCCTGCTGGACCGTGACTGCCCCCACCGCAACGCCGACCTGGCCTTCGGCCGGCTGGAGGGCGGCGGCCTGCGCTGCCTGTTCCATGGCTGGCTGTTCGACGTCAACGGCAACTGCCTGGAGACCCCGGGCGAGCCCACGGGCAGCAAGCTGTGCAGCCGCATCCACCAGCGGGCCTATCCGGTGGTGGAGCGCAGCGGCATCATCTTCGGCTATCTGGGCGAGGGCGCGGCCCCCGCCTTCCCCGCCCTGGACTGCTTCATCGCGCCGGACAGCCACGTCTTCGCCTTCAAGGGCTATCTGGACTGCAACTGGTTGCAGGCGCTGGAGGTCGGCATCGATCCCGCCCACGCCAGCTTCCTGCACCGCTTCTTCGAGGATGAGGACGCGGCCGCCAGCTACGGCCGCCAGTTCCGCGCCCAGTCGGCCGACAGCGACATGACCATGACCCAGGTGTTGCGGGAGTATGAGAACCCCGACATCAGCGTGGAGAAAAGCGACGTCGGCCTGCGCCTGACGTCGCTGCGGCCGCTGAACACCGGCGACACCCATGTGCGCGTCACCAACCTGATGTTCCCCCAGGCCTTCGTCATCCCCCTGTCGGAGACGATGACCATCACCCAGTGGCACGTGCCGGTGGATGACCGCAGCTGTTATTGGTACGCCGTCTTCACCGGCTTCGCCGAAGCGGTCGACAAGGCGGAGATGCGCCGCCAGCGCCTGCAACTCTACACCCTGCCCGACTACAAGCCGCGCCTGGGCCGCCACAACGACTATGGCTACGACGTGGTGGAACAGCGTAGCCGCACCTACACCGGCATGGGGGAGGACATCAACGTCCACGACCAGTGGGCGGTGGAAAGCCAGGGAGCCATCCAGGACCGCACGCGCGAACATCTGGGCACCACCGACAAGGCCATCGTCGCCTACCGCATGCTGCTGATGAACCAGATCCGCAGGGTGGAACAGGGGGAGGCGCCGCTGTTGGCCGTGGATGGTGCGGCGGCGGCATCCATCACCGGCCCCGCCACCGTCGACGGCGTGGCCAAGGCCGGTGAGGACATCCAGGCCTATTGGCAACGGACCGACGCGCGCCGCCGGGCGCAGGCCCCGTGGACGGCGATGAAGGCGACCGCGTGATGCCCCCTCTTATTGAACGCCACTTCATCGAACGCCATGGCCTGTGGAACGGGGACCAGCGGCGCCAGGCGGATGAGGTGCTGGCCCGCCTCAATGGCGGCGGCATCGACATGGTGCGCCTGTCCTTCCCCGACATGCACGGCCTGCTGCGCGGCAAGACCCTGCTGGCCGGCGCCATTCCGGGGGCCATGCGCGACGGCTGCGCCATCACCTCCACCCTGCTGCTGAAGGACACCGCCCACCGCACGGTGGCGCCGGTGTTCACGGCCGGGGCCGGCATCGGCGATGCCGACCTTCAGGGCGGCGGCGACGTGGTGATGGTGCCCGATCCCGCCACCTTTCGCCGCCTGCCCTGGGCGCCGGGCACGGGCTGGATGCTGTGCGACCTGTACCACGCCGATGGCCGGCCGGTGGTCTCGTCCACCCGGCGCATCGCGCAGGCGGCGGCCGACCGGTTGGCTCAGCGCGGCTTTGATTATGTCAGCGGTCTGGAGGTGGAGTTCTACCTGACCCGGCTGGTCGATCCCAAGCTGGCGCCGGAGGATGCCGGCCAGCCGGGCACGCCGCCGGAGGTCGCGCTGCTGCACCAGGGTTACGCCTACCTGACCGAACAGCGCTTCGACCAGATCGAGCCCATCCTGGACATCCTGCGCCGCGATTGCATGGCGTTGGGCCTGCCCCTGCATTCGCTGGAACTGGAGTTCGGCCCCAGCCAGTGCGAGTTCGTGTTCAGCCCCGGCAGCGGCATCCAGCCGGCCGACGACATGATCCTGTTCCGCAACGCGGTGAAGCAGGTGGCCCGGCGCCACGGTTATCACGCCAGCTTCATGTGCCGGCCCCACCTGCCCAACGCCATGTCCAGCGGCTGGCACCTGCACCAGTCGCTGCGCGACCGCCGGACCGGCGCCAACGCCTTCGCCGATGCCGAGGGCCGGCCGGTATTGTCGCCGACGGGCCGCCAGTTCCTGGCCGGCCTGCTTCAGGGCGCCGCCGCCGCCACGCCCTTCAGCACCCCCACCATCAACGGCTACAAGCGCTACCGCGCCAACAGCCTGGCGCCCGACCGGGTGGCCTGGGGGGAGGACAACCGGGGCGCCTTGCTGCGCGTGCTGGCGCGGGGGGCGGCCACCGCCACGCGCATCGAGAACCGCATCGGCGAGCCCGCCGCCAACCCCTATCTCTACCTGGCGTCCCAGATGCTGACCGGCCTGGCCGGGATCGAGGCCGGGCTGGAACCGCCCCCCGCCGTCGATAGCCCTTATATGGCCGAAGCCACCACCCTGCCCACCAGCCTGGAAACCGCCCTCACCCTGCTGGACGCCAGCGCCCTGCTGCGCCAGGGCTTCGGCGACGGCTTCGTCGACCATTTCCTGATGATCAAACGCGCCGAGGTCGCCCGCTACAACAGCACGGTGACCGACTGGGAACACCGCGAGTATTTCGACCTGTTCTGACCACCGCCCAAAGAAAAACGCCCCGACCACTGGATCGGGGCGTTTTTCTTTATTGGCACCACACTTTTGTTTTCCTAGGACGCGACCGCGTCTGCCGGAGATTTTTGGGGAGCGTAGCGGACTGAAAATCGAGGAAGCCCAGGCGGCGGATGCCGCCGCCCGGCGCCTGAGGGAACCCGAACTAGAGCGGAACGCGATCAGGTGGAATCACCTGATCGTGTAAATCCGCTCTATCATGAACAGCTTTAGAGCAAGATGCGATCATGCCTGATCGCATCTTGCTCTAAAGAGTCGCCCCGCCGTCGATCACCAGTTCCTGGCCGGTGATGTTGCGGCCGCCGGGGCCCACCAGGTACATGACCATGGCGACGACATCCGACGGCTCACTGGGGCGGCCCAGGGGAATGCCCATGTTGGCGACATAGCGGGTCAGCGCCTCATCCTCGCTGACGCCGTCCTGCTCGGCCTTGGCGCGCCAGGCGGCCTTCATGCGCGGCACGGCGACGGGGCCGGGGGCGATGTAGTTCACGGTGACGCCGTCGGGCCCGGCCTCCAGCGCGGCACTGCGGCTGAGACCGCGCAGGCCCCATTTGGAGGCGCTGTAGCTGGACCGGCCGGCGCGACCGCGCATGCCGTGGTTGCCGCCGATGTTGACGATGCGCCCGCCCTTCGCCGCCCGCATCACCGGCAGCAGGCGCGACAGCACGATGAACGGCGCGCGCAGGTTGGTGGCGATGACGTTGTCGAAGTCATCCACGCTGAACTCGCCAATGGGCGGGGACAGCGGGCCGGTGGTGCCGGCGGCGTTGACCACCACGTCCACCCGGCCGCCCGACCACTCCAGGAACGCGCCCAGGGCCTGGTCCAGGGCGGCGGCGTCGCGGACATCGACCGTCAGGACCAGCGTGTCGGCGCCGGACGCCTGCAGTTCACCGGCCAGGTCCCGCAAGGCCTCCGTCCGCCGGCCGGCGACGGCGACATCATAGCCCGCCTGCCCCAGCGCCCGGGCGATGTCGCCGCCGGTGCCGGCGCTGGCGCCGGTGACGAAGGCGACGGGCCGCTCTCTTGCCGTCCCTTGGGCCGCCACTTACTGGGCCTCCGCGAAATAGCGGCGCTTGGATTCCGCCTGGATCTTGTAGATGGAACTGCCGGCGCGCGAGGGGAACGGCAGCTTCACGTGGTTCGGTTCGAACCGCACCTCGCTGGTCGACGGGCCGGCGACGAGGCGGGACTCATACTCCTCCCAATCCAGCTTGTAGAACAGCGGGAAGGCGTCGGACGCGGCGTATTCATAGAACAGGATGCGCCGCGACATGCCGGAGCGGTTGACGCTGGACCCGTGCAGGGTCATGGGGTGGTGGAAACTGACGGTGCCGGGCGGACCGGCCAGCAGGGCGGCCTGGTCCAGGGCGACCTGGCCCACGTCCACCGCGCCGGCGAAATACCCCTCCTCATCATGGTGGTCCAGCAAGGGGCCCTTGTGGCTGCCGGGGATGACCTGCATGGCGCCGTTCATGGCCGACGCCCCGTCCAGCATGATGGAGGCGACGCAGGTGGACATGTTGGTGTGGGGGGCGAAGGCCCAGTCCTGGTGCCATTCCAGGGCGGCCCCGCCGTTGGCCGACTTCATGTTCATCTTGGTGTGGTTCAGGCGGATGTTGGGCCCGATCAGCCGTTCCAGCACCGCGACGATCTTGGGATGGCCCGCCAGGCTGGCGTAGAACGGATCGATGCGGTTGGGCTTCTTGATGCGCTGGATGGCGCGCCGGCCGTTGGTGTCGATGTCGAAATCGAACCAGGCGTCGTCATCGACACTGTCGGCGGCCCGCGCCTCGATCCGGGCCGTCAGGTCCAGCAGTTCATCCAGGACGGGACCCGCCAGCAGGCCGGGGGCCACCGCGTAACCGTGTTCGTGGTAGTGCGACACGAAATCGTCGACGTTCATCCTCAATCTTCCTTCGGCAAAGGCAGGTCGGTGACGACCATGTGCGCCTTGTAGTGCGTGATGCAGATCGGCAGGCGGGCGGCGCGGGCGGCGATCTGCCCCGTGGCGCCGCACGCCCAGAAAACCGGAACCTCATCGGGGTTGAGCCGGGTCAGGCCGTGGCCGCCGTAGCTCGCCCCCAAATCCTCAATGCCTAAGTCGGCGGGCAGGCCCAGCGACACCGGCGCGCCGTGGAAGGCGGGATAGCGGGCCGACAGGATGGTGGCCCGGATGGCATCGGCCGGCAGCAGGGCCCGCATGGACACGACCAGCTTGCCGCCGAAGGGGCCGACCGGCACCGTGTCGCGGTCGGTCACGTACATGGCCGACACGTTGCCCTCATCCAGGTGGCGCAGCCGCACGCCGTGGCGCTGCAACAGCGCCTCGAACGAGAAGGAACAGCCCAGGACGAAGGCCACCAGATCGTCCCGCCAGGCGGCGGAGGCGTCGACCGGCGTGTCCACCAGCTCCCCATCGCGGAACACCATGTAGCCGCCGGTGTCCCGGGCGATGTCCATGTCCCGCGCCAGGAAGGGGATGGTGCGTTCCCCCGGCGCGCTGCGCCCCAGGATAGGCAGCGCCTGGGCGTTGGCGCGGCAGTAGGCCTCGAACGCGTCGGCGTATTCCGCCGGCACCGCCACCAGGTTGCCCTGCACCACCGTGCGCGCGACCAGGTTGGTGAAGCCGGTGAAGCGGCGTTCCCGGATGGCCCGGCGGACGGAAACCGGATCGGTGGGGTCGAACGCGCCGGGCACGTCGAACATGCCGGCATTCGCGTCAGGATTGGCCAAGAAGCTCATGCCCCCGATCATATCCAGCGGGGGTGTTGCCGGGAGTTGCTATTTTTCGCCCCGGCCGTTGCCGAACCGGCCCTGGGCACCGGGCACCCGGGGGGTATGTGGTGGCCGGCAGGCACAGCGGCAGCAAGGACCAGCCATGGCGCGCGTCTTGATCATCGGAAGTTCGACCGGCCTCGGCCGCACCGTGGCGCAGGCGTGCCGGGCCGACGGCGACTGGGTCGCCATGGCCGATAGTGCGGCGGAGGATAACGGCCCCTGGGACCTGTACATCCCCGCCGCGCTGGCCGACCCGGCGGCACCGGGCATCATCGCCGGCGCGGTGGCGGGGCATCAGCCGGCGCTGGATGCCGTCATCATCGCGGCGTCGCTGGTGCAGGCGGCGCCCGTGGGCCAGTGGACGGCGGCCATGTGGGACGAGGCGGCGGCCGTCAATCTGCGCCTGCCCTTCCTGGCAGTGCAGGCGACGCTGGACCTGCTGCGCGCCGGCGGCCAGGCGGGGGTGGTCTTCATCTCCTCCACCGCCACGCTGCGCGGGCAGCCCGACACCCATGCCTACCAGGCCACCAAGGCGGGCCTGGCCGGCCTGGTCCGCAGCCTGGCGGCGGAGCTGGGGCCCCAGGGCGTCCGGGTGAACGCGGCCCTGGTCGGCTGGGTGGATACGGCCCAGACGCGGGCGTTCTGGTCGGGACAAACGGACGCGGAAAGGCGCCGGGCGGCGGTGGACGGCCGCATCCCCCTGCGCCGCCATGGCGGGGCGGAAGAGGCGGCATCGCTCATCCGTTATCTCATCTCACCCGCCGCGTCCTACGTCACCGGCGCCATGATCCCGGTGGACGGCGGCGACACGGCGGTTTGATTGAAAATTCCCTCAGGCGCCGGGCGCCCGCATCCGCGGGCTCGGGCTATCCTCGGTTTCCAGTCCACTTCGTTCCCCGGAAACCTGCGGCGGCCGCAGTCGCGGCCTAAGCGGCATGAGACAAAATCTCATGCCGCCCTTTGAGCATCAGGAAACGGGAGCGGTTACCGGCCCGCGCCGCCGGCCCACCACCCCCGGCAGGGCCACCAGGGCAACCACCAGCCCGGCCAGGGCGATGGCGACATGGCCGCCCCAGCCGGACGGGGCGAAATAGAGGGTGGGTGTGAGGAAAGAGGCCAGCGAGACGAACTGGTTGACCGTGCCGGCGATCGTGCCGCCGCCCAGCGCCTTGCCGGCCAGGCGCGGCATGGCCGCCATACAGACGCCCGACAGGGCGCCGAAGGTGAACAGCCAGCCCATCAGCCCCAGCACCGCCACCGGCAAGGGGCTGCCGGGGAAGAACAACAGGAACTGCGCCACCATGCCCACCCCAACCATGGCGGTGAACAACGTGCGGGGCGGGAAATCCCGGGCCAGCAAGGTGCCGGTGACGGTGCCGCCCAGCAGGACGGCGGCGATCTTGGCCACGGCCACGATGCTGGCCGACGCCGCCAGCGACACGCCGTGCACCTTGGCCAGGTAGGTGGCGGCGACCAGGCTGGTGCCGTAGGAGATCATGCTGGGCATCGCCGTGCTGACGGCCAGCAGCAGCACGTCCTTATGACGCAGGGCCGCGAACAGGCGGGCGATCTGTTCGCGCACCGGCGCCCCCTCCGCCGTGCGCGGCGCCACCCGGGGCAGGAACAGGGTGCCGACGCAGCACACCACCATGAAGGCGCCATGCAGCGCCGGTGCCAGGCGCCAGTCGGCGGCGGTGGTGAAGGGGGCCGCCACCAGCAGGCCCAGGGAAAAACCCACCGGCGCGTAGGTCGACCACCACGCCATGGCCCGGGTGCGCAAAGGCCCGTCCAGGCTGCCGATCAGCATGGCGGCCCCGCCGTTCAGCACGCCCAGGTACCCCACACCGGCCAGCAGGACGCCCGCGTCCAGCAGCCACAAATCCCGCGCCAGGAAGACCAGCGCGTCGGCCAGGGCCAACACCGGGGCGGCCAGCATCAGGGCCCGGCGCGGGCCGATGCGGTCG
The DNA here is from genome assembly GCA_028283825.1 of Azospirillaceae bacterium. NCBI lineage: Bacteria > Pseudomonadati > Pseudomonadota > Alphaproteobacteria > Rhodospirillales > Azospirillaceae > Azospirillaceae bacterium. Next base: position 1,011,172 of record JAPWJW010000001.1, on the reverse strand, counting down.
ACGATGCCGCCGCCCACCATGGCCATCACGGCCGCCGGCAGGGAGAACAAGGCGATGGTGAAACCGATGGCGGCGGCCGGCGCCCGCAGGTCGGCCGTGATGCGCACCGCCAGCGGCGACAGGATACCGACCAGCGACATGGCGCCCAGGCCGATGCCGTAGACCACCAGGATCGTCAGGGGCCCCCACCCGCCCTCTTTCACCGTCTTGCCCATGTTCACGCCGTTCTCCCGTTCGCCCAGGGCCTAACAGTGGGCCGCCGGGGGCCCGGACGCAATACGGGTGCGGGATTAGCACCGGGCCGTTCACAAAAACAAACACCTCGGCGGTGTTGTCTTCCCGGCAACGGGGCATTGTAAAAATTGACACGGGCCAAATGGAATCGCCGGCAATAGGCTGTACACCCTCCGTCATCACGACAAAAAGATGGGACAGGGCATGTTCAGGATTTCCAAGCGCGTTCTCTTCTACTTTTCATTGACGCTGATGTCGGGGACCGCCCTGGCGCAAGGTGTGAAAAGCGACATCGACGGCGACGGCGGCGTTTCCGCCTTTTACCGCTGGGATGGGGCGATCGCGCAGCCTGGCCTGCCCCTGCGGGAGGAGACGTTCCCCGCCACGCTGTCGCGCCCCAAACTGGCGGGCAAGGCGGTCCGTTTCCTGTACACCGCCACCAGCGGCGTGGACCGCGGCACCGTGCCCGTGTCCGGCCTGATCTACCTGCCCGACGGCACCCCGCCCAAGGGGGGGTGGCCGGTGCTGGCCTGGGCGCACGGCACCACCGGTTTCGCCGATGTCTGCGCGCCGTCGTGGCGGGGCCAGCCGGCGCGCGACGTCGCCTATCTGCAACGCTGGATGGAGGCCGGGTTCGCCATCGTCGCCACCGACTATGAAGGCCTGGGCACCAAGGGCGTCCACCCCTACCTGCTGTGGAAGTCCGAAGGCTATTCCATCCTGGACGCGGTGCGCGCCGCCCTGAAGGCCAAGCCCGACCTGCTGCGCAACCAGGTGGTCATCGCCGGGCAGTCGCAGGGATCGGGGGCCGCCCTGGGCGCCACATATTTGGTGCCGGACTACGCGCCCGACCTGCACGTCCTGGGCACGGTCGCCACCGGACTGGTGGTCACCTTCGCCGGCCCGCAGGGTGAGGGCTTCGTCAAGAAGCCGGAGCAGTACACCGATCCCAAGCAGATGGATCCGGGTTTCGCCATGCTGCGCATCGCCGGCATCGACCGCGCCCTGCACCCGGAACTGGACCCGGCCGACTTCGTGACGGCGAAGGGCCGCGCCCTGCTGAACGCCGCGCGCACGTCCTGCCTGCACGATCTGTTCGCCCTGTCCAAGCAGCAGGGGATCAGCGGCCAGGACGCCTTCGTCGCCGACCTGAAGCCGTTGGACGGCGACATGGAGGCCAACTTCCAGTTCCCGGTCGCAAAGATGACCGTGCCCATCTTCGCCGGCACCGGCCTGGCCGACGGCATGGCGGGCACCGCGGGCCAGTTCAACGCCGTCAAGGCCATGTGCCTGGCCGGCAGCAATGTGCAATGGCACACCTATCCCGGCCTCAGCCACAACGGCGCCGTCAACGGCTCGCTGGCCGACAGCCTGCCCTTCGTCCAGGCCCTGCTGAAGGGCGAAACACCTGAGGGCAACTGCGCGGAAATCACGCCGCCTGGCCCCGTCCAGGCGCCGACACCTGGCGTGCCGTTCAACGATTAGTTCCCTCAAGCGCCGGGCGGCCTCGGTCGCGGCCTACAGCGGCATGAGGGAGGATCTCATGCCGCTGTTTCTTGGTCCCGAAACGCGAAGGGCGGCGGCACCCGTTTGGATGCCGCCGCCCTTGCCTTATCCGGCCTTAGTACCGGTACTGCGCCGTCAGGCCGATCGTGCGGGGACGATAGCTCTGATCGTAGTAAAGCGTGCCGCCGACACCGTCGTGGTTGCGTGACAGCACGTCGCTGGAGTTGGTGACGTTGTCGATGAACAGGGACAGGTCCACCCCGGAGAAGCGGGCGCCGGCCCGCAGGGACAGGTAGTTGGTGGCCCCCAGGGCGTAGAGGCCGGCGTCGTAGCCGTAGGTGCCCTGGGTCGCCTGCTGGATGTTCTTGCTGGCGAAGCTGTAATCGGCGCGCAGATAACCGGTGATGGTCTCGGTGACCGGCATCTCCCCTTCGCCAAAGACATGGCCGGACCACAGCGGGCCGCCGATGCGCTGCCCCTCTTCCCGCAGCAGCAGGTTGTTGCCGCCATAGATGTTCTGGTCGTAGGTGATGTGGGTGTAGCCCACCTCCGTCCCGAACGTCAGGCCGTGCATCGGGTGGATGGCGGCGGACAGTTCCATGCCCTTGCCGGTCGCCTCACCCAGGTTGGAGATGTAGGAGAAGCTGCACGTCGGCAGGCGGATGGCCTGCTGGATGTTCTTCCATTTCAGCAGGTAGCCGCTGGCGTCCAGGCTCAGCAGGCCGTCGAACAGCTTGTTCTTGGAACCGCCCTCATAGGACCACAGCTTGTCGGAGTCATAGCCGGTGGGGCTGGAGGTCAGGCCCAGGGTCTTCAGGTCGCTGGCGCAGAAATCGCTGGCCACCTGGGCCTGGGCGCCACCGGGGCGAAAGCCCTCGGTGGCCGAGGCGTACAGCATGTGGTCCTGGTCCAGCTGATAGGACACGCCGACCTTGGGCGTCCATGCGCCTTCGTCCTGGCCCACGCGGGTGGTGGTGCGGACGCCGGCGTTGGTGGGGCCGTCCTTGGTGTCGGTGAAATCGAACTGGTCCAGGGTGTAGCGTACCGCCAGGGTGATCTTCAGGTCCTCCATCGGCTTGATGTCGACGCTGCCATAGCCGGCGTACTGGTGATCGTTGGCGGCGACCAGGTCGACGTAGCTGTAGCGGTTGTCATATTGCTGATAGCCGTTGACCAGCACGCCGGGCGTGCGGCCGGAGCCCGTGTAGTTGGTGAAGTACTGCCGGGTGCGGGAGTAATAGAGGCCCGCCGTCCAATCCACCCACTTGTTGTCATAGGACTGCGCACGCAGTTCCTGCGTCAGGTTGCGCTGGTTCAGGGTCAGGTAGTCGTTGGCGTTGGCCAGGTCCTTGTTGGTGTAGGTGCCGAACGGGTTGCCCGACCGCAGGAAGGAGAAATAGGTGCCGTAGTTCAGCGTCTGGTCCTGCTGGCGCTCAAAGTATGAGGTGTTGGAGATGATCTCGATATTGTCGTCCAGCTCATACTTGATGCCCAGGGCGGGCGTGGTGAAGCGGTCCCGGCTGGGCTCCAGCGCCGCGACGCCGGTCTTGTAATCGTTGTCGCCGGTGTTGCCGTAGCCTTCCCAGTAGTCGTTGCGGGCGTTGGACTTTTCCAGCTGGTAATAGATGCTGGGCGTGATCGTCAGCCCTTCGATCGGCTTCCAGGCCAGGGCCAGGCGGGCCTCACGCGTGTCGTCGGAATTGACGTCCTTATTGGTGACGGTGTTGGTGCCCTGCTGCACCTGGTCGATGTAGCCGCCGCTGTGCTGGTACCAGGCGCTGGCGCGCACGGCCAGGGTGTTGGAAATCGGCCCGCCGACGGCCGACCCGGCCTCATAACTGGCGGCACCGTTGTAGGTCGAGGCCACCTCGGCCCGGGAATAGATCTCCAGCTTGTCGAAGCTGGGCTGTGGCGTGATGAACCGCACGGCGCCGCCCTCGGCGCTGGCGCCGAACAGCGTGCCCTGGGGCCCGCGCAGCACCTCGACCCGTTCCAGGTCGAACACCTTGGGATAGGGGTTGCCGCCGTAATAACCGACGTTGCGGATCTGGATGGGCGTGTCGTCGATGTAGATGGCGGTGGTGGCCGAGCCGACGTCCGAGGACAGGCCGCGAATGTAGATGTTGCTGCCGTTGTTGGAGGTGACGCCCGAGGCCGGCACGAAGCGCAGGGCCGGCGTCACCCGCGCGATGTCGTCGATCTTGCGGATGCCTTCCTGGTCCATCTGCTGCTGGCTGAGCGAGGCGACGGACAGCGGCACCTTACTGATGCTTTCCTCGCGCCGCTGCGCGCTGACGATGATCTCTTGCAGGCCATCGGCATCGGCGGCCGGCTGGGTTTGGGCCTGGGCGACCGGGGCGGCGGCCACCAGGGCCACGGCGGCGCAGGACAGAGCAAGGAAGCCAACGCCCATGCCGCGCAACCGCGGCTTATTGGTTTGCTTATTGGAATCAGACATCAAGTGTCCCCCTTACCTGAAACATTAAAGCTCCCTTTTATTTTTGGTATTTCAACCAATGATCGACGAACATCCCGCATCGATCATCGGTACGACGCTTGTTACTTTGCGCCCCTGTGCCAAGATTCAGGTTTTACCGGATTTCACCAAAGTCGGTGAACCTTTGGTCGGCCGGCATCCCGATCCCAGTCGCCCCCATCGTTCCGGGAAATAGCCGGCAACGCCATTGCAAGAAGGGAACAGCCCTGGTGCTAAAACTGTGCGGTCACCAGCCGTTGCCGGGGCCGCACAGCGGCGCTGCGGAACTGGCAACCGCCGCCCGGGCCAATTCCGATAAGCTTGCCCACCCCCGCGCCAAAAGCGGCCGGCGCGCATGGAAATAAAATGGAGTGGGCATGCCAGATGACGCCGTCGTGACCGTCCGGGCCGGGCGCCTGATCCGCGCGGCCGGCCATGCGCCGGAGGGGCCGCACGCCATCACTATCGCCGCCGACGGCCGGATCCGCGGTATCAGCCCGATCACCGGCGACCGACTCTCCCCGGAGGAGGCCGGCCTGCTGCTGACCCCCGCCCTGGCCAACGCCCATGACCACGGCCGGGGCCTGCGGACGCTGGCCTTCGGCGCCGATGACCAGCCGCTGGAGACCTGGCTGCCCGACCTGGGGCGCCAGCCCTACCTTGATCCCTACGCCTGCGCCGTCACCGCCTTCACCCGCATGGCCCGGTCCGGCATCGGCATCGTCAACCATTGCCACAACACCCAGGACGGCCGGGCCCTGTTGGCGGAGGCCGAGGCGGTGTCGCGGGCGGCGCGGGATACCGGTGTCCGGGTGGCGTTCTGCTGGCCGTTCTTCGATGCCAATCCCGTCGTCTACGGCGGCCTGGAACCCCTGGCCGCCCACATGGACGCGGCGGAATTTGAGGAATTGCGGGGCCGCGAGGCCGGCATGCGCGACCGCGCCACCAACGTCGCCCTGATGGAACAGGCCCGCGCGTTCGAGCATGCGCTGTTCAGCCTGCAATTCCATCCCGTGGCGCCACAATGGGTGCAGCCCGCCACGCTGGCCGCCATCGCCCAGGCCTCCGCCCAAGAGGACCGGCGCGTCCACATGCATCTGCTGGAAACCCGGCACCAGCGGGCCTGGGCGGACCGGCAATATCCCGACGGCATCATCCGCCATTTCGACGGGATCGGCCTGCTGTCGCCGCGCCTGACGGTGGCGCACGGCGTCTGGCTGCGGCCGGAGGAGTGCACGCTGCTGGCCGACCGGGGCGTCACCGTCGTGCTCAACCTGTCCTCCAACCTGCGCCTGCGCTCCGGCCTGCCGCCCATGGCGGCCTTGCGGGCGGCGGGCGCACCCCTGGCCTTCGGCCTGGACGGCATGAGCCTGGACGATGACGAAGACATGCTGCGCGAACTGCGCCTGGCCTATCACCTGGCCGGCGCCACCGCCGGCGACGCGCGCCCCCTGTCGGCGACCGACGTGCTGAAGGGCGCGTGGGAGACGGGCCGCCGCTCCATCGTCGGCGACGACGGTGGCGGCCGGATCACCGTGGGCGCGCCCGCCGACCTCCTCGGCCTCGATTTCGCCGCCATGGCGGAGGACGCCATCCCATCCCGTTCCGACGTGCTGTCCCTGCTGCTGGGACGGGCGCAGCAGCGGCATGTCCGACTGCTTCTCATCAACGGCCGCCCCCTGGTCCAGGACGGGAAGACGGCCACCCCGCCTGTCACCGCCCCCCTTTTCTCAGACCGCACAGCCCTGTCGCCGGAGCGGGAAAGCGGAATCGAAAGCCGAAAAGCCCTCATGAAGGCGTATTACGCGCTTTCATGAGGGCCGGTTGACGGCCGGGCAGGACATCGCCGCGTTGAAAATGTCGGCCGCCCGAGTGGAAATGAGCGCCCCGTCCCAGACCATGGGACCCGAGACCGGGGTCCATCTGGCGATCATCCTCAACACCTGATCGGCCCCGCGTTTGCGGGGAATACTGATGGGGCGCATAGAACCGCCCGGGGATGGTCGGTTCAGCCCCGCGCGTGCGGGGGACACCATGGTGTCCCTCATCTCAAGGTCGCGGCCCCACGGTCCAGCCCCGCGCCTGCGGGGAACACGGGAGGGTAATGGGGACAGCCCTATCAAGGCCCGGTTCAGCCCCGCGCCTGCGGGGAACACGACTAAAGGTAGGCCATATCTCTTGCGCCGCCGGGTTCAGCCCCGCGCCTGCGGGGAACACTCCAGCATCTGCTCCCAGGCGTGGCGTTCAGCCGGTTCAGCCCCGCGTCTGCGGGGAACACGTCCGGCCCGAAGAGGTCGGTGGATGCAACGCCGGTTCAGCCCCGCGCCTGCGGGGAACACAGCTGGGCGGTAGCTGCGGACGCTAGCATTCGCGGTTCAGCCCCGCGCCTGCGGGGAACACGGTTGCGGAAGCCCAGCGCCACCAGACGACGGCGGTTCAGCCCCGCGCCTGCGGGGAACACGCACCATGGACCGCGTTGCCGCGTCGGTCACACGGTTCAGCCCCGCGCCTGCGGGGAACACTGTCCGAACAGCAAAAATACGTCCAGATCAAGCGGTTCAGCCCCGCGCCTGCGGGGAACACGCAGAGTTCCAGATGATGGTTCAGGGTGACGCGCCGGTTCAGCCCCGCGCCTGCGGGGAACACAACGTGGACAACACGCGGTATGCGCATTACACCGGTTCAGCCCCGCGCCTGCGGGGAACACAGAACCCTCCTGATCCTAACCCGATACCAAGCCGGTTCAGCCCCGCGCCTGCGGGGAACACGCTCTTCTTGACGGCCTGCGCGCCGGTTCTATCCGGTTCAGCCCCGCGCCTGCGGGGAACACTCTCCCGTCATCCAAGGCGCGCCGCCCATGCGCGGTTCAGCCCCGCGCCTGCGGGGAACACAACGGCTACGCGGCTTTATGTGATCAACATGCAGGTTCAGCCCCGCGCCTGCGGGGAACACTCGTGCCCGGCATCGGCCCCGGCGTCTATGATCGGTTCAGCCCCGCGCCTGCGGGGAACACGGAAAAGTACATCACTGAAGTGGTGTTACGGCCGGTTCAGCCCCGCGCCTGCGGGGAACACACATAACGTCCTCTTGATGTTAATTTCAGGTGCGGTTCAGCCCCGCGCCTGCGGGGAACACGGCCGGCGCGGCACAAAACTGCTGCTGGACGACGGTTCAGCCCCGCGCCTGCGGGGAACACCCCGGCCCCTGATACTGGATCGAAGAGGTTGGCGGTTCAGCCCCGCGCCTGCGGGGAACACTCCAACTGGAGGCCATTGATTCAGCTTACGATTCACGATGTCAAAGAATCCACCAACTTTTTGGCGTCCCAAAACCGGGTCAGAACGGCGGTGCATCCGGGTCGGTCGGGGGGCGGAACTTGACCAGGGTCAGGCCGTCGATGTCCACGGGCTCGCGGCGGTTGGCGCCGATGGCGGCGAAGGCGAAGCCGCTGTCGGTGGGGGCGGCCCAGGTCATGACGGCGTTGCCCTCGCCGATCATCTGGCCCACCTCTTCCCAGATGCGTTCGCGCACCCGGCGGGAGTAGACGCCGACATAGACGCCGGCGCGCACCTCCGCCAGCCAGAGGGACAGCCGCCCACGCAGGCGGGGCGGGGCGTTTTCAACCACGATGACCATCATCGCCGCTGCCCTCCTCCGGTGGGATGGCGGGGTCGGCCGCCTCGGGTGCATCCTCCGGCGGGGCCAGGCCGCCGGCCGCCAGGATGGCGGCGATGTCGGGGATGACGCGTTCCAGCAGGCCGGTGCGGCGGAACAGGTCGCGGCAGGCGATGCGCACCTGGCGCTCCGGCGGCTCCTGCCCGCCCTTGCCCTTCAGGATGCGGGCCGCCACCTGGAAGGCCGCCGGCACCACCGTGTCGAACTTGTAAAGGTCGGCCACGTCATAGACGAAGCTTTGTGGCTTGCCCCGGTGCAGGAAACCGATGGCCGGGGCATAGCCCGCCGCCAGGATCGCCGCCTCGCACAGGCCATAGAGGCAGGCGTTGGCCGCCGACAGGCAACGGTTGGGCAGGTCGCCGCCCGTCCAATCCTCCTGATCATACCGGCGGGCCTTCCACGTCACGCCGTGGCGCTGGGCCAGCAGCTGGTAGGTGGCCCGCACCCGCGCACCCTCCATCCCCCGCAACTGGTCCACCGACCGGCGCTCGGGCGGCTCCTCCCCGAAGCGGCGGCGGAACATCTCGCGCACCACGTTCAGGCGCGCGCCCTCATCCAGGGCGTTCCGGGCCTGGAACAGCAGCAGGTCGGCCCGCGCCCCGCCCGGCTGGCCGGCGGCGTAGAGGCGCACCCCGGCCTCCCCCACCCAGACCAGCAGGCAGCCCACCCGGGCGCACAGCACCACGGCGGCATGGGAAACCCGCGTGCCCGGTTCCAGCATCAGGCAGGCCAGGCCGCCCACCGGTATCTGCATGCGGGTGCCGTTCTGGTCCACCAGGACGAAGGCGCCGTCCAGCACGTCCAGCTGGCCATATTCCAGGAACAGGATGGCCGACCGTTCCTTCAGCGGGATGGGACGCAGCGGGACATAAGGCGCCTCGGCCATCGGCGCCTCACATCGCCGGCAAGGGGCGCAGCAGCAGCAGGCCGCAGCCGTAGGCCCGTGCCCGGCCCACCCCGCCCCGCAGGGCCTCGGCCAGGCGCCCGGGGTCCCGTACCCGCAGCACGCCGTCATAATCCACCAGGGCGAACTGGGCGGGTGGCGCCCCCTTGCGGGGAACCGTCACCTTGCGATAGCCGGCGGCCGCACACCGTTCGGCCTCAAAGGCCACGCCCAGGCGGTCGGCGCGGGCGTACAGCCAGGCCAGGGCCGCCGCCTCCTTCTCCTCCACCGTCAGGGGCCCGCCCTTTTGGGTGCGGGCGTGCATGACGGCGTCCACCCGCAGGCCGCGGGCACCCGGCCGCGCCACGCTGGCGGCCGGGTTGGCGCGCAGGGTGAAGGCATAGGCGGCCCCTTCCGGCGGGGCGGGCGCGTAGGCCTTGGTCTCCAGCGCCCAGATGTCGGTGCTGGCCTGGGGCGGGCGGGACGACACCACCAGGAAATGCCCCGGCTCCGCCTCGCGGTACAGGAAATCACGGGCGGCGTCCGGATCCTCGCCGAACAGCGTCCACACCAGCCGGTGGCCGTTGTCGGCATCGCTCTGGTCCAGCAGCAGGCGGGCCAGGTTGCGCACCGCCGGCGTGTCCTGGCGCAGATGGGCGCGGGTGATGAAACTCATGGCGTGTCCCCCTTACCCACAACCGCCCCTTCGCCGATGACGGGCGCCCGCCACACCAGGCGGCCCTCCCGCCGGTCGGTGAACTGCCAGCGGGCCCGGTCGGCCACGGCGTCGCGGCGCTGGCGGTGCTGCCCGTCATCACCGGCCAGCACTTGGCTTTCCTCCGCCGCCAGGCCGGCGTGCCACTCGAACCAGACATCGCGCGGCGCGTCGGCCGGCGGGCGCCCACGGTTGAGCCACAGGGGCAGGTGCAGGCCGGCGGCACCCTCCGCCGCGTCATAGGCGCTGAAGGCCGCCAGCAGGCCGTCGGCGGCCACGGTGCGCGGGCGGGGCGGGCGGCCCAGCGGGCAGCTCTTGCGCCCCAGGAACAGGGTGTAGCGCGGCCGGACCAGGCCGGCCGCAAGATCGGGCAGTGCCGGCGCCGCCCCCGCATCCCCCCGCCGCCACAGCGCCACGGTGGCCGCCGCCTCCAGCCGGTAAAGGCGTTCGGACAGCACGGTGTTCAGATCGTCCTTGTCCCCGGCCAGTTCATCCCGGCGGGTGCGCCACTGGGCGTTGCGCCGGGCCTTGGGCGCCTGGGCGGTGTGATAGTCGCGCAGCGGCCGGCCGGCGGCGTCCTGGCGGACGGCGAACCCCAGGCCGGCCTCCAGCGCCGCATGGCCCGGCGCATCGCCCCGCGTCAGGCCCAGGCCGGCCGCCACCAAGCCCAGGACGGCGGACTTGGACGGCAGGTCCCAGGTGGGCCGACGTTCCCCCACCGCCACGGCACCCCAGGCGGCCATGGGCCCCTGCAGACGAAAGACCAGGAAATCCCGGTTGGCCATGGTTCAGCCGCCGGCCTGGGCCGTGACGGCGGCCCGCGCGGCGGCCACCAGATCGGCCAGCCGGCCACCGTCAGGGCGATCCACATCCATGACGTGGCTGATCCATTCCTCATCATAGGCGCGCTTGTAGCCGTCGCGCAGGTCGGTCAGGCGCGCGATGGAATCCCGGTACTGGTCGGCCTCCCCCGCGCGGGCGCCCACCGGCAGCTGGAAGGCGCCGGCCAGGCTGCGCGGCGCCTCATCCCCCACCTCCAGCAGGGCGTAGCGGGCCTTGGACCGGCTGGCAAAACTGGCCTGCTTGCCGCTGGGGCTGACGATGGCGGCAGCACTCACCAGGGCGGCGACGGCGTCGGCGGCCAGGCCGGCATCACCCGCCAGATTGTCCAGCAGCAGGCCGGCATCGATGCAGATGTAAAGGTAGAACAGGCCGGCGCCGAACTGCTGCACACCGATGAAGCCGGCGCCGCGATCCGCCGTCTGGTCGGCATTCTTGATGTCGTCCACGGCGGTGTAATAATCGTCGTCCACCACCGCGCGGTGGGTGGTGAAGGCGTGGGCCACCTGCACCGCCGCCTCGACGTTATAGCCGGGGTTGTCGGCCAGCATGCGGCCGAACATGGCGATGTCGGCGGCGCGCGGCTTGTCCTTCAGCACCAGGATGGACTTCTCCTCCAGCCCGTCCGGCTGGGCCAGGCGTTCGGCCAGGCCGACGATGGCGTCCAGCTCCTCGGGGCCCAAATGCACCAGCTGCTCCGTCTGGGCCGGCGCCCCCTTCTTGACCTTGCCCAGCTTGGCCACGGTGATCACGGTTTCCGCCCGGGTCACCGCCTCCTCCCGTTCCAGACCGCTGGCGACCAGCGCATCCACCAGGGCGCCGGCGAAGGCCTGGGAGCGGGTGCCCAAGGCGCCCGGCAAACCATCGGCGAAGATGGCGGAGGTGCGGAAGGCCCGCTTCAGGCTTTGGGAGGAGATGCGCAGCCGGTCCGCCCCGCCGAAGGTGACGGTCTTGGGCCGGCCGGTGTCGTCCCGGTTCAGGTTGGCGGCGGGATAGGTGGTCAGCAGGTGCAGTTGCAGGAAACGCGGCATGGTCAGGCGGCTCCGGGTTCGGGGGCGTCTTGAGAGGGGGGAATGGGGCCGGGCTTGGCGGCGCCGTGGCCGGCCAGGTCCAGGCCGTAGTAGGACCGGGCCCAGTCGCGCCGCACCTTGGGCAGGACGCGCCACAGGAACAGGCTGGCGCCCAAATCGCCCACCGGCGCCTCACGCCCCAGCAGGGCCACCAGGCGGCGGGCCTGGTCCATCAGTTCGGCGGCGGTTTCAACCCGCATCAGGCGCAGGAAACGGGCCTCGGCCAGCAGGCGTGGCGGCCCATCCTCCGGCCCGCCCAGCAGGGCGGCGGTCCTGCCCGGCCGGTGGCCGCGCACATGGGCCAGGGTGGCGGCCACCACCACCAGGCTTTCCTCCTGGTCATCGGACAGGCGCTTTCCGCCCTCCTCCGCGCGCGGCTGCCGGCCACGCACCGCCTTGTAGAGATGCTGGAAAGCACCCTCGGACAAGGCGGTGGCCACGTCCGGCAGGGGGCCGGTCGGGCTGTCGTAGATGCCCAGGCGCCGCAGGCGGGCCAGCGGCCCCCGTTGGGGGTTGGTGTGGTCGTTGGCGGCGTCCGTCAGGCCGTCCCACCAGTCCTGGAACACCGGCTTGTAAAGGCCGAACAGGTCGCGCGGACGATCGCCGGCGGGTGGAGACGCGGCCGAGGGGGCGGATGGCGTGGCGGGGGGTGCGGTCAACGGCGGTGTTCCCTTTTCTTGTTATCCCGTATCGATCAGCCCCGCGCCTTGCGCAGGCCCATGCCGCCCGCCCGCAGCAGGCGCTTGCCCAGTTCGTCGCGCGCGAACAGCAGCCGGTGGGGCACCTGGTCGGTCAGGCCGTCCAGGTCCACGGTGTCATCGAATATCCGCCAGGCGGCGGCGCGCAGGGTCTTGGTCCAGCCCTCGCGCAGGTCGGCATCGGGGGCCAGGTCGGTGTCGCGGTGCCGCCGGCACAGCGCATCGACCAGGGTGCGGAAGGCGCCCTCCGTCTCCCGCCACAGCCGTTCCGCCGGTTCCGGCAGGGCGTCCAGTGGCAAATTCTCCGGCAGGCGGTAACCGTGGCCCTGGCGCTGGCCGTGCAGCGCCAGCTTGGCGGCGAAACGCACCGCCTGGGCCGTGGCCTCCGCCGTGTCGGCCGCCGCCAGCAGGGCGGCGCGCAGGGCCTCGCCCTTGTCGCCCTGCACCGGCACCCAGGGCAGGCGCATCTCCAGCCACTGGCGGGCCTTCATGTTGTCCATGTCGAAGCCCAGGGCGCGCACGCCCACATGGCCCAGTTGGTCCTCCACGAAATCCCGCCGCGTCTGCCACAGCGCCACCATCTGGGCCGGGGCGCCGCGCAGGCCCCACCACGCTAGCCAGTCGCCATAATCGCTGGCGCCCGCCTGAGGATGCAGGGGCAGCAGGCCGGCCTTCTTGTCCTCCCGGTAGGGCGACAGGGGGTGCTGCCAGCCACTGGCGTAACTGGCGCCGTAGTTCTGGGTGCGATAGCCGGTGACCATGGGCCCGTGCCCACCGCCCAGGCCGCAGTCGCCGTCGGTGTCGCCGAACACCAGGCGGATGCGGCGGGGGCAGGCGAAGAAGGCCATGGCCGGGCTGGTGTCGTCCGGCGTGGTGACCTGGCCCTTGTCGGACACGCGGGTGGGCGACAGCCAGGGGAGCACCCGGGCCGGCGCCAGTTCCTCAACCGAGGCGTAAGCGCCGTCCGGCACATTGGCCCACAGCAGGTGCCACAGGGTGGCGACCTCCGCCCCACCCTCCCGCCGCACACCGGGGGCCAGCAGGGTGGTCAGGGGCCCGCCGCCGCGCAGGGAGGTGCGATGGCCGGCCCCGCCGGAGGGGGCATAGGTTTGCAGGGTGATCAGGGCGGCAGCGGCATAAGGCAGGCACAGCGCCAGATCCTCCCGCCGCTTCACGAACAGGTCGGCGTTGTTCTTCACCGTGTTCTCGCCCGGCGCGTCGATCAGCAGGCCCGACAGCGGCCGCACCTCCGCCCCGGCCAGCGCATCACTATCCTGGAAGGCGCGCGCACCGCCGGCCCCGTCCGCCCCCAGGTCGAAGTGGACCGCCCAGGGCGCCAGCGCCGCCGCCAGTTCCCCCGGCGCCGGCGGCGCCCGGAACCGCAGCGCCCAAGCCCGTTCCCCCACCGGCCGTAGGGCCAGGAACAGCACCCCCACCAGCCATTCCGTCACCGCCGCGTTCCAGTCCGGGCGGGGGAAGTCCAGCGCCGTTATGGGGTCATCCCCCAACCCCTCCGTCACCCCCGCCGGGCTGACCCGCGCCCGCGCGCCGGACTGCCGCCGGACGGGCAGCCAGGGATCGGTGATGAGGTTGAGGGACATTTATAACTGCCGCCTAATTAGCCAATCAACGGTCAATATGTTTGCATTTATGAATGCCGCCCTTTCGATATACAACCATTAAGAACAGCGCCGCTGTTTTTCCATCGCGGGCGCCGAAACATCGGGGCCCGGCATGCCGAAAACGGCCCGTCAAAAACCGGCGATTCAACCGGTGGATTCTTGGACATTGTAAAAAGGCTTATGGATCAATAGCCTCCAGTTAGAGTCTTCCCCGCGTATGCGGGGCTGAACCGGGGCGTTAGCGGAGGTTACCTCGCGCGAGGAAGTCTTCCCCGCGTATGCGGGGCTGAACCGACCTTGTTTTCTTTGAGATTAAAATCCCGGCCGTCTTCCCCGCGTATGCGGGGCTGAACCGGGCTTGAGGGTGAGCAGTAATGTCACGGCGTGGTCTTCCCCGCGTATGCGGGGCTGAACCGGTCAAACGGAGTCAGAGAAAAAATCCCAACGGGTCTTCCCCGCGTATGCGGGGCTGAACCGGGGCTCGCCACCCTCATGGAGTGCAACGGCACGTCTTCCCCGCGTATGCGGGGCTGAACCGCTCTCGGTCGGGCGGCAGGGCCACGCCTAGGTGTCTTCCCCGCGTATGCGGGGCTGAACTGCCTCGGGGTCTCCGGACCGGTCGCGTCGACGGGTCTTCCCCGCGTATGCGGGGCTGAACCCGCTGAACCGGGCGTAGGGATTGGCGAATTCGCGTCTTCCCCGCGTATGCGGGGCTGAACCGGCGGGCAGACCATGCCGGGTCACCTTCATCCAGTCTTCCCCGCGTATGCGGGGCTGAACCGGCGCAGGCCCTGCAAGCTGTCATGCACCACCCGTCTTCCCCGCGTATGCGGGGCTGAACCGGACATCACCCCCGACCTGAGCGATCCCGCCAAGGTCTTCCCCGCGTATGCGGGGCTGAACCGCATGGCATCGATCAGATAGATTTCTTGGTCGCGTCTTCCCCGCGTATGCGGGGCTGAACCGGACATGCGCCAACTCTCCGGGCCTGGAACGCAGTCTTCCCCGCGTATGCGGGGCTGAACCGCTGGGTCCACCAGGGGGCGGTGACGGTCCCCGGTCTTCCCCGCGTATGCGGGGCTGAACCGTTTTTCCCGTCGGGGCAGGAATTGGCCGCCTTGTCTTCCCCGCGTATGCGGGGCTGAACCAACTCCCGAAACCATCCCGGCGGGGTCCGCATCGTCTTCCCCGATCGTGTCCCAGGTCGTGGTGTAAGAAGCGCCCGGTCATTTTGGTCTCCGGCGCGTTTGGCCGGGACGATCATGCGGCGACAGTGGGCAGCATGATGGTTGGATCATCGCCGACGGCGGCGATGGTTTCCAGGGTCATGTAGCGACCGCGCTGAACTGCCCATTCATCGTTGATCTCCATGAGGACGGCACCCACCAGGCGGGTGATGGCGTCCTCGTTCGGGAAGATACCGACGACCTCGGTACGGCGCTTGATCTCGCCGTTGAGGCGTTCGATGGGGTTGGTGCTGTGCAGCTTTGCCCTGTGGGCGGCGGGGAAGGACATGAAGGCCAGGACGTCCTCCTCGGCCTCGTCCATCAGGGCGGCGAGCTTGCCGACCTTGGGTCGGAGTTGATCGGCGACCTGGCGCCACTGGGTCCGGGCGGCGGTGGCGTCATCCTGGGCAAAGGCGGTGCCGATGAAGGCAGCCACCACACGGCGGCCTTGCTTGCCGGCGTGGGCCAAGGCGTTGCGCATAAAGTGGACACGGCAACGCTGCCAGGTGGCACGGAATACGCGGGCGACAGCGGCCTTGATGCCCTCGTGGGCATCGGAGACGACCAGCTTGACGCCACCCAGGCCGCGGCGTTTGAGCTTGCGCAGGAACTCTACCCAGAAGGTCTCGGCTTCCGAGGTGCCGATGTCCATGCCCAGGATCTCTCGCCGACCGTTGGTATTGACCGCCACGGCGATGGTGACGGCCACGGAGACGATGCGGCCGTTCTGGCGGACCTTCACATAGGTGGCGTCGATCCACAGGTAGGGCCAGTCGCCTTCCAGCGGCCGTTCCAGGAAGGTCTTAACCCGGCCGTCGATCTCCTCGCACAGCCGGCTGACCTGGCTCTTGGAGATGCCGGTCATGCCCATGGCCTGGACCAGGTCGTCCACCGCGCGGGTGGAGACGCCCTGGATGTAGGCCTCCTGGATCACGGCGGTCAGCGCTTTCTCCGCCATGCGGCGGGGCTCCAGGAAGCCTGGGAAGTAGCTGCCCTTGCGCAGCTTGGGGATGTGCAGTTCCACCGTGCCGGCGCGGGTATGCCAATCGCGGTCACGGTAGCCATTGCGCTGAACCAGGCGGTCGGCCGACCGTTCGCCGTGGCCGGCACCGGTCAACTCCTGAACCTCCAGTTCCATCAGTCGCTCGGCGGCAAAGCCGATCATCTGTCTCAGGACATCGGCGTCTGCGCCCTTTTCAAGCATCACGCGCAGCGCCATCATCGGGTCGGTCATCGTGGTCACCCTCGGTTGGGGATGTGTTGTGGTGACCAAACTCTACCGAAGAACCGCGATGACCGCCCGCCGTGTCAGGCCTTCCAGCCGGCTATGCCGGCCTCCACGCCTGACACGGCGGAGGCGCTCCTACACCACGCAGTGGGACGTGACCTCTTCCCCGCGTATGCGGGGCTGAACCGTCTTTATGGAGGCCAACGCGTAGGGCGCGTCAGTCTTCCCCGCGTATGCGGGGCTGAACCGGCCGCCATCCTTCGTGGCGAGCGCCTTGGCGCGTCTTCCCCGCGTATGCGGGGCTGAACCGGCCTGCCGCACCGCTGGATGGTCGTTCAGCGCGTCTTCCCCGCGTATGCGGGGCTGAACCGGCCTGCCGCACCGCTGGATGGTCGTTCAGCGAGTCTTCCCCGCGTATGCGGGGCTGAACCGCGCAGACCACCTCCCTAACACGAGGAACGCATGTCTTCCCCGCGTATGCGGGGCTGAACCGCGGTAGCCGTTCGGGTGATTGACTCCGCCCTAGTCTTCCCCGCGTATGCGGGGCTGAACCGGTGTACGACGGCCTGGGCACCATCACCCTGTCGTCTTCCCCGCCCCCGCAGGACCCCACCCTCACGGCACGCGCAAGCCCGTTGCGGCATCGTACAGCACGGTCTGCTCATGCCCCTGGCGGTCGCGCCAGCGGCCGGTCCACAGGTCTTGATCCGGCGGCGCGTCGGGTGCCGGGGTCA
The DNA here is from genome assembly GCA_028283825.1 of Azospirillaceae bacterium. Lineage (NCBI taxonomy): Bacteria > Pseudomonadati > Pseudomonadota > Alphaproteobacteria > Rhodospirillales > Azospirillaceae > Azospirillaceae bacterium. Next base: position 994,265 of record JAPWJW010000001.1, on the reverse strand, counting down.
GTGCCAGGATGGGTGGGGCGTCTTCCGGCCAACGGGTGCGGACGGCGTCGATGGCGGCTTGCGCCTGCGCGTCGGGCGCCAGCGGCACCTCCAGCAGGCCGGCCCGCACCGTCAGTTCCGACAGGCGCCAGGTGCGGCCGGCCGGGACCGGATCGGCGATGGTACCGGTACCAGGCGCGTCCTGCCACCAGGGCGTCAGGTGGCCGTCGTGCCAGCGGGCCAGGCGCAGGGTGAGGGTGGGGTCGCCCAGGCGGGTGGGGGTTTCGATGTCGCTGTCCCAGGCGGCGGCCCCCCGGTCGAACCGGTCGGGGTCCAGGGTGTTCAGCCGGGCGATGCCCCGTTCCGCCGACCGTTGCCCGGCGGCGGTCTCGCCCACGCGGGCCAGGGCGGCGGACACGGCGGGGGCGCCCTCGGCCCCTGTCGCGCCGAACACCGGCTCGATCAGGGCGCGCGGGCTGCGGCTGTCCAGCGGCAGCCCGCCCAGGGCGTCCAGCGTGCGCTGGGTCAGCCACAGTTGGACGGCGTCGGGGTAGACCTTGGCGGCGTAGGGGAACGGCGTCTGGTACCAGGTGGCGGGCGCGTCGGGCACGGCCGGCGGCCCCACCACCCACAGTTCCGGCGGCGGGCGGCCCGGCCGCGCATGGCGGTGCAGGCGCCCGGCCCGCTGGATCAGCAAATCCATCGGCGCCAGGTCGGTGGCCATGAAATCGAAATCCAGATCCAGGCTCTGCTCCACCACCTGGGTGGCCACCAGGATGCGGCCCCGGCGCGCGGCCGGCGTGGACGCCTTGCCGAACCGGTCCAGCGCCGCCCCCTCCCGCGCTAGGCGGTCGCCCAGGCAATAGCGGGCGTGGAACAGGTCGACCGCGACGCCGGCCCCACCCCTGGCCTGGGCTGCATGGCGCCGCAGATGGTCCACGGCGGCCAGCGCGTCACGCACCGTGTTGCGGATATAGACGGCGCAATGCCCCTGGGCGGCCGCGTCCAGCAGGGCGGCCATCGCCGCCTCCGCCGTGTCCAGGCGGCGCACGGGCAGGTCGCGGCGGGTGCCCCGGCCGGACGCCACCGGCACCTCCACGGCGGCACCGGCGCGCACGCGGGTCAGCAGGGGGAAATCCTGGCGGGACAGGGCGACGGTGCGGCCGGCATAGGCATTCACCAGCCCCTGGCGCTGCGCCGCCGTCAGGGTGGCGGACAGCACCACGGCACTGCCGCCCAGCCGGCCGTGGAAGCGCAACAGCTGTTCCAGCGCCCTGTTCATATAAGGGTCGTAACTGTGGGCTTCGTCGACCACCAGCACCCGCCGGGACAGGGCAGCCAGCCGCAGCGCCTGGTGGCGCACCGGCAGGACGGCCAGCAACGCCTGGTCCAGGGTGCCCACGCCCACCTGCGCCAGGAAGGTCTTCTTGGCATCGTCGGCGATGAAGGCGGCGCAGTGGGCCTCCGCACTGCGGTCCTGATCGGCGGCATTGGGGGCATCGGCGTAATCCGCCCGGCCGGGGGCGGCGATGGACAGCTGGAAGGCGGTGTTCAGGTCCCGGGCGCTGTGCGCCAGCACCAGGGACGGCCGGCCCCCCTGCCCCGTTTGCCGGAACAGGCAATGGTGGCTGTCGGCCAGGCGCCGGTACAGGCCGTTGGCGGTGGCCATGGTGGGCAGGGCCCAGTACAGCCCCTCCGCCCGGCCGTCCGCCATCAGGCGGTGGGCCAGCAGCAGGGCGGCCTCCGTCTTGCCGGCACCGGTCAGGTCCTCCACGATATAAAGCGTGGGGCCGTCGGGGCTGGGTTCGCGCTCGGCCTGCTGTTGCAGCGGGGTGGCGTCGCTGCCCGGCAGCAGGTCGGCCAGCAGGACACGGGCGGCGATGGGTGCCTCCGCCAAATCCGCCGCCCGGACGGCGAGGCGCGCCTGGTGCCGGGCCCGGTCCCAATAGGCCGGCAGGGCCAGGTCCGGCGGGGCATAGGGGAACCAGGCCTGGTTCGACCCGATCCAGTCGGCCAGGATGACCAGGCCCGCCACCCGCCACACCTCCGCCCCCATCTCCTCGGGCATGGGGTCGGCGAAGTCGGGACGGCCCAGCAGGGCGACAACGGCGTCCACGCAAGCGCCGGCATCGTCCAGGCTGGGCGGCCTGATGGCATTATTGGGCGTCGCCGACACGGTGGGGGCGCCATGGTGGGCGACGGCCGCCAGCACCCACGGGGTCAGGGGCAACAGTCCCCGTGGTTTGGCCAGCGGCCGCCACAGCCCCTGGCCGATGTCACCATGGCCGTCACTGGCGGGGCAGGGGACCGGTTGCCGCCCGACCTCGACCAGCAGGGCACGCTGAAGGTCCGGCACCTTCTGCTGAAAGTTCTCCGCGAACTTGCCGATGTCGTGCAGTGCCGCGGCCAGCAGCAGGCGCAGGCGGCAGGCGGCCGCATCCACCCCCAAGGCCGCCGCCATGGCGTGCAGCCAGGCGGGCCGCAGGTCCAGCAGCGCGCCCAGCGCCGCCGCCACGTCCAGGCTGTGATAGGCCAGCGGATGCCATGATCGCGCGGCACCCGGCATGGGCCGGGCCTTGCCCCAGTACGCCCTGACGAAGGTTGGGATCGCGGTTTCCAAAGACGGCCCCCCACCCCTGAGTCAATTCACCGACCGCGATCCGGTGGCCCGGATATCCGGATGAGCCAGGGGACCGCCCATCCCCGCTGAAGAAGAACAAGGTGCCGATATTCGACGACACGGGCAAGCTGACCATGGCCGACAACGTCTACATGCCGCCGGACGGGCAGCGGCTTTGACCGCGCGGCGGTCCTGCTGCCCTCCCCGTTCCATCTATCACCTGGATGGCGAGGTGCGGCATGACTGGGTACACAGCATCGCGCCGGGAACCTTGGCAGGATGGTCGATAACCTTCCGGGGCCTGTCAAGAAATGGCCGGCGCCGACGCCTGACACGCAGTAAGGAGGCTCCAAGATGGTCAGCTTGATTGCCGAGAAGTTCACCACGTTCGAGACGGCGCTGGGCCGCTGCGCCATCGCCTGGAACGACGCCGGGATCGCCTGCCTCCAGCTGCCGGCGGAAGACGGCGGTGATATCCGGCGCTGGCGGCACCGCCGCGTGCCCGGCGCGGTGGAGGAGATGCCGCCGCCGGAAGTATCGACGGTGATGGACGCCGCGGTCCGCTATTTCCGGGGCGAGGCCATCGATTTCACCGGCGTGGCGGTCGATCTTCGCGGGCAGTCGGACTTCTTCGTCCGCGTCTATACCGCCCTGCGCACGGTGGCCTATGGCCGGACCACGACCTACGGCACCCTGGCGGCGGAGCTGGGTGCCGGCCCGGAAGCGGCGCGCGACGTCGGCGCGGCCATGGCGACCAACCCGGTGCCCCTGATCATCCCCTGCCACCGCGTCCTGGCCGCCGGTGGCAAGATCGGCGGCTTCTCGGCCCCGGGCGGCGCCACCACCAAGGTGAAGATGCTGCACCTGGAAGGGGTGCAAACGCTGGTGAAGGCACCCGACGCCCCTTCCCCCCAGGGGACGTTCGGCTTCTGACCTATCGATCGGCGCGCCAGCGGCAGGACGGCGGTGTCGTCATCGGCCGCTGGCGCCCGTGGCCCTATTTCACCAGCGGGGCGCCCTGGACCAAAGCCCGGAACCTCTGCCTAGAGCAAGATGCGATCAGGCATGATCGCTTCTTGCTCTTAAGCTGTTCATGATAGAGCGGATTTACACGATCAGGTGATGCCACCTGATCGCGTTCCGCTCTAGAAGCGTGATTGCCTGGCCGTGACGGCATCAATCGCGGTCGTCACGCTACGCGGCCACCCCTGCGGGTCCAGGCCTTTCTGCGCCACGAAGGCATAAAGCCAGCGGTCGAGCCCGAAACCCATGCAGGCACTCTCCGCCCCCCCGCCACCTTCGAGGCCGATGTCGTAGAGACGGGTATAATAGTCGCGGTGCAGGTTGAACGAGGAAATGGCGAGCCCACCGTCGCGCCCCGGCAGGCTGGCCAGCAGTTCATATTTCACGTCACCCAGTCGCTGATAGACCGCCTTGTCCCTGCTGGCGTCCAGGAAGAAGGGATCGTTGGCCAGCTCCAGCGTGACATCCAGGTCAAGGGCGGCGCACATCGCCAGGGTCCGGTCCATGACCTGGCGGCGCAGGCCTTCAAGGTCGGCGGTCGCCCCGAAGAAGACGATGTCGCGCACCGTGAAATCCCACCCCCGGGCCAGCGGGCGGAAGTTTCCCGCCTCATAGCGGAAGACGTGGTTCTGCATGGTCAGCGTGCGCACCGCCCCCGGCGCCAGCCTCAGGCCCCGTTGCTGGGGGTAGCAGGGCAGACAGACGCCGGGCGTCAGCACATGGCTGGGTGCCGTCAGCCGCGCCTGGTAATCCGCCGCCAATTCCGGCCAGGGCCGGTCGGCGCCGGCGGCCACCGCCTCCAGCACCGGCAGGCTGTCCGGAAAATGGCAGCAGCAGGTCACATGGTGGGGAAAGTGGCCGAAATACCCCATTTCCGCCAGCAGGGCCCCCGGCAGCATGACGGGATGGTGGCTGTCTTCCGCCCCGAAAACATCCGCCAGGGCCCGCATTTCCGCTTCGAAATAGCGGAACAGGGCCAGCAGTCCGCCGCGCAGCGAACACAGGCCGGGCCCCATGACGTGCAGGTCGGGCGAGGCCGCCAGTTCCGGATCGATGGAATGGTCCAGCCGCACGGTGCCGGCGTGGCCGCCGATCACCTTGCGTGCGGTGAAGCGATGGACGTTGCGCATTCCATCCAGGAAGCGCCCCACCTCCGCCGCCACGCCCTCACCCGTCAGATCGACCGCCAGGCGACGGCTGGCGGGATCGTAGTCGAAGCGGGACACCTGTCCCCGGATGACCCCCAGGCCGTCCAGGACGGCCCGGACACCGAACTCATTGAAGCCGGTCAGGTCGAAACTGGTGGACTGATCGCTCATCGCGGGACCGCCTGGTAATAGTGGCGAGCAATGACCCCTTCCAGGATTTGGGTCGTGCCCTCGATGACTTCCGTGATGCGGGCGTCGCGGAAATAACGCTCAAGGGCCAGTTCCGGCCCGCACCCCTGCGCACCATGGATCTGCAGGGCGTCGGAGGCCGCCCGGTTGACCATGGTGGAAGCGTGGTACTTGGCCGTCACCGTGTCCCGCGCCGCATGCTCATGCCCCATGCCGCGCCGGATGCCGGCATGCCAGCACAGCAGGCGCGACGCCTCAATGTCGGTTGCCATGTGGGCGATCAGGCGCTGGACCAGCTGGTGTTCGCCGATGGGTTTGCCGAACTGCTGGCGATGCCGCGCATAATCGAGCGACGCCGCCAGGCAGGCGCCCGCCAGGCCGACGCAGCCCCAGGCCAGGTTGTAGCGGCCGGCATCCAGCCCGATGGACGCCACATGGCTGACGCCGAAGCCCGGCCGGCCCAGCATCAGCTCAGTTCCCAGACGGCAGCGATCCAGCACCAGTTCCGCCATCATATAGCCGCGGCAGCCCAGCATGCCGGTGATGGGGCGTATCTCCAGTCCCGGCGTTTCACGCGGCAGGATGAAGGCGACGGGCCCCGCGTCGGAACCGGCGATCAGCACGAACAGGTCGGCCGACTGTCCGCAGGTGATCCATTTCTTGTGACCGTCGACCACGTAGCCGTCGCCGTCAGGCGCCGCCCAGGTCTTCACCGCGGCGGCGTTGCTTCCCACCTCAGGCTCGGTGATGGCGATGGCCGCCAGCCGCGTGCCCGCGGTCAGCAGCGGCAGCCATTCGCGTTTCTGATCCGCCGTCCCCCATCGGGCGATGGCGCTGCCCCCCATGTGATGCACGTTCACCAAGCCCTGGACCGAGGCGCTGGCGGTACCCAGCGCCTCGTGCATCAGCCCGTGGCGCAGCATCTGGGCGGCCGGGCCGTCGCCGGGATCGGCCAGGCCGCCGTACGCGGCGGGAAAGCCGCTGGCGAAAGCGCCGGCCGCGCGCAAGGCGGCGACAACCTCGGGGCCGATGCGCTCATCCCGGTCGATGGCGGCCGCGGCCGGGGCGACGTGCCGGGAGGCGGTTTCCCGCCAAGCCGCCCGGACCGGCTCAAAGGCGTCGGGCAGCAAATCGGCAACGGCCGGAAAGGACATCGTCACGCCGCCACCTCCGCCTGGCGCTTGCGGGCGACCAGGGCGGCGATGCGGCGGATGGTGCGGAAATTCTCCAGTTCCAGATCTTCGGCGCCGATCTCAATGCCGAACTCGCGCTCCACGAACTGGACCAGTTGCATGGCGAACAGCGAGTTGGCCAGCCCGGTGGCGAAAATGTCGGTCTCGGCATCGATGGCGCCATGGTCCAGGGCCCGCGCCATGAAACCGGTGATCCGGGCGACGGTGTCGGTGGTGGCGGAATGAACGTCATGCATGATGGTTTCCCCGGGAATGATAAGGTTGGGCCACGCCCGTCCGGCGCGGCCGAGGTCAAGCGCGATACGTGTAGAAACCCTGGCCGCTCTTGCGTCCCAGGCGTCCGGCGTACACCTGGTGGCGCAGCAGCGGGCAAGGCCGGTACTTGCTGTCGCTGAATTCGGCGTACAGCATCTCCAAGGACTTCAGGACGGTATCGAGGCCGATCAGGTCGGCCGTTTCCAGCGGACCCATCTTGTGGCCGAAGCAGGTCTTGAACAGCCGGTCCACATCGGGCGCATCGGACACGCCCTCGTGCACCAGGTACATGGCCTCGTTCACCATCAGCATCATCACGCGGTTGGTGACGAAGCCCGGGGAGTCGTTGACCACGATGGACTGCCGCCCCGCCTGGGCCACCAGCGCCTGCGCCGCCGCCAGCGTGCGGGGGTCGGTATGGGCGGCGCGGATGATTTCCACCACCGGCATGACCGGCACCGGGTTCATGAAGTGCATGCCGACCACCCGGCCGGGATGCGCCCCCACGCCCGCGACCTTGGTGATGGGGACGGCGGAGGTGTTGACCGCCACCGGCACCTGGGGACCGGCCAGCCCGTCGATGATGGCATGGACCTGGCGCTTGGCCTCCCAGTCCTCCACGATGTTCTCGATGATGAAATCCGCATCCGCCAGGGCCGCGTGGTCCGTGCCGGCATTGATGCGCGCCACCACGGCGTCCGGCGCCGGGCCGTCCTTCATCAGGAAACCGTAGAGGCGCGCGTGCTCACGGATATGGCCCACCGCCCGGTCAAGCTGTGCCGGCGCGGTGTCGACAAGGATGACGTCATGGCCGGATTGGGCGAAAAGGTGCGCCACGCCGGTGCCGATGACGCCGGCGCCGACGACGCCGACGCGGCGGAAGCCGGCGGGAACGGCATGCACGGAGGCCGCCGCCTGGATATCGCCCACTTGATTCGTGTCCATCTCAGTTTTCCCTGCTTGTCGATTGTCTAGGCGCGGTCGCCCGTGTTCCCGTCTTCACCCCGCCGGTGGCGGATCTGCGCCAGCAGGCGTTCCGCCAGTGCCTCCACCGGCAGCAGCCCGTCCAAGGTCACGTCGGCGGCGGCCCGGGCCACGCGATCGGCGGCGGCGTACGCCTCGCGCCCGACGGCCAGGAAGGCGCGCAACTGGCCGCCGACATCCCCCACCAGGGCCGCGTGATCATCGCCCCCGGCCTCCACCGCCCGCAGCAGCCGGCGGGCCAGCGCGACATCGGCCGGAACGTCGATGTGCACCGCCAGGCCGGCCAGCGAGGCCATTTCCCGCCGGGCCCGGCCGAAGGGCTCCTCCACCAGGACCACGGCGTGCGGCTGTACCTCGGGCCGGCCATCGCAGGCCGGAATGGGCCGCCCCGCCACAAGTTCCGCTATGTCCCGGGCCAGGCCTGGCGCCGTGATCGCGTCGGGCGGCGCCCCGTCCGCCAGCCAATCGCGGATGACGCCGATATCGTTGCCCAAGGTGATGTAGTGGTCGAAATGCAGCCGCGCCCCGCCCCCCAGCCCGGCCGCGACATGGTCGATCAGGGTGGACTTGCCGGCACCCGACGGGCCGCTGAAAACGATGACCAAGGGCGTCCCGCCGAGGGTCGGGGCGGCATGCAGCCGGTGATCAAGGATGGTGCTCATGCAATCAGCCCCCCAGGTTCGGCATGTCGAAGACCTCCAGGAACATCCCGAAGGTCAACACCGCCATCAGCAGATCCGCCTCGCTGGTCCCCGCCAGGGCGTGGACGGGCTGGCCCGTGGCACCGCCCGATCCCGCGGACACGCAGCGCCGACGCAGGGCCGCCACCGCCGCGGGATCGAAATAGCCCTGGCGTTCCAGGGTGGCGGGCGACAGCAGATCCTCCACCCATTCCTCCCCCAAGTGCAGCAGGGCGGCACCGCCCGGCGCGCTGAAGGCAAATTTCTCCCGCTCGACGATGGACGCCGGCAGGTAGGGACGGGCCACCTGCTTGACGATGAATTTCTCCTGATAGTTCCGCAGCTTGAGATCCGGCGGCATCAGGCGCGCCAGTTCCGCGACATCCAGGTCCAGGAAAGGGAAGCGGCCCTCCACCGCGTTGGCCAACAGCATGCGGTCACCGTGATCCCCCACCAGGTGGTCGGCCAGGCGCAGCTTCAGATCCAGGTAGGAGCGCTGATGAAGGACGTGCCGTCCCCTCAGGCGCTCCCCCGGCACCAGCGCATCGACACCGATGGCGAAGTCGCGGAACCGCTCACGCAAGGCCGGGGCATAAAGGGCGAGCCGATGTCCCTCCTGCCCGGCGAGGTCATGCTCATAGAAGACCGTAGCGTCCCCCCACAGGCGTTCGCGCAAGACGGACTCCCGTTCCGATGCCGGCGATCTCCGGGGACCGAAGGCGTCATATTTGTAGCCGACATAGCCGGCGAAAAGCTCATCAGCCCCCTCGCCGCTCAGCACCACCGGCACGCCGGCACGCCGTGCGGCCGCCGACAGGGCCAGGGAGGCGGCGTTATAGGTTTCCCGCACCGGGCATTCGCATTGCCACACCACGTCGCGCATGAGGGCGCCGATGCCGGCCGGGTCCAGTTCAATCTCGGTGTGGCGGCAGTCCAGCCGCGCCGCGACCTCACGCTGGAACCGCCGCTCATCCAGCCGGTGGTCGCCGAAGGCGATGGAAAAGGTGCGCACGGGCGCGCCGCCGATTTCCCGCATCAACGCCACCACCAGGGATGAATCGAGCCCGCCGCTGAGATAGGCGCCCACCGGCACCTCCCCCTGCAGCCGGCGGCGCACGGCATGCCGCAAGGCAGTGTCCAACGCCTCGCGCCACGCCTCATCCGATCCATCAAATTGGGCAGGGCCGTCCGGCGGGTAGTCCATGTCCCAATAGCGACGCAGGCGCACGCCCAGGGTGTCGGCCGTCAGGCAGAAACCGGCAGGCAGGCTTGAGACCCCTTGGAACAGCGTGCGCGGACTCACCAGGCCGGGCAGGCCCAGCACCTGGTCCAGGCCTGCCGGGTCCACCCGTCGCTCCATCGCCGGATGTGTCAGTATGGCCTTGATCTCCGAAGCGAACACCAGGCCGCCATCGATCTGCGCGTAAAACAGGGGGGCGACGCCGAAGGGGTCACGCCCCAGGACCAGCCGGCGGCGGGCGCGGTCGAACAGGGCGAAGGCGAACTGGCCTTCCAGCCGCTCCACCATGGCCTCGCCGAGATCCTCATAAAGATGAAGCAGGACCTCCACGTCGCTGCCGGAGCGGAAGCGGTGCCCGCGCGCGATCAGGTCCGCCCGCAGTTCCCCGTGGTTGTAAATCTCGCCATTGCAGACCAGGACCAGGTTGCCGTCCTCGTTGGTGATCGGCTGGCTGCCGCCTGCCAGATCAACGATGCTGAGCCGGCGGAAACCCAGGCCCAGGCCATCCTCGACATGAATTCCCCCCTCATCGGGCCCGCGATGGATCAACGTGTCGGCCATGCGGCTGATCCGGCCGGCCGCTACCGGCCGGCGATCACCCATATGGAAGATGCCGCAGATGCCGCACATGACCGTCAGCCCCCGGTGCCGGTGGCAAGCGGCAACGCGTCGGCCACGGCGCGCCAGTCACCGGCGGCCACGAGCGCCGCCTCATCCGTGTCGGCGGCCACGGCGCGCAAATCCTTGAGACCGGTGCCGGTGGCCAGGCAGACCACGCGCTGGCCGGCTTCAAAATGGCCGCTGCGCGCCACGCGTTCGAACGCGGCGAAGGCGGCGGCGCTGGACGGCTCGACAAACAGGCCGAAGCGCGAGGCCAGCGCGCGCACGCCGGCCACGATTTCCGCCTCCGTCACCGTCACCGCCAAACCACGGCTGTCCCGCAATGCCGCCAGCGCGGCGGCACGGTCGCGGGGCCAACTCACGCTGATGCTGTCCGCCAGGGTGTCGGCCGATTTGGCATCCACCGCGATGGCCGGGTCCAGCCCGGCACCCCCGGCACCCCAATGGGCGCGCGCGATGGCGTCGGAAGCCGCGGCCTGCGCCGCCACCAACCGCGGCAAGGTGCCGATGAGACCCAGCGTCCGCAATTCGCAAAAGCCCTTCCAGATGGCGGAAAGGATATTCCCGTCACCGGTGGGCACCACCACCCAGTCCGGCGCCTGCCAGCCCATCTGCTCGGCGATTTCCAGCGCGCACGTCTTCTTGCCCTCGCGCGTCACCGGGTTGATGCCCGTGCTGCGGTTGTGCAGGCCGGTGTGGCGCGCCACCTGGGCCGCCAGTTCCCAGGCGTCGTCATAGCTGCCGGCCACCCGGCGGACCGTGGCGCCATAGGCGCGGATCTGCGCCAGCTTGGCCGGCGGTACCGTGGCGGGCACGAGAATGGTGATGGCAACCCCGGCGGCGGCACCGATGCACGCCAGGGACGCCGCCGCGTTGCCGGTCGATGCCGCCACGAAGGCCGTGACACCCCGCGCCCGGGCGGCGGCCACCACCACGTCGCTGGCGCGATCCTTCAACGATCCCGAGGGATTGCGGGTCTCATCCTTTACCAGCAGACGCACACCGCCACCGGAGGCGCCCTGGACGCCGCAATCAATCAGGGGCGTCCATCCCACCGGCAGGCGGATCCCCGCCCGCCCGCCCGCCGTGGGACGGGGTGCCGGCAGCAGCGGGGCGTAACGCCAATGCGTGGCGTCGCCGTCGGCGATCGCGGCCAATAGCGCTGACCGGGCCGCCGGCCCCAGCGGCGGCATCAGGGCAAGGTTGCCGCCCGCCGGGCAGGAACACTGCTCCGCCCCCGCCGCCTGGGGATGGGACCAGGCGCGCGTGGCCCCGCACTCCACACAGGTGGCGCGCCAGGTCATCACCGGACACCGCCTTGCCGCAGGCCGCTGTCGGCCGTGGACGACGGCAGGAAGCCATCGACCGCAAGGGCCTCGCCGGCGGCCACCGCCTCTTCCAGCACCAGGCGCGCCACCGCCAGATCCAGGATCCCCAGCCCGAAGGGGGAGAAGAAGCGCGGCCGCGCCGCATCCGGTGCCAGGCGGCCGGCCAGCAGGTCGGCCAGCGTGCCGGCGATGAAGCCGCGACCGCCGGTCGCCTGCTCCGCCAGATGCACGGAGGTCTGCGCCTTGAGCGCATGGTCGATGTCGTCAACCACGTTCTGTCCGGCAAGGATGACGGGAACCGCCAGATCGCGCAGGGACAGGTGCAGCACCGTGTGGCGCCGGGTGAACAGCCCCGGGTCCTGCAGGTGCGGGACCCCGGCCGTCGTGGCGAAAAGCACCAGGTCCGCGCCATCCACGGCGGCCGGAATGGACGCGGCGACCCTGGCCGCGACGGCGGCGCCCGTGTCGAGTGCCCGGTCGGCCAGCGCCTGGGCGCGGGCGGGCACCAGGTCATGGACGCGGATCTCCCCCACCGCCCAGCCGGCGGCCTGCAGATAATCCAGCACAGTGGCGGCAATGGGACCGGCGCCGATGACGGCCAGCGCCTGCGCGCGACGCCCCCCGGCCAGCCTTTCCGCCGCCAGCGCCGCGGACGCCGCGGTGCGCGCGGCGCTGATGCCGGACCCCTCCAGCAAGGCCTGGGGGAAACCCGTCACCATGTCGTTCAGGATCACCACGGCGGAGGCGCGCGGCAGATCATGGTCACGGTTTTCCGGGAAGCTGGCGATCCACTTTATGCCCGCCGTCGCCTCAAGCCGGGCCGGCAGCGCGATGATGCGGGCGCTCGGGCGATCAGGAAAACGCAGGAAATGGCTATCCGGGTTGACTGTCCGCCCCGCCGCATGCGCCAGGTAGGCGTTGGCCACCGCATCCATCACGGCACCGCGCCTGGACGCCAGGATACGCTCAACGGCGGCCGCCCCGACGACGTGAAACCCCTCGCCGCCCTTATGCATCGTGGGCCTGCGCCAGCATGAGGTGACGACGGGTGGTGGTGCCCGGCCGGCTCAGCAACGCGGCATGGCGGGCCAGGACAGCCTCCAGCGGTTCATCCACCAGGGGGGGATGCAGAGTAGCGGCTGGCGTGTCCAGGGTATCGGCCCCGTAGGCGGCGGCCACCCACTCCGGCGCATAAATGGTTTCCAGATATTTGTCGCCCAGGTCGGGGGCGATGGCGACGACGGTGTCGCCGGGTTGCAGCAGGCCGGACTCGGCATCGATGGCCACCGCTGCCAGCACCGAACCGCTGGATCCGCCCAGCAGCAAGCCGTTCCGGTGCGCCAGCCGGTTGCACATGCGGACGGTGTCCCGTTCCGAGACGTAGACGATGCGGCCCAGCAGGCGCTCGTCGGCCAGTTCGGGCCGGCGACTGGTGCCGATGCCGGGAATGAGGCGCCGCCCCTTGCGGTTCTGGTCAAACGTCACCGATCCCTCCGGCTCCACCGCCACCACCTCGGTCTGCGGCGACAACTCGGCGAAGCAGCCGGCCAGCCCCATGACGGTGCCCGTGGTCCCCGACCCGACATAGAGCCGGGTGACACCCGGCAGATCGTTCAGGATGGCCCGGGCCGTCCAGTCCGCGTGGGCGCGGGCATTGAAGGGATTGGCGTACTGGTTCAGCCAGACGTGATCGGGGTTGCCCTGGACCAGGGCGTTGATGCGGGCGATACGGCTTTGCAGATAGCCGCCTTGGGGATCCTTCTCCGTCACCACCTCGACATGGCCACCATAGGCCTCGATGCTGCGCCGGTTGATGGGCGAGACGTTGGGGTCGGTGACGCAGATGAACCGGTAGCCGCGCAGGCTGCAGATCAGCGCCAGCGCGATGCCCAGGTTGCCGGAAGAGGATTCGACCAAGGTCGATTCACCGGGCCGCAACAGGCCCCGCCGTTCCAGATCCGCGACCATGAACAGGGCCGGCTTGATCTTGATCGAGCCGGTGACGTTATAGCCTTCCAGCTTGAGATAAAGGCGTGCCGGCTCCGCGACACCCCGCACCTGCATGAACAGGTCGTGGAAGATCAGATCGAGCGGGCTGCTGACGATGGGCATGGGGCAAATGCCTTTTCCTGTCGGCAGAACACATGGGGTACCGGAAAGACGCCCCCGTCCTTCCCATGGCCGCGCCAGGGGGCCAGGCAAAGGGGACGGAAGCTGCCGGCGGACCCGTACGTCCTGTCGCGCATCCGGGAAGGGGTGAAAGTTGGGCGGGGCGCCCGGGGGGCCCCGCCCCGATACCGGCCGAAGCCGGTATCGGCTCAGACGCCGGCGGCCAGCGCGGCAGCCTGCGCCTTCTCCTTGTTGGGGAGCTTGTGCTCCGCCTTCGCGGCGGTCTTGTGCTCCACCTTCAGGGCTTCGGCGTAGGTCTCCTTGGCCTTGGCCTTTTCTTCCACCTTGGCGGTGGCCTTGTACTTGTCCTTGTACTCGGCCTTGTAAGCCGCCTTCAGCTTGGCCTTCTCCTCGGCCTTCGCGGTTTCCTTGTATTCCGCCTTGGCCTTGGCCTTCTCGGCCGCAGCCCGCTCCTTCAGTTGCGCTTCAACGCTCATGGTCATCCTCCTGTAGGGATCGTTACGAAATTATACACTTTATAAGTGCATTTCATAACGATTGGACATTATATGCGTTGCCATGAAGCGTCAATACGCTATAATTGCGGTTACGTTACAGCTAATCGCACTACGTGCATATAGCGCCAATGGTACGTGATTTGGGCGCACAAGCGCGTCTTCGTCAGGGAAATTTACCCGCAAAAGAGGTGGCCCATGGATGGGACGAGAGAAAGCTGGCAGGACGGGACCGTCCAGGTTGTCGTCAATGACGAGGGCCAATACGCGCTGTGGCCCGCCCACCGGGCCCCGCCGGCTGGTTGGCACAAGGATGGTCCCTCGGGTGACCGCCGGACCTGCCTGGACCACATCGCCACTGTCTGGACCGATCTGCGCCCCCTGAGCGCCCGCTGATCAATCCGGCCGGTCCGCCGCCCCCTGGAGATTACACGCCGTGATTGCAGCACCCACCTTCGTGTCCCTGCTCCGCCAACGTGCCGCCGAAACGCCGGATTTCCCGCTTTACACACTGCTGTCCACCGAGGGCCGGGAACAACAGCAGTTGGACTGCGCGCGCCTGGACCGGGCCGCGCGGGCCACGGCGGCCGTCCTTCAGGACGTCGCGACACCGGTGATGATCGTGCTGCCGGCGGGTTCCGACTTCCTGTCCGCGTTCTTCGGCTGCCTTTACGCCGGCGCCGTCGCCATTCCCACCCGCTATCCCAACCCCAAGCGCCCCTTGGACCATTTGCACGCGGTCGCAACCGATTCAGGGGCCATGGTCGGCATCACCACGCCGGAACTGCACCCCGTCGCCGCGGCGCAGTTGCCCGGCATCCGCTGGCTGACGCCCACGCCGGCCGACAACGCCCCGCCCCATGCCGCGTGGGCCAACTTCCCGGCCCCGGACGCCGTCGCCTATCTTCAGTACACCTCCGGCTCGACATCGGCGCCGCGGGGTGTCGTCATCCGCCATGAACACATCATGGCCAATTCCGCCGACTTCGCCCGCCAGTTCGACATCACGCCGCAGGCCCGTACGCTGTCCTGGCTGCCCCACTACCACGATCTCGGCCTGGTTTTTGGCTGCCTGCAGCCGCTGTACGTCGGATGCCGGGGCTTTCTGATGCCGCCGGGCGCTTTCGCCCAACGGCCGCTGACCTGGCTGGAGGCGCTGTCCCGCCACGCCATCACCCACACAGGCGCGCCCAACTTCGCCTACCAGGCCTGCGCCGACATTCCGGCCGGCTACGGCGGAGACCTTGACCTGTCCGCGCTGCGCGTGGCCGTCAATGGCGCCGAACCGGTGCGGGCCGAGACCCTGGCGGCCTTCGCGCGGGTCTATGCCGGTGCCGGCCTGCGGCCTGAGGCGCTGTGCCCCGGCTATGGCCTGGCGGAATCAACGCTGGTAGCCACGGGCTGCGGCCCGGACCGGCGCCCGACGGTGCGTCATGTGCAGGCCGACCGCCTGTCTCCCCAGGGGGGACGCCTGGAACCCGTGCCCGTGGAAACGGGCCGGGCCCTGGTGTCCAGCGGCGGCACGGCGGTCGAAACCCGCATCGTGATCGTCGATCCCGAGACCCGGGCGCCGCAGCCCGAGGGCGCACTGGGTGAGATCTGGCTAGCCGGCCCGTCCATCGCCGGCGGCTATTGGGGACGGCCCGACGCCACGGAGGCCAAGTTCCGCGCCCGGCTGGCCGATGGGGACGGCCCCTTCCTGCGGACCGGCGACCTGGGTGGCGTGCTGGACGGCGAACTTTTCGTGCTGGGCCGCCTGGACGACATGATCATCGTGCGCGGCGCCAACCACGCCGCCGAGGACATCGAACTGGCGGCGGAAGCGGCCGATCCGGCATTGCAACCGGGGGGCGCGGCCGCCTTCACCATCGACCGGGGTGGCGAGACCTTCCTGGTCGTGGCGCAGGAAGTGCGGCGCAGCACCCTGCGCGGCCTGGATGGTGAGGGCGTGGCCCGGGCGGTGGTTGCCGCCGTTGCCGAGCGGCATGGCCTGGAGGTGGGCGCCGTGCTGCTGCTGAAGCCGCGCGGCCTTCCCCGCACACACAGCGGCAAGAAGCAGCGCCACGCCTGCCGCAAGGGTTTCGAGGACGGCACGCTGCCCACCGTCGCCACGCTGGTGGCACCCCGGCTGCATCGGGCGACCGAACCCGCCCCGTCCCCCCTCGCATCCCCGGTCACCCCGTCGCCCGCGCCCCGCGACAGCGGGGAACAGGATCGGGTAACGGCGCTGACGCACTGGCTGCGCGGCTACGCGGCCGACCGGCTGAATTCCCGGCTGATGGACGAACGGCGTTCCATCCCGCCCTACGTCGTGCTGGATCTCGGCAACCGGGGAATCCTCGGCCTCCAGGCGCCGCTGGCCCTGGGCGGGCTGGCGCTCGGCAACCGGTCGCTGGCCGCCGCCCTGCAGCAGCTGGCCGCGATCGACACCACGCTGGCCTCCTTCGTCGCGGTCAACAACGCGCTGGGCGTGCGCCCCATCCTGCGCCATGCCCAGCCCGCCGCCCGTGACGCCTTGCTGCCCATGCTGGCGGCCGGCCGGCAGCTGGCCTCCTTCGCCATGACCGAGGCCGACGCCGGTTCCAACATCCGCAACCTGGCATCGGTCGGCCTGCCCGACGGGGCCGGTGGCTGGCGGCTGCACGGCACCAAGCTGTGGAGCGGGTCCGCCGCCTGGGCGGGCGTCATCAACACCTTCGTCCGCGTGGATGATGGCGACGGAACGCAAGGGGTCACCGGCTTCATCGTGCGGCAGGGCAGCCCGGGCCTGCGCATGGGACCGGAAGCCCTGACCATGGGGCTGCGCGCCATGGTGCAGAACGAGGTCCGCCTGGAAGGTGTGAGGGTGGCGCCGGAGGACATGCTGGGCCGCCCGGGGGATGGCATGGCCGTCGCCATGGACACCATGGAATTCGGCCGTTTCGCCATCGCCGCCCTGAGCCTCGGGGTGATGAAGCGCTGCCTGCAACTGATGGTGCGCCACGGCGAACGGCGCGTCGTCGCCACCGGGGCCCTGATCGACAATCCCGCCATCCTGATGCGGCTGAGCGACCTGACGGCGGCGGCGGCGGCGGTCGAGGCGCTGGTGGCGCTGGTGGGCGACCGGTTGGACGCAAACCTGCCGGTGCCGCCGGACCTGTTCTGCGCATGCAAGACGGCGGGACCGGAATTCGCCTGGCGCGCCGCCGACCAGCTGGTGCAGCAAATGGCCGGGCGCGGCTTTATCGAAACCAACATCGTCCCCCAGATCCTGCGCGATGCGCGCGTGCTGCGCATCTTCGAAGGGCCGACGGAGCCGATGAACATGCATGTGGGCTCGCGCCTGCTGCAAACGCCGGAGGCGCTGTGCGGCTTCCTGGCCGGCCCCCTGAACCAGCCCGCCCTGGCGAACCAGCTGCGCGACGCCGCCGAGGCGATCCGCCGGCACGCCGAGGACCCGCAACGCCGCATCGCCGACATCGCCGCCGCCCGGCAGTGGGCCTACCTGCAGGCGGGGGAGGTGGCGACCTATGCCATCCTGCTGGCGGCGGTGCGCCATGCCGCCCGGCCGGACGCGCGGGCCGCGGAATGGGCGCGCCTGCGCTTCGAACGGCGGCTGGCGAAGGCGCTGGGCCTGTCCGCGGCGCAGGCCGTGTTCCTTGACGCGCACGCGGCGCGTGACCTGGTGGCCGGTTACGACGACGCCATCGGCGATCCCCACCAGACCATGATGGGTGAGGACTGGGCCCCCGATCCGCTGATCCTGCCGGCCCGGGCCTTGGATGCCCAATCGACGCCGGCCGCGGCC
Source organism: Azospirillaceae bacterium (assembly GCA_028283825.1). Classification (NCBI taxonomy): domain Bacteria; kingdom Pseudomonadati; phylum Pseudomonadota; class Alphaproteobacteria; order Rhodospirillales; family Azospirillaceae; species Azospirillaceae bacterium. The sequence continues at coordinate 976,594 of JAPWJW010000001.1, read as the reverse complement.
CCCGCACCCAAGGCCGACACGCCGCGGGTGGAGGTGCGCCGCAGCCGGACGCAAGAGATCCAGGACTTCCTGATGGATTGGATCGCCGACAAGACGGGCCACGCCCGCGACGGGATGCGCCCGCAGGACCGTTTCAGCGGCTTCGGTCTCGATTCCGTGGCGTCTGTTCTGATGGTCGGGGCGGTGGAGCGCCAGTTCGAGGTGAAACTGGCGCCATCCCTGGTGTGGGACCATCCGACCATCGGCGGTTTGGCCGACCACATCGCCGGCCTTGGCGGCATGGGCGCACCCGCGCCGGCCGCCCATGACGAACTGGCCCTGCTGGCGCGGATCGACACCCTGACCGACGAACAGCTTTCCAGCCTGGTCGCCCAGCTGTCGGACGCGGAGTGAGGCCATGGACGCGCGCGACCCCATCATCAAGACCATGCCCGCGGTCACGGACCTGAAGGACCAGGCGCGCGACGCCTTGAAGCAAAAGCTGAAATCGCTGGTCCGCGCCCGCCTGGGCAGCACCGATGACGGCTGGTTCCCCCTATCCCATGGGCAAGAGGCGTTGTGGTTCCTGTGGAAGCTGGCACCCGACAGCCCCGCCTATAATGTGGTGCTGCCGGTTGGTGTCGGCGGGCCACTGAACGAAAGCGCCCTGCGCCGCGCCCTGCGGATCCTGTCCGACCGGCATGCCTGCCTTCGCATGGAATTCCGCGAGGACGCGAACGGCATCCGCCAGCGCCCCCGGCCAGGACACGCCGTGCGGCTGGAGGTGACCGACGCCGCCGGGTGGGACGCCGCGCGGGTGGACGCCACGATCCGGGCGCGGGCCGCACGGCCCTTCTGCCTGGATGAGGACGCGACCATGGACGTCCTGCTGTTGCGCCGCGGCGCGCTGGACGCGGTGCTGCTGATTTCCCTGCCGCACATCCTGTGCGACCTCTGGTCCCTGGTGGCGGTGATGGACGAACTGCGCGACGCCTACGCGGCCGAGGCCGCCGGCCACGCCCCGGCCCTGCCGCCGATGGCGGTGGAGTTCGAGGACTGGGTGCGGGCCGAGCGCCGCCAGCAGGAAACAGGCGCTTGGGATACACACCGGACGTATTGGCACAACGCGTTGGCCGGCGAACTGCCCGTGCTGGACCTGCCGACTGATCGGGGCCGCCCGCCTGTGCGCAGCTTTGCCGGCGCCACACTGACCCGTCATGTCGCGACGGGGACGACGCAGGCGCTGAAACGCTTCGCCGAGGCCCAGGGGGCCACGCTGTTCATGGCCCTGCTGGCCGCCTACCAGGTGCTGTTGCACCGCTACAGCGGCCAGGACGCCATCATGGTGGGCATCCCGACCCTGGGCCGGCGCCAGCCCGGATTGGCGGACCTGGTGGGCAACCTGGTCAACATGGTGCCCTTGCGGGCGGATCTTTCCGGCAGCCCCAGCTTCCGCCAGATGCTGGCGCAGGCGCAGGCCGGTGTTCTGGGCGCGCTGGAACACCAGGACCTGCCCCTGTCGCAGATGGTGGATCGGCTGCAGACGGCGCGCGACCTCAGCCGATCACCCATCTTCCAGACCACCTTTGTCCTGCAGCGCCTCCATCGCTTCGAGGAACTGCAGCGCGCCATGCTGCCCTCGACGGACGAGGCGGACGTGCCTTTCGGACCCCTGGTGCTGCATCCCATGGTCCTGGCCCAGCAGGAGGGCCAGTACGATCTGAATCTCGAGATGAAGGAAGATGAGCGCGGCCGGCTGGTCGGGGCCTGGAAATACGCCACCGACCTGTTCGAGGAAGCGACGGTCGCCCGCATGGCCGACAGCTTCGAGACACTGCTGGAGCGCGTGGTGGCGGAGCCGGACCGGCCCGTGGCCGAACTGTCGCTGTTAAGCCCCGCGGCCACGGCCGCCGCCCTGGCCGCCGGTATCGGCCCCCTACCGGCACCGCCCCCGGCGGACACCGTCTGCGCCCTGTTCGAGGCGCAGGCCAAACGGCGGGGTGAGGCCATCGCGGTCAGCATGGGCGCGACGACGCTCAGCTACGCCGATCTGGACCGCCGGGCCGACGCGCTGGCCGCCGGCCTGGCGGCACGGGGCGTCGGTCCCGGAACGCTTGTGGCGGTGGCCCTGCCCCGCGGACCGGACTTCGTCACAGCACTGGTCGCGACGCACAAGGCCGGGGGCGCCTTCCTGCCGATGGATCTGCGCCAGTCCCCTTCGCGCCTGGCCCAGGTGCTGGCGGAAAGCGGCGCCCCTTTCGTCCTGGCGGAAAAGGCGCTGCATCCGGCGCTGGCGGCGGCCCTGGCACAGCAGGAATGGGCCGCCCATCCACCGGCCCTGCACGATCCGGCGACCCTGGCCGGGGAAGTGCCGCCGGCGGCGCGCCCAGCCGGCGGCAGGCCGGACGACCTGGCCTATGTGATGTACACATCCGGTTCCACCGGCCGCCCCAAGGGGGTGATGGTGGCGCATCGCGGCATGGTCAACCATGTCCTGGCCAAGCTGGAGGATCTGGAGTTCGGCGCCGACGGCGTCCTGGCGCAGAACGCCCCGCCGTCGTTCGACGTCGTGGTCTGGCAGTGCCTGGCGCCGCTGGCGGTGGGCGGCCGGGTCGCTGTGGTGGCCGACGAGGCCGCCGAGGATCCGTCCCGGCTGCTGGAAGAGACGGCGGACCAGGGCGTCACCGCCCTGCAACTGGTGCCCTCCATGCTGCACGCGGTGATCACGGAGGCCGCGGCACGGCCGGCGGGACCGCCGCCCCTGCCCAAGCTGCGCTGGATGGTCCCCACCGGCGAGGCGCTGCCGACCGACCTGTGCCGGCGCTGGCTGGCGCTGTATCCCACGGTGCCGCTGCTCAACACCTACGGTTCGACCGAATGCTCCGACGACCAGTGTCATGACCGTATCGACCGCCTGTCGCCGGCCGACGCCGCCGTCGCCATCGCCGCCATCGGCCAACCGATACGGGCGATGACGGCGCACGTGCTGGACCGCAACCTGGCCCCCGTTCCGGCGGGGGTGGTGGGGGAGCTGTACATCGGTGGCATCGGGGTCGGCCTGGGTTATCGCGGGGATCCCACCCGCACGGCCATGTCCTTCATACCGGACCCCCACTCCCCCACACCGGGCGCCCGTCTTTACAAGACCCGCGACCTGGCCCGGCGGCGCGCGGACGGGCGCATCGACTTTCTGGGCCGCGTCGATGACATGATCAAGCTACGCGGCCTGCGCATCGAACCGGGGGAGATCGAGACGGCCCTGCGCCGCCATCCCGGCGTGGCGCAGGCGGTGGTCCGCGCCCGCCCCCACCCGGCGGGCGACAGGCAACTGGTGGCCTACATCGTTCCCGCCCCGGGCCCCGCGCCGGATGAGGCGGCCTTGCGGGCCTTCCTGGCCGCCGACCTGCCGCAGTCCCTGGTGCCGGCGGCCTTCGTCACCCTGGCGACCCTGCCGCTGACCGCCAACGGCAAGCTGGACCACAAGGCCCTGCCCGAGCCGCCGTGGCGGGCCGACGAAGCCCCCCGGGTGCCGCCCCGCACCCCGGAGGAAGTGAAGCTGGCCGCCATCTGGGCCGACGTGCTGGGCCTGGCCTCGGTGGGGGTCACCGACGACTTCTTCGCCATCGGTGGGGACAGCATCCGCTCCATCCAAGTGTCCGCCCGGTGCCGGGCCCAGGGGCTGGCGGTACGCCCGGGCGATGTGTTCCTGCACCGCACGGTGGCCGCCCTGGCGGCCCTCCCCGGCCTGACGATCGCGGCGGATTCGCCGACCGCCCCTGCCTCCATCCTTCCGCTGGCGTCCGTGCTGGTGGACGGCGGGCTTCTCGAACGCGCCTTGCAGCAGGTTCGCTTTGATGACCTTTGATACGATGACGCCCGCGCCCGCCGCCCAGACGCCGCGCGCCTACCCCGTCTCCCCCCTGCAACGGGGCATGCTGTTCCACACCCTGGCCGGTTCCTTGGCCGACCCCTCCCCAAGTGCGTCGGACGGGATCGCCGAGGACAGCCGGACCGACGGCGATCCTGGACTGTACGTGCAGCAACTGCGGGTGGTGCTTCAGGGGCCGTTGGATGGGCCGCTGTTCCGCCGCGCCTGGCATGGGGTGCTGGAACGGCATGACGTGCTGCGCACGGCCTTCGCCTGGCGCGGCCTGCCCGAACCCTTGCAGGTGGTCGGTACCCAGGTTCGCCTGACCCTGGCGGCGGAGGACTGGCGCGACCTTGGCCCCTCGGAACAGGCGGCGGCACTGGACCGGCTGGCGGCGGATGACCGGGCGGCCGGCTTCGATCCCACCCGCGCGCCCCTGACCCGCCTGGCCCTGCTGCGCCTCGCGGAGGAGCGGCACACCCTGCTGTGGACCTGGCATCACGCCATCCTGGACGCCTGGTCGGTCCCCCTGCTGCTGGGCGAGGTCTTCGCTTTTTATGACGCCCTGGTGGCCGGCCGGGTACCGGCATTGGCACCGGCACGGCCCTACAGTGATTTCATCGCCTGGCTGCGCGCCCAGCCGGTCGCGGATACGGAGCGCTGGTGGCGCCGGGAACTGGCAGGATTCGACACCCCCACGCCCCTGGATTTCGGCCCCGCGCCAAACGGCCCCGGCGGCTATGGGCTGGAATTCCTGGAGATGGCGCCGCATGAGATCGCGGCCCTGCGCCAGGCCACCCGCACCTGGGGCGTGACGCTCAACACGCTGGTGCAGGGGGCCTGGTCCGTCCTGCTTTCCCGTGGAGCGGGCCGCCGGGAGGTCGTCTTCGGCACCACCGTCGCCGGCCGGCCGCCCGAACTTCCCGGTATCGAGACCATGGTGGGCCTGTTCGTCAACACCCTGCCGTCCCGCGTGCACGTGGAGCCGACCGCCGCCGTGGCCGACTGGCTTCGCGCCCTGCAGCAGCGGCAGCTGGAAATGCGGCGCCACGAGCACACGGCCCTTTCCGACATCCAGGGCTGGAGCGCGGTGCCCGGCGGCCAGGCGCTGGTCGATAGCCTGCTGGTGTTCGAAGAGTTGCCGGCCACGCCCCCGCTGACCGGCGGCGGTCTGTCGGTGGCCGGCACCAGCCTGTTCGAACGGTCCAATTTCCCCCTGACCGTGACCATGGTGGTACGTGACGGTGCCCGGCTGGGCGTGGGTTATGACCGCGCCCGCTTCGAGGATGACGCCATGCGCGGCCTGCTGGCCTCCCTGCGGGCACTGTTGGCGGACATGGTCCGCGACGGCAGCCGCCCGCTGGACGCGCTGGACCCGCTGGACGCGTCCCAGCGCCGACGCCTGCTGGAGGATTGGAGCGGACCGGCCACCGTCGACCCTGTACCCCCGGCCCCACCGCTGCCCGACGCACCCGTGTCCCGCCTGTTCGAACGGCAGGCCCGGCTGACGCCCGATGCGCCGGCGGTGGCGCATGCGGCCAACGGCGTGGCCGGTCCGGATGTCGTCTTGAGCTACCAGGACCTGAACGCGCAGGCCGACCGGCTGGCCAACCGGCTGGTGGCGCTGGGTGTCGGGCGGGAGGACCGCGTGGCGGTGTGCATGGGCCCGTCGGCCACACGCATCGCCGCCGTGCTGGCGGTGATGAAGGCGGGGGCGGCCTATGTGCCGCTGGATCCCTTCTTTCCCGCCGCCCTGCTGGGGGAACTGCTGGCCGACTGCGGCGCCCGCGCCGTCCTGGCCGATGCCGATACCGCCGGCACCTTGGCGGGCCTGGGGACGGTGACCGTCCTGCGCGCCGATATCGAAGCGGCCGCTGACGGACCGGACGCGGGCGGAAGTCGGGACGACGGCCCCGACATGGGCGCGGCCGCCTACCTGATCTACACCTCCGGCTCCACGGGCCGGCGCAAGGGCGTGGTGGTCAGCCATGCCAACCTGCTGCACCTGGCGCGGGCGCAAATCGCGCTGTTTCGCCTGGGGCCGGACAGCCGGGTCCTGCAGGCCGCGGCCTTCAGCTTCGACGCCTCCGTTTCCGAGATCTTCACCACCCTGCTGGCCGGCGGTTGCCTGCACACGGCCCCCCGCGACCTGCTGGCGCCCTCCGCGGATCTGGTGGCGCTGCTGCGGGACCGGTGTGTCACCACGGTGACCTTGTCGCCATCGGTGCTGGCCCGCCTGCCCACCGCAACGTCACCGATTGCCGCCCTGCCCGACCTTGTCACGCTGGTGTGCGCCGGCGAGGCCTGCCCCGCCGACCTGGTGGACCGCTGGGCGCCCGGCCGGCTGTTCCTGAACGCCTACGGCCCGACGGAGATCACGGTCTGCGCCACGGCAGCGGCGGTGACGGCGGGCGGGGGGCGTCCCCCCATCGGCCGCGCCATCGGCGACGCCCGCGTCTATGTGCTGGATGGCGATCTGAACCCGGTGCCGCCGGGCGTGAGCGGTGAATTGCATGTCGGCGGGCCGGGCGTCAGCCGCGGCTACCACGGCCGGCCCGACCTGACGGCGGCGGCCTTCATCCCCGACCCGTTCGGGGCGATACCCGGGGGCCGGCTGTACCGTACCGGCGACATCGTCCGCCAACGGCCCGACGGCGGCCTGGACTATCTGGGGCGGGCGGATGAGCAGGTGAAGATTCGCGGCTTCCGCGTGGAACCGGGGGAGATCGCGGCCACATTGCGCGGCCATCCCGGCGTGGCGGAGGCGGCCGTTGTCGTCGAAGGTGAAGGTGCGGACCGGCGGCTGGTCGCGGGCGTCGTGCCCCGCGCCACCGTTCCCCGTCCCGCATCCGCCGATGGGGGTGTCGAATGGTGGCCCTCCATCGCGGAGTTCTTCGTCTATGACGAGATGGCCTACCACGCCATGATCCGGGACGAACGGCGCAACGACAGCTACCGCGCCGCCATCGCCCGGCAGGTTCCGGGTCGGGTGGTGCTGGAGGTGGGGCCTGGGCCGGAAGCGCTGCTGTCTCGGTTCTGTGTGGAGGCCGGCGCCCGCCACGTCTATGCGGTGGAAAAGCTGGAAGCCACCTACCAGCGCGCCGTGGCCCACGTGCGGGCGCTGGGCCTGCAGGATCGCATCACCGTCATCCATGGCGACGCGATGACCACGCAACTGCCGGAACCGGCTGATGTCTGCGTATCCGAGATCGTCGGCGCCATCGGCGGCAGCGAGGGCGCGGCCGTCATCATCAACGGCGTGCGCCCCCTTTTGACCCCCGACGCGGGTATGATCCCGGCACGCAGCACCACGCTGTACGCCCCCGTCCAACTGCCCGAGCCGTTGTTGCGGCATCGGGGCTTCGGCCCCCTGGGCAATCGGTACGCCCAACGGATCTTCAAGGACATGGGTGGCGCCTTCGACCTGCGCCTGTGCGCCCGCGGCCTCAGCGCCGCCGATCTGCTGGCCGAACCGCAACCTTTTGAGGATTTCGACTACCGTCAGCCCGTCGCGGCGGAATATCGGCATCAGAACCGCTTCACCCTTACCCGCGAGGGTCGCGTCGACGGTTTCCTGGTATGGCTGTGCCTGGATACGGGCGGCGGGCCCCTGCTGGACATCCTGGCACATGAACATTGCTGGCTGCCGGTGTTCTTTCCCATCGGGGCGGATGGGGTCGCGGTGGCGGCGGGCGACTGGATCGACGCGGCCTGCGGCGCCACCTTCGCCGACGACCGGCTGCACACCGATTATTTCGTGGAAGGCCGGCTGCACCGCCGGAACGGCGATGCCGTCGCCTTCCGCCATGACTCGCCCCACCACGGACCGTCCCCCACCCCGTCGCCATTCCACCGGACGTTCGACCATGGTGACCGCTGGAGCGAAGGCGGCGATCAGGCGACCGAAGCCTCGCTGCGCGCCTTCCTGCGGCAGCACGTGCCGGAGCACATGATGCCGGCCGGCCTGGTGTTGCTGGACCAATTGCCATTGACGGCAAGCGGCAAGCTGGACCGGCGGGCGCTGTGCGCCGCGGCGGCACGGCAACGGGGAAACGCCGGCGCCCAGCCGGTGGCCGCGACGCAAAGCCTGGTGGCCGCCTTATGGGCCGGGGTGCTGAAACTGCCCGCGGTGGGACGCGACGCCAATTTCTTCGACATTGGCGGCCATTCCCTGCTGTTGCTGGAGGTGCAGGAACGCTTGCGCCAGGAAACCGGGCTGGCCGTGCCGGTGGCCGAACTGTTCCGTTGCCCCACGGTGGAAAGCCTGGCCGCCCGGCTGGAAGAACTGGGTGCCGGAACGACCGGCACCGGAAGCGTCCAGGCGCAGACACGGGCGGCGGACCGCCGGGCGGCCCTGGCCGGCCGGGCGCGGCGCGCGGCGGAAGGGGGCCGGTCATGACCACGCCCCCGCCCGATGACGCCATCGCCGTGGTGGGCATGGCCTGCCGCCTGCCCGGGGCCGACACGCCCGACGCCTTCTGGACGCTGCTGCGGGACGGGCGCGACACCCTGACCCGCTTCAGTGAAGCGGAGTTGCTGGCCGCCGGCGTGGCGCCCGACCTGATCCGCCGGCCCGACCATGTTCCGGCCAAGGGCGTCCTGGCCCAGGCCGACAGCTTCGACGCCGCCTTTTTCGGCATCAGCCCGCGCGAGGCGGAACTGATGGATCCGCAGCAACGCGTCTTCGTGGAGTGCGCCTGGGCGGCGCTGGAGGATGCGGGGTATGAGCCCGGGGCCTTGCCGGGGGCGGTCGGCGTCTTCGCCGGCAGCATCCTCAGCACCTATCTGCTGCAGAACCTGTGGCCGGATCCCGGCCTGATACGGCGCGCCGGCGCCTTCCCCATGGCCATCGGCAACGATCCCACCTTCCTCGCCACCCGTGTCGCCTATCTGCTGGGGCTGAGCGGGCCGGCGATCAGTGTGGGCACCGCGTGTTCCACCTCGCTGGTGGCGGTGCATCTGGCCTGCCAGAGCCTGTTGTGCCGGGAAAGCGACGCGGCCCTGGCCGGCGGCGTTTCCATCCATCTTCCGCTGATCGGCGGCTATCGCTACGAACAGGGCGGCATCCTGTCCCCCGACGGCCATTGCAGGCCGTTTGACGCGGCGGCGCAGGGCACGGTTTCCAGCGACGGCGCTGGCGTGGTGATGCTGAAGCGCCTAGCCGACGCCCGCGCCGACGGTGACACCGTCCATGCCGTCATCCGCGGGTCGGCGGTGAACAATGACGGCCGGGAGAAGGTGGGATACACGGCACCCGGCGTCGCCCCGCAAGCCCGGGTGATCGCGGAGGCCATGGCCGTGGCGGATGTGGCGCCGTCCACCATCGCGCTGGTGGAGGCGCACGCGGCCGGCACCAACCTGGGCGACCCGGTGGAGGTGGCGGCCCTGGCGGAGGCCTTCGGCGACGCCCCCGGCCCGATCGCCCTGGGCTCGGTCAAGGGCAACATCGGCCATGTGGACGCCGCCGCCGGCATCGCCGGACTGATCAAGACGGTGCTGGCCCTACGCCACCGCGCCATACCGCCCTGCCCCCATTTCCAGGCGGCCAATCCCCGCCTGGGGCTGGAACGCACGCCCTTCCGCGTCCCCACCACCTGTGAGCCTTATGTCGGTGACGGCCCCATGCGGGCCGGCGTCAGCTCCTTCGGTATCGGCGGCACCAACGTCCATGTGGTGCTGGAGGAAGCGCCGGCCGACATGTCACCCCCGGCCGCGACCACCGCGCCCGCCCAGTTGCTGGTCCTGTCCGCCCGCACCCCCGCGGCGCTGAATGCGGCGTCGGCACGCCTGGCCGACCACCTGGAAAGCCACCCGACCCTGTCCCTGGCCGATGTGGCGCACACCCTGCGCCTGGGCCGGCGGCCCTTCGCCCACCGGCGCGCGGTGGTGGCCGCCACCCCGGGGGACGCCGCCCAGGCCCTGCGCGACAAGCGGCGGCAGGCCGATGGTGTGGCGCCGGATGCCATACCGGAAATCGCCTTCCTCTTCCCGGGCCTGGGGGATCATTACCCCGGCATGGGCTGGGAGCTTTATTGCGCCGAGCCGGTCTATCGCGCGGCGGTGGACCGATGCGCGGCGGCGCTGCGGGCCCACCTGCCCGGCGACATCCGCGCCAGCCTGTATCCCGGCCGCGATCCCGCCCGGCCGGTGATCGACCCACCCCCCGCGGCGGCACCGGCGATTGGGTTGGATCTGCGCGCCATGCTGGGCCGGGGCGGTCGGGCGGAAACGCCGGCGGAAGGGCCGGAAACGGCGCAACCCGCCATATTCGTGGCCGAATACGCCCTGGCGGCACTGCTGCGCCATTGGGGCCTGGAGCCGGCGGTATTGACCGGCTACAGCATCGGAGAATTCGCCGCCGCCTGCGTCGCCGGCATCCTGAGCCTTGAGGACGCGCTGGCCGTGGTGGCGACGCGCGCGACGCTGATCGCCACCCGCGTGGCGCCCGGCGCCATGCTGGCCGTCCCCTTGGGCGAAGACGCGCTGCGGCCGCTGCTGCCACCGGGTGCCGACCTGGCCGCCGTCAACACCGCGCGCCTCAGCGTCGTCTCGGGCCCGGAAGCCGCCATCGCAGCGTTGGAGGAGACGCTCAACGGCCGCGACATCGCCGCCCAGCGGCTGCGCAGCACCCATGCCTATCATTCCACCATGCTGGAACCCATCGTCCCCGACCTGGCCGCCGTGCTGGGACGGGTACGCCTGAGCCCGCCGCGCATCCCCGTCGTCTCCTGCGTCACCGGCACCCGGCTGACGGACGCCCAGGCGAGAGACCCCCTGTATTGGGCCCGCCACCTGTGCCGCACCGTGCGCCTGAAGGACGTGCTGGCCGAGTTGTTGCGGGATCCCCACCGCATCCTGCTGGAGGTGGGGCCGGGACAGTCGCTGACCGCGCACGCCCTGGCCGAACGGGCCGCTCATCCGGGAAGCGCCAACCGCATCGCCCCCACCATGCGCTGGTCCTATGACCGCCAGCCGGAATGGGACGTCCTGCTGCGCGCAATCGGCCAGGCCTGGCTGGGCGGCGCCGGCCAGGACGCGGCCCGGCTGCTGGCCGGCGAGGGGCGCCGGCGCCTTTCGCTGCCGACATATCCCTTTGAGCGGCAGCGTTATTGGATAGATCCCCCCGTCCTCCAGCCGGCCGGCGCGACCGAGGGGCCGGCGGAACGGCGCCCCGATGTCGCCCAGTGGACGTCCCTGCCCTACTGGAAGCCGGCGGTGGCCCAACCCGACGACACCGGCGCCCTGGACGGGCCCTGGCTGGTCTTCCGCGACCGCCTGGGCATCGGCGCCGCCTTGGCGGAACGTCTGCGCGACAGGGGCTGCCGGGTGATCACGGTCGATGCGGGCGCCGCCTTTGCCCTGGACGGGGACGAGGCGGTGATCCGGGCCGGAACGGGCGATGACTACGACCAGCTGGTCGCGACCCTGCAACAGCGGGGCGTCCAGCCCCGGCGCGTCGCGCATCTCTGGCTGCTGACGGGTCCGGCGACGGGGGTGATCGATGTCGCCCGGTTCGACGCCCAGCAGACACCGGGCTTCCACAGCGTGATGCACCTGCTGCGCGCCCTTCCCGCCGGGGCCGGCCTCCGCATCGACGTGATCGCGGACGGCCTGTTCGACCCCAACGGTTCCGATCCCGCCGGCGCGCCCGGCTTGCGTCCGGAAAAATCGACGGTGCTGGGCCCCGTCCTGGTGGCGCCGCAGGAACGGCCGGGCCTGATTTGCCGGTGCATCGACGTGCCGGCGCCGGAAGGCGCGGTGGAGGACACGGCAAATGCCGTCATGGCCGAACTGGGCGCGGCCGCCCTGGACGTCATGGTCGCGCGACGGGGCGGCCGGCGCTGGATCCGCGATTACGAGCCGGTTCCCCTGCCCGCACCGGCGGCATCACCCTTCCGGCAGCGGGGCGTGTACCTGCTGACCGGCGGCCTGGGCGGGGTGGGCATGGTGCTGGCCGAGCATCTGGCGGCGGCTGTACAGGCGCGGCTGGTCCTGGTCGGCCGCACGGCGCTGCCCGCCCGCGCCGCCTGGGACGACTGGCTGGCCGCACACCCGCCGGCGGATGCCACGGCCACCCGCATCCGCCGCATCCGGGCCATGGAGGCCAAGGGGGCGGAAGTGCTGGCCCTGGCCGCCGATGTGACCGACACGCAGGCCATGGCCGGCGTGCTGCAGATGAGCGAGTACTATTTCGGCACGTTGGACGGCGTCATCCATGGCGCCGGCACGGTGGGCGTGGAGGCCTTCCGCGACATCGGCGAGTCCACGGTGCTGGAGGCGGAAACCCAGTTCGACGCCAAGGCCCGAGGCCTGCTGGTGCTGGACAGGCTGTTGGCCGACCGCCCGCTGCATTGCCGGCTGGCCATGTCCTCCCTGGCCGCCGTGCTGGGTGGACTGGGCTTTTCCGCCTACGCCGCCGCCAACCTGTTCCTGGACGCCCATGCCGCCGCCACCGGCCGCTGGACCAGCGTGGACTGGGACAGCTGGCGGCTGGGCGACACCGAACCCGCCATCGCCGGCCTGGGCGCCACCGTCAATATCTTCCACATGGCCGCCGAGGAAGGGGTGGACGCCGCCAGCCGCATCCTGGCGGCCGGGCTGACCGGCCCGGTGGTGGTGTCCAGCGGTGACATCAAGGCGCGGTTGCGGCAGTGGGTGGCGCGGACGAAACCGGCGCCGGCACCGCAAGCGGCGCATGCCCGCGCCGACCTGCGCAACACCTACACGGCCCCCCGCGGCGAACTGGAAGCGACCTTGGCGGAAATCTGGAGCGACCTGTTCAACGTCACCCCCATCGGCGTGCACGACAACTTCTTCGAATTGGGCGGCCATTCCCTGTTGGCCACGCAGCTCAACGCCCGCATCACGGCCAGGCTGGGGGTGGAACTGTCGCTGGCCACCCTGCTGCGCGCGCCCACCGTCGAGGAACAGGGTCTGGCCGTGCTGGAAGCCCGCGCCCGCCACCTGCCGTCCGACGTCCTGGCCCGCCTGTTGGCGGAGATGGAAACGGCGTCCGCGTCACCCCCGCCTGCCGTATCCCCAGCCCCGGCGTTCGCCCATGACTGACCTGCTTCCCGCCCTCCGCAACCTTTCCCCGGCGTTGCGCGAACAGTTGATGCGTCAGTTGTCCGGGGCGGCCCGGCCGGCGCCACCGGTGGACGCCCCGGGACCGCGCGGCCCGGACGGCCCCGAAGGACCACCCCTGTCCTTCGCCCAGGAAAGGCAGTGGTTCCTGGACAGGCTGTCCCCCGCCGATCCCGCCCATGCCATCGTCGGCGCGCTACGGCTGACCGGAACGCTGAACGTCGAGGCCCTGTCGCGCGCCTGCGACGGCATCATCGCCCGCCATGCCACGCTCAGGGCGCGGTTCAGCGCGCCAGGCGGGCAGCCGGCGCAGACCCTGGACCCCGCCGGCCCGGTACCCATCCGGCGGATCGACCTGTCATCCCTGGACCCGGCGGCGGCGGGCACGGAATGCGACCGGATTTACCGGGAGGAAGCGGCCCGGGGGTTCGACCTGGCCCGTGACCTGCTGCTGCGGCTTATCCTGGTGCGCCTGTCGGCGGAGGATCACCTGCTGATCTTCAGCCACCACCACATCGCGTCCGACGGGCTGTCCATCGGTATCCTGCTGGAGGAGTTGGCGGCCGGCTATGCCGCGCACGTGCGGGGCGAAACGCCGGCCCTGCCCGCCCTTGCGCTGGATTATGCCGACCTTGCCGCATGGCAGCGCCGACGCATGGCGGCGGGGGGGCTGGCGGCCAGCCTTGACTACTGGCGCCGGCAGCTGGCCGATGCGCCGCCCCCCCTGGCACCGCGTCCCGACCAGGCGACACACGGCGCCGACCCGCGTGACCGCACCGGCGCGGTACAGACCCTGACCCTGGACCGTGCCGTGATGGAGGCGGTGCGTGCGCGGGCGAAGGCGGCCGGAACCACACCCTATGCGGTGCTGCTGACCGCCTTCCTGGCCTTGTTGCTGCGCCTGACGGGTCGGGAGGATCTGGTCATCGGCACCCCCGTGGCGGGGCGCGTCCGGATGGAAAGCGAACCGCTGATCGGACTGTTCCTGAACACGCTGGCCCTGAGGGTCCGGCTCACGGCGGACATCACCTTCCGGGAGGCGCTCGCCGAGGTGCAGGCGGTGCTGCTGAAGGGGCTGGAACACGGCGAGGTCCCGTTCGAACAGGTGGTGCGGGATCTGATGCCGGACCGCGCGGCGGACACCCACCCGCTGTTCGACCTCCTGTTCAACTTCACGCCCAGCCCCCCCCGGACGCTGGAATTGCCGGGGCTGCGGGCGGCGTTCGAGCCGCCGGCAGTCGTGCGGTCCGACTTCGCCGCCACCCTGTACGTCACGGAGTGGGAGGGCACGGCCGAACTGCGCCTGGTCTACCGCGCCGCCGCCTATTCGGCGGAACGCATGCGCATCCTGCTGGCGCAACTGGCCCACCTGCTGGCCCAGTCGGCACAAGATCCGGCGCGGCCCCTGGCCGCCTACGACCTCAGCCGGCCGGCACCGGCGGCCCTGCCGCCCGACACCACGGCCCCCCTTCCGGCCCCACCCCAGGAAAGCGTGCCGGACACCATCGCCCGCTGGGCCGCCCTGACCCCCGATGCCCCGGCGCTGCGGCAGGGGACGGAAACCCTGAGCTACGCCGCGATGGTCGCCTGGATGGACGCCATCACCGCAAGGCTGCGTGATTCCGGTTTGGCCAAGGGGGAAGTGGTGGCGGTGCGCGGACCCCGTTCCCCATCCCTGATCGTCGCCATGGCGGCCGTCCTGCGGGCCGGTGGCGTGTTGCTGACACTGAGCCTGGACCTGCCCCCGGAGCGCCAGCAGGCCATGCTGACACGCGCCGGCGCCCGCCGACTGCTGCGGGCGGGCCCCGAGAGGGGGGAGGACGCCTGGCTGTTGGAAGTGCCGGACCTGACGATCCTCGCGGTGGAGGAAACAGGGGCCCCGTTTCCGTCCCCGGTCACCGCCATGGCCACCGGGGCGGCGGGGTTGGCGGCAGGGTTGGACGAACCCGCCTATCTTTTCTTCACCTCCGGCAGCACGGGCACCCCCAAAGCGGTGCGCGGCACGCACGGCGGACTGGCGCATTTCCTGGACTGGCAGCGGAAGGCTTTCGCCATCGGGCCCGGCGACCGTTGCGCCCAGCTGACCGGCCTTTCCTTCGACGTGGTGTTGCGGGATGTGTTCACGCCGCTGACATCCGGCGCGGAACTGGTGCTGCCACCGGCCGACATGGCGGTGGCGGGACCGGACCTGCCGGTCTGGCTGGCGGTGGCGGGCATCACCACCCTGCACACGGTGCCGGCCATCGCCGACGCCTGGCTGGCGGACGCCCCGCCGGCAAAGCCGGAACTTCCCTCCACGCTACGGTGCGCCTTCTTCGCCGGCGAACCGCTTGCCGCCTCCCTGGTTGAACGTTGGCGACGGGCTTTCCCGGCCAGCCGGGTGGTCAATCTCTACGGCCCCACGGAGACCACCTTGGCCAAGTGCTGCGCCGTGGTGGCGGAACCGCCCCTGGCCGGCATCCAGCCCTTGGGCCATCCGCTGCCCCAGACCCAGATCCTGGTGCTGACGGGCGACCGGCGCCTGTGCGGCGTGGGGGAACCGGGCGAGATCGCGGTGCGCACCCCCTTCCGCAGCCTGGGTTATCTGGACGCGCCGGATGAGACGGCGCAGCGTTTTGTCGCCAACCCCTTCTCCATCGATCCGGACGACCGGCTGTACCTCACGGGGGACAGCGGCGCCATGAGGGCGGACGGGCAACTGGAGTTCCTGGGCCGGATGGACGACCAGGTGAAGATCATGGGGACCCGGGTGGAACCGGCGGAGGTCGCGGCCTGTCTGCGGACCAGTCCCGACGTTGCCACCTGCGCGGTGCTGGCCCGCAAGGAGGAGCGCACGGGGCCACAGCTGGTGGCCTATGTCGTGCCGGCCGGCGGCACCAACCCCGGCGTCCGGGACATACAGGACTATCTGCGCCAGCGCCTTCCGGCCGCCATGGTGCCCACGTCTGTCGTATTCCTGGAGGCCCTGCCCCTGACCGCCAACCACAAGCTGGACCGGGCCCGCCTGCCCGCCCCCTCCGCCACTGACCGGTCCGCCGGCCGCGCCTTCGTGGCGCCGCGCGATGCGATCGAACTGCGCATCGCCCAGGTCTGGGCCGAACTGCTGGAATGCGACCAGGTGGGCGTGACCGACAGCTTCTTCGAACTGGGCGGGCATTCGCTGCTGGCCATGCGCCTGCTGACGCGACTGGAACAGGCGCTGGAGCGCAAGGTGCCGCTGGGCGCCTTGCTGTCCAACCCCACCATCGCCCACCTGGCGGCAACCGTCCGCCAGGCGGAGGCGCCGGACCCCGGCCTGGTGCGCCTGTGGACGGGCCCGTCGCCACGCGCGCTGTTCCTGGTGCACACCGGCGGCGGCACCGTGTTCAACTATGTCCCGTTGGTCCGCCACCTGGCGCCGCCCCTCTCCGTCTATGCCATTCCAGCATCGGGCCTGGATGGGCGCGGTACCCCGCTGGACGAGGTCGGGGCCATGGCCGACGCCTACATCGCGCTGATCCGCCAGGTACAGCCCCAGGGACCCTATTTGCTGGGCGGGCATTCCTTCGGCGGCCTGGTCGCCTGCGAAATGGCCCGGCGCCTGGCCGCCGACGGGCAGGAAATCGCCCTGCTGGCCCTGTTCGACCCGGCGCCACCCCATCCGGAAACGCGCGAAGACGGGGACGACGGCGACGGGCGGGAGGAAACGGGCCGGGCCCTGCAGGCGGCCGCCGATGCCTACGCCCGCTTCACCGGCCGGCCCATCCCGTTGGGGGAGACGCTGCCAACCTTGCCTCCCGATGACCAGATCGTCGCGGTGGCACGGGCGTTCCGCGCCGCGGGCATACCCCGGCCTGCCGGATGACGCCGCCATCCTGCGCGCCATGCTGAACGTGGGCCGCGCCCAGCAGCGGGCCCGCCAACGCCATACACCCGGCCCCCTGACAGCACCCACGGTGTTGCTGCGCGCCAACGGCGCCGCACAAATCGACCCCGGCTGGCAGGCGTTGATCCACCCGCCCTGCACCGTGGTGCCCGTCGGCGGCGACCATGTGACCATGATGGCGGAAGCCCATGCCCCCGCCCTGGCCGCAGCCCTGCGGCCCTTCCTGGTGGCGGCGGCCGGCTGACGGTGGAAGATCACGCGATGCCCGCGCCGGCCTCAAGCGCCGCTATGATGGCGGCGGACGTTCCCGTTTCCCCTATGCTGCCGGCACCCTTTCGTCGAAGCCCAGCGACAGACGATCCCGGCTGAAGTCCAGGATGCGGCCACCCAGCCAACCGACACCCAGCAGGCCGTCCAGTGCCAGAACCGGTGCCGCGGGCCCCACGGTGCGGCAGGGCTTCAAGGCGATATCGGCCTGAACCTCGGCGCTGCCGCCAACGGCGATGCCAGCCCGCAAACCCACCCCCACCGCCAGGGCGCCGGCGGCCGACATGGTGGTGGTCGCCTGGGGCGTGTGCAAACCCGAGATGCGCGCGTACGCCCGGCACAGGACGACGCCGCCGGCGCCGCTGTCGACCATCAGGAAACCCGGCCGGCCAGCCACCCGGGCAGCCACCAGCGGCACGCCGCCCCGCCAATGCAGCGGCGCCGTGAAGGGCAAACCGGCCCCGGCGTCGCCCGTGGCCTCGCCCACCACCAGCCGGCGCGCGCGCAAATCCAGCCGCACCGGCCGGCCGCCGAAGACGTCCAGGGGTGACAGGATGCCGGCCACCGCCAGACCCGGGGGGAAGTCGAACACCACCGCCGGCACGTCCCGCGCCTGGCCGCCGGCCGCCACATGCCCCAGGCGCACGGCCTCCGCCGGGATGCGCGTGCCGGCGCCATCGTCCACGGGGTGGGACACGGCGCCATTCCAGGCCAATCCCCGGTCCACGCACCAGCGCCGCGACAGCGCGCTGTGCGGCGCGCCGGTATCGACGATGAAGACGCCCCGCTGGCCGTCCACCGTCGCCTCGACAATCGGCAGGGCCTGGCCCGGCATCAAATCCACCGCCCCATCCGCCACGGCTGTGCCCGATTCCGCCAGCGCCAGCGCGGCCTGGAACCGGACGGCGACGGCGCGCGGCCAGGCAGGCCGGGTCCCATGGAACACATGTTCGGCCAGGGGGCGGTCATGCTCCGCCACCGCCTCCGCTAGGCGCAGGCGGTCCAGGGGGTGCATCAGGGGGCGGGTGACCTCGTCCCGGGCCGCCGCGATCAGCGCCCCCCCATCCCGCCGGGCGATGGCGCGGGCCAGGGCATAGCGCGGCCCGGGGGCGGCAACCTCGCCACGCACCACGGTGCGCAGCAGGGTCTGGTCACACGGCTCACGCCTCGGCAAAACAGGCCTCTTGCACGGTTTTCCCCCTGGGGCGGAGGAACCGCCGCCGTCTCCGACCACACCGCGCCGAACAGGGCGATCTCCAGCCCGTCCAGCAATGCCAGCAGCTTCGGATCTTCCGCGCGCCGCCGCAACATCGCCGCGACGCGACCATCATCGTCCCACAGCCCCTGGCAAACCTCACAGACATGGCCGCCGGCCAACGCCTGCGGGTCCAGCAACCCTTCCTCCGCCAGCCAGCGCAACGGCAGGGCGAACCCCGCCAGGCGCAGCAAGCGCAACAGCGGGTCGGCCCGCCACCGGCGCCAGGCCGCCACCAGGCCACCCGGACCGCCATATTCCAAAGGGTGACGCCCGCGGGCGCCATATCCCAGGGCGGCGCAGCAGGGCCCGACGCTGCCATCCTCCCGCACGAAAGGACCGGTGGACAGGCATGGCGCCAACGGGCCGTCGCCGCCGGCCGGTTCAAGCACCCCGTCCGGCACCAGGTCCGCCCCCCGCCCAACGGCGAGGGTGGGCTGCACGATGACCGTCACCGCCGTCGGCAACGCCCCCTCCAGCGCCGCCAGGACCGCCTGGGTGGAGACGGCGTCGGCCTCGCACAGCCGCACGGCCACCTCGGCCCCCGTGTCACAGGCGGCCGCCACCGCGCGGATGAAAGCCGGCAGGGCCAGGTGGCGGGCGTGATAGGCGTCGTAACCGAAATCCCAGGCATCGACCGCTGGCCCCAGCAGGCCGATCACCCGGCCGGTCAAGGGCGCGCTGGCCCCCCAGGACCCGGACGTGACCACCGCCGTGCGCAGGCCGGCAGCGCGCGCCGCCCGCGCCAGGGTGGCCACCGGATGCAGGGCCAGGGTCGGTTCCCCGCCGGTGAAGGTGACGGTCCGCAGACCCAGCGCCGCCAGCGCCGCCAAGTCCGGTGCCCAGCGCCCGGCCTCATCCACGTCCAGCACGGGGAAGGCGGCGTCCGGCGCGCTGGCGGTGACGCAGTGGGCGCAGCGCAGGGGGCAGCGCCGCGTCACGCTGAACACCAGGTTGGTCCAGGCCAGGCGCTGGAAGCGGGTGAACGCCTCCGCGCTGGCCTGGCCGGTCATGACGGCGGCGGCCATGGGGCACCCCCTATTCCGCCGCCAGGGCCGCCGGCGCGGCCCCGACGACATAGGTTTCCAGGTCGCGCGTCCCGCGCGGCTTGATGGCGATGGGCAGGGCCAGCAGCATGTTGCCCTCGCGCAGCACCAGGCGGCTGGCGATGAACTCCTCCACCGTCCGGGCCAGCACGCCGTCGGCGACCTGGCGCGGATACTTGGCCGCCAGCAGCGTGGCCAGCTCATGGTCGGTGCGCACGTCGTCCAGCAGCAGGAAGGCGTCCTTGGCCAGGCCGCGCAGGATCAGGGTGCGCGCCTCAGGGGATTCGCCCGCCACCGGGCGGCCGTCGTGCACCTGCACGAATTCGGGCCCGATCAGGTAGTCGCACCGGGGCAGCCGCCGGCCTTCCCAGTTCTCGATCCACGGCCGGATCACCGCCCGCACCCGGTCGATGTACTGCGTGGGGTCGGCGATCATGTCCGACCGGTATTCGAAGAAATAGCCGACCTTCAGCGGGTCGACCAATCCCTGGGGGAAGTTGAAGCGGTAATCGACCCGCAGTTCATACTCATGGATGCCGAAATCCTTCGGCCGCATGAACAAGGGGCTGAAGCGGTGCAATTCCACGAAGTTGGCGTTGCTGGTGGGCGGCTGCAAATGGGGCACCTGTTCGATGACGTCCGCCATCTCCAGGTACCAGTCCGGCGCATCGCCGGGGAAACCGCACAGGATGTTGTATGAGGCCTTCACGCCGTACTCCCGCGCCCATTTCAGGAAACGGATCTGGCGGATGCCGGTGGTGCCCTTGCGCATCAGCTTCAATACGGGGGTGGAGAAGGATTCGATGCCCGGCTGCACCCGCAGCGCGCCGGAATCCCGCAGCAGGCGGATTTCATCCTTCGCCAGGTCGGACCGGGTCTCATAGAACACCTCGATATCCAGGTCCTGCCCGCGCAGGCGTTCCAGGATCTCGGTGCGCGACTTGCGGGAGATGATCCAGTCCGTGGCCGTCAGCTTGGGCACGCCGTGCAGGTGGGTCAGCACCAGCATCTCATCCACCACCCGGTCCACCGATTTCTCGCGGAAGCCCAGCAGGTCCTTGTTGATGCCGCAGAAGACGCAATGGTTCTTCTGCCCCCACCAGCAGCCGCGCGACCCTTCGAACGGCAGGGCCTCCACCGTCAGTTCGATGCCGGTGCGGGCGCGGATGGCCGCCACTTCCTGGAAGAAGGGGAAGTAGTTGGGCATGGGGCTGGCGTCCATGTCCTCCACCGCGTGACCCGACACCAGGCGCAGGTCGCCGTCCTCGACATAAGTGACGCCGGGAATGCCGGCGGTGGATTGGCCGGCCTTCCATCGCGCCAGGAACTCGCGGAAGCTTTCCTCCGCCTCGCCCATGAACACATGGGTCAGCAGCTGCGGCAGGGCGCGGTGGTATTCCTGCCCCATCTCGCCATCGAAGCAGGCGCCGCCGGCCAGGATGACGGCGTCCGGACGGACGGCCTTGATGCGCCGGGCCATCGCCAGGCTGGCCATCACCTGGTTGAAGGTAGCGGTGAAACCGTAGACCGCGGCACCGCTGGCCAGCATGCGGGCGGCGACCCCATCCAGGAAGACGGGCACCACCTCATCCCGCAGGCGGCGGACATAGGCCAGGTCGTTATAAGGCGGCGGCAGGGGCAGCCGGCACATCAGTTCCAGGAAGCCGTCGCTGTCCAGCGCCTCGCGCCCGAACAGGTCGACGGCGAACAGATGCTCCCCCAGGCCATAGAGGGCGCGTTCATCCGCCATGGGCCGGGCCGCGTCCAGGCCGATCAGCGCCGCCATGTCCAGGTTGGGGAAAAGGGACAGGCAGCGCACCCCGGCCTCGTCACACAGCCGGTCCAGGATGCCCAGCGCGATGGAGGGCCGGGTGGTGGTGGCCCAGGGCATGGCGGCGAAGATGATGTCCACCGCACCGCCGTCGTCATCCGCCAGGGTTTCAGTTGGCACGGGCATGGCCCACCTCCTCCCCGGCGACCGCCGCGACATAGTCATCGAAATCCGCGAAGCCGGGCGGCCGGCTGTCCGGCGCCTCCCGCCAGCGGCGGACCAGGTGCAGCGCCATGGTGTGTTCGCCCAGCACCCGGCTGGCCAGCAAGGCGATGCGGGCCTCCACCTCCGGCCGCGCCGCCCGTTCCGCCAGGTAGGCGGCGACGGCCGGCTTGCGCATCAGCAGGCTGCACAGGTCGCAGGAATCGTCCGGCAATTCCTCCGGCACCAGGGCGTCCAGACCGTCATCGCGCAGCCAGGTCCACACTTCCGAGAAGCCCAGGACGCGGATCAGCTGCAACAGCGGATGGGACAGGAAATCGCGGTGCAGGTCGGCCAGGGGCCGCGTCCGGGCGTCGCCGAACTGGAAGGGATGTTCCCGCGCCTCCACCAGGTTCAGGCAGCAGGGGGCGATGCTGCCGTCGTAACGCACCACCATGCCCTGGGTCAGGCAGGGTTTGACCCAGGGGGAATAGCGGTGCGGCGCCTCCAGGGCCAGGTCGCGGGCCCGCCCTTCCGTCCGCACCCGTTGCGAGGCGATCTCCACGCCGGCGATGTCGTGGATGGCGGCCCAGATGTCACGGTCGGCGTCGGTGGGCGGGTCGTTGTAGCTGTAACGCACGGTGACCCGCCGGCCGGCGTCGCGCGCCGCCTCGATGGCGTTCACCACGGTTCCCAGCTCGATCCAGTCCAGGTGGTAACTGTCGATGGAGATGTCCCAGTTGGTGATGCCCCGGAATTCTTCCACCAGGCGGCGGGCCAGCGTCGGGCTTTTGCCCCAATGGCCGGCGGTGACGACGCCGGACTTGATGCCATTGGCCGCGGCACTTTCCGTCAGCAGCTTCACCTGCTCACGCGCCAGGAAGGGTTCCCCGCCGGTGAAGCTCAGGCTGCGGATGCCGGCCGCCGCCAGCGCCGGCATCTGGTCGGCGTAGGCCTGGGCCACCGCCACCGGCATGGTGGTGTGCTTCAGGTCCGGCGAGGCGCTGACGATGCAATGGGTGCAGCGCAACGGGCAGGCCAGCGTCAGGCTGAAGGTGATGTGGTGCCCGGCGATGGCCTGGAAGTCAGCCAGCTCGGTCAATGTCATGGTGGTGCGCGGATCGGGCATGTCCGCCGCCGGCAAGCCGGGAGGGGCAAGGCCGGAGAGGGGTTCAGGAGGCGTGAGCATGGCGGCTCTCCTTGGACGAAACAGGCGATGGGGACGGGGTGGGTGGGGCAGGGAAAATCACGGTGGCCGCGGCCCGCACCTGGGCGGCCAGGGCGGGCGCCCGTGCCGCGTCCGCCAGCCGGCCCGCCAGGGCGGGGTCGCGGAACAGGGTGGCGCAGACGGCGCATGGATGCGGCGCGGTGCCGGCCAGCAGCGGATGGTCCGGCGCCAGGATCCGTAGCAGGCGCAGCACCGGCCGGAAACCCAGCGCCCGGATCAGCAGCAGCAGGGGATCGTCCAGCCAGGCGCGGTGCAGGGCCACCAGCCCGTCGCGCGCAGTGCGCGCGGCGAAGGGATGGTCCGGTTCCTCCATCATGGCGGAACAACAGGGCCGGGCGGTGCCGTCGGGCATGACCAGCGGACCGGTGGAAAGGCAGGGCCAGCGCGGCGCCTCCTCCGCCCCCGTGGCCGGCGGCGTGTCGACGGCGGCGCGCCCCACGGGCAGGATGGGCTGCACGGCGATTTCGGTGTCGGGTAGCGCCCGCGCCAGGGCGGCCAGATGGGGATCATCCTCCCCGGCCGTGGCCACCCGCAGGGTGACACGGACGCCGGCGGCGCGCAGATCCCCCACGGCCGCCACGACATGCGCCAGCTTCACATACGCGGCATGGAAGCGGTCCCAGCTGATGTTCCAGCAATCCACGTCGGGCAGGGCGGCGATGATGCGGCGGCGCGAGGCGGCGCTGGTGGCCCAGAACAGGCCCGTGACCACGGTGGTGGCGACACCGGCGGCGCGCGCCGCCCGCGACAGGTCGGCCACCGCACCCAGGGCCAGGATGGGCTCACCCCCCGTCAGGCTGAGACGGGTGACGCCCCGGGCGGCCAGCGCCGGCAGTTCCCCGCAGAACCGGGCGACCAGGTCGGCGGCCATGCCCACCTTGGCATGGTCGCGGGCCGGCACCGTAGCGGCGGCGCAGTGGCTGCACGTCATGGGACAGGCGGCCGTCAGGCTAAGCCCGATGTGATGTTCCCCCTGCCGCTGCAAGGCGAGCAGGTCACCGTCGGACATCCACATGATGCGCCCTCCGTCAGGTGGGGCCACGGGCCCAAGGTTGAATAGGACAAGGTTGGATAGGAAAGGTCGAACGCAGGCCGCGCGAGCGCGAACCCACGCTCGACCTCGTGTTTCCAGGACGTTTTGCGTTTGGCAGATGAAAAGCGCGGGCCGTCTTCCGCGGCCGTCGCGGGTGTTTTCGGGCGAGTGGCCCGAGACGCGGGATCAGCCCTTGGCCTTGACCACGGTTGTCGCGACCGTTCCCAGCCGCTGACGCAAGGACCCCAATTTCACATCTTCCACCTCGGCCCGCATCGCCCTTTCCTTGGCGATCTGGCCGATCTGGTCGACGAGGGAGGATGTTGACACCGAGACGTTGTCGGTGAAGGCGTTGACACTGTAACTGTCGGCGGCTTCCGTGCCGCCGCCGCCAGGACGCAAGGCCACCAATTCCGCCACGGTCAGCTGGTCCAATGGTTTGGACACACCGGCCAGGCGGACGCCTTTCAGATCTTCAATCTTGCTTGATAACTGAAGGTTGAGCTTCGAATCAGGCATATTGCTTCTCCCAGTTGAGGAAAACGCAGTCCTGTGCACGAGCAACGGCACCCTATGCCTGCCATTGCTTTAATGCAAGCATTGACAGACCAATAATAAAGCGCATGCGCTTTCTAGGTATGCAGGCCGATTATTCCTATACGAATGATTTATAAGTCCATGATGTTAATGGATTTATGAGTCACAAGCCCGTCATTTGAAAATACATTCCAACATCCGTTAACAAATATTACTGAATTAAAAAATTAATGACTCTGAAGCATACATTTGTATCGAACGAATGGGGTATCTTTCCATATAGGAATCAAATATATCGCCGATATTTAAAATATAAACCTATGCATATCGAACACGCAGAGGAATACAGGTCGGCGGCACGACTTTCGGGCCGCAGATCAAGTGGTAATGGCTGGTGAAAGCCGATGAACAACTTTTAGTAGATACACCAATTCGACTGGGACCCGGCCTGGGCGATAGTCCGCGCGCATCCAATAAAACCGTGGATTTAGGGCGCCACCCCGGCCTTGGCTGGGGTACACCGACGGCCCGATCTCTCCACCATGCACACTGTGAGCGTGACAGGATCGCGGCATTTACGTAATTTCACTACAAGCACGGAAACCACCCGCCGCCCAGGACCGCCTGCCACCATGGCCCGGGCGGCCGGATCGGCCCGGGGTTTCCATCATCGGCAGGGTCGGGGGTTAGTTCATGCTGGGTCGCATACGCGGGATGATGGAAGGCCTGCGGCCATCGGAACGCAAGATCGCGGAAATCGTCCTGAAGCGGCCGCATGCCGTCGTCACCGCCTCGGTGGCGGAGGTGGCGCGCGAGGCGGACGTGAGCCAGCCCACCGTGGTGCGCTTCTGCCGGTCCATCGGGTGCAGCGGGTACCAGGACTTCAAGCTGCGCCTGGCGCAGGATCTGGCCACCGGCACGCCGTTCGTGGACGCGGACCTGATGCCCGACGACCCGGTGGCGGAGGTGGCGGCCAAGGTCATCGGCCGGGCCATCAGCGCCTTTTCCCGCATGCGCAACCAGTTGAACACGGAAAACCTCGGCCGGGCGGTGGACCTGCTGGCGGCGGCCCGGCGCATCGAGATCTACGGCTTCGGCGCCTCGGGCGTCGTGGCGCTGGACGCGCAGAACAAGTTCTTCCGCCTGGGCATCCCCGTCATCGCCCACAGCGACGTGCACGTGCAGGCCATGGCGGCCAGCATCCTGGGTGCCGACGGGGCGGTCATCGCCATTTCCCACACCGGGCGCACGCGCGAGCTGCTGCGCTCGGTCGACCTGGCGCTGGACGGCGGGGCCGCCGTGGTGGCCATCACCTCGGGCGGATCGCCCCTGGCCGAACGCGCCACCGTGCCCCTGCTGGTGGACGTGGATGAGGACACCAGCATCTACACCCCCCGCACCTCGCGCCTGTCGCACCTGGCGGTGATCGACGTGCTGCAGGTGGCGGTGGCCCTGCGCCACGGCACGGCGCTGGGCGAGAACCTGGCCAGGGTGAAGCGCCCCTTGCGCGAACGCCGCCTGGCCGAGCAGGTCTGACCATGCCGGCCGGTGGAAGAAAGCGGACGGCCCTTTGCGCCGCCGCCCTTCTCGCCCTCGGTTCCTGTCTCGGGGCCCGCGACGCCCGCGCCGACATGTGGATCAACAGCCCGGACGTGGGCGCCGACGGCCAGCTGGCGGCGGCCCAGGCCTGGAACGCCGACGGCTGCGGCGGCGCCAACCGATCGCCGGCCCTGCGCTGGGGCGGCGAAACCCCGGCGACGCGCGGCTTCGCCCTGGTGATGATGGACGTGGAAAGCCGCAAGGGCTTCCGCCAATGGCTGGTGTTCAACATTCCGGCCGGCGTCCACAGCCTGCCCGCCGGTGCCGGCCAGCCGGACGGCAAGGCCCTGCCCGCCGGCGCCGTCCAGTCCGAGAACGATTACGGCGCCCCGGGATATGGCGGCCCCTGCCCGCCGGCGGGGGAAACCCATCACTATACCTTCACCATCTATGCCCTGAACCAGGCCACGCTGGATCTCAGCCCCAACCAGCGGGCAGGGTCGCTGGAAACCCTGGTGCTGTCCCACGCCCTGGGCAAGGGGCGCATGATGGCGCGCGGCACCCGCGTGGACGCGCCGCCGGACAAGAAGGACGCCGGGAAGAAAGAGGGGGACGGCAAAGAGGCCGGGAAAAAGCCGACCGAGGGCAAGCCCCCAGAAGGTAAGTCGGGCGAAAGCAAGGGTAGCGAGGCCAAGGCCCTTCCGTCCAAGGTGGAGGCCAAGCCACCGGAGAACAGGCCGGACGCGGCCCCGGCGGCAGCGCCAGCCGCGCCCGCACCCGCGTCCCAAGCCCAACAACCATCGGGAGACGCCCCAAAGCCATGACCGATGCCGCAAAAGATCCCGCCGCCTTCCTGCGCCGCCTGTTCCAGGCGGGCCTGGACGCCGTTTCCGCCGACCACATCCTGCCCCGCCTGCTGACGCCCGGGGCCCTGCCCCGTCCCAAGGGCCGCACCCTGGCGATCGCCGCCGGCAAGGGGGCGGCCGCCATGGCCGCCGTGGCGGAACAGGCCTGGGGCGAGGCCCCCCTGTCCGGCCTGGCCGTCACCCGCTATCACCACGGCCTGGACCTGAAGCGCATCACCCTGATCGAGGCCGCCCACCCCACGCCGGACGAGGCGGGGATGAAGGCGGCCGCCCGGGCCCTGGATCTGGCCGCAGAACTGACGCCGGACGATCTGCTGCTGTGCCTGCTGTCGGGCGGCGGGTCGGCACTGATGGTGGCGCCGGCCCCTGGCGTCAGCCTGGCCGACAAGCAGGCCCTGACCAAGGCCCTGCTGCGCAGCGGTGCCGCCATCGGCGAGATCAACACGGTGCGCAAGCACCTGTCGCGCTTCAAGGGCGGGCGCCTGGCCGCCGCCAGCAAGGCGCCGGTGGTGACCCTGGCGGTATCCGACGTGCCGGGCGACGATCCCGGCACCATCGCGTCGGGCCCCACCGTGCCGGATGCCACCACCCTGGCCGACGCCCGCGCCGTGCTGGCCAAGTACGGCATCACCCCGGCCCCCAGCATCGCGGCGGCGCTGTTTGACCCGACCAATGAATCGCCCAAGCCCGGCAGCCTGCCGCACACCCGCCACATCCTGGCGGCAACACCCATCCAGGCGCTGAACGCCGCGGCCGAGGTGGCGCGCGCCGCCGGCGTCACGCCCCTGGTGCTGGGCGATGACCTGGAGGGCGAGGCGGCGGAGGTGGCGAAGGTGCACGCCGGCATCGCCCGGGGCTGCCTGCGCCACGGCCAGCCCCTGCCCCGCCCCTGCGTCCTGCTGTCGGGTGGGGAGACCAGCGTGACCGTGCGCGGCCAGGGCCGGGGCGGCCGCAACGTGGAGTTCCTGCTGGGCCTGGCCCTGGCGCTGAAGGAGTCGGCCGCCGCCGGCGAAGCCATCTGGGGCCTGGCCTGCGATACCGACGGCATAGACGGGACGGAGGACAACGCCGGCGCCCTGCTGCGTCCCGACACGCTGAAACGGGCGGGAAGCCTAGGCATGGATGCGGCGGCCTTCCTGGCCAACAACGACGGCTACGGCTTTTTCCAGGCGCTGGACGACCTGGTGGTGACGGGCCCCACCCGCACCAACGTGAACGACTTCCGCGCCCTCTACATTCCCTGAAAGCCCGGCCCCATGCGCATCCTTGGCCTGATCCTGGCCGGCGGCCTGGCCCGCCGCTTTGGCGGCAGTGAAGCGGCGGCGGTGGACAAGCCCCTGCTGACCCTGGCGGGGCGGCCCCTGCTGGCCCACGTGCGCGACCGGCTGGCCCCGCAGGTGACGGATATGGCGCTGAACGCCAACGGCGACCCCGCCCGCTATCGCGGCTTCGATCTGCCCATCCTGCCCGACACGGTGGCGGGGCACCCGGGGCCGCTGGCGGGTGTGCTGGCGGGCCTGGAGCACGCGGTGAACCAGGGCGGCTACGCCTATGTGCTGAGCGTGCCCGGCGACTGCCCCTTCCTGCCCTGGAACCTGGCGGGAAGGCTGGCGACCATCGCCCCCCGGAACGGCATCGCCTGTGCCGCCTCCGCCGGGCGGCGGCACCCGGTGGTGGCCTTGTGGCCGGTGGCGCTGGCGGCCGACCTGCGGCATGCGCTGGCGGTGGAGGACATGCGCCGGGTCAACGCCTTCCTGGCCCGCCACCCGGTGGCGGAGGCCGATTTCCCCGCCGTGCCGGTGGACCCGTTCTTCAACGTCAACACGCCGGAAGATCTGACGGCGGCGCAGGCCTTCGCCTGAAGGTGTAAAGCATCGGGGAAGTGGTGAAGATTGTCGCAACCTTTGTGGATCGTCCGTGACTAGGCCCTAGGCGACTATTCCCGCCGTCCGGGTGCGGTGCGACCCTTGGGATCCGCCTCCCCGCAGGAGCTTGCCGCCCATGTGCACACACGCCGGCTGCGCCCCCCATGTCTGCTTCATCATCCCGCCGCACATCATGGAACATGTGGCGACCCATGCCCAGGACCCGACGCTGCGCCAGCGCGCCCTGCGCAACCTGTATCACCAGGGCCGCCTGCGCGGCATGCGCGAGAGCATGAACCAGTTCGCCTTCGCCGGCCTGGGCACGGGCACCAAGCGGCGCACCGTCTACGACGCCAAGCACGGCAGTACCCTGCCGGGCACGCTGGTGCGGTCGGAGGGACAGCCGGACGGCAAGGATGTGGCGGTGAACGAGGCCTACGCCTATGCCGGCCAGACCTATGATTTCTATTTCGACGTGCTGAAGCGCAATTCGGTGGACGACAAGGGCATGCGCCTGGACAGCAGCGTCCATTACAGCACCGACTACGACAACGCCTTCTGGAACGGCCAGCAGATGGTCTATGGCGACGGCGATGGCCAGCTGTTCGACCGCTTCACCAAGTGCCTGGACGTCATCGGCCACGAGTTGACCCATGGCGTCACGCAATTCACCGCCGGCCTGGACTATAATGCCCAGCAAGGTGCCCTGAACGAATCCATGTCCGATGTCTTCGGATCACTGATCAAGCAGTATGCGGCCGGCGAGACGGCGGACCAGGCCGACTGGCTGATCGGCGAGGGCCTGCTGATCCCCAAGGCCGGCACCAACCGCACCGCCCTGCGGTCCATGAAGGCGCCGGGCACCGCCTATGACGACCCCACCCTGGGCAAGGACCCGCAGCCGGCCACCATGAAGGATTATTACAGCGGGTCGGACGACAATCAGGGCGTCCACATCAATTCCGGCATCCCCAACCACGCCTTCTACCTGGCGGCCACCAAGATCGGCGGCAAGGCGTGGGAGGTGGCGGGCCCGATCTGGTATGAGGTGCTGACCACCCGGCTGAAGGCGTCGTCCGATTTCGCGGAGGCCGCCGCCGCCACGCGCGATGTCGCCAGGAAATACGGGGCCGCCGCCACGACGGCGGTGGACGCGGCCTGGAAGGAAGTGGGCCTGTGAACAGCGACCCGGTGGCCCAGCCGCCCATCGTCACCATCGAATGCCAGCGCCAGGGCGGCATCGCCTTCCCCATGGCCCGGCCGCGCATCGCCATGGCGGTGACCGACCTGCCGGCTGAGGAGCAGGCGGCCCTGCGGGACCTGGTGCAGGCCGCCAACGTGGGGGCCCAGCCCACGCGCTTCCCCGGCCCCGGCCACCCCGACGCGGTGGAGACGGAACTGGTGGTGCGTTGGCCCGAACACAGCGCCACCCTGCGCTTCCGCGACGGCGACGGCCATCCGGCCCAACTGGATGAGTTGGCCGGCTGGGTGCTGCGCCACAGGAAGGCACCGTGACGTCAGAACACCCCGTGCAGGGGCAGCACGGTCAGCGGATCGCCGGGACGGACGCCGGCATTGCCCTCGGCCACCACCGCGATGGCGTCGGCGCCCGCCAGTGAGGACAGGGCGGCACTGCCGGTGGCACCGGACAGATGGGCCACGGTCACGCCCCCCTCGGACGCCAGGGTCACCCGCAGGTATTCGCGCTTGCCCGGCGCGCGGTTCAAGGTGAAGCCAGCGCGCGCAGTGAAGGCGGGCGTGTCGCTGACGGTCTCGCCGCCCAGGCGCTGTACCAGGGGGCGGCCCAGCGCCAGGAAGGCGACGAAGGCGGCGTAGGGGTTGCCGGGCAGGCCCAGGAAGGGCGTGGCGCCCACCCGGCCGAAGGCCAGGGGCTTGCCGGGCTTCAGCGCCAGGCGCCAGAAGTCGATGCCGCCCAGGGCCGTGACCGCCGCCTTCACGTGGTCCTCCTCCCCGGCGGAGACGCCGCCGCTGCTGAGGATCAGGTCGGCCTTCAGGCCGGCCAGGCGGGTGGTGAGGGCGCCCAGATCATCACCGATGATCCCGGCCGGGACAACGCGGCAGCCCAGGCGGCGCAGCAGCGCCGACAGCATCGGTCCGTTGGCGTCGTGGATGGCGCCGGGACCCAAGGCGGCGCCCGCCGGACGCACCTCATTGCCTGTGGACACCAGCGCCACCGTCAGCGGCGCCCGCACCGCCAGGGTTTGCCGGCCCAGCGCCGCCGCCAGGCCCAGCGCGGCGGGCGTCAGCCGGCGGCCGGCCGGCAGCGCCACGGCGCCGGCCGCCACATCCTCGCCCGCCAGACGGCAATTGCGGCCGGCGGCGAGGCCGGGCCCCACCACCAGGACGCCGTCTTCGAGAACCGCGTCTTCCTGCATCAGCACAGTATCGGCGCCGGCCGGCAGGGGGGCGCCGGTGAAGATGCGCACCGCCGTGCCGGGCGTCAGCACACCCGGCGCATCGCCCGCCGCCACGCGGCCGGACAGGGGCAATCGCACGGGCGTCCCGCCACCCGCATCCCGGTGGGCCAGGGCATAGCCGTCCATGGCCGACTGGGCGAAGGGCGGCAGATCGTGCGGCGCCACCAGGTCATGCGCCAGCGCCCGGCCGTCGGCATCGGCCAAGCCCACGCTTTCCACCGCCGTCACCGGCGCCAGGCCGGCCAGCAGCCGGTCGCGCGCCTGGTCGACGGTCAGCAGACCCGAGGGGACATAACAGTCGTTGGGGGTGTCGGACATGGGATGGATGACCGCTCAGCCCGCCTGCGGCGGCAGACCGACATGGGCCAGGATGAAGGTGGCGATGTCCGCCACCGCGTCCAGGGCAAACAGGCGCAGATGGCCCGGCGCCTCGACCGGCAGCGGGTCGGCCGCCAGCGCCACGATGGTGGGGTCGTCGGGGTGCAAGGGCGCCTTGCCGTTTTCCGCCCGCCAGATCTCCAGCTTCGGTATGGGATCGCGCTTGAACCCCTCCACCAGCACCAGATCCACCGGCGACAGCTTGGACACCAGGTCGGCCAGGGTGGGCTCATGCGCGCCGCGATGCTCATGCATCAGGGCCCAGCGATTGGCCGAGGCCACCAGCACCTCGGTGGCGCCGGCGGCGCGGTGCCGATAGCTGTCCTTGCCCGGCTGGTCCACGTCGAAATCGTGGTGCGCGTGCTTGAGGGTCGACACGCCATATCCGCGCGCCGTCAGTTCCGGGATCAGGCGGGTCAGCAGGGTGGTCTTGCCCGAACCGCTCCACCCGGCGAGGCCGAACAGCTTCATCAGGGCGATCCTTTCCCTAGAGCGAGGCGCCCGCTTTACTGGGGCGGCTCCCGCAAATCACGCACATAGGCCAGCACCTCGCCATCGCGCTCGATGCGCACGATGTCCTGGCCGGCCGGGATCTCCTTACAGGCCCAGCGGGTGAAGGCAAAGTAGAAATCCACCGGCCCCGTATTGCGCCGGGTGGGCTTCCACGCCGGCGGCAAGTAGTGGAACACCGAGGTGGGCGGGCCGCAAACGCGGATGCGGTAGGGCTGGGTCAAGGCGGCCGCCCCCTCCAGCTTCACCATGGTGTCGGTCAGGCGCTTGGCGGCGTCGGACAGGGAACTGCCCCAGTAGTCCAACTCGAACCGCGGGCCGGCACCGTGCACGCCGCCGGCGAAACGGTTGAACCAGATGGTCTCATAGGGGTGCAAATGGACCATGAAGGCCACCTGGATGGCGGCACAGGCCGCCAGCAAGGCGCCCATGCCGGCCCGCAGGCCGGGCAGCCGGGGCCAGCGGCGGAGCGCCAGGGTCAGCAGGCCGTTCAGGCCCAGCGCCGCCGTGGTCGCCAGCGGCGGCATCAGGAACAGCATGTGCCGGATGCCGTCGTACAGCACGGCGTCCGTCGCCACCACCGCCACCGGCGGCAGCAACAGGGCGGTGGCCAGTGCCAGCACGTCCAGGCGCAGCACGCCGGCCCAGGCGCGCCCGGTAAGGGGCTGGCGCGCGAAAGCCATGACGACGAAGGCGGCGCTGGCGGCCAGGCCGACCAGTTCGATCTCCGGCAGCTTCACGCCGAAGCCGACCGGCAGGTACCACCAGGGCAGGTTGGTGGTGCGCACCTGGACCCCGGCGAAGGTGAAGGTGAAGTCCATGGGGAACTTCGAGAACTCAGCCAGCGCCTCCACCGGGTGGCGCAGGGGATCCACCTGGGCCCACGGCCAGAAGGCCAGCATGACCAGATAGGCGATGGGGGCGGCGAACCACAGCCTGCCCGCCAGGCGCCAGGTGGCGCGCCACACCTCACGCGGGGCGGCGCCGGTCAGGATGCGGCGGAAAATCTCGCCGAAGATCACCAGGGCGATGGGACCGGCCAGCAGCACGCCGCCGACCCGGATGCCCAGGGCCATGCCGAAGCAGACGCCCAGCATGGCGACCGAGCCCCGGCTGGGGTTGGGCATGGTCTTGCCCACCCGCACCAGCCAGGACAGGGTCCAGGCGGCGGCCACGGCGAAGGGCACGTCCTTGGGGTTGGCGAAGGAATGGCCCCACCAGTCGGGGATCAGCATCAGGCACAGGCCGGCGATCAGGCCGGCACGGTCGCCCGTCTTCCCGCCCGCGATGTCGCGGGCGATGCGGCGCACGGCCAGCACGCCCAGCAGGCCCGTCAGCCCGCCGACCAGGCGGCGGGTGGCGTAGACGTCCAGCGGCAGGACGTTTTCGGCCAGCGCCTCGATGGTATCGAACAGGGCGCCGTAGAGGTACAGGTTCTGGAATTCCAGGACGGCGCGGTCACGGCCCAGCGAGGCGTACCATTCCAGCGCGCGCTGCCCGTATTCCACGTGCAGCGGTTCATCGAAGGTGATGCCGAAATCCTGGAAGCCCACGGCCACCATGGCCACGGCCGCCAGCATGGCCAGCCAGAACAGGGCGTCCCAGACGGACAGGCGCCACCAGGCCGGCTTCACGCCCGGCGTCTGGTCGGCCGCCGCCCCGCCCAGAATCTCAGGCGTCCGCACGTCGGTCACAGGGGCATGGGGGACACGGGCGAGCGGCATGGGGGTCAGGACTGCTCCCCAACCGGGGCCGGACGCGCGACCGCCTCGCCGAAGCCCACCTTCTCGTTCACCAGGTACATCGGCCGGCCCTTCACCTCGGTGAAGACGCGGCCCAGATAGTCGCCCAGCACGCCCAGGCCGATCAGCTGCAGGCCGCCCAGGAACAGCACCGCCACCATGGTGGAGGCGTAGCCGGGCGTATCGACGCCGAACAGCAGCGTCTTGGTGATGATGACCAGGCCATAGAAGAAGGAGGGCACCGACAGGGCGATGCCCAGCCACGACCACATGCGCAGCGGCACGTTGCTGAACGACACCACGCCGTCCAGGCCGAAGCGCAGCAGGCGCCAGAAATTGAAGGTGGAGGTGCCGGCGTGGCGCTGCGCCACCTCGAACGGTATCGCCAGCTGGCGGTACCCCACCCAGCTGAACAGGCCCTTCATGAAGCGGTTGCGCTCCGGCATGGCGTTCAGGGCATCGACCACGCTGCGGTCCAGCAGGCGGAAGTCACCGGCGCCGCGCGGCAGCGTCACCTCGGACAAATTGTCCAGCAGGCGGTAATAGATCTTGGTCAGGAAGCGGCGGGTCCAGGGGTCGGTCAGGCGGCTGGCGCGCACGCCGTAGACCATCTGCATGCCCTGGTGCCACTGTTCCACGAAGGTGACGATGGTCTCCGGCGGGTGCTGCAGGTCGCCGTCCATCAGCACCACGGCGTCGCCGTTGGCGTGCCGCAGGCCGGCGGACATCGCCGCCTCTTTCCCGAAGTTGCGCGACAGGCGCAACAGCTTCAGCCGCGGCTCGCGCGCCTGGTGGAAGACCAATGCCGCGAAGGTGCCGTCACGCGAACCGTCATCCACGCAGATGATCTCGAACGGCATGCCGATGCCGTCCAGCACCGGGATCAGCCGCTCGAACAAGGCGGCCAGGTTGGCCTCCTCATTATGCATGGGGATGACGATGGACAGGCGCTTGCCCACCAGCGTGGATGCCGGCTGGGCGTGGGATCCGGAGGCGGCCGAGAGAGAGGTCAACATGGGACGGTATCTGACTCGATATCTGACGACGTGGTCCTGAGCGGGATGATCCCAAGCGGTGTCCGCCCGGAAAAACTCTATCGCATCATCCGTGGCGATGCGGAAGGGATCGTGGACACGAAAATGGACGCAAAAAGGGCGAAAACGTCCTTGTCACAGCAAAATTCAAAACGAAAGCGCCCGGACGCACGGGCTCGCGGCGCCCATCAGCCCATCTTAGGGTGAAGAAGGTTAACGCCCCGTCTACGGCTGATCGCGCGAGCGCGGCCGAAACCCTGGGCGACGTTGCGACAACAACGGTGGCGACGGCGCGGGGTTCCCGGGGTGGCGGCAGGATGTCGCACCGGGACGGAAAATGAGGCTCGGGGGCAAAAATGTGACGGCCGCCGGAAATCGACATTCCGCGCATCGCTGTCAGGATGCGGTCAGCTTGGCGTGGCACTGTCCGTTCGTCGCCAGCCGATGGAGACGGCAACAGCCAACGACGGGAGCCCCAACCCCCCGCCCGCGGCGCCGCCTCCTTGGCTGGTGGCACCGGCGCCCCGCTTCTAGACCGAGCGGATGCCCGCCCCTTCTGCCCCAACCTGGTTGGGGCGGGTGCGGCGCCGGAAACACCCCGGGCTCGGGTTCTAGACCACCCTGCCCGGTTGACGTTCCCCCGTACCTGTGGCGACGGGACCGGAGTTCCTGGCCGGTTCCGCCGCGGCAACGGATCTACCAAGCCATGACGGCGCCCTTCGCTTCCGTCCTGTCTTGAATTCCTTCCAAGCCTTGATGGGTCGGTGGCGTTCTGCCACCGACCTTTTCCTTTTTCGGGGCCCAGTGCCGTTCCAACCACCGGGACAGCGCTTTATACGGCGCAGACGGCACCAACCCGTCGCCGCCTGTTAACCCTGAATCGGGCCGGCTGATTCGACCGGGAACCCCAGGCGCTCCAACGTCGCCGCCATGTGGGGGGACAAGGGTGCCGTGGCCGTCAGCAGCGATTCCGCCGCCGGCCCCCACGGTAGCGCCACCCAGCGGGCATGCAGGTGCAGGGGAATGGCCGGCGCAGGGTCCCGCCCGCCCTCCACCCGCCAGTCGCGGCCGTAGATGGGATCGCCCAGGATGGGCCAGCCCATGGCCTCGCAATGGACGCGCAGCTGGTGCATGCGCCCGGTGCGGGGCGTCAGTTCCAGCCAGGACAGGACCTGGCCGTCGGCATCCGCGCCGCTGGCCATCACCCGCCATTCGGTGACGGCCTGCTTGCCCTCATCCTCCACCATCATGCGCGAACAGCCGGGCACCTTGCGCTTGATCAGGGGCAGGTCGATACGGCCCTCCGGCCCGTCGGGTCGTCCCTTGACCACGGCCCAGTAGCGCTTGCCCACCCGGCCGGCCAGGAACAGCTTGCCCAGCCGGGTGGACGCCGCCTCGTTCAGGCCCAGCACCAGGCAGCCGGTGGTGTCCTTGTCCAGCCGGTGGGCCAGGCGCGGGGCCGGCGCATCCTCCGCCACCAGCCAGGGCAGGTAGCGTTCCAGATGGTCGGTGGATTTGGTGCCGTAATGCACGGGCAAACCATAGGGCTTGTCCACGATCAGCACGTCGCCGTCCTGATGCAGGACGCGGGCCCGCATCTGCTCGGGCGTGTAGGCGGGGGGCGCCAGGGGAAGCATGATGGCCATGGAACGGCGGCACCCTCGAACGGGCCCCTCAAGGTCTCGAATGGAGAGGGGTCTTATCCCTTTAAGCACTTCAGCGCATGAAAAAAACTTAATCCGGGCTCCATAGGCTGGAAAGTCTGGCCCGGCCATGATCATCCTCGTTGCGGCCGGCGGATATCGACCCATGTTACTGCGATATCCCCTTCACCCAAGGAAAGCGTTCGAGGATCATCATGACCCCCAAGGACCGCGAAGATTTGACAGCCCTGCTGGCGCGTGTGTCCCGACTGGACGGCATGCCGCGCGACCCTGAATCGGACCGCCTGGTCGGCGACGCCCTGTCGCGCCAGCCCACCCTGCCCTACATCATGGCCCAGGCGCTGCTGGCCCAGCAGGAGGCCCTGGTCGATGCCCAGCGGCGGCTGGCCGACCTGCAGGAAAACGCCCGCAGCAGCACCGCGGCACCGCCACCCTTCCGCGGTTCCGATCAATCGGCAAGCGGCCAGTCCAACGGCCCGTGGGGGCAGCAATCCTATCAGCCGCAGCCCCAGCCGCCCTATGGACAGCAGCAGGCCTACGGCCAGCAACCGCCCGCTTATGGCCAGCCGG
The DNA here is from genome assembly GCA_028283825.1 of Azospirillaceae bacterium. Lineage (NCBI taxonomy): Bacteria > Pseudomonadati > Pseudomonadota > Alphaproteobacteria > Rhodospirillales > Azospirillaceae > Azospirillaceae bacterium. The sequence continues at coordinate 939,854 of JAPWJW010000001.1, read as the reverse complement.
CCTACGGCGCCCCGCCCGTCTATGCCCAGCCGCGCAGCTTCATGCGCGGCATGTTTGAGACCATGGCCGGCGTCGCCGGCGGCGTGCTGGCGGCCGACGCGGTTGAGTCGCTGTTCCGTGGCGGCCATGGCGGGGGCCTGGGGGGCGGCTTCGGCGGCAGCCCTTGGGGCGGCGGCGGTGACCGCATCGATGAGACCGTCGTCAACAACACCACGGTGAATGAGACCATCATCAACGAAGGCGGCGGTAGTACTGACCGCACTTCCTTCGACCAGGGTCGCCAGGATGGCGGCTACCAGGACGCCGACTACCAGACCGACAATTCCTTCGATGACGGCGGTTTCGATGACGGCTCCATCGACACCTGAACGCCCGCCTGTACGGCTTTTCGGGGCCGGAACCGCAATACGGCCCCAATTCCCTGACAAATACCTTTTAATCCCGCTAAAGTCCCGCGACCGGGCCTAAAGACAAAGAAGACGTGAAAGCGAGCTCAAGAATGACCTCCCTGCCCACCACCACCCCCGCCAAGAAGCGCCTTCCCCGCCTGGCCATGTCGCTGCTGGCCATCGGCCTGATGACCGGCACCGCCCTGGTGGCCCCGCCGGCCGCCGAAACCGCGCGCGCCGCCAGCCCGGCGGCCCTGCCCAGCTTCGCCGACCTGGTGGAGAAGGTGGCACCGGCGGTGGTGACCATCACCGCCGCGCACAAGGTGACCGCCCCGCAGGTCCCGCAGGAACTGCAGGACATGATGCGCCACTTCGGCTTCCCCGATGACGCCGTCCCCGGCGGCCGGGGCAGCAACGGCCGGCCGCGCGTCGAATCCGCCCTGGGTTCCGGCTTCGTCATCGACCCCAGCGGCTACATCGTCACCAACCGCCACGTCATCGAGGGTGCTGACGAGGTGAAGGTCCACTTCCAGGACCAGGCCGACGACGTGCCGGCCAAGATCGTGGGCCAGGACGAACGCTCGGACCTGGCGCTGCTGAAGGTCGAGACCAAGAAGCCGCTGCAGGCCTTGTCCTTCGGCGACAGCGACAAGATGCGCCCCGGTGACTGGGTGGTGGCCGTGGGCAACCCCTTCGGCCTGGGTGGCACCGTCACCGCCGGCATCGTCTCGGCCCGCAGCCGTGACATCGACCCCGCCAACCTGAACGATTTCCTGCAGATCGACGCCTCGATCAACAAGGGCAATTCCGGCGGCCCGACCTTCAACGCCAATGGCGAGGTCATCGGCATCAACACCGCCATCTTCTCGCCCACCGGCGGCTCGGTCGGCATCGGCTTCGCCATCCCATCCAACGTCGCCAAGCCGGTGATCGAAAAGCTGAAGGCCACCGGCCATATCGAGCGCGGCTATCTGGGCGTCACCCTGCAGGCCGTGACCCAGGACATCGCCGACAGCCTGGGCCTGAAGGAGCCCAAGGGCGCCATCATCAACGCCGTCTCGCCCAAGAGCCCGGCGGAAAAGGGTGGCCTGAAGCAGGGCGATGTGGTGCAGAGCATCAACGGCAAGGCCATCGACAACCAGCGCGACCTGGCCCGCAACGTCGCCGGCATCGAACCGGGCAAGACCGTGGACCTGGGCGTGCTGCGCGCCGGCAAGGTCATCACCGTGTCGGTCAAGCTGGGCGAGGCGCCCAACCAGGACAAGGACAGCCCCGTCGCTTCGGCCTCGCCGGACGGCAAGGGCGGCGGCGACACCACCGTGCTGGGCATGAAGCTGAGCAAGCTGGACGACCGCACCCGCGAGAAGCTGGGCCTGGACGGCGACGCCCAGGGCGTGGTCATCGTCGATCCCGGCAAGGACGATCTGGGCCTGCGCCCCGGCGACATCATTGCCAGCGTGAACAATGAGCCGGCGAAAACCCCCGCCGACATCACCGCCCAGATCGAAAAGGCCAAGAAGGACAATCACAAGTCCATCCTGTTGCTGGTCAAGCGCGCCGACCAGCAGATGTTCCTGCCCCTACCCATCACGCCCAAGGGCTGATGCCTCTTTCCCCGGGCCCCTCGCCCGGGGGATTTCCCCCAGGACGAAAAGGGCCGGGCGGCGGGTCACCCCCCGCCCGGCCTTTATTATCATGGCCCTCAGGCGCCGGGCGCCGCCCTCCGGCGGCTTGGCTCACGGGCCTCCCGGCCCGGGCCGGCAGTCGCCCGGCCTCCGGCGACGCGGGGAATGTCCCACGCCGCCGGCAGCCCCCAACCCAGGGTTTGCCCCATGAAGATCCTAGTCATCGAGGACGACGCCCAGGCCGCCGCCTACATGCTGAAAGGCCTGAAAGAGGCGGGGCACGCGGTCGATCATGCGCCCGACGGGACGCAAGGGCTGTACCTGGCGGGGGCGGAGCATTACGACGCCCTGGTGGTGGACCGCATGCTGCCGGGGCGGGATGGCCTGTCCCTGGTCAGCCTGCTGCGCGCCGCCGGCAACGACACGCCCGTGCTGGTGCTGAGCGCGCTGGGCAGCGTGGAGGACAGGGTGACCGGCCTGCGCGCCGGCGGCGACGACTACCTGACCAAGCCCTACGCCTTTTCCGAGTTGCTGGCCCGGCTGGAAAGCCTGGGCCGCCGCCGCGCGGCCCCCCAGACCCAGGCCACCAAGCTGGTGGCGGCGGATCTGGAAATGGATCTGCTGGCGCGCACGGTGAAGCGTGCCGGCAAGACCATCGATCTGCTGCCGCGTGAGTTCCAGCTGCTGGAATGCCTGATGCGCAACGCCGGCAGCGTGGTGACCCGCACCATGCTGCTGGAACAGGTGTGGGACTATCACTTCGATCCCCAGACCAACGTCATCGACGTGCACATCGCCCGGCTGCGCCAGAAGGTGGACAAGGGTTTTGAGCCGCCCCTGATCCAGACGGTGCGGGGGGCCGGATATTGCCTGCGTCCCTGAAGGCGGCCGGCCGGCACCGCTCCCTCGGCCGGTTGCTGCGCGCCACCACCTTTCGCTTCGCCCTGGTCTATCTGGGCCTGTTCGTCGGCTCGGTCCTGCTGGTGCTGTGGCTGATCTATTGGTCCACCGCCGGCTTTCTGGCGGGCCAGGCCGACACCGCCATCCGCGAGGACATGCAATTGCTGGCCGACCGCTATCGCGCCGGCGGCATGGCCGGCCTGGCGGAGGCGGTGAACGAGCGCGGCATGGGCAACGCCTCGGCCCTCTACATCCTGTCCAGCCCCAACAGCTCCACCCTGGCCGGCAACCAGTTCTGGCCCAAGGGCGCGGAAGGGCCCGGCTGGGTCAACCTGCCGGTGAAGGACCCCAAGACCGGCGCCATCCGCCCCGGCGACGTGCGCGCCCTGATCGCGGCCCTGCCCGGTGGATACCATGTCCTGGTGGGCCGCGACCTGGGCGAGGTGCATGTGCTGCGCGAGCGGCTGGAGCGCGTCATCGGCTGGAGCATGGGCCTGACCCTGGTGCTGGGCCTGACCGGCGGCCTGGCCATGAGCCGCGTCTGGCTGCGCCGCCTGGATGGTGTGACCCGCACGGCAGAGGCCATCCGCGAGGGCATGCTGGTCAGCCGCGTGCCCCTGACCGGCAGCGGGGATGAGTTCGACCAGTTGGCCCACACCCTGAACGCCATGCTGGACCGGATCGAGGCGTTGGTGGCCGGCATCCGCCATGTCAGCCAAGGCATCGCCCACGATCTCCGCACCCCCCTGACGCGCCTGCGCACCCGGCTGGAACTGGCCCTGATGCACGACACGGTGGAAAACCCGCGTGAGGTGCTGGAGGCCGCGATCGAGGAGGTGGACCACCTGCTGGCCACCTTCCGCGCCCTGCTGGCCATCGCGGAGGTCGAGTCCGGCGGCAGCTTGCCCATCGCCCCCGTCCGCCTGGACCAGTTGGCGGAAAGTTCCGGTGAGTTGTATGAGGCCGTGGCCGAGGCCCAGGGCATCGCCTTCACGGTGTCGGTCACGGCGACCGAGGCCGCCGCCACGGTGCAGGGCAACGGCCAGCTGTTGTCCCAGGCCCTGGTCAACCTGCTGGACAACGCCCTGAAGTACACACCCGAAGGCGGCCGCGTGACCCTGACCGTGGCGCCCGGCGGCCCCGGCCAGGTGCGGGTGACGGTGGCCGATACCGGCCCCGGCATCCCGGTGGAAGACCGCGCCCGGGTGCGCGAGCGTTTCTTCCGGCTGGAACGCGACCAGGCCCACCCCGGCAGCGGCCTGGGCCTCAGCCTGGTGGATGCGGTGGCCCAGCGCCATGGCGGCACCCTGGTGCTGGACGACAACAACCCGGGCCTGAAGGCGGAATTGCTGCTGCCGCTGGCGTGAGGGGACCATGGGCGACGACCGGACGGGCATCATCGCGCTGTACCAACGCCACGGCCTGGCGTGGGAGGCCGACCGGCAGGCGGAACACGGCCGCCGCCCACTGATGGAACGCCCCTGGCTGGACCGTTTCCTGGCCCTGGCCCCGCCCGGCGGCGCCATCCTGGACCTCGGCTGCGGCGGTGGACAACCCATCGCGGCCTATCTGGGGGCGCAGGGCCGCGCCGTCACCGGCGTGGACGCCGCCCCCGCCCTGGTTGACCTCGCCCGCGCCCGCATGCCCGATCAGGACTGGCGCGTGGGCGACATGCGCGGCCTGGATTTGGGAACCCGTTTCGCCGGCATCCTGGCCTGGGACAGCTTCTTCCACCTGGATTTCGACGCCCAGCGGGCCATGTTCCCGGTCTTCCAACGCCACGCCCAACCCGGCGCGCCCCTGATGTTCACCGCCGGCCCCCGCCACGGCGAGGCCATGGGGTCCTACGCCGGCGAGGCGCTGTACCACGCCAGCCTGGATCCGGCGGAATATCGCACCCTGTTGCACACCCACGGTTTCGATGTCGTCGAATACCGGGCGGAGGATCCGGACTGCGGCCGGCGCACGGTGTGGCTGGCGCGGGCGCGGCCTTGCCGAATTATACAAAATTCTGTATAGACGCCTTCAGAAAAAGACCCAGAAGACCAATCCGGCGGATGTCGAGATCGCGAAGAACCGCTACAGCGCTCTCGTTGAACAGATCAAACGGCGTAAGGCCAAGAACCGGAAAGGCAAACGGACATGACCACGCAACGCTTCTCCAGCGTCTGGGACGCAATCGAAGACACCCCGGCGGAGGCGGAGAACATGAGGCTTCGTTCCAGGTTGGCCATGGCGCTGAAGGACCACATCGTCCGCCAGGGCATGACCCAAACGGAAGCCGCCAAGGTCTTCGGTGTGACCCAGCCGCGCATCTCGGATCTCATCCGGGGGAAAATCGACCTGTTCGCGTTGGATGCGCTGGTCAACATGGCCAGCGCCGCCGGTTTGCGCATTGAGATGAATATCCTGGAAACGGCCTGAGTCCCCTACCCCTCCGCATGCCGTTTGGCGTAGCGCACGCTGACCGGCACGGCGATCAGGCCGCACAGGGCGGCGGCGGATAGCCACAATCCCGGCATGGCGGCGTCGTGGCTGCTGTCCACCAGGTAGGTGCTGATGAAGGGGGTGAAGCCGCCGGCGGCCGTCGCCAGGCTGTAGGCCAGGGAGAATCCCGAGGTGCGCACCGCCACCGGCACGATTTCCGTGAGATAGACGACCATGGCGCCGTTGTAGCTGGCGTACAGCAGCGACAGCCACAGTTCCACCACCAGCAGGCGGCCGAAGCTGGGGGCCGAGGCCAGCCAGGACAGCGCCGGATAGGCCGTGGCCAGCGCCAGCACGGTGCAGGCCACCAGCAGGGGCCGGCGGCCGACCCGGTCGGACAAGGCGCCGGACAGGGGCAGCAGCACCAGGTTGCTGGCCCCCACCGCCAGGGTCACCAGCAGGCTGTCCATGTCGGTCAGGTGCAGGGCCTTGCGGCCGAAGGTCGGGGTGTAGGCGGTGATGAAGTAGAAGGACACGGTGGTCATCATCACCAGGCCCACGCCGGTCAGCACCACGCCCCAGTTGGCGGCCAGCGAACGGAAGATCTCCGTCACCGTCGGATGATGCCGACGGGCCTTGAAGCTTTCGGTTTCCTGGAGCGAACGGCGGATCTGGAACAGGAAGGGCACGATCAGGCAGCCCACCACCAGCGGGATGCGCCAGCCCCAGGCTTGCATGGTGTCCGGCGGCAGCCAGAAGGTCAGCGCCACGCCGATCAACGCCGCCACCATCACCGCCACCTGCTGGCTGCCCGATTGCCAGCTGACATAGAAACCCTTGTTGCCCGGCGTGGCGATTTCCGACAGGTAGACGGAGACGCCGCCCAGTTCCACCCCCGCCGACAGGCCCTGGACCAGGCGGCCCAGCAAGACCAGCAGCGGCGACAGCAGGCCGATGGTGGCGTAGCCGGGCATCACCGCCACGGTGATGGTGCCGATGGACATGAGGCCCAGGGTCAGCAGCAGGCCCACCCGCCGGCCCTTGCGGTCGATATAGGCGCCCAGCAGCAGGGCGCCGATGGGCCGCATCAGGAAACCGACACCGAAGGTGGCCAGGCTGGCCAACAGGCGCGCCGTATCGCTTTCGCCCGGGAAATAGGCCTGGCCGATGGCGCCGGCGAAATAGCCGAACACCATGAAGTCGTACATTTCCAGGAAGTTGCCGCTGGCGACCCGCACCACCGTCATGACCTGGGACCAGCGGTCCCGGGGTGTCGCCGCCGCCATCACATCCTGAGTCATCGTTCCGTCCAGCCGTTCATGCCCGGCGCAGCGGCAGAAGGCTGCGCGGCCGCCACCCTGCCACGGCGGGCGGCGGGCCACCAGTCACCGGCGGTTGTTTTCCGCCTGAAGCGTATGGCCGGGAACCGAAACGATCAGTCCTGGGCCCCCTCCGCCGCCGGTTCGGCGCTGGGGGTCGGCGCCTTGGGCACGGCGGCGAAGATCGGATGGCCGACGTTGGTGAAGAAGATCTTGTTCTGGCTGCTGGCGATGTAGATGCGGTGCGTCTTGATGAAGTCCGCCCCCAACAGCATGTCGTGATTGCCTTCGCGCTCGGGATCGTCGCCGGCGGAAAAGTCGCCAAAGCGGATCTTCACATTGCGCACCGTTTCATCCCCGATGGTGAAGGTATTGAAGGTCCCCGCCCAGGTTGGAATGCTCTTGGCCCCCACGCCGTGGCTGGCCCCACTGGGAACCACGCCAGGATCGTCCTCGTGCACCCCGGCGTGATGGGCGGCGCGAAGCTGCACGCTGCTGGCGGTGGCGCCCGTGTCCAGCTTGGCCCAGAACCCGTAGCTGTTGAGCGCGACCCGCAGCTCGGTGGATGTGCGACGGCCGCCTTCGGGCATGCGCATCACCGCCTCGGCATAGGTTCGCGCCCAATAGGCCAGGGGAACGCCGTCGCAGCCCTCCGGCTTGAAGAAGCGGACCATGCCGCCGGCGAAGTCCAGCTCGATATCGCTTTGGCTGAAGATGTCCTGCCCCAGGATCAGTTCCACCCCCGGCCCGACATTGCCGGTGCCGATGACCTGAAGTTTCAGATCCTTCATCTTCCAACTGCCGACCACCAACTCATCCACCGGCGTGGAACCGATGCCCACCTCACCGCCGACGCCAACGGCCTTGCCCGCCGAGTAATGCTTGGTCACGTCCAGGCCCAGGCGCTGCGCACCGGCACTGGTCAGGACGGTCCGGTAGGAACCGGTATCCAGCAGGGCGCGGATGGGCTTGCCGTTGATGCTGCCCTCGACGATGGGTTGGTTCTGTTCCAGCCGGATGGGCAGTTCGGCCACCTTGTTCAGGTGGCAATCCTCGGCCCCCGCCCAGGCCGTCCCCATGCCCAGCCCCACCAGCGCCAGCAACCCGCGCCCGCAGGCACGCCCAACCCAACCCCGCATATGGCCCCCCAATCAGCCTATTCGAAATGAAAAGTCCGGATTCACGTCCCCGACGGCGTGAATACCGGCTTGGAAACATTGGTGAAATAGATCTTATCCTGGCTGTTGGCGATGTAGATGCGGTGCGACAGGATGAAATCCATGCCCAGCACCATGTTCAGGCTGCCATCGCGGCTGACACCCAGATTGTAGTAATCGCCCACGGACAGGCGGGCGTTGCGGATGGTCTCATCCCCCACGGCCAACGTATCGAAGGTACCGATCCAGGTGGGTACCGGCGTGCGGCCGATGTCATGCCGCAGGGGTCCGGGCGCCGACCCGGGCGCATCCTCCCGCACATCGACACGGTGGGCCAGGCGTGTCTGCACCGCGCTGGCGGTCACGCCCGTGTCCAGCCGCGCCCAGAAATCCAGGCCGTTCAGCGTCACCAGCACCCGGCTCAAGGAAAAACCGCCAAAGGCCCGGGACCGTGAGGTTGCCTCGGCATAGGTCTTGGACCAATAGGCGAGCGGCACGCCCTCACAACCTTCGGGCTTGAAGAAACGGATGACGCCGTTGGCCAGGTCCAATTCCACGTCCGTCTGCACGAACATGTCCTGACCCAGCACCATGTCCACCCCGGCGCCAAAATCACCGGCGTCCACCACCTGCAACCGCAAGCGGTGGCCTTCCCACGGCCCCACTTTCAGGTCGGCCTGCATGCTGCCGGCCTTGACCCAATCCCCCTGCCCCAGATTGACGCCGGGGGCCAACCGTTTCTGGAAATCCAGCCCCAGCCGTTCCGCCGCCGCCAGCGACACCATGTGCCGGGCCGAACCGGTATCGACCAACGCCCGCACCGGCTTGCCGTCCAGCACGCCCTCGGCGATGGGTAGGCCATGCTCAAGGTGAACCGGCAGTTCGCCCACCGGGTTGGGGCGGCAATCGGCAACACCAGCCAAGGCGGCACCGACCGGAAGGAGGGATGCCAACCCCAGGAAACCCGCCGCGAAAAGAGTGGAACGCATGGCGCCAAGGCCCCTTTGGGTTGAACCGTTGGACCTTATAGTGCAAGGCCGCCCGAAACCCTGCAAGCGCGCGCCGGTTACAATTCCAAAGTGCGGCGAAATTGACCGGATGGTCAGATCGACCCGTTCCGCTCAGCCCAGGCTGGCCCACAAATGGGCGGTGGCCAGGCTGCGCCACGGGGCATGGGGCCGCATCAGCGCCGCCTGCTCATCGGGACTCGGGCGCCGGTCCATGCCGTGGAAACGCTGCAACGCCGCCGCCAGGCCGGCATCACCCACCGGCACCCGGTCCGGCAGGCCGCATCCCCGCATCAGCACATAATTGGCGGTCCAGGGGCCGATGCCGCGCAGCGCCAGCAGGGCCGCCTCCGCATCCGCCTCGCCGGCCGGGTCGGTGTCCAGCCGCTCCAGGGCGTCCAGGTCCAGCCGCCCCTCCGCCGCAGCCTTGGCGGCGTCGATCAGGTAGCGCGCTTTGGAGCGGGAAAACCGCCGGGCGGTCAGCGCCTCCGGATCCATCACCGCCACCGCCGCCGCGTCCGGATGCGCCACCATGCCGGAGGGATGCGGGCGCCCGGCCAGCAGGATCAGCTGGCGGCGCAGGTCGGACGCGAAGGTCAGGTTGATCTGCTGGCCGATGATGGCCCAGGCCAGCGCCTCGAACACCGTGGATGACAGCGGCGGGCGATAGCCGCGACGGTTGCCGATCAGGCGCGCCGTCTCCGCATCATGGTCGGCGCGCGCCTCCAACCCCGTCGCGGCGTCGGCCAGGGCCGGCGTCAGGCCCAGCATGCGCAAGGCCACCCGTTCGGCCCGGGCCACGATCAGGGGATCATCGCTGTCGATGCCCATCACCATGGTGGGGCCGGACGCGGTCAGGGTCAGCAGGTAGGGATGGCCGTCGAATGCCAGGGCTTTGGTCAAGGCATGTCCCGCCACCCGCTCCGCCGGGGCGGCGCGGTCGCGGTACCAGTCACGGCCGTGGTAGCGCCAGGCGGCATCCGGATCGAAGCCGGGCGGCAGGTCGATCCGGACTTGGCTCAAGGCCGGTCCACCAGCAATCCGTCGCGCAACTCGATCACCCGGTCCATGCGCGCCGCCAGGTCCAGATTATGGGTGGCGACCAGGGCGCCGAAGCCCTCACGGCCGGCACCGCTGCCCCGCACCAGGCCGGTCAGCAGGGCGAAGACATCGTCGGAGGTGTGGTGGTCCAGATTGCCCGTGGGTTCGTCCGCGATCAGCAGGCGGGGCTTGTTGGCCAGCGCGCGGGCGATGGCCACGCGCTGCTGCTCCCCGCCCGACAGGCGGGCCGGACGGTGGCTGCCGCGGGCGGACAGGCCCACGAGGCCCAGCAGTTCCTGGGCACGGGCACGGGCGGCGGCCTTGGATGCGCCGGCGATCATCTGCGGCAGGACGATGTTCTCCTCCGCGCTGAATTCCGGCAGCAGGTGGTGGAACTGATAGACGAAACCGATGGTCTCGCGCCGCAGGGCGGTGCGGCCGGCATCGTCCAGCTTGGCGGCGTCGCGGCCGTCGATGCGGATGACGCCGCCGTCGGCGCGTTCCAGCAAGCCGGCGATGTGCAGCAGGGTGGATTTGCCGGCACCGCTGGGCCCGACCAGGGCCACGATCTCCCCCCGGCGGACGGCGCAGGCCGCGCCCTTCAGCACCTCAAGCACCGCCCCCGCCTGCTGAAAGCGGCGGACGACGCCGGACAGTTCCAGGACGGTCTCACCTACAGACGATGCGGGGACGGCAGGGCTCAGCACGGACGTCTCACTCATAACGCAGGGCCTCAACCGGGTCGAGGCGGGCGGCCCGCCAGGAGGGGTAGATGGTGGCGGCGAAGGACAGGGCCAGCGCCATGAAACCGACCTGCGCCACCTCCACCCAATCCAGCTTGGCCGGGATCTGGGTGAAGAAGTAAATCTCGGCGTTGAACAGGTCGCGGCCGATGATGGCCTGGATGAACTGGCGGATAGCCTCGATGTTGCGGGTGAACAGCACGCCCAGGATGACGCCGAACAGGGTGCCGACGGTGCCGATGCTGGCACCCGTCAGGAAGAACACCCGCAGCACCATGCCCCGGCTGGCGCCCATGGTGCGCAGGATGGCGATGTCGCGCCCCTTGTCCTTCACCAGCATGATCATGCTGCTGATGACGTTGAACGCCGCCACCAGGATGATCAGCGACAGGATCAGGAACATGACGTTGCGTTCCACGTCGATGGCGCTGACAAAGGCAGCACTACGCTGGCGCCAATCGAAGATGCGGTATTCCTGCCCCGCCGCCTGGGTCGCCGCCTTCAGGTACGGGTCGATGTGCGTGGGGTCCTGCACGAACACCTCCAGCGAGGTGTAGCCGTTGGCCACGCCGAAGAAAGTCTGCGCCGCCGCCAGCGGCATGAACACCAGGCTGTTGTCCACGTCGTACATGCCGACATCGAAGATGGCGGCGATGGGGTAGGTGCGGGCGCGGGGGATGGAGCCGAAGGCCGTCTGGTTGAAGCGCGGGCTGACCAGGCGCAACTGGTCGCCCACATGCAGGTTCAGGCGCCGGGCCATGCGGCTGCCGATGGCGATGCCGTCGCCCAGGTTGGCCTCGTCCCCCGTGGCGCCGGTGGCCGCACCGAAGGCCTCCGCCGCCCCTTCGATGATGTGGGTGGAGACGATGGGCCGGCGCTTGAAGTCCGCCGGCGTGATGCCGTGGACATAGGCGCCGGTGGCCGTGCCGTCCTGGGTGATCAGGGCCTGGCCCTCCACCGTCGGCATGATGGCGGTGACCCCCGGCAGCTGCAGCAAGCGCTGGCCCACCGCGTCGTTCTCCGGCAACGGGCCCAGCAGGGACTGCACCTCAAGATGGCTGTACAGCCCCAGCACCCGCCCCAGCAACTCCGTCCGGAAGCCGTTCATCACCGACATGACGATGATGAGGGTCGCGACCCCCAGGCCGATGCCCAGCAGGGAGAAGCCGGCGATGACGGAGATGAACCCCTCCTGCCGGCGCGCCCGGAGATAGCGCATCGCGACCATGCGTTCGAAGGCGGAAAAGATCATGCGGGGGGACCGGCGGCCAGGGGATGGAAGTTAGGGCAATGCGCGCAATTCTGGGCGGAATAAAGGCGCGTCCATCCGCGGATGGACGCGCCCTTTTTTCGGGCGTCAGGCCTTGATCAGTTCGGCCAGTGCTGCCTCGACCGACAACTCGCGCTTCTCACCGGTGGCGCGGCGCTTCAGTTCGACCACGCCGGTCTTCAGGCCGCGCGGGCCGACGGTCAGTTGCCACGGCAGGCCGATCAGGTCCATGTCGGCGAACTTGGCGCCCGGCCGCTCATTGCGGTCGTCGTACAGCGTCTCCACGCCGGCGGCGTTCAGCTTGGCGTACAGGTCGTCGCACAGCGTGGTGCAGGCGGCGTCATCGGCCTTCAGGTTGATCAGGCCGACCTGGAAGGGCGCCACCGCGTCCGGCCAGATGATGCCGTTGTCGTCATGGCTGGATTCGATGATGGCGCCCATCAGGCGCGACACGCCGATGCCATAGCTGCCCATCTCCACCGCCACCGACTCGCCGTCCGGGCCGGTCACCACCGCCCCCATGGGCTTGGAGTACTTGGTGCCGAAATAGAAGATGTGCCCGACCTCGATGCCGCGCGCGGACACCAGCTGGTCTTCCGGCACCTCGCAGGTGGCGGCGTCGTGCTTCTCATCCGTCGCGGCGTAGACGCTGGTGTACTTGGCGAAGAAGTCCTTCAGGTCGCTGCCCGCCTCGGGCGCGTTCTGCAGCACGTCCAGTTCCAGCCAATCCTTGTGGCAGAACACGCCGCTTTCGCCGGTTTCCGCCAGGATGATGAACTCGTGGGACAGGTCGCCGCCGATGGGGCCGGTGTCGGCGCGCATCGGGATCGCCTTCAGGCCCATGCGGGCGAAGGTGCGCAGATAGGCCAGGAACATCTTACGGTAGGACAGCTTGGCGCCCTCCGCATCCAGGTCGAAGGAGTAGTTGTCCTTCATCAGGAATTCACGGCCGCGCATGATGCCGAAGCGGGGGCGGATCTCGTCCCGGAACTTCCACTGGATGTGGTACAGGTTCTTCGGCAGATCCTTGTAGCTGCGCACGAACGTCTTGAAGATGTCGGTGATCATCTCCTCGTTCGTGGGACCGTACAGCAATTCACGGTCGTGGCGGTCGGTGATGCGCAGCATCTCCTTGCCGTAATCGTCATAGCGGCCCGACTGGCGCCACAGATCCGCCGACTGGATGGTCGGCATCAGCAGTTCCTGGGCGCCGGCGGCGTCCTGCTCCTCCCGCACGATCTGCGAGATCTTGCGCAGGACCTTCCAGCCCAGCGGCAACCAGGCATAGATGCCGGCGCTGGTCTGCCGGATCATGCCGGCGCGCAGCATCAGCCGGTGCGAGGCGATCTGCGCCTCCGCCGGGGTTTCCTTCAGGGTGGGCAGGAAGAACTGGGAGGAGCGCATCGCGGGGACCCGTCGCCTTATACTGAAATCCGGAAATGGAGCGGCGACTTTAGGCAATGACGGCACCCCTGTCCATGCCAGTGGCGGACCGGGCGGAAAAGGGCGCGGCCCGCATCCCCGTTCGGCGACACGGCCTACCTAACCATAATCCACCCACATTCTATTCGGTGTATTTCCGGTCGTTTCTTAAATTGAAAGCGATGCACTTTCCCATCCCCGCCATGGGAAAGCTTCCGATCGCAGTAATGTTAACAGCAAGATCTGTTATTTCGTCGCCCGGTCATAAAGTTCCATTTTTTGCACCAGTAACCAAGCTGGCGCAAATTAACTAAAGGTCGAGATTATACCTGCCCAGCAATAATCGCCGGGCTGCGCGCGTTGACGGGCGAAATTCTGCCGTGGTTTTTACGCGCCCTTAACCAATCGCTGTTATCAGGTCGGGATAGCCCGTCGCCAAAGGACCGCCATCATGCTGGCCAACGCCAAGATCATAACCAAGATCAACCTTGTCATTCTCGTCATGGCGCTCGTCGCCGTCGCCATCGGCATCGCCGGTTACATCGGCATGTCGAAACTGTCGGTCGCGACGCACCGCCTGGATGTGATGGGCAGCAACCTGCATCAGGCGGCGCAGCTGAACGCCAACGTCATTTACATGAACCGCGGCGAATACCGCATGGCCGCCAACCCGGCGGACACGGACGAGGTGGCGAAGAACACGGAAGGCCGCGTGGTTGAATTCGGCAAGTTCGCGGATATGCTGGAAAAGCAGGCGGAGCCCAAGTACCAGCCCATGCTGGCCGAGGTGAAGGCGTCTTTCGAGCTGTACAAGAAGGAATTCGCCTCCACCATGGCGACCAGCCGCAAGCATGCGGATCTGAAGAATGAGGCCGCCCGCCAGGAAATCCTGGATGAGGTGGCGCAATCCCGCACCGTGTCCAACACCCTGTCCGCCAAGATCAAGGTGTTGCAGGACGCGCTGGACAATGATGGCACCACCGTCGCCCAGGAAGCACAGTCCGTGGCGCGCGACCTGACCTGGATGATCGCCATCGTCGCCATCGTCGGCATCGTCGTCGGCATCGTCGTCGGCATGCTGATCGCCCGCCGCGGCCTGGTAACCCCCATCAACCGCATCGTGCACAACCTGCAGGACCTGGCCCACGGCCGCCTGGACATCGAGGTCTTTGGCGTGGAGCGCAGTGACGAGGTTGGCGACATCGCCAAGACCGCCCTGGTCTTCCGTGACAACGCCCGCGAGACCGAACGCCTGCGCACCGAGCAGGAAAAGGAACAGAAGGCCCGCGTCGCCCGCGCCACGGCCCTGGACAACCTGACCGGCGCCTTCGACACCCAGGCCGCCAACGTCATCGGCGCCGTGGCCTCGGCCGCGACGGAGATGCAGGCCACCGCCAGCTCGCTGTCGTCCTCTGCCGAGCAGACCACCCGCCAGTCCGCCGCCGTCGCCGCCGCCGCCACCGAGGCCTCGGCCAACGTGCAGACGGTCGCCGCCGCCGCGGAAGAGCTCAGCTCCTCCATTCAGGAGATCAGCCGCCAGGTGGCGCAGTCGGCCACCGTCGCCGGCGACGCCGTGCGCCAGGCCACCCACACCGGCGCCATCGTCGCCGGGCTGGAGCAGACCACCCAGAAGATCGGCGAGATCGTGGGCCTGATCACCAACATCGCCAGCCAGACCAACCTGCTGGCGCTGAACGCCACCATCGAGGCGGCGCGCGCTGGCGAGGCCGGCAAGGGCTTCGCCGTCGTGGCGTCGGAAGTGAAGAGCCTGGCCAACCAGACCTCCAAGGCGACCGAGGAGATCAGCACCCAGATCGCCCAGGTCCAGGAAGCCACGCGCGAGGCGGTCAGCGCCATCGGCGCCATTTCCGGCACCATCGAGAACATCAACAGCATCGCCACCACCATCGCCTCCGCCGTGGAGGAACAGGGTGCGGCGACGCAGGAGATCGCCCGCAACGTGCAGCAGGCGGCCGCCGGCGCCGACGACGTCACCCGCAACATCCAGGGCGTTTCCACCGCCGCGGATGAGACGGGCCATTCCGCCCACGACGTGCTGACCGCCTCCACCTCCATGGCCCGCGAGGCCGAGAAGATGCGCGGCCTGGTGGAACAGTTCCTGGTGGACGCCCGCGCGGCCTAAGGGCCGACCGGTTCGCCGGAATTGATGTCAAACTGTCATGATTTACGGCCCGGGACACGCCCTGTGTTCCGGGCCGTTCTTCTTTCGCGTCAATGGACGATCAGCGTGCCGCCGCTGGTCGCCTTGTAGGTGCCCTTGGGCACGCTGCCATCCGCGCTGGTCGCGGTGACGGTGATGCCGGTGGCCACGTCAAGGCCGCCTTCCGGAATGGTGCCCAGCAAGGTGACCGCCGAATCGCCCGTGGCCACCCAGCGGGCCCCTGGCCCCAACCGCAGGCTGGCGGCCTGGATACGGCCTTTCAGGATGGTGTCCTGCATCTGCACCATCATGGGCCGGGCGGTATCCTCATGCACGATGTCGCCCTTCACGATCATGTGGGTCAGCAGGACGGTGACACCGGGAACGGCGGCGCCCTCCCGATCAGCGGCGGCGACCACGTGTGGCGCCCCCGCCAGGGCGCCGGGTGCCGCGACCGTGTGCAACAGCACGCCATTCCAGGGTTTCAAGGTGGCGCCATCCAAACTCAGGATCAGGTTGGCCCCCTGCAGCAGGATGGCCTCGCGCCCCGATTCCAGCGTGCCGCCCTTGACGGTCAAGGTGGGCACCCCGTCCGCCGCACCGCCGCGCACCAGGATGGCGTTGCCCGACGCATTGACCGTGACGTCATCGAAAGCCATCGCCGACGCGCCGGCCATCACCGCGCCATAGGTCTGGGCGTTGATGCTGGTATGCGTCAGCATCGCCCGGCCCTGGTCCGCCAGATAAAGACCGTATCCGGGACCACCGACCTGGATGGTGCAGTCCGTCGCCTCGATATAGGTGGGACCGCCCGCATCCTCGGTCGACAGGGCGCCCCAACCGTTAGCCACCAGTATGGTGTGATCGAAATAACTTTGAGAACCGGCGCCCAGCAGAACGGTCCGGGCGGTGCCGCCGATATGCAGGTCGGCCGGCGGCTGGGCCGCGGCGACGCCGTCGCGCGGTTGGTAACCGGCCGGCAACTTGCCGCCCCTGGCCGTCAGCGTGGCACCATTGACCCTCAGCACGCCGTGCGCACCGACCAGGACGGCGGGCCGGATCAGCCCTTCGGTGGTTATGTCCCCCCGATGCACGACCAGGGTGGCGCCATCCTCAATCACGGCTCCCGCCCCCAGCCGGGGGACGGCGCCGGCGCTGTCACCGTTCAGGCTGATGTGGCTGCCGAACATCGTATAGGTCGTTCCAGCCCCCCGCACGACGACACCACTGATTTCCGGCGTGGTGGATTTGATGGTGACGTTGGTGGCGCCATCACCATCGGATGTGCCGCCGGAAACGTCGGACGGCCGGGACTCACCCTTCCGCCGCCGCCCGTCCCATACATATATCCCGGCGACACCCTGGGGCTTGTCCGCCTCGTCCGACACGGCCTGGGCGGCGGTGCCATCGGCGGGGGCAGCAACTGGCGGGGCGGCTTGAGCCCATGCGGAAGGAATGGAAAAAGTGGCAACCGGCAGGGCAAGGGCCGTGGCCAGGAACAGATGGACAGGTGAGCGCATCGGGTAACTCGGGGAAACGAAAACGGCGGGGACTATCAGGTCCCCACCGCTTTCACGAACCAGCTAGGCCAACCTTGCTGGCACTTTTGCGCGCACCCCCTGCATCAAATGGGCAGGGTCAGGCCTTCTTGTTTTTTATGTAGCCATCCACCATGCCCTGCAGCACGTCCAACGGCACGGCGCCGGAGTTCAGTGCCACCCGGTGGAAGTCATGGATGTCGAACTTCGGTCCCAACTCCTTCCGGGACTGGTCGCGCAAGCGATTCCACATGGTGTGGCCGATCTTGTAGCTGCAGGCCTGGCCCGGCCAGGCGCAGTAGCGGTCGACCTCACGCGTCATGGCGCTGGGGGCATCGCCCGTCAGGTCCACCATGTAGTCCACCGCCTTCTCGCGGGTCCAGCGCTTGTGGTGCATACCGGTGTCGATGACGCAGCGACCGGCCCGGAACAGCAGGAACTTCAGATAGCCGATACGGCCCAGCGGGTCGGAATCGTACATGCCCAGTTCATCCGCCAACTGCTCGGCATACAGCGCCCAGCCTTCGCCATAGCCGGAGAAGAACATGTTGGCGCGGTATTGCGGGATGCCCGGCGTCTCCTGCGCGATGGAGCCCTGCAGGTGATGGCCCGGCACGCCCTCATGATACAGGGTGGAGGGCAGCGACCATTTGGGCCATTCGGCCGTGTCATGCAGGTTGAAGTAAATGGTGCCGACGCGGTTGCCTTCCAGCGGCGGGGATTCGTAATAGGCCAGCGGCGCGCCATCCTCGATGGCAGCGGGCACGCGCTTCACCTGGGCGGTGGCCCGAGGCAGGTCGCTGAACATGCGCGGCAGACGCGACACCATGTCGTCCAGCTTGACCTGCAAATCGGCGATCAGCTGGGTCTTGCCCGCGTCAGTGTTCGGATAGGTGCTGTCGGGCCGGGCGCGCAGGGCCTTGATGCGTTCACCCACCGAGCCCTGGCTCAGCCCCTGCGCCTTCAGCAAGGTGTCCAGGCGGGCACGGATTTCCTCGCCCTGGTCGACGCCGATCTTGTGGATCTCATCGGGGGACAGGGTGGTGGTGGTGCTGGCCTTCAGGCCTTGGGCGTACCAGTCGGCACCGTCCCGTATGTGCCAGACGCCGGCGTCGTGCGTGGCCCGGGCACGGCCGGCGGCGACGGCCGCGATCTGCCGGTCCAGCGCCGGCCCCACCTTGTCCGTATAGATCTTGGCGGCCTGGGCACCGTAATGCCCACCCAGGCCCGCGGCCATGGCGCGCTTGCCCAGCGAGGTCACCAGGCCGGACTGGTCGACGTCGACACGCAGGTTGCGCAACTGGGCCAGCGTGGTGTCCAACATGAAGTCGGCGGCCAGGACGCCGCTGCCGGAATCACGGCGGAACTGTTCGGTCTCGGTATCCAGCGCACCGGCGAAGGCCTCAAGCCGCGCCAGATAGGCATCGGCATCGGCGGTGTTCTCCACCGGGTGATGGGCATCCAGGAAGTTGGGCACCGATTGGTAGGCGCCGGCCAGCTGGCACAACACATAGGGCGACTGCTGGTCGTACGAACCGAAGTCGAACCTGGTATCGGCATCCACCGCCGTGGCCAGCACATAATCCACGCTGTCGTAATTGACACCGTCGATACCGGTCATCGACTTGCGATCCAGGGCGCGCAGGCGCTTCAACTGGTTGGCCCGCGCGGCGGCGGCGGCCTTGCGCCCGGCATCGCTGCGGTCATCCAGCCGGCCGCGCAGGCCGGCCAGGGCGCCGGTGTCCAGTCCGGCCAGGGTGGTGCCCTCGGGGCTGCGGCGCAGATCTTCCTGGAAGAAAATGTCCAGCAGCCGGTTCAGGTCACCGGTCGGGGCAGATGCCGGCGTGGCGGCGGCAAGACCAGGGCGGGCCGCGGCCAGCGCCACGGAGGCGGCGCCGGCGGCCAGGAAGGCGCGTCGATTGAACATGGGGTCCCCTTAGTTTGGTGCCCCACAGTAACGCCGGGACCCGAGGGGTCAAAGCACGCGCCTGTAACGGAACGGTTACAAAGTCACCGTCTTGCCGCCCGGCTCAGCGCCCCTGCTGCCGGCACACCGCCGCCAGTTCCGTCTCGGCGGGATCGGTCAGCGGCTGGCCGTTGAACAGCACCTGGTCACCATCGATGGTGATCAGGCCCAGATAGGCATCGGCCCGCGGATGGACCGTACCGGTGGTGCGGGGCAGGACGTTGGCCAAGCGGGCCGTCAGCGGGATTTCGATGCGCTGGGGCATCTGCAGGCGCACGCCGCCGTCCAGGTCGGCCGGCGCCACCGGATCACCGTTCACATCAACACCCGGCTGATAGGCGACGTCAGGGGCCGGCACGTGGTTCACCGCCCACTGGCAGGCGGCGGGATCGACAGCGATGGTCGGCCCCTTGGGGGGCGCGTTCCTGGATGCCGGCGGGTTCTCGGCCGCCAGCACGCCACCCGCCATCAGCACAACACCCAATAAAAGCGCAATCGACCGCATGGCGTGACGTCCTTGTATTCGCTTGCTTCTTGCGCATGGGCGCGGACGAACCGATCCTGGGGAACGGCATCACCCAAGAATAACCCCGGGGGCTTCCTTGCTAGACCGTTTTTTCGGGCTGGAGCGTCATGGCACCAGCACGCGCACCGAGATCCTGGCCGGCGTCACCACCTTCCTGACCATGGCCTACATCATCTTCGTGAACCCCCAGGTGCTGGGCAAGGCCGGCATGGATCCGGGGGCGGTGTTCGTGGCCACCTGCCTGGCCTCCGCCCTGGGGTGTTTCATCATGGGGCTGTACGCCAATTATCCCATCGCCCTGGCGCCCGGCATGGGCCTGAACGCCTACTTCGCCTATTCGGTGGTGGGCGGTATGGGCTATCCCTGGCAGGTGGCGCTGGGTGCCGTGTTCCTGTCGGGCGTGGGCTTCACCATCCTCAGCCTGCTGCCGGTGCGCGAGGCCATCGTCAACGCCATCCCGTCGGGGCTGAAGCATGCCATTTCCGCGGGCATCGGCCTGTTCCTCGGCCTGATCGCCCTGCAGAACGCCGGCATCGTGGCGGCCCACCCCGCCACCATGGTGACCCTGGGCGCCCTGGGGCGGCCGCCGGCCCTGCTGGCCTGCGGCGGTTTCCTGGCCCTGGTGGTGCTGGTGGCCCGCCGGGTGACAGGGGCGGTGGTCATCGCCATCCTGGGCACCGCCCTGATCGGCATGGCGCTGGGTGTCACGCCCATGATCCACAGCCCCATCGCGCTACCGCCCAGCCCGGCGCCCACCCTATTGCAGATGGACGTGGCCGGCGCCTTCAAGATGGGGCTGACCGCCATCATCTTCGCCTTCCTGTTCGTCGATCTGTTCGACACCGCCGGCACGCTAGTGGGTGTGTCCCACCGCGCCGGCCTGCTGGACGACCAGGGTCGCCTGCCACGCCTCAAACGCGCGCTGCTGGCCGACAGCCTGGCCACCACCGCTGGCGCCGCTTTGGGCACCTCCACCGTCACCGCCTATATCGAGAGCGCCGCCGGCACCTTCGCCGGCGGGCGTACCGGCCTGACCGCCGTGGTGGTGGGCTGCCTGTTCCTGGCCGCCCTGTTCCTGTCGCCCCTGGCCGCGGCCATCCCGGGCTATGCCACGGCCCCCGCCCTGTTCTACGTCGCCTGCCTGATGGTGCGCGGCCTGGCGGAAGTCGAGTGGGATGACGTGACGGAGTCGGTGCCGGCCGTCATCACGGCGGTGGCCATGCCCTTCACCTTTTCCATCGCCGACGGCATCGCCTTTGGCCTGATCGCCCACTGCGCCATCAAGGCGCTGACAGGGAAAGGGCGGGAACTGGGCTGGGCGCTGCCCATTCTGGCAGCACTTTTCGTCCTGCGCTTCGCCCTGGCTTAAACGCCAGGATCCTGATCTTTCTAGGTATTCCCTAGGTTTTTGCCGTGTGAATTTTGTGATGACCCCAAGGTTTTGACGCGAAATGCCACCGATTGAGCATCATGCCTTCAAAATGATCAAAAAAGCAGATGACGGAATGATTTCGGGTCCCTATACTCCGGCCTCGTAAACACAAGGGCATAAAAAAGACCGCGCTCGCTGAAGCGCGGCGCGGCCTTGAGTTTAGGGAGGAATCGCCACCAAGCGACTCAATGTTAGAGGGGGATGTACCCTCCAACGCTTGGATAATGCTACGGTCAGTTTTTGAAAGGCAAGCCTTAACGAGGGGCTAGCCTTTCTTTTTGTGCATTTTTCGCGCTTTTGCCCAATAAAGCGCCAATTGCCCATTCCCTACACCAAATAATGCTGTAAATCCGGGCAGGAACCTCCTGGCAGCACCCCTGACTCGCCCCCGCACTGCAATAGAATCGCTGCCGAATCGTCGTTTTCCATGTTGCGGCGCCGAAGACGAGTCCCTGCATAGGCGGAAGGACGGACGCCATTCGTGCCGGACGGACGCTTGCCACTGATGAGGATGCACCTGGGAGGTCACTCCCAGGGTGGTCGATCGGCCGCAAAAACAGGCAAAACAGCCCCCTGGATGATCTCAGCCCGAATAGTAGGCACCCGTCAGCGCGCCCGGCAGCAGGGCCAGGGTCACGGTCGCCGCCAGCGCAGGCGCCAGCCAGGCCAGGGGGTGCGGCGGCTGCACCACGCCCTCGCCCGGTCCGGCCTGGGCCGGACGGGGCAGCGCCAGGATGAACAGTGGGAACAGCGGCAGGAAATAGCGGCCCTGGGGCCCGTCCACCGCCGGCATGCCGACGCTGGTCCAGGTGAGATATTGCGACAGGAAGATGCCCTCCACCGCCGCCCAGGCGGCGAAGACCATCAACGCCACCTCCGTCCAGCGCACCCGCGCCCAGGCGGCACAGGCCACCCTGCGCGCACCGGCCCCCGCCCGCAGGCGGATGTCGGCCCAAGCCGCCGCCAGCAGGGCCAGTGTCCAGGCGCCATAGACGGCCTTGGGCAGGCGCAGATCCAACCAGCCCAGCACGCCGATGCTTTCCAGGAACAGGCCACGGAAATGGCCGGGAACGCGTAGGGTGTGCCAAACCAGGGTCAGCATGCGCCATGGCGCCGCCAGCAGCACGTGCAGTTGCGCCGCCGTGTCGGTGCCGTGGAACACCGCCGGTCGCGGCCCGGGCCACAGGATGCCGGCTTCATAGGCCAGACGCGGAACGGGCAGGGCGACGCCGCGCTGAATGAAGACCGTCCACGCCAGCGCCGGCAGCGCCACCACGACCATCACGGCCACCCGGCCCAGCAATCGGGCCCGCGCCGGCCCCGCGCGCAGTACGTCGGCCCAGGCAGCAGGCAGCGGCAACAGCAGCAGTGCCGCCAGCGGCAGATAGGGCGGCTTCACCATGATGACCAACGCCAGCAAGACCGCCGCCGCCCAATAGGCGGGCGAGCGCCTGCCGTCATCGCAGCGGGTGATCAGGGCGGCCGCCAGCGCGCTGGCGGCGATGATCAGGCAATCCTGATTGAAGGACGCCGCCAGCGACAGCGCCATGGGCACGGCCAGCATGCAGAACAGCAGTCCCCGCCCCCGCCTGGCCAGAGCCAGTGCCGCCGTGGCCAGCGCCAGATAAGCCAGGGTATTGGCCATGCGTCCCACGAGGATAGCCTGGAACGGCCCCTCCCCCCCTTGCCGCGCCACGGCCAGCCCCAAGGCCGACGGTGCGTAGAAGATGGGCATATAAGTGGCGATGGTATTCACGCCGACGAAATCCTGGACCCCGGTCCAGTCCATCGTGCGGGCCCGGGCAAGGCGCACCGGATCCACCGGCTGGGTATGGGGCGGCGCCAAGCTGGTCACCCACAGATAACTGGTGTCGGCATCCACGCCCGCGACGGTGGCGATGGCCCCATCGGGTTGCGGCTGCGGGCCGGAATGGCCCACCCACTCGCCTTTCAGCAGGCTGTCGGCGCGGACGATGTGCGCCGGTTCGTCCGCCACCTGCCCCGGAGGCACCTGGTGCACGAACACCAGGCAGGTCGGCAGCGCCACCAGCAGGAACAGGATGGGCAGCAGGCCGCCGCGCAAAAAGGAAAGGGTCTTAAGGCGCATGGATCGTACCGCTGATCGTGCTGTTGTTCTGGGCGCCGCCCATCAGGCCGGCGCGGCGGGCCAGTTGGCCCAGACGGAGGGTGAGGATGACGGTGGCGAGGGCCCCCAGGGCAAGGCCGGCCAGATGCCAGGGGGCCGCACCCCCGTTCCAGTCCCGGGCCAGGGCGCCCGCCACCTGGCCCGCCACCACATACCCCAGCAGTGCCGGCAACGAGGCCAGCGTGCCCAGCAGGTAGGCGCGCGTCCGGATGGCGGACAGGCCCAGGGCGTAGCTGGTCAGGGCGAAAGGCATGACCGGCGACACCCGCAGCAGGCAGACCAGCCGCCAGCCGTCATGGGCGACCAGACCGTCCAGCGCCGTCAGGCGGGGCCGGCCGGGCAGCAGGCGCGCCACCCAGGGCCGGAACAGGGACCGGGTGAGCGCGAAGGTAAGCAGGGCGCCGGCCATCAGGCTGGCCGCAGCCAACGGAAAGCCCAGGCCCACGCCATAAACGGCGCCGGCCGCGATACCGACCAATGCCGCCGGCAACACGCCGCTGGCCACGACCAGCACCTCAATCACGACCAAGGCCACCCAGCCCAGGGTGCCGGTCGCGCGCATGGACTGCGCCGACGCCACGGCCATGGCCGGCAAGTCGCCGGCGCCAAACCCGCCGCGCCCCAACACGACACCCGCGACCATCGCCAACGGCAGGACAAGGCTTAACGCCGCCAATGCGCGGCGTCCCCCGGGCAACCGCATCAGGAGGCGTCCGCCACGCGGCCGTCGATGACACGCCCCTCGCCACCGGGGGCGAACAGGGGGCAGGCGACCAGGGCCATGCGATGCAGGCGGAAGGACAGCGCCGTCCGCAGGACGCCCAGGCCATAGATGATGCTGCGCCGCAGGTTGATGCTGGAGGCCTCGGGGAAGTACTTGGTGGGGCAGGAAATCTCGCCGATCTTCAGGCCCTGGTCGATGGCCTGGACCAGCATCTGGTTGTCGAACACGAAATCATCGGAACAGCGCAGCAGGGGCAGGCGGGACAGGGCCTCACGGCTCCAGGCGCGATAACCGGTGTGGTATTCCGACAGCTTCTGTCCCACCAGCCAGTTTTCCGCCAAGGTAAGGGCGCGGTTGGCCACGTATTTGTACAGGGGCATGCCGCCGGCCAGCGCGCCCTTGCCCAGGATGCGCGAGGCCAGGACCACATCGTATTCCGTCGAGGCGATCATGGACGCCATGGCCGTCACCAGCTTGGGCGTATACTGGTAGTCCGGATGCAGCATGATGACGATGTCGGCGCCCCGGTCCAGGGCCGCGCGATAGCAGGTCTTCTGGTTACCGCCATAACCCCGGTTGCGGTCATGCCGCAGGGTATGGATGCCCAGGTCGCGCGCCAGACGCACGGTGGCATCGGAGCTGGCGTCGTCCGTCAGAATGATGTCGTCAACGATATCTTTCGGGATTTCGTCATAGGTCTGGCGAAGGGTCTTTTCCGCGTTGTAGGCGGGCAGGACGACGGCGACCTTCTTGTCATGCAGCATGGAAATGGCCGGTCTATCTAGGGCTGCCGGAAGGTGCCCCCCGGCCGTTGGAACCGCGGCGCCCCACCGCCACTCGCCGTTATACGGGGCAGATTGGGGACAACCATCGGCACTTCCTTCACGCGCCGTCCATGAAACGCTGTTGCGGACAAAAAGCCGCGTCTTTCATGATTTCTATCTTTAATGTAATTATGCATCTGACATTTCCGTTCGGAATGGCTCCCGTCATGGACACCGCACTCTCCACCCCCTTCCGCCCCTTGGACCTGGATGCCGTCCAGGCTTTCGTGCTGGTGGCCACACTGCGCAGTTTCACCCGCGCGGCCGAGGCCACGGGCACCACGCAATCCGCAATCAGCCTGAAGCTGAAGCGGCTAGAGGACAGGCTGGGTCAACGGTTGCTGGAACGCACGCCCCGCCAGGTCCGCCTGTCATCCCAGGGTGCCGCCTTCCTGGAACCGGCCCGCCGCCTGCTGGCGGCGCATGAGCAGGCGCTGGCCGGACTGACGGAGGCGCCGCATCGCCTGGTCATCGGCATCAGCGACCATGTCGCCGGCCCCGACCTGCCGCGATTGCTGGCCATGCTGCAGGGCCGCGACCCCACCCTGGTGATGGAGGTGCGCATCGCCGCGTCGCGTGACCTGGGCGGCATGCTGGACCGGGGGGAACTGGATGCCGCCATCCTGCGCCTGGACCCCATAGCCGATGGCGGCGGCATCGACCCCATGGCGGGAGAGGTGCTGTTCCACGATCCATTGCGCTGGTTCGCCGCCCCGGGGTGGGAACCACCACCGGGCGCGCCCCTGCCTATCGCCACGCTGGCCGCACCCTGCGGCGTGCGGGGCCATGCCGCCCGGGCGTTGGATACCGCCGGCATCCGCTGGATGGAGGTTTTCGTGGGGGGTGGCGTGGCGGCCGTGGGCGCCGCCGTGCTGGCGGGCCTGGGCGTCGCCGCCCTGGCGCCCCGTGCGGCACCGCTGGGCGCCGTGGATGTGGGCGCCACCCTGGACCTGCCCGCCCTGCCGACGGCGCCGGTGATGCTGCGTGCAACGGTCAGCGACCGCCGTTCCCGGGCGGCGCTGGCCACACTGGTGGCCGCCTTCCGCGCCAACGCTTGAAATCCGTCATATGCACGGCATTTGAACGTGACCGTTAAAATGCCGCCCCCTCAATCGCCGGGCGCCAGCATCCGCTGGCTTGAGCTTCCTCGCCGTCCGGTCCGCGATGCTCCCCGGAAGGCTCCGGCGGCCCCGGTCGGGGCCTACAGGGGCCCGAGCCAGAACCTCGTGCCCCTGCTATCAATAACGGAAGCCGGCCGTCACCGCCTGGCGCCACGGCTGGCCCGCCGCCGCCAACGCCCGGTCCACCGGGCAGTCCTGCGCATGCGCCAGCGGCAGGTAGCCGATGCTCATCAGGAATTCTCCCACGATCTCTCCGCCCGTGAAGCGGAAGGTGCGGCGGAACAGTTTCACCCATTCGGCCTTGGTCAGCGGATGATGGGCGGCGATCCAGCCGGCGAAACCGCCATGGCTGGCGCGCAGCCCCTGGACGATGCGGGCGTTGTGCAGCGCCGCCTCGATCTTCAGGCGGTTGCGCACGATGCCGGCGTCCTGCATCAGCCGGGTCACGTCCTCCGGACCCATCGCCGCCACCGTGTCCACGTCGAAGCCATGAAACGCGGCGTTGAAGGCCGGGCGCTTCTTCAGGACCACCAGCCAGGACAGTCCGGCCTGGTTGATTTCCAACATCAGGCGTTCGAACAGCACCGCCTCATCCGCCGTGGGCCAGCCGTGTTCCCGGTCATGGTAGGGCCCGTGCAGGGGATGGCCGACGGCGGCAGCGCAATATCCGGACATGGACGGCATCCTTCAAGGCCAGGGGCCTTCGGGGTTGGGGGCGATGGCGCCGGATGCTAGAAGGGGGCGGCCGCGGGGGGAAGCTCCCGTGACGCCCCCCGGCCACCTTTTCGGCCCCTGACCATCGAGCGTATTGATCCCGTGCCCCAGACGCCGCCAACACCGCCCGCCCCTTCCCCCCTTGCACCGCCGGCCCCGGGGCCTGCCCTGCCGCCAGGTCTGCGCCGTCGCCTGATCCGCAACGTCCTGGCCTTCCTGGTCACTTTGGTGGCGGTCTGCGTGGTGGCCGGTTTCGGCTGGGGCACCATGGCCGTGGTGCTGGTGCTGCGCCTGGTGTTCGGCATCGGCGCCTTGGCCGCCGGCGTCTGGATGTTCTTCCTGCTGGCGCGGCAAATGCTGCGCAACGGCCGGCCGCCGCATCCCTTCTTTTACGGCGGCTACGTCATCATCCTGGCTTGCCTGGCCGGGGTGGCGGTGCTGGGCGCCCTCATGCTGTTGCAGGTTGCCGGGCTTTACCGGTAGCCCGGCCCGCGACAGCACGCCGCACCCGAACAGCCTAGACCCATCGACATAAATCATAGCGATGGATAAGAAGAATTGCCGGCGGATTAGCCGAATTTGGGAAGAAAGCGCGACACTATTTCGCCACTAATCCTTGGTTATCTCAGTCCTGAGGATCGGTTGACGGATCTTTCTCGCCAATATGATGACGGGACCTTGCGGTCTTCTTCGTAACAGGCGCGGCGGTCCCAACAATTAAGACCGACCCAAACGACCAACTGAGGTGACCCATGAAGTCCATCATGAAGTCCGCCCGCGTCACCGTCAGCGCCGCCGCGCTGGCCGTGGCCCTGACCGGCGGCCTGTACATCGCATCGTCCACCCCCGCCAACGCCCAGGTCGGCGTCAACCTGTGGGTGGGTGAAGCGCCCCCGCCGCCCCGCCATGAAGAGGTCCCGCCGCCGCCGATGGCCGGCCAAGTCTGGATCGGTGGCCACTGGGCGTGGCACGACCGCTGGGATTGGGAGCCGGGCCGCTATGAGGCGCCGCCCCACGGCCACCGCCATTGGTCGGAAGGCCACTGGAAGACAGGCCCCGACGGCCGCCACATGTGGGTGGAGGGTCACTGGCGCTAAGCCAGCGACGGCCTGAAACAGGAAGGGCGGCGCCAATCACGGCGCCGCTCTTTTTTCATGTGCCCGTGATGATGGCGATGATCAGGATCGCCGGAAGGCCACCGCGTCCGCCACCTTGTACCCCAGCGAACCGGTGAAGCGCTGGGCCGCGCGCTTGGCCGCCTCCTCCGCCGAGGGCGCGCCCACCAGGTAGGTCCGTCCCGACACCCAGTCGGCCACATAGTCCGACGGCGACATGCGGGCCGTGGCCGTCCCGCCGAAATCGGGGTTGGAAATGGTCAACTCCCAGAACTGCTGGGCGCCCAGGGTCTGACGGTCCAGCAGCACCAGCGGCTGCAGGCGGCGGCCCCTCAAGGTCTTGCGCTCCTCATCCAGGCTTTCCAGCTCATGGCGCAGTTCCTCCAGCGAGGCGTCGACCGTCTCCAGCGTGTCGGTCAGCTGCTCCAGCTCGCCCGACGTGCCGTCGATCTCCTGCTTGAACTGGGCCACCAGGGCCTCGCGCTTTTCCAGCTGCATGCCCAGTTCCAGGCGGCGCACCGTCAGTTCACGCCATTGGCGGAACAGCAGGGCGGCCAGAAGACCGATCAGCAGCAGCAGCAACCATCCCAGTTCCATCATTTCCCCCAATCACGTGCCACGGCGGAAACCGACGGGGCGCAAGGGCCCTTTTTCCGGATAGTGCATGTCCAGCTGGCGACGGGCGGCGGCCTCCGATTCGGCCCAGACGGTGCCCCGGTGATCCACGCCGCGCAAGGGCGACGGCAGTTCACGCCCCGGTTCCACGGTCAGGGACGGGTTCAGGTTGCAGGCGTATTCCTCCTTATCCT
Organism: Azospirillaceae bacterium; assembly: GCA_028283825.1. Lineage (NCBI taxonomy): Bacteria > Pseudomonadati > Pseudomonadota > Alphaproteobacteria > Rhodospirillales > Azospirillaceae > Azospirillaceae bacterium. The sequence goes on along the minus strand of JAPWJW010000001.1, from coordinate 911,478 downwards.
TCGAGGGTTCGCCCATCTGATGCAGGATGTAGAAGTTGCGGATGCGCATGTCATGGTTGTCCGCCCGCAGCTGGCCGATGGCAGCGCGCAGCTTTGCCACCTCCGCCCGCTTGGCGTTCAGGGCCATGCGCTGCTGTTCCAGGAAGGACAGCACCTGCGTCTTCTCATTGGAAGCGGCGCGCATCTTGTCGGTGGAGGACCCCAGCGACTTGCGCAGGCGGAATTCCACCGACTGGCGCCACAGCCATAGCAATATGGCCGCCACCAGCAAGAGGACGGAAAATCCCAACAGGACTTGAATCAGCATACCTGTACGACCGTACCAATCCCCGTGAACCCGAGCGGCCGCCCCCGGCCCGCGTCAGGAAGGCGCGTTGCCCGGGGGATCGAACAGCCGATCATAGTCCAAAAGGCCGAAGTGAAAGAGGGCCCAAACCGCCAAAAGGATTACCGCAGAAATTACACTCGTCCAGATGAATTTGCGTCGCAGACCGGTAATGACCGGCGCGCCGATATCATTGCCCTTTTGTGGGCTGTCATCCCGGCGCACGCCGAACGGCAGCACCGCGAACAGGACGATCCACCACACCGTGAAATAGATCGCGGCCAGCGTCACCAGGCTCATCAGGCGTCCCCATCCCCCCAGAGGGCCCGGTCGCAGCGCCGGGGTCCCCCTTCTTACCGGCTGCCGGCCCCGCCGCCAATGGATTCGGTCCACCCGCGCGGCACGGGCGGGCCCGCTATTTCTTCCGATATCCGTACCGGCCTTATGGGCGTCTTGTGTCGCCGCCGGTCATTGCACACCAATAAAAGGGAATTTCCCGCCATTTTCTCGTTCTGAGGTTACGCATGACATCCTGGCAAGTCACGGCCCGCGGCAGCACACAGGCGTCGGCCACGCCCGTGAAGGTTTCCATCGCCTTCGTGGCGAAGGTCAGCGTCAACGCCTTCGGCGAACCGGGTGGCATCCGGCTGGTATCCACGGCGACCGGCCGCCGGCGCGTGCTGCTGAACCAGGCCAGCAGCAGCGCCCGGGTGTTCCCCGGCACGGCGCGGCGCATCCGGACCCTGGTGACGGCCAGCGGCGGCAGGCAACGTGTCAGCATCCTGCCGACCAACGCGCCCACCACCCTGGGCCTGTCCGAATTCATCGAGTTCCTGGCCCTTCCGGACGGCACATGGCTGACGCTGATCAAGCCCTGAACGGCGAACGGGTGGACTTCATCGCCGAGTTGCCCCTGTCCGGCGATGCCATACGGGCCCACATCCGGCACGCGCTCGGCCTGGCGCTGCCGGAGGTGGCGGCGGGGTCGCTGGCCGGGCAGGCGGCGATGCTGGTGGCCAATGGCCCGTCCGCCCACCAGGCGCCGCTGGGTCCCGGCCGCGACCGGGTCAGCGTGGCGCTCAACGGCGCCCTGGGGCTGTTTACCGCCCGGGGCCTGGCGCCCGACTATTTCGTCGCCTGCGACCCCCAGTCCCTGGTGGCGGACTTCCTGCGGGCGCTCCCGGCGCGCACCACCTACCTGATCGCCAGCCGATGCCACCCGTCGGTGTTCGACGCGCTGCGCGACCGGCGCGTCCTGCTGTGGCATCTGGATGAGGATGAGGCGATCAGCGAAATCGGCGACCGGGCCCGTATCGGCGCCGGCCTGTCGGTCACCAACGCCGCGCTGATGCTGTTCCACCACATGGGCGCCCGCTGCCTGGACATCTGGGGGCTGGACTGCAGTGCCACGGCCGACGGCGTGCACCACGCTGGGCCCGGCAGCATCCGCGGGCCCTATCAGCCCATCCGCGTGGGCGACCGGCTGTTCCAGTCCACGCCGGTCTGGGCGGCGGAGGCGCAGCAATTCCTGCTGCACCTCCACACCATCGACGCCGACGTCACGGTCAACGGCGACGGCATGCTGGCCGCCATCCTGGCGGAATTCGGCCGGCGGCAGGCGGAAGCCTAGACCCGGACCAGATGCACCTCGGTGACGGGCTTGCGGCCCTGGGCGGCGTGGAAGGTGCGGCGCACGGCCAGGCGGGCCGCCTCGCTGACCACGGCGTCGTCGCGCCACTGGGTGGCGTCCAGCTTTTCCACCGCCCCGCGGATGGCGCGGATGATGCCGTCGGCGAAGGCCGCGTCGTCATCCTCATCCAGCAGACCGATGACCGACATCTTGGGGTCGGCCAGCAGGCCGCCCTGGCCCAGCACCAGCGTGACCACGGCGGCACCGTTGTGGACCATGCGGTTGCGGGTGCGCAGCAGGTTGCCGCCCAGCGGCACCAGGCGACGGCCATCCAGGCACAGCTTGCCCGACGGCACGGTGCCGATGATCTCGGGCTCGCCCGGGCCGATGCGGATGACGACGCCGTTCTCCGGCACCAGGGCGCGCGGCACCTGGCATTCCAGCGCCAGGTCGGCGTGGGCCTTCAGGTGGCGCTGCTCACCGTGCACCGGCACCGCCAATTGCGGGCGCACCCACTGGTACATCTGCGCCAGTTCATCGCGGGCGGGATGGCCGGAGACATGGACGTCGGCGTCACTGGCGGTCACCACCTCGATGCCCCGCCGGATCAGGCCGTTCTGCACCTTGGCGATGGCCTTCTCGTTGCCGGGGATCTCGCGGGATGAAAAGACAACGACGTCGCCCGGCTCCAGATCGATTTCCGGGTGGTCGCCCTCGGCGATGCGGGCCAGTGCGGCGCGTGGTTCGCCCTGGCTGCCGGTGCAGATCAGCACCTGGGCCTCGCGCGGCAGGTAACCCACATCGTGTTCCGACACGAAGGGCGGCAGGTCCTTCAGGTAGCCGGTGGCCCGGGCCGCCTCATTGATGCGGCGCAGGCTGCGGCCCACCAGGCCGACCTGGCGGTCGTGGGCGGCGGCTGCCTTGGCGATGGAATGCAGCCGCGCCACGTTGGTGGCGAAGCAGGCGATGGCCACGCGGCGGTCGGGATAACGCCCGATCAGTTCCTCCAGCCCCACGGCCACGGTGCCCTCGGAACCCGAGGTGCCGGGCACGGTGGCATTGGTGCTGTCGCACACCAGGGCGGTGACCCCCTGGTGACCCAGGGCGACCAGGGCGTCCACATCCACCGGGGCGCCGACACGGGGATCGGGGTCCAGCTTCCAGTCACCGGTGTGCAGCACCGTGCCGCCGGCCGTGCGGATGACCAGGGCATTGGGCTCGGGGATGGAATGGGTGAGGCTGATCAGTTCGATGTCGAACGGCCCGACATGGAAGCGGCCGGACAGCGGCACCTCGATGATCTGCACCAGGCCGCTGAAATCCGTCTCACGCAGCTTGGCGCGCAGCACGGCGGCAGTGAAAGGCGTCGCATAGACGGGGCAGCGCAGTTCCCTCCACAGATACTGCACGGCACCCAGGTGATCCTCATGCGCGTGGGTCAGGACCAGGCCGGCCAGATCCTCCCGCCGCTCGGCGATGAATTCCGGGTCGGGCATGACGACATCGACGCCGGGGGCGGCGTCGTCACCGAAACTGACCCCCAGATCGACCATCAACCACTTGCCGGCATGGTGATAGAGGTTGAGGTTCATGCCGATTTCGCCGGACCCACCCAACGGCAGGAAATACAGGGCGTCGGGGGACAGCAGATCGTCGATCATGGGTACCTGAAAACGGGCCGGCGCGCCGGACGGGAATGAAAAAGGAATAGCGGATCAGGGAACAGATTTGGCGTTGCGCCGGTGGATGAGCAAGAGGCCGCGCAGGGTCAGGTCGCCGTCGATATAATCGACCATACCGGTTTCGGCGGCGAACACCCGCACCATGCCGCCGGTGCCGATGACGGTGACCGGCGGCGTGCCGGTGGGCGACAGTTCCGCTTTGATGCGGCGCAGCAGCCCCTCGATCATGGCGGTATAACCCCAATACATGCCGGACTGCATGGCACCCACGGTACCACGGCCGATGACGCGATCCGGCTTGGCGATGTCCACCTTGGGCAACTGGGCCGCCACACGGTGCAGGGCATCCAGCGACAGGGTGGGTCCGGGGGCGATGATGCCGCCGGCGAAGGCGCCATCCGCATCCACCACGTCGAAGGTGGTGCCGGTGCCGATGTCCAGCACAACCAGGGGCGCCTTGTATCGTTCCGTTGCCGCAACAGCGTTGACCAGGCGGTCGGCGCCCGCCTCGCGCGGATTGTCGATGCGAATCTCGATGCCCAGATCCACCGTCGGATCACCGATGCGCATCGGTGTGCAACCGAAATGATCCTCACACAGCTTGACCAGATCGCGCGTGGCGGCCGGCACGACCGACGACAGGATGGCGGTGGTCACGTCCTGGGGCACCAGGCCCTTCATCGCCATGACCGACACCAGCCACACCGCGTATTCATCGGCGGTGCGGCGGCTGTCGGTGGAGATGCGCCAGTGTCCCCGTTGCGTCTCGCCATCGAACACGGCGAAGACGACGTTGGTGTTGCCGGCATCGATGGCGAGCAGCATGGATGTCACTCCCTAACGGGCGTGGTTGGGAAAAACACGTCCCCGGCCGTCACCTTGGTGACGCCTTCAGCCGTTTCCACCAGCAAGGCGCCCTCCGCATCCAGATCGACCAGGTGGCCTTGCAGGGTGCGGTCATGCAGGCGCACGGTGACGGGGCCACCCAGCCCCTGGGCGGCGTTCATCCAGGCGGCCCGCACCGGCGCGAAACCGTAGTCCTGCCAGCGGCGATACCAGCGGTCAAAGGCGCGGGCATAAGCCGCCATGACGGCGTCGGGTTCCACATCGGCGCCCAGCGCCATCAGCGACGTGGTGGGATAGTCCATGCCCTCAGGATGGTGGCGCACGTTCATGCCCATGCCCACGGCCACCCAGGCGACGCTGCCGTCGATATCGGATTCGGATTCCAGCAGGATGCCGGCAACCTTGGCCCCGTCCACCAGGACATCGTTGGGCCATTTCAGCTTGGGCGCCCCCGCCACCAGGCCGTCCACCGCCTCGCCCACCGCCAGGGCGGTGACGAAGGACAGTTCGGCCGCGCGCTGCGGCGTACCGCCGGGGCGCAGCAGCAGGGTGCAGGCGAGATTACCGGCATCGGACAGCCAGCTGCGGCCGCGCCGTCCCCTGCCCGCCTCTTGACGAATGGCCCGGACCAGGGCGCCTTCCGGCGCCCCAGACCGAGGCCATGTCTTTCACGATATCATTGGTGCTGCCGCACCGTTCCAGCACCGTCGGCCGGATCCAGTCCGGCAGACGGTGGGGGACGGCGCCAGAGGACAGCGCCGTCCCAGTCAATGGAACAGGCTGGCCGCGGCGGCGGCGGCGCCATTCAGCACCGGGGTGCCGATGAACAGGGCCACCGGGAACACCACCAGGGCGGTGACGGTGACGACGAAGGACAGGCCAGCCGTCGGACGGTCCAGCGGTTCCTTCACGTCATCGAACCAGGAAACCTTACAAACCTTCAGATAGTAGAAGAGGCTGATGGCACTGGTCAGGGCCATGATGATGGACAGCGGATACAGGCCCGCCTTCCACGCGGCCATGAACACCAGCAGCTTGCCGAAGAAGCCGGCCGCCGGCGGCACGCCGCCCATGGAGAACATGAACACGGCCAGGGCCAGGGCCACCATGGGGTTGGTCTTGGACAGGCCGGCCAGGTCGGCGATCTCCTCCACCGCCTTACCCTTCTGCCGCATGCCAATGATGATGGCGAAGGTGCCGACCGTCATGACCAGGTAGATGGCCATGTAGATCAGCACGGCCTGCACGCCATCGGCCGTGCCGGCGGCGACACCGACCAGCGCATAACCGATGTTGGCGATGGAGCTGTAGGCCATCAGGCGCTTGATGTTGGTCTGGCGGATGGCCGCCAGGGAGCCCACCAGCATGGAGGCGACGGAGCAGAACTCGATCACCTGCCGCCACTGCGGCAGCAGGGCGCCGAACGGGCCTTCCAGCACGCGGATGAACAGGCAGATGGCCGCCACCTTGGGCGCCACCGCGAAGAACGCGGAGACCGGGGTGGGGGCGCCTTCATACACGTCCGGCGTCCACATGTGGAAGGGCACGGCCGAAATCTTGAAGGCCAGGCCCGAGGCCACGAACACCAGGCCGACGATCACGCCCAAGGGCGCGGGTCCGGTCTGCAACACCTGGGCGATGTTGATGAAGTTGGTGGTACCAGCGAAGCCGTAGATCAGGCTGATACCGTACAGCAGCATGCCGGAGGACAGGGCACCCAGCACGAAGTACTTCAGGCCGGCCTCGGTGCTCTTGGCGTGATCGCGGCGGAAGGCGGCGATGACGTAGAGCGACAGGCTCTGCAGTTCCAGGCCGACATACAGCGACAGCATGTCGTTGGCCGACACCATCATCAACATGCCGACGGTGGCCAGGACCATGAGCACCGGAAATTCGAACCGGTCCATGTCTTCGCGGGCTATGAAGTTCTGCGCGACGACCAGGGATAGGCCGGTGCCCAGCAGGATCAGCAGCTTGGAGAAGACGGCGAACTTGTCGGTGATGAACAGGCCGGAGAAGGTCGGCTGGTAATCGCCCTGCTGGAACAACAGGACGCCGGTGACGACCAGGGCCAGGATGGCCAGGATGCTGACCAGGCGCGTGGAGCTTTTGCCGCTGAAGACACCGACCATCAGCAGGACCAAGCCCGCAACGGCCAGGAAGATCTCAGGCAAAGCCGGGATGAGATCGGAAAGGACAGGTTGCATGGATCGTTTCCCGCTGGATCAGTGGCCGGCGTCAGGACTGGCGTCCGCCTTGGGCTCGCTTTGCGCGGGCGCCTCGGCGGGCGTTTCGGTGGTGGACGGCTCGGTGGTCGGCTCAGCCGCCCCCTCGGTGCCGGGCGTCTCCGTGGTCGCCGGGTGGGCAGACAGGGTGCCCGCCTTGGCGGCCGGGATCAGCGAGGCCTGGGGGTTGGCGACGGGCGGGGTCAGCCCCTCGGCCGCCAGGGCCTCCCGGTGATGACCGATGATGTGGTCGACCGAGGCGGCGTACACGCTGCTGAAGCTCTTCGGATAGACGCCCATGATGATGACCAGGGCGATCATCGGCGCGAAGAAGGCGATCTCCTTCACGTTCAGGTCGGGCATGGCCATCACGTCGGCCTTGTCCAGCTTGCCGTAGAACAGCTTGCGGTACAGCAGCAGCATGTAGGCCGCACCCACGACCAGGCCGGTGGAGGCGAAGAAGCCCACCCAGGTGTTGGCCTCGAACGCGCCCAGCATGGACAGGAATTCACCGATGAAACCCGAGGTGCCGGGCAGGCCGATGGAGGCCAGCATAAACACCATGAACACCACCGCATACTTGGGCATGCTGTGCGCCATGCCGCCGTAGCGGGCGATCTCACGGGTGTGCAGGCGGTTGTAGACGACGCCGATGCAGAGGAACAACGCGGCCGAAACCACGGTGTGCGACAGCATCTGGAACATGGCGCCGTCCAGGCCCTGGGTGTTGGCCGAGAAGATGCCCATGCTGACGTAGCCCATGTGGGCGACCGACGAGTAGGCGATCATCTTCTTCATGTCGGTCTGCGCCAGCGCCACCAACGAGGTGTAGATGATGGCGACGACCGACATCACGAACACCAGGGTGGTGTAGGTGGCCGAACCGACCGGCAGCATCTGCAGGTTGGCGCGGATCAGGCCGTAGCCGCCCATCTTCAGCATGACGCCGGCCAGCATGACGGAGCCGGCGGTCGGCGCCTCCACGTGGGCGAAGGGCAGCCAGGTATGGAAGGGCCACATCGGCGTCTTCACCGCGAAGGCCGCGAAGAAGGCCAGCCACAGGATCTTCTGCATCGACGGGTCGAAGGTGTGGTCCAGCATCACCCGCATGTCCATCGTGCCGACCTGCAGGTACATGGCGATGATCGCCAGCAGCATCAGGACGGAACCGATGAAGGTGTAGATGAAGAACTTGTAGGCGGCGTAGATGCGGCCCGGGCCACCCCACACACCGATCATCAGGAACATCGGCAGCAGGACACCTTCGAAGAAGATGTAGAACAGGATGAAGTCCAGCGCCGTGAACATGCCGACCAGCATGGTCTCCAGCAGCAGGAGCGCCATCATGTATTCCTTCACCCGCTTCTCGATGCTGTCCCAGGAAGCCAGGATGCAGATGGGCGTGAGGAAGGTGGAGGCCAGCACGAACCAGACGGAGATGCCGTCGATGCCGCGCAGGTACTGGATGCCCAGGGCGGGCAGCCATGCATGCTCTTCAACCAGCTGGAAGCCGGCGCTGGAGGGATCGAACTTCGCCAGGATGCACAAGGAGACCGCAAAGGTGATGAGCGACGTCCAAAGCGCGATCGCCTTGGCGTTGCGTGCCACCGATTTCTCCTCGCCGCGCACCAGCAGGATGAGTAGGGCGCCAATCGACGGAAGGAACGTCGTCAGCGACAGGATCGGCCAATCAGCCATCTTATATGCCTCGTCCTGCTCAGTGCTTGAAGTAGAACCAGCCGACCAGCGCAACCACGCCGATCACCATGGCGAATGCATAGTGGTACACGTACCCGGACTGCAGACGGCTGACGCCGGCGGCCACGCCACGGGTGGTCTTGGCGACGCCATCGGGGCCGAGGCCGTCGATGATGGCGCCGTCACCGGCCTTCCACAGGCCGAAACCGAGCAGCACGGCGGGCTTCACGAACACCACGTCGTACAGCTGGTCGAAGAAGTACTTGTTGAAGACCAGGGCGTGCAGCGGCTTCACCGCGCGGACGAAGGCCGCCGGGATGCTGGGAACCGCCGAGTAACAGAGCCAAGCCAGGAAGATACCGGCCACGCCCACGATCAGCGGCAGGATGCCTACCCACTCCGGCCCCTCATGGGCGGCGTGGATGCTGTCATGGCTGTGCAGCACGGCGATGGCGCCACGCCAGAACTCCGGCCGGGCCTCATGCCCGACGAAGGCGTTGTAGCCCACAAAGCCGGCGACCAGGGCGCCGATGGCCAGCACGGTCAACGGACCGGTCATGACCACGGGCGACTCATGCACGTGATCCATCACTTCCTTGGAAGCGCGCGGCTTGCCATGGAAAGTCATGATCAGCAGGCGCCAGGAATAGAAGGCGGTCATGAAGGCGGCGGCGATGCCCAGCCAGTAGGCGAAGTGGCCCACGCCGGTGCCCGAGGCGTACGCGGCCTCCAGGATGATATCCTTGGAGTAGAAGCCGGCGAAACCGATGTTGATCCAAGGAATGCCGATACCGGCCAGGGCCAGGTTGCCGATCCACATCACCACGTAAGTGAAGGGGATCAGCTTGGCGATGCCGCCCATCTTGCGCATGTCCTGTTCACCGGACATGGCGTGGATGACGGAGCCGGCGCCCAGGAACAGCAGGGCCTTGAAGAAGGCGTGGGTCATTAGGTGGAACACGGCGGCCTGGTAGGCCGACACGCCGATGGCGAAGAACATGTAGCCCAGCTGGCTCATCGTCGAATAGGCGATGACGCGCTTGATGTCGAACTGGGTCATGCCGATCGTCGCGGCGGCGAAGGCGGTAAGCGCCCCCAGCACCGTCACCACTTCCAGCGCCACCGGGGCGTATTCAAACACCGGGCTCATACGGGCCAGCATGAACACGCCAGCGGTCACCATGGTGGCGGCGTGAATGAGGGCCGACACCGGCGTCGGGCCTTCCATCGCGTCCGGCAGCCAGGTGTGCAGGCCCAGCTGGGCCGACTTGCCCATGGCGCCGACGAACAGCAGCAGGCAGGCGCAGTCCAGAGCGGACACGTGCATGCCCAGGAAGTTGAAGGTGTCATGCGCCTTGGAGGCGGCGGCACCGAAGATCGGGTTGAAGTCGATCGTGCCGAAGATCACGAACACGGCCATGATGCCCAGCGCGAAGCCGAAGTCGCCCACGCGATTCACCAGCATCGCCTTCATGGAGGCGTCGTTGGCGCTCTTCTTCTCGAACCAGAAATTGATCAGCAGGTATGACGCGACACCCACACCCTCCCAGCCGAAGAACATCTGCAGCAGGTTGTCCGCGGTCACCAGCATGAGCATCATGAAGGTGAACAGGCTGAGGTAGGACATGAACCGGGGCTTGTCCGGATCATGGCTCATGTAGCCGACGGAGTAGATGTGCACCATGGTGGACACGCCGTTGACCACGATCAGCATGACCGCCGTCAGGGTATCGACGCGCAGGGCCCAATCCAGGTGGAAGGTGCCGCTGGCGATCCAGGTGGCCAGAGGAATGGTCTGGGCGTTGCCGTTGATGGCGACGTCGATGAACAGGTGGATGGACAGGGCCAGCGTCACCAGCATGGCGCCGCAGGTGACCAGCTGAGAGCCCCGGTCACCGATACGGCGGCCGAAGAAGCCGGCGATGAAGGACGCCAGGAGCGGCAGGAAGATGGCTGCGATGATTTCCATGGCCCTCAACCCTTCATCAGGTTGATGTCCTCAACCGCGATCGAGCCACGGTTGCGGAAGTAGATGACGAGGATGGCGAGGCCGATCGCGGCCTCCGCCGCCGCCACGGTCAGGATGAACAGGGCGAAGACCTGTCCCACCAGATCGTGCAGGAAGACGGAGAAGGCGACGAGGTTGATGTTCACGGCCAGAAGGATCAGCTCGACCGACATCAGGATGATGATGACGTTGCGGCGGTTCAGGAAAATGCCGAACACGCCCAGGATGAACAGGATGGCCGCCACGGCGAGGTAGTGGCCAAGACCGATATCCGCGAAATTTTCCATGGCTTACACGCCCTCCCCGGTCGGGACCTTGACCACGGCCACCACGTCTTCACGACGACGGGCCAGCTGGTCGGCGATGACCTGGCGGCGCACGCCCTTGCGGTTGCGCAGCGTCAGCACGATGGCGCCGATCATGGCGACCAGCAGCACCAGGCCCGAGGCCTCGAACACATAGGCGTACTGGGTGTAGATCAGGTCGCCCAGCGCCTGGGCGTTGCCCACGCTTTCCGGCGTCGGCGCGGCGCGCACGCTGTCGGACGGGCCCGACGGGGTCCAGTAGTAGATGCTGAGCCCCAGCTCGGCCAGCAGCGCCGCCCCGACGACCAATCCGGCCGGCAGGTAGCGCATGAAGCCTTTCCGAAGCTCATGGAAGTTGATGTCCAGCATCATGACGACGAACAGGAACAACACCGCCACGGCGCCCACGTAGACGATCACCAGGATCATCGCCACGAATTCCGCCCCGATCAGGACGAACAGGCCGGCCGCGTTGAAGAAGGCCAGGATCAGGAACAGGACGGAGTGCACCGGGTTACGGGCCGTGATCACCAGCATGCCGGACAGCACCAGCACGGCGGCGAACAGATAGAAGACGAGAGCGGGCAGTATCATCGGCGGCTCTCCTCCCGGTGCGGGTTGCGGACGTTGGCGATCAAGATTTCTCTCCGGTAACCGGGCCCATTGCTGGGTCGTTGGCGCGGGCGGTCCCGCGCGCGGGCGTCACGGGGTCAGGCGTCAGAAGTTAAGATGCGGATCAGCGATAGGGCGCGTCGGCGGCGATGTTGGCCGCCAGCAGGGGCTCCCACCGGTCGCCGTTATCCAGCAGCTTTTCCTTGTTGTAGAAAAGCTCCTCACGGGTCTCGGTGGCGTAGTTCAGGTTGGGGCCTTCGACGATGGCGTCCACCGGGCAGGCCTCCTGGCACAGGCCGCAGTAGATGCACTTCGTCATGTCGATGTCGTAGCGGGTGGTCCGCCGCGAGCCGTCCTCGCGCGGTTCCGCCTCGATGGTGATGGCCAGGGCCGGGCACACCGCTTCGCACAGCTTGCAGGCGATGCAGCGCTCTTCCCCGTTGGGATAGCGGCGCAGCGCATGCTCACCACGGAAGCGCGGGCTCAGCGGGCTGCGCTCATACGGGTAGTTGATGGTCACCCTGGGCTTGAACATGTAGCTGAAGGTCAGGGCGAAGCCCTTCACCAACTCGGTCATGAACAGGCCGCGCGCCGTGCGATCGAGCCAGGCCATGTCGTCACCTCATTCCTTGATGCGGGGGGCGGCTCCCCCCGCGGTCATACGCGTAGAAACCCAGGGCTTACTTCGGCAGCAGGTCGAAGTAGACCAGCACGCCGGCGGTCAAAATCACCCAGATCAGCGAGAACGGCAGGAAGACCTTCCAGCCCAGGCGCATCAGCTGGTCATACCGGTAGCGGGGCAGCGTGCCGCGCACCCAGATGAACACGAACAGGCAGAAGCAGATCTTGGCGATGAACCACAGCGGGCCGGGGATGAAGGTCAGGCCGAACGGGGCCAGCCAACCGCCCAGGAACAGCACCGAGGTCATGCCGCTCATCAGGATCATGCTGATGTATTCGCCCAGGAAGAACAGGGCGAAGGCCATGGCCGAGTATTCGGTGTGGAAACCGCCGACCAGTTCCGACTCGCCTTCCGGCAGATCGAACGGGGCGCGGTTGGTTTCCGCCAGGGCCGAGATGAAGAACACGACGAACATGGGGAACAGCGGGATGCAGAACCACAGGTGGGTCTGCGCCTTCACCACGTCCGACAGATTCAGCGAGCCGACGCACAGCAGCACGGTGATGATGACGAAGCCGATGGAGACCTCGTAGCTGACCATCTGTGCTGCGGACCGCAGGCCGCCCAGGAAGGCGTACTTGGAGTTGGACGCCCAGCCCGACATGATGATGCCGTAGACACCCAGCGAGCTGATGGCGAACAGGTACAGCACGCCGACATTGATGTCGGACAGCACCATGCCGTCGCCGAAGGGAATGACCGCCCAGGCGACCAGCGCCAGCAGGAAGGTCAGCATGGGCGCGATCAGGAACACGGCGCGGTTGGCGCCGGACGGGATGATCGTTTCCTTGCTGAGCAGCTTCAGGCCGTCGGCGAAGGGCTGCAGCAGGCCGAAGGGGCCCACCATGTTCGGGCCCTGGCGCAGCTGGATGGCGCCCAGGACCTTACGCTCGGCGTAGGTCAGCATGGCCATGCAGATCAGCAGCGGGACCATGATCGCCAGGATCTTGAGGACGATCGCCAGCAGGGTGGCCCCGGCCAGGGGCATCCCCAGGTGGAGGGCGAGGAAATCAGCCATGGGTACCCGTCCTCTCGACAACGGCGGGCGACACGAAGGCCTCCGTGCACTCGGCCATGGTGGCGGAGGCGCGGCTGATCGCGTCGGTCATGTAGAAGTTCTCCACCGGCAGGGTGAAGGGGGCGGCGGCCACGGCGCCCGCGGTGCCGAAGGCACCCCAGGCGGCGGGCGTGACCCGGTCGATGTTCGCGAACGCCGGGTTGGCGTCGGCCAGGCGCTTGCGCAGCTGCTGCAGCGTGTCGTACGGCAGCGGCTTGCCCAGGGCGCCGGACAGGGCGCGGATGATCTTCCAGTCCTCACGCGCCTCACCCACCGGGAAGGTGGCCTGGCGGGTGTGCTGGGCGCGGCCTTCGGTGTTGACGTAGGTCGCGTTCTTCTCGGTGTAGGCGGCACCCGGCAGGATGACGTCGGCGCGATGGGCGCCCCGGTCACCGTGGTGGCCCTGGTAGACCACGAAGGCGCGGCCAAAGTGCTGGGCCTCGATCTCGTCGGCACCCAGCAGGTAGACCACCTCGACCTCACCCTTGCGGGTGCCGTCCAGGATGCCGGCCAGGTCGCGACCACCGGCCGTGGGCAGGAAACCCAGGTCCAAGGCGGCGACGCGGGAGGCCGCGCGGTGCAGGACGTTGAAGCCGTTCCAGTCGTCACGCACCAGGCCGCAGGCCTCGGCCACCGCGCGGGATGCTGCCCAGACGGCGGCGCCGTCCGGACGGGCCAGCGCGCCGGAGCCCAGGATCAGGACCGGGTTCTTGGCGGCCTTCAGCGTGGCGGCATAGGGGTGGCTGCCGTCGGCGATGGCGTTCAGCACCGTGGCGTCGTTGCCCAGATGCTCGACCGGGAAGGTCAGGTCGGCGCGCGGGCCCAGCACGGTGACCGTCAGGCCGCCCTGCAGGTAACGCTTGCGGATGCGGGCGTTGACCAGGCTGGCTTCCCAACGGGGGTTGGTGCCGATCAGGAAGACATGGTCCGCCTGCTCGATGCCCGCGATGGTGCTGTTGAAGATGTAGCCGGAACGCGAGGAGGCATCGATGGCGCTGCCGTCCTGGCGGCTTTCCAGGCTGGCGACACCCAGGCCGCCCAGCAGGTCCTTCAGGGCCAGCAGGCTTTCGGCATCAGCCAGGTCGCCGGCGACGGCCGCGATCTTCTCCGGCGCGGTCGCCTTCAGCTTGGACGCGACCAGGGCCAGGGCCTCTTCCCACGAGGCGGCGCGCAGCTTGCCGTTCTCACGGATGAAGGGGCGGTCCAGACGCTGACGCCGCAGGCCGTCATGGGCGTAGCGGGTCTTGTCGCTGATCCATTCCTCGTTCACCGCCTCGTTCAGGCGGGGCAGGATGCGCAGCACTTCGCCGCCACGGGTGTCGATGCGGATGTTGGAGCCGACGGCGTCCAGGACGTCCACCGATTCCGTCTTGCGCAGTTCCCAGGGGCGGGCGGTGAAGGCGTAGGGCTTGGAGGTCAGGGCGCCCACCGGGCACACGTCCACCAGGTTGCCCGACAACTCCGAAGAGACGGCGGCCTCGACGTAGGTGCCGATCTCCATGTGTTCGCCACGGCCGGTGGCGCCCATCACGGACACGCCCGCGATTTCATCGCTGAAGCGGATGCAGCGCGTGCAGTGGATGCAGCGCGTCATGATGGTCTTGATCAGCGGGCCCAGGTTCTTGTCCTTGACCGCGCGCTTTTCTTCCAGGTAGCGGCCACGGTCGAAACCGTAACCCATCGCCTGATCCTGCAGGTCGCACTCGCCGCCCTGGTCGCAGATGGGGCAGTCCAGCGGGTGGTTGATGAGCAGGAACTCCATCACCCCCTTGCGGGCCTTGTGCACGGTCTCGGTGTCGGTCTTGATCACCATGCCTTCGCCGCAGGGCATGGCGCAGCTGGCGATGGGCTTGGGCGCCTTCTCCATCTCCACCAGGCACATGCGGCAGTTGGCCGGGACCGACAGCTTCTCGTGATAGCAGAAGCGCGGAACCTCGATGCCCAGCTGCTCGCAGGCCTGCAGCACGGAGGTGCCAGGCGCCACTTCAAGCTCGATACCGTCGATGGTCAGTTTCGGCATGTCTCAAATCCTTCCACCGATCACTCGGCAGCGATGCTCTGGCGATAATCGGCGATGCGGCGTTCCATCTCGGGACGGAAGTGCCGGATGAGGCCCTGCACCGGCCAGGCGGCGGCGTCGCCCAGCGCGCAGATGGTGCGGCCCTCGATCTGCTTGGTCACGTCCTGCAGCATGTCGATCTCTTCCAGCCGGGCCTGGCCACGGACCATGCGGTCCATGACGCGGGCCAGCCAGCCGGTGCCTTCGCGGCACGGCGTGCACTGGCCGCAGCTTTCATGCTGGTAGAACTTCGACAGGCGGGCGATGGCGCGCACGATGTCGGTGGACTTGTCCATGACGATCACGGCGGCGGTGCCCAGGCCGGAACCGACCTCACGCAGGGCGTCGAAGTCCATCAGGACGGTGTCGCAGACGCTCTTGGGCATCACCGGCACCGACGAACCGCCGGGGATGATGGCCAAAAGGTTGTCCCAGCCACCGCGCACGCCGCCGGCGTGGCGCTCGATGAGCTCCTTCAGCGGGATGCCCATCTCCTCTTCCACGTTGCACGGCTTGTTCACGTGGCCGGAGATGCAGAACAGCTTGGTGCCCACGTTCTTCGGGCGGCCGATGCCGGCGAACCAGGCGGGGCCGCGACGCAGGATGGTGGGAACGCCCGCGATGCTTTCCACGTTGTTGACCGTGGTCGGGCGGGAATACAGGCCGGCATTCGCGGGGAACGGCGGCTTGTTGCGCGGCTGGCCCTTCTTGCCCTCGATGGACTCGATGAGCGCCGTTTCCTCGCCACAGATATAGGCGCCCGCACCCTTGTGTAGGTAGATGTCGTAGTCGTAGCCGCTGCCGCAGGCGTTCTTGCCGATCAGGCCGGCGGCGTACGCCTCGTCGATGGCGACCTGGACGTTGGACGCCTCGCCGTAGAACTCGCCACGGATGTAGATGTAGCAGGCGGAGGCGCCGATGGCGAAACCGGCGATCAGGCAGCCTTCGATCAGCTTGTGCGGATCGTGGCGCAGGATCTCACGGTCCTTGCAGGTGCCGGGCTCGCCCTCGTCGGCGTTGATCACCAGGTAGACGGGGCCGTCCACCTTCTTGGGCATGAAGGACCACTTCAGGCCGGTGGAGAAACCGGCGCCGCCACGGCCGCGCATGCCCGATTCCTTCACCTGCTCGATGATGGTCTCGCGCCCACGCTCCAGGATGGCCTTGGTCCCGTCCCAGTCGCCGCGCTTGCGGGCGGCGTCCAGGCGGAAGTCCTCATAGCCGTAGAGGTTGGTGTAGATGCGGTCTTCGTCGCGCAACATCGGCCTTACTCCTGCGACGCCGGCTTGACGCCGTTACGCCGCGCCATTTCGATCAGGGTCGTCGGACCACCGATGGGCGCGGAATTGATACGGCCGTTTTGCGGGCCGGGCTTGGGCTTCTCGCCCCGGATCAGGGTGTCCAGCAGCGCCTCGGTGGAGGCGGCGTCCAGATCCTCATAATAGATGTCGTCGAGGGCGATGACGGGGGCGTTGACGCAAGCACCCTGGCATTCCACCTCGACCACCGTGAACTGGCCGTCCGGCGTGGTCTCGCCCGGGCCGATGCCCAGCTTGCGCTTGCAGGCGGCCAGCACCTCGTCCGAACCGCGCAGCCAGCACGGAGTGGTCGTGCAGACCTGCACGAAGTGCTTACCCACCGGCTTCAGGTTGTACATGGTGTAGAAGCTGGCGACCTCGTACACGCGGATGGGCGCCATGCCCAGCATGCCGGCGATGTAGTCCATCGCGACCTGCGGCAGCCAGTTGTCATTCTGGCGCTGGGCCAGGTCGAGCAAGGGCATCACCGCACTGGTCTGGCGGCCTTCCGGATACTTGGCGATGATCCGCTGGGCCAGCGCCAGGTTGTCCGCCGTGAATTCGAAGGTGGCCGGACCGGCGGCCGGGGTGTGGGGGGCGCTCATCGGTCGATCTCTCCGAACACGACGTCGATGGAGCCGATGACCGCGACGGCGTCGGCGAGCATGTGGCCCCGGGACATGAAATCAACACCCTGCAGATGGGCGATGCCCGTCGGCCGGATCTTGCAGCGGTAGGGACGGTTGGAACCGTCGGACACCAGGTACACGCCGAACTCGCCCTTGGGCGATTCGGTGGCGGTGTAGGTCTCGCCCGCCGGGACGTGATAGCCCTCGGTGTACAGCTTGAAGTGATGGATCAGCGATTCCATCGAGCGCTTCATGTCGGCGCGCGGCGGCGGGGCGATCTTGCGATCATCCACCTTCACGGCACCGCCGACGGTGCGCAGCTTTTCCACCGCCTGCAGGACGATGCGGTTGGACTGCCGCATCTCTTCCACGCGCACCAGGTAGCGGGCGTAGCAGTCGCCCGTCTTGCCGATGGCGACGTCGAAGTCGTACTCGGCGTAGGTGTCGTAAGGCTGGGCCTTGCGCAGATCCCAGGGAACGCCGGACGCGCGCAGCACCGGGCCGGTGAAGCCCCAGGCCAGCGCCTCGTCACCCGAGACGATGCCGATGTCGACCAAGCGCTGCTTGAAGATGCGGTTGGCCGTCAGCAGGCCTTCCACGTCGTCGATGAACGCCTCGAACTTCTCGGCATAGGCCTGGATGTCGTCCAGCATGCCGGCCGGCAGGTCCTGGTGGACACCGCCGACGCGGAAGTAGTTGGCGTGCATGCGGGCGCCGGACACGCGCTCATAGAACTCCATGAGCTTTTCGCGTTCCTCGAAGCCCCACAGGGCCGGGGTCAGCGCACCCACGTCCATCGCGAACGTGGTGACGTTCAGCAGATGGTTCAGGATGCGGGTCAGCTCGGCGAACAGCACACGGATGTGCTGGGCGCGCTTGGGCGGGGTGATGCCCAGCAACTTTTCCGTCGCCAGCACGAAGCTGTGCTCTTCCGACATCGGGGACACATAGTCCAACCGGTCGAAGTAGGGCATCGCCTGGATGTAGGTCTTGTACTCGATCAGCTTTTCGGTGCCGCGGTGCAGCAGGCCGATATGCGGATCCGCACGCTCCACGATCTCGCCGTCCATCTCCAGCACCAGGCGCAACACGCCGTGGGCCGCCGGATGCTGCGGGCCGAAGTTAATCGTGTAGGGTTTGATCTGGTTTTCAACCGGATTGGCCATGGCCGATCTCACTTCTTCACGCCGCCGCCGCGCAGCGACGCGCCCAGCGGAATGACCGCCTTCTCGTCGCCCGGCAATTGCACATCGGTCATCGCCTCCCAGGGCGACATGAAATCGAAGGCACGGAAATCCTGAGTCAGCTTCACCGGCTCATAGACCACGCGCTTCTGTTCGTCGTCGTAACGGACCTCGACATAGCCCGTCAGCGGGAAGTCCTTGCGCAGGGGATGCCCCTCGAACCCGTAGTCGGTGAGGATGCGGCGCAGGTCGGGATGGCCCGAGAAGAACACGCCGAACATGTCCCACGTTTCACGTTCGTACCAGCCGGCGGCCGGGAACAGCGGGACGCAGGACGGGACGGGCGTATCCTCGTCCGTCGTCACCTTCACCCGGGCGCGCAGGTTCTTGGACACCGACAGCAGCAGGTAGACCACCTCGAAGCGCTCCGGCTTTGAGGGCCAGTCCACGGCGGTGATGTCGATCAGCTGGGTGAAGCGGCAACCGGCATCGTCGCGCAGCACGGTCAGCGTCTTGAGCAGGCCGTCGCGGGTGGCGTTGATCACCAGCTCGCCGCCCTTCAGCTCGACGCTGGTCACGGCACCCGGCAGGGCCGCCGCGATCTTGGCGCCCAGCGCCTGTAGGGTTTCTTCGTTCATGTCCGATCCCCCAGCGATCAGCGCCGGACCAGGCGGTTACCGCCCTTGATCTTCTTCTGCAGTTGCAGCACGCCATAGACCAGCGCTTCGGCGGTCGGCGGGCAGCCCGGCACATAGATGTCCACGGGCACGATGCGGTCGCAGCCGCGCACCACGGAATAGCTGTAGTGGTAGTAGCCGCCGCCGTTGGCGCAGGAACCCATGGAGATGACCCAGCGCGGCTCCGCCATCTGGTCGTAAACCTTGCGCAGGGCCGGGGCCATCTTGTTGCACAGGGTGCCGGCGACGATCATCACGTCGGACTGGCGCGGGCTGGGACGGGGAATGACGCCGAACCGGTCAAGGTCGAACCGGCTCATGTAGGAGTGGATCATTTCCACCGCACAGCAGGCCAGACCGAAGGTCATGGGCCACAGCGAGCCGGTACGGGCCCAGCCCTGCAGCGCTTCCAGCGAGGCGACGACGAAGCCCTTGTCCTGCAACTCCGTCGTCACGGCCTTGATGTAGGCGTCCTGGGCGGGGCCCGGCGGCAGGGGCGCGCCCACGCCGACGGGAAGGCCGGCGGGGGAAACGGGGGAGGCGGTTGGCAATGACGTCACGGGTCTGGCTCCGGTGTGAACGGGCAGCGATGCGATGGTGCGCGAGCGGAAAAGGCGAAAGGCCGGCCAGGATCACTCCCAGTCCAGGGCGCCCTTCTTCCACTCGTAAATGAAGCCGATGGTCAGGATGCCCAGGAAGGCCATCATCGACCAGAAGCCGAACAGGCCGATGCGGCCCAGGGACACGGCCCAGGGAAACAGGAAAGCCACCTCGAGATCGAAGATGATGAAGAGGATGGCGACCAGGTAGAACCGGACGTCGAACTTGCTGCGCGCGTCGTTGAACGGCTCGAACCCGCATTCATAAGCGGACAGCTTTTCGCTGTCGGGCTTCTGCTTGGCCACCAGCATGGAACTGAACACCATCAGCGCCGCCACCACCCCGGCGATGGCCAGGAAAATGATGATCGGCAGATACTGGCTCAGCAGCTCGGCGGACATGACCTGACTGGACATGGATGTGCCCCAAATTTCGTCCCGGTTGGCACCGGCGGAGGGGTTGGCAAGAGGCACAGCCATAACCAAGTGCGCTTTGACGCGCCCACCCGATCATCAATCTGGACCCCGGCCGGCCTGCCCGCCGGTTCTGGACATAACCTCCAAACCCATGCGGGGGTCCGGACGCCTGCACAAAAGCCCGGCTTGGGGCCGGGCGTGATGGAATATAGGCGGGTGCCGTGCCCAAGGAAAGCAAATTACGCCATGCGCAATATGGGGGCCAAGGCGCTGAAAATACGGGGGAAATGGCAAAAATTGGGGTTGTTGAGAAGCACTCTCAACCGCCGCTCTACCGCAGGTGCGAGGGCGCCCAAAAGCAAGCAGGCCGCCCTGTTGCCAGGGCGGCCTTGCTGAAGCATCAATCCCCTGTCTCAGGACTGATAAAGTGGCGCGAGTGACGGGACTTGAACCCGCGGCCTCCGGCGTGACAGGCCGGCGCTCTAACCAACTGAGCTACACCCGCGTCGTTCGCAACACCGCTTTTCCGTTCGTTCCGCCCCGTCCGTTTCATCGTTCGGTGCGTTTCGTGCCGGTCAGCGTCGCTGCGGTGCGCGGTTTGTAGTCGAACGGCGCCCGGCTTGTCAAACAGGAAAAACGCGATGGCGTCAGATTTTTTTCAAAATCCGTAACTGACTGATTTTACGCGACTTTTTGAGCGCGCCGTAAATCATCCAGCCGATCCAGCGCCTCCATCAGCCGGACCGGCACGCCGCGATGGTCGACGGCGCCGGGCCCACCGAAGCCCGTCATGCTCAATTCCAGCGCCTGCGCCAACGGATCGGCCACCGTAAGGTTGCCCTGCTGCACCGCTAGTTCTAGCGCATCCAAAATCCGGTCGCCGAGGCGACGTTCATCACCGTGCTCATCACCATGCATGGCCCTAAGCTCCGCTGCCGTTGCCTCCGGCGCCGGACGACGTGCCGCCGGCGCTGTCGGAATCGTTGCAGTTTAGCATTTTCCCTGGATTTGCCCGACGGGAATCCGACCTCTGCTCACGGATAGGGGCAGCCATGCCCCCAGGGGCAGGCCATGGCAATGCGGGGACGCCAACTTGCGGTAGCGTCTCAAAGCACGCGGGAACGGCTCAGCGAGGCTTCCATCATGTCCAGGCTATGCATGACCCGCCGCCAGGTCTCGTCGCTGATCGCGTGGACGCGGTGCAGGCGGGCCAGTTCGTCCCGCTTGGCCCGCACGGCGGACAGGCGCAGCTCGGCCTCTATGGCCAGGCGGCGGCGGCTTTGGGCCCGGGCATCCACCGGCATGTCCGGATCCTCCACCTGGCGGCGGTAGAACTCCATGAGTCGCAAGGCCGCTTCAGTATAAAGGTCCGACTCCGCCGAGCCGGGTGCTATGGCCTGATGCGCCTGTTCCAGCCGGCGCAGGGCGGCACGGGCCAGTGCCACCTCGGCCGTCCTTTCCTCCTCCACCGCCGCGTCCTCCTCCGGCATGTCCAGGTGGCGCAGCAACAGGGGCAGGCCAACACTGGCCCCCACCAGGGAAACCAGGATGACGCCCGACGCCAGGAAGATGGCCACGTCGCGGCCGGGGAACGGCACGCCCTCGCGCAGGAATTCCGGCAGGGACAGCACACCGGCCAAGGTGACGGCGCCGCGCACCCCGGCGACTGCCGTCACCAAAACCACCCGGCGGCGGGGTACATCGCGCACCCTGCCCCGCCGTCGGGCGGCCGCCCGGCGCAGTTCCAGCCAGAACCAGACCCACAGCAGGCGCAGCCCCATCAGGACGGCGGCGATGACCAGCACATAGAAACCCAGCCAGCCCAGGCCGGCCAGCATGCCGCCCATCGCCTCGGCCGCGGCCGGCGGCAGGATGGCATGGGGCTTGCCGGCCTGCTGGGCGATGGCCGGCGCCTGGACCAGGATGCCCGGCAGTTGCCAGCCCAGCAGCACGAAGATGACACCGTTCAGGGTGAACTGGACCATATCGCCCACGGCCGTGCCCTGCAGCCGGGTGGCGACCTGCCCCGCCTCTTCCAGGGGCAACAGGTTCAGGGTCATGCCGGCGGCCACCGCCGCCAGGATGCCGGACATGGCCAGATGCTCCGCCGCCAGATAGGCGGCGAAAGGCACCAGCAGCATGGCCAGGATGGTGGTGCCCGGCGTATCGCCCCGGGCGCGGATGAGCCAACCCTGGATCAAGCGCACCGCGGCCACCACCACCACGCCGACCAGGATCCCACCGATTGCCATCCATAGGAAGGCAAGCGTGGCAGCCCCGGCCGAAAAACCGCCCGTCATGGCCGCCTGCACGGCGAAGTGCAAGCACACCAGGCCGGAGGCGTCGTTCAGCAGCGCCTCCCCCTCCAATATATGTTTCAGGCGCTTGGGCAGGCGGGCACGGCCGGTCATCCCGGCGACGGCGACGGCATCGGTGGGCGACAGCACGGCCGCCAGCGCGAAGGCCGGGGCCAGGGACATGCCGGGCAGCAGCCAATGGATGGCATATCCGGCCCCCACGACCGTGAAGACCACCAGGCCGATGGCCAGCGTCAGGATGATTCCGCCCAGACGCCGAAGTTCCGCCGCCGGAAAACGGAAGGCGTCCAGGAACAGCAGCGGTGGAATGAACAGCAGCAGGAAAAGATCGGGGTTCAGGGCGATGGACACGCCCGATGCCCAGCCCAGCAACGCCCCCAGGGCCACCTGGATCAGCGGTTGGGGAAGTTGCGGCAGGAACCGCCCGATGCCGCCGGACACGACCACGGCCAGCAGCAGGATCAGGACGGCGGTCATCGTTTCCATAGGAATCGGTCCGGGCAGTGCGGCGGGCGGGCGTCTGGTGGATGGGGACGGATCAGCGTCCGGGCCGGCGGCTGATGATGAGGACGAACCCCAGGACGCCGGCCCCCAGGGCCATGACGATCCAATCGGCGGCCTGGCCGTGGCCGCCGGACTGGTGCATGTCCCATAGCCGGCCACCAATCATGGCCAGCCCCAGGATGAACAGCAACGTGCGATGCTGGCGGGTCAAGCCGGCGCGGGGACCGGCGGAAGGAGACCCATCGGGCGGCGGAAGGCCGGTCACCGGCCATCCTCGCCATGAAGGCCGGCGGGCAGGATGACAGCGGGTGCCGCATCCCGGGTAACGGCCTTGTAGGTCCGTGCCAACGCCACGGCCAGCAGGGCGACGCAGACGAAATTGACAATGGCGGCAACGCCCGTCCAGGCCAGGCTGACGGTCACATCCTGGGATGTCACGGCGTCACCCGCCAGCCATTCCCCCATGATCAGCCGGTTGCAGAGCAGCAAAGGCACCTGCAGCAGCATCTGGCTGACCAGGACCACCCCGGTCAAACGCCAGGCCAGGGGGGTAACCGCCCGCCAATATCGGCCGAACTGCGCCGGTTCCCCCAACAGGATGGCGACCAGGCCCACGCCCAGGCGCACGGTGACATGCAGCAGCGCCACGCCGAAGGCGATGACACCCGCCAGCGCCGCCAGCCAGAAACCGGGGCCCACCTGATCGCCGCTGGCCTGGTCGAAACCCAGCCGGGCCACGAAGAACACCACCAGCAACATGATCATCAGCATCAGGAAATACAGGATCTGCCAGCCGACCACGTTCCATTCGTTCCGGCCGAAGCCCGGCTGCAGGAAGGTCAGGGGCTCCGTCCCGCTCTGTACCCAGCGCGACCACGCCGACAGCGATCGCACGTGCGCCCAGGTCTGGAACACCACCATGACCAGGAAGATCAGGCCGAACTCGGCCCACTGGTTGTCGTCGGGCTGCTGGCGCTGGTATTGCAGGCTGCGCAGCTGGAAAAACAGGGCGGAGGCCACGCTGAAGACGGCCGGCATGCCCAGGAAACGCACGATGCGCCCCGGATCGGCGAAGACCACCCGATAGAGATTGATCGCTTCCCCAAAAACCGACTGGCCCTGCGACGCCATGCCCCCTCCAGATGAAAGGTGCTCGCACGACCAAGGGGGGAATGCCCCACGGCCGGACGCGCCCTTTGTTTCCCGCTTGCTTGGCAGCGACTGCCCCGTGGCGCCCAACCCATGGGGCGCCGACACGAGGCGGGATGATTACAGGTTTGTGCGCCCCGTCAAAGTGACAATCCGGGGCCGGAAGGGATAACAGCCTTGCCCACCCGCTGCCCTTTCGGCAGATGCGGGAGTGCCGGGCTTAGCGGCCCAGATCATGAAAGACCCAGGCTATAAAGGATTGGTATTGGTGGTGGGCGGTGAGGGATTTGAACCCCCGACCCGATGCGTGTAAAGCACCTGCTCTACCCCTGAGCTAACCGCCCGTTCCCCTCGGCCTTATAAGACCGGGACGAAAGCCGCCTCTGTTTTAAGAGAGAGCCTGGCTTCCGGCATGATCCCGCCGCCTCAGCGACACGACCATAAAAAAGGACGGGAACACCAGCCGGCGTCCCGCCTTTCATAGATACTCGGCACTGTTTTCGGGCGTCAATGATCCTGCGCGGCTTGAACCGCGGGTCCGTTGAAGTTGCCGCCCCAGGGAAGGAGCGGCTCACCCAAACGCTAGTCATCGGGGGACTGGGCCGCTGGCGCGGCGACCGGTCCCCCAAGACCGGCATGCAAAAGCGGCAAGAAGCCGTTTTTAGTTCAGCGCGTCCTTCAGGCCCTTGCCGGGCTTGAACTTCGGCTGCTTGCTGGCGGCGATGGAGATCTTCTCGCCCGTCCGCGGGTTGCGGCCTTCGGAGGCGGCGCGTTCGGCAACGGCGAAAGTGCCGAAACCGACCAGGCGAACTTCGTCGCCCTTCTTGAGGGCGTCGGTGATGCCGTCGAACACCGCATCGACCGCCTTGTTCGCATCAGCCTTGGACAGGCCCGCAGCCTCGGCAACGACGGCAACGAGATCGTTCTTATTCACTTAAGGCCCCCCTTCTTGAAGCAGGATCTGACTTGGATTACGTCCCGGTCGCGGGGCGCGCGCCGGGATTGGGATTCGGTTCGGACGTACGGCCCCGGGGTTATCCACCCCGGGGCCGTCGCGTCAGGCCTTCAATTCACACGATTTTTGTCCGTACTTCAATGCCGAATCACGTCATCCTTCCCGTCTTCTGCGGCTTTCGCGGCGACGGGCTCGACAACTTCGGGCTCGGACCATTCAATCGGCGTCAGCGGCTGCACCAAGGCGTTGCGCAACACCTCGTCCGCGGTGGTTACCGGGATGATGGTCAGGCCGCGCTTAACATTATCGGGAATGTCAGCCAGGTCCTTCTCATTATCCTTTGGAATCAACACGGTCTTGATGCCGCCCCGCAGGGCCGCCAACAATTTCTCCTTCAGGCCGCCGATGGGAAGCACCCGGCCGCGCAAAGTGATTTCGCCGGTCATGGCGACATCCTTGCGCACAGGAATACCCGTCAGCACGGAGACGATGGAGGTGGTCATGGCCACGCCGGCGGACGGACCGTCCTTAGGCGTAGCTCCTTCGGGTACGTGAACGTGGATGTCCTTACGCTCGAACAGGGTCGGTTTGATGCCGAACTGCGTCGCCCGGGACTTCACGAAGCTCTCGGCGGCCTGCACCGATTCCTTCATGACCTCGCCCAGCTTGCCCGTGGTGGTGACACGGCCCTTGCCGCGCAGCATCACCGCCTCGATGGTCAGCAGTTCGCCGCCCACTTCCGTCCAGGCCAGACCGGTGGTGCAGCCCACCAGATCCTCCTTCTCCGCCTCGCCATAGTGATACCGGCGCACGCCGGCATACTTGTCGAGGTTGCGACGGGTGACCGCGACCTTCTCGATCCCCTTCATGAGGATCTCCTTGATCGCCTTACGGGCCAGGTTGGCGATCTCACGCTCCAGGCTGCGGACACCGGCTTCCCGCGTGTAATAGCGGATCAGGTCGCGCAGCGCGTCGTCGGAGATGGTGAACTCGCCCGCCTTCAGGCCGTGGGCCTTCAGTTCCTTGTCGATCAAGTGCCCACGGGTGATCTCGATCTTCTCATCCTCGGTGTAGCCCGACAGCCGGATCACCTCCATGCGGTCCAGCAGGGGCTGGGGCATGCGCAGGGTGTTGGCCGTGCAGACGAACATCACGTCGGACAGATCGTAATCGACCTCCAGGTAATGGTCGTTGAAGGTGGCGTTCTGCTCGGGATCCAGGACCTCCAGCAGGGCCGACGACGGGTCGCCGCGCCAATCGGCACCCAGCTTGTCGATCTCATCCAGCAGGAACAGCGGGTTGGACGACTTCGCCTTCTTCATGCCCTGGATGACCTTGCCGGGCATGGAGCCGATGTAGGTGCGGCGGTGACCGCGCACCTCGGCCTCATCCCGCACGCCGCCCAGCGACACGCGGACGAAGTTGCGGCCGGTGGCCTTGGCGATGGACTTGCCGAGCGAGGTCTTGCCGACGCCGGGCGGACCGACCAGGCACAGGATCGGACCCTTCACCTTGTCCATGCGCTGCTGCACGGCCAGGTACTCCAGGATGCGTTCCTTGACCTTCTCCAGGCCGTAGTGATCGGCATCCAGGATGGCCTCGGCCCCCTTGATGTCCTTCTTCACCTTGGTGCGCTTCTTCCACGGAATGGACAGCATCCAGTCCAGGTAGTTGCGCACCACCGTCGCCTCGGCGGACATGGGGCTCATGGTCCGCAGCTTCTTGACCTCGGCCAGCGCCTTTTCCCGGGCTTCCTTGCTGAAGCGGGTCTTGGCGATGCGTTCCTCGATCTCGGCGACCTCGTCCTTGCCATCCTCGGACTCACCGAGTTCCTTCTGGATGGCCTTCATCTGTTCGTTCAGATAGTACTCGCGCTGGGTCTTCTCCATCTGCCGCTTGACGCGGTTGCGGATGCGCTTTTCCACCTGAAGCACGCCGATCTCGCCTTCCATGAAGGCATAGACCTTCTCCAGCCGCTCACCCACCGTCGCCGCTTCCAGAAGCTGCTGCTTCTCCGGAATCTTCAGCGCCAGGTGTGAGGCGATGGTGTCGGCCAGCTTGCCCGGTTCCTCGATCTGATTGACCGAGACCAGCACTTCCGGCGGGATCTTCTTGTTCAGCTTGATGTACTGCTCGAACTGGGCCACGGCGGCGCGGGCCAGGGCCTCGGCCTCCTGCGCCTCACCCGTCTTTTCCTCGATCGGCTCCGCGTACGCCTGGAAGAAATCCTCGTTGCGCTCAAAGCTGACGATGCGCGCGCGCTGTCCACCCTCGACCAGGACCTTCACGGTCCCGTCGGGAAGCTTCAGCAGCTGCAGCACGGTGCCAATGGTGCCGACGGTGTAGATGTCGTCGGGCGTGGGATCGTCCTGCGCGGCGTTCTTCTGGGTGACCAGCAGGATCTGCTTGTCATCCTTCATCACGTCTTCCAGTGCCCGCACCGACTTTTCGCGCCCGACGAACAGGGGCACGATCATATGGGGGAACACCACGATGTCGCGCAGGGGGAGGACCGGGTAAAGGGTTCCTCGGGTGGCTTCCAACATTGATCTGACCTTCCACTCAGAATATCAGCGGCCAGCCCATGATGGGCCTGACCCGCCATCCACCAGCCGCCCCGTCATGGGCACGGCGTCGGGAGGTCGCCCTGGTAACGTGGCACACCAAACACCCCCCTTCAAGGGCTTGAACCCGACGAATTCTGCGCTACCACGACCGTTGACGCGGACGAACCGCCGGATTGCCCGCACCATGGCCGGCAAGAGCCTTTCAAGTGCCTGTATTCCCGGGGGAAAGCCGCCTCCGGCAAAAGAAAAACCCGGGAAACCCCTTCAAAAGGGGTTCCCGGGTCTCAAAACAAGCCCCAAGCAGGCGCATCCGGGTTTCCCCGGAGGCCGGTCCGTCAGGCGACGGGTGCCGCCTCGGCCTTGCGGTCGGCGTAGATGTACAGCGGCTGGGCCCGGCCCTCGACCACTTCGCCGTTGATGACGATCTCGTCCACGCCCTGCAGGCCCGGCAGATCGAACATCGACTCCAGCAGGATGGATTCCATGATGGAGCGCAGGCCACGGGCACCGGTCTTGCGCTGGATGGCCTTGTTGGCGATGGACTTCAGGGCCTCTTCCGCGAAGGAGAGCTTCACGTCCTCCATCTCGAACAGGCGCTGGTACTGCTTGACCAGGGCGTTCTTCGGCTTGGTCAGGATCTCGATCAGCGCTTCCTCATCCAGGTCGTTCAGCGTCGCCACCACGGGCAGACGGCCGACGAATTCCGGAATGAGGCCGAACTTCAGCAGATCCTCAGGCTCCACCTCGCGCAGGACGTCGCCGGTGCGGCGGTCATCCGGGCCCTTCACATCGGCGCCGAAGCCGATGGAGGTGCCCTTGCCGCGGGCGGCGATGATCTTTTCCAGGCCGGCGAAGGCGCCGCCGCAGATGAACAGGATGTTGGTCGTGTCCACCTGCAGGAATTCCTGCTGCGGATGCTTGCGCCCGCCCTGCGGCGGGACGGAGGCGACCGTGCCTTCCATGATCTTCAGCAAGGCCTGCTGCACGCCCTCGCCCGACACGTCGCGGGTGATGGACGGGTTGTCGGACTTGCGGCTGATCTTGTCCACTTCGTCGATGTAGACGATGCCGCGCTGCGCCCGTTCGACATTGTAGTCGGCGGACTGCAGCAGCTTCAGGATGATGTTCTCCACGTCCTCGCCCACGTAACCGGCTTCGGTCAGCGTGGTGGCGTCGGCCATGGTGAAGGGCACGTCGATGATGCGGGCCAACGTCTGGGCCAACAGGGTCTTGCCGCAGCCGGTGGGGCCGATCAGCAGGATGTTGGACTTCGCCAGTTCGACGTCGCTGTGCTTGGTGCCGTGGGCCAACCGCTTGTAGTGGTTGTGCACGGCGACGGAGAGGACGCGCTTGGCGTGGAACTGTCCGATGACGTAGTCGTCCAGCACCGCGCAGATGTCGCGCGGGGTGGGGACGCCGTCACGGGACTTCACCAGCGTCGTCTTGTTCTCTTCGCGGATGATGTCCATGCACAATTCCACGCATTCATCGCAGATGAACACCGTGGGGCCGGCAATGAGCTTCCGCACCTCGTGCTGGCTCTTCCCGCAGAAGGAGCAGTAGAGGGTATTTTTCGAATCGCTGCCGGTCGACTTGGTCATAAAAGCTCCGTACATCACCGGGACAGTCACCCGGTGCCATCACGATGACGGAACCGGGGCCCGATCCTCCCGGGATCGGCCGGCGGACAAGGGGATGAACACCGCTCACCCGCCACTGCCTGCCCATTCAACACCACGGAACGCGGGCCTTTCAACCCCCCGTGTGTCCTACCATGTCCGGCCACCCATACCGAGGTATCCCGGTAGGGCGCCCCCGGCGGCGAAAAACCGCCGCCGAGGCCGGACGCTCAAACCCTTTGGGGCGCCTTAGGCCGCCTGAGCGATGCCACCGGTGCCAGGACGGGTGGCAATGACGTCGTCGATCAGACCGAACGTCTTGGCCTCGTCCGCAGTCATGAAGTTGTCACGCTCCATCGCCCGTTCGATCTTGTCGATCGGCTGGCCGGTGTGGCGGACATAGATTTCGTTCAGGCGATGCCGGATCTTCAGGATCTCGCGCGCCTGGATTTCGATGTCGGCGGCCTGGCCCTGGGCGCCGCCCGAGGGCTGGTGGATCATGATGCGGCTGTTGGGCAGCGAATAGCGCTTGCCCTCCGTCCCGCCCGCCAGCAACAGCGAGCCCATGGAGGCGGCCTGGCCGATGCACAGGGTCGCCACCGGGCAGCGGATGTACTGCATGGTGTCGTAGATCGCCAGCCCGGAGGTCACGATGCCGCCCGGCGAATTGATGTAGAAGGAAATTTCCTTCGTGGGGTTTTCCGCTTCCAGGAACAGAAGCTGGGCGCAAATCAGGCTGGACACCGCGTCGTTCACGCCGCCGACAAGGAAGATGATCCGTTCCTTCAACAGGCGCGAATAGATGTCGTAAGCCCGCTCACCCCGATTGGTCTGCTCGACCACCATGGGGACCAGCGTATTCATCTGCGGCTCAAAGTCGATCATGCCTGCTCCAGCGCTGCGTCCGACCCGGGGGCCATCCCCGGGCCCGTTGCCGGTCCGGGGGGAGGGCCGACCCCTCCCCCGTTTCCGTAATGTACCGAGGCCCGTCAGAAACCGAAGACGGGGACAGCCGCCTTAGGCCGCCTCTTCCTCATCGGGATCCTGCATCAGCTCTTCAGCCGACACGGGCTTCTCCGTCACCTTAACCTGTCCCAGGATGAAGTCGACAACCTTGTCTTCAAAAACCGGGGCCCGCAGGCTTTCGACGGCCTGGGGGTTGTTCTTGAAGAAGTCGAAAACCTCACGCTCCTGGCCCGGGTAGCGCCGCACCTCGGCCAGCACGGCCTGGTTCAGCTCTTCCCTCGCCACCGTTATATTGTTCGCCTGACCGATCTCGGAAAGGACCAGACCCAAACGAACACGCCGGACGGCGATATCGTGGTACTCCTTACGGAGCTCTTCCTCATCCTTGCCAGCGTCCTCACCGGCGTCGCCGGCCTTCAGCTCTTCCTGCAGGCGCTTCCAGATCTGGTCGAACTCGATCTCGACCATGCCGGCCGGCACCTCGAAGGTGTGCAGTTCGGCCAGCTGGTCCAGCAGGGCGCGCTTGGCGCGCAGGCGGCTCATGACGGTGTAGTCGCCGCCCAGGCGCTCACGGATCACGGTCTTCAGCGCGGCCAGGTCGTCGAAGCCCAGGCCCTTGGCGAACTCGTCATCAAGGGTCACCTCGACGGCGGCCTTGACTTCCTTCACGTCCACCTCGAACACGGCGGCCTTACCGGCCAGCTCGGCGGCGTGGTAGGCCTCGGGGAAGGTGACGCTGACGGTGCGGTGGTCACCCGGGCGGGTGCCCTCCAGCTGCTCTTCGAAATTGTCGATGAAGCTGCCCGAGCCCAGTTCCAGCTCATGGCCTTCGCCCTTCATGCCCGGGCGCTTCTCACCATCGACGGAACCGTCGAAGTCGATGACGACGATGTCGCCCTTGGCGGCCGGACGGTCTTCCGTCAGGGGGGCGGAGGTCTTGCGGCCGGCGGCGATGCGGCCCACGGCCTCA
Organism: Azospirillaceae bacterium; assembly: GCA_028283825.1. NCBI lineage: Bacteria > Pseudomonadati > Pseudomonadota > Alphaproteobacteria > Rhodospirillales > Azospirillaceae > Azospirillaceae bacterium. Next base: position 880,497 of record JAPWJW010000001.1, on the reverse strand, counting down.
TCGACCTGCGCGTCGGTGATCTCGACCACCGGCTTCTCGATGGCGACGCCGCTGAGGTCGGCCGGGGTGAATTCCGGCAGGACCTCATAGGTCATCTTGAATTCCAGATCGCTGGCGCCGTCGGCCTCGAACTTCACGATCTCGACCTTGGGCTGCAGGGCGGGACGCAGGCTGTGCTGCTCAACCACCTTGGCGGCGCTGTCGGACATGGCCTTGTCCAGCACCTCGCCCATCACAGACTGCCCATAGCGCTGCTTCAGCACCGACATCGGCACCTTGCCGGGGCGGAAGCCCGGCATGCGCACGGTCTTGCCGATTTCCTTCAGTTGGACGTCCACGCGGCCAGCCAGATCGGCGGCGGGGATGACGACCGTGTATTCGCGGCGCAGGCCTTCGGTGCTGGTCTGGGTGATGTTCATGGGACTATTCGAACCTGTCTCTTTGATCGGCCCCGGATGCCGGCATACCCGGCCCCTGGGTGCCCGGGGCCGGAGGGACCACGGGCGGTTGGGTTGATATCACGTGCGTTTGGTGCGGGCGAAGGGACTCGAACCCCCACGACTTTCGTCACTGGAACCTAAATCCAGCGCGTCTACCAGTTCCGCCACGCCCGCGGCCAAAACCTGGAAGAGGTTTTCCAGGCGCCGTCCGATCTATAGCACCCGCACACCCGCGTAAATAGGAATCTAGGCGAACCCGCGTGCGCGCCCGGCGTATCGGAAAGGGGTGGGGAAGGTGCTGGCGGGGCATGCCGTTTTACGCCTCTTGGGCGACTCCAGGTCGCAACTGCCGCTATCGGTGGCGATGAAGTGCTTGTTATGCTGCGGCGATCCCACCCGCCTGCCCCCGAGAGGTTCGCCGCGGCATGACCACCTTGTCGGCCCCCACCCCCGCCCTGCCCCGCCCCCTCCTGGACGCCACCCGCCTGGACGGCCGCACCGTGAGCCTGGAAAAGCTGGATCCGGTGCGCCACGCGCCCGGCCTGTGGCTGGCCATCGGCCACGACCCGGCCCTGTGGGACCAGATTCCCTCCGGCCCCTTCGCCGCGGAAGAGGCCTTCACCATCTGGCTGGCGGAGCGGGCGGTGAAGGCCGGCCAGACGCTGTACACGGTGATCGACAAGGCCGGCAGCACCCCCGCCGGCCTGCTGCTGCTGCTGCAGATCAACCCGGACATGGGCACGGCGGAGATCGGCCTGGTCTACGGCCCCGCCCTGCAGCGGCGCGTGGGCGGGACCGAGGGTGTGTTCCTGCTGATCGACTACGCCCTGGGCCAGTCGGGCTACCGCCGGCTGGAGTGGCGCTGCGGCCCGCCCAACCTGGCCTCCAACCGGGCGGCCCTGCGCTACGGCTTCACCCATGAGGGCCTGCTGCGCCAGACCCTGTGGGCCAAGGGCCGCAACTGGGACACCAACGTCTATTCCATTCTGGATGCGGAATGGTCCCCGCGCCGCGCCCGCCTGGCCGCCTGGCTGGCGCCGGGGAACTTCACCGGCGACGGCCGGCAGGTGAAGCCGCTGGAAAGCTTCTAGCGAAACCGCCGGCCGGCGTCATGCCAGCAGCGCGCGGGCGCAGGCGTCGATGATGGCGTCGGCGTCCAGGCCGTGGACGCGGTAGAGGTCGGGGATGTCGGCCGACTGGCCGAAACGCTCCACGCCCAGGGGCGCCACGATATGGCCGCGCACGGCGCCCAGCCAGGAAAGGGCGGCGGGGTGGCCGTCCGTCACCGTCACCAGCCGTGCGGCCGCCGGCAAGGCCGACAGCAGGCGGTGCACGGGTGCCGCGTCGGCGCGGCCCTGGCGCTGGGCCGCCGTCCAGCCGGCGTGCAGCCGGTCGGGTGAGGTGACGGCCAGCAGGCCGGCGCCGGGGCAGTCCTCCAGCACCTGGCCGTGGGCCGCCAGCGCCTCGGGCGCCAAGGCGCCGCAATAGACGATGGCGAGGTCGGCATCAGCCGCCGGCGACCGCAGCCAATAGCCGCCATGGATGACGGCATCGCGATCCAGGCCGGCGCCGGTGCGCACCGGCTGGTCAAGCTGCCGGGTGCTGAGCCGCAGGTAGAGCGAGCCGCCATTGGGCCGCTGCATATGTTCGAACCCCCAGGCCATGATGGCCGCCAGTTCGTCCACGTACGCGGGCTCGAACGACGACACGTTGGGCAGGCCCATGCCGATCAGCGGTGTCGCGATGGACTGGTGGGCGCCACCCTCCGGCGCCAGGGTGATGCCCGAGGGGGTGGCCACCACCATGAAACGGGCGTCCTGGTAGGCGGCGTAGTTCAGCGCGTCCAGGCCGCGCTTGATGAAGGGATCGTACAGCGTGCCGATGGGCAGCAGGCGGGCGCCGAACAGGTCGTGGCTGAGGCCCAGGGCCGCCAGCATCAGGAACAGGTTGTGTTCGGCGATACCCAGTTCGATGTGCTGCCCGCCGGGCGCCCCTTGCCAGCGCTGGGCCGACACCACCTTCTGTTCGCGGAAGACGTCCTGCGTCTCATCGCGCGCGAACAGGCCGCGGCGGTTCACCCAGGGCCCCAGGTTGGTGGACACCGTGACGTCGGGGGAGGTGGTGACGATGCGGGCCGCCAAGTCGCCATCATCCTTGGCGATTTCGCCCAGGATCTTGCCGAAGCCCTCCTGCGTCGACATGCGGGCACCCAGGTCCACCGCCAGGGCGGGCGGCACGGGTATGGCCGGCGCCTTCAGCCGGCGGCTGCCTTTCCCCGGCCCAGTACCCTGGGCGAAGGGCACCTGGGCCAGGAAGGCGTCCAACGCTTCCGCGCCGATCTCCAGGCCGGCATGCCGGTCCCACTCCTGCCCGTCCGCCAGACCACAGGCGGCCTTGAACGCCGCCATCTGGTCCGGATTCATCAGGCCGGAATGGTTGTCCTTGTGCCCCTGGAAGGGCAAGCCCCGGCCCTTGACCGTATAGGCGATGAAACAGGCCGGCCGGTCGTCCGTCGTGCCGTGGAAAGTTTCCAGCAGGGTCGGCAGGTCGTGGCCGGCCAGATTGGTCATCAGGCCGGCCAGGGCCGCGTCGTCGTGGGCGTCCAGGAGGTGGCGGATGCCGCGCGTGGTGCCCAAGTCCCGCGTCAGCGCCTCGCGCCAGGCGGCCCCGCCCTTGAAGGTCAGGGCGGAGTAGAGCTGGTTGGGACAGGTGTCGATCCACTGGCGCAAGGCGTCGCCGCCCTCCTGCGCGAACGCCGCCTCCAGCTTCTTGCCGTATTTGAGGATCTGCACGTTCCAGTCCAGCGAGCGGAACATGCCCTCGATGGGCACCCAAAGGCGGTCGGACACGATGCTGTCCAGGCTCTGGCGGTTATAGTCGATGATCCACCAGGTATTGCGCAAATCGTGCTTCCAGCCCTCCAGCATGGCCTCGAAGACGTTGCCCTCGTCCATCTCGGCATCGCCGACCAGGGCCACCATGCGTCCCTCCGGCTGGTCGGAGAGACCCTTCAGGCGGACATAGTCCTGCACCAGCGAGGCGAACGCGGTGACGGCCACGCCCAGCCCGACCGACCCGGTGGAAAAGTCCACGTCGTCGGTGTCCTTGGTGCGCGAGGGATAGCTCTGCGCCCCACCCAGGGCGCGGAACTGTTCCAGCTTCTCCCGCGTCTGCCGGCCCAGCATGTACTGGATGGCGTGGAAGACCGGGCTGGCGTGCGGCTTCACCGCCACCCGGTCCTGCGGCCGCAGCACATCGAAATAAAGCGCCGTCATGATGGTGGCCAACGAGGCGCTGGACGCCTGGTGGCCACCCACCTTCAGCCCGTCGCGCGAGGGGCGGATGTGGTTGGCGTTGTGAATGGTCCAGGCGGACAGCCAGAGCACCTTGCGCTCCAGCGCCTCAAGCAGGCGGATCTTGTCGGGGACGGCCCGGGACGGGACCGAGGCGGTATCGGGCATGGCGCGATTCTTCCCTCAAGGCGTGGGCGCATAGGGCCCGGCGGATCGGCCTGGGCGGCACCCCTCATTGCCTTGGGTTATAAACCCGGCGCATCCACTCGGGAAGCGGCGGCGGCTCAGCCGTCCAGCGCGTCGTCGGCCCGCCCGGCTGCGGCCGGCGCCTCCAGCCCGTGCAGCGCGTCGTCGATGGCGGCGCGCAGCGTCTCGGGCAAATAGGGCTTGTGGATCAGCAAGCAGCCGGTGGCCGATGCCTCCTGGATGCGGGCGGGATCGGTGTCGCCGGTGACGATGATGCCGGGCAGATGGCGCCGCATCTCATTGCCCAGACGGGCCACCAGTTGCACGCCGTTCAAGGGCCCAGGCAGGCGGAAATCGCTGATCACCAAGCCCGGCAGGCGCACGGCGTCGCGGATGGCGGCCAGGGCTTCGTCCGACCCCGACGCCGTGATGACGCGATAGCCCCAGCTTTCGATGATGGCGCCCAGCGCCATGCGCTGCAGGGCGTCATCCTCCACCGCCAGGATGGTACGCGGGTCGCTTTCCCGCTGGGCCGGATGCTGCCCGTCGCGGGGAAAGGCCAGCAGCTTGTCGCCGCCGCCCGATTCCGCCGGTGCCGCCACCCGCGCCGCCACGGGCGCGCACGGCACCAGGACCGAGAAGACGGAGCCACGGCCGGGGACGGAGCGCACGGTGATGGCGCTGTCCAGCAGCGTCGCCATGCGGCGCACAATGCCGAGGCCCAGCCCCAAACCCTTGGTCCGGTCACGCTCCGGATTGTTGAGTTGGACGAAGTCCTCAAAAATGGTGCTCATCCGGTCGGCCGGAATGCCGATGCCCGTATCCCAGACCTGAACCAGCATGGCGTCGCCCCGGCGACGGGTCGCCACCAGCACACGCCCGCCCCGCCCGGTGTAGCGGATGGCGTTGGTCAGCAGGTTGCGCAGGATGCACTTCAGCAGCACCGGGTCGGTGTCCGCCTCCTCCAGCGCCGGCAGGGGACCGCTTTTCGCGCCGGGCCGCAGGCGGATGTCCACGCCCGCCTTCTCCGCCTCGCCGCGCAGGCCGCTGACCAGCCCAGCCACCACCGCCTCCAGCCCGAAGCGCTGGCGGTTGACGGCGACGGTGCCGGCATCCAGGACCGAAACGTCCAGCAGGGCGCGCAACAGTTCCTCGCCGGCCGACAGGGCCTCACCCAGGCCGGCGATCAGCTTGCGGTCCAGCGCCGTGCCCAATGCCGTGGCGGGATGCGCACCGGCGTTGGTAACCGCGCCGATACCGGCGCTGGCTACCCGGCCGGTAGCCGCACGGTCGTTCAACATGTTGTGGTACAGCCGCATGGTCTGCAGCGGCTGGCGCAAATCGTGGCTGATGGCCGCCAGGAACACCGACTTGGCGCGGTTGGCCCGTTCCGCCTCATCCGCCCGCGCCTGGCTTTCGGCGACGGCGGCGCGCAGTGATTCGTATAGACCGACGTTGGTCAGCGCCACGGCGGTGGAATGCGCCACCGCCTGCAACAGCGCCACCTCCTCCGCCCGGGGCTCACGCTCCACCGCCCAATAGGCGCCGATGGCGGCCACCGGTTCCTCCGCCCGCACCGGCACCATCACCAGGCTTTTCACGAAAGTGGGGCGGTAGGCGTCATGGGGGATGCGCGGATCCTGGTAGATGTCGGGGATGATGGCCGGCTGGCGGTTCAGCATGACCCAGCCGGAAATGCAGGTGGACATGGGGAAACGTTTCCCCTTCCACAGCGGGGCAATCGAGTCCTCATCCGCGTAATGGCACAAATCACCATCCCGCAGCACGAAGGTGACGCCATCGGCACCGCTAAGCGCACGGGCGGCCATGCGCACCACCGCCATGACGCTGGCCACGTCACGGCAAAACGATAGGGCCTGGACCAGATCCACAAGATTGCCGACGGGGCCGAAGATGGGACCGGGCGCCGATGTGGCCGCATCGGATGGGGCGGACGGCCCGCCATCGGCGGGAACCTGGCCCGGCCTCTTGGCCGGTAGCGCGTCTTTCCATCCCATGGGTTCCCAAGTCCTTCCACATCGACCGGCTCACGTCGATTGGCCGCATTGGCCGGCGACACCCATCGACGCAATGTGCCCCGGCTCATAAAGCCAAGGCCGAAGCGCCCGCGGGCACCAAAAAGGGGGAGCAGCCCTGATGGACCATATGGCGCAACCCGACCGGAGTTCCAGGCGGCGCGGCGGACTAATACCTACGGCTAGGCCCCTGTAAATCACCCGCAGACAACAACCTTCAGGGGCCAAACCACCCCCTCACGGGAGTCCCCGGCCGGCAAGGTCAACTGGCCACGCGCTCGCTGAACAGGCGGGTGAAGCTTTCGGCCGAGAGGGTACGCTGATCGGCGGCACAGCTTCCCTCGGGCAGGTTGTTGCGCACCGTGAAGCGCACGTGGGGAATGTGGAAACTGTCGTTGGTGATGGTCAGCACTTCAGCCGTTTCGGTGACGCTGCCGGAGACCACGCGACGATAGTGCGCCCCGACCTGCAAAGGATCATCCAGGCGCGACCGACGGAACAGAGAAAAGCCCACACCCGCCCCCCAGTAAAGCGAGCCCGGATTAGCGCCCAGGCCGTTATCAAGCCCCAGTAATCACCGCGTTGATTGGATGAGGGCGGAATGGCGACCGTCCCCGTCACACCAAACCATCACTGCGTAACAAACGACGAAACGTTCGGTCGCCACCAATGCCCGATTATCCGTCCGAACGCCCATCCGTGAAACATCCCGTGGGCGGGACGCTACCGATTACTGGTGAAACGACGACGCGCCGAAAGATGCACAAATGTCGAAGAGAAGTTCAAATTTATGTCAGAGTATCCCATTGTTTTAATGCCGGCAATGCTTTTGGCATATGCCGAATATGGCATTTTAAATATTTCCAATGAGGAAATGGCGCTCCCGCATTCGCCGGGAAAGCGGCGGATGGGACGCTGGCGGCGGCGAAAGCGCCGCAAGATGCACGCAATTTTATCGATTCTCTATTTGGCGACTGCTTGATCTCTTTTCTCCGTCCCTGTCGCGAACAGGTCGGCCAGCAATGCCGGCACCATTTCCGGCAAATCCTCCGCCACCAGCCCGGGACCGAAGCGGACGGCGGCCCGGGCGTGCAGCCAGGCGGCGGCGGCGGCGGCGTGAAAGGCATCCATGGCCCGCCCCTCACCGCCACCAGGGGCCAACAGCCCCAGGATCAGGCCCGCCAACACATCGCCCGAACCGGCGGTGGCCAGGGTGGGTGGGCCGCCGGCTTCGATCACCGCACGCCCATCCGGATGAGCGATGACCGTATCCGGCCCCTTCAGCAACACAACGGCGCCCAGGTGGTGGGCGGCGGCCCGGGCACGGGACAGCTTGTCCCCCGCGGCCAGCACGGCGTGCCCCTCCCCGAACAGCCGGGCGAATTCCCCCTCATGGGGTGTCAGCGCCGTGCGCCGGGTGACGCAGGCCCGCAGCGCATCCGGCTGGCCGGCGAAGGCGGTGAAGATGTCGGCGTCCAGCACCAGGGCAAGGTCGTCGGCGCGCCCGCTGGCGGCCTTGGCCAGGGCGCGCAGCAACGCCTGCCCGTCGGCATCGGTGCCGGCCCCCGGGCCCAGCACGGCGGCGCTGACACGATGATCGGCCAGCAGGGCCGCCGCGTCCGCCGGCCCGTCGAAACGGCGGACGATCTGGCTGGGGCTGGCCAGGCGGTAGACCAGTTCCGCCGATGGCGGGCTGGCCACCGTCACCAGGCCGGCGCCCACCCGCTGCGCCGCCCGCGCCGATAGCCGCGCGGCACCGGTCATCACCGCCCCGCCCAGTACCAGGGCATGGCCGCGCCGGTATTTATGGTCATCCAGCCGGGGGCGCGGCAGATGGGCGGCGAATACGGCCGGACCGTTTTCCCACAGGTCGGGCGCGACATCCGGCCGCGTCAGCACCGCCTCGGGGATGCCGATATCGGCCAGCACCACCTCACCGCACAGCGACCGGCCGGGCAGCAGCAGATGTCCCGGCTTCTTGCGAAAAAAGGTCACGGTCAGGTCGGCACCGATCACCACATCCCCCAACGGGGCCCCGGTATCGCCGTCCAGGCCGCTGGGAACATCCACCGCCACCACGGCGGCGCCCCGGCCCCGGGCGTCGGCCACGGCCCCCACCAGATCCGCCGCAGCCCCCGCCAGCGGACGGGCCAGGCCGGCGCCGAACAGGGCATCCACCACCACCCGCGCGCCGTCCAGCACACCCGGCGCCGCGGGCAGCACGGCCTCACGCCCCCAGCCCTCCACCCAGTCCGCCGCCGCCAGGGCGGCGTCACCGGCCAAGCGGTCCAAATCGCCCAGCAGGGCCAGGCGCACGGGCCAGCCGGCGGCGGCCAGCATCCGCGCCACCACAAAGCCGTCGCCACCATTGTTGCCCGGGCCGCACAGGACGGCCACGGGCGCCAGGGGATACCGGGCCATCACCACGCCCGCCACCGCGCGGCCGGCGTTTTCCATCAGGGTGATGCCGGGCACGCCGCCCTTGATGGCGGCGGCATCGGCCGCGCGCATGCGATCAACGGTCAGAAGCGCGTCAGCCATGGGTGATTCGTCCTTCATCGAGTTGGCGCACCAGGCCTTTGGGCGCCACGGCCCGCCAATGGCGCGACAGCAGGGACGCCACCTGGTCGCGCGTCACGGCGTCCGTCACCGCGGACAGCCGGACCAGCACGGTGGGCCAGCCCCGGTAATGGTCGGTCAGGTGATAGATTTCCGGCGACGTTTCCATCAGCAAGGCGCGTTCATCGCTATCGACGCCCGTCACCACCAGCGTGTCGCCATCTTCCCACAGCCGGGCCAGCAGCTTGCCGCGCACCTTCAGGGCCGGTGTGCCGTATGAGGTGCCGTCCTCCACACCGGGCCAAGCCAACGCCAGGGCCCTCAGCTCATCATAGGTCATGGGGAAACGTCCGCCGCCGATGCCATTCCGGCAGGCAGTCTAGCGCGGGCGGAGAACGCCGCAAGCGGACTGGCCGCGCATCCCTTCCGGGATGCCTGCCGTCCGCTTTGCGCGTACTATATATAAGGAAGAATGGGGCGATGGATGGGACTCGAACCCACGACCGCTCGGACCACAACCGAGAGCTCTACCAACTGAGCTACCACCGCCGCCGTGAGGCGGGTTTCTGCACCACCTGCCCTCGTCCGTCAAGCGTTCTGATAAAATAATCTTCACATGCCGGGGTCGCGCTGGGGCGAAGGCTGGAATAGAGGCAGTCGAAAGACCGACACTCCCCCCTTACAGCCACCGCAAGGACAATTTTCAGGCTGATGGCTATTTTTTGTGCTGCCGTTTGCCCACGAAGCGCGCATACGATGGCACCGACCCAGCGAGAGGGCCGGAAGCGCCCCATCCGCCGGGTTGGCATGGGGCGTGCTATCCTCCAGCCCCGGTCCAGCGGACCCAATGTGAAGGGCGGAATTTCCACTTAAGACGCGGAATGTTCCCCATCGCATCGGGCCCTGCCGGACATCGAATTGGAAATCGTGGGGGTTTCCGGGCAGCCGGGTGCGAACCGATCATCGGGATCGCCGCATCAGGTCCGCACTTCCCCCGCCCTTGAAGCGAAGGCGTGGCCGTAAGCGATGAAGAAGATCGAAGCCATCATCAAACCGTTCAAGTTGGACGAGGTGAAGGAAGCGCTGCACGAAGTCGGCATCAAGGGCATCACCGTGACCGAGGCCAAAGGCTTCGGCCGGCAGAAGGGACATACCGAGCTGTACCGCGGTGCCGAGTATGTCGTGGACTTCCTGCCCAAGGTGAAGATCGAGATCGTGATGGACGACCAGCTGGTCGATCGCGCCATCGAGGCCATCCAGCAGGCGGCCCACACCGGCCGCATCGGCGACGGCAAGATTTTCGTGACCCCGGTCGAGGATGTCATCCGCATCCGCACCGGTGAGCGCGGGCCCGACGCGGTCTGACATCCCCTGGGGACACTGCCCGACAAGTGGTCGGTTGACGCAGTGCCCTTTGTGGTGTCCCGCGTTATGCAGGATTTGAAGTATCCATGGGAGCCGCCCGTCCACGGTCGGCATATCCAAGGATCGAGCACGGTTTGTGAATTATGGGGCTGGCGGCCCGGGATGGGAGTAACCCAGGGCCGCCGGAAACAAAAGCGGCGGGGGGCTTGGCGGCCATTCCCGCCGATGGTTGCAAGTCAGTCGTAAACCCAACATCTCCCAGAACTTAGGGAACCCATCAAGATGTCCGATATCGCCAAGTTTTTTGACCTGGTTAAGGAGCACGACGTCAAATACGTCGACTTCCGCTTCACCGATCCGCGCGGCAAGCTGCAGCACACCGCCCAGCACATCAGCACCGTGAACGAAGAGATGTTCACCGACGGCGTGATGTTCGACGGGTCGTCGATCGCCGGTTGGAAGGCCATCAACGAGTCGGACATGGTGCTGATGCCCGACCCCGCCACCGCCGTGCTGGACCCGTTCGCCGCCCAGCCGCTGCTGACCGTGTTCTGCGACGTGCTGGAGCCGTCCACCGGCGCCCCGTACAAGCGCGACCCGCGCTCCATCGCCAAGGCGGCCGAGAACTACATGGCCAGCGCCGGCATCGGCGACACCGCCTACTTCGGCCCCGAGGCTGAGTTCTTCGTGTTCGACGACGTGAAGTTCGAAGTCTCGATGAACCGCGTCATGTACGAGTTCGACAGCGAGGAAGGCCCGTACACCTCCGGCAAGGCCTATCCGGAAGGCAACCTGGGTCACCGTCCGGCCGTCAAGGGTGGCTACTTCCCGGTCGCCCCGATCGACGCCGGCCAGGACCTGCGCGCCGAGATGGTGACCGTGATGGCCGACATGGGCGTCGAGGTCGAGAAGCACCACCACGAAGTGGCCGCTTCCCAGCACGAACTGGGCATCAAGTTCGGCACCCTGGTCAGCATGGCCGACACCATGCAGATCTTTAAGTACGTGGTGCACAACGTCGCCCACGCCTACGGCAAGACCGCCACGTTCATGCCGAAGCCGGTGTTCGGCGACAACGGTTCGGGCATGCACTGCCACCAGTCCATCTGGAAGGACGGCAAGCCGCTGTTCGCCGGTTCGGGCTACGCCGACCTGTCGGAAACCGCCCTGTACTATATCGGCGGCATCATTAAGCACGCCCGTGCCCTGAACGCCTTCACCAACCCGCTGACCAACAGCTACAAGCGTCTGGTCCCGGGCTACGAGGCGCCGGTGCTGCTGGCCTATTCCTCGCGCAACCGCTCGGCTTCCTGCCGCATCCCGTTCGTGAACAGCCCGAAGGGCAAGCGCGTCGAGGTCCGCTTCCCGGACCCGGGTGCGAACCCCTACCTGGCGTTCGCCGCCATGCTGATGGCCGGCCTGGATGGCATCCAGAACAAGATCCACCCCGGCGACGCGATGGACAAGAACCTGTACGACCTGCCGCCGGAAGAGCTGAAGGAAGTGCCGACCGTTTGCCGTTCGCTGCGTGAGGCCCTGGAGTCCCTGGCCGCCGACAACGCCTTCCTGAAGAAGGGCGATGTCTTCACCGAGGACTTCATCAACAGCTACATCGACCTGAAGATGGAAGAAGTGCTGGCGTTCGAAACGTCGCCGCACCCCATCGAATACAAGATGTACTACTCCGTCTGATCGGGTTCTCCGGGTTCCCAAACAGGTTTCCCGGAACACCTTCATCGGGAAAGGGCCGCCCCCTCGGGCGGCCCTTTTTCGTTGCCGCCGCAGTTGGATACGACAAGGGCCGACGCGACCGACCGACGCCCCTCCTTTCGCGTTCTTGCCCCACCCGACCCTGTACCGGAGGATAGGCCACAGCCCCTGTCCACCACCGGTGGCAATGGTTAAGGTTAGACAATGCCTCTTGGATCCCCTGGGGATCCCAGGGGGCGCTGCAGGCGGCAAGCGGAAACCACGGCTCATGGCACAGTCTTCCGGTCCCCAGCCGCTGCACATGGCGACGGCGGCCCAGCATCTGTCCCCCCCGGCAACGACGCCGGCCTTTCCGCCCAAGGATGGCGTCCCCCCCAGCGGCCTGCGCCTGCGCCTTATACTGGCCTTCGCCCTGCTGACCCTGGGCATCGTCCTGGTGGGCGCGCTGGCCATCAACCGGCTGGCGGCGGTCAACACCAAGGCCGAGGTCATCCGCGACAACTGGCTGCCCAGCACCGCCGTCAACGGCCAGATGATCTCCGCCATCAAGGGGCATCGCCTGGCGCAGGCCCGCCTGCTGTTCTCCCCCGACGACGCCACCCTGGCGCACGACCTGGAAACGCTGGACCACCGCAATCAGGAGGTGGAGATCGCGCGGCGCGATTATCAGCAGTATGTCATCATCGGCAGTGAGGATGAACGCCGCGTCCATGCCTTCGACCAGGCCTGGGCCGCCAACATGCAGTACGAGGCGCGTCTGCGCGAACTGGTCCAGGCCCATAACCAGGAAGGGGCGCTGGCCCTGTTCAACGGGCCCTTGCGTGACGCCGACAACCAGGCGACCGACGCCGTCCTGCGCGACCTGGCGTTCAACGTCACCCAGGGCCGCGCCACGGCACGCGAGGGCAACGTCATCTATGGCAACACCCGCGTGCTGCTGATCGCGGCCATCGCCATGGCGACGGTCAGCGGCGCGGTGTTGGCCCTGCTGGCCGTGCGGACGGTGGCCATCCCCATCCAGGCCATGACCGCCGCCACCGCCGCCTTCGCGCAGGGGCGCTACGACCACCCCCTGCCGGGCGATGGCCGCCGGGATGAAATCGGCGCGCTGGCGGCCGCCCTGGCCGTGCTGCGCGACAAGAGTGCCGAGCGCGATCGCATGATTGCCGCCCGCACCACCGAGGCCCAGACCCTGTCGGTCGCCAAGAATGAGGCGGAGACCAACCTGGCCACCCTGCGGCAGTTGCAGGACCAGCTGGTGGAAAGCGAGAAGCTGGCGGCCCTGGGTTCCCTGGTCGCCGGCGTGGCGCACGAGGTGAATTCCCCCCTCGGCGTGGCGGTCAGCGCCAGCAGCACCCTGGCGCTGGAAACCACACGTTTCCTGGCCGCCATTGAGGCGGGGCAATTGCGGCAGAGCACAGTGGACCGCTTCGCCCGGGTGGCCCGCGACAGCACCGACCTGCTGGAACGCAACCTGGACCGCGCCACCACCCTGGTGCAGCATTTCAAGCAGGTTGCCGTGGACCGCACCAGTTCCCAGCGCCGCGCCTTCGACCTGGGCGACATGGTGGCCGACACCCTGACCACCCTGGCCCCCGTGCTGCGCCGCGCCTCTTTCCGGGTGGAAGCCAGCGTTCCCGAGGGCATCCGGCTGGACAGTTATCCCGGCCCCCTGGGCCAGGTGATCACCAACCTGATCCAGAACGCGGAACTGCACGCCTTCGAGCCGCTGCCGGGGCGGGAACGCGAGGCCGCCGGCCAAATCCTGCGGCTGGACGCCGGCCGCAACGCGCGCGAGGTCACCCTGATCGTGCAGGACAACGGCGCGGGCATGGATGAAGAGGTGCGCCGCCGCCTGTTCGAACCCTTCTTCACCACCAAGATGGGACAAGGGGGTTCGGGCCTGGGCATGCACATCGTCTACAACATCGTCACCGGCATCCTCGGCGGCGCCATCGCCGTGACGTCCGTTCCCGGGACCGGCACCACCATCACCCTGACGCTACCCCTGACGGCCCCGGCGGCCATAGAAAGCCCGTCCGTCCCCGCCACAGCAGGAGAGACGCCTGATGGCGAACCAGGCTGAAGCCCTGATCCATATCGAGGACGACCGCGGCACCGCCCGGCAGAGCGGCCCGGGCTGGCGCATCCTGGTGGTCGATGATGATGAGCAAGTACACCTGGCCACCCGCCTGGCGCTGGAGGCCATCGATTTCCGGGGCCGCCCCCTGACGCTGGACAGCTGCTACACGGCGTGGGAGGCGTTCGAATACCTGGCGAGCACGCCGGACATCGCCGTCGTCCTGCTGGACGTGGTGATGGAGGATGAGCGGGCGGGCCTGGACCTGGTGCGGCGCATCCGGGAAGAACTGCGCAACGACCAGATCCGTATCGTGCTGCGCACCGGCCAACCCGGTTACGCGCCGGAACTGGAAGTCATCCGCCAGTACGACATCAACGACTACAAGGCCAAGACCGAACTGACGGTCACCCGGCTGGCGTCCAGCATCATCACGGCACTGCGGTCGTATGAGCAGATCGTGGCGCTGGACCGCCACCGCCGCGGCCTGGAACAGGTGATCAAGGCATCGGCCGACCTGTTCAGCGAGCGCAGCCTGAACGATTTCAGCGCCGGCGTGCTGATCCAACTGGCGGCCCAGATGGGCATGGAGCCCGAGGGCCTGCTGTGCGCCCAGGGTACGGTGGACGGCCCCGTCATCGTGGCCGCGGCCGGCCGCTTCGCCGACCACATCCGCAAACCCCTGGCCACCCTGGGGGAGCATGAGATCGAGGCGGCCCTGCTGGAGGCATTCTCGCGGCGGGAAGGTTTCAAGAGCCGGGGCGGCGACATCCTGTACCTGCAGTCGGGCAGTGCCCACCCGGCCGCCATCTACATGAGCACCCCCACCGCGGTGGATGAGCGCAAGCGCGACCTGCTGCGCCTGTTCACCATCAATGTGGCGCTGGGGTTCGAGACGGCGACCCTGTTCGAACACATGCGGTCGGTGGCCTTCACCGACCCGCTGACCGGCCTGCCCAACCGTACCGGCTTCATCACCGCGCTGGAACGGCATGACCCGGCCCAGGGGCTGGTGGTCATCCTGCTGGACCTGGACCAGTTCCATTTCATCAACGGCCGCCTGGGCTTCCAGGTGGCCGACGCGCTGTTGCGCGCCGTGGCGCACCGGCTGGTCGCCAACTTCCCCGAAGCGCTGACCATCAGCCGATTCAGCGGCGACCGTTATGCCCTGGCCCTGCCGGTGCCATCGCTGGCGGAGCTGTCGCTGGCTGACCTGGAACAGCGCCTGGAACTGGCGTTCGAGACCGGGTTCGACGTCGCCGGCCACAACACCGCCGTCTCGGCCACCGGCGGCTGCACCTACGCCCTGCCGCCCGACGTCCGCACCACACCGGACGCCATTCCCGGACAATGGGGTGACGCGCTGGTGCAGCAGGCATCGCTGGCGCTCAAGGACGCGAAGCTGCGGGCCCGGGGCCGGCTTTCGCCCTTCAACCCGGAACTGGAAAAACGCAAGAGCGCCAACCTGGCCCTGCTGGCGGAACTGCGCACGGCGCTGCGCAACCGCGAACTGGTGCTGCACTACCAGCCCAAGCTGGACCTCGCCACCGGCCGGCCGGTGGGGGTGGAGGCGCTGGTGCGCTGGCAGTCACCCCGGCACGGCCTGCTGATGCCGGCCGCGTTCCTGGACATCGCCGAGGCCAGCGGCCTGGTGGTGCCGCTGGGCCTGATGGTGCTGGAGATGGCCATCAGCCAGCGCCGCGCCTGGCGGGCGGAGGGACTGGACATCCCGGTGGCGGTCAACGTTTCCGCCCTGCAGGTGCAGCAGGCCGATTTCCTGGCCGGCATCGACGGCGTGCTGCGGGCCCAGCAGGCCACGGCCGAAGGCATCGAACTGGAGATCACCGAGTCCGCCTTCGTCGGCGATGATGAGCGCGCCTTCCTGCACATCCAGGGCCTGCGCGAGCGGGGTTTCGGCGTGGCGCTGGATGATTTCGGCACCGGCTATTCCTCGCTCAGCTACCTGAACCGCCTGCCCGCCACGACGGTGAAGGTGGATCGCCGTTTCGTGCAGGGCATGAACCAGGACGTGAAGTCGGACATGCTGGTCCGCGCCATCGTCCAGGTCGCCGCCATCATCGACGCCCAGGTGGTGGCGGAGGGCGTGGAGAAGGAGGAGCAGGCCGAACGCCTGCGCACCCTGGGGGTGCCCGTGGCCCAGGGCTTCCTTTATTGCCGGGGCGTGCCGGCCGAGGCCCTGTCGGCCTGGTGGCTGGAACGCGACGCGCCACCGGCCAAGGGCTGAGGTTCAGGCTTTCTTCTTGCGCGGCCGGGTCGGCCCCAGGGCCACCGCCAGATTCCAGGCTGCCCGCAAGGCCCCCGCCAGCGCCGCCTCATCCACTGTTGCCAGGGCGACATGGGTGCAGCCCTGCCGCCCCCAGCCGCCGGGAACCGGTTGGAACATCGCGGGCTCGGCCGCCACCCGCACCTCCTGTTCCTCCGGCGCCAATTTGACCATGCCGCGTCCGAGTTCGGGGTCCAGCGTGGCGAAGATGCGCCCGCCCACGCGGAAATCGGCATGCCCCATGTGGGCCCCCGGTTCCGCACCGGCCAGCGACAGGGCGGTACGGCTGAAATCTTCCGGCGTCATGAAGGCGACCCCTGAACGGCGCGCGCCAAAGAGGCGCGTCGGGCATGACAGACAGTGTATCATTCCCGCGCGTCACATCGCCCGAAGGATGTCCCCCATGTACCGGCCCAGCCATTTCAAGGAAGACCGCCTGCCTGTGCTGCATGAGACGATGCGCGCCATCCGCCTGGCCAACCTGGTGACGGTGGGAACGGACGGCCTGCCCATGGCCAGTCCCCTGCCCTTGCTGTTGCGCGCCGATGAGGGGGAATTCGGCACGCTCTACGGCCACTTCGCCAAGGCCAACCCGCAGTGGCGGGAAACACCGGCGGGCGCAGCGGCGCTGGCCATCTTCATGGGGCCGGAGGCCTACATCACCCCGTCCTGGTACGCCACCAAGGCTCAGACGGAAAAGGTGGTGCCCTACCTGGAACTACGCCACCGTCCACGCCCGCGGGCCCATCACCTTCTTCGAGGAAGCGGACGCCCTGCTGGACCTCGTGACGGCGCTGACGGAGGGGCAAGAACAGGGCAGGGCAACGCCTTGGGCCGTGGCCGACGCGCCCGCCGATTTCATCCAGGCGCAATTGCGCGGCATCGTGGGGTTCCGCCTGCCCATCACCAGCCTGGAAGGCAAATGGAAGATGAGCCAGAACCGGCCCGAGGCCGACCGCGATGGCGTCGCGGCCGGGTTGGTGGAAGAGGGCGCCGACGCAGTGTCGACGTTGGTGCGCGCCGGCGGTGCCGGCTGAGGCTTCAGCGCACCCCTTCGAACAGCGCGTCGATTTCCTGCTGGGTCCGGATGGCATCGGCACTCAGGCCGGTGGTGCTGGGAATGAGAACCTGCTTCACCGCCGTCTTGGGCGCTGGCTTGGCTTCCGTCTTCGCCGTCGTTGGCGGGCTGACCGGCGGCGGGCCGGAGATGGCGCCGAACAGCGCGTCGATGGCCATCTGCGACGGTGCCTGTAGCGACGGGCCGTGCAGCAGGTGGGCATCGGGCCGGACGTCGTCGTGCTTGTAGGGCAGCAGCACCTCACGCGGCGCGTCGGCCGGCGGGGCGGCGGGGTTGGCCGCTTCCTGCGGCAAGGTCCGCCACAGGCCCATGATCACGCCCACGCGATCCTCAATATAACACAGGGTGTTCACCACCTTGGCGGTGCGCTGGCCGCAGATGTCCTGGAAAGAACAGGCCATCATCACGTCCATGCAGGCCGCCTCCAGTGCCGTCAGCACCTGGCCATCAGCGGCGCGGCCGGGCTTCAGCCGGGCCAACGCGCCGGTCATGCGCTCCACCGTCGTCAGGATGCGGTTGGTCGCCTCTTCCGTGGCGGTGACGATGGCGTCGAGTTCCGAGGTCGCGGCGCTGATGCGGTCAGCGCGGGGGTCGGACGGCTTGATGGCGGCGATCTCACGCTTCACCAGCCGGATGGTGTTGGCCATGGCCTCCACCTCCGCCTTCAGGAAGGTGATTTCGGTATTGCCCAGCGGAGCGTCCTGCCCGGTGGCGGATGGGCTGAGGGCGGCGGCGGAAACCAGCCGCTCGATCCCGCTCATCGTCCGGCGCAATTCATCCGCCTCGACCATGCGGGCGCGGCGCTGGATCTCATAATAAAAGTCCCTGCCCTTGGCCGTGGCCAGCAAGGATTCTTCCATCTGCCGATATTCTTCCAGCGAGAGGCCCGAGCCCCGGGTGGATTGCATTCCCATCACGCCCCCTCGGAATAAACCATGCACCGCCTGCCGCAGCGCACAATGCTGATGCTAATCTTGTTCATCAGCATGGCATTTCGGTCAATACGGGCTTCCTCGGTAGGTTTATGTATTTCGGGTAGAATTTCACCTTACGCATTAAGGATAGATATCATCACATTTGTGATAGAAGTCCAAATCTCCACCCCTTTTCATCATCCCAGGCCTGATAGCTCGAGGCAGATGGAAATGATAGGATGCCGGCCTGCAAGGGAATGAACACACCGCGGGTGGAAACGGCATGCGGCGCATCTACGGACAGGCCAGACGCGCCTTCGTGGCGGTATTTTTGATGGTGCTGGGGTTTCAGGTTCCAGCCGCCCGCGCGGCGGAAGCCGAAGCGGAGGCCAAGTCCACGGCCCTGGAGGCCGGCTGCAAGCCCAACAAGGTGGAGGCGGTGCAGCGCTTCGTCGGCAACAGTCCCGACTTGGTCTACAAGATCACCTGCCAGAACGGGAAGGACTTGGCGGTCTATGTCCGCTGCCAAGGCCGGACCTGTGTGCTGATCCGTTGATGCGCCGACGGATTCTCGCCGTATTGCCGGTCCTGGCGCTGCTGGCTTGGGGCGGCACCGCCCAGGCCACCTTCTCCATCATCGCCTGCGACAAGGGCAGTTGCGGCGTCGCCGTCGCCACCAACAACCTGGCGGTGGGCGCCAGCGTGGATTACGCGCAGGCCGGCGTCGGCGCCATCGTCACCCAGTTCGAGACCAATCCCGCCATGGGTTCCAAGGGCCTGGCGCTGCTGGCCCAAGGCCGCACACCGGAGGAGACTCTGGCCACCCTGCTGCGGGAAAACGGCGATTTCGATGATGACGGGGTCGAAGCTCGGCAGGTGGCGGTGGTCGATGCGCGAGGCCGCACCGCCGCGTTCACCGGCGCGGAGGCACTGGCGTCCGCCTATGCCGGCGAGCGCCGGGGGCCGGGCTATTCCGTCCAGGGCAATGGCCTGGCCGGCATCGGCGTCCTGACCGCCATGGAGCACACCTACCGCACCACCCCCGGCGCACTGGAAGACCGGCTGCTGGCGGCGCTGGAGGCGGGACAGGCGGCCGGCGGCCAGACCATCGGCAAGCTGTCGGCGGCCTTGGTGGTGCGCACACCCGACGGCTTCCCCCTGGATCTGGATTTCCGCGTGGACGCCAGCGACCAGCCCATTCCCGACCTGCGGGCCCTGGTGGAGCGGCATCACGCCTGGCAAGCCGTCATCCGTGCCGACCGTGCCGCCCACAGGGGCGACAAGGCGGTGGCGCAAGCCGCCTTGGCGGAGGCCACGCGCCTGGCCCATGGCTGGGACCGCGTCTGGCGCCGCGCCGCGCGGGTTTCCCTGGCCCTGGGCGACAAGGCCGGTGTCCGGGACTATCTGGCGCGCATGGCCGTCGCCAATCCCGTCTGGGCACGGCAAGAAGCCGCCGACCCAATCTATCGCGATATCGCCCCCTGAAACTCCAGGGGTCAGTGTCCCCAGCCCCGCCAGGTGAAATTCGGCGACCGTTTTTCCAGAAAGGCGTCGCGCCCCTCCTGGAAATCCTCGTTAAGGGCGGCTTCTTCCAGGAAGGTGGCCGCCCCCGCATCCGTGATGGGTGTGGCCCCGTCCTGCACCGCCTGGACGATGTGCTTGGCCGCCTGCAGGGAGAATTGCGACAGGCCGCACAGCGTCGAGGCATACTCCCGGACGGCATCCTCCAGTGCGGCGTCTTCCAGCACCCGGTCCACCAGGCCGATGGCCAGGGCCTCCCGCGCGTCGATCAGCCGGGCGGAGAACAACAGGTCCTTGGCACGCGCGGGTCCGACATGGTCGATCAGGCGGCGGGTATCCTCAAACGGATAGACGAACCCAAGCTTGGCCGGGGTGATGCCGAACCGGGCGCCGTCGCCGGCGAAACGCAGGTCGCAATGCAGGGCCAGGCCGCAGCCACCGCCCACACACAAGCCCCGCACCATGGCCAGGGTCGGCTTGGGGCACCGCTCCACCGCCAGATTACCGGACCGCACCGCGGCATTGAACCGCGCGGTCCCTTCCGGCGTGGCGAACACCTGGCCGAATTCCGCGATATCGGCGCCTGCGGAAAAGGCCCGTCCCCCTGCCCCGGTCAACACCACCACCCGGACATCGGGGGCTTGGCCAAGCCGGCCCATCAACCCCGGCAGGGCCAACCACATGTCCAGCGTCAGCGCGTTGTGCTTGTCGGGCCTGTCCACCGTCAGGGTGGCGATGCCGTTCTCGACCGCCACGCAATATCCCGCCACCTGCTCATCCATGGCACCCGCCCCTTCCGCTTAACGCAGGGGTGACCATAGTGGCGCCGCGGTCAGCCGCGCAACGGCCGGAAATAACGCAGGACCGACTGCAGTTCCGTGCGCAGGCCCTGATCTTCCCGCAATCGCGCCTGCAGGGCGTTGTCCCGCTTGGCCAGGAAAACCACGTGGTCCTTGGGCGGCAGGGAGCGGTAGGACGGCTTGACCGCCAGGGTGCCGTCATCCTGCACCGTCGACAGGAAGAAGGAAGCGCGCATGAATTTTGAGAACAGCTTATTGGCGCCCTCCGCCGGCTCTCGCGAAATGATGGAGGCGATATAATACAGGCGAAAAAAATAGTAATTATTGTAGATGCGCTGAACGATAAAGAACTGTTCGCTTGGAGACGATATTTTGGCGATCAGCTGCTGATCCTTGAAGCCTTCATAGAAGTAATGGGATGCTTCACGGGCGAACAGGAATGGCTTTTCCCGTTCCTGGCCGATGCGCTTGCGATAGTCAATCAGCGCACGCCCGACCAAGGTCTGTATCATGCGGCGTTCGACATCCAGTTCCAACGGAAGGCCCATCAGGAATTCCATGGCGGGCAGCAACTGAACGGGATGGATGACCGCCGCGCGCTTGGCCCGCGCGCCCTTGCCCAGAAGTGACGCCTGCAACCATTCGGTCACATCGTGCGCCTGCCAGCGCAACCGGGTCATCATCGGGATGGTGGACAGACCACTGGACTGAAGGAACAGCCGAAACTGATCCCGCCATGATTTCTGGGGCACGGCGATATAGTCGACATCAGCCAGGCGGAGGGGCGCTGACAAGCTTTCACCGGCCACCGGCTCCGGCCGGTGGTTAAGGCTGCGCCCGAAGACAACGCCTTTGGTCTTCCGTTCACGCGGCACCATGCTCATGAACGCGATTCCACCCCGTTTACCATCCCCGTCACATCTGCGGGCCGCACACCGTCCATTACCGCACCCGCCAGCGATATGAGCCCCTTCCCGTTCGACATCATATCATAATTTGTCACATTGATTATCTCATCGAACGCACCACCTTGGCGAGCGGTCAAGAAACCACACGGTTCCCCCATCCATTTCGCCGCACCTCCCGTCCCGGCGCAGGGTTTGCTCGCAAGGCGTCGTAGCAAATCTTGAATTCGCCCCTGAGATGGAAAGTCGATGGTTGCCCATCGATATCCGTCCCGGCCGGTGGCCACCATCCCCCAAGGGAAGCGAAGCCCCATGTCCCCCCTTCCGTCCTCCCCCACATCCATCTCCTTGCCTGGCCAGGATCTGTCCGACGACCTCGCTGCTTACGGCTTCGCTGGCATGCAGGGGGTGATTGGCCTTACAACGCAGGTGGGACGTCTGGTCGGGCTGTCCCATCCCCAAGGCGGCAAGGGCGGATCCGTGCAGCGTAGCGAGAGCCAGAATTCGGCAACCAGCAGTGACGAGGTCCTGGTGGCCCGTGTCGCCGCCGGTGACGCCCAGGCTTTCCGGATGTTGACCGACCGGCATTTGGATCGGACGGTCACGCTGGCGCGGCGCGTTCTGGGCGGGGCCGCCGACGCCGAAGACGTGGCCCAGGAAGCGTTCCTGCGGCTTTGGCAGCATGCCCAGCGCTTCCGTCCATCGGAGGCGCGTTTTTCCACCTGGTTTTACCGCATCACCGTGAACCTGTGCCTGGACCGCAAGCGCCGCCCGGCCCACGACACGCTGGACAATGTTCCGGAACCCGTGGACCCATCGCTGGATGCCGCCACGCTGGTGGAGCGGTCTGAATTGGGCCGCCTGGTCGCCCGTGCCGTGGATGACCTCCCGGACCGTCAGCGGGCGGCCATTTCCTTGTGTTATGATGCGGGCTTGAGTAATGCCGAGGCGGCGGCGGCCATGGAGGTCAGCGTCGGCGCCCTGGAAACCTTGCTGGTCCGCGCACGGCGGGCCCTGCGTGTGACGCTGGCCCCGTTGGCGCCGCCGGAACCCCAGGGTGGGCGCAAGGCGCGTACAGGGGGGCCGCGATGATGGACGGAATGATGACGCTGACGGAATTCGAAGACCTGGTCGATCTGCATGGGCCTGACCCAGCCCTGTGGCCGGTGGTGGTCCGCCCTCAGGCTGTCGCGTTGCTGGCCCAGTCCGCCGAGGCGCGGCAAGCATTGGCCACCGGCCGCCTGGCTGAGGACGCCCTGTCGACCATGCCATTGGACCGCGCCAGCCCCAATCTGCGGCGTGCCATTCTAGCAATACCGGAGACGACCCGGCACCCTGCGGCATGGCCCGTCGCGTCGCCCGCCCCCGTCATGTCCTCACACGTCCAGGTCGTTGGTGGTCGGGGCATACGGGGCCTCTGGACGGGGGGCATGTCGGCGGCGCTGGCCAGCGGCATGGCGGCGGCCGTGGTGGGGATCGTGCTTGGCGTGCACGGCGTATCGCCGTTGTCCGTGCAACAGACCGACGCATCCTCGCCGGCCACGATCGAATATATGAAGGCCATGACTGAGATTGATACGGAGATGGGACAGTGACCGAGGGCCGCCCGCATGAGCCCGCGCCGGATGCTTCGTCCGGTGGCGGTCCCGTATCCAAGGTGCTGATCGCCCTATTGGCGGTATCGGTGTCAATCAACCTGCTGGTGGCCGGCATGGTGGTGGGCCAGCATTTGGGTGGCTCTCACTCGTCCTTTCGCATCGATGCCTCCCACGACGCCAACAATGGCCGGGGTGGCGGGCCCTATGACACCTTCGTCAGGAACGCGCCCGAGGCGGTGCTGCCCTTCCTCAAGGAGGCCATCGCCAGCCATCAGGATTTATCCCAGATTCAATTCCAGCAACTCCGCGATGCCCGGCACGAAGCCATACGCCAATTGAAGGCCCAACCCTTCGACCCGGCCGCCGCCGACGCCGCTTTTCAGAAGATGCGCACCCTGATCGGTGAGATTCAGCGGGGGGTTCATGAATCGGCCCTGGGCGCGTACGCCCGAGCCTATGGCATGCCCCCGGTATCGGCCGGCGGCGACGCGCCCCACTGACAGGGACTTATTGCGCCCAAGGCCGCTTGCCCTTCCCCAGGCCCTATCGTCTATGATCCACCGGCATATCTCTTTGTCGACGGGAAGGACGGCCGCATGGCCCAGGAGCAAGCGGATTTGACGACGGCACCCAGCGTGGGCGGACAAACGTCCATCAAAGGGATCTCCGATCACAGCCTCTGGCCCCCGGCGGAACGGGTGGGCCAATGGACGGACGTCTATTTCAAGCGCACACGGACGATCGTGGAAAAACACGGGGATTTGCCCGTGACCTATGCGGTGTTCATGCGACGCCCTGTGGTATTCGCCCCCCGGCTGGCGTTGGACTGGCTGCGCGCGGTGGCGGCGGAACGCGGCTTCGTGCCCGAAATCGAAGTTCGCTACCACGAAGGCCAATGGGTCGGTGCCGGCGAACCCATGATGTGGATCACAGGGCCTTTTTCCCAGTTGGCGGAACTGGAAACCCTGTTCCTCATGAAGCTGGGCCCGGCCTGCGTCGCCGCGCACAACGCCTTCGTGATGAGCGCCGGACTGCCGCGATCAGCCTTCCTGGCCATGGATGCGCGGCATTGCGCCGGCACGGAAATGGCGGAACTGATGGCATACGCCGCCAGCGTCGGATCGGAACGGGCCAAACGCAAGGTCGGTGCCGTCGGTTTCATCGGCAACGCCACGGATGCCACCGCCCCCTATTTCGGACAGGCCAAGGGCTTCGGCACCATGCCCCATGCCCTGATCGGCTATGCCGGCTCCACGGTACGGGCGGCAGAACTGTATAATGACACCTTCCCCGAAGAAGCGATGACGGTGCTGGTGGATTATTTCGGACGGGAGGTCAGCGACACCCTTGCGGTCTGCCGGCGTTTCCCGGATCTGGCGGCCGAGGGCAAGCTGTCGGTGCGCCTGGACACCCCCGGCGGCCGCTTCGTCGAGGGCCTGGACCCGCCGCAAAGCTATGCCGTGCTGGAGCGCCGGGCACCCGACAGCATCCGCGGATACCGGGATGAGACGGAGTTGCGTTATCTGATCGGCGCGGGCGTCTCGGCCGCAGGCCTGCACTGGGTGCGGGAGAACCTGGACCAGGCGGGATTCGACAAGGTGCGCATCGTAGCGTCCAGCGGCTTCAGCCCCGCCAAATGCCGGGTCATGGCCGATGCCCAGGCACCGATCGATGTGGTGGGCACTGGCAGCTTCCTGCCGGAACATTGGGGCGAGACATACGCCACGGCCGACATCGTGGCCTATGACGGCGTGGCCCGGGTGAAGATGGGCCGTGAATTCCTGCTGAAGCGCTGAACGCAAAAAAAGCCCCCGGGGCGGCCATCTCCGAATATCGGAGGGGCCGCCCCGGGGGCTTCCAGTCTTCTTGCTGCAGAATTCGGGGCTATTTTACCACCTTTGACCTTTTCGAATGTACGCAAGCCCCCCAGGCCCAGCATGCCCAGGAGAATCGTCGTCAGCTGATCATCCAGTTTGGGCGGCGCCGGAACGGGCCGTCCCGCCGTCAATTCGGCAAGCCAGACGAACAGCGGCATGGCGATGTATTGATACGCCAAGGCCGCCCCACATACCCAACCGATGAAGGGCCGCCAGCCGGCGACGAAGATGCTGTCGCTGGCAGCCTCCGCCTTGTTGACGTCGATCTGCGCGGTCGCCAGTTGCTCGGCCCTGTCGGCCGCCTCCTTGTAGGCGGCGGCTTCGGCCTGGGCCTTGGCGGTCGGATCCGGGATGAAATCGAGAACTTTGGAAATGACCGGACTAAGGATACCGGTCGCGGGGGACAGGATGTCTTGAAGAAGGCCCATGGGCGACTCCATGAAAAAAGGCCGCCCCTGGCGACCTGAAAACCAATACGCAAAAATCGGGGAACTCAACCTGCGCGGATCAACGCCGCGACGCGCTGAGCGCGGCCACCGACCTGCGATGCCCATTTCGAGGCCAGCGCGGCATCGGCCGCCTGATCAAAACGGCCCGCCTGCAGGTGACCCAGCGTCGTATGGAAAGTAAGCAGCGTCGGTAATCCCATGTTGAAAGCCATATTGGCCAGTGCCCGTTGCCGAGCCTCCGACAAGGCGCGCGACCAGGGCAAGGACCTCTCCAGGCCGTCCGCCACGGCCGTGATGTCGTTGGTCAGCAGGACGTCCACCTCCGCCGCGGACAAACCGGTATCGGTCAGGTTACGCCCGACCCCGATGGTCAGTTTTCCGACGGTATCGGTATACGGTTTAAGGCGCACGCCTTCGTCCCGGCGAAGGTCGGTGACCAGCAGGCCCAAGTCCATGAGGACCCTCCATTTGACTGTGATTGATTTGAACGGCAGGGCGAAAAGCGATCCCATTCACGGGCGCGAAGCCTGCGTGATCTGCTCGCCACCCATGGAAAACTCTCAGTGGAACGAGGCGTCATGGCGCCTCTTTGTCCGGTCGTCCCCGGAGAAGATTTCGAAGCAACACAAGGATGCGAAGCCCGACCAGAAATACGGAACCGAACAGCAACAGACCGTGAAGGACAGGCTCGATATAAGCTCCCCACAGGGTAGTTGCCGTTCCGAACGCAATGACACCTCCGTCAAGGACGCCGTCTGAAACTTGCTTCTGCATTCCATCTTCCATCCATGCACAAAAAAACCCGCCGGAGGGCGGGTGGTGGACATGGGGATGTGCCGAGATCCGATATGCCGCATCAGGTGACGCCGGCCACTCCGACATCGGTGCCCATAACCGCCGACGACTGTTGCGCCGACGCGGCATCTCGCTCCATGGTCACGGCCGCCAGCGCCGCTTTGGCATCTTGCAATTGGGCCGTCAGCGCCATGTTGGCGGCCTTGAGACTGGCGTTGTCGGCTGCCATAGCCGCATCAATCGCCGTGACCAGCGAGCCGTATTCCGGATCGGCTGATGGTAATGTCACGGGGGGCTAGCTCTCGCGCCGCGATAACTGTCACCCCATCGTCATCAACCACCACCTCCAAGTCCATCAGGTGCATGGCTTCAACCGTAGCGGTACCGGATTCCGTCTTCCCCAGGCGGACCAACACTTCGTAGGGCCTCGTGAGTTTCTGCATGTTCCTATCCTTCGATTAGAGCATTTTGAGATCATGTCTCTGGGCATGGTGTAACAGGCGCTTGGCCACTTCGGTCTCCGGCTTGTTTGGCGGTGGGCTGCTGCCGGCTTGATCGCATCGAGGCTCCCTGGCTCTTGAACAAGCCCGTCAACGGCCAGCGCTTCCAGGTCTATGTCGAGGAGGTGCTCACCCCGACCTTGAACAAGGGCGATGTCGTCATCATGGACAACCTTCCCTCCCACAAGGCCAAGGCTATCCGCGACGCCGGCGCCAAGTTGATCTTCCTACCAAAATACTCCATACACATGAACGCCATCGAGAAGTTCTTCTCCAAGCTCAAGTATGATTTGCGTGAGGCCCAGCCACGATCTATCGAGGCTCTCTGCAAGAGCGTCGTAAAGACCATGTATACTGTTACGCCAACTGAATGCTCAAACTACTTCAGAAGCAGTGGCGATGGACCAACCTAAAATCATAATGTTCTAATGGTCTGTCGGATGGGAAATCGGCGGGACGCTCCCGTCTGTTGACTGCTGAGCAGAAGTCGGAATTGGCGCGCTGGATGGAAGCTTGCCCGGACATTGAGGTGGACGGTGTCGTGCGATGGCGCCGGGCCGATCTGGCTACCAAGGTCAAGGCTCAGTTCGGCGTGGTGGTCGCGGAGCGAACGATGGGCAAATGGCTGGATCGGCTGAACTTCCGCCGTCTGTCTGCTCATCCGCAGCAGGACGCGGATGCCCTGGAGGCGCATAAAAAAAACTTCGCCACCCTCGTCATCGACCTGATCCCTGAGCATGCGCGCGGCGAGCCCATCGAGATCCGGTTCCAGGACGAAGCCCGTGTGGGCCAACAAGGAACGCTAACCCAGATATGGGCAAGGCCCGGCTCGCGGCCCCGCCGCCCCAAGGACCTGGCGCTACGAATGGGCCTATCTCTTTGGTCGTCTGTCCCGCCCAGGGTATCGGGGCCGCCTGGTTCTCCCCAAGGTCAACATCCCTATGATGAACGTGCACTTGGCCGACCTCGCCAGCAGCCAGGTACAATCGGGCCACCATACCGTGGTCGTGCTGAACGGCGCTGGATGGCACAAGACCGGCGGCGACCTCATCCTTCCGCCAAACCTCTCCCTGCTCCACTTGCCGCCCTACTGTTATTCGGTGCGGTTCACCGATTTTCTCGCCCAAGCATTCTTCCGAACTGAATATCATTGAGAACTTTTTCTAAAATCTCAGATAATATTTGCGCGACGCACGAAACAAATCCATGAATTCCCTATATTTTAGCGTTCTCAAGGCAATTCATATTGCAAACTCCGGCAGATTCTCGAAATATCTCAGAATATGTTACTTCCACCAAACCTGAAACCATAATACTTTAAGCAGCAACGACACCGTCGAGGTAGAGCCAGTTGGCACCGTTACTTGTCACCTGCGGATGCCCGCCGGCACCGTTGCTGACGGCCGCCACGGCCCAAGCGTTAGCGGCGGCATTGGGGAGGGTGGAGAGGGTGTAGCTACGCAAGACGTGGAGTGAATTGGCATTGATGATGGTTTGGACGTTGCCACGGTGGGTAATGGTGTAGTCCCCGTTAGCTCGGACCACCTCCTGAGCAAAAGTGCTGCCACTCGCTGGCTGCGCCGCCAGAACAATGGCACCGGGCACATTGGCCCCAGCCACTCCAGTCTGGATCACCGAAATCTGGCCAACAATCAGGTCGGATGTACCATTACTGGCAAGGGCCTGCAGCTTAAAGATTGTATCACCCGACTGGACTACAGTGCCGGTGGCGCGTCGACGAACTGCTAGCACGGTTGGCGACATGCCGGCTATGTCGGAGATCGTCGTCAGGTTCAAATGTCGGGTAGCGTCGTTACGCAACAGCAAGGTGTCATAGCTGTTCGACGAGGTACCGATAGCAACATAGCCGCCCAGTTGCGTCGTTACGGCATAACTAGTGATCGACGTGCCGGCACAACGGATGCTTTCCGTGCCACCCGTAATGATAGATGCGGTGTTAACGCCTCCCACCTGCGCCAGCCCAGTGTCCACATCACCAACGAACGCCACGCCCGGAACTGCTTTTGAGCCCGGTTGCACCTGAACCGGTTGGAGGAAGAGTTTCGGGTTGGTGATCACCGGCACTGACCGGGCGTAAGCACCTATGTACCCGTCAATGTCCAAGACGCCCGAACCGGAGATGCCAAAAGGAGTCGCGAGGGTACGCGTATCGACTTGACTGTTGAGACAGATAGAACCAATCGTAATAAGGCTTCCGGCATAGCTGCTGGTCACCGACAGTAACTTCTGATCGTCCATCACGATCCCGGACCAGTTCCGGAAGGTGACCTTGCTACTTGTGGCGGCTACGAGGACACGGGTGGGGCTCGTCAAGGTGCCATCGAAATGGCCATCGATTTCGCCGGCGAAGCCGACGAAGACCGCGCTGAACATACTGCTTTGGTTGTTGAGGCCACCGTTGTTGCTGTGCAGCTTGGTGCCCTGAAGGATGACCGAATTTGCCCCCGCAAAGGCCAAACCGGTGCCGAAGAATTGCTCAATCTGCAGGCTGTAAAAGTGAGCATCGCTGGTGCCATCCAACACTTCCACCGCCGGCGAAAAGATGATGGGCGTGTTGGTTGCGGTGGCCGTCGCGGCAGCGGCCACGGTCACCGTCATACCATCGGCAGCCACCGCTGTGATGGTTGTGCATAAAGGGCGCAGCATCGACGCGGGGTATGTCACTTGCTGGGCGTCCAGCACCCAGATGCTTCGACCGACGTCGGCGGCCGATAGGACAGCTTTTTCCAGCGTCAAAGTCGCGCTGCCGGATGCGATCGTGCCCCGCACACCCTCAAATGTGGCCGCGCCGGCTGCGGTGGTTCGGACTGCGGTGGCCGCCGTAACCGCGTTCTGGCTGTCTGTCACGGATTGGATTGCGAAGACCTGCATGCCCAAGCTGATGAGCTTGCCAGCATCGCTGGCGTCGAAAATCGCTGCGGAGGCCTCCAACGCGGTAGTGCCGGCCACGATGCTGAAGGTAGTGGTGGGCGGAATCTGGCGGCGAACGTATTGGCACCCGGATCCCCAGATGTAGACGTCGTGGAATAGCGTATTCCACATCGCAGATAACCTGAGAGCAGAGTTATTGGCGTAGTGTAGGAATTCGCACTTCACCAGCCGTAGGCCGCTGCAATTAAGGTGCTCCAGCAGCACGGGACCGGGTCCCGCAGCCATCACCGCAGCAGAGCAACTGACCTTGACCTGTTCGATTGTCACCTCATTCGCCCGCTTCGCGGGAGCCGTCGGATGAGTGATCTTGAGCGCGACCAGGGATGCACCCGAAAAATCTGCTACGATGCTGCCGGGCCCCAGAATTTTCATGGGCACCGCTGTGAACAGCGCCAGGGGGGCGGTGATGCGGTACGTCTTGTCGCTCAGATGCAGGCAGCCGCCGCCAGCCGCCACGATGGCGTTGTAGGCCGCCTGTAAGGCCGACGTGTCATCAGTGACGCCGTCACCCACCGCACCCCAGTCCAACGGCGTCAGGCGGTCGCGAAAGCGCGCCGCCAGCGTCCGCGAGGTTTCCGCGCCCTCGGCGACAACGACGGCGGCCGTCTTGTCGCCGGTCGCCGCGAACTGCGACAAGCTGGTAATCGCCCGGTTCACCAGCACGTCCGGCCGCATGTTGCCGTTGGGGATCAGGGCCGCGTTCGACAGGGGGTCGAAGTCGCGCACCAGTTGGTAGGCGATGCCGGTGTAGCTGTCGCCAGCCCAGGGGCTTTCCAGCCGCAGCGTGCCGTTGTCCACCACGGACGCCACGTAGACCACTAGGCTGATGGTCGGCGACGGCAGGGGTTGCAGCAACTGGCCTTGGGCGGCGTTGGCCAGCCAGGCCGTACCGGTGCCGGTGACGACGTCGCTGCCGTTGGTCAGGGTGATGGTGCCGGTCGAATAGGCTGCCATGGTCATTCCTCAGGCGGGCTGAACCGGCCACGCGGGCGCGGTCGGGTCGGTGGCGGTGGTGGGCAGGTCGCGCAGGGCCTGGCGGTAGGCCGACCAGGCGGCACGCTGGGCGTCGGTCATGGCAGCCCAGCGATCCGGCAACACGCGCACGTCGCTGGCGGACAGCAGGACGGCACGCTGGATGCGCAGGTCCGCCAGGGCCGCCGCCGTGGCCTGCGTGGCCAGGTCAGCAGCGCTCTTGGCGGCCAGGGCGCCGGCGACCACCTGGCAGGACCAGACGTCCGCGACCTGGTCATCGGTCAGCCTCAGCCGGCCGGTGCCGTCGGTGCCGACACCTTCCATCAGCAGGCTGAGCGGGTCGCGACGATGCAGCGCCAGGATGCGGCCGGTGGCCGGGTCGTAATCGACGTAATAATGGGTGCCCGCGACGGCGGCGGGTGGCGGCGCGCTGGTCATCGGAACCACCTCACCTGGACGTAGATGTTGAAGTAAGCCAGGACGGCATAGGTCGTGGTGGTGGTGTCCCCCACCGTGTCGAAGGGGCGCCAAGCCTGCAGGGTGTAGCTGTAGGTGTCCAGTTCGGGATCGCTGAAGGCGTCCATGCTGAACATCCAGCTGTATGGCGCGCTGGTCAGGGTGGCCGAAACGGCCGCCGTGGCGCCGGTCCGGCTGTTGGTGCGCAGGATCTGGACCCGCGGATTGGCGCCGGAGCCCGGTGTTTGCACGGTGGCGGTGAAGGTCACCTTGACGTCGCAGGCGTTGCCCCGGACCTGGAAGGCCGGCACGGTGGCCAGGGTGGTCCATACGCCTTTGTCGGCCACGACGACGCTGCTGCCGTCCACGTAGGCGGAGACCGACGCGGAACCACTGGCCACCCCCACGCCCAGGTCGTTGATATCGACGATGACGCGGCCGGTCTTGTCGTACCACTGGCCACCGATATCGCCGTTGATCAGGCCGAGGTTGATGCGGGGGATGTGGCCATCTGACAGCTGGATCAGTTGGTTCGGGCCGTCGATCACCCAGCCGGCGCCGTCGTTACCGATGGCCGTCAGCCTGGCGGTGGCGACGCTTCCGGATCGGAGCTGGGTGGCCTCGACGTCGCCGGCATACACGACACCGGCGCCGAATGTGCCCGCCGTCACCACGGAGGCGTTCAAGTTTTGGATGAAGGCGGTGTTCATCACCACCATGGGCTGACCATCGACGACGCCGACGACGAACGGCGCCGTGGCGACGGTGCCCCCGGGAGAGATGATGGCGAAGGTATCAGCCCGGACGATGAACTGGGAGGTGCCCGGGCCGCCGTTGATCAGGCCGAAGCCGGCCACGTAAGACACGCCGCCGCTGTCCGTCTCAATCCGAACGCTATACTCGCCTTCAACCCCATCAACGGAGGTGGCCAGCGTCTGGATGGAGGCGGTATTGCTTCCAACCGTCGTCGACAGCGTGCTGATGGTGTTGGCCGTCGCCGTGTTGATGCCCGCCTGAGTGCTCTGGAACGACTGGACGGCCGCCAGGGTTGCCGGCAGGCCGGTGGTCGGGTTGTTCACCTGGGCCGTCAGCGTGGAGATACTGCTGGCCGTGGCGCTGTTGGTTGTCGCCTGCGCCTGCTCGAAATCCGTCACCTGCGCCCGCGTCGCGACCAAGCCGGTGTTGGCGTCGTTGACCACGGCCGCCAGCGAGGTCACGTTCGTGGCCACGTTCCCGATGGCCGTCTGCACCGTCCCGATGGCCGCGCCGCGCGCTGCCGCCTCCTGTGCCACCTGCCATGCGACACTGCCCTCAACGGTGGCCGGGTCGGTGATCAGATCGATGGTGGCCGCCAAGTCCTGCGTCAGCTTCGTGTCGTCGATGATCTCATCAGCCAGCTGGGCGGAGGTGACGAAGGGCTCTGTCCAAGTAAACGCGCCGCTGATCGGGCAGCCGGCCGAGCCGAATGCATCGTACGTCTGCACCTTGCCGTAGTACTGCTGGCCGGCCGTCAGGGCGCCGATCACCAGCGGGGCGGAGTAGCCCGAGGCCGCCGGCGTGCCGCTGGTGTCCACGTCGGCCGTGGTGCCGATCCAGGCGTTGACGCCGGCATAATCGACGTCGCTGGGCTGGATGAAGCCCAGCAGGACGGACCCGCCGCTGATGCCCAGCGGGGTGATCTGCACCTGCGCCGGCGGCGGGTTGGTGACCGTCAGCGTCGCTGGCGGATCGGTCAGGCCGCCCAGCTTGTCTTCCATGCGGATGGAGAACTTCACCGTGCGGTGCGGGCCGCCCGCATCCCCGGCGTTCTTGTCGTAGGTGTAGATATATTCCGATGCCGTCATCCGGTCGGTGCGCAGCAGCGCGTCGGTGGCGGGGTCGTAGACCTCCACCACATAGTCGGCGAAATACGGGTTCACGAAGCCGCTCCCCGTGCCGTAGGGCTCCGATCCCAGGGCATAGCTCGTGCTGGGGAAATTGCCCTGCCAGGTGATGTGGATGTCGCGGGTGACAAAGGTGGTGTCCAGGCCCTGGCCGTAGAGTTCCAGGTTGGTGATGGTGGCACCGGCCAGCACGCCGCCCACGGTGATGGTGGCGGCCGCCCCCCAGGCGGAGCGCACGTCGGTGCCGATGCTGGTGGCGGCCTGCACCGTGTAGGTGGTGGCCTGGATCACCGGCGCCAGCAGCGTGTCGGTGGCGCCGGCCGGCACCTTCACCTGCTGCCAGTCGGTGACACCGCCGCTGGTGGAGACACCCCAGCGCAGCACGGTGTCCGTCACCATGCCGGCGTCGGCCGGCGTCCAGCGGGCGCGGATGCCCAACTGAACGGTGCCGTCGGCCAGGTAGCTGGTCTCCGCCGCCAGGGTCAGGCCGGTGGGCACCGGCAGCATGCCCACGGCACCGACGGGGGTGTAGGTGTAGGCGTCCACGTCCGCCAGGCTGCGCTCCGCCGCCTGGAAGATGTTGAAGCTGGTCAGCTTGATGTACAGCCGCTGGCCCACATAAGCGTCGGGCAGGTCGTACTCGAAGATCGCATCGTCGATGCGCAGGAAGGGTGCGCCGGCGGCATGGGCGGCACTGCCGGTGCTGTAAAGGCCTCGGTTCAGGCCGGACAGATGGTAGGTCGCGGTGCCGGTCAGCGTAGCGCCAGCATACGCGAACATCTCCGTGCCGATCAGGCTGAGGGTCCGGGCCGCCGCGGCATCGTCCGCCGTGCCGCTGGCCAGCTGCAGGCGGCTGGTGGCCAGGGTGACGTAGGCGCTGTCGCCACCGCTGTCGCCCGCCGCCGGCAGCGCCTGGGCCAGGGTGCCCAGCCGGGCCGGCGCCGTGATCTGGCCGACACGCTGATAGGTCAGGTCATCCACCGAGACCCAGACGGAGCAACCGCCCCAAGAGGCGGACAGGCCGGTGGCGCCGATCCACACCTGCTGCACGCCATTGGTCAGGCCGGGCGACGGCTCAAAGATCACCGGATCGGCCAGGTCGCCGGGGTCCACGCCGGTGTTCAGCGGCACGTTGACCGTGGTGGGCGTCGGGTACAGCGTCGCCGTGCCGATGCCAGCCGGCAGTTCCTCCGCCGTGAAGGTCAGCAGGCCGTCCTCATCCTCATCGATCTGGGTGATGCGGACGGGAAACTTGTCCAGGCCCAGGGCCACATCGGTCAGGGTGACGATGTCGCCCGGTTCCAGCAGGGCGAAGGTCCAGGCCAGCTTGAACTGATAGGTGTTGCGCACATAGAGCTGGCGTTGCAGCACCAGGGACGCCACGGCCGCCGCCACCGTACCATCGCAGATCTCATGCGCCTGGGTGACGTCGCCGACGCGCAGGCCATAGGCGTCGATGGCGGCCTGGTCACGCACCTCCGCCGTTGCGGTCTGGTAGGAGTTGTAACGGTCGATGAACTCCAGCGATGCCGTGTTATTGGCGTCGGCCGGATCCGACCGGCTGAGCGTGACCGGATCGTCATCGGCACCGGCGATGAAATCGTCATCGTTCAGGTCGTACAGCGGCGTCAGGTCGGGCGTGAAGGTGACGCCATTGCCGGTCAGCGCCTGGTCCCCCAGGGGCAGGGCCTGCAACGTGTCGCCCGACCAGTAGATCAGGGTGTTGGTCAGCTGCGCCCAGCGGGTGACGATGTCGCTGGCGGCCTCCTGCTGCGACAGCAGGGGCGACAGGAACAGGCCTGCGGCGGCGCAATAGGTCCGCCACGCCGTCAGGTCGCCGATGCGGTCGGCCGGCAAGCCCACGCCGTAGCGCTCGTTGGTCAGGAAATCCACCAGGATGTCGGCCGGGTTGGCATCGAAACCGGTGCGTGGCACAGCGTTGGACTGCACCTCGAAATTATGGCTGGGCAGGCTGGCGCTGCTGCCCAGGTCATAGGTGCGCGCGGCGACATAGGCGGTGTAGGGGTAGGCCATCGCCTGGTCGGTATGGCCGGTGTAGAGGGATGCGAACGGGCCCTGGTCGGCCGTGCCGGTGAACAGGGTCAGGTTCAGCTTGGCCAGCGTGGTGTCGTCCTTGTCGGCCCACACCCGGCCGACGGTGCCAATGGGGCCTTCACACAGCGCCATGGCCACGGCACAGCTATAGGTGTAGCTGCCGCTGGACCCGCCGCCGCCCTTGCCACCGCCGGTGTCGCTGGACACCGCCTTGGAGGCGAAGTCGTTGTACCAGATGAGGTTGGGCGCCGCGCGCTGGGTGCCCCACAGCAGGGGAATGGGCAGGCCGGCGGCACTGGTCTGCACCTGCAAACCGGTATAGCTGGGCTTGGTGTCGGCGTTGGTCTTGCCGCCCCCGAAAAGTCCGGACATGGGTCAACCCCACAGGCTGTAGAAGATCAAGGGACGGTCCAGGAATGGCTGCTGGCGCAGGTCGCCCGCCACGCATTGGCGGTCCCGGGCATAGGCGTGGATCAGGCCAAAGCGGCCGGCCATGACGGCACCGTGGCTGAAGCAGCGACCGAAGCGCGCCAGCACCACGTCGCCCGCCTGGGGTGCACGCTGGTCCAGCGTGAAGGGCTGGCCGAAGCGTTCCGTCCAGGCGACGTACCGCTCATCCGAGCGGTGCAGGTGCCAGTCGGGCGGGTAGGGCCGGGGGTCGAAGGCCGCCAGCACGCCGGTGTCCACGAACACGCGCACCAGCAGCATGGAGCAATCGACGCCGGCCCCCTTCACGTCGGCCAACTGGTGGTAGGGCGTGCCCAACCAGGTCCGCGCCTCCGCCACCACGGCAGCGCGTTGGGACGCTTCGTGGGTGGCCAAAGGCTCAACCATCGCGACCTCCTTCAGGATAGTGATTCCGGTCTCACCCGGCGGTGGAAAGGGGCGTAAACTGACCACCAAAGCCGTTCCGGCTTTCCTTATCCGGACGGCCGCCTCCGTTCAGCGCGAGGACAGCCATGGCCAACAAGACTGAAGGCTTCTGGGGCGATCTGCTGCTGGAAGAGTTCGTGGAAAGCCTGGAATGGGCGCGATCACCCCTGCCCCTTATCATTCCACCGCCGGAGCGGTTGGCGGGTTTGGCGGCGGATATGCTGCCGGCCGGCCTTAAGCAAAGGGATGGGGCCTACTTGACGATGCCCGTCCCGCGGCAACAGCCGGCAGGCGGGTAGCCGCTTACCCTCAGGCCGCGGTTTCCGCCGGGGGGATATAGGGAAAGGCCCGCAGGTTCGCCATGTTGGCGAACCGCGCCAAGCATGTGGCAGCGGTGTGGTCGCAGCCATAGGTGATCTGGAAAGGGTCGCCCACGGAGGGCGCGTGGGGTAGGGCATAAGCCAGGGTCAGGCCGTTGATATCAGCGGCCTTGATCGTCCTGACCACGCCGGAATTCAGCCCCCCGGTAAAACTAATGGAGCCCTGCGTGAAGGACGCCGGATCCACGGCCCGCACAGTGCCATCGGCCATGGTTATGGGCGTCATGTCCGTCAGCGTCTGGGCAGGCGCGATCCATTGAACGTTACTGCCCGCCCCCACCATATTGGCTCGGGCGTATCGCGCGCGGGATTGCGCACAGCCGCCGTCATAAAGCGTGTGCAGGCAAGCGGCCTGATAGAGGTTGCGCGGCATCTGCTGGTCCAGCAGCAGCAGATCGCCCTTGACGGTCAGCGTGGCCTGCGCGCGGCCGGCGGCGGCGGTGGAAACACGGCCTTCGAACAACAGGATGGTGCCGAACGCGGCATTGCTGGCCGTGGGCATCAAGGCCCGTTCCAACCGCACGCGGGCGCCATCAAAGCCACCATTGTTCACGAAAGCATTGATGGGGACATCCCCCAGCAGTTCGCTAGCGGCGCTGTCGATGGTGACGTCCATCTGCGGCACCTCCAGCTGCGCCTTGGCCGACCAGTTGGTCCGGGCGACGCGCGGCCCAGCGGCGGACCAGGTGGCGCCGCGATAACTGAGATCCCTGTCGGCCGAGGTCCAACGCCAGACCGTCCCGGTGGGCGCGCTGGGATTGCTGACCTGGGCAGTCAGGGTAACGGTGAAAAGATCGGCGGACCACAGATTAGGCGTGGTCCGCAGCCATTCGATGAAAGCGGTATCCGTCGAGCGCACGGGGCGAATTCCTTGATCAGGCACGCACACTGATCAGGCCGACCTGCTTGGTCTGCCACAGCTGGGCGGCGAATTTCTCGAACTCCAGGCCATCCTCCTGGAAGCGGCAGAGGAAGGCATAAGTGAAGTCGGCGGAGATCACGGCGCCGTTGGCAGGCGGAGTGCTGAAGGTCAGCACATTGCCGGCAGCGCTGAAACCAGAGGTCTGGCGGATACCATCGACGTAAGGCACCACCGAGCCGGTAACACCGCCGACCGGCTCGACATAGCCACCGAAGGTTCGGACCAGCACGAACGACATGGTCATGCCGTCGCCCACCGCCAGCGTCTGGCCGGTGGCCTGGTTGTCGTCGGGATCGACGAACAGGAAGCTGCCGAAGGCGCCCTGCATCTGCAGGTAAAAGCCCAATAGGCTTTTCAGTTCATTGGCTGTGGCCGTATCCCGCAGGAAATCGTAAGTCAGCGTGAATTGCCAGATGGGTGCCGACCAGAAGGCCATGCGGGTTTCCCGGCCCGATGCCGCCGTGGCGATCTTCGTGGACCAGGTCGGTTTCTTGACAACGGAATAGCCCAGGCCCGCCAGGGCCGGATAGATCGCGGTCATGGACGGTTCCTTGCATTCAATCTGCTGAAGCGACCTGCCCTAGGGGCAGACTCTGCTAAGCTGGCTGTGGTTTCAGTTGAACCCAGCCGACTTTAGCGCAGTGACTACCAATACGCGGCACAAATGGCGCAGGATAAGATCACATCCATGGCATGTGTCTTTTGTTTAAATAATATGTGACTGTATTTAACTTATCGGGGTTATTTCAAAGAATTCATCATGTTCATATTTTCCACTCCACCTCGTTCTTTCGTCGCGTGGTATTTTTTTAAATTTATCGTAATAGGAAATCTTATGGCCACAAATGACACCGTCTTTACCCAGGCCCATAGGGTCAGGGTTTTTTTGGAAAACGTTATTATAAATATGTCGAAGCAATGCCGCTTCTTCCAAAGACGGACACTCATCCGCCAGAATTGGATAGAACACATCATACAGCCCCAAACGATGAAGATCATCCATCGTTCTTGCTGAAAATAGATCCAATGAAATAGATTCAGAGACGAGAATTCTTATCTGCTGAACCCGCCTTCCATTGTCCGGATCATTTTGTAAAACCACTTGATATTCGTCACGCACTTCAGTCGCGCCCAGCGGGGTTTTCCGATTATGGCCTAGGGTCATCCAGACCGTGTCGTTCAATGTGCGATTTCCATTAATGTCGGGCCGCAGATCCCCCAGAAACGTTTGCCCCTGCCACCATAATGGCGACATCCGGATGACCATACGGGTGGCGTAGGTGGCAATGCATCGCGTCACCGGCGCGCCAAGGCAGCCGGGCGTCTCAAGGCCGGCGCGAATGGCCGCCATATGCCGCGCGGTATCCTGGAATTGAGGATCCTGTGGAATCACGGTTTGTGGGGGGACGAGCTCATGCTGCTGGTTATTGACCAGCAATTGCGGCTCGGGCGGCAGCACGGGGCCGACCTGAGGGGTGGAACAACCGACCACGCCACACACCACGGCCGCAAACATGGCCAACCGGGCCGATGGAACAAATCTCATCCCCATGATCCCCCAAATTCCCGTCAAAGGCTGAAATTCCGCTTTTGCCCGCGCAAGGTGGCGACCAGCTTGTCGCCATGGCGGTTGAAGAAACTGGCCACGTCACGGCTGTCCATCGCCTGGACATTGAAGGTGACGCCACCACCACCGCCAGACGCCACCGAATTGCTGGCGTTGCCCCCCCCGCCGCCCGGCAGGTTCAGGTTGGCGGCGGTCGTCGCCACCGCCAACGTGGGCAGCTTCTGCGCCGCCAGCATGGACCGCAAAGGTGAGGCGATGCCGGCCGGCAACACCATTTCGTCTTTGTGCAGTTCCGTCAGCATGCCGTCCGCCGGCACCTGCCCCCAGCCGCCGGCCGCACTGGATAGACCGCTGCTAAGGCCGGAGATAGCCGTCTGCACAGCAAGGGAAATGGCCGGCGCGATCCACCATTCGGGACCAGCACTGGCAGAAGCGTAGGCATTGGCGCCGCCGGTGGCTGACGCGTTCTGGATTTGGGTCGTGGCCACGTCCGCTGACTGGGCCTTCGCCTTGGTCGCGGTATCCTCATCCGATGTCTGCTTCAGCAGGTTGCTCATGACCCAGGCGGTGGCCTGCCGCTCTGCCATGCCCACCAACTGCGACAGCACCTGGTTGGCCATTTCGCTCAGCGATTGGCGCACAGTCTTGCTGCCGGTGATCAGCCCCTGAACCATGGAGCCCATGGACTTGGTCACGGAACTGACCACCTGCTGGTATTCCTTTTGCCGATCACGGGCGGCCTGACGCGAAATCTGCGTCATCTGGGTTTCGGTACTGATGACCAGCTTCTTTTCCTGGTCGATGAACCGCGCCTGGACGGCAAGCTTCTGGTCATAAGTCGCCGCCGCTGCTTCCGCCCGGTAACGCTCCTCATCCATGATGCGCAGGGTGATGTCGCGTTCCGTCTCAAGCTGGTTGATCTTGGCGGTCACCATCTCCGTAACCGACAGGTTCATCATCTGGCGCCGGAAGTCCGCGTCCGCCAGATCTTCCTTGCGCTCCGCCTTCTGATCAGCATCCCGCTTCTGCGCCTTGGTGAGAGCGGCTTGCACCAGCAAATCGGCGTCCTGCTGCAGGGCGTCTTTCAGGTCCTTTGTATCTTCGCCGTACCGTTGCACCTGCAGCGCCCGCAAACTGGCCATGCCAGCCTTGAGCTGCTCATCATGGTCAAAGTTGGCGGCCAGGCTCTCCTGCAGGTTCTTGATCTCGGCATCCAGCGTCGCCTTGTGGGCGGCGGCGATTTCCCGCGCAACCCGCGTGGCCTCGGCCGACTCTTCACCGTAACGGGCCTTCAGGAAGACAAGTTCATTGGCCAGCGCGTCTTCACGCTCCTTGGTCCCCTCGCGGGTCGCTGACACGCCATCCTTGATGACGGACAGTTGCGCATTCAGCGCCTCACGGTTCTGCCGGGTCTGCGCGTCCAAGGCCTCGCGATGCTGCTGTGCCCCGGCGGCCGTCGCCGCCAACGCCTGTGCCTGGGCTTCACGGGAAGCCACGCCGGCATCCGCCGCCTTCTGGCGATCCAACTGCCCCTGCGCCTCGGCAAGTTTCTGCTGGGCCGCCATCAAATTGTTGCCCTGAAGCTTTTGCGTCGCGATCAGGTCCTGCCATTTCTTGACCTCGGACTCCAGGTACTCCCGGTCGGCGGCCCCCTTGCGTGCGAGTTCTTCCGCCAGCTCATCGGAAAGCTCGGCGATCTTGGCTCTGC
Source organism: Azospirillaceae bacterium (assembly GCA_028283825.1). NCBI lineage: Bacteria > Pseudomonadati > Pseudomonadota > Alphaproteobacteria > Rhodospirillales > Azospirillaceae > Azospirillaceae bacterium. The sequence continues at coordinate 840,339 of JAPWJW010000001.1, read as the reverse complement.
CTTGCTCACGGGCCCGCAAGCCTGCCTCATCGGGCTGGGTTGGATTCTGCCTTGCCTTCTCCACGTCGGCGCGGGTTGCCCCAGCGGCCTGATGGTTGGTATAGTATTCATTGGGGGCGCCTTTGAACCCCCTCAAATCGCTCCAACCGCCATCTTTCCTTTCCGCCTCTTCTTTCCTCTTCAGGGCTTCTATGTACGGCCCGACCCGGTGGGTCAGGCCATCCATGATGGTCGCCGCAGCCTTCTGGGAATTACCGTATTTTTCAGCCGTCTCCAGGCTATCCAGTTCCGTGGCGTTCAGCAGATTGTACTGCTGGTTCAGGGCATGAATGGCGGCGAAATCGCCACTGGCGGCGGCGCCGATGGCCTCCGTCAGTTTCTCCGCCTGCTTGTCGTCGGTGATCTTCAGCATGTCGGCGAAGGCGCCGGCCACTTTGGCCGTGTCCTTCTGTACCTGGGTCGCGGCCCGGGGCATGGCGCCGGTGATGGCACCGATCAGCATCAACGCATGTTCTTTGGTCCCGCCAATCTCCTTCAGGACCTCATCGGACCAGGCCTCGATCGCCGGTGGCAGCCCCTCGGCGCCACGGCCCACCCCCGCCATGTGACCGGAGATGCCCTGGATTTTCTCATCCACCTCGACCAGATGGGAGATAAGCATGTAACCAGCGGTGCCAACGGCGGTAAGCGCCGCTCCAACCGCCATGCCCGCTGGCGTAAAGCTGGACAGGGTCCCCACGATGGCGGGCATCTGCTCCGTAATCGCCATCAATGGATTGGTGCCCTGGCGAATGGCCGTACCCATCTTGATGGCGGAATCGCCCAGATCTTTAAAGGCGCCGCCGGCCTTTTCCACCTTTTCTGCCAAGGATTGATGCTTCTCCCCCGCATCCTGCGCCGTCTTCGCTTGCTCCGAGAACGCAGCCGCGGCCTGCATGGATGTGGCCAGGGAACCCTGGCTAGCCTGGGCAATGTCAGAGAGGGACGCCGTCAATGTGGAAAGGTGCGTGACCGCCTGTTGGGAAGTCGCCGCGAGTTCCGACAGTGCCTGGACTACACCAGCGGTATCGCCATCTACTTTCACGCCGACGGTTTCAATCGAAGACGACATCCTCACCTCCGCAAGTAAGATCTCTGACTGATTCCGAATTATTAAAAATAATTGAGGAAATATAATCGCGCAAAAACATCTTCTTAAAAAGAAGACCTTTGGTTGATTTGCTTATCGGAGTCAATTCGACAATCGACAATTTATAAATTCCCATATAAATCTAACGGCATAGTGAATATTATCGAATATCATTAAGTATAATGAATAAATTATACTAATAATAGTGAGTAATATTATTTGCTTATTGCATCAAAACCAGCCGCATCCATCACATATAACTGCAACAACCAAGAAACACCGATATGTTCATGCAATATACTCCAAAATTTACTACAATAATATATGTGATCAAAAAATAAGATTACGATCTATTGTTTATAGATTCCGGATTGATGAGCACATTAGAAAATAAACAGACATTCAGAATAAAATATTCTCACGCAATCACAATATTATTCACCGTAGCTTTTCCTAAGACTATCAAGAAAACCCTTTTCCTTAACGACAACGGCATCCAGCACAACATCCTCCTTGATGGATAAAATCTTCATATCGGCATCAATAAGGCCCAATTTAGCCTTCACGAGGCGGGCCCCACATGCAGGATGAGGGTTGATCCCGTTCTTGACAGCCGACCGGCAGTGGAATTGCGCGTCGATCAAATAAAGGGAAGTGACTTCGGTTCCCAATTCCATTGCTACGAAAATCCGAGACTCATCCGGGGGCTGCGACTGATCCCCTGCCAATCCATTGATCGCCCTCTCTTTCTTATCAATACATGATGCAAATTCCTTTGCACTAAGCTGTGTACACGGCAGTAGCCCTACCGCCCCCTGCCGGACGGAGGCCACGTCCTCTGATGTGGCAGCACCTGCCCCCTGAAGGCCGGCCACTAGCCCTAGCGCAACCAAACCCATCATCGCAAAACGCATCTCCCTGCCCCCTTCATCAGATCGAATATGTGAATAATCCATCACGAAGAACAAATCAGCAACTCAATTCAGCAACTTTTATCAGACATTCAAATCATAAAATATCGCAGAAAGTTTACCAGCCCGATGACATCCACCGTTAGCAGCTCGCCTGGCTTGACGGCCAGATAGACCGCCACCATGAAAGGTGAACGGGCGAATAATAGCACAACTTTTGCGACACGCCGCGCCATGCCCCTCCCCACAAACACGCCGCGCACGTTGCTCCTGAGTTCTGTTGCCGGATCAGCAATCATTCTCCGCAAGGAACACAATAGCAACACGTTTTTGCTACCTTTAGCGGATGTTCCCCTCACCGAATATCGCCAACAGGTCGCCCAACCCCACCTCATCCACCGGTGGCGGCTCATCCGGCTTGATGCCGAGATAGGCCGCCATCATCAGATGAACGGGCGGATGGCGGCGCCAGTAGCGCCACAGCGCCCGGTAGCGCGGCAGGGTGAATTGTTGCTCCACCGCGTCCCAGGCACCGCAGCCCGACGCCACCAATTCCGCAGTCAGGTCGTCAATGTCGTCGACGGTCCCGCCTGCGGTATCGGCTCCCCCGTGGGAATCAACCCCGACTCGCGCAGGATGGCCACCACCGCCGCCACCAGGGCCGGAAACTCGGTGGCGGCCAGTTTCTGCTCGATGACATCGGCCGTCAGGTCGGGGACGGTGCTGTTCAGGGCGGCCGCCACGATGCGGATGCCGGCGGACGCCTGGTCCACCGGATCGGTCAGCAGGGGCAGGCCCTTGATGTCGGTCCACGCCGCCTTCAGGGCGGCGAAGTTCATGGGCGGCACGGGGTATTCCGTGCCGCCGATCACCACGCTGGCACCCATGGCCTTAACCCTGCACGCTGAGCTTGCCCACCGTGCCGGCGGCATCGGCGAAGGCCATGAAGTCGAACTCCGGCTGCATGTAATCGCCCTGCTTGGTCGCCAACTGCAGCTTGCTGGAGGTACAGGCGTTCAGGCCGAGCACGAAGTTCTGGCCACCGAAGGGCGTGGTCAGCACGCAGGAGAAGGTAGGCGCCACCCCCTGCAGCTGGTTGGAGATGGTGGTGACGGTGCCGCCGGTGGCACTGGTGTAGCTGTAGCTGATCAGCAGGCCGGCGCCGGTATCGGTGGCGGCAAAGGTGTAGGTGCCGCCGGACAGGGAATACTGGCCCGTACCCGGTGCGCTATCGACGCGGGCCAGCGGCACGCCGGTGGCGGCGAAGATCACCCCCTGGTCCGCCTGGAAGCCGCTGCCGTTGGCCACGGTGACGGTGTAGGGGCTGGACGCCGGCACGGCCGCCACCTCGTTCAGGGCAACCAGCTGCTGGCCCGTGGTCGCGGTGGCGCCGAAGAACAGGCTGTTGAACAGGGCGCCCTGGATCTGGCCGGTCTTGGCCTTGCCCTGGATCTTGGCCTGGCCGCGGGCGACGGACACCGGGAACTGGTTCTGGCCGTACAGTTCCTTCAGGGTGAAGTCGATATCCACCGACACGGACTGCAGGGTGCCGAACTGGACGGGCGTGGCGTTGGCCACACCACTGGGCGTGCCGAACAGGGAGCCGGCGCCAAAGGAATACTGGGGCATGGGATCAGACCTCCGGGGTGGTCGTGGCCGTCGCCACGTGCTGCAGGATGCGGGCCTTCAGGCCCGACAAGGCGGTGACGAGGTGGTTGTACGCATCGGTCACCCGCGCGATGGGGGAGTTGTGGATTTCCTCCGCCAGCCAGGCGGCCACCGCCTGTTCCAGTTGCTGGGCCCAATCGGGCAACGGGGCACCCGGGGTGATGGCGGCAGCGTTATCCAGCGCAGGCGTCACGGTTTCCGGCGCGCCGCTGGCGGCCGGATCGACGATGTCAGTCATGGCAAGAATCCTCGAAGGGGGAGTCAGGGGATAAGAAGGTGCAGCGGCACGATGGCCACGGCCTGGGAACCCAGGGCCCCTTCGTCCGTGGTCACCTGGCCTTCGATCCAGCAGTCATAGACAAGGCCGCCCAGGGTCTGCTTGTCCTGGCCGGGCGGGGGGCGCAACGCCACCTCGACCGCATCCAGCAGCGGGTTCAGCACCACGGCACCGGCCGTATCGTCATCCGGTGCCTGGGCGTACAGCAGGATATCGACGCGCAGCACGCGGTGGGCCGGCAGGGTGTCGCGGCGCGTCACCTCCTCCCCCCGCGTCAGCAGGAACAGGGCCGGCTGCTGGGCCGGCGACAGGTCGTTCCACAGCCGCACCCGGCGGCTGGCGGTGGCAAAAGGGGCGGCGGCCGTCAACCTGGCGAACAGGGCGGCGTGGATGTCCTCACGGGCCATGGGATGGTCCTGGATTGGAAGGTGATGGGACGGAGCCAAACAACAACGCCCACCGGCCGGTCAGGGCGGGTGGGCGTGGGAAACGAGCGGGAACTTGTGAAACGCCAGCGCCGACCTGACGTCAGTGGGACCGGCCGGCCCCTTTGGCGGCCTTCTTGGCAGGCCCCTTGGCGTGAGGCCTTGGGGCTTGGGCATCCGCCGCCACTTCGGAACGGCGCCCGAACACGGCCGGGGCATTCAGGAAGGCGGTGACGATACCCACCAGCCCCAGGCCGCCCAGGGCGACCACGGCCGGCGTCCAGCCCTGGCCGGCGCAATAGATGATGCCGCCGATGATGGCCAGGCACACCAGGATGGCCGACATAACCCCGCCGAACGCCAGGGCCAGGGACCCGAAGCCGTTGAATCGGTCCACGTAATGGCGGTGCGCCTGTTCACGTTCCGCCATGGACAGGATGCGCTCCGCACTGCCCGGCAAGACGCGATCGTAATGTTCGAAATGGGCAGGAAGCGGCAGGGGGCCCTGATATGCGGCAACCACTTCGACAATGCGGCTGATGGCCAAGGTGGCCTCCGCCGGGGATTTCGCCACCGGGGCGATAATCTCCTGCACGGGTTCTTTTGATTTCCGTGGAAACTTGCATTTCGCTGTCGGCCCGCCCCAAGGGGCCGACGCGACTTTTGTCAGGCGGCGTTGCGGTCATTCAGCTTCCGCGCGGCCATGGCGGCGCGCAGGTCAGACCCAACGGCCCGCCAGTCATCCCGCAGACCGCTGTTGGAATAGCTCATGGGGCGAAACTCCACCCGCCCCAGCGACGCGATGGCGCTGAGCCCCAACAGGAAGCCTTGAAGGAAACCGAAACGGCCACCGGCCACTTGCACACCCTTTCCACGCGCCATTCGGACCCCTCCACCACCGGATGCTCCGAAACTTCCGTTATCTTTAGCATGACTGCGCGCCCAAGGCAAAACCAAGGCGCCATCCCAAACGGTCCAAGGGGGCACCCGGCGGAAGACTTTCCTTCATATGAGGCTGACGCGGCGCGAAGGCAACCACCAGACACCGCATCATGATCCGAATTGGTTGGCTACGGCGGCGTTTACCGCATCGGCCAGCGCGGTACGGATACCATCGGCGCTGTCGGCCAGGGTGGGTGCCAGGAAGGGATGGCCGGCGTAATCCACGCGGCGGTCATGGGCGTGGACCGGCACGCTGACCGGCGCGATGGCACGGCCGAACGCCGCCGTCACCGTGCGCAGATGCGCCCGGACGGATTCCGTGCCGTGGAAGCCGTACTCCTGGAAGGCGGCGTAGGCGGCGGCGGGCGACGTGTCGTCCACCACCACCCCGGCCGTCACCGCCATGCCGCTGACGGTCATGGTGGGGATGAGCGCGTGGGCCAGGGTACCGCTTCCCCCCTTCACCTGGGCATCCAGCCGGGCACCGGCGGCCGTCGCCAGGGCTTGCGCCTGGATTTTCATGGCATCGGCCAAGGCGGCGGAAACGACGGCCGGCATTCCCGCCAGGCGGTCCCGCAATTGGTCCAGGCCGCTGGCGTCAACCGACCAGCCACTCATGACGGCGCCACCCGCCGGTAAGGGGCCAGCGCGGACGCCAGACCATCCGGCATTTCCTTTTGCAGATAGCCGGTGGTCTCACCCCCGTGTGCCTTGGACACCAGACCCACACGGTCCCGGTCGCGGTAGCGCAGGGCCACCAGTTCCACGCAGGCCTGTTCCAGGATGGCGGGCAGCGGATCGTACCCCGCCGTCCAGGTGACGGTGACGCGGCGACGGCCACGGGGAAAGACACCACCGGTCAGCACCACCGTCTGGTCGTCATGGGCATAGCCATAGGCTAGCGGCTGGTCCGCCGGCTGGGCCGGCACGGCCACGCCATCCACCGACACCGCCGCCACCGCCGTCACGGGATATGCCGGCAGCGGCAGCACGGCGTTGCCCGTGCCATCCAGCGATTGAGTATAGGTGGCGGATGACAAGTCCCGGCCCAGCCAGTTGCGGATGAAGGCACTTTCCGCCTGGATCAGCCGGGTCAGCAGGCCATCGTCGGTGGTGGTGGTCAGCGGCGGGCTGAGCCAGGCCTTGACCGTGGTCACGTCGGTCAGGGGCGCTGTCGCTTGCGGTTCCATGGGCGTGCCCTTCGGCCATATCGGGAAAGGGCCGGGGGTGATCCCCGGCCCCCGGTCGGCACATCAGCCGTTGGCGATGTTGGTGATGACGCCGAAAGCGGGCGGGAAGTAGTTCTGCAGCACGCCGTCGGCGTAGACGCCGTATTCATACCGGCGGGTGCGCAGCGGCCATTCGATCTGGTAGTAGTCGCGCCGCATGCGCATCTGCGTGACGTTGGTGACGTTGGCCAGCGGATAGGGCAGCCGCGTGGTGCGGAACAGGATGGTGCCCGCCGGCATGTTGGGGTGGACCTTGATGTCCAGGGTCTGGCCGCCGACCATGCTGTAGCGGTTCAGGTAGGTGCGCACCATGACGCCACCACCCAGCAAAGCCTGGTCGGTGTTGAAGACGAAGCGCTGCGCCGAATTGGCGTTGCCGGTCAGGATCTTGGTGCTGATGGTCTGCGCCTCCTGGCTGCTGACCCAGATTTCCTGTGGCGACAGGCGGTAATTGTCCCAGAAGGCCTTCAGCGCCGTCTCGATCTCCACGATGCCCCCGGCGCCATCGGCGGTCAGCGGCGTGCCCTGGCCGGCCGCGCCGGTGGGCATCACCTGGACATAGGCGTTGGAGCCGCCCTTGAACGCCTGGTACAGCAGGCCGTCGAAGGACAGGTTGTTCTGGCTGTTGTCGCCCGCCCCCAGGCTGCTGGCCGTCTGCGTGCCGGCCGCCGCGTCGGCGATGACGACGGAATTGATGGTGGTGATGGCGCCCAGCTTCTCGGTACCCGCGGCACCCCAGAACCAGGCGTAGGCCACGGCGCCGGCCAGCGGCGCCACGGTGGCCGCCAGGCTGCCGGCCGAGCCGGTGGTGGTGCCGGTGGCGGCGGTGGAGGGCTTGGCCGCACCGCCGCCGAACTGGTCGCTGGACCCATCGGCATTGGTGCGGGTCAGCAGGCCGGCGACACCGGAGGTCACGGACCCGTTGAGATAGCCTTCCAGGGTCAGGCCCACGGCGATGACCGACCAGGTGCCGGCCGCCAGGGTGCCGCCGCTGTTGGAGGCGGTGACCACCGGCGTGGCGGTCGTGCCCAGCGCCACGGAGGCGTTGCCGCCCAGGATCATCTGCTCTTCCTGGATCATCAGGCTTTCCAGCAGGTTCTGCACCGCCAGCGCCCGTACGTCGTCCAGGCCTTCGGCCGCGTAGTCGGCCTCGAAATCCACGCTGGCCTCCAGGCCCAGGCCACGATAGACGGCGTTCATGTCCTGGGTGCGGACAGCGATGACGCCGCCCCGGTTGCCGCCGGAGACGCCGGCCCGCACGCCAGTGGTGTTGACGCCGGTGATGGCCTTCCAGTTGGCCTGGATGCCGCCCCGGCCCGACACGCGGGGAATACTGTTGCGCAACGGCGTCAGCACCGGATAGAGCAGCTTGGCCCCGGCCTCCAGGTCATAGAAGGTCAGGCCGCTGGTGGGGCTGGTGGACTGGGTGAAGGTGGACTTGGCCAGGTCGTCGCCAGCCAGGCGCTGGCCCTGCGCGGCCTTGAAGGCCGCCAGGGTGTCGCCCGTCACGGTGGTGGGAATGCTGTTCATCGATGTCTCCAACAGGTGAAAATTGGGCGCAAGGCGGCCCGCGCCGCCGTCAGGTGCCGGGGCGTTGCCGGGCGAACCGGTCAGGGTGGATCAGGCTTCGGAACGAAGGATCAGAAGGAGGGCGTCATGTGCGCCGGATGGCGCTGGGCCTTCTTGATGGCATCCAGCGCCGTGGCGGCGTCGGCGCCAAGGAGTGCCGTCTTGGCATCGGCGCGACCGGCACCATGGGCGACGGCGGCGGTCTTCAGCACATAGTCCTCGGCGCGGGGCTGGGCCTCCAAGGCCTTGACCCGGGCGGCCAGGGCATCGCAACGCCGCCGCAGGCCGGCACCCTCGACCCGAGCGCGATCCAGGGCCTTGCGCAGATCGCCGGCGCCTAGGCCGGCGGCCTTGTCGTCCGCCGTCTCGTTGTCATCCTCGGCACCCTCATCCCCGTCGGCGCCATCGTCCGGCGCCTCGTCGGTATTGGCGACCTGCAGTGTCTCCAGCAGGCTTTCCATCTGCTTCTGCGACAGGGTGGCCACCGCAGCGCTCAAGGCCTTCAGCAAGATGGCCAGGGGCATGCAATCGGCCAGGGCGTCCGGCGCGCTGTCGGGCTTGTCGGTTTCGGTCATGTCGGTGTCCTCCAGCTTGACCAGGGTGATGACGGCGTCGGGGTTGGCCGGGCGGTCCACCAGGCTGATTTCCGTCAGACGCAGGGCGGTAATGGTGTTGCGGTCGTCGGGGTCGCGGGCCGTGACCTTGCCGCCGATGGAAAAACCCTTGTAGACGCCGGCCTTGACCTTGCGGATGGCGACCGGGTCCACCACCGTGGCGGTGATGCGGGTGCGCCGGTCCGATCCCACGCTGGCCGCGTCCACCCGGCCGGCGGCCAGCGGCTGGTGCATTTCCCGCAAGGGGCCGGTGCCCAGCCGCAGGAAATCCGGCAGGGCCGCCTTCACGGCATCGGCCACCACCACCTCGCCGTCACCGTCCACGGTCTCGGTGGTGGCGATGCCCTCCACCGTCAGGGTGCCGTCCGCCCCCTCCTCCACCTTGGTGAAATTGCCGAACAGGCGCATGGCGTCAGGTCTCCTCTTCAGGGGTGGGGTCCTCGGGTTCCTGGCCCGGCAGACCTTGCGTCGCCTGGTCCAGCAGCATGACGCCGCCGCCATAGATCAGCGGCCGGTCGCCACCGGGCACCGGGGGATAGCCAATGTCGGCCCGCACCTCGTTCAGGGTCTTGATGCCGGCGCGTACATGGATGTTGGCAATGGTGGCGGCCTTCACCGGATCGACCTCACGCGTGTCGTTCCAGGCGAATTCCAGGTCGGCGGCGTCGAACTCGCGCGCCAGCACATCGTCGATCAGTTCCTTGACCCACAGCATGGTGGGACCCAGCCCTTCCTCATGCGCGGCGTCATGGGCGCTGTCGGCGGTGGCGCGGTTCATCTGCGCCACGAAGGCCTGCGGGCTGACGGAGAAGGCGAAGCACGCCACCCGCGCCAGCCATTCGTCGAACACGCCCTTCAGTTCCGGTTCCTTGATGGGGATGAAGGTGCGGGCCACACCGCCGGGCACGAACTTGGCATGGCGGCGGCTGGCGGTATCGCCCTCGTGCAGCGCGTCCCAATAGGTCTGGAACTGGCGGATCTGGTCGGGCGTCCAGGCGTCGGGCACGCCGATCAGCGCCTCGGGGATGTTGCCCTCGGTGTAGTATTGCAGCTGCCAGATCTGGCGGCGCAACGCGATGTTGACCGTGGTCTCGATCTGCTCCACCGGGCCCAGGCCATAGACGCGGTGGGGCCGGGGGTTGCGGGGGGCGTAGATCAGGTCGTCCGTGGTGTAATCCACCGCCGGCAGGCCCTTCAGCTCCTGCTGATAGGCAACGTCGGGCGCCAAGGGCGTGCGGCCGAAGGGGTCGATCACCCGCTTGATGGTGGCGCCGTCCATCACCTGCAGCGCCCGCACCTGGCCGCCCAGCGTGCGCGCCACGTACAGCGTCGGCGCGTCGATGACCAGCAGGTCCTCCAGCAGCAGGCGCAGCCAGCGCGTCCAGGAATGCACGCCGTCCGGCCGGCGGAAGAATGCCGTCAGCGCCGCGATGCGGGGATCGGGACGCCCGTTGGCCGCATTGGCATCCGCCATGTTGGTGTAGGTCGCGGGCGCCGTGTCCCGCACCCGGATGGTCCAGGTCAACCCGGCCATCTGGTCCTTGCGGGTTTCGATCAGCAGGCGCAGCACGTCCCAGCTGTCTGCCAGGGCACGCAGCGCCTCGAACCGCGTCCCCTCATACGACTTGGGCCGTTGCAGCAGGTTGTAGCCGGAGGGGAAATCGAACTGCCGACCCGCCACTTCCTGCGCGGTGGGCGGCAGCGGGTCCAAGGGCCCGAACCAGGCCGAGGCGTCACCCGTCACCGTGTAGGAGACGGCCGCCCCCAGGGCACGGCTGGCGCGGGCGATAAGCCCCGGCGCCACCGCGCGCCCCTTGCTGTCGCGGTTGCTTGACATCTGTCTCGTCTTTCGTGGTGGAAGGCAGGCAAGCGAAAGTACACCCCGACGGTCGGGCCGCGGGCGTGGCTGAATTTGGCTGGAAAATGGCCCGTTGTTATCGGGAGGCGATGCGGGGGGCGATGCGATCGACGACAAATCCAGTCGGCGTTTCCGCGAAAACGCACTCGCCATATTCGGCCACAGCCGCCCTCACCCGGTCGGTCGCCTGGCAACCGAACACACAGAACCGATGCCACGTGGGATGGTGTTGATCGACCGTATACAGAATGGAGATGAACGCGTCTTCCGCTGAGGTCGCATCAGCCCGGTTGAAGATCGTGGCTTGGTCGGCACGCTCCCCCGCCTCAGCCCACAACACTTCGACGGTTTCCCTATTGGCCGGCGATTGGCAGACCCAAACAGAATGCACCCCGGCGAATTCCCTAAGCCGGTCACCGAAATCCGGATCGAAAACCAGCACGACGCTGTCGCGTCGTTTGGCGGCCGGCATGGCCGCATCGTCATGTTCAGCCCAAATACCGTTCCAGCGCTCGAACGTGCGTTCCGTCGGCTCCATCCAAATATACGGTCGAGCATCCAGGAAGTTCAGGCTGAGAGCGGCCGCAGGGACATCCACGAAATCCCCGGCACTTTCGCCGTCCTCATAACATCGGAACAGTTTCTCAGCGACCCAAGTCTTCACTTGGTTCAAAGCTTGATCCCGGCTCAAGCCCCACTGATCCACCCCCGCCCGGATAAGGCTCTGAACGGAATCCTGATCAAGGGCATGAAGGATGGCCGTGTGCTCAAAGTTCAAATCGCCCTGTGGCACAGAAATATCTCCTGAATCAAGCAGGTCTATCATCCCCTGTCGACTTGGCCCTTGCCTGATATTCAGTCCAGATCTCGTTTATCCGGGGAATGGTTAAATCAGTTTTTAGCATATTCGTGTAATAATGGCTTTTCACATACTGGTATGTAACGCGCTCAATTTCGAGCGGCGCAAAGCCGTTCTCATCGTCAAAGAAAGTGAAAAACCCTTGTTTCGCCAACTCAATGATTTTTCGAAACGCCTCATCTTCACTTAGCCCCCACGCTGGTGCGATGGACTGAAGAATGCTCTGAACGAAACCTTCCTCCAGAGCCTCATGAAGAACTTCGCTCTCGAAACTGACGTAGCCTTTCATTTTTCGCCACCCGCGACATTGTCTTTCAGGGGGATACGAATATTCTCAGGCCGAACCACCGCGTAGGGCCCTTTGTGCAAGTCGTCGCCTTGACCACTCTCAAGCCCCTCGGGATAGCCTTTGTTTAGGCGGATTTGCCCGCCCTTCCCGTCGTTATATCGAATGCCATTGTCGTCCCGAAGTGGCCCTTTGGTCCAGCCCCCTTCCTTAACGAGAACCTCATCCAATTCCGCTTCCACGTCGGCGAAATCGCGATCACGGAGGCGGTCGGGGTTTTCGCGATAGGGCTGAGCCGCCTTGGGATCACCAAACTTCGGCTTCTCGTTCGCCCCATCGGCAGGCGTATCCGCTGCCATCGTGGCGATGACACCGGGCGCCAGCGCCAGGCCAGCGGGGCCAACCTGCGCGAAGGGTGTGCCATCTGCCGTACGATATTGCCCATCCAGGTCGCCGCTGCCGTCGTAAACCAGGCGGCTGTGACCATCCCCATCCCGCGTGGTCAGGGTCAACTGGCCTTCCACGTAGCTGTAGTCCACATCGGTGCCGGCAACATTGCCGCTGCGGGTCTGGCCGGCATTCCCGGGAATCAGCAGGGCCCCGATCAGACTGGCCCTGCCCGCCACAGCCCGCCCGGCGGCAAGGCCGGCATCCAGCGCCACTGCCCCAGCACCGCCGGCACCGGCGGACGTCCAGGTTCCGGGCTTCGCTTCCAGGGTACCGGCGGGAATGCGCGGCTGTGTCAGATATCCGGCCTGCTTGGCCAGGCCGCCCTTCTTCCCCACGGCATCCGCCGCCGGCGCCGGCAAAGGCGGAAGGCGGGCATGCAGCAAGGCGATGTGGGCGCGAACCATCTCACCCTGGTTCAAGGCGCGCGATACGGCCTGCAAAGCCGGCACCCGGCTGCCCAAGTCGAGCCGCCCGCCATAGGCAGCGGACAGCTCATTCTCCAAGTCGGCACGGGGCCGGGGCCGCCAGGCGCCAAGGGAGGAGTGTTCCAACAAAGGCACGTCGCCCCAGCAGGCGCCCGTCCGGCCATCCACGGACGCGTGCCGTCCATCACCGCCCGGCGGCGCCAGGCGGTATTCAGTGATCCAGGGATGCATGAAATCCGTCCTCAGGCCCGGGAACCGATGGGTGTGGCTGCGGGAACCAAGCACGCCGCCATCTCGGCGTAGACCGCCAACAGGCCGGTGCCGTCGCCGGCCGGCTGGGCATGAGCCAGCACCAGGGCGTCGCCCTTGTCGGGGCTGCGGCCGATGCGGGCCTTGATGTCGTCCTTGGCCTCGATCTGGATGCCGCGCGCCGTCATCTTCCAGCGCGGCGCCACCAGGTCGGCCAGCAACTCACGGTCCGGCGGCAGGGCCAAGTCGGCGCCCAGTTCAGGTTCCAGCGCCTCACGCAGGCCCCAGTACCATTCGGCGCGGCGGTTGACGAAGCCCAGGCGGCCGCCCCGGTCCCGGGCGCCGCTGGCCGCCGCCGCGTTCATCGCCACCATGCGCAGGCCATGAAGCACACCCAGATCCTGGACGGAGGCGCCAACGCCGATGGCGTCCACCTGCACCGCCACGCCGCCGGGCGCGTCGGTCGTCACCTGTCCCGCCAGGCGCGACAGGATGAGGCCGACGACGGCGGCACCGTCGGGCGTCTGCCGCCCCGGCACCACGTCCAGGGCCGCGAACCAGGCGCCATGGCGGGCGGACAGCACGGTACGGTCACGGCCGCCCCGCGCCACGTCCACGCCCAGCGACACCAGCGGCGGCGTGGCCGTATCGGCAGGTTGCCAGCGGGCCATGGCGGCCTCCAGCCACGCGGTGGGGATGACCTGCCAGGGGTGGTCCTCGCGCCCGGCCGCGAAGTCGCCGCGCAACATCTTGGAACGCAGCGGTTCCGGCAGGGATTGCAGGGTGCCGATGTAACCGGCGCGCATCATCACCGGGTTGTCCTCCACCCGCGCCGGGATGAAGGTGCGGGACTTGGGCGTCACGGACATCCCGTCCGGCAAGGTGAGGGGATCGGGCCCCGCCACTTCACGGTCCTGGCCCTGGGCATCGGTGATGAACCAGCGCAGTTCCCCCGGCCGGGCAGGGTTGGGATGGGTAGGATCCAGCCAAGGCGCCCAGAAACGGATGACCCAGGCACCCTCGGCATCCGTCGGCGGATTGCCGGCACCGATGACGCGGCAGCGCTGTTCCGGGGCCGCGCCGGGCCCCGGACGGTTCCACCCCACCAGGAAGCGGAACTGCGCCTCGGTGAAGTGCGGCAGTTCGTCGAAGGCGATCAGGTCATGGGGCCGGCCCTGGTATTTGTGCACGTCGTCGGCATGCTGGACGGCACCGAATTCGATCACCCGGCCGTCGTTCAAACGCCAGGTCCAGTCCGACTTGGACCAGCGCCCCCGGCCGCGGAACAGTTGCTGCGCCCGGTCGGTGACGCCCCGCAGTTGGGGATATTCGCGGCGGAAAATGATGGATAGGCGGTGGCGGGTGTGGGCCGCACCCAGCAGCAGGTCGGTCTTGCCGCCGCCGGCGGCGCCGCCGTAGTAGAGGAAATCAGCGTCGCTGGTCAGCGCCAGGGTCTGAGGGCCGGGAAAAGGCGCCCAGCGGGCCGCCGCGCGCCGGTCAATCTCCGCCCGGACCGCCGCCAGCGCCCGCGTCAGGGCCCGCCGCTTCCAGGCGACGGAGAAGGGCTTCCAGTTGGGCATCGGTCAGCCTCGCCAAGTCCGTGGGGTCGATAGGGCCGCCGCCGGCGGCGCGGGGCGATGGGGCGTAACCGTCCCCCTCCCCTTCCAGCGGGCCGCCGTCATCCTCGGCCTGGGCGGCGTCACCCGCCCTGACACCCCAGCCCAGGCGCACCCGGCACCAGAAGATCAGTGACGGGGCGTGGCCTTCCAACGCCTTGGCGTACAGCGTCTCCACAATCCGGGCGTGGGCGCGGGCGGCACCCATTTCCAGTTCCCGCCCGAAATAGCGACGCAACGAGCGGGGGCTGATACCTAGCATCCGGGCGATGACGCCCCGGGGGACGCCCTTGCCGGCCAGGTCCACCACCTCCGCCCGGCGCTCATCGCTGATCACCACGCGGGGACGGCCACGGGAAGGCGCGGGTGGCGCCGCGCCCCCGTTGGTTGGTTGAGAAGACGGGATTTCGGGGGCCGTCGCCGGAACGGCGGACGGCACGGGCGGCGTCTTGCGCGTCGGCACGGCGGCGCACCTCTCGGAAGGCTGTTATATGAAGTGGGGATATCCGTCGGGGGCCAGCGACATCCATCGCCTAAGGCCCCAAAAACGAAGCGCCCGGCAAGGCGTTCAGCCTTCCGGGCGCAAATCGGCATTTCATATTTCGATATATAACGGAGCCTGAAAGGAACGTCAAGCACATTTTACGTGTGCCGTATTTTACCTGGCACCGCAGCTGCTGCCTCTATGTCGCGCGACCGGCCTGCCCTATGACGCCGGTCCTGCGTAGATCGATAAGTAGCTTCCTAATCGTCCATGAAACATTCTGGCCGCATGTTGGCCAAATATTTATATAAATCCTCATCGACCTGAGGGAAATTAATTTTCTTAAGAACTTTCTGAGCTGCCCTCAATTCTGGCTTGTCCATTTTCTTACAGTGCCACGAATCCCACACGTCTCCAGTCCAGGGATTTACAGCGACTTCGGCAAAATGCCCATTCCCGTGCGCGCGATAAGCAAAGAATCCATAAAAAGGAGGATCATTACCAAAACCGCCATCCAGGAAACCTCTGTCATCAACAAGGCCTAGCGCTATATTTCCCAAACTGATGGCCTGATCCTCCGACAGTTTTATGGCCAATCCATGATAATCCATATGCTCACTAGAAACTTCTGCGCCACGGGCAACAAAACAACCAAACATCACGCCATATATCGCATGAATCCATAATTTTTTCATAACCTTAACCTCCCATTTTCTCAGTAATAAATGCTCGCAATTTCTTCGCGGTGCCAGCCACGTCACCAACGTAGTTGGGTACCGGCTCGCCATTCTCATAGATACCAAACCTCTTGGAATTCTGCAGCCTTTGCGCGAATTTTTCCGGATCCCTAACGCCACCGATTAGATTTTTCTCGCTTTCCGCAAATGAACGGAAGGAGTCCTCCGGCGTAGCGAACGTGGACATCTCAACATTTCCAGCATGGTTGAACATCGTTCCATTTTCGTATTTTGAATGAGCATGCTGGACAAAGTAATTATTCCCCTCTCTGGTAAATCTGGCGTCTTCATTTTTCCCGCCCCAGCCTGATTCTATGGCGGCCACCCCCAGAATGTTTTCCACGGGCACGTTGAGCTTGCCGGCGACCTCACGGGCAATCGCTATGTTGCGCTGGACGAATTGCCGCTTCTTTTGCGTGACCGGATCCTCGGCTGACATATTACTATCACGCTTCTTCTCGGACTGATCAGCTTGGCCGCCGCCATCCGTAGGCGAGTAGAATTGCCCACCCCCAGGGCCAGCAGGCCGGTGATTCGGATTGGACTTCACAAATATCGTTTCGTCTTTAGACGTCGCGAGTTTCATGAGCGCATCTGGCGCCATACCTTCATCCAGCAGCGTTTCCGCCAGGAACAGGCAAAGGGCGGCATTCGCGTCCGGCAGGGGCCCCAAGCCGGCGTGGGCAAGGTGAATGGCGGCCCGAACCGGCTCGCCCGCCGCCAAGGCGCGGCCGGCGGCGTGAACCTTGACCAGAACACGACTGGCCTCCACACCCTCGAAAGGCCGGCGATAGGCAATGGCCAGGAGGGCCAACAGACATTCAGCGTCAGCCTCCAGTGCCGATGGCGCCCAAGCCGCCGCCGTGTGCTTGGCCAACAGGGTACCGGCGCCCAGGATCAAACCTTCCGCCGTGATGGCCGGCTGCAGACTCAGGCCGCGGCGTTGGCGATCCCGCCAAGCGGCAGCGCAGGCAAAAGTATCAAGGACAGGACTACCGGCGGGAAAGTTTTCAGGAACAGGTGACGCGGTCATGGGGCACCTCTGGCGGTATCTCGAAAAGGCGGCGGTCAGTCGTGGGGCAGGCGGTAGTGGTCCGCCAGAGCGTCCAGCGCTGCGGTCAGTGCCGCCCAACCCTGCGGCCACTCCCCCGCCCAGGCCGCATCAAAGCGCCGGGGCATGATCTCGTCAGCGCACAACGTTTCCACCAGGGCCAGGGCCAGCACACCATGGGGACCGCTGGCCCGGATCAGGACGCGGGCATGGGCCAGCCGTTCATCGGTACGCGCCCAACGGTCGGGGTCCACATCCAGACGCACGACACCGCTGCCAGATTCCGGCACATACGCGTGGGGCTTGGGCGCCTCCGCCAATGATAGCCAGGCGCGCCACAGGCCACCGACGGCCTGTCCGGCATCGTGCTGGCGCCGGGTCAGCCGGCCGCGCAGCAGCAGCTGCCCCAGGGGTTGCCCCGCCCGCTGGTCCAGCAGTTGTGCCATCGTCAACGAACTGGGCGCGCCCAGCAGATCAGCCCGGCGTTCCAGCGCCTGGGGCAGGATGGCGGAATCCCCTGTCTGGACCAGTTGGCCGCAAGCGTGGCGGGCACCGGCCTTGCGCGGCCGCCCGGCCCGGCGGCGGGACGGTGCCTTGGGGCCGGTTTCGATGGCCGCGGGGAAAGAAGCGGGCGTCGTCATTCCGAAAGCATCCTTTTTCCGTAAAGCGTGGTGGCGATGGCCTCCACCGCCAGCCGATCGAATTCATTGGGCAGGTCGTCCAACCGGATCATGGCCACGCCGCGCTTGTGCCAGGCGGCCATGGCCATGGACCGCAGCTCATCCGGGGTGGAGGCGGTGCGGCCCACCCTGGCCTGCAGGCTGGTCGTGACCGGCACGGCGGCGGCGGACGATCCGGGCGCCCGGGCGGCGGGCAAAACGGGGGCGTCACCCCGGGACCTGGGGGGCATGGCTTCCTTCCTCTTTTCAGGGTCGCGTTCTGACGTGGCCCTGTACGGAACCACTGGTCATACCGCCAAGGATAGGGTATTTTTCTCCCGATAGCCAGGGCATAATTCCCCCAAGACGTGCCGTTCAGGTCAGGGTAAATTTCCCCACATGAATACCGCAGCCAAAGCCACCCCCATTGAAACCCCGCCCAGCCCGCTGGCTGAACGGCTGGGCTTGCGTCTGGTGGCGCTGAACCTGGGGTATGCGGAGTTTGAGCGGCGGGCGGGCCTGAACGAAGGCACCATCAAGGGCATCATGTACGGCAAGTCCGCGTCCCCGCGGGCGGACACCATCTATAAGATCGCCCGGGGCCTGGGATGCCGAATCGAGGACCTGATCGGCGAAAGCCGGCTGTCCGACGACTCGGCGGCGGCGCCCACAGGCCTGGCAGCCCCCCCAACCCCGCCTTACGCTGCCCCGCCGACCGATACCGAACCGCCACGGCTGCCGGAACATGCAGTCCTGGATGCCGTGCTGGACAAGGTGCGCGCGGCCTACTACCGCGGCGAACTGGACCTGGCGGCCCAATTGATCCGCCTGTTCCAGCTGGACCTGGAAAAGCTGAAGATCGAGCGGGAGATCAGCCAGCGCTGATCCCGACCGGGTCACCGGAAAGGCCGCCCCGCGCCTTGGCCTCAGCATGATAATCCGCCCAGCCGGGCAACAAGATGCCGGCTGATCAGCATTCCCACGCCGTTGTTTCCCTGTGCCAAATCGGCCCCGCCTACGTGCACCGGCAGAACATCGACCAGGTACAGCCGTACGCGGATACCCCGGTCGGCCGCCGCGGTTCCGTTCCCTTCGGCATTTCCATCCAGGGCGATCCACGCATCCGCGGCGATGGCTACGTCCGTCCCCACACGATGCAGCACAGGCACCATATCGACCTGCCGATAGCGGGACAGGGACAAGAGCGGCCAAGGCCAAATATCGGTCACAGCGGCCATGACCGGCACGCCGCCCACCGCCACCCGCAGCAGACACTGCGGGAACGCAGGCGCGCCCGAACCGGCCGGGGTGGCCCCGGGATCGGTCCCCCCGGTCAGGGGCGACCGCCGCTGTGACACGCGACCCGACATTCCTCTCCTCTATCCGCCAAGCCGTTCCATGGACCGGCGGCGGCGCCAGGTTCGCACCCAGCGCCGCGCCGTCCGGAAAGGTCGAAAAATCAACTGTCTTAGATAAATCGCGACAATAAGAACCCGGTTAGCGTGCGATGCCGGATGCACCTTCGCACCCGGCATCGCGGCCATATGTTCTCTTTACGTTCTCATTTCGGATGAGAACGGTCAAGCCATGCCCATGAAGGGATGGGCCGGAATAAAAATCCCCACTGGATGATTTTTCTCCATTTTCCCTTGAAGGGAGATTTATCTCCATATAAGGTCGCGATTGCCGGCTGACGTGTTCCCATCCACCTCAGCCGCGCCCGGCGACCGCCCGGCCTGCCCCCTCCCCCGGGGCGGTCGCCATCGCCCGGGGCGGACCGGCGCCGTCATGGCGGCCACCGCCCCGGGCCCTTTTCATTCCAGCCGGAGCCCCATCCATGCCGTCGTCCTCCATCCCCAATTCCCCGATATCCCTGACCGTTCCGCTGGCCGCCACCGCTTTGCCGGCGCCGGCCGCGCAGGTACCGGCACTGGCGCGGTCGGCCGCGCATGCAGCGTTGAGCGTGCGGTTGGCCTGCGGCCGTCTGGCCCAGGGCCAGGGACAGGCAGCGTTGGATGAGTTGGTGGAAACCGCAGCACCGGCGCTGGAACAGACCCTGGAGGGCATCGGCCGGCTTGAGGCCGCACTGGACGCCTACGGCCGAACGGGCGAAGCCGACCTACGGCCGGCGGCCACCCTGCGGGTGCGCGTGGAGGCGGCGGCCAGTCTGCTGAAACAGGCGGACGTGCTGGCCCGGGCGGGCCTGAGCGAAGAGGCCGGGGATAGCCGCGAAGCGGCACTATGGACATTGGAGCGCGGACTGGCGCTGGTGCCACCGTTCAGCCCCATCGAAGCGGCATCAGGCCTTCAGGCCATGCCCAACAGGCCGGTGCCGGCGGGAACGCCCCGCAGCGTTCCCATCCGCCCCTTGCCCAGTGCCCTGGGGCAAGGCCTGAACGGCGCTTAGCGGCGGACGACGTGGGTGCCGCCGCTGCCCCATGCGCTGACGCCCAGCAGAAAGCCGAAGTCATACCAGCGGCCGGGGTTGGGATAGGCATAGACGCGGGTATCGGAAACCAGGCTGTAGACGAAGCTGAACGGCGCGATCAGGCCATGCAGCAAGCCGTAGAGGAAACCCGGCAGTTCCCGCCCGGCCATGGGCGGTGGCTGGGTGGCGCAAGCGCTGAGCAGCAGCCCGGCCCCCACGATGCCCACGCCGACCAACAGGGGCTTCAGCCAACGCCGGCGGGGCTTCGATACGGCGGGCGGTGACATTGGGCGTGCGGATTGTTCCATCTTGGGGCCTCCCGTGCAAAGGCGACAGGTGTCGCCGGTCACCGCCACTGTCCCAAGCGGACGGGCCGGAGGCCAAGGCCCCTAAAAGGCCGCCGGCAATAGACCTTGGTCAGAAACCGATGGACGCCGAACGGCGGATTCGCGGCGCCCCCTTCAGCAAACAGCCTTGCCAGGACGCCACCGGGTTCGCCGCGACCCCGCCGCCGCCCACCTCGGGAACGGCATCCCGCAGTCCCGCACCGGCGCAACACGGCGTCAGGGGATTGGCGGCCAGAGGCACCGCAGCCCTGGGCGCGGCTTTCAACGGCAAGGCCCCCACGGGCAGCAGGTCCGGCGGCCAGGCGAGCGCGCGGTCCGCCACGCCGGCGGACACCAGCATTGTCACGGCCATCATCAGGGTGGCTTGCAGTCTCATGGTGGTTTTCCTTCCCTATTCGGCACTTCAGAGCCGGTGTCGGTGCCGAATTGCGCGCAGGCTAAAACCTCAACAAAGATTTAGGTCAAGCGGCAAAGCACCGACGATTTCCAGCGGCATCAGGCGCGCGTGAACGCCAGGGTCCAGTTGGTTTCCCAGGTACGGCCCTGGTCAGCCGACCAGGCCTGTTCCCATTGGGCGGCGGTGGCGGAGATGCGTGACCAGACGGCGCGCACCGCCACCTCCCGACCCAGCAGCGGATCATGGTCCTGGCCGTGGAATTCCCCCCGCCGGCCGGCGAACAGGCCCCCGATGAAACGGCCGGTCAGCGGCGGCAGCAACGCGCCGGCGCGACCGTCCACCCGATGCAGCGCCCATTGGCAGGCCACCGGATCGTAGAGCCGAAAGGTGACGGCCGTCCCCGGAGGGTCCCCCGCCTGGACGGGCAGTTCCAATTCATCCACGCAAGCCGAGCCACGCAGCATGACTTGGCCATGGGCGGTGGCCTGCACCTGGTCCCAGCGGTCGTCATCCGCCCAGCGCGTCACGCGCCGACGGCTGAGCACCGACCAACGGCCGGCCAGAAAATCGAAATCACCCGGCCCTGGCCCCCCTGTCAGCAGGTCGGCCTGATCGGGATCGGCCGGGCGGCGGTCAACCGGGGACAGGTGCTCGGCCCGCGCCGAAGCGCCTGCGGCAAAGGTCAGGAGGCCCGCGCCCAGCAGCGCGGACCGGCGGGTGGGGGAAGCGGCGGCAATACGCATGGGGTGGTCCTCCAGGAGGGAAAACCGGGCTTGTTCGCCCGGTGCAATCAATTTACCGGACAAAACCTGACATCCTTTGTCATGTATTATCTGCTAAGTTGAAATTCATGCGCGCCAGCCGTCTTCTCTCCCTGCTCATGCTGCTTCAGACCCGGGGTCGCCTGACCGCCCCGGCCCTGGCGGAGGAGCTTGAGGTGACGGTGCGCACCGTCTATCGCGACATCGACGATTTGAGTGCCGCCGGCGTGCCTGTCTATGGCGACCGCGGCCGGGCGGGCGGTTTCCAGCTTCTGGACGGCTATCGCACCCGGCTGACCGGCATGACGGCGCAGGAGGCGGAAAGCCTGTTCCTGGCGGGCCTGCCCGGCCCGGCGGCGGAACTGGGCCTGGGCGATACCCTGGCAGCCGCACAGCTGAAGCTGCTGGCGGCACTGCCGGAACAGGGGCGGCAAACGGCGGCGCGGCTGAACGCCCGCATCCACCTGGATCCGGTGGGCTGGTTCCAGGCGACCGGCAAGGTCGACATCCTGCCCGACATCGCCCGCGCCGTATGGAACGAGCAAGTGATCCGCATGCGGTACGAACGTTGGGCCGGCGTGGTCGACCGCGTGGTGGAGCCGCTGGGCCTGGTCCTGAAAGGGGGCGTCTGGTACCTCGTGGCGCAGGCTGAGAGTGGGGGCAATTCGGGCGGCCCCCGCACCTACCGCATTTCAAACATCCTGCAGCACACGGTGCTGGACCGGTGTTTCACCCGGCCCGCCGGTTTCGACCTGCCCCGGCACTGGCAGGAATCGCTGCAGAGTTTCGAGGCGGGGCTGTACACCGGCACCGCCCGGGTGCGGGCAACGGCCACCGGCCTGAAACAGCTGCGCAATTTGGGGCCCGCCTTCAACGAACGCATCGCCGCCAGCGTGGGTGGACCCGATGCCGACGGCTGGTATGAGGCCGACATCCCGCTGGAGACCGTGGACTGGACCGCCCAGCAGCTGCTGGGCCTGGGCCTGACCGTGGAGGTGCTGGGCCCGCCGGATCTGCGCGCCCGCATGGGCGAACTGGCGGCGGCGCTGCACGCGCGCTATGGCGCGTGAATCAAGAAGGCCGCCGGCACCCCGTCCGGGCACCGGCGACCCTCATTGTGGAAAACCGCTTAGTAGGTCACCGTCATCTTCACCGAGGTGAAGCGCGGCGGCGCCAATTCATAGGTGGGCAGGTTGGCGGCAACGCCGTTGTAAACCTGGGCGGCGTTCCCGAAATTGATGCCGCCAAGGTAATGCTTGTCGAACAGGTTGGTGACGGACAGCACCAGCTTGGTGGTGAACCTGCCGGTCAGCGACTCCGGCAGCGTGTACCCGGCCGCAACGTCGAAGGTGTAGAAGGACGGCACCTCCTCATCATTCGTCAGGGTGCTGAAGCGGTGGGCGGTGTACTTGCCCTGGATCTGGGCGAAATAATTGTCCCGCTCATACCGTAGCAGGGACGACACCAGCCATTCCGGCGTGTCGGTCAGCTGCTTGCCCGCCGTGGGCAGGGCCACCGTCGTGCCATTACTGAGCCCCACCAGCAAATCGTTCTTCAGATGGCTTTGGGTGTAAGAGCCGGAGAGGTAGGCGGAGAAGCCATCAATGGGCTGGGTCCCGATCTCGGCCTCCGCCCCCTTGATGATGACGCCACCGATGTTCTTGGACACCGTGGTGTTGGCGGTGGCGTCGAACAGCGACTGCTGGCGGTTGGAATAGTTGGTGTTGAAGATGGTGAAGGAACCGATGACCAGCGGCCCGCCATAGCGGTAGCCGGCCTCCACATCCACCGTCGATTCCGGCTGGATGGTGTTCAGGTTCACGCCCGCCGTGTAGAGGGCGGTGTTGTCGGTGGCGCGGAAGGTCTGCGTCGCCGACAGGAAGACCTGGTTGCTCTGGTCGATATGATAGACGGCGCCGGCGCTGGGCACGAACTTGCCCTGGTCCAGTTCCGGGTTGGTCGGCGCCACGGCGTTGCCCACCGTGCGCAGGCTGAGCGGCAGGTAGTTGATGCCGCTACGGTTGATCTGCGAATGCTGCAGGCCGACGCTGAGCGCCAGCTTGTCGTCGAACAGGTTCAGGGTATCGACCACGAAGGGCCGCACGATCTCGGTCGTGGTCTTCTGGTCCTGGGTACGCACCACGGTGCCGTCGGCGCGGTAGATGGTCTCGTTATAAAGGTCGGGCCACAGGCTGACGGGGTTGCCATAGGCATCGACCTGCAGCAGCGGTTTCCATTCGCGCAGCTTGCCGATTTCGTACTGGAAACCCATCACCAGTTCATTGTTGCCATAGGTCCACTTGCCGCGCGTGACGAAGCCGGGACGCATCTGCTGCTGGGCAAAGGGGTTGTAGAACAGCTTGGTGTCCTTGGTGTCGCCGTCGCCGTTCAGGTCGCGAGCACCGCCCAGCTGGGCCACGCTGGTCTCGGAGAAATAACCCGCCGTGCCGCCAGCACCGAAGCCGTACCAGAGGTAGGGCTGGACATCGAGGCGGATGTCGTCCGTCAGGGCGAAGTTGCCCTTCACCGACACCACCAGGTTCTCAAACGGATTGCTGGCCAGTTTATAATAGTTGGAGCGTTGCAGCAGCGTCAGGCCGTTCAGGTTGGTGCTGTTGTTGTCGTTCTGCGCCGTGCCGTTCACCGCCGGGTCGGTGGGGGCGAAAGCGGTGGCGAAGTTGAAGTTGTAGCCGTACTGGGCGATCTGCGCCTTGGTCAGCGCCTGGTACGAATAGGTCTCGGCGGTGTTGTAGAAGGCACTGAGCGCGATGCGGCTGCTGTCGCCGATGTCGTGCGCGACGGAGGCGTCGACGTGCTGGCGCTTGGTGTCGCCCTCACCGCGCCACACATCCACCGAGGCGTTGGAGTAGGAGATGAAGGCCTTGGTGCGGTCACCCAGGTCGCCCGTGTCCACACGGATGAATTCGCGGCGCAAGTCATTGTCGCCTAGGGCCTGCTGCACCATGACATGGAAGTCGTCGGATGGACGCTGCAGCACCATGCCGATGTTGCCGCCCGTCTCACCCACGTTGGGCGTGTCGGCATCGCCGGCCCCCTGCATGATGTAGACCTGGGCCAGGTTCTCGGCGTCGATGTATTCCTGCGGATAGACGTTGAAGGTGCCGCTGTCGTTCACCGGCACGCCGTCCAGGATCAGGCCGATCTGGTTGGACTGGAAACCGCGCACGGAGATGGCGCCGCGGCCGGTGCCGGTGGCGTCACGGCCGTTGGAGTTCACGCCCGGCGCCAGATTGATCAGCTGGAACGGGTTGGCCGCCGCCGGCTGATCCTGGATGAATTTCTGCGTGACGGTGGAGGCGGATTTCGGCGCCTCCTGCAAGGTGATCATGCCGTTGCCGTTCACCGGCCGGCTACCGCTGACGATGATGGTCTCAACGTCGCCGGCCGATGACGCCTCCTGCGCCAGCGCCCCGCCGCACACCATGACGTTGAGGGCGGCCCCCGCCAGCAGGACGCCGCGCAGCCGTGCGCATTCACGGGCGGCGGCGCCGCCCCGTGCCAAAAATGTCATGAATTCCCCCGATTGCCCGCGCCGGAAACCCGCTTCCCTTGGGTGCCCAGCCATCCGTCGTGTGCATTTGCACTAACATCGGAATGTTGCAGTTTCAAGACCTTGGGGAGACAGAGCGGTTGCATATGCCGGATGGGGCTTCGCAACCGCACATTTCGCCGCGCGCCTGGGCAAATGATGCGGCCGTCCGCCTAATTTCTGACCATCCGGTCAGGGTTCTGGGCGCACGCAAAAGGGGAATGAGCGCGGAATCGCGACGGCACCAACCAGCATTTCTGCAATGATTCGGAAGGGTGGCGTTAGTCCCCCTTGTCGGCCTTCTTGGATTTGCCGTTCTTGCCCTTGGCCGGGAGATCCGCCACCGGCAGCCGGCCGTCGGCAATGGCCTGTTTCAGCAGGGCGTGGTCCTGCGCGCTCAGGGCCGCGTAACCGGCGGCGAATGTCGCCACCGCCTCGTCAAAGGTGTCGGAGTTGCCCAGATAGCCCGCGATCAGGGCGGCATCGCCGGAGCGGGCGTGGGCGCGGGCCAGGGTGGCGCCGCACAGGGTGGCGTAGAAATCCAGCCGGTCGCTTTCCATCAGCGTGCTGGCCGAGGCCAGGCGGCGGTCCTTCAGTTGCCGGATATAGAAGAAGCGCCCGGCCTCATCCGCCGCCCAGCCCAGGAAGCCGTCGCTGAAGGTCTGCAGGGCGCGCTGCCCCACCACCACGCGCTGGCCCTGGTTCTGGTAGGGCGACGGCCCGGCATAGGGCGCGAAGACCGACGCCATCGCCTCTTTCACCTGCAGGAACAGGGGATGGCCGTCGGGGTCGATGAACAGGCCGATGGCACAGAAGGTGCCGACCGATCCCACACCCACCACCTTGAAGGCCACGTCGGCCAGACGATAGCGGTCCAGCAGGAAGCGCCGTTCCTCGGGCAAGGTGTCGCGATAGCGGGTGAACAGGTCGCGGGCGCGCAAGGCCGCCTGGCCCTGGCGATCCACGTCTTCGTCGAAATGATAGATCAGCGGCGGGGCGTCGCGGATGCGCGCCTCTTTCCCGTCGCGGTCGGCCAGGCGGGGAAAGTCGTCACCAGCCGACGGCGTGGCCGCCGCCTTGGCCAGCAGGTCCATCTCACGCTTGCGGGCATCGGCGTCCGTGATGCCCTGGGCCATGGCGTTGATGTCCACCCGGCTGGACCAAGCCTTAAGCGGGTCCAGCATCGCCAGTTCCGCCATGCGGGTGCGGTAGGCGGTGACGGCGGCGCGCGCCATGTCCCTGGCCGCCCCCGGCGCATGGCCCGCATCCTGCGCCGCCAGCACCAGCGAAGCCGCCAGGCGCTTCACATCCCATTCGAAGGGGGCCGACAGCGTCTCATCGAAATCATTGAGGTCGAACACCGCCGCGCCTTCGGGGCTGGCGTAGACGCCGAAATTCATCAGGTGGCAATCGCCCGAGGCCTGCACGCGGATGCCGCTGACGGGCAGGGCCGCCAGGTCGCGCGCCATGACGGCGGCCGCCCCGCGCAGGAAGGTAAAGGGGCTGGCCACCATGCGCGCCCAACGCACCGGCAGCAGGGATTGGATGCGGTGCGCCGACGTGTCGACCAGCAACTGGATGGGATCGCCCCGCCCCTTCGTCGCCGGCAGTTCGGCATTGCCGGATCGCGGCGCCTGTTGTCGCAGGGCCTTGCCGGCGTCCTGGCGTTCGGCGGCGGGTAGCTGGCGCAAGGCGGCGAGGTCGGTCATGGGCGGTCTCCAGGCAAAGCAGGATAGGTTAATGCCTGGATGTGAAACCCGACCAGGGCCGCCAAGGTCCATGCCCCCGTGCCAAATGCGCGCGGAAGCGCCCGGCCGGAAACGACAATCGCCGCCCCGTCCCTGAGGACCGGCGTCGAACGCATCACATATTTTAAGGAGAAAGCGGATGGTGCTGCCAGAGAGGATTGAACTCTCGACCTCTCCCTTACCAAGGGAGTGCTCTACCACTGAGCTACGGCAGCGACCGTCCGGTGGGCCGGGTAAATGCCACAGGGGTTCGTGGTATGCAAGCCCCTTGAACGCATAAAAATGAAAGAATTTACGGAAGGGGATTACGGCACCCCGCCTTGGATCGCCGCAATCCCAGGCCAACCCTGGGAATCCGCCCTCTTGGCGATAAAACATTCTGCGCTTATTTTCGCCCGACCACGACGGGGCAAAGGCCAGCCTTGTCCCGCCCCCTATGGAGTAACACCGCCCCATGACCGAAAAAAAGCCGCCCCAGCCCGGCGCGACGACACGCGAGGAACGCCTGGCCGCCGCCCTGCGCGACAACCTGCGCCGGCGCAAGGTGCAGTCGCGGGAACGTGAGGACGTGGATGATACCGCGCCGAAGGACGCCCCCAAGGAAGCTTGAGTCCAGTCCGGCCAGGGCCTTAACCACATCTGGTGGGTGGCGCTAGAGTGGAGCGCCCATTTCTGGGGTATAAACACTCCAGCCATCCCCACAGAGTCACCTTGAGCGGCGCGTTGGGAGGGGCTAAGAAGGAACTTCCAATACTGCGCTACGGGGTATCGCCCCCAAGCACCCTCTCTTCGATCAGGAGCACCGCCCATGGCCATCATGCCCGACAGCTGGATCCGCGACATGGCGCAGACCCGGGGCATGATCGAACCGTTCACGGAGGCGCAGAAGCGCGAGGGCGTGATCTCCTACGGCCTGTCCTCCTATGGCTATGACGCGCGGGTGGCGGACGAGTTCAAGATTTTCACCAACGTGGACAGCGCCATCGTCGATCCCAAGCGTTTCGACGACGCCAGCTTCGTCGACCGCAAGACCGACGTCTGCGTCATCCCGCCCAACAGCTTCGCCCTGGCGCGCACGGTGGAATATTTCCGCGTGCCGCGCGACGTGCTGGTGATCTGCCTGGGCAAGAGCACCTACGCCCGCTGCGGCCTGATCGTGAACGTCACCCCGCTGGAGCCGGAGTGGGAGGGCCACGTGACCCTGGAAATTTCCAACACCACGCCGCTGCCGGCCAAGGTCTACGCCAATGAGGGCCTGTGCCAGTTCCTGTTCCTCAAGGGCGACAGCGTGTGTGAGGTGTCCTACGCCGACCGCGCCGGCAAATACATGGGCCAGCGCGGCGTGACGCTGCCGCGCCTGTAAGCGCCGAACCGCAGGCCGATTCCCGGCGGCGACGCCTCAATTCCGCCATACCCCTTTGCCATTCAGCCGGAACCAGAACCGGCATCTTTGAACCGATCGGCCAGCATCCCATGGACAAGTTACGCATCCGCGGCGGCAAGCCGCTGAACGGCAGCATCCGCATCAGCGGCGCCAAGAACGCGGCCCTGCCGCTGATGGCCGCCTGCCTCCTGACGGAGGAGACGCTGACCCTGGACAACCTGCCCCACCTGGCCGACATCACCACCATGTCCAACCTGCTGGCCCAGCACGGCGTGGACATGGTGTACGAGGGCGGCGCCACGTCCTGCGCCCAGCGCGCCGTGCGCCTGACCGCCGGCACCATCACCTCCACCGAGGCGCCCTACGACCTGGTGCGCAAGATGCGCGCCAGCGTGCTGGTGCTGGGCCCGCTGGTGGCCCGCTTCGGCCAGGCCAAGGTGTCGCTGCCCGGCGGCTGCGCCATCGGCACGCGGCCCGTGGACCTGCACATCAAGGGCCTGCAGGCGATGGGCGCCAAGATCGAGCTGGAGGCCGGCTACATCCACGCCTCCGCCCCCGGCGGGCTGCATGGCGCGGAATTCGTTTTCCCGCAGGTGTCGGTGGGCGCCACCGAGAATTTGCTGATGGCCGCCTGCCTGGCCAAGGGCGAAACCGTCCTGATCAATGCCGCGCGTGAGCCGGAGATCACCGACCTGGCCCACTGCCTGGTGGCCATGGGGGCGGAGATCACCGGCATCGGCAGCGACCGCCTGCACATCGTGGGCAAGCCGGTGCTGCACGGCGCCCGCCACAGCATCGTGTCCGACCGTATCGAGACCGGCACCTACGTCATGGCGGCCGCCATCACCGGCGGCGAGCTGGAACTGGTGGGCGGCAACCTGGAGCACATCCAGGCCGTGGCCAACGTGCTGACCGGGGCGGAGGTGTCCTTCACCCCCACCGACACCGGCTTCAAGGTCCGCCGCGTCAATGGCGAAGTGCTGGGCGTGGACGTGATGACGGAACCCTTCCCCGGCTTCCCCACCGACCTGCAGGCCCAGATGATGGCCCTGATGTGCACGGCCAAGGGTGCCTCGATGATCACCGAGACGATCTTCGAGAATCGCTTCATGCACGTGCCGGAACTGACGCGCATGGGCGCCAACATCACGGTCCACGGCTCCTCCGCCCTGGTGCGTGGTGTGAAGCAGCTGACCGGCGCGCCGGTGATGGCGACCGACCTGCGTGCCTCCGTCTCGTTGGTGCTGGCGGGCCTGGCGGCGCAGGGCGACACCACCGTCAACCGCATCTATCACCTGGATCGCGGGTACGAGCGCATCGAGGACAAGCTGAACGCCTGCGGCGCCGAGATGGAACGCCTGAAAGGCGATTGACGAAATCACCCCGGAGGCGATGGCATCCGCCCCCGGGGTGAATTATCCTCATCCGAAAAGGATGAGTCCCGCATGCCCTACCGCCTGCCGCCCTTGAACACCCTGCGTCCCTTCGAGGCAGCGGGCCGGCATCTCAGTTTCAAGCAGGCGGCGCAGGAACTGAACCTGACGCCCAGCGCCGTCAGCCATGCCCTGCAAACCCTGGAAGACAGCCTGGGCGTGGCCCTGTTCACACGCGGGCATCGCAGCCTGGCACTGACGGAAGCCGGTGCCGCCTACCTGCCCCAGGTGCGCGGCATCCTGGACCGGCTGGCGGCAGCGACAGAGGCCCTGCCCGGCCGCCCCCCCGGTGGGCGCCTGTCGATCAGCGTGGCGCCCACCTTCGGCCTGCGCTGGCTGGTGCCACACCTGGCCGGCTTCCGCGCCCTGCATCCCGGCATCACGGTCGACATCGACACCAGCCGCCGGCCGCTGGACTTCCCGCGCGACGGCGTGGACATCGCCATCCGCATGCGCCAGGACGATTGGCGGCCGGATGAGGGCGCCGATATCCAGGCGACCTGCCTGGTCCGGGAAGCCCTGGTCCCGGTCTGCGCCCCCGCGCTGGCACCGTTGATAGGAACCGCCACCGACCTGGCCCGGCAACCGCGGCTGCATGTGGACAGCGTTACGGAGGACTGGGCCGCCTGGACGGCATTAGCGGGCGTGGACATTCCGGACCTGGCCGCCGGTCCCCGCTTCGACACCGTGCACATGGCGCTGGAGGCGGCGGCCGGCGGCCTGGGCGTGGCGATCGGCCGCCTGCCGGTGGCCGCCGCCGACATCGCGGCCGGGCGCCTGGTGCCGGTGCTGGGGCCGCCATGGGCCGCCCGCACCGGCTATTGGCTGATCATGGCGCGCGGTGCCGCCGCCCGGCCGGAGGTGGCGGCCTTCCGCACCTGGATCAAACAGGCATTGTCCGATCAGGCGCCGGTGTAGACCGCCGGCCGCCGTTCGATCCAGGCGTCCAGCCCTTCCTCCAGATCCTGGGTCGGGACCAGCCGGGCGAAGGCCGCACTTTCCACCGCCAGACCTTCGGCGATGCCCAGGTTCACGCCCCGCGTGACGGCGGACAGGATGGCCGCCGTCACGCGGGGCGCGTGGCGGATGATGCGCTGGGCCAAGGCATGGGCCGCCGGCAGCAGTTGGTCATGCGGCACCACCTGGTTGACCAGGCCCAGTTCCAGGGCACGGGCGGCACTGAACGTATCGCCGGTCAGCAGCAGGTCCAGCGCCCGCTTGCGCCCGGCCAGTCGGGGCAGGCGCTGGGTCCCGCCGAAGGTGGGCGGCATGGCCAGCTTGATCTCCGGCTTGGCGAACAGGGCACGGTCGCTGGCGATGGACAGGGGGGCGGCTTCCGTGATCTCACACCCGCCGCCATAGGCCAGGCCGTTCACCGCCACGATGACGGGCTTGGTGTAGGCTTCGATCCGGCTGGTCATGGCCTGGCCCCGGCGCACGAAGTCGCGCACCGCCACGTCGGCGCCCCGGCGCACGCTGCCGGCGAATTCCGGGATGTCGCCGCCGGCGGAGAAGGCGCGGTCGCCGGCACCAGTCAGGATGACGGCGCGCACGCCGTCATCGCCCTCAAGCACGTCCAGCGCCGCCAGCAGGGCATCGACCAGCGCGTAGTTCAGGGCGTTCAGTTTTTCCGGGCGGTTCAGCGTCAGGGTAGCGACACCATCGGCAACGGCGCGCAACAGGAGGGGGGCGGTCATGGGGTGGCTTTCGCAAGGGAACGATGCCCCACTGTCCGACCACCGTGCCCACGCCGGCAAACGCGGGCTTTTCACCCTCAGGTGAACAACGCTCACCTAAAACGGCCCCTGCGTTCCTAAGGACGTTACATCCCGTTCGCGTATTCCACCCGATTGCGCCCCAAATGCTTGGCGCGATAGAGGGCTTGGTCGGCCTGCTTGATGATGTCCGCCAGCGGCGGCATCGGGGTGGCCCCAGACATCAGCAGCGGCTCCACACAGATGACGCCGAAGCTGCACGTCACCGTCAGGTTTTCCCCGCCCTCCCCCAGGCCATCCAGGGGACCATCCAGGGGCATGGGGGCCTGAGAAATGGTGCCGTGCAGGCGGTTCAGCACCTCCACGCAATTCTCCCGTCCCAGGCCGGGCAGCAGGATCAGGAATTCCTCACCGCCGTAGCGGCCGACGGAGTCGTAGCTGCGCACGGCGGCGGAAAGGCGCCGCGCCACCTCGACCAGCACGGCATCACCGGCGGGGTGGCCATGGGTGTCGTTGATGCGCTTGAAATGATCGACGTCGGCCAGCACCACGGTCAGCGCGCCATCGTCCCGGCGGCGGGCCAATTCCAGTTCCACCAGGTCCAGGATGGCGCGCCGGTTCCACAGCTGGGTCAGGCTGTCATACATCGCCAGCTGGCGCAGTTGCTCACGCGAGGCCTCAAGCTCCCGCGTCCGCGCCTCCACCAGGGTTTCCAGGGTGCGGCGCCGTTCCCCATCGGCGTGGGTGCGCCAGCGATAGGCGGCCACGCCGATGGCGACCACCGCCAGGGCGCAGGCCAGGTAGAACAGCTTGGTCTGCCACCACGGCGGCCGGATGGTGAAGGGCAGCAGGATGCTGGGCGCCATGGCCTGCAGCGCCGTGTTGCGGGCCACGATCTCCAGCTCATACCGGCCCGAGGGCAGGGCGGAATAGCGGATCTCCTGGCCGGCGGTGACGTTCCAGTCCCCTTCCAGGCCGTTCAGGCGATAACGGTAAATCTGGCCGCCCCGGCTGCGGAAGCTGGGCGTGGTCAGGTGGAAGGTCAGGGGGGCGGTGTCCCACGGCAGGTCGAACCGGCCGTCGGTGGGCAGGGCCACGCCGTTGCGCTCAATCCCCGTCACGCGGGTGACCAGGGCCGGCCGGTTGAACAGCAGGTCGGGACGGGTGATGTGGGTCAGGCCCTTGCTGGTGCCGACCCACAGGGTGCCGTCCCCATCCTCCATCAGGGCGCTTTGGTTGCAGTCATTCCACACCAGGCCGCTTTCATGGCCGTATTGGCGCAGGGCACCGGCGTTCCACACCAGGATGCCGCTGTCGGTGGTCATCCACACCCAGCCGCGCCGATCCTCCAGCAGGCCCAGGATCTGGCGGTCCCCGGCCATGTCTTCGGTGATGTCGCCTACCGGCTGCATCACCGCGCCCGCCTTGCCGTCGCTTTCCTGCACATGGGCCAGGCGCACGGTCTCGCCCCCCAGCCAGATGGTGCCGTCGCGGGCGCAGGCGATGACATTGTAGCGGGTGACGGGGGGCAGGCCGGTGATGGTGGGCGCCGTCCAACGTCCGTCGCCGTAACGCAGCAGACCGGATTCGGTGGCGAACCACAGCGTTCCCGACGGCGACTGGCAGGCGCTGGACACCGAACTGTCGGCGGGAATGGGCAACGGGACCGCCAGCGGCACCGCTTTGGGATCCGGTCCCTCGGGATGATCGATGACGAACAGGCCCTTCTTCCGGGTCATGACCCACAGGCGGCCGGTATTGTCGGCAAAGACCTGGAAGATCAGGGGCAGGTGCGCCACCACGGTCACCGGCCCGGTCTTGTCCCCCTCTTTCCCATCAGCAGCGGGCGGATCCTGGTAGAACAGCAGGCCGGAGAAGGTTCCGCCCCAGAGACGGCCCGACTTGTCGACGGCCAGGGCGCCCACCTGATGGCTCTGCACCGCCTGCGCGCCCGGGGCCGGGATGATACGGGCCGGGGCATCGTCGCCCCCCTCCAAACGGGCCAGGCCGCCATCGGTGCCGATCATCAACCGGCCGGCGGCATCGCGCCGGAAGGACCAGACCGATTCGTGCATCAAGCCCTGGCGCGCGGTCCAGTTGGACCAGCTGCGGTATCCCACCCAATGGGTCAGGCCCAGCCCGGCAGACCCCACCCACAGCTCACCATCATGGTCCACCAGCAGGGCACTGACCTCACGCGCCGGCAGGCCGCTGGCCTCGCCGATCTGTTCCCATTTGGCCGGCTCCCCGGGCGCCTGCCCCCGGACCAGACGCAGCAGCCCCTGATCGGCGAAGGTGATGACGCTGCGGTCCATGTCCTGCAGCAGCGGCAGGAAGACGCGGACGTTGGTACGGGTGGAGGGGATGGGCAGCTGGGCCGTGAACCGGCCGGCCCCCGGCGCCAGGGCCAGCAACTGGTGCTCGCCGCGCGCCCAGACGGTGCCGTCCACGTCGCGCATCACATTGCCCCAACGGTCGGCAGGCACCCCTTGCTCCGGCCCCCAGACGGTGAGACGGCCCTGGCGCAGCGTGCACAGGCCTTGGCCGCAGCCCAGCCAGAGATCACCGCCGCCTTGCTCCCCCACGCCGAAGACCCGGACGCTTTGGATATGCGCCAAGGACGGCGCCGCCGCCTTTTGATCCGCGCCAAAGAAGGGCCGCGCATCCCACTGCGCCGGCGTGCCGGCCGCGACCGGCCGCTGCTCGACCACCAGCAGCTCTTCCCGGCCCACCACCAGCAGGTGGCCGGCGTCCAGTGCCGCCAGTTTTTGCCCCTGCCACACCGGCACCGGGCGGTCATCCTGCAGGACGGGGGTGAAGACGCGGCCATCCCAGCGGTAAAGGCCCCCGGTGGTTCCTACCCACAGGACGCCGGCGGGCGCCACGTAGACGGTGCTGACATAAGGCTCCTTCAGCCCTTCAGCCGGGCCGAAGCGCTGGAACTTTCCGCCATCGAAACGATATAGGCCGTTTTCCGTCCCCACCCACAGGAAACCCATGGCGTCCTGCGCCAAGGCGGTGATGGACAGGTTGGCCAGCCCGTCTTCCTGGGTGTAGGAGCGGAAGGCGTATTCCTGGGCGCGCGCGGCAGACGTGGGCAGCAAGCCCACAAAAACCAGCAACAGCAGCCAAGCCAGTGACATTACGCGCGCGAAGCCAAGCGGACAGCGCTGTCCCTGCGCCGACACGGCGGCGGTCGTCCCCCTGTTCACGACGGCGGCTGATCCCAAAACGTTTCCCGAGTGCCCATTCCCGTTCCACCGCGCGGGGCTTCCCCGAACGGCATACGCATCAAAGATGTGACGGGGGTTGGGCCCCCCAACGCAAGCGACTTTAGAAGAACGCCGCCTTTTGGCCTAAGGAAGGTCAGCCGCCGCCCTTCGGCTTAAGCTCGCCCTGCAGCACCTCGAACAGTTCGACCTTGAAAATCAGCGTGGCGCCGGGGGGGATCATCCCATCGCCGGAGCCTTTCTGGCCGTAACCCATCTCGGCGGGAATGACCATTTCCAGCTTGTCGCCCACATGCATGAGGGGAATGATCTCGGTCCAGCCCGGCACCACCTTTTCCAGGGACATGACCGCCGTCTCATCCCGCTGGTAGGAACTGTCGAAGACGGTGCCGTTGATCAGCTTGCCCTCATAGTGCACGCGCACTCGGTTGGTGGGGGTGGGTTGCAGGCCGACCGCCGGAGTCTTCTTGCGCAGGAAGCGGTATGCGACGCCCTCGGTCGATACCTCCACGCCCGGCTGCTTGGCATAGTCCAGGACGTACTGGTGCTGGGCGTCCACCTGGCCGCCGATGGTGGGCTTCTTCTGGGCATTCAACTGCGCGTGCGCCGGCACGGCGGCTAAGGGAAGGGCCAGCGTCACCGCCAGCAATGAAGAGAGAACCAGGGTCTGCGCGCGCATCAAACGCTCCTGCGAAGCCGTCCGATCCGGGCGGCCACCGCACCTTGACGAAAGGCGCCGGCCGGGCATCCGGATACGGTTGTTGTCCATGACGGTGGCTTTCCCCCGCCACGCGCTACAGCATTACGGCTTGGGCGCATCCCCGCGCAAGCCTTCCGGCACCGGTGCGTCGATGGGGCCGAAATTCATCATGCTGTAGCCCTTGGGCAACTCGAACAAGCTACCCTCCTGCCGGCCGCGCTTCAGGTCGTTCAGATCCAGGCGGATGGCCACCGGGCCGCTGCCGTCGTTGGCCGTGCCCTCCACCCGCACATAGATGCCGTCGGCCGTGGACCACACCTGGCCCTCGAACCCGCCGCCCTGTTCATAGGTGCCGGTGACGCGATATTTCACCACCGCCTCACCGCCCAGGGTGTCACGGCCCACGGCTTCGCTGTCCAACTGGGCCAGGCGGGTCAGGTCGGGGGCCGCCTCCGGATCCTGGGGCGACAGGGGCGCGGCCATGCGGGCGTCCGGCTGCAGCACGAAGGCGGCGTCGCGGTCCGGCCGCAGGATGAGGACGGTGCTGAGGCCGCCATCCTTCATCTCGCGTCGCTCACGCCCCTGGTCATGGAAAACCCGCAGGTCCTGGCGCACGCCGTTGACACTCAGCACCTCGGCCGCCTGGTAGTCGGCCCCCATCTTGGGCAGGCCGCCGGCGGGCAAGGCGCCCACGCTGGCGGCGGTGGGCTGTTGGGCGAATGCCGTGGGCGACGCCAGCAGCAGCGGGATCAGGATGGCAAGACGGCGCATGGGGCGTGACGCCCTTTCGGCAGGAGGCGGCGAAGTTGACGGACCCTAGCGCCCCTGGCCGGGGCAGACAACGGGCAGTCGCCCTTATACGGGGGATGAACGCGGCCCCATGCGCATGCCGGTACCGCGCCCCCAAGGGCTCGCGCTATGGTGGGATGTCCCCCTAACGAAACCGTCGCGCGCCGCCCTATGAAAATCCTGATCGTCGCCGCCGGATCGCATGGGGACGTCCTGCCCTTCATCGCCCTGGGCCGTGAACTGCGCCGGCGGGGCCACCAGCCCCATCTTTACGCAGCCGCGCCGTTCCGGGACCTGGCTGTGGGGGCAAACCTGCCCTTCACCAGCCTGGGCACGGCGGAGTTCTATCATTCCCTGCTGCGCGATCCCGACATGAACCATCCCATCCGGTCGCTGACCGCCATGGGGCGGGCGCTGGACCAGGCGGATCCCGGCGTGTGGGCGACCATGAGCGCGGACGTGGTGCCGGGCGACACCCTGGTCATTGGCAGCACCCTGGGTTTCATCACCCGGTCGCTGGCGGAACGATACGACCTGCCGTCCGTGACCGTGCACCTGGCGCCCGCCATCCTGCGCACCGAACACCAGGCGCCGCGCCACGGCGGCATGGCGATGGGCAGCGGCACGCCACGCCTGCTGAAGCGATTCGCCTGGTATCTGGCCGATCGCCTGCTGGTCGACCGCACCCTGGGTGCGGCCGTGAACCGGCATCGCCGGCAGGTGGGCCTGCCCCCGGTGCGGCGCCTGATGGGCGACTGGCTGAATCAGGCCGACCTGGTCATCGGCATGTTCCCCGACTGGTTCGCGCCGCCACAGCCGGACTGGCCCGCCAACCTGTTCCTGGCCGGTTTCCCCCTCTACGATCAGGCGTTTGGCCCTGACCTGCCGGATGCGCTGGCGTCCTTCCTGGCGGCGGGTACAGCGCCGGTGGCCTTTACCGCCGGCACGGCCACAGCGCTGGCCCGCGACTTCTTCGTCGCCTCAGTCGAGGGCTGCCGCCGCATCGGCCGGCGCGGCGTGCTGTTGACCCGCCATGCCGACCAGGTGCCGGACAAGCTGCCTCCGGATTTCATCCGGGTGGACTATGCGCCGTTCAGCCGGCTGCTGCCGCGCGTGGCCGCCCTGGTCCACCATGGCGGCATCGGTACCACCAGCCAGGCGCTGGCCGCCGGGGTGCCCCAGCTGATCCGCCCCATGGCCCATGATCAGCACGACAACGCGGCGCGCTGCGTCCGCCTGGGCGTGGCGGAGGAACTGTCCATCACCCGCTATGGGCCGAAGCGGGTGGCGGCGGCCCTGAACCGCCTGCTGGGTGATGCGGTGCTGCATCGGCGATGCGCGGCGGTGGCGGCGCGCCTAGCCGCCGGCGATGCCGTCGCGGCGGCCTGTGACCACATCCTGGCGCTGGCCGCCACGCGTGGCGGAGGCCAGCCTATCGGGGGTTGAGATGGGGACGCCAACCCCTTTGGCGGCATTGGCGATATTGGCAAAGCGGCAAGCTATCCGGGGCGATGCTTGACAACCGTTTGGCCCCCTTCCAAAGTGCCGCGCGGTGCTGTTCATAAAGGGACGCGCCGGGGATGCGTCTTCATGTTCCGAACGGGACGTCCCGCAAGGGGTAGGTCGCCCACCCCGGTCCAGGTCCACTGGCCGGCCACCGGATCGGAGGGGGCACTCTCCCGCGCCCTGTTTCCAGTCTCCGCTCAACTTTTGGCACTTGGGGGTTTGCGTGTCCTTGAATATCCAGGTCCTTGTCGTCGACGATTACGCGACGATGCGGCGCATCATCAGGAACCTGCTCACGCAGATCGGCTTCACCAAGATCGAAGAGGCGGCCGATGGCGCCGAGGCGCTGGCCAAGCTGCGCGGCGCCAGCTTCGGTCTGGTCATTTCCGATTGGAACATGGAACCGATGACCGGCCTGCAGCTTCTGAAGGAAGTGCGCGCCGACGTGCGCCTGAAGAGCATGCCCTTCATCATGGTCACGGCCGAGTCCAAGACCGAGAACGTCGTTGCCGCCAAGGAAGCCGGCGTCAACAACTACATCGTGAAACCTTTTAACGCCGACACGCTGAAGAAAAAGATCGAGAGCGTTATCGGCGCCTTGGGATGATGTCTGTGTCGGATTTCTTTTCCGACCTGTCTGACGAGGAATACGCCCGTATCGAGGACGCGTTGCAGTCCACGGCACGCGGGCGTGCCTTCCTGCGCATGCGCGACCGGCGCGGGCGGGTGGTCGCCATTGACGACGTCCGCCGCCTGCTGAAGGAAGCGAAGACAGGGGGCGAGGCCGATGGTTCCGGCGCCCATATCCGCATCCTGCGGCGTGAGCTGCAGGAGATGGCGTCGCATATCGCCCAGACCCGGCGCGAGATCGCGGCCCTGAAGCCGGACGATCCCTCGGCCAACCGCATCATGCTGGCGACCGAGGAGTTGGACGCCATCCTGCAGGCGACCGAGCACGCGACCACCGAAATCCTGAACGGTGCGGAACGCATCCAGACGGTCGCCGACCGCCTGCGCGGCGAATCGCCGGCCGTCGCCAGCGAGTTGGACAACGAGGTCATGGAAATCATGACCGCGTGCAGCTTCCAGGACATCACCGGCCAGCGCATGACCAAGGTCGTGAACACCATGCGCTATATCGAGCGCCGGGTGCACACCATGATCGAGATCTGGGGCCTGGAGAGTGAGGCCGCCGATGCCATCATGGACGACCAGGACGTCCGGCCCGATGCCCATCTGATGCATGGGCCGGCCCTGCACGGCGGCGGCATCGACCAGAACATGGTGGATGCCCTGATGGATGGCGGCGCCATGCCCGCCGCCGCACCACCACCGCCCCCGCCGCCGGAACCCACCCCCGTCGCGGCACCGGTGCCGGTGGCTCCACCACCGCCCCCGCCGCCCAAGGCCGAGAAGAAACCGGCCAAGCCGCCGGAAGCGCCCAGCACCGATGGCAAACTGAGCCAAAGCGCCGTCGACGACATGTTCCCCTGAGGGGACATCCGTCGGCACCATCACGAACCCCCGAACGCCCGCCGGCCTTCGGGGGTTTGTTTTTTCCCCGCAGCGCCTTGAAAAGACTTCATGAAACATTGGGGTCAAGCGCACCTTCCCCGCGACAGGGGCGTCGGGTTTTGCCATTCTTGCGCGGGATGGTCGGGGTTGGGCATCCCGAAAGGCGTATCGGCGCCGGGAACAATCGTGGGGACGGCCGCCCAAGCCGAAGAGGCGGCGGCCGGGTGGGGTTGGGTGACAATACGGGCGAAGGTTGAGGACGGCGGGCGATGGCACGTCCGCGCCGTGGGCCGGCGGCGGGCGTTGGGCCTGCTGGCCGGCGGTGTGCTGGCTGGCGGCGCATCCGCGGCGGCGCCAGCCCCCATACGGCTGGCCGGCAACCCCGCCTGGTATCCCTATAGCTGGGAGGAAGGCGACCAGTTGCACGGCCTGGGGATGGACCGGGCGACAGCGGCGCTGACCCGCCTGGGCTTGCCTTACGTCCTGCAAACCTACGGCCTCTGGCAACGGGCGCTGGCCGCCCTGTCGCACGGGCAAGTGGACCTGCTGATCTCCTCCGTCTGGAATCCGGCGCGGACGGAACGGCTGCTGTACACGGAACCGTATGCCCGGGACGATGTCCGCGCCTTCGTCCGCATTGATGATGTCGGCCTGTACCATGGCGTGGCCGACCTGCTGGGACGGGGGCGCCCCGCCCCCTTGGGTGTGGCGCCGCTGGGCAGCGCCTACGGCCCCGACATGGACGCACTGGAAGCCCGCGGCCTGCGGCTGGAACGCAGCGGCACGACGGAGGGCATGTTGCAACGCGTGCGTTACGGCCGGGCCGATTTCTGCGTCCTGGTGCACCAGAACGGCCGGCACCTGCTGCGCACCCTGGGCTTGACCTCGGTACTGGCGCCCTTGCCTTTCCCCCTGGCACCCTTGCAGGTCCGCATGCTGATGCGGCGGGACGGCCCCTTGGTGGGACGGATCAATGCCTTCAACACCCTGATCGCCACGGCCTGAGAAACCCCTCGCACCATGTCGCGCATGCTTGTCTTGGGCCGCCGGCTGCCTGTATCCTGAAGTCAGGTGCCAAGCTCCCGCGCGCTTGCCGCCACCGCCCCTGATGGAAGATCCGTCGCCATGAACGGCAAACGCCATCTGATCGAATTCACCGTCGCCCTGCTGGCCTACGGCCTGCTGATGACCCTGGCGCTGGTGGCGCTGAACAACGGCTGGGTCCAGGGCGGCACCCGCACCGTGGTGGGCCTGGCCCCCATGGTCGCCTGCATCGGCATCTGGTGGGCCGTGGTGCGCCATCTGCGCCGCAGCGGGCCGGAGGAGGCGCGGATACAGCTGGTCGCCATCGGGTTCGCCTTCGTCGGCACCGCCCTGCTGACCTTCACCTACGGCTTTCTGGAGGTGGCGGGCTTCCCCCGCCTGTCCATGTTCTTCGTCTGGCCGCTGATGGTGTTGCTGTGGGTGCTGGGGCATGTCATCGCCCGGCAGCTGGCCGGGCCTGAAGCGGTGGAGGCCGTTGATGATGAGGATTGAGGCCGCCCTGTCCCACCGGGGAGCCCGGCCATGAACAACCGCTTGCGCGAAATGCGGGCACGGTACGGCTGGACGCAGGCGGACCTGGCGCACCGCCTGGCCGTGTCGCGGCAGACGGTGAACGCGCTGGAGACCGGGCGTTACGACCCATCCCTGCCGCTGGCGTTCCGGATCGGGCGGCTGTTCGGCCTGCCCATCGAAATGATCTTCCGCGACGATCCGGCCGAATGAACCCGGCGGGCCGGCGCGGGCCGGCCGATGGCGCCCCTATGCCAGCGCCTGGGCCAGGGCGCGCAGCACCTCGGGATTGCGGCACATGGTGACGTGGGGACCCTCGACCGCCACCACCTGGCCCAGCGGTTCCGGCACCCAGCAGCTTTGCCAGGCCACGACACCGTCGTCGCGGCTGTAGATGGCGGTGGAGGGCATGGGCAAAGGCTGGGCCAGGCGCTCCGGCGCCAGGTCGCCGGCGTAGTGGCGGGCGCACAGGCGGATGAGGGGTTCCAGCGGGCTGGCCGTGGGCAGGCGGACGGGGCTGCCCACCGTCACCACGCGGCGGATCTGGTGCGGCCGGTCCAGCGCCAGGTCGCGCGCCAGCAGGCCGCCCATGCTGATGCCCACGACATCCACCGGCCCGCCGGCCTGGGCGCACGCCTCATCCAGGCGGCGGCGCAGGCCGTCCCGGGCGGCGGCTGTGGGCCCCAGGTTCATGCCCTGCCCCCAGCCCACCGTGGCATGGCCGCACTGGCCCAGGAAACGCCGCAAGGGGCCGGTGAAGGGATCGGCGGTCAGGAAGGCGGGAATCACCAGCACCGTGCCCCTGCCCTGCGGCAGGGGCGGCGGCTGAATGGGGCGGTATGACGCCAGCGACCAGATTTCCGTCAGCAAACCCCGATATGAGGGGCGTCGAAGCGTACCGGTTCGATCAAAAATTCCTGATAAATCCAGCATTACCCGCCTTGCCGCGCACGAACATCCGCATCGTCGAACGATGCGGCGGCGGCCCGGGGCGCGTCAAGGTGTCACGCTTGTACCAAAAGGCTATGGAGGGCGTCGGCCATCGCCGACACCACGCCGGGCCAATCGCTCGACCGACCCTGGCGGAACAGGCGGGCGGTGGGATACCAGGGGCTGTCGGTGCGGGTTCCCTGCCAGCGCCATTCCGAGCCGGTGTCCAGCATCAGCCACAAGGGCTTTCCCAAGCCGCCGGCCAGGTGCGCCACCGCCGTGTCCATGGCGATGACCAAGTCGGCCTGGGCCAGGATGGCCGCGGTATCGGAAAAGCTGCGCAAGCCGTCAGCCACGTCCAGGAAGTCCGCCAGCACGGCCGGCGGCAGCTTCGCCGGCTCAAAATCACGCCGCCCCTCATCCGTCTGCACGGATACCCAGCCGACACGGCCCGCCAGCCGGGAATCGGACAGGAGGGATAGCAGCGGCGCCAGGCGGGGCGCGCGGTGGCGGTGATAGGCGAATTGCGTCGATCCCGCCCAGGCCAGCGCCACGCGGAAAGGCGGCAGGGTATCCAGCACGCCCTGCCAGCGCGCCGCCGCCTCCGCCGGGGGAACAAGGTAGGGCACGGCCTCGCCGGCGAACCCCATGTCCGTCGCGGCCAGCGGCAGCAGGGCCAGGCAGTCGGCCTGGAACCAAGCCTGCCCCGGCATGGGTGGCGGCAACGGCCGGTCCAACGGGCCGGCATCCTCCACCAGATTTGACGCCGCCACCAGGTTCACCAAGGCGGCCATGCCCCGGAAGATCACCCGCATGCCCCGCCGCCTCAGCAGGCCGGCATATCGGATGAAGTGCAGCAGGTCGCCATGCCCGCGGGTGGCCGTCACCACCAGGTGCCCGCCCCGCTGCACCCGGCCGTCCCAGACCGGCACATCCGCCAGCGCCGGTCCCTGGCCCGGCGTGCGTGTGCGCCAGGCGAAGTGCGGCGCGCCCTGCGCGATATCGCCCTGGCGCAACAGCGCCATGCCCAGGCCCTGGTGCAGCACCGCGATGTTGGCGTCGATGGTCGGCGGATGATTGGCCAGCGCCGTGCGGAACGCCTGTTCCGCCGCCACCGCATCCCCCTGCCGCAAGGCGATGAAGCCCCGGTTGGCGTACGCCTCCGCCGAATCAGGATCCAGTTCCAGGGCAATGGCCACCTGGGCCGCCGCGCGGTCGACCTGGTTGCTGTCGATCAGGGCCGCCGCCGCCGTCACCCGCAGGTCGGCCCGTTCCGGCGCCTGTTCCACGGCACGCAGGGCGGGTTCCAGGGCCGCGTCCGGATCGTTGGCGGCCAGCAGGGCGATGGCGAGGTCGCGCCAGGCCGGAACGCCCGGCGCCGCCGCCGCCCGTTCCCGCGCCACGGCCACCGCCTCATGCGGCAGACCGCAGGCGCACAGGGCGCGGGTGAGATTACCCTGCACACGGGCCGGATCGATGGCCGGGCGTAGTAAGCTTTCATCCCCCGATGCCGCCTCGCGCGCCAGATGCTCCAGCGCCAGCCGATAGGCGGCCGCAGCCGCGAAGGCGTCGTCCTGGGCGAAACGCGCATCGCCCAGGTCGGCCAGCAGAACACCCCGCACGCCGATGACCACCAGCGCCTGGTTCAGCACCTCCGCCGCTTCCGCCGGGCGGTGCAGGATGTAGAGGGAGGCGGCATGATTGCGGTGGTGTTCGATGGCCTGGGGCGCATGGCGCACCGCCTGGGCGAAATGCCCCACCGCGTCGGCATCCCGCCGCTGGAGCGCCAGCACGCCCAGCATGTTCCAGGCGTCGGCACAGGCCGGGTCCTGCTTCAACGCCTCACGACACAATTTTTCCGCCGTGGACAGCTCATCATCCCGCAGGCGCGCCCGGGCCTGGGCCATGAGGATGGCAGCCCCCCCCTTGGGTGCCGATGGCGTCGGCGGCGGCGGGGCGGCGGCCAGGCGGGCGGTGATGTCCGCAACCCACGGCGCGTCCGGCGGCGCCAGGGCCAGCGCCCGGCGCCAGCAGGCCGCCGCCTCATCCGCGCGCCCCAGATCGACCAGCACCAGGCCCAGGCTGAGGTGCAGGTCGGGCACGGCATGGAAACGCAGCAGGGCCTGGCGCAAATGGGCCTCGGCCTCCGTCAGGCGTCCGGCTTGGGCCATCAGCACGCCCAGCAGCTGCGCCGCGTCCGCACGCCCCGGTTCCCGTGCGATCACCTGGCGGTAGAGATCCTCCGCCGCCGCGGTCTGCCCCGCCTTGTGCAGGCCGACGGCATACCGCATCATGTCGTCGGCTTGAAACGCGTCACCCATGCGCTGATCCATCCTTCACTGGAAGTTGCCGCACATCCGCGGCCCCTTATCGCACATCCGCCCCAAAGGACGTTTTGAAACCGGGGGACCCTGCCCGTATCTTCGGGGCCATCCCGGATGGGG
Organism: Azospirillaceae bacterium; assembly: GCA_028283825.1. NCBI lineage: Bacteria > Pseudomonadati > Pseudomonadota > Alphaproteobacteria > Rhodospirillales > Azospirillaceae > Azospirillaceae bacterium. The sequence continues at coordinate 796,470 of JAPWJW010000001.1, read as the reverse complement.
TCCACCCGTAAATCCGGCCCTGAACAGGAGGAAGGCCCATGTCCCAGTCCCACAAGACCACCACACATCCCACGCCGCAAAACGCCGGCACCGTCGCGGCGGCGGCCCTGGCCGGCGCCATAGCGCTGGCCGCCTTCGCGGCCCCCGCCCACGCGGCAGACGCCGTGGAAAAATGCTACGGCATCACCAAGGCGGGCCAGAACGGCTGCGCCGCGGGCGCCCATTCCTGCGCCGGCCAGTCCACCAAGAATTATGACGGCCAGGATTGGAAGGAAGTGAAGGCCGGCACCTGCACCAGCATGGGCGGCAAGACCACGCCGTTCAACGGCACCGGCACGCCAAAATAAGCGCCCGTCAAGCGCATGCCTGATGGACAGGGCAGATGCCCTGGTGATGGGCCACGATCCGGTCGTCCCGGGCCGGATCGTGGTCTAAGGTGGCCGGGCTTTTCCGTTCCATAAAAGCCCGCGCCTGCGTGAAATGGGCGGGCGAAGGCAGTTCCCAATGGCATTAGCAGCATACCGCCGCACGCGGCGCCTGTGGTTTTCCCGCGACGGCTGGCAACGCCGGCTGGTGTTCTGGGGCGGCGGTATCCTGGTGGGGCTGGTGGCGGTGATCTTCGCCACCCTGGCGGACGGCGCCCAGGAGCTGTTCGGGCGCTATGCCGGCGCGCATCCCTGGCTGCCCCTGCTGGCCACGCCCGCCGGCCTGGCCCTGTCGGTCTGGCTGACCCGCAGCTATTTCCCCAACGCCGGCGGCAGCGGCATCCCCCAGGCCATCGCCGCCCGCGAACTGCGCGACGGGCAGGAGCGCACGGCCCTGGTGTCCATCCGCCTGGCCGTGGGCAAGGTCGTGCTGACCCTGCTGGGCCTGCTGGTCGGCGCCTCGGTGGGACGTGAGGGGCCGACGGTACAGGTCGGCGCGTCACTAATGCACCGGGTGGGGGCCACCTTCGGCGGGCGTTTCCCCGGCCTGCTGCTGGCCGGCGGTGCCGCCGGCGTGGCCGCCGCCTTCAACACGCCGCTGGCCGGCATCGTCTTCGCCATTGAGGAAATGGGGCGCGGCTTCGACATGCGCACCGGCGCCCTGGTGCTGGCCGCCGTGACCGTGGCGGGTGCGGCCCCCTTGGCCATCCAGGGCGACTATCTTTATTTCGGACAGAGCACCGTCCACATGGCGACCTGGCAGGACTGGGCCCTGGTGCCGCTGTGCGGCGTGCTGGGCGGCCTGGCCGGCGGCGCCTTCAGCCGGGTGGTGGTGCGTCTGGCCCGGGGTTTCGGCCATTGGCCGGGCCACGCCGGCATCGCCGGCCGCTGGATCAAGGCACATCCCGTGTGGTTCGCGGCCGGCTGCGGCCTGGCGCTGGCCCTGCTGGGCCTGGCGACCGGCGGCGACACCTACGGCACCGGCTACGCCCAGGCCAAGGCGCTGCTGGAAGGGGTGGCCCATCCGCAGGCGGCGGCCGCCGTCTCCTCCCTATTCGGTCCCGCCAAGTGGCTGGCCACCGTCATTTCCGCCATCAGCGGCATTCCGGGTGGCATCTTCTCCCCCTCCCTGGCCGTGGGTGCCGGCCTGGGGGCGGAGATCGGGCACCTGCTGCCCGGCGCCAACCTGGAGGTGGCGGTGCTGGTGGGCATGGTCGGTTACTTCAGCGGCGTGGTACAGGCCCCCATCACGGCCTTCGTCATCGTGCTGGAGATGACCGGCAACCACGCCCTGGCCGTGCCCATCATGGCGGGCAGCCTGATCGGCTGCGGTGCCGCCCGCATGATGGGGGCGGAGGCGATCTACCACGCCCTGTCCCATGGCTTCCTGGACCGCGCCCACAAGGCCATCGCCGCCCGGCCGGCCAACCGAGCGCCCTGAATCTGCCCTTTTACCAATGGCGTATGCAGGGTCTGGCCGCCCAGGCTGTATATTGCATACAACAAAAACCAGGCCTGGAGCTTCACATCATGATCCGACCCATCGCCCGCGCCCTGCGCGCGCCCGTCCTGCTGGGCGCCCTGCTGGCCAGCACGCTTCTGTCGCCGGCCGGCGCCGCCCCGGTGAAGCCGGTAACGCATGAAGCCGACGTGGTGGTGAAGGATTTCAAGTTCGCCAGTGGTGAGACCCTGGCGGAGGTGAAGCTGCATTATGCCACCCTGGGCACGCCGCACCGCGACGCCAAGGGCCATGTCGACAACGCCATCCTGATCATGCACGGCACCGGCGGCACCGGCGGGCAGTTCCTGCGCCCACAATTCAGCGATGTGCTGTTCCAGCCGGGCGGCGTGCTGGACCCGGCCAAGTATTTCATCATCCTGCCGGACGACATCGGCCACGGCCAGTCCAGCAAACCCAGCGACGGCCTGCACGCCCGCTTCCCGCATTACGACTACGACGACATGGTGGCGCTGGAGCACCGCCTGGTGACGGAGGGGTTGGGCGTGGATCACCTGCGCCTGGTCATGGGGACGTCCATGGGCTGCATGCACGCCTTCGTCTGGGGCGAGACCTATCCGAAGGACATGGACGCCCTGATGCCGCTGGCCTGCCTGCCGCAGACCATCGCCGGCCGCAACCGCCTGTGGCGCCAGATGGCGATCAGCGCCATCAAGGCCGACCCCGCCTGGCAAGGGGGCGAGTACAAGGCCCCGCCGCGCGAAGGCCTGCGCACCGCATCCGGCCTGCTGGTCATCGCCGGCAGCGCCCCCATCCAGATGCAGAAATCCTACCCCACGCGTGAGGCGGCCGACGCCGCCGTGCAGACGCTGGTGGAGGGGCAGATCGACCATATGGAAGCCAACGACCTGATCTATCAGCTGGACGCGTCGCGCACCTACGACCCATCACCCAAACTGGAAACCATCACGATCCCGGTCACCTGGATCAATTCCGGCGACGATTTCATCAACCCGCCGGAACTGGGCATCGCCGAGCAGCTGGTGAAGCGCATGCCGCATGCGCAGTTCATCCTGATCCCCGCCAGCGACCAGACCCATGGCCATGGCACCCACACCTGGGCGGCGCTGTGGCAGGACAAGCTGGCGGCCCTGTTGGCCCAAACGGCACCTCGGGCCAAGTAACGGCAGCGGGCCGGTACGACCGTTCACCGGGCGTTCCCGGGCGGCACTGACCGCCGCCCGGGAACTGGTTTTCTGGTAAAATGATTGGGTTGCATATTCGAAGGTATGCTGTCGGATAGGTTTGCTCTAGATCAAATACAATTTCATAAAATGAAAGATAAAGGCCGCAGACCGCAACCAGCGCCAATCATTGGCAAGGGAAACGACATGCGCGACAACGGCCCCGTCACCCAGAATGAAATCCTTGTCGCCGATGGCGAAATGCTGGTCTCAAAAACCGACGACAAGGGCCGCATCACCTTTGCCAACCAGGCATTCATCGATATCAGCGGCTTCAGCGAGTCGGAACTGCTGGGGGCACCGCACAATCTGGTGCGCCACCCGGACATGCCGCGCGCGGCCTTCGCAGATTTGTGGACCACCGTACAGTCGGGGCAGCCGTGGGAAGGACTGGTGAAGAATCGGGCCAAGTCCGGTGACTTCTACTGGGTGCGGGCCAACGTCACCCCGGTGCAGGAGGATGGCCGCATCACCGGCTACATCTCCATCCGCACCAAGCCCGCCCGGGCGGACGTGGCGGCGGCGGATCGGCTGTACGCCACCTTGCGCCAGACCGGCAGCGGCATCCGCCTGGCCCAGGGCCAGGTGGTGGGGATAGGGCTGGCCAATGCAGCGGCACGCTGGCTGAGCGGGCTGAACGCCCGGCTGGCGGCCGCCGGCGCCCTGCCCGTCGCGGCCCTGGCGGCGACGGCGGCCGGCCTCAACCCGCTATGGGCCGCAGCCCTGGGCGTACCGGCGACCCTGGCCGGCGGCACCATCCTGGCGCGGGAATTGCGCCGCGTGCTGGTGCGCCAGCGCCAGGACATCGACGCCCTGATCCAGGGCAACCACCTGCACGTGGTGGAACTGCCGGCATTGCGCGATGTGCAGCCCACGGCGGCGCGCCTGCGGGCCCTGCGCGCCATCCTGGCCTATCAGGCGCGCGAACGGGTGGAACTGGAAGCGCGGGAGCAGGAGACGACGCGCCGCACCCTGCTGGAAACCTGCCAGCTGATCGAAACCGACCTGGAAACCACCTGGCGCGACATCAGCCGCACGGCGGCGGCGGTGGAACAGGCCGTCACCGGCTTGCTGGGCAACATCAAGGAGGTCCAGCAGGACACCGTGGTGGTGGCCGCCGCCGCGGCGCAAGCCAGTGGCACCGCCAGCACCGTGGCCGCCGCGGCGGAGGAACAGGGGGCGGCCGGCGCCGAAATCGCCAGCCAGGCCGTCCGGTCCAGCGACATCGCCCGCCGGGCGGTGGCCGACGCGCGCCACGCCGCCCATGCCCTGCACCGGATGGAGGATGCGACGGCCGAGGTGGGCCAGGTCCTGGCCCTGATCGGCGACATCGCCAGCCAGACCAACCTGCTGGCCCTGAACGCCACCATCGAGGCGGCACGCGCGGGTGAGGCCGGCAAGGGCTTCGCCGTGGTGGCCGGCGAGGTCAAGAACCTGTCCGGCCAGACGGCGCGCGCCACCGACCAGATCGCGCACCAGGTGGCCGGCATCCGCGACGCGGTGGAGGGCAGCGTCAACGCCCTGAACGCCGTCATCCATACCATTGAGGAAATTGACGAGGCCGCCACCGCCACGGCGGCGGCGGTGGAGGAACAGGCCGCCGCCAACGCGGAAATCGGCCGGGGAGCGGTCCAGTCCGCCGACGGGGCGACCCAGGTGTCGGGCAGCGTGCAGCACATCCGCGGCCAGGCCGATACCGTATGCCTGGCCGCCGGTACGGTCAGCCAGCAGGTGGCCGCCACCAACCAGGCGGTGGCCCAGATGAAGAACCGCCTGCTGATGGTGCTGCGCCAGTCGGTGGCGGGCGACAGGCGCGAGTCCGACCGCATTCCCTGCGACCTGGCCGTCAACATGACGGTGAATGGCGAGCGGCGCCCGGCCCGCATGCTGGACCTGTCGCTGGGCGGGGCCGTGGCCCTGTTGACCGATAACGCCAACGACGTGCCGCCGGACGGCACCGCCGCCATCCTGCATCTGGATGGGGTCGGCGACCTGCCGTCGGTGCTGGCCGCGCACAGCCCGTCGGGGCTGCATGTCCGGTTCGACATCCTGGACGCGGCCACGGCGGAACGGCTGAAGGCCGCCTATTTCGCCATGATCAAGGCCGATGACGGGCTGATCGCCGTGGCCCAGGAAACGGCAACCAAGATGGCCCAGGCCCTGAGCCAGGCCATGGCGCAGGGCGACATCACCCACGACGCGCTGTTCAGCGAGGTGCTGGAACCCATCCCCGGCACGACGCCGGAACAGTTCACGGCCCCCTACACCGCCCTGACCGACCGGCTGTTCCCCGCCCTGCAGGAACCGGTGCTGGACCTGGACCGCCGCGTCGTCTTTTGCGTCGCCACCACCACCAACGCCTATCTGCCCACGCACAACGCCCGCTATTCGGAAAGCGCCAAGGGCGACCATTACCGCGACGCCGCCCATTGCCGGGGCCGGCGGCAGTACATGGACCGGACGGGCCTGGCCGCCGCGCGCAACACCCGGCCCTTCCTGATCCAGGCCTATCACCGCGACATGGGCGACGGCCAGATGGTGCGCATCAAGGAAGTGGACTGCCCCATCCTGGTCAACCGCCACCTGTGGGGCAATCTGCGGCTGGCGTTTAGCTTCTAAGTTCCTCAGGCGCCGGCGGGCCCGTCCGGGCCCTTGGCTATCCTCGATTCCCAGTCCGCCTTCGGCTCCCCGGAAATCTCCGGCGGACGCGGTCGCGTCCTACAGCGGCATGAGGCTCAGCCTCATGCCGCCTACAGGTCCAATGCACACGGCCAGATCAAAAACCGGGCCGCAGCATGTCCAACGTGTCTTCCAGGTGCCCGTCGTTGCGTTCGCCCTGGATGTCCAGCAGGCGCACCAGCAGGGGGTAGACGTCGACATTGGGGAATTCCTTCACCACCAGGCCTTGCTTGAAGGCGGGGCCATGGGCGACGAACAGGGCGCGCATGTCGGCATCGGCATTGTCATAGCCGTGGTCACCGCGCTTGCCTGATTTCTGTTTGCCATCCTGGTCCTTCTTGCGCTTTTCCAAGTCGGCATGGGTGGTGACGACCCAGCCGTTGTCGGCCAGGCAGAGGATCTGGGGCACGCGGTCGTTGGTGCCGTAGTGGAAGCGGGCCGGCAGGTCCTGCTTGCGCCAGCATTCCATGTGCTCATGCCGGCCCACCAGCTTGACCGCGGCGTCGGCATGCCCCTGGACGATGTCCATGCTGGCCAGCGGGCCGGTGGTGACGACGTGCAGCGCCGCGGCATCCACCATGTCGTCCAGCACCACCTGCCGGTCCGGCGCCGTCGCCGCCATGCCGTGGTCGGACACGATGACCAGGTTGACCTGGTCGGCCAGGCCACGGCGCTTCAGGCCATCCACCAGCCGGGCCAGCGCCTGGTCCACCTGGGCCAGGGCGGCGTTGGTCTCGGCACTGTCCGGGCCCGTCTGGTGTTCGGCATGGTCGACCTGGTCGAAGTACAGGGTGAGGAAGGCAGGTCGCTGGTCGGCCGGCAGGTCCATCCAGCCCAGCAGGGTGTCCACCCGCTGGTCAGGCGGCATCTTGGCGTCGAAAGGCATCCAATGATCGGGCCGCACACCCTGGATCGGCGCCTCCGACCCCGGCCAGAACATGATGCCGGTGCGGCGGCCCTGGTCCTGGGCCGTCACCCACAGGGGCGTGGCCTGGTCCCACCACCGGGCGTCGGCCACGGCGGCGTGTTCGGAAAGCGCGAAGTGCCCCAGTTCCGCATCCTCCATCGTGTTGTTCACGATGCCGTGATGGTCGGGATAGAGGCCGGTCACCAGCGTGTAGTGGTTGGGGAAGGTCAGCGACGGGAAGGATGGGCGCATGGACTTGGCCCGCACGCCGTCGGCCGCCAGCGCGCTGAGCGTCGGGGTCACACCCCGGTCGATCAGGTCGGTGCGGAAACCGTCGATGGACACCAGGATCAGGGGCGGCGGCGCGGCGTCGGCGGCATAGGAGGGCGGCGGCGGGGCCGACGCATCCGGCAGGGGGGAACTGTCCGGAACATCGACGCAGGCCCCCAGCACGGACAAGGCCGCCACACCCGCAAGCAACGCCGCGCGCTTGAACGCGCGGCGGCCGAAAACGCCCCCAAAGACCGCCACGATGCCCCATGCCCCCAGAGAATAGACCACTCAGTCGCACTGACACGGGGCAACCCCGCCCAACCCGTCGCCCTGATGTGCCAGGCGGGACGTAATACCGCAGGGGCGGTGGTGGTTTCAGTGAAGTCTTTGGGACAGAAGGGATTTTTCAGACATTGACTGCGGGGGCGCCCACCCCGGACGATCCATGGGTGGACGCCCCCGCAGGAACCGTCAGGTCACCGGGCGGACGGTCACCATGACCACGCCGTGGGGCGCCACCTCGGCGGTATAGCTGCCCTTGGCCGTGCCCTGGTCCTTGGCCTGCCACAGGTCGCGCACCTTGGCCGGCAGCTTGGCGGGATACCCCAGGTCCGACCAGTTGGCGGTGATCCGGGCCGGGGCCGTACCGCGGTTCAGCAGCACCACGGCGCGATCGCCGCTGGCCAGGGGACGGGACCAGACCTCCAGGTCGCCCTGCTTGGCCACGCGCCGGCCCTGGGCGCCCAGGGCATCCTGGTCGACGGCGATGACCTCGGCATTCATCAGGATGGCCTTGGTGGCGGGCGACATGGCGGTCAGGTCGTTGCCGGCGATCAGCGGGGCGGCCAGCAGAGCCCACAGGCTGAAGTGGGAACGGTACTCCGTCTCCGTCATGCCGCCGTTGCCGACCTCCAGCATGTCGGGATCGTTCCAATGGCCGGGACCGGCATAGGGATGGAGGTCGGCCTCCAGATCCAGGATGTCCATGACGCCCAGGGAATAGTCCTTCTTGCCCTGCCAGCCGTCATAGATGTCGCCGGTGGCGCGCCACAGGTTGCCCACGTTCTGGGCCCACAGCCAGGGCTTGGCAGTGCCCCATTCGCACATGCTGAAGACGATGTCGCGGCCGGACGCGCGCAGCGCGTCGCTCATCAGGGTGTAGGCCGCCTTGGCGTCCAGCGTGCCGGTATAGCACCAGTCATACTTCAGGTAGTCCACACCCCAGGCGGCGTACTGGGCGGCATCCTGGTATTCATGGCCCAGGCTGCCCGGCCGCTTGCCGCAGGTGCGCTTGCCGGCATCGGAATAGATGCCGAACAGCAGGCCCTTGGAATGGATGTAGTCGGCCAACGCCTTGATGCCGGACGGGAAACGTGCGGGATCGGCCTGGATATCGCCATGGGCGTCACGGGCGCCATGCCAGCAATCGTCGATCACCACGTATTTGTAGCCGGCCTTGGCCATGCCGGTGTCGACCAGGCTATCGGCGGCCTTGCGGATCACCTCTTCATTGATCTCGCAGGCGAACTTGTTCCAGGTGTTCCAGCCCATGGGCGGGGTCAGGGCCAAGCCGTTGGGCAGGCGCGGCGGCTCCACCTCCTTGGGGTCGTCCGCCAGTGCTGGGTGAGCCAGCGCCAACAGCTGGCAGAAAAACAAGGCCGCCAAGGCCAGGATAAGCTTACGCATGGGGCGCCACATCCTCCCGGATCAGATTGTTCTTTGGGCGGCACGAAGCCGGCGCGCTTTTGTACGATAAATCTGCTCAGAGAAAAAGGCGCCGTGCGCACGAACAAAACCCCCGGGCGTATCCGTCCCGGGGGTTCTGGTCATCACATAGGCATTTCAAAAGGTTAGTGGCGCGGTGTCTCCGGCTGGTTGCTCGCGCCGCTATCGGTATTGGATGGCGCCGGCGGCGGGGAGGATTCATCCGACCCCATGCCCGGGTCGGTCTTCTTCATGCCGCCGCCATGGCTCTTCGATGACTTTTTGGTCGTCTTGCCCTTGTCGTCATTGGGATCGTGCGCCGGCAACGGCTGCACCACCGGCGGCTTTTCCCCGATCGCCTGGGAAGAGGACGGGGACGAATAGGACGGCCCCTGGTCCGACGGGGCCGGCGGCATGGTCGAACTGGTGTCCGGCTGGTCGCGGTCGCCCGGCAGGGTGTGGGAGTTTGATGGATTGGGCGACGTGCTGTCGGGGGCGGGCGGCAGGTTGCTGGACCGGCCGGCGGTGCTGGGCCCTTCGGCCTCCGGCGTGCCGGGCATGGGGGTGCCGGTCGGCGGGGCGGTCTGCGCCCAGGCGGCCGCGCTCAACACCGGTGCTGACGCCAAGCCGGCGGCCAGGGTCAGCGCGGTCACCTTGCGGGTCCAGCCCGGGGCGGTAAACTTCGTGAGCATGGGGTCGTCCTCCTTGACCTGTAGGAATCGCGTGATTTCAGGGGACCGCCCAATGGTGGCGAAAAAGCGTCGCGGCACCGCAAACAATGTGGTCAGGGCGGGGGTATGTCCTTTGCCCCATCCCGGGATCGTCGATGGTGGCGTGCAACCCGGGATGGCGCGCCCCATGAAAACACCCCGGGGAACGGTTCGGTTCCACCGGGGTGTCGTTCAGACCTGATCAGGTCTTTAGAAGGCGGGTGCTACCCCTGAAAAGTCGCGTCCCGCGCGCCGATCAGGGGCCCTTGATCAATGGGGGTGGACCACGTGGTGCACCATGCGATGGTGATGATGATGGTGGTGGTGATGGTGATGGTGGTGCACGGGATGCTTGACCACCACCACCTGCGCCTGGGCGGTCCCGGTCATCAGGGGAGCCGCCACCAGGCCGGCAACCAAGGCCAGCGCGGCTGCACCGCGCGCCAGGAAGGGGCGGAACCGGGACTGGCCGGCGGTCTTGTCGGTCGTGGAAAGCATGGGCTTCGTCCTTCTGACAAAATGGGGCGGCTGCCCCGGACGCCCGGCATCACCGGGCAGTTACAGGAAAACAGCCAAAGGTGGCGAAAAATGGTCGCAGACCGGGAATTAATGGGGCACGGCCTAAACCGCCGCCGCTGCCCCTATCCGACATTCAGCTTGACGTTATTATATCGTGAAATGGCCCTCGGACGGACGACATCGCGCAAAAATCCGATTATATGGGATCATTTATTATAAAAGGCCCCCTGCAAATTTCACTGCCGATACGCCGCCGGGGACGTTAATGTCTGCGCCCGACAGATCGTCCGCGCGATGAAGGAGTGCCCATGTCCGGCGCCGAGAACCCCGCCCCCACCAGTACGCCGGGGGGCACCCATCCCGAGTTGCAGCGCCTGCGCGACAGCATCGACAACATCGACGCCGCCCTGATCTACATGCTGGCCGAGCGGTTCAAATGCACCCAGCAGGTGGGGGCGCTGAAAGCCCGCATCGACCTGCCCAGCAGCGACCCCGGCCGCGAGGCCGCCCAGATCGAGCGCCTGCGCCGCCTGGCCGAAGGCGCGCACCTGGACCCCGACTTCGCCGCCAAGTTCCTGAACTTCATCATCAAGGAAGTCATCCGCCACCACGATAGTTTCCGCGCGCCGGACCCGACCTGAGCTTGGCGTCTATCGGCGCGGCAGGGCGGGGCTGTCATTGCGCCCAGGCGCCGGCCGTGCCGGTTCCGGATGGGATGGCTGGACCGGGACGGGGCGCGCCTGGGCCTGAGGTGCCGTGGGATGTGGCATTGGCCGCGCCTGTTGCGCAGGAGGGCCGGACGGCGGGTGATGATCCGGCGGACGCGGCGGCCCCGGCCGTGCATCAGGCGGGCCGTGCTGCATGGGGGCTTGGGCGCGAGCCGCGTCGGGGCGCCGGTCGCCCCTCCAAACCGGCGCGGGCCGCTCCGTGGGACCATTCATCATCGGCAGCGGGCGACCTGCGGATGAGACATCGGGACGCGACAATGGCCTGGGCTTGGGCCTGTGCGGGGGATGGGTGGCCGCCGGCGACACCCCTTGACCAAAGGACGGAGGCGGGCCGCCCGCCATGGCACGGGCGGGGCCGCCGAACTGCCGGTCGTCGAAGGGGCGCACCCCCCGCCTGCCGTCGGCCGCCATCATCGATGCGCCGCGCCAGTCGGCATAACTGTCAAGGGAACGGTCGCCCACGCCCCGGGTGAAACCACGCACCGCCGGGCGGTTGACATAGTCCACGTAGAACCGGCTGGTCCGGTACCAGGGCCGGTAGGGCTCCTGCCACCCCAGGGGGCACCAGCCGACCGACGGTCCCGCGCCGAAGAAAGCCACCAGGGCCGGCGCATAGACCGGGCGGAACGGCGCGCCCGGCACGACATTGCCGCCGCGCGGCGCCCAAGCCCAACGGCCCCGGATGTCCACCCAGCGCCCATAGTGGAAGGGCGCGAAACCCCACGGCGCGCTGTCGATCCATGTCCGGCCCCAGGGCGCCACATCGACCCAACTGCCCTGGCGGTAGGGCGCCCAGTCCGGCGCCACCTGTGGATACCAGACCTGGCCGTAATCCGGCGTGACCTGCCAGACACCGTAGGACGCCAGGTCATCGGCCCCCGGCATGCCCAGCAGGTCGGGCGGGGTGGAGGACCCCACCCGGTCGGCCGCCAGCGCGCCCGTCAGGAAGGCGTCACGCTGGACCGGCAGCACGCTGATGTTGGGCGGGTCATCGCCCGATATCTCCCCCGTCTGGCCGCCCTGCAGGCGCAGGGACAGTCCGTCGCCATTGATCCACGCCAGGCCTTCCAGGACGGTGACGCGCGTCGACGCCTGGCCGTCGCCGGCCGACAGTTGATAGCGCCCGGGCGCGTCCAGGGTGACGTCGCCGCGCGGGGTGCGGAAGGTGTAGCTTTCGTCGGGCAGCAACCCGCGGACGCGAACATAGATCTGGCCCTGGACCAGATCGGCCACCAGCGCGTGGTCGTCCAGGGTGGTGATGTCCAGTTCCGTGCCGCCGTCCAGCGCCACCCGGGTGATCGAGACCTCCACCACCGCGCCGGATCCGGCCTCCACCCACAGATCGTTGCCGCCGGTCAGCGGATAGTTGGGTGGGACGACGGTCCAATCCCCTTCATTAGCCCCATCGGCGCGAAAGGAGACGGTACCCTGCACCCGGGCCAGGCGCCCCACGCGGGCCGGTGGATCCACGACAGGGGTGCTGTCGGCATCCGGTGTCCACGCGTCCTGGCGGGCCCAGACCGGACCAGTCGGCAGCGGCAATAACAAGGCCAGCACCACGAGCATTGCGCGGATTGGACCTGAAGATCGGTATGTCGCGGGCCTGGACATGGGCGGTGGGCTTCCCCCTGGATGATGCACCATGATGGCGCGTCGATGGTGGCATAACCACGGCGTCGATTCATGTTGCCCGGTCCCGCCACCCGCGCGCAGAGTGCGCCGCCGCCCGACGGGGCTTCATGGAAACAGGTTTCACGGTCATGCAGATGTCATTGGATGCGGTGCGCACGGCGTTCGAGGCCGACAATGCGGCCCTGTTGCCCCGGGTTCAGTCCTTCCTGACCGAAATCCTGCGCACGCCGACATCCCATGCCCGCTTCATGAATGAGCTGTCCCTGATGGAACATATGGGCAGCAACAAGATCATGATCACCCAGCACGGCGCCGGCATGGACCAGCCGACGCTGAAACACCTGGCGGAAGAGGCGCGCCACGCCTTCTTCTTCAAGCGCCATGCCGAGGGTGTGGCCCGCCGGCCGCTGGACTATGTCCAGGCCGACCTGCTGTCGCCAGCCGCCGGCCGCCTGTATTTCCAGAAGCTGGACATGGCCGTGGAGCAGCGCCTGGCGGGCGAACCGCCCCGCTCCAAGGTCCTGTACCTGCACGTGTCGCTGATCGTGGAGTTCCGCGCGGTGTGGTTCTACCATTTGTATGAGACGGCGTTGCGCGCCGCCGGCTCCAGGATTTCCCTGAAAGGCCTGCTGGCCGAGGAACAGGGCCATCTGGCCGACATGGGCACCCGGCTGGAAAGCCTGGGCGCCTGGGACGCCGGCCGCCTGCTGGAGATGTGCCGGGCCGAAACCGCCCTGTTCGGCGTGCTGCTGGGTCGGCTGGAACGCGCCGTGGCCCCGCCGGCGGCCGTCGCCGCCTAAGCCGCATCCTCCAGCAACAGGGGCCAGGCGCGGGCGTTACGCTCCGCGAACAGGCGCAGATGGCCGATGGCCTTGGACCCGGCCTCCGCCGGCGTGATGAGGCGGTGGCCGATGCGCGCCGCGGGGTAGAAGTCCGCCAGCCGGCGCACCCTTTCCGGCGGCATCATCTGGTCGTCCTGGACGGCCACCAGGGTGACAGCACCGGTCATGCGGCCCAGCACCGGCTGCGGCATGTGCCGCCCCCAATCGCCCCGATAAAAGCCGCGTGACGTGCACCAGCGCCGCCACTGCCAGAACACGCCCGGGGGCAGGTCGGCGCCCAAGCCCAGCAGCCGCCCCGGCAGGTACCCCAGCACAGCCGTGGCCAGGGGGCCCAGCAGAAACCAGAAGGCGATGACGGACGGCATGTAGGCCAGCGGATGCTTGGTCCAATGCGCCGGCCCCGAGGCGACCGCGATCAGCCGCGCCACCCGCCCGGCGTTCGCGTGGAAGGGCAGGCACATGCCGCCCAGGGAATGGCCCACCACCCAAATTTCCGCCACCGGGAAGCGCGCGCAGAGGAAGTCCAACGCCGCCGCCTGGTCCACCACGCCCCAGGCCGCCATGGTGGCGTCGGAGCGGTTGGCCGGCCCGGTGGCCGAAGCGCCGAAATCCCGATAGTCGTAGATCAGCACGGCGGCATTGCGCGCCTGGGCCAGCCAGGCGGCGAAACGGGCGTAATAATCACGCGGCACGCCGGTGGCGCCATGCAGGACCACCGCCACCTTGGGCACCCCCTCACCGACGGGCAGCACCAGCCGGCCGGCCAGGCGTTTTCCATCCGGCGTGGCGAGGTCCACCGCCTGTTCCAGCACCCGCGCCTGTTCCGCCGCCATCGCCCCCTCCCCGGTTCTCTCGCGATGCCCATTCTATGGCAGTCACCATAGAACCGTTATCACTAGACCGACCGACATACAATTGGCATGAAAGGGGGATGCCGCGCCTTTCCGATGCCAAGAAACACTTCGTCGATACCGCCGTGACCCTGTTCCGGCGCAAGGGCTACAATGGCGTCGGCCTGAATGAGATCATCGCCGTCAGCGGCGCGCCCAAGGGCTCGTTCTACCACCACTTCCCCGGCGGCAAGGAGGAACTGGCGGAGGAGGCCGCACGCCTGGCCGGCCACCGCATCGCCCGCATGATCGACCAAGCGTTTGCGGAGGCCGCCACCTTCGCCGACGGCGTCCACAGCCTGGCCGGCAGCATTGCCGACTGGTTCGAGGCGTCGGAATGGCGCGACGGCTGCCCGGTCACCGCCCTGGTCATCGGCGCCATACCGGAGTCCACGCGCCTGTCCGCCGTGGTGGCCGAGGTGCTGGAGGATTGGGCCGCCCGCACGACGGCCCATGCGGAGCGCCTGGGCGTGCCCGATCCCCGCCAGCGGGCGGAACGCTTCTTCATCGCGCTGGAGGGCGCCTGGCTGCTGGCCCGGGTGCAACGCACCCGTGCGCCCTTCCAACTGGCGGCGTCCATGGTGCTGTGAGACCGTTTCGCCCTGACAATGGGAAACGGGGACGCACCATGCGGCTGCTGGGCCTGATCGGCGGGATGAGCTGGGAAAGCACCGCCCTGTATTACCGCCACCTGAACACCATCGCCCGCGACCGGCTGGGCGGGCTGCATTCCGCCCGCGTGCTGCTGTGGTCGGTGGATTTCGCCGAGGTGGCGGCCAAGCAGCAGGCCGGCGACTGGGCCGGGGCCGGCGCCCTGATGGCCGACGCCGCCCGCCGCCTGCAGGGCGCAGGCGCCGAGGCGCTGATGATCGGCGCCAACACCATGCACAAGACGGCCGACGCCGTGCGGGCGGCGACGTCCATCCCCCTGCTGCACATCGCCGACGCGACTGGCCGCGCACTGAAGGCCGCCGGCAGCACCCGCCCGGCCCTGCTGGCCACGCGTTACACCATGGAGCAGGAATTCTACCGCGGCCACCTGGCACAGCATTATGGGGTGGACGCCCTGATCCCGGACGCGCCCGGACGCGACACCGTGCACCACATCATTTATGCGGAATTGTGCCAGGGTGTGGTCCGCTCGGAGTCCAAGGCCGCCATCCTGGCGGAGGTGGAACGGCTGGTGGCGCGGGGCGCCGACGGCGTTATCCTGGGCTGCACCGAAATCGGCATGATCATCAATAAAAGCGACATTGATCTGCCGGTTTTCGACACGACGCGCCTGCACGCCGAAATGGCGATGGATTTCGCGTTAACGTATTAATATATCGATATTTTACGCCTATCGATTGCATTATTCCCCGGTAGCGCTAGCATGGCGTCAGTTATGCTCGCTGCGGAGATTCTGCGACTTGAAGACGTGGGTGAAAGGGGCCATCGGACTGGCCGTCCTGGTCGCGGCCATCGCCGTCTGGAACTTTGCCTTTGTCGCATTGCCGGTGGCGCACGCCTTGGGCAAGGATCCCCGGAATGGCCCCGTGCATGTCGTGGCCTATCATCGCGGGTTTGTCCTGCCCGATACCCTGGTCGTGGATATCTGGGGCACCCAGCCGGCCGCCAGCCCCCTGGACGTGCTGCGCGCCCTGCTGCAGACGGCGGCGGCGCTGGACGAACGCAGCTATGACACCGTGGTGCTGGCCTATCGCGGCACGCCGCGCTTCAAGATGCCGGGTTTCTATTTCCAGCAACTGGGCCACGACTATGATCATGGGGAAAACACGGTCTACCTGATCCGCACCCTGCCGCAGAATGTGCGGGCGCTGGACGGCAGCGCCGTGTTCGAGACGTGGACCGGCGGCATTCTGGGCGTCCTGGACCGGCAGATGGAAGATGTGCAGGCGTTGAGCCGGCGCTGGTGGATGGACGACAGCCACGCTTCCTGAAACCGCCGGTTCACCAATGGTCGCGAATCAGGTGCATGCCGCCGGTGATGAAACGTTCCGCCGCCTGGGTCAGGGCGTCCGCCGTATCCGGCATCCACACATCCCCCAGGCCGGTGACGTGGTAGCGGTCGGCCAACAGGCGTGGCGACAGGCACCACCACACCTGATCCCGCGTCAGGTCGGGATGGTCCGCCAGATAAGCATCGGCGGCACGATCGATATCGCCCAGCAGAGCGGCGTCCACGCCCAGGTCCTGGTAAAGGGCGGCGATGTCGTCACGCAATTGGGCCGCGTTCTGCCGCCGGGCCGCCAGGATCGCATCCACCGTCGCACCGCCCAAATCCGGCGGCGCCACCGCCACGCCGTCCCGCGCCAGGTCGGGCAGCCGGCCCTGGATGGCCTGCATCTCGCGCGTCAGCCGGAGGTGGGCATCGGGTGTGTCGCGCGGATCCAGACTGTTGGTGGAGTGGAACTCCAGCACAGCACCGGGCCGCACCGCTTTCTGATCGCCCGCCAGGAACAATAGGACGGCGCAGGCCGAAGCGCACCGCCCGTCCACCACCACGTTCAACCGCCGTTCGTGGATCATCCGCGCCATGGCCAGCGCAACGGCCACGTCACCCCCGCCGGAGGACAGGACCAGGGTGCGGGTTTCCGGTGTCAGGTTACGGGCCAGCAGGACGGCATCGCTGACCGGATGTTCGGTGGGCAAGAAGCGGCGGGGCTGTATCTGGCCCCGGAAGGCCAGGGTGGCCGCATCGACCCGCTGCCACGCGCGATCCTGATACGTCTGGGCCCGTGCCGGGCCTATCGCCATCACCGCCAGCAACAGAACCAGCCAAAAGCGGCGCAGAAGGAAACGATGCATGAAAGGCCTGGTGTGGTTGCGACCGGCGCATCGGTCCCTGATGCCATGGAACTGACGCGCTAGCTTGCTAGTCTAACCACCGCACCTTGGCCGACGATAGCACCGCCAAGGGCATATCCACTGGATGAGGAGAACGTCATGGCCCAATTGAAGCGCACCGCGAACGCCGTCTGGCACGGTACCGGCAAGGATGGCGCCGGCGCCCTGACGACGCAGAGCGCCACCCTGTCCGCCGTTCCCTATTCCTACATCGCCCGTTTCGGCGATGGCAAAGGCACCAACCCGGAAGAGCTGATCGCCGCGGCGCATGCCGGCTGCTTCAGCATGGCGCTGGCCTTCCAGCTGTCGGGCGCGGGCTTTCCGCCGGAGGAGATCAAGTCCGATGCCGTCCTGACCATGGAAGGCGAAGGCAGCGGCTGGCGCATCGCCGCCGTCAAGCTGACGGTGCGGGCCAAGGTGCCGGGCATCGAGGCGGGCAAGTTCCAGGACCTGGCTGCCGACGCCAAGGCCAACTGCCCGGTGTCGCGCGTCCTGAACGCCGACATCACGCTGGACGCGGCGTTGGTGTGATCGGGTTCACGGATCGGGATAGGGGGCGATCCTTGAGGACCGCTCCCCTCCCACACCACCCGGCATGCGGGTCCGCACCGGGCGGTTCGAGGAGTTGAGGTCAAGAGAGACGGGGCATTCCCAGGGCGTCCGCCCATTGCAGGGAGAGGACGGCATTGAGGGCCATCCCGCTGTTGCGCCACCAGCGGCGGCTATTGGCCGCCACCTGATGGAGCACCTTGGGTTTGGCCCCGAGTGCTTTCAGTTCCCTGTAGATGGTCGTGCCCCGTTTCCAATGCTTGAGCTGGATGGCCCGCAGCCGATGGCGCATCCACTTGTCCAGGTCGTTCCAGACCCGGGGTGTCTGCGCCAGGCGGAAGTAGGCCTTCCATCCCAGAACATAGGAACGCAGGCGCATCACCACCTCCTGCACACTGTTCCCGCCGGAACGGCGGGTCAGCTGCCGGATGCGATGCTTGAAGGTCGCCAGCGGCTTGTCGGCAACCCGCCGCTTGATGACGCCACCGGGCGCCACCCAGAAGCCGTAGCCCAGGAACTTGCGGCCGAACACGCTGGTCACCGCGCTCTTGGTCTCGTTGACCGAGAGACGCAGTCGGCCGTAGAGCCGCCGCAACAGCGCCATCACCCGCTCACCCGCCTTCCGGCTGCGAACGTAAACGTTCGCATCGTCAGCGTAGCGCACGAAGCGATGACCCCGGCGCTCCAGTTCCCGGTCCACCTCGTCGAGCAAGACGTTGGCCAGCAGCGGCGACAGCGGGCCGCCCTGCGGCGTCCCCCTCTCCCGTGCCTGGACCACGCCCCCCACCATGATCCCGCTGTCCAGGTACGACCGGATCAGCCGGACGATGCCGGCATCCCCAATGCGCTTCCAGAGACGGTCGATCAGGATGTCGTGGTTCACCCGGTCGAAGAACTTCTCCAGGTCCACGTCAACCACAACCCGCCGGCCCGACTGGACGTACGACTGTGCCTTCAGCACCGCGTCGTGCGCCCCTCGCCCCGGACGGAAGCCGTAGCTGTACTCGCTGAAGCTCGGATCAAGGAGCGGCTGCAACACCTGCAGCAGCGCCTGCTGGATCAGGCGATCCGTCACCGTCGGGATGCCGAGTTCACGCTCGCCACCGTCCGGCTTCGGGATCGCCACCCGTCGTACCGGCCAAGGCCGGTACGTCCCCGACAACACCTGGCTCCGGATCGCGGGCCACACCGTGCGCAGATGGGCCGCCGTCTGGTCAATGTCCAGACCGTCAACCCCCGCCGCGCCCTTGTTGGACCGCACCCGTCGCCAAGCCCGTTGCAGGTTCTCTCGCGTCAGGGCCGCCAGCAGCAGCCCTGACCCCGTGTTTTCCATTTCCGGGCGCGGGCGCAAGGCTTCGTCGCTGCCGGGCCCGGGCAAGGCTTCACCTCGCCCCCCTCCCGACCGCCCCGCTTGCGCGGACATCTGACGCTCTGCCTTCCGCATCGCCACGGTGGATCAACACTCCTCCTCGTTCGGTCCTTCGGCACCAGTTGAACCGGCCCCTACTATGACCTCTGCTGACTTCCCGCTCCGGCTCGACACCGTCACCCTTTCAGGCATAAGGCGGGATCTCCCCAGGTAAGAGCGCGCTCCTTCACCACACAACCGCCGGATCTACGGCGCCGACCCTTGATCACGAGAGCTTCGCGGTTCATGGCCCGCTCGCCCTGCTCGGCACCGCCTTCTATCCGGTTCTTGTTCATCGGCTCGTGGTTTCGCTCCACGCTTCCTCCCCACGATCAGTCGCCCTCTCGCAGTTGCGTTTCGCTTCGTTCACCGTGATCAGCTTACGGAGGGACTTCCACCCTCAAGAACGCGCCCATGCTGGGCGCACCATGAAAAAGGGCGGGGCCGTCACCGGCACCCGCCCTTTCTCTTTCCAACCCCAGGAAACTTTACTCCGCCGCCGTCTGGCGGGGCTGGCCGGCCCGGGTGGCCTTCAGGCCTTCGGCCACCAGGAAGGCCAGTTCCAGCGCCTGGTTGGCGTTCAGGCGCGGATCGCAAGCGGTGTGATAGCGCTGCGACAGGGCGTGCTCTGTGATGGCCTGGGCGCCACCCGTGCACTCCGTCACGTCCTGGCCCGTCATCTCGAAATGCACGCCGCCGGCGTGCACGCCCTCGGCCTGGCAGGCTTCGAAGAAGCCGCGCACCTCGGCCAGGATGCGGTCGAACGGCCGCGTCTTGTAGCCGGTGGCGGACTTGATGGTGTTGCCGTGCATGGGGTCGCAGCTCCACACCACGGTGCGGCCTTCGTCCCGCACGCGGCGCAGCAGCGGCGCCAGCTTGTCGGCCACCTTGTCGTGGCCCATGCGGGCGATCAGGGTCAGGCGGCCCGGTTCATCCGTCGGATTCAGGATGTCGATCAGGCGGATCAGCTCCGACGGATCGGTGGTGGGGCCGCACTTCAGGCCGATGGGGTTCTTCACACCACGCAGGAATTCCACGTGCGCGCCATCCGGCTGGCGGGTGCGGTCGCCAATCCACAGCATGTGAGCGGAAACGTCGTACCAATCACCCGTGGTGCTGTCGACGCGGGTCAGCGCCTGCTCATAGGGCAGCAACAGCGCCTCATGGCTGGTGAAGAACTCCGTCTCGCGGATCTGGGCGGTGGTTTCCGCCGTGATGCCGCAGGCGGCCATGAAGGCCAGCGCCTCATCCAGGCGGTTGGCCAGGTCGCGGTAGCGTTCGCCCTGCGGGCTGCGGTCGACGAAGCCCAGGTTCCACTGGTGCACCTTGTGCAGGTCGGCATAACCGCCCTGGGCGAAGGCGCGCAGCAGGTTCAGCGTGGACGCCGCCTGGTTGTAGGCCTGGACCATGCGCTCCGGATCGGGCACCCGCGCCTCGGCCGTGAAGTCGAAGCCGTTGATGATGTCGCCCCGGTAAGAGGGCAGCGAGACGCCGCCGATGTCTTCCAGGTCGGATGAGCGCGGCTTGGCGAACTGGCCGGCCATGCGGCCCACCTTCACCACCGGGGTGGCACCACCGAAGGTCAGCACCACCGCCATCTGCAGCATCACGCGGAAGGTGTCGCGGATGTTGTTGGGATGGAACTCGGCAAAGCTTTCGGCACAGTCGCCGCCCTGCAGCAGGAAACCCTGGCCCTTGGCCACGCGGCCCAGATGGTCCTTCAGGCGCCGGGCCTCGCCGGCGAAGACCAGCGGCGGATAATTGGCGAGGCGGGCCTCGACCGTGGCAAGGCGCTGCGCATCCGGATAGTTCGGCATCTGCCGCACATCCCGAGACCGCCAGCTATCGGGCGCCCAGCGCCCCGCCTTTTCCAGTGCCATGACCCACCTCTGTGAACAAGTCGAACCGGCAGGAATTCCAGGGCCTTGGATTGTACGGATGGGAAAGATCCCAGGGATCCGCCCTAGTGCCGCATCCACGTCTGGCTGCAAGCCGGTCTCGTTATGTACTGCCAGGTTTTATTCTTTTCCAGTCCTCTTGAGGTCCGTTCGCGCATTACTGTTACCCACCAAACGTCATTGCCCCGTTCCCCTACCCTTGAACAGCCCCCACACCTGTCCAGATGGCATAGTCCAGGCCTAGCCAAAAGGGCGTGAGCCTGAACGCATTCCTGTGCCCAGAAAGGGCCCGCCCATCAGGCCACAAAGGGACCTGGGGAGTTTAGGCATGACGGCCTCCGCCAACCATCGACGCGCCCTTGCCCCTTTGCGGCCTGCGGGGCGGGCCGTCCTTCTGGCAACCGCATGCGCCGGCATCGGCCTGGGCGCCCCCCAAAGGGCGGGGGCCCAGAGCACGACCACCCAGACCTACGCATCCGGCTATTCAGCCGGTTGGTGGTCACAGTTGGGCATTACCAACGCCATCGAGGTGGCAGCGACCGGCGGTGCCGGCATCACCATCGGCCTGGTGGATACCGGCGTGGCCGCCACCCAGCCCGACATCGTCGGCCGCGTCTTATCCGCCTCATCCTGTGCGGCCGTCAGCTTCACCTGCTCCAGCGGATATGCCGACGATGTCGGCCACGGTACCGCCACCGCCGCCATCGCGGCAGGCGCCACCACCGGTACGGGCGCCGGCATGGCCGGCGTGGCGCCCAAGGCCACCATCCTGTCGGAAAAGGCCCTGAACACCGCCGGTTCGGGCACGGACGCCGACGTCGCCAACGGCATCATCAAGGCGGCCAACGCCGGCGCCAAGGTCATCAACCTGTCGCTGACCTATCTGCCGACCACGGCCATCGTCAACGCCATCAACTACGCCGCGTCCAAGGGCGCGGTCCTGGTGTTCGCCGGCGGCAATTCCGCCACCGTGCTGAACGGCGGCGCCAACAGCACGGGCTTGAGTGCGGCGGCCCTGACCCATTTGGCCTTCGTCGGTTCGGTCACCAGCGCCAACATGCTGTCCAGCTTTTCCAACACGCCGGGCGCCGGGGCCGCCATCGCCAGCGCCACCACCAAGGCCAGCTATGCCTCCCTCTGGCTGGTGACGCCGGGACAGAACATCATCGCCCCCGGCATCCAATACGGCCCCAACATGCTGGCGTACTGGAGCGGCACATCCATGTCCGCCCCCATGGTGTCGGGCGCCCTCGCCCTGCTGGAGGCGACATGGCCGGTGCTGTACCGCAACGGCACCGCCACCGCCGTCCTGTTCGCCTCGGCCACGGACCTGGGTGCCAAGGGGGTGGACAGCACCTACGGCAACGGCCTGCTGAACCTGACCGCCGCGTTCAAGCCCCTGGGCACCCTGTCGGTGGTGGGCGCCAACGGCAAGTCCACCGCCGTCACCAGCCTGACGGGGTCCCTGATCACCGGCGGTGCCCTGGGCAGCCTGTCCAGCGTCAGCAGCCTGCTGTCCAGCTACACCGCCTTCGACGGCTTCCAGCGCAACTTCACCGTCAACCTGGCGGGCCTGATCGCCAAGCAGCCGGTCTCCGCCTCCTCCATCACCGCGGCACTCCCGGCCCCCACCGTCACCACCAGCACCACCAAATTCGCCGGCGGCGCCACCTTGTCGCTGGCCTACACCGAGGACCAGGGGCTGGCCGCCGCACGGCCCACGGGCCTGGTGGACCGGGGCGGCTATGCCGGCCACGACGGCTGGGCGCTGGCCTACAACCAGGGCGGCCTGTCGCTGATCACGGGCCAGGGTTTCCCCGGCGGCGCGTCGTTCGCGGAAGCCCTGTGGGGCGGCGGCGTCCGGGCGGAGGCGGCACGGACCCTGGGCGTATCCAACGCCCTGACGGGCCTGGCCCAGGGCGGTGGCTTCATGGCCCTGGGCACCGACCTGGATGGCTGGCTGGCGCGGGCGCTGGGCGGCGCCCACCTGGCCGTCAGCTGGTCGGGCGCGCCCGGCATGGACGCCGAAGCGCGGCGGGGCCTTGAGACCGGCGACTGGAACCCGTGGCAGGGGGCCGTGCTGACCGGTGCGGGCTGGAACCGCCAGGCCGACGCCTTCGCCGCCGGCCTGAACTGGGCCCTGGCCAAGGGCTGGACCACCAGCCTGTCCCTCAGCCTGCTGGATGAACGCAACGGCCTGTTGGGCAGCCAGTTCCGCAGCGGGTCGCCGCTGGCCCTGGGCGACCATAACGACACCGTGTCGGTGGGCCTGGCCACCGCCGTCGATGTCTGGAACGGCGGCAGCCTGATGCTGGATGCCAGCCTGGCCCGCACCGGTGCTGGCGACAGCGCCCAGGGCATCATTGCCGGTATCGGCCCGCTGCTGTCCCGATCCTATGGCATGGCCCTGTCACAGCGCGACACGGTGACGGCGGGCGACAGCCTGACCGTGGCCTGGCGCCGCCCCCTGCGCGTGGTATCGGGCACGGCCACCCTCATGATGACCAGCGTGGACGACCAGGGTTACGCCACCACCCTGCCCACCGCCGTTTCGCTGCGCCCCGATGGCGCGGAGACGGACATGGCGTTGAGCTACACCGCCCTGCTGGACGGTGGCCGCTGGGGCCAGGGCCTGATGGTCAGCGGCACGCTGGAATACCGCCAGGATGCCGGCAATATCCGGGGCTTGGGTGACCGGGTGGCGCGTGTCGGCCTGAGCTATCGCTTCTGAGCCGTCCGCGGCATTTTTTCCGAAGGGGGAATTTACGGCAATCGGGTGTGTGAAATTTCCACGCGGGTGACCGCGCGCACATCACCGTAACCGGCGCCCCGTATGTTGGCCGCCATCCACCCCTTATCAATCGGAGCTTCCCGATGTCGCTTTCCATGTACCAGGCGTCCGTGCCGGTGTTCCTGCGCCTGTTGGGCAACCTGTCGGCCATCCTGGACAAGGCGGCCGCCCATGCCGAGGCCAAGAAGATCGACCCGTCGGTCTTCATCAACGCGCGCCTGGCCCCCGACATGCTGCACCTGGCCCGCCAGGTACAGATCGCGACCGACTCCGCCAAGGGTGCGGCCGCCCGCCTGGCCGGTGTCGAGGTGCCCAGCTTCGCCGATACCGAGACCACCTTCCCCGAGCTTCAGGCCCGCATCGCCAAGACGGTGGATTTCCTGAAGACCGTCACGGCGGAACAGATCGATGGCAGCGAGGAACGCACCATCACCCTGAAGCTGCGTGGCGAGGAAAAGAACTTCCCCGGCCAGACCTTCCTGCTGTTCATGGCCCTGCCCAACTTCTATTTCCACGTCACCACCGCCTACGACATCCTGCGCCACAACGGCGTGGAACTGGGCAAGTCGGACTTCCTGGGCAACCGCTAAGCGCCCTTGAGGCTTATGGAAAAGGCGGCGCCGGGCCTGGCGCCGCCTTTTTTCATGGCCGGCGATAGACGGAACCTAATCCAGTAACTCCACATCGCGGCCCAAGTCACGGTCGCGGACCGGTTCTGGCGTTCCCGGGCTGCACAGGGCCTCAAGCGCCTGCACCAAGGTCGGCGGCCCTTGGTGCAGGAAGCGACGAATAAAGGCAATTCGGTCCCGGATGGATTTGTCGGGATCACGCTCCAGCAACGTCAGCACTGGCTCATGCTCCATCCAAGACTCAGTTTCCGTGCGCCCCAATTGCTTCGCCAGGGTAGCCGCCGCCAGACGACGCACGATCACCGACCGGTCGCGCGCCGCCATGTCCAGGTAAACCGATGACGACCCTGGGCGAATGATAGGCCGGCGCGCGAAGACGGGTACTTCGCGATAAATCTGATAGGGTTTGTTGACGATCTCGCGCTCATGGCCGTCGGGCCAGATCGCCGCCCCTTCGATCAGGGTATGCAGGGCCACCAGGCGCACAATGGGTTGCACCGCATCGATCGCAAGGGCCGGCAAATGACCATCAAGGCCGGGCTGCCGCAACGCCTGCCGCAGGACGGCACCCGCCGGGCCACTCGTCGCGCGGCCTATATGATGGGCCAAGGCGGCCGCCACCTCCGCCTGCTCCAGTAACAGGCCATCGGGGGGCACTTTGGGTTCCAGTTGCCAACGCCCCCACATTGGCATGCGCGTCAGCAAGAAATAGGCAGCCTCCGCCATCACCTCAGGCGCCAGTAGAGGAAATAGTCGCGACACACAATCGCAGGCGGCCTTCCGCACCGGCTCGACCCAGTCATTCTGGCGATAGGCGATCGCCGCAGTCCAGAACGTGGCCGGTGGCTGGCCACCCAGCTTGCGCAACGCCGCCTCACGGCAATAGCCGCTTTTGTGAAACAGGAAAGGGTATTCCAAACCGGGCGTTAGGCGCAGCAGGTCCAAATCACGGGTCTGCCGACCGGATTGGGTTGGCGGCCCTCGCATGTCGAGCAGGTGTCCGACCTCCATTTCCGCAATCATCAACCAGCGTAACGGCAAGGCTGCCAGGGCGGCGCGTACGCGTTCGACTTCGATTCCGGGCGCCCGGCCTGTTGCCAGGCCCCGCGCCAGCGCCTGCAAGGGCACCACTACCGTCTCCGGCAGCCGCCAACGTCCTGACATCAAACCCATCTTCATCCCTCACGGCTTGCGGTACACCGTGCCGCCCTTCATGACGAAAACCATGTCGGCCACGGCGCCGATGTCCTGGGTCGGATCGCCGTTGACCGCCACCAGATCGGCCAGCAGACCGGCGTGGACGCGGCCGAACTGGTCGCTGCGGCCCAGGATGCGGGCGTTGGTCGCGGTGGCGGCCGTCAGGGCCTGGGCCGGCGTCATGCCATCGCGCACCATCCAGACCAGCTCGCGCGCGTTCTCGCCATGGGCGTAGACGCCCACGTCGCTGCCGCAGCCGATAAGGACGCCGGCCTTCAGTGCGCGGCGGAAGGCCACCTCCGCCGCCTGCATGGCGGGGGTGGGCGGGGTCTGGCCGGGGACGTAGCCCTTGAAATAACGGCTGGTGGCCTCAGGCGCCGTCAGGGTGGGGAGGTAGGCGACGCCGCGTTTGGCCATTTCCTGGAAGGTGGCGTCGCTGCCGCCATAGCCATGTTCGATGGTGTCCACGCCGGCCAGGACGGCCCGGCGCATGCCCTCGTCCGAGGACGCGTGCGCCGCCACCGGGCGACCGGTATCGTGGGCGGCGGCGATCAGGGCCGCCATCTCCGCCTGGCTGAAGGTGGGGCGGGTGCCGCCGTCCGGCCCGGTGCGGTAATCGGCGTAGAACTTGATCCAGTCCGCACCCCGCGCCGCCTGTTCCCGCGCGGCCGCCGCCACGCCGGCCTCGCCGCTGGCCTCCTGCGCGCCCTGGGGCAGGTCCAGATCTTCGCGGAACTTGGCGACGGAAGGACCGTAGGCGCCGGTGGCGACGATGGCGCGGGTGGCGATGAACAGGCGCGGGCCTGGCACCAGGCCGTGAGTGATCGCCTGCTTGAGGCCCACGTCGGCATACCCGGCCCCTTCGGTGCCCAGGTCGCGCAGGGTGGTGAAGCCCGCCATCAGGGTGGCCGTGGCCTGCCGGCCGGCGCGCAGGGTGCGGTAGGCCAGGCTTTCGCGCAGCACCTGGTCGTCCCACGACGCCTCGTTATAGGGGTGCAGGAACAGGTGGGAGTGCAGGTCGATCAGGCCCGGCAGCAGGGTGGCGCCCGGCAGGTCCAGCACGGGCGTGCCGGCGGGTGCGGCCACGGCCGCCTCCGGCCCCACCGCCTGGATGTGTTCACCCTTCACCAGCACGACCCAGCCGGCGTGGGGGGCAGCCTCCTCCGCCGTCCACACCCGCGCCGGGCGGATCAGCAGCAGGGCCTCGCCCGCCCGCGCCCCGCCGCAGAACAGCAAGGTGAGGCAGGCGACCATGACGACGCGCCACATGGGATCAGGGCTCATTCTTCGGCTGGGCGGTGGCGGCCGCCCCATCCTTGAAGATGCCGAATTCGGGCTGGCCGCCTTGCTTCAGACGAATGCGGTACATGCCGCTGGTGTTGAAGCCCCAGGCCAGCGTGCCGTCGGGCGCGGCCGCGATGACGCCGCCGTCACCGCCCAAGGCTGTCAGCCGGTGCTGGATGACCTCGTCCACCGCCGCTTGCAGGGGCATGTGCTTGTACTGCACCAGGGCGCAGATCTCGCGCGCCACCGTCAGGCGGATGAAATACTCGCCCGCCCCGGTGGCCGACACGGCGCAGGACTGGTTGGAGGCATAGGTGCCGGCACCGATGATGGGGCTGTCGCCGATGCGGCCCGGCCGCTTGGCCGTCATGCCGCCGGTGGAGGTGCCGGCCGCCACGTTGCCCTGGGCGTCCACCGCCACCGCGCCCACGGTGCCGAAGCGGTGGGCATCCGCCGGTTCGAACCCCTTCAGGTCCAGCAGGGTATGCTTGTCCGGTTCCGGCGGCGCGCCCTCAGGCCGGGGCGGGATGGGCAGTCCCTTGTCCTTCAACTCTGTCATCAGGGCCTGCCAGCGCCGTTCGGTGAAAAACCAGGCAGGGTCTTCCTGTTCCAGGCCCGCTTCCCGGGAGAAGGTGTCCGCCCCCTCACCCGCCAGCATGACGTGGGGGGTCTTTTCCATCACGGCGCGGGCCAGGCTGATGGGGTGGCGGGTGTGGGTGACGGTGGCGACGGAGCCCGCCTTCAGCGTGGCGCCATCCATGATGGCGGCGTCCATCTCATTGCGACCGGCGGCGGTGAACACCGCCCCCCGGCCGGCGTTGAACAGGGGGTCATCCTCCATCACCTTGATGGCGGCCTCCACCGCGTCCATGGCGCTACCGCCCGCTTGCAACACGTCGGTGCCGGCCTTCAGTGCCGCAGTCATGCCGGCCTGATAGGCGGCGGCCGCCTCAGGCGTCATCTTGGCCGGATCCAAGGTACCGGCGCCGCCGTGCAGTTCCAGGGCCCAGGGATGGAGGGGCTCTGCCATGGCCGGCACCGTTACCAATGCCATCATTGCCACGCCCGCCAACAGCCGCGCGCCCCTGGTTCCCATCGTCCTCATCCCTTCGATAACCCGTGATCTTTGGTGGCGCCGATAGTCCCGCAACGGCCAAGCGCTGTCATCAGGAACCCTTGGCTGGACGAAGGCCCAGGGGCCGGCCATGATGGCCCGCCCGCGAGACCGCCCAAGCCCAGGACCACCGGCCCCCATGACATCGCCCACCGCCCCCCACGCCCCCGCTCCCGCGCCGGGGTGGACCCTGTGGCTGGACCGCCGCGTCCTGACGGTGCTGGCCCTGGGGTTCGCCAGCGGCCTGCCCTATTTCCTGCTGTTTTCCACCCTGTCGGCCTGGCTGACCGAGGTGCATGTCAGCCGCACGGCCATCGGGCTGTTCGCGATGGTGCGCAGTCCCTTCACCTTCAAGCCGCTATGGGCGCCCTTCATCGACCGGCTGCCCATCCCGGGCCTGACCTCCCGGCTGGGCCAGCGGCGCGGCTGGGCCCTGGTGACACAGGCGGCATTGATGCTGACCCTGCTGGCCATGGCGTCCAGCGATCCCGCCGCCAACCTCTACTGGCTGGCGGTCGCCACGGTCGCCACCTCCTTCGCCTCGGCCAGCCAGGACATCGTACTGGACGCCCTGCGCATCGAACTGCTGCCCGACAGCCTGCAGGCACCGGGGGCCGGCGCCTATCTGGTCGGGTACCGCCTGGGCATGATCGTGGCCGGCGCCGGTGCCCTGTACCTGTCCACCCTGGTGCCCTGGTCGGTCGTCTACACCGCCATGGCCGGCCTGGTGGTGGCCGGCATGGTCGCCGTGCTGCTGGCGCCGGAGCCTGCCCGTCCGCCAGCACCACCGCGCCAGACCTTCATGGTGTGGGTGGAGGAAGAGGTGATCGCCCCCTTCATCCGCTTCGCCACCCGGCGCGGCTGGCTGGCCATCCTGGTGTTCGTGGGCATCTACAAGCTGGGCGACGTCTATGTGAACGTCATGGCCACCAACTTCTATCTGAGTGAAGGCTATTCCAAGGGGGAGATCGCGGCCGTCACCAAGATGCTGGGCATGGCCTGCGCCATCGCCGGCGCCATCGTCGGCGGCACGGTGGCGGGACGGCTGGGTGCGGTGCGCGGACTGTTCCTGTGCGGCACCTTCATGATCATCACCAACCTGATGTACGTCGTGCTGGCGACGCAGCCGCATAGCGTCGTCCTGCTGGGCGGCGTGGTGGGGTTGGAATTCTTTGCCGGCGGGATGAGCGCCGCGGCCTTCACCGCCTTTCTCTCCCGCCTGTGCGACGCTGGTTTCACCGCCACGCAGTACGCCCTGCTGTCCAGCCTGGCCACCCTGCCGCTGGACATGCTGTCGGGCGGCACCGGCCTGTTGGCGGACTACCTGAATTCATGGCCGCTGTACTTCACCGTCAGCGCCGCCCTGGGAATCCCCGGCCTTCTGTTGCTGGGCTGGCTGGCCCGCCGGGCGGATATCCAGCACCGCCCGGCAGGCGGGAGCGAGGTTCAGGACGGATCGCGCCCCGTGCCGGCATAGGCGGCCGCCGGAGCCTTTTCTTTCGCCACGACGTCAAGCCCGGGTGCCACCTCCAGCGTGGTGCCGCCCAGGTCGATGCCGGGGCCGTCCCCTTTCCCGGCCAAGCGCACACGGCCACCCTCAATGCTGAGGCTGTGGACCACACCGCTTCCGCCTAGCGCGCGATTCAGCCCGGCGGCAAACCCCGCAAGGCTGAACGGCCGGTCGGCGTACAGCACGGGCTCTATGATGCGCGTGTGCAGGACCAGGCGGCCGGCCGTCAGGGAACGCAGGACGTCGACCTCGACCATTGCGGTGGCGGCAGTCAGCGACGGCCGGTCGGGCGTGGTGGGGTTGGCCAGCACCAAGTCGTGCAGCACCAGATGGGCGGGAAAGCCCTGTCGCACCTCCGGCACGGCGGAAACCGTCACGCCGCCGGGACCTGCCCCCGAATCCGCCATCACCCGGCGCGCCCAGGCCGGCAAATCCACCGCGTAGGGGAACACCACCACCAGCACGCCCGCCATCAGGATAAGGAACACCACCAGCCGGAACAGCAGGCGGAAGGGCGCGGTTATCAGGGACAGCATGGATACCGCTGGCAGGGAATATCTGTGGCCGCGAATGGTTGGCGGGCGCCACTGTATCGTTGGCGGCCCTTCCCCGCTACCTGGCACCACCAAAGCATGCCAGAAAATCGCGCAGCGCCCCCGGCGAGGGCCTTGACAGCCCGGGGGCGATTGTCCTACATGACGGCCCTCACCAACGCCGGCTTGCCCGGCGGTGGTCTATGGCAGCGTAGCTCAGTGGTAGAGCAGGGGAATCATAATCCCTTGGTCGGGGGTTCAAATCCCTCCGCTGCTACCAAAATACCGAACCCCCGGCGGCCCATCGGCCCCCGGGGGTTTGTTGTTTCTGGCGCGGCGGCCGCTTACTGCCCCGGCGTGCCGCTGCCCACGGTGTTGCCCACCGAGGCGGGTTCCGGCGCCTCGCCGCTTAACGTGCGGACGAACAGCAACTCATCGCCATCGCTGCTGGCCAGGGTCAGGGTATCCAGGTCGCGTTGCGGGTCGCGGTCGCGGGTCAGGGTCGTGGCGTCGGTCAGGACCCTCAGATAATCCTGTTCCAGCTTGGCCCGTTCCGGCGACAGGCAGGCCATGCGGGTGGTGGCCGCCGGCATGACCTGCAGATAGCCGCCGCCCAGGGTGTAGCCGCCGCGATAGCGGTTGCAGCCGGCGTTGCCCGACATGATGTTGGCGGCCCCATCGCGGCTGAAGCGGATGCTGACCGGCCCGCCGTTGCCGCCGGGGATTAGCGGATAAGCCGCGCCGTTACGCTGCTGCCAGTGCTGCAGCTCCCAGCCGGTGCCGGCCAGATCCTCCGCCGAGACGTTGGACACAGGCTTGGGCATGGAACAACCGGCCAGCACCAGGGCCGCCAGGCACGCGATGGAGACGCTACGCAGCATCGAATCCTCCCCGAATGATCGGCAGGGGCGCGGATGGGGAATCCGTCCCGGGACGTGGGCGCCCTGCGGAAGCTGGCCGGATAATCGGACAGCGGGCCACAAGCCCTTGTTCCGCATGCCGAATGTGGTGGCCCCAACTATGCGCGCGGGCATCGGTCCTGGCGATACCTCCTTATGATTGAACCGTCCGGCTAGGACGCCCGGCCCTACGGCATATCCGTATCAGTGGCACCACGGCCGGGCGAAAGCGTAGGTCCTACGCCGTGGTGGGCGCGACCTGGGCATGGACCAGCCGGCTGACCCCCACCAACGCCAGGGCATCGTCCCGGCCGGTGAAATAGCGGGGGTTCAACTCTGCCGGGCCCACATCCTCCGCCACCACCAAGCCGGCAGCCTCCAGATGAGGCGTCAAGGTGTCGGGCGTGAACAGGGTGCGCCAGGGCTCCCCCTGCGCGGCGACACGATCAGTCAGTGCCTGGAAGGGGGCACGCAACCACTCGGTCAAATGTTCCGGCGGCAGGATGTAGTCAAGAATGACACCACTGCCGGTCGGCAGGCCCCCGACCAGCCGCAGCACGTCCGTCAGCGCGTCGACCGTCAGATACATGCTGACACCCAGTAGAGCGAACAGGGCGGGCCGGTCCCAGGCGAAGCCGGCGCGCGTGAGACCGTCGGCCAAGGTATCCATCTCGAAATCCACGGCCGCGAAAGCCAGGCTGGACGGGATCGCGATGCCGGCCGCCGTCAGCAGTTCCCGCTTCCACGCCTGGGTCGCCGGGTGGTCCACCTCGATCACACCCAATCCGGCGTGGGGATTGCGGTAGGCGAAAGTATCGAGGCCGGCGCCCAGCAGCACGTATTGATCCACACCGCCCGCCACGGCCACCGCCAGCGCGTCCTCGGCATAGCGGTTACGAACCGCCGACGTGGCCCGCAGGATACGCGGGCCTGGCGCCTTCAGGGCTTCCGCCTGGGCCCGCAACTCCTCTTCCTTTCCCGGCCCCAAAATGGGCAGGGCCAGCGGATCAATGAAGATGGGCGGTTGATCCAGCAACTGGTGCGCCGCCCTCAGGGTGGCCATGGTCAGGGCTGTTTGGCTGGGACGGCTAGGTTCCATGGAAAGCAACCTCAGCAATGCAAGGTTGCCCAACTTAACACACCGACACGCGGGCTAACACACCAACACGCGCGGCGAGGGGTCGGTTCAGGCGGCGCCCACGATCCAGCCGCCGCCCAGGACGCGGTCACCCTGGTAGAAGACGGCCGCCTGGCCCGGCGCCACGCCGAACTGCGGCTGGTCCAACTCCAGGACGGCATCGCCGACCGCCCCCAGGAGGAGGTGGGCGGCCAGGGCCGGCTGGGCGGAGCGCAACTTGACCGTCACGGGCACGCCATCGGCCGGGGCCGCACCGCCCAGCCAGTTGACCTCACGCACCGTCACCCGGCTGCGGGCCAGGGCCGCACGCGGCCCCACCACCACCTGGGCGGATGCGGCGTCTACGCGCACGACATACAGCGGGTCGGTATCGGCCCCCGCTTCCGCCAGCGTGGCGTTGCCGCCCAGGCCCAGGCCCTTGCGCTGTCCCACGGTGTAGTTGATCACGCCCTCATGCCGGCCCAGCACACGGCCGTCGACATGGACGATGTCGCCCGCCGTCACCGCCCCGGGGCGCAGGCGGTTCACCACCGCCGCGTAGGAGCCGTTGGGCACGAAGCAGATGTCCTGGCTGTCGGGCTTGTCCGCCACCGGCAGGTTGTAGCGCTCGGCCAGCGCCCGGGTTTCCGTCTTGGGCATGCCGCCCAGGGGGAAACGCAGGAAGTCCAGCTGCGCCTGGGTGGTGGCGAACAGGAAATAGCTCTGGTCCTTGGCCGGGTCGGCGGCGCGGTGCAGTTCGGCGCCGGCGGCACCCTGCACCCGGCGCACATAATGGCCGGTGGCCAGCGCCTCCGCCCCCAGGTCGCGCGCCTGGTCCAGCAGATCGCGGAACTTGACCCGCTGGTTGCAGCGCACGCAGGGGATGGGCGTTTCGCCGCGCAGGTAGCTGTCGGCGAAATCCTGCATCACCGCGTCGGAGAAGCGGTTCTCATAATCCAGGACGTAATGGGGGATGCCGATGGTCTCGGCCACCCGCGACGCGTCGTAAATGTCCTGGCCGGCACAGCAGGCCCCCTTGCGCCCGACGGCCATGCCGTGGTCGTAGAGTTGCAGGGTGACGCCCACCACGTCGTAGCCCTCTTCCTTCAAGAGGGCCGCGGTCACGGAACTGTCCACCCCGCCGGACATGGCGACCACCACGCGGGTGTCGGCCGGCGCCTTATCGAAGCCAAGCGAATTCATGGCCCCGCATATGGGCCAAGATGAGCTCAAGCGCAAGCGCGGCCCGGCGGTCAGTCCCGCAAGGCCGGCCTGTGTTTGGGATGATGGGGGGCAGTGGCCCTTACTTGGCGCCCGGCAGCATGACGACCAGGCCGTCCAATTCCCCGGAAATGCGGATCTGGCAACCAAGGCGCGAGGTCTTGGTCAGGCCGAAAGCCAGGTCCAGCATGTCCTCTTCATCTTCCTTGGCGTCGGGCAGCAGGTCGTACCATTCCGGCGCCACGACGACATGGCAGGTGGAGCAGGCCAGCGAACCCTCGCAGGCGCCTTCCAGATCGATGTTATGCCGACGGGCGACCTCCAGGATCGATAGACCCAGCGGCGCATCCACCTCGCGGCGGGTTCCATCGGTCTCAACGAACGTCATCTTGGGCATGGCACTGCGTCACTCTGATAGGGGTTGGCCAATAGGTCGTGATTTGGCCGGCGGGCGCTGCGGGCACCGGCCGGAACAGCCTGTCTTGGTAGAGGGCGCAATCGCGCTTGTAAAGATGCCGTCTTAAGAGCGGCGGCATGCGCGCCGGCGATGTCGCTTGTATGGCCCCGGCGGTGTTTGGATACTGGGCGGGCCCTTCCATACCCAGCCCCCAAGGCCCCGATGCGCCCGCTATCCCCTGCCAATCTTGCCCGCCTCGGCCTGGCGCTCGCCATCACCAGCGCCGTCACCGCCCACGCCGCGGCACCGGCCGCCAAATCCGGCGGCGGCGGTCAGGGCCCGGCCGGCATCACCGGCCTGGCGCCCATTGCGCTGCATCTGGGCGTCAACCACATCCGGGACTTCAGCGCCGACGGCCGCGCCGCCGTAATCGTCCAGGCCTGGCGGGACAACGGCAATGCCTGGGGCCACAACACCTTTATGGTGATGATGGTGCCCAAGGGCGACGGCGCCGACCCCGCGCGCGGCGAATGGAATCTGGTGGCGACCGAGGCGGAGAAGCCGCCGGGCGTGGCGGAAATCGTCCGCGACAGTCCCCATACCGGCGAGGATGCCTTGCGGTCCGTGATGTTCGCGCACGGCAATATCAATGGCCAGGCCCAGACCCTGATGCTGATCGCCACCCGGACGATGCAGGATTCCGTGCCCGATCCGGCGCCGACCACCATCGACGTCTATCAGCTGGTCAGCAACCGGACCGACGCGGAGGACGCGGTCGGCGATACCGCCGACGCCTTCCACCGCATCCGCAGCTGGAAAACCAGGATCCCCTATTGCAGCAGCGACGCGGCGTTGGCGACTGAATTGCGGATCCCCCGCCAGAATGGCGAAGCACCCGATACCGACAACGGTTGCTGATTCCAGCAGTCAATTGATTATATGATGTTATTTTCATATGAATTTAACACTGCACCATGCAGTGTACTTTATGCACTTATTAATGCATAGATGGCTGATGCCAAACCAAACCACCCACGCCTTGTTTCTGAGCCGCGAAGCGACCCTGGATGCCGCCCGCACCCTGTTCCTGGGGCGGGGGTACGAAAGCGTCAGCATGGATGATTTAGCCGCCCTGGCGGGACTGGCGCGGCGGACGCTGTACAACCAGTTCGGCGGCAAAGACGCCATCTTCCGCGCCATGCTGGCGCGGGAATGGGCGGCATTGGAAACCGGACTTTCGGAAGCCGTCGCCCTGCCCCCACCGACGGCGGACGATCCCGCTCGTCCGCTGCGCGCGCTGGCCCACATCCTGGCGGCACGATTGGCGCGGGCCGACCACGTGGCATTGGTGCGTCTGGTCATCGCCGAATCCCGCAACCAGCCCCAGATCGCGGAGGACTACGCCCGCCTGGGGCGCCGGCCAATGCTGGACCGCATCGATGCTTGCCTGGACCATCTGGCCACGGCCGGCCTGATCACTTGTCCCGACCCGGCATTGGCGGCGCAGCAGTTCCTGGGCCTGATCGCGGAGCCGCTGCACTGGCCACGCGTGCTGGCCAGTGGCGGGGGCCAGGCGGACGCCATGCGCGTGGCCGATGAGGCGGTCGCCCTGTTCTGGGCCCACCACCGCTGCTGACATCACCGCCGGAGCATGCGCCGGTTCCCCCTTTCGCCCCGATCCCCGAATGACTTAGCTTGGATGCCAACAACGCTGCGGCACCCTTTGGGCGCGCGGCCGGTTCGGCTCAAGGGATGGACGGGGCATGGGGAAAAGGGAAACAGGCCGGCGCTTACGTGCCCGGCACATCGTCGCGGCGGCGGGCATCCTTGGGGTGGGCTTGGCAGGCCTGGCGCTCACGGGGTCCATGACGGCACCGGTGGCGCTGGCCCAAAGCGGCACTGCGGGCCAGGACAAGCCGTTCAGCGTTCAGGAGCATTACACCAAGTACGAATACCGCATCGCCATGCGGGACGGGGTGGACCTGTTCACCGTCGTCTACGTGCCCAAGGACCAGTCCAAGACTTACCCCTTCCTGATGGTGCGCACGCCCTATGGCTCGGGCGCGCGGGTGGGGCGAGAAAGCCTGTACGGTGCGGAGTCCTATCCCAAGCAACTGGGCCCTTCGCCGGACTTCGACCGCGCCGGGTACATCTTCGTTTTCCAGGACGTGCGCGGCCGCTTCATGTCCGGCGGCAAGTGGATGGAGACGCGGCCGCATATCGACGACAAGAAGTCGAAGAATGACGTGGACGACAGCAGCGACATGCACGACAGCGTTGATTGGCTGCTGAAGAACGTGCCCGGCAACAACGGCAAGGTCGGCATCTGGGGCATCAGCTACCCAGGCTTCTTCACCTCGGCCAGCATCGTCGACAGCCATCCGGCCATCAAGGCGGCCTCCCCCCAGGCGCCGGTGACCGACCTGTACCTGGGCGACGACGCCTATCATGGTGGCGCCTACATGCTGGCGGCCAACTTCGCCTTCTATGCCGCCTTCAAGGCGCAGAAGAACCCCACGCCGGAACCGCGCGGCTGGTCCGACTATGATTTCGGCACCGCCGACGGCTACGACTTCTATCTGAAGCAGGGCAATCTGGACCAGATGGGCGACCTGCTGGCCAACGGCGATCCCGTTGGCTGGCATGAGATGGTGGACCATCCCACCTACGATGATTACTGGAAGCCGCGCGCCATCGCCCCACACCTGAAGAACATCAAGGCCGCCGTGCTGACCGTGGGCGGCTGGTTCGATGCGGAGGATCTGCACGGCCCCTTCACCACCTATAACGCCATCGAGGCGCAAAACCCCGGCACGCCCAACAACCTGGTGATCGGCCCGTGGGTGCACGGTGGCTGGGCCCGGACCTATGGGCACAAGTTGGGGGCGGTGGATTTCGCGGCCGACACCGGCGACTATTACCGGAAGAACATCCTGTTCCCCTTCTTCGAACAGCATCTGAAGGGCGCCCCGGACGCGAAGCTGGCCAAGGCCACGGTGTTCGAGACCGGCACCAATGTCTGGCGCCAATATCCCTCATGGCCGCCCAAGCAGGCCCAGACCCGCACCCTGTATCTGTTGCCGGACGGCGGCCTGGGCTGGACGGCGCCGGCGACGGCACCCGCCAAGTTCGACGAATACATCAGCGACCCGGCCCACCCGGTGCCCTATGTCGGCTACGTCACCACCGACGTGCCCAAGGAATACATGGTGGCCGACCAGCGCTTCGCCACCACGCGCCCGGATGTGCTGGTCTATCAGACCGCACCCCTGGAAAACGACGTGACGCTGGTGGGGCCGGTGTCGCCCAAACTGTTCGTCTCCACCTCCGGCACCGACAGCGACTGGGTGGTGAAGCTGATCGACGTCTATCCTGATGAGTTGCCGCCGGTGCCGGGCGGGGAAGGGGCGTCCGATCCCAAGGCCGACGTGCCGCCGCCCAGCGTGGACATGGAAGGCTATCAGCAACTGGTGCGTGGCGACCCGCTGCGGGGCAAGTTCCGCAATGGTTTTGAGAAACCGGAACCCATGGTGCCGGACCAGGTGACGCCCATCCGCTACGCCCTGGCCGACATCAACCACACCTTCCGCCGCAGCCACCGCATCATGGTGCAGATCCAGAGCAGCTGGTTCCCCCTGGTCGACCGCAACCCCCAAACCTTCGTCAACATCCCCCAGGCCAAGCCGGAGGATTTCAAGGCGGCGCGGGAACGCATCTACCGGTCGCCCGACTATCCGTCGGGGCTGGAGGTGCACGTCATGCCGGCACCCGGCACGCCCTGACAACAACACGCGGCATGAGGCCATACCTCATGCCGCTAGCCCCCGACGGGGGCGCCGGAGGTTTCTGGGGAGCGTAAGCGGACTGGAAACCGAGGATAAGGCAAGGCCACGGATGTGGCCGCCCGCCGCCTGAGGGAACACGTCTAAGATTAAGACCTCTTTCCGCGCAGATCGTCGGCCAGGGGTACCGCCGCCAGCAGGAACAGCAGGGCGGCCAGGGGCACGGTCACGGAAAAACCGATGATCTTGAAGCCGAGGGCGCCGGCCACCCCGCCGCCGAAAAAAGCGCCCACCAGGCAGGACAGCAGGCGCAGCTTGGGCAGGTCGGCCCGCACCCGGTCGGGTGCCCCGCTCTCGCCCGCCACAGCGTGGCGGTGCCAGTAGATCAGCTTGCCCAGTTCGATGCCGATATCGGTGACCATGCCCGTCATGTGGGTGGTGCGGATGCGGGCGCGCGACAACTTGGTGATGATGGCGTTCTGCAACCCCATGATGAAGCACAACAGGGGCACGGCCACCGCCAGGAACCACGGCAGGTGCAGGCGCCATGCCCCGAGAAAGCCGAACGCCAGCAGCAGCAGCCCTTCCAACGACAGGGGCAGGGCATATTGGCTGGCGTTGTGGTGGCGCCGGCCCCAGTTGATCAGGATGGCGGAACAGGCGGCCCCGGCCATGAAGGCGCACAGGGCCGCCAGCCCTGCACCGAACAGCCCCAGGGCGCCCAGCACCAGATTATCCGCCAGGGA
Organism: Azospirillaceae bacterium; assembly: GCA_028283825.1. NCBI lineage: Bacteria > Pseudomonadati > Pseudomonadota > Alphaproteobacteria > Rhodospirillales > Azospirillaceae > Azospirillaceae bacterium. The sequence continues at coordinate 758,533 of JAPWJW010000001.1, read as the reverse complement.
CGAGACCACGCCCGACATGTGCGAGGTGTACTGCCCCACCGCCAGGAAACCACCCGCGTTGGTCATGCCGGCCACCAGGCATAAGGCCACCGCCAGATGCGAATCGGCACGGTCGCTGCGCTCAGGCGCGATCAACCGGCGCAGGCGGTCGATGAGCCTGTGCGGAACGGTGGTGGGCAAGACGTTGGCAGACAGGGTGGACGGGGATAAGGCGTCATGCATGTGCCGCACCTGCTCGACAGCATCGGCGGAAAAGCGCCGCCGCCCGCGATGATAGCCCCGCCGCCCCGGCGGATGCCAGGGCACCAAAGCCACCAAAAACTCAAAGCCGCCCTGCCCGCCGTTCTATTCCTGTGAATCGTTGGCCGCTTCGGGCGGGGTGACGGCGCCCAGCGCCTCCCCCAGGGTCTGGCACAGGGTCAAACGTTCCGCCAGGGGGGGCACGGCGGCCAGGTTGCCGGAGTGGAAGGCGGCGGACAGGTCGATCAAGGTGCCGGCAATGGCGCCGATGACGGCCAGCGTCACCTGTTCCAACGTGTCCTCATCCACCGGTGCCACGCCATGCAGGGCCGCCACCTGGGCCGCCAGGTCGGCCATGTCGGCATCCTCCGGGCCCTTGCCCACGGTACCCGGCAGGTCACCCTCGGGCTGGATCAGGTGCAGCAGGTGGCGGGCGCGGGAGGCCGGGTCGCGCAAGGTGGCATAGGCCTGCGCCACCGCCACGCGATGCCGCTCGGCCAGGGCCTGTTCCTCGGCGCTGCGGTCCTTCAGTCTTTCCGAGGAAAGGATGCGGTTGAATCCGGCCAACTGCCGGTCCAGCACCGCCCGTTCCACATCGAAGCGGCGTTCCAGGTTCAGGCGGACAAAGGCATCCAAATCCGCCGGCGGCTGAATGGCACCGCAGTTGTGGCAAAACAGCGCCCTGCCGGACACCGGCCTGCCGCAAGACCAGCACGCCCCCATGCCGTCCGGCACCGGACCCGGATTGTCCCCCGGGGTCCCGCCCCCGCCCACACCGTCAGCCATGCGCCCAGAAACCCCTGTGTCCCAATCCCAAATCCAGTGGCCACCCTACTGCTGGACGGCCGATTGTGAAATGACAGACCGCACATCCGGATGGGATAGGGCTTGCTGAGCTGGTGGCGAAGCTGGATTCGGCCGGCGGCGGTACAGGTCGGTCCAGGCGGCGATGAAGCGGTCCACGTCCTTCGGCGTCGTCGACCAGCCCAGGCTGACGCGGATGGCGGCCCCCGCCAGGTCCGGCCCCAGCCCCATGGCCGCCAGCACGTGCGAGGCCGCGACCTTGCCACTGGAACAGGCAGAACCGCTGCTGACCGCCACGCCCGCCAGGTCCAGCGCCATGACCTGGGTTTCGCCCCGCCAGCCGGGGGCGACCAGGCAACTGGTGTTGGCCACGCGCGCGGCACCCGCACCGGCCACCATCAGGTCAGGCGCCACAGCCGCCAGTTCCCGTTCCAGGCGGTCGCGCAAAATCGCCAGGGTCGCGAAAGCCGCGACGTCACACGCCGCCGCCGCCCCGAACCCGACAATGCCGGCCACGTTCTCAGTGCCGGCGCGGCGGCGCCGTTCCTGCCCACCCCCGCGCAGCAGCGGCGCCAACGGCACGCCGTCGCGCACGAACAGGGCACCCACGCCCTGGGGCCCGCCGATCTTGTGGGCGGAAAAGGCCAGGTAATCGGGCGCGATGGCGGCCCAATCCAGCGCCAGACGGCCCACCGCCTGGCTGGCGTCGCAATGGAACAGGGCACCATGACGCCGGGCCAGGGCGGCCACCTCGGCCACCGGTTGGATCACGCCCGTCTCATTATTCACCGCCATGATGGAAATGAACGCAGGCGCGCCGGCCTGCGCCAGCAGGGCATCCAGCGCCGCCAGGTCGATGGCGCCATCGGTCGTGACGGGGCAGCGGACGGCACCTGGTGTCGCCTCCAGCACGCTGGCGTGCTCAATGGCACTGGTGATCACCGCACGATCACCGGCGCTGTTCAGCGCCAGGGCGTTGGCCTCGGTCCCGCCACCGGTGAAGACCAGCGTGGCCGGGGGCAACCCGACCAGGGCCGCCACCTGGCGCCGCGCCACCTCCACCCGGCGGCGCGCCTCACGCCCCTGGGCATGGACGGAGGATGGATTGCCCGGCAGGGACAACACCGCCACCATGGCCGCCACCGCTTCGGCGCGCGGCGGACAGGTGCCGTTATGGTCGAGATAGACGGCGTTCATGGGAAATCCCCCCAGACGGGTCAATAGGGCGGCCAGCCGGCCGGGCCGCAATCATCCTCCGCCCCTCGGGCGGCCAGGACGGGGGGAACCAAGGCGATGGGCGGGGCCGCCTGTTCCAGTTCCTCCAGCCGGCGGCTGAGGGTGCTGACCTGGTCGGTCAGGGCCTGCAGGGCACGCACCACGGGATCGGGCACGTTGTTGCAGGGGGTACCGTAGGCCAGGAACTGATCCTTTTCCGTCTTGGCCTTGGACGTCACCGCCTTGGCGGGGATGCCCACCATGGTGGCGCCCGGCGCCACATCGGCCACCACCACCGCGTTCGCGCCGATGCGGGCGCCGGATCCAACAGTGACGGCACCCAGGATCTTGGCCCCGGCGCCGATGATGACGTTGTCACCCACGGTGGGGTGGCGCTTGCCCTTGCTGAGCGAGGTGCCGCCAAGGGTGACGGCGTGGTAGAGGTGGACATTGCGGCCGATTTCCGCCGTTTCACCGATCACCACGCCCATGCCATGGTCGATGAAAAAGCCGTCGCCGATGGTGGCGCCGGGATGGATTTCGATGCCGGTGCCCATGCGGGCGATGTGCGAGATGAATCGGCCCAGCGTCAGCCAGCCATGGCGCCAGCAATGGTTCGCGACCCGGTACAGCAGCACCGCGTGCAGCCCCGGATAGCACAGCAAAATCTCCAAAGTGGAGCGCGCCGCCGGGTCGCGGGCCTTAATACCCTCGATCTCTTCTTGAAGACGCTTGAACACCGATGCGCTCGCTGTGGTATAAATCGCGCCCGGAATGGTCTTTCTGCCATCGGCGCAGCCTGGCCATCCCGGAAAACGGGGGGTCAGATTGTTCGATGCGTCTGTACACGGCTCCAGGAGGCCCAGCCTTGCGATATAAGATCGCCTGCCTGCCGGGTCAAGCGAAGCCCATGCCGACGGTCCTGACCAGGCCGTTTCCCATCCTTGTGGACCGTATCCATGAGGCCCCATGCCCCCAGACAGCAGCGGAACCGGAGCACGATGCCTGAAGTCATCATCAATGGACCGGCTGGCCGGTTGGAAGGGCGTTATCTTCACGGCAAGACGACCAACGCCCCGATTGCTCTGCTGCTGCACCCGCACCCGCAGTACGGCGGCACCATGAACAACAAGGTGGTCTACACCTTGTTCCACGCCTTCGCCCAGCGCGGCTTCTCCTGCCTGCGCTTCAATTTCCGGGGCGTGGGCCGCAGCCAAGGCACCTATGACCGGGGCGAAGGCGAGTTGTCGGATGCGGCATCCGCGCTGGACTGGCTGCAGACCTACAACCCCAATGCCGCGGCCTGCTGGATCGGCGGCTTTTCCTTCGGGGCATGGATCGGCATGCAGTTGCTGATGCGCCGGCCGGAAATCGACGGCTTCGTGTCGGTAGCACCGCCCGCCAACATGTTCGACTTCAGCTTCCTGGCGCCCTGCCCCTCCTCCGGCCTGATCGTCCATGGCGACAAGGACGAACTGGTGCCGGACGCGGCCGTGACCAAGCTGGTCAACAAGCTGTCCAACCAGCGCGACATCAAGATCGACTTCAAGAAGGTCGAAGGCGCCAACCACTTCTTCAACGACCGTTCCGACGCGTTGAACGAAGTGTTGGGCACCTATCTGGATGCCAACCTGGGCAAGACGCTTGCCGCCGAATAACGGCGTTCCGGCAAACCACCCCCGAAGCCGCCGGCCCGGGACCTGGGTGTCCTGGGCCGTGGGGCTTTTTATTTTCTGCCTGTTCATGCCCCCTGCGTGGGCGCAGGACGCGGCCCCCACCCTGTCCAGCCCCGGGGCGTCGACCACCCTGGTGATGATCTTCGCCGAACAGCCGCCGCTGCTGACCTGGGATCGCGATACCCACCAGCCCGGCGGCACGCTGGCGGTCGCGATGAACCGAATCGCCGCGCGGGCCGGTTTGACATTGTCCTGGCAGGAGCCCTGGGCCCGCCGGCGGGTACTGGCCGACCTGGACGCCGGCCGGCAACCGCTGTGCGCCGTGAACTGGGCCCTGACGCCGGAACGCGCCCACCGTTTCAAGTTCACCGAACCGCTGGGGCCCCCGCCCGACTGGGTGCTGGTGGTCCGCGCCGGCGACACCCGCCTGGGTGCCGAACCGACACTGGGCACCCTGCTGCCCCGGCCGGACCTGATCTTCGGCTTTTCCGACGGCACCTGGGTGGATGAGCGTTACGTGCAGCCCTTCCTGCCGCCCCATGCGGAGGGTCAGACGCCCACCGACGCCCCCAACCGCGAGCGCGTGCGCGGCGGGCAAAGCACATTGCTGGCCATGGTGCAGAAGGGGCGCGTGGATTACGCCCTCGTCAACCGCGCCTCGCTGGGTCGCATGCTGTCGGACGGGAACGTCGCCCAGGCGGATTTGCGCATCATCCCCGCGCCCGATGCCGGCCCCAACCAGCCGGGCCGCGTGATGTGCACCCAATCCATACCGAACGCCCTGATCGACCGCCTGAACCAGGCCATCGCGGCTGAGGCCACCCTGCCAGTGGCTAGGGATTGAAGTTCATTTACGCGGCGTTGCGCGTCGGCTGGTGGAAGCGTCCCCCGGTCTGCGGCGCCGGCACGCCGGTGGTGCCGGGCAGCGACAGCGGCAGGCCCCGGCGGGACCTAACCGCCAGGTAGGCGAAGGCCTGGGCCTCCAGCGCGTCGCCCGACCAGCCCAAATCATCGACATTGCCCACGGCCACGCCCAGCCGGTCGGACAGGGCCCGCATCAGGGCGCCGTTGTGCCGCCCGCCGCCACAGGCCAGCCAGGTACGCGGCGCCTGCGGCAGGTGGGCCACGGCGGCGGCCACGGCGGCGGCGGTGAAATGGGTCAGCGTCGCCGCCCCATCGGCCGGCGACAATGCCGCCACCGGCAACGGATCGAAGGCGTCACGGTCCAGCGATTTCGGGATGGCCGTGGTGAAATAGGGATGCGCCATCAGCGCGTCCAAAGCGACCGGGTCCACCGTGCCCTGGGCCGCCAGCGCCCCGCCGGCGTCATAGGTCGCCCCCGTCCGGGCCCGCACCCAATCGTCGATCAGGGCGTTGCCGGGGCCGGTGTCGAACCCCAGCACGGCGTCATCATCGTCGCCCAGCCAGGTGACGTTGGCGACACCGCCGATGTTCAGCAGCGCCACCGGCCGGGGCAGGCCGGCCGCCAGCGCCCGGTGGAACAGCGGCACCAGCGGCGCCCCCTGGCCGCCGGCCGCCACGTCGGCGCTGCGGAAATCATTCACCACGGCGATGCCGGTCAGGGCCGCCAACAGGGCGCCGTCGCCGATCTGGCGCGTCAGCCGCTGGTGCGGGGCATGATGGATGGTGTGGCCGTGGAAGCCGACCAGGTCCACATCCGCTGCCGTCAGCCCCGCCTGGTCCAGCAGCCGGTCCACCGCCTGGGCATGCAGGCGGGTCAGTTCGCCCTCCACCGCCGTCACATCGGCCCCATCCACCCGGCCCAGGACGGCGCGCAAGGCATCACGAAAGCCGGCCTCATACGGCAGGGTCAGGTGGGGACCGGTTTCCACATGGTCGCGGCCGTCGGTGCGGATCAGGGCGGCATCGATGCCGTCCAGCGACGTGCCGCTCATCAGGCCCAAGGCGCGGACGATTTCCCTCATGGCGCTTCCCCATCCGTTGAATGCCGATACCCTGGTTTTACGGCATCGGGGGATGTGATAACAGACGTCTCGTACCGCCGTTTTCCCAAGCCGACACGAGTCCATCCCATGAGCAGCGCGTCCGCGTACGCCCCCAAGTCCGATTTCCTGCGCGCCATGACCGAGCGCGGGTTCTATCACCAGTGCACGGATCTGGAAGCGCTGGACGCCGCCTTCCTGGCCGGGCCGGTGACGGGTTATATCGGCTTCGACGCTACGGCGGACAGCCTGCATGTGGGCAGCCTGGTGCAGATCATGATCCTGCGCTGGATGCAGCGGACGGGGAACCGCCCCATCGCCCTGATGGGCGGCGGCACCACCAAGATCGGCGACCCGTCGGGCAAGGACGAATCCCGCCAACTGCTGACCAACGACAGCATCAACCAGAACATCCTGGGCATCCGCAAGCCCATGGACCGGCTTCTGGATTTCAACGATGGGCCCAACGGCGCCATCCTGGCCAACAACGCCGACTGGCTGGACGAGTTGGCCTACATCCCCTTCCTGCGCGACGTGGGCCGGCACTTCACCATCAACCGCATGCTGACGTTTGATAGCGTGAAGCTGCGGCTGGACCGGGAACAGCCGCTGACCTTCCTGGAATTCAACTACATGATCCTGCAGGCCTACGACTTCGTGGAACTGAACCGGCGCTACGGCTGCCAGGTGCAGTGCGGCGGGTCGGACCAGTGGGGCAACATCGTCAACGGCGTGGAACTGGGCCGGCGTGTGTCGCAGGCCAGCCTGTTCGGCCTGACCGCCCCGCTGCTGACCACCGCGTCGGGCGCCAAGATGGGCAAGACCGCCAGCGGTGCCGTGTGGCTGAACGCCGAACGCCTGTCGGACTGGGACTTCTGGCAGTACTGGCGCAATACCGAGGATGCGGACGTGGGCCGCTTCCTGCGCCTGTTCACCGAAATGCCGCTGGATGAGATCGCGCGCCTGGAGGCCCTGCAGGGTGCCGAGATCAACGAGGCCAAGAAGATCCTGGCCAACGCCGTCACCGCCCTGATGCGGGGGGAGGAGGCGGGGGCCGCCGCCGCCGAGACCGCCCGCCAGACCTTCGAGCAAGGCAGCACGTCGGAGGGCCTGCCCAGCATCGACGTCGGCCTGGCGGAACTGGAGGAAGGCATCCCCGCCTACGCGCTGCTGCTGCGGTCCGGCCTGGCCGGCAGCAACGGCGAGGCCCGGCGCCTGATCAAGGGCGGCGGCGCCAAGGTCAACGACATCCGCATCCCGGATGAACAGGCCAAGATCACCGCCGCCGACATCACCGACGGCGACATCATCAAGCTGTCGTCGGGCAAGAAGAACCACGCCCTGGTGAAGGTCGTCCGATGAACGGCCGCGGCGCCATTCTGCGTCTGCTGCTGGTGGGGCTGGCCGTCTGCGTCGCCCTAGCCGGCACACTGGGCATTGTCGTGGCCCTGCGGGTCGCGGCCGGCCTGCTGTTCCTGGGCTTCCTTGCCGGTCTGGTCCGGGTGTGGACCAAGGTGGTGCCGGAACGGCGCCTGCGCGCCACCCTGCGGCTGATCCTGATCTCCGCCCTGGTCCTGGTGCTGATCGAACGCCTGGCGGTGCTGGGCGGATATGGCGTGCAGTTCCATGAGGGACTGCGCCTAGCCTTCGGCATCGCCCTTTAGGCATCGCCTGTCCATCGGGGGCAGGTTCCGCCTGCCCGGGTAGGCGATACGTCCGAAAGGGATAGGCCGGGGCCTCTTGCGGGTTGCCGCCGACCTGCCAGACTGGTCGCCGGTGCGAGGCCGGGGGGCCTTCGCCCGCAATCGGGGCGGACAGCATGTCAGGGGATGGCATCAGCCAGGCGGGGGTCTTCGCCCAAATCGTCTATCGCCTGCGCGCCGCGCTGGGCCGCCGGGCCACCATCGCCTGGACGTTGACGGTCCTGATCCTGCGATCAACGGGACAGTCCGCGCGCGCGCGCATCAGTGGCAGTTCCGTAGCCCTGTGGCACCGGACCAGCCAGGCGCTGACCCTGACGGCGCCCCAGAACCTCGCCGCCATGCTGCGTCGGGGCCGCGACCGCGCCCTGGACCATGCCGCCCGACGGGCAGGAAAGCTGCCGGCGACGGGCGCCCGGCACCGGCTGGGCCGCGCCTGGGTCGGCGCCCTGGCGCGGGTGGGATACGCCCTGGACCATCAGGCCAACCGGCTGACCTGGCGATTGGCCCGCACCCTGCGCGCCCTGGAACGGGAATGCGTGGCCCCCATGGCGTCCGCCACACGCGAACCCTACCGGCCTTCCCGCGTCACCAGCACCCTGGGCCGGCTGGGTGCCGCCGCCTGGGCCGGGGTGGAAGGTGTCGCCAGGGGCGTGGATTGGCTGGGCCGTCGCGCGATACGGGCGATGGGGTTCCTTCGGTCCCACCTGGCCCGGTTGGGACGAACGCTCCGCCCCTGGCCGGCCGCCCTGGCCCGGCGCCTGCGCCTTTATCCCTGGCGCCAATTGGGGCATCGCGCCCTGGTGCCGGGACAGTGCGCCGCCTGCATCCTGTTCGGCCTGGTCCTCATCCGCCGGGGCGACATGGTCCACATGCTGGCCGGCGGCCTGCTGGTCACCGCTTTCGTGCTGATGGCCGTGGTCTACACCTGGATGCTCTATCATCCACCGCAGACGGCGGAGGGGGACGCTCCGGCCGATTTGGAACCACCACCCGTCGTCGAGGCCGAGGCCATGGTGGCGGCGCCTGGCGATGCGGCCCCCAAAGCCCGGCGCCAGCGGGCCCCGCGCCGGCCGCGCAAACCAGCCGCTCCGCCGTTGGCCCAACGACATGCTGCCGGGTCTTTAAGACGCCGGCCCACGAGTGGCCCCACGCCATCGCCCCATAATGGCGTTGATTAAACGAATGCGCGCAATACGATAACGGCGCGCACCGAAAAAAGGACGCCGGACGGGGAATAGAATCGATGTTGCAGATAGAGGGCCTGACACACACCTACGCCAACGGCGTGCAGGCGTTGCGGGGGCTGACCTTGGATATCCCGCGCGGCATGTTCGGGCTGCTGGGCCCCAATGGCGCCGGCAAGTCCACCCTGATGCGGACCATCGCCACGCTGCAGCAGCCGACAGCCGGCCGCATCGCCTTCGACGGCATCGACGTGCTGAAGGAACCGCAGCGCCTGCGCCAGGCGCTGGGCTACCTGCCGCAGGAATTCGGCGTCTATCCCCGCGTCTCGGCGGAAGACATGCTGGACCATCTGGCGGTGTTGAAGGGCGTTGCTGACACGGCGCAACGGCGGGAACAGGTGGCGGCCTTGCTGCACCAGACCAACCTGTATGATGTGCGTAAAAAGGCATTGTCGGGCTTTTCCGGCGGCATGCGCCAGCGTTTCGGCATCGCCCAGGCGCTGCTGGGCGACCCGCGCCTGATCATCGTGGATGAGCCCACCGCCGGCCTGGACCCGGAAGAGCGCAACCGCTTCCACGGCCTGCTGTCGGAAATCGGCGAGAACGTGGTGGTCATCCTGTCCACCCACATCGTCGATGACGTCGCCGACCTGTGCCCGCGCATGGCCATCATCGAGGGCGGGGAGATCGTGGCCCAGGGGGAACCGGCGGCCCTGATCGACGGCATGCGCGGCCGCGTCTGGCGCAAGGTGGTGCCCAAGACCGACGTGGACGCCCACCGCCAGGCCCATCAGGTCATCGCCACGCGGCTGGTGGCCGGGCGCAGCGTGCTGCACGTCCTGTCCGACACCCCGCCCGGCGACGGATTCGAGGCCGTGCCCGGCGACCTGGAGGACGTGTACTTCGCGGCCCTGTACCAGCGCCGGCATCCCGCCGTGCTGGCGGCCTGACACCGCATCCCCGCCGTTTCCATCCCCCCATAACGGACAGGTCGCCCCATGACCGCGCCGCGCCTATTCGCCCGCATCGCCTGGTTCGAGCTGCGCTATCAGCTGCGCCAACCAGCCCTGCTGATCAACTTCGCCCTGTTTTTCCTGCTGACCTTCCTGGCCACCACGGTGGACCAGATCCAGATCGGCGGGCGCAGCAGCGGCGTGCATATGGACGCGCCCTTCACCATCCTGATGGTCACCAGCATCCTCAGCCTGTTCGCCATGGGCATCCCCCTGCGCGGCCTGACGGACCCGGTGCTGCGCGACGACGACACGGGCATGGCGGGCCTGATCGGTGCCACATCGGTACCGCGTCCCCTGCTGCTGGCCGCGCGGCTGGCGGGCGCCTTCATCGCCTGCGCAGTGGCCATCAGCGCCTGCCAATGGGGCACTATCGTCGGGCGCCTCGCCTGGTGGGTGGATCCGGAGCATTTCGGCGCCTTCCGCCCCTGGGATTATCTCTACGCCCTGGGCGTGTTCGGCCTGCCCGACATGGCGGTGACGGGGGCCCTGTTCTTCGCCGTCGCCGCCTTCACCCGGCGGCAGATGGCGACATACATCGCCATGATCGCCCTGCTGGTGGCCTATCTGGTCATCAGCCGCGCCCTGTCCGACCCCGGCCTGCGCCCCTTGATGAGCTATCTGGACCCGTTCGGCATCGCGACCCTGCAGGTCGTCACCCGCTATTGGACGGTGGTGGAGCGCAACGGCCTGTTGCCGCCATTGACCGGGGCCCTGCTGGCCAACCGCCTGATCTGGATCGCCGTGTCCCTGGGGTTGATCGTCCTGGGCCTGGTCGGCGACGCCTGGGCGCTACGGCGGGGCCCGCGGCGCACCGGGGCACCCGCCGCCACGGAAACACGAACCGCCCCGCCACCCCTGCGGCCGGTGGCGACGGCGCTGACGGCCGCGACGCTCTGGTCCATGCTGCGCGTCCGGCTGCAGTTCGAGGCGACGGCCACCGTCCGCAGCCCCAGCTTCCTGATCCTGCTGGCCGTGAGCCTGATGAACCTGACGGCCACCCTGCTGCTGCTGAAGAGCAATTACGACGTCACCTCCTACCCCGTGACACGGGAAATGGTGACCGCCATCCTGGGTGCCTTCAGCATCGCGCCTTTCGCCATCGCCGGTTATTACAGCGGTGAACTGGTGTGGCGGGACCGCCAGGCCAACGTGGCGGAAATCCTGGGCGCCACGCCGGCCCCCGGCTGGGTGTTCACAGTCTCAAAATACCTGGCCATCGCCCTGGTGCTGGCCGGCCTGTGGCTGGTGGCCATCGTCCCGGCAGCGGCGGTGCAACTGGCCCGCGGCCCGGTGCCGTTGGAACCCGGCCTATACCTCGTGTCCCTGCTGGGCACGGCGCTGCCCGACACGCTGATCCTGTTGGCGCTGACCCTGTTCGTGCAGGTGCTGTCGCCCAACAAGTTCGTCGGCTATGCCGTCATGGTGCTGTACGTCGTCTTCCAGATGAAGGCCGGCAGCCTGGGGCTGGAGGACAAGCTGCTGGTCTATGGGACCGCCCCCAACCTGCCCCTGTCGGACATGAACGGCTACGGTCATTTCCTGCTGGCCCACATTTGGTTCGATGTCTATTGGGGGGCGGCGGCCGGCCTGTTGCTGGTGCTGGCCCACCTGATCTGGCCGCGTGGGCGCGCGCTGACCTGGCGGGATCGCCGCCGGGCGCTGGCCACCGGCTGGACCCGGCCGATGGCGGCGCTGGCCTGCCTGCTGGTGCTGGTTTTCGCCGGCAGCGGCGGGTGGACCGCCTGGAACACCCACCATTTGAACCAGTTCCGCACCCAGGATGAGCGCGAGGCCCTTCAGGTCGATTACGAGAATGCCTACCGCCAGTATGAGACCCTGCCCCAGCCGCGCATCGTCGCCGTCTCGGTGGCCATGGACCTGCACCCCGCCGTCCAGGGATATGACGCCCATGGCCATTACATCCTGGAAAACCGGACCGGCCAGCCGCTGACCCAGGTGCATGTGGTCATGCCGACGGACACCGACCTGGAGAGCATGGCACTGGAGGGCGGACACCTGACGACGGACGACCAACGCCTTCACTACCGCATCTTCACCCTGGACCAACCGCTGGCGCCCGGCGGCCGGCTGCGCCTGGACTTCGCCGTCAGCCAGCGCCACCCCGGCTTCACCAACGACGCCAACGCCCCCATGGTGGTGGGCAATGGCAGCTTCATCAACAACTGGAGCGCCCTGCCCACGGTGGGCTTCAGCCGGCAAGCCATGCTCCAGGACAAGTTCAGGCGCCGCAAGCACCACCTGCCGCCCATCGATCGTGAGCCCAAGCTGGAGGACAGCAGCCAATGGGCGGTGTCGGACCTGGGGCCGCAGGCCAACCTGATCGACTTCGACACCACCATTTCCACCGACCCGGACCAAACGGCGGTGGCGCCGGGATATCTGGAACGCGAATGGACGGCCATGGACGCCACGGGCCAGGAGCGTCGCTATTTCCATTACGCCAGCGACGCACCCATCCCCTACTTCGTCTCATGGCTGTCCGCGCGCTATGCCGTCGCCCATGACAGCTGGACGGGCGGGACGGACGGCAAGCCGGTGGACCTGGCCGTCTATTACCACGCGCCCCACGTCTGGAACGTGGACCGCATGATGACGTCCATGAAGCAATCGCTGGCTTATTGCTCCACGGCGTTCGGTCCGTATCAGCATCGCCAGGTGCGCATCCTGGAATTTCCCGATTACGCCCGCTTCGCCCAGAGCTTCCCCAACACCGTGCCCTTCTCCGAAGGCATGGGTTTCATCGAGGACAACCGCGACAAGACCAAGATCGACAGCGTGTTCTATGTGACCGCGCACGAGGTCGCCCACCAATGGTGGGGGCACCAGCTGGAGGCGGCCAACGTCCAGGGCAACACCCTGCTGGTGGAGACGCTGGCCCAGTACACGTCGCTGATGGTGATGGAGCATCAGTACGGCCCCAACCAGATCCGCAAGTTCCTGAAGTATGAGCTGGACCGCTACCTCTCCAGCCGCGGGCATGAGGAACTGGAGGAATTGCCGCTGAACCGGGTGGAGGACCAGCCCTACATCCATTATCGCAAGGGGGCAGTGGTGATGTACGCCCTGAAGGATTACCTGGGCGAGGACGTGGTGAACCGGGCGCTGGCCCGCCTGCTGCGCGAGGGCAAGGCCCGCACCGACCGCTACGCCCTGTCCACCGACCTGGTGGACGCCCTGAAGGCGGAGGCAGGACCCCAATGGTCGGGCCTGATCGACGACATGCTGACCCGGATCGTCCTGTATGACCTGAAGGTCACCGGTTCCAGCGCCGAAGCGCTGCCCGACGGGCGCTTCAAGGTCCGCCTGGACATCCACGCCGGCAAACTGGAGGCCGACGGCCAGGGCAAGGAAACGCCCCAGCCCTTCAGCCTGCCCATTGATGTCGGCCTGTTCCTGAAGGAACCCGGCAAGGGCGATTTCGCCGACGGCGATGTCATCCACCTGGCCAAGCAGCCCATCCATGACGGCGATCAGACCATCGAGCTGGTGGTGGACAGGAAGCCGGGCTTTGTGGGCATCGACCCCTACAACAAGCTGATCGACCGCAATTCCGATGACAACGTCGCCAAGCTGGGTGCCGAGACGGGAAGCTGAACCAGGGACATGCGGCTTTGCCGCCTGTCCCTGTAGACCGCGACTGCGGGCGCCGGAGCTGTTCGGGAAGCGACGCGGACCGAAGAGCGGGGATCAGCCCAGCGGCCGGATGGCCGCGCCCGGCGATTGAGGGCCACGCATAAACACTCAAAAATCATGAAACCGTCATGGGGGGTGTGACCTGTGGGGTGGGACGGGACGCCGCACCCTGCTAGGGTGCGCGCGGGATGGGTTCCCCGTCCCCAAAACCACGACACACCGGAGGCCCCCGCCCGCCCATGATGCATGAGACCCCCCTGATCGCCACCATCGTCGGCGGCCTTGGCTGCGCCTTTGTCCTGGGCGCCATCGCCACCCGCCTGCGCGTGTCCCCGCTGGTGGGCTATCTGCTGGCCGGCGTGCTGCTGGGCCCGTTCACACCGGGCTTCGTCGCCGACCAGCACCTGGCGCCGCAGCTGGCGGAGATCGGCGTCATCCTGCTGATGTTCGGGGTCGGCCTGCACTTCTCGCTTTCCGACCTCATGTCGGTGAAGCTGATCGCCATACCGGGGGCGCTGGCCCAGATCGCCGTCGCCACCCTGATGGGCATGGGCCTGGCCCACCTGATGGGCTGGGGCCTGGGGGCGGGACTGGTGTTCGGCCTGGCCCTGTCGGTCGCCAGCACCGTGGTGCTGCTGCGCACCCTGCAGGAACGCCGGCTGATGGAAACCGCGGGCGGCAAGATCGCCATCGGCTGGCTGGTGGTGGAGGACATGGCCATGGTGCTGGCGCTGGTGCTGCTGCCGGCGCTGGGTGACCTGCTGGGTGGGATGGGCACGCCCTCCTTCTCGCAACTGGGCATGACCCTGCTGCTGACCCTGGGCAAGGTGGCGGGCTTTGTCGTCCTGATGCTGGTGGTGGGCCGCCGCGTGATCCCCTGGGTGCTGCACCGCACGGCGCAGACCGGTTCGCGCGAACTGTTCCGCCTGGCCGTGCTGGCCGTGGCGCTGGGCGTGGCCTTTGGTGCGGCCGAACTGTTCGGCGTGTCCTTCGCGCTGGGCGCCTTCTTCGCCGGCATGACATTGGCGGAATCGCCGCTGGCGCATGAGGCGGCGGAGGAATCGCTGCCCTTGCGCGACGCCTTCGCCGTGCTGTTCTTCGTGTCGGTCGGGATGCTGTTCGACTGGCGCATCATCATCGACCACCCGCTGCCCCTGCTGGGCACCCTGGCCATCATCCTGGTGGGCAAGGTCGTGACCGCCTATGTGCTGGTGCGCCTGTTCCGGCACAGCGACGCCACCGCCCTGACCATTTCCGGCGGCCTGGCGCAGATCGGCGAATTCTCCTTCATCCTGGCGGCTTTCGGCGTGGATCTGGGCCTGCTGCCGCCGGATGGGCAAAGCCTGATCCTGGCCGGCGCCATCCTGTCCATCCTGCTGAACCCGGCCGTGTTCATCGCCCTGGAACGCGTGGCCGCGCGCCGCCAGAAAAAGGCCCATGTGCCGGCGGAGACCGGTGAGGCCGCAGTGCCGGACGTCGCCGCCCTGGTGCCCACCACGCTGACGGAGCATGCCATCATCGTCGGTTACGGCCGCGTCGGTCGCCTGGTGGGTGAGGCCCTGCGCCGGGACGGCACGCCCATGCTGGTGGTGGAGGAGGACACCGGCCTGCTGGAACAGCTGCGCGCGCAAGGGGTGGAAGCCATCGCCGGCAATGCCGCCCAGCCCGATGTGATGGCGGCGGCCAACCTGGAGGGTGCCCGCTGGCTGTTCGTGGCCGTGCCCAACAGTTTCGAGGCCGGCCAGGTGGTGGCGCAGGCGCGCAAGCGCAACCCCCACCTGGACATCATCGCCCGCGCCCACACCGACGCCGCCGTGGACCATCTGCGCCAGCACGGCGCCAACCTGGTGATCATGGGCGAACGCGAGATCGCCCAGGGCATGCTGTCCCACGCCCACGGCCTGCTGGTGCCGGAACCGGGCACCGCTGGCCCCTCCGGTGACGAGCCACCGGAGGGCAGCGTGGCGGCGGCGGTGTGATCAACTTTTGCTCAAAACCCTAAATATGGACACGCTTTCCAGTTCCATATTTAGGGTTTTGGACCGTCCAGCACCGCCAACAACAAGGGTGATGGTACCGGTGCGAAGGGGTTGACCAGGGTTACACCGCCCAGGGTGCGGCCATCCTGACCGTCCTCGGTGATCAACACCCTGCAACCCGCACGCTTGGCCGTCGCCCAGATCATGGCATCCCAGAACGACCAATTATGGGCGGTCACGGCGTCCATCGCATCCACCAGGCATTGGTCATCGGCAGCAACCACGGGCAACGCGTCCCGCCACGCCTGAACCATGGCAGCAGCATGCGATGCCGGAACCTTGTGCCTACCTGTTAGGGCGCGGAATAGCTCCCCCAACACCTGGACGGTCAACACGCAGTCCCGGCCCCGCGCTCTGGCCAATACGTCAAGCGCCGTGCGGTGCCGATCCCCGGCCTGGGTGTCCACCGCGTAGACCAGGATGTTGGTGTCGATTGTGAAACGCATGCAACCGCCCCCAGCTCAACGGTCGTCGTACAGATCGTCCCTGGTGAACGTGCCCCCACCCAGCGGCAGGCCCTTTTCCAGCATGGTCATCAACCGGTCCCAAGCCCCGCCATCCAGCGTCGGCGCATAGGGCACCAACTTGGCGACCGGCGCACCACGGCGGGTGATGATCACGGTCTCCCCCTCCGCCGCCTGGCCAAGGATATCCGAGAATTTCTGGTTGGCATCGCGCGCGGAAACAATGCGGGTCATTGAAATCTCCAGGATGCCAGCTTCGCCATCGATAATGATGTTGAAGTCGGCGTCAGGAATCAAGACCAAACGTAGTTACATACCTACATTGCCCTCCCACCATCCCGCACGCTGTCCGGCAGCACCGGCTTGCGGTCCGGGTAGGCCGGGCGCTTGAAGACAGGGGGCGGGTTCTTGGCCAACTGGTCCAGCGCCACGGCCACCGCCTTCTCCAACTGAGGGTCGTGGCCCTGGCGCACCAGGGCGGGGTCCTGTTCCACCTCGACATCCGGCGGGACGCCGATGTTCTCCACCTCCCACTCGCCCTTGGTGCCGTAGAGAGCCCAGCGTGGTGCTGTGATGGAGCCGCCGTCGATCAGCGGCGGGTAACCGCCGATGCCGACCAGGCCGCCCCAGGTGCGCACGCCGACCAGGGTCCCGATGTTCGCCTTGCGGAACAGCCAGGGCAGCGCGTCGCCGCCGGACCCCGACATCTGGTTGATGATCATGACCTTGGGGCCGTAGATGGCCTGGGCCGGTTCCACCACCTCTTCCCCTTCGCGGGTGGCGTCCACCATTTGCGGCGTCTTTTTCATCTGGTCGATGATGAAGTCCGCGATCTCGCCGCCATGGTTGAAGCGTTCATCGATGACGGCACCCTGCTTGCCCACTTGCGAGAAATAATAGCGGTTGAAGTTGGAGAAGCCGCCCGAGGCCGTGTCCGGCAGGTAGACGTAGGCCAGGCGGCCGCCCGACAGTTCATCCACCTTGCGCCGGTTCTCCTCCATCCAGGTGCGCAGGCGCAGCTTGGCCTCCGACGCCACCGGCACCACCGTCACCTGGCGTGAATTGCCGCCATCCACCCGGGGACCGACGGTCAGCACCGTCTGCTTGCCGGCGGTGCCCAGGAAGGCGCGATAGACCTCACCGTCCGCCGCCTTCACCTCATTGCCGTTGACGGCCAACAGATAGTCGCCCACCGCCACGTTGACACTAGGCTGGGTCAGGGGTGCGCGGGCACCCGGCGTCCAGCTTTCGCCCTCCAGGATGCGGGCGAACTGATAGCGGCCGTTGACCACCTTGTAGTCGGCGCCCAGCAGGCCGACGTTGACCCGGTCCTGGCGCGGCAGGGCGCCACCGCCGACGAAGGTGTGGCCGACGCCGATATGGCCCGTCATCTCCGCGAACAGGGCGTTCAAGTCGACACGGCCGGCCATCGCCTCCAGGAAGGGGGCGTACAGGCGTTCGGCCTTGGGGATGTCCAACCCTTGGGCCTTGGGATCGTAGAGGAAGTCGCGCTCGATCCGCCAGACCTCATGGTACATCTGGCGCCATTCGGCGCGCGGGTCCACCCACACCTGCATCTCATCGATCTTCAGGGCACCGGCGCCGGCGTCCGGCGCCTTGTCCGCCCCGTTGACGAACCACTTGCCGTGCTGGGCGTACATCACCTTCTGCCCGTCGGCGGAAACGGCGAAGCTGCCGGCGTCCACGCTGTCCAGGAACTTGTCCAGCTTGCGGGTCTTCAGGTCGAAGCGGGCGATTTCCAGGCTGGGTCCGCCATCGTCGCTGTCGACATAGTCGTCGTCCGTCAGGGCGACGGGGGCGGCCTGGGCGAAGACGATGCCCTCGTCCCCCACCTCGATCCCGGCCAGGTTCACGCGCGGAATGGGCAGGGCCAGGGTGCGCTGGTCCAGGCCGGCGAAGTCGATGCGGACGTCCTTGGACTTCTTGTCGTCATCCTTCTTGTCGGTGCCCTTCTTCTTGTCGTCTTTCTTGTCGGCCTTGTCGCCCGGTGCCGTCCCCGGCTCCTCATCGCTTTCCGGCGCCAGGGGGGACGGGTCGTCGCGGCGCAGGACCATCATGTAGACCCGGCCATCGGTGGCGCGGCCCATGCTGGACATGTCCAGCCAGCCCTGGTCCAGGCCGTTGTTGGTGAAAGAGACGAAGTACAGGTATTTGCCGCCCCGGTCGAAGCGGGCGGAGGTGGCGTTGCTGCGCCCGTCCGTCACCATCTGCGTCTTCTTGTCAGCCAGGCCGTAGATGAAGATGCCGTGCAGGTGGTTGGGC
The DNA here is from genome assembly GCA_028283825.1 of Azospirillaceae bacterium. Taxonomy (NCBI): domain Bacteria; kingdom Pseudomonadati; phylum Pseudomonadota; class Alphaproteobacteria; order Rhodospirillales; family Azospirillaceae; species Azospirillaceae bacterium. The sequence goes on along the minus strand of JAPWJW010000001.1, from coordinate 740,291 downwards.
AACTGCTTGGAATAGGCCAGCCAACGGCTGTCCGGCGACCACGCCGGGTCCAGGTGGGTGGCCGGACTGTCATAGCGGTCGGTGTCCACCTTCACCGGGATGGGGTGGTCCAGGTCGATCATCCACAGGTTCAGCCGCTTGTCGGTGTAGGCGATCTTCTTGCTGTCGGGCGACCACACCGGTGAATAGAAATAGCTGGGTGGCTGCCCCAGGCCGATCGCCCGGACCGGCCCCAGCCCGTCGGGCGACCGCAGGTGCAGCGAATATTCCCCGCCCTCGTCGGAGAACCAGGCGACGGTCTTGCCGTCCGGCGACCAGGCGGGGTCGCGGTCGGCCACACCAGGGCTTTGCGTCAGGTTGCGCACATCGCCCTTTTCCGCCGGTACCGCCAGGATCTCGCCATGCGTCTCAAACAGCACGCGCTTACCGGTGGGCGAGATGGCGGCGTGCAGGATCTGGCCCGGATCCAGGGATTCCAGGTGGGGGCGGGTCTGCGGCAGTTCATCGGCGATGGTGACGGGCACCGCGTGCACCTGGCGGGTGGCGGTGTCATACAGGTTCAGCGTGCCGAACTGGTCATAGACGATGCCGCCGGGACCGGCCGACGCCGACTGGATGTCGAAACCCTTGGTGTTCTTCACCACGACCGCGACCTTGGCCGTCTTCACGTCATAGGCGTACAGCGCCACCGGCCCGTCGCGGTCCGACAGGAAATACACGGTGTCGCCCACCCACAGGGGGCTGCGGTCGTTGGAGTTGTCGCGCGGCACCTTCACGATGCTGGAATCCGCCAGGGCTGCGATCCAGATGCGCGCGGTCTGACCGCCGCGATATTGCTTCCACGCCGGCTGCCACTGCGAGAAGGGCGTATAGGCCAGGTGGCTGGCGTCGGGGGAATAGCTGGCCTCGAAGCCCGAAGGCAGCGGCAGCAGGGTGGCATCCCCGCCCTGCACCGGGATGGTGTACAGCTTTTCCAGGTCGCGCGGCGTGGTGCGCGGGGTGCGGAACAGGATGTTCTTGCCGTCCGGCGTCCAGCCCACGGCCACGTCGCGGCCGGGATGGTAGGTCAGGCGCCGCGGCTCCCCGCCCTTGACCGGCACGACGTAGACATCGGTGTTGCCATCGTAGGTGCCGGTGTAGGCGATCAGGCCGCCATCAGGGGAAAAGACGGGGCCGCTGTTCTGTCCCTGCCCCGCCACCAGCAACCGCGCCTGGCCGCCGGCCCGCGCCACCGTCCAGATCTGCCCGCCGTAATCGAAGGCGATCTGGTTGGCCGACAGGCTGGGGTGCTGCAGCATCAGGGGCGGCGGGCCGTCCTTCGGGTCGGGCTTGGCATCGGGTGTCTTGGTTTGGCCCGGGGCCGCGGAACCGGAGACCATCAGGCAAACAAGCGCCACACCAAGCCAACGCATCAGACACCGCCGATTGTGAAGCAAAGGCGGCGATTGTTTCATAAGCCAAAGGGTAGCGCCACGGCCAACCGGCGGGCGGGCGCACCGGCCGCACCGTCGCGGGCGGTGCATTTTCCCTGGCCCCGGCTTGCCGCGCTATCATTTGTAAGAATACCGCCCCCAAATGGCGGGCCGGCAACACGGGTGCCCGACCTGGCTGCGGGCGCGGACCGAAACAGGGAACGGGTGGGGGATAGGCGTCCATGGGTTTGGGGAAACTGGCCAGGGCGTTATCGGGCGCGGTGCTGGCGTTTCTGACCTGCACCGCTGCTGGCGCCGGATCGGCGGCACCCGCGGCCGGGACCTTCACCATCGTCTATCCCCGCGCCAGCGAAAGCGCCACCGACCCGCGCGACGACTATCCGCTGGGCCTGCTGCGCCTGGCGTTGGACAAGATGGGCGCGCATTACACCATCCGGCCCAGCGCCACGGTGATGGAACAGGCCCGCGCCGCCGTGGCCCTGAAACAGGGGGTGGAGATCACCCTGCTGTGGAACGGCATGTCCACCAAGCTGGAGCAGGCGCTGCGCCCCATCCGCGTGCCCCTCTATCGCGGCGTGCAGGGTTATCGCCTGTTCATCATCGACCGGGCCGACCAGGCGCGCTTCTCATCCGTGCGCACGCTGGACGATTTAAGGGCGCTGACCGCCGGCCAGGCGCTGGGCTGGCCCGACGTGGATATCCTGCAGGCGGCCGGGCTGCCGGTGGAAACCTTCCGCTACGATCTGCTGTTCCGCCTGGTGGGCCTGCACCGCATCGACTATTTCCCCCGCGGCGCCAACGAGGTCTTCGCCGAGGTGGCGTTGCGCCGCGCCGACGTGCCCAGTCTGGCGGTGGAGCGCGACCTGATGCTGGTCTATCCCTTCGACAGCTATTTCTACACCGCCAAGGGCAACGAGGCCCTGGCCGCCACCATCGAGCAAGGCCTGCTGAAGGCCTATGAGGACGGGTCGTTCCTGAAATACTTCAACGATAGCCCCTACATCCGTCAGGTGCTGGCCGAGGCCCGCCTGGACACCCGCCGCCGCATCACCATCCCCAACCCCCTGCTGTCGCCGGAAACGGCGGCCCTGCCGGACAAGTTCTGGTATGGGCGGGACGGACGGTGACGCGGAACCGCCGTCAGCCGTCAGTGCCCGTCCTTGGCTATCCTGGCCACCGCCTTGGTGATGGCGGCGCGCACCACGGGCTTGTCGACGATTTCCACGCAGTAAAGCACCGGCAGGGCCTTGCCCTCCATGGGGTGGGCCTCGTCAAACCCCACCGGCACATGGCCCTTGGCCAGTGCCTCTTTCACTGCCGCCCGAACAGGTCCCAGCGATTCCGGGCCCAGCCCACGCCCCTGCACGATGACCTCGGCCCAAGCCAAGCCCTGGCCCTTCAAGTAAGGCTGCTCCTGTTCCGTGAGGCAGGCGGCGATGGCATAGCTTTCAACATCCCGCTGCGCGTGGCCGCGTCCGGCAGCGGACGCGCTGGCGGCCAGCATCAGGCCGAGGATAGGAAGCCAACGGGTGCTTTTGATCGTCATGGAGCGGCACCTCAGCGTGAAAAGGGCCCTTACAACACCGGCACAGGCCCCATGGGGAAGCGCTGCTTGATACGGGCCAGCAGGCCGTCGCGCACCTGGCGGTAGGCGGCCAGGCGGGTGTCGCGGTTGCCGTCGATGAAGCTGGGGTCCAGCGTATGCCAGAATTCCACGTCGCAGGCGGTGGTGCGGGTCATTTCCACCGCGCGGTGCTGCGCCTCGGGCGACAGCGACACCACCAGGTCGAAGCTGGTGTCCTCCAGCTGGTCGAAGGTCTTGGCGCGGTGGCGGCTGATGTCGATGCCCATTTCCTCCATCACCGCGACGGCGAAGGGGTCGAGGTCGCCCTCGCGCACGCCGGCGCTGTCCACATAGAGGCGATGGCCATGCAGGTGGCGCAGCAGGGCCGCCGCCATGGGGGAGCGGATGGCGTTGTGGGTGCAGGCGAACAGCACGCTGGTGATCTGGGCCGGATGGACGGCCGGGGCGAAGACGGCGAAGGGATCCGGAAACTCCGCCATCGCGTCCTCAGCCCCGGATGTGCAGGACGCAGATGAGGGTGAAAAGGCGGCGGGCGGTGCCGTGGTCCAAGGTCACCTTGGATGCCAACCGTTCACGCAACAGGTCGGACCCTTCGTTGTGCAGGCCGCGGCGCCCCATGTCGATGGCCTCGATCTGGGACGGGCTGGCGGTCTTGATGGCCTTGTAATACCCCTCGCAGATCAGGAAATAGTCGCGCACCACCGCCCGCAACGGCGTCAGCGGCAGGGTGATGCGGTCGACCTCCGCATCCCTCTCATCCCGCAGGTCGAAGACCATGCGGTTGTCCTCGATGGACAGGTACAGGCGGAAGGGGCCGGCGTCGGGGTGGTCCACCAGCTGGAACTGCTGGTTTTCCTCCACCAGGTCGAACAGGGCCACCGCCCGCTCATGCTCCACCTCCGGCCGGCGGCGGATGGCCGACTGCTCCACCAACTCCACATGGACGATGCGCTGCCGGCTGGTGGCCGTCATGCCGTTCCCCCTTAGCCGCCCAGCCGGATGCGCACGGACAGGGCGTGCGCACCCAGCCCCTCGGCATCGGCCAGCATGGCGGCGGCGGGGCCCAGGCGGCCCAGGCTGGCGGCGTCACATCCCACCAGGGTGGTGCGCTTCATGAAGTCCAGCACGTTGAGGCCGGAGGAGAAGCGGGCGCTGCGCGCCGTGGGCAGGACATGGTTGGGGCCGGCGATGTAGTCGCCGATGGCCTCGGGCGTGTAGCGGCCCAGGAAGATGGCGCCGGCGTGCCGTACCCGGGATGCCAGCGCGTCCGGATCGGCCACCGCCAGTTCCAAATGTTCCGGCGCCAGGCGATTGACCAGGGCCACCGCCTCATCCAGGTCGCGCACCAGGATGGTGGCGCCGTTGTTGCGCCAGCTGGCGCCGGCGATGACGGCGCGCGGCAGGCTGCCCAGGTGGGCGTCCACGGCGACGCGCACGGCCTTCAGGAAGTCGGCGTCATCGCTGATCAGGATGGACTGGGCGCTGCTGTCGTGTTCGGCCTGCGACAGCAGGTCGGCCGCGATCCAGGCCGGGTCGTTGGCGCCGTCGGCCACCACCAGGATTTCCGACGGGCCGGCGATCATGTCGATGCCGACGGTGCCGAACACCTGGCGCTTGGCGGCGGCGACATAGGCGTTGCCCGGTCCCACGATCTTGTCCACCGGCCGGATGGTGGCCGTCCCATAGGCCAATGCGGCCACCGCCTGGGCGCCGCCCACCCGGTAAATCTCATCCACGCCGGCGATGCGGGCGGCGGCCAGCACCAGGGGCGACAAGGCGCCTTCCGGCGTCGGCACCACCATGGCCAGGCGTTCCACGCCCGCCACCTTGGCCGGGATGGCGTTCATCAGGACGGAGCTGGGGTATGAGGCCAGGCCCCCCGGCACATACAGGCCCACGGCTGACAGCGGCGTCCAGCGGGCACCCAGGCGCACGCCGATCTCATCGACATAGTCGTAGGCGTCCGGCGTCTGGCGGCGGTGGAAGGCTTCGATCCGGCGGGCGGCGAGGCGCAGGGCGTCCAGCACCTCGGGATCGCAGGCGGCGATGGCGGCGTCGACCTCCCCCTCCGTGATGCGCAGGCGCCCGGGCGACAGGTCCAGCTGGTCCCAGCGGCTGGTGTAGCTGATCAGCGCCTCATCCCCGTGCAGGCGCACGTCGCGCAGCACGGCGGCGACGGCGTCGGCCACGTCGCTCTGGGATTCGCGCTTGGCATGCAACAGCTGGTCGAAGGCGGCCTCAAAACCGGCATCGGTGGTGCGCAGGTCACGCGGCATGGCTGACAACCTCAGTGAAACGGTTGATCCAATCCTGGATCTCCGGGTGCCGCGTCTTGAAGGCGGCGCGATTAACGATAAGGCGCGAGGTCACGTCGGCAATATGCTCGATTTCCACCAGGCCGTTGGCCTTCAGGGTGGCACCGCTGGAGACCAGGTCGACGATGCGCTGGCACAGGCCCAGGCTGGGCGCCAATTCCATGGCACCGTTCAGCTTGATGCATTCCGCCTGCACACCACGGCGGGCGAAGTGGCGGCGGGTGACCTCGGGGTATTTGGTGGCGACGCGCACGTGGCTCCACCGCGAGGGGTCGTCGGCCTGCGCCTCCGCCACCGGCTCGGCCACCGCCAGGCGGCAATGGCCGATTCCTAAGTCCAGGGGCGCGTAGATCTCAGGGAAGTCGAATTCCATCAGCACATCGTTGCCGCACACGCCCAGCTGGGCGGCGCCAAAGGCGACGAAGGTCGCCACGTCGAAGCTGCGCACGCGGATGATCTCCACATGCGGCAGGTTGGTGGCGAAGCGCAGCGCGCGGCTTTTGGGATCGTCGAACGCGGCCTCGGGCTTCAGTCCCACGGCGTCCAGCAGGGGGCGCACCTCATCCAGGATGCGGCCCTTGGGCAAGGCCAGGGTCAGCCGCTCCGGCGCCGCGGAGGCGGCGGTGGTATGCGCCGGCGCGGTTCCGGGAACCGGGGACGCGACAGACGAAGGGGGCGGCACGGCGGCAGGCATTTGAAACGCGGGCTCCGATGGACGAACCCCATTCCGGGTCCGGAGGGCCGCAGAATAGCAGATCGCCCGTCCCCGCCAACGCCCCGCGATGATGGGCAGCCCTGCCCGTTTGAGCGGGGTTTGTTGCGTAGAATTCGGGCCGGCGGATCCGAAACGATCCGCCGGCCCGAATTCATCACGAGCCCTGCTTGGGTGCCGGGAAGTTGGCCAGCGCCGCCTTGCAGTCGGCCGACAGCTTGTCCTCATTCTGTTTCAGGCAGGCCAGGATGCGGCCGCCGCCGGGCTGCACGTCCTTGCACAGGGCCTGGCGGTCGGGCTGGCAAGACTTCATGGCGGCGCGCTGGTCCTGGGCAAAGGCGGGAACGGCGGCCAGCGCCGCCATCAGCGACAGGGCGGCGACGCCACGGGTGATCATTCGGGTCATGGGGTCGTTTCCTTGAAAGGACGGTGAAAAAGAGCGGCGGCTCAGGGCTGCCCGTGTCTTTCTGGTACGGTGGGCGGAACCCGGATTATTCGCCGACGCGCTTTCAAAAAAATTGGACGGCCAGCCGAATAGCGACGTCGAAACCGCCCGTATCAGGGCAAAATCCCCGCATCCATGATTGAAGGTCAGCGATGACCGGTCCCGATACCCAGCACGCACCACCCGCCTTGCAACGGGAAACCCCGTGATCGACCAGAAGATTGGGAGCACCGCCGACCGGCCACGGGACGACGGTGACGACGCCCTGATGGCCCGCATCGCCGACGGCGACGAACGCGCCCTGCGCGCGGTGGGACAGCGGCACTACGCCACCACCTGGCGCCTGGCCAAGCGGCTGCTGTCATCGGAGGCAGATGCCGACGACGTGGCGCAGGAGGTGCTGGTGCGGGTGTGGAACCATGCCGGGCGCTGGACGCCCGGCCGGGCGCAACTGAGCACCTGGCTGTACACCGTGACCTACCGCCTGTGCCTGGACCGGCTGCGCATGCGGCGCCACGACACGCTGGATGAGGCGATGGAGGTGGCAGACCCGGCGGAACGCGTGGATGACCGCCTGGAACGCCGGTCGGAACAGCAGCAGGTGCGCGACGCCCTGGCCACCCTGCCGGAGAAGCAACGCGCGGCACTGACGCTGTTCTATTACCAGGAAATGCCGGGTCCCCAGGCTTCGGCGGTGCTGGGCCTGAACCAGCGGGCTTACTGGTCGCTGTTGCACCGCGCCCGCAACGCCTTGCAGCGCGCCCTGGCCAAGGCGACCCCCGAGGATGGAAACGAGATGAGCAGGAGGGGATGAGCATGATGACGCTAGAGGATTTCGCCCGCCACCTGGCCACCCATGGGCCGGACATCGACCAATGGCCCCACCCTCTGCGCCGGCCGGCCCTTCACCTGCGGGACGCGGACACCGACGCGCAAATCCTGTGGGAGATGGCGTTCCGCCGCGTCCTGCCCCTTCCCCATGATGGCCTGGATGCCGGCATGCCCGACGGGCACCGCGTCCAGGCCGGCATCGACGCCAGCCTGCGCCGCATCCGCAACCAGGTGCCCGCGACCCCGGCGAAAGGCTGGTGGGCCATGCTGGTGCCCAGCCGTCCCGTCGGCGCCGTTTTCGCCACCGTGGCGGTGGCCGGCTGGCTGGCTGGCACCTGGCTGTCTCCCTCGCCCGATGCCGGTTCCGGCGAACCCGCCCTGACCGCCCTGTTCAGCATGACGGGATCGGCCGGCGGCTGGTTCGTACAGTAACCCGCCCGCCTATTCCGACTTGTTCCGATCGCCCGAAAGGCTCCATCCCATGCGCGCCCTGCTTCAATCCCGTCTTCTGCTGACCCTGTCGCTGGCCCTGAACCTGTTCCTGCTGGCATTCGTGGGGGCGCAGCAATGGCGGGAGCGAGCGGTTCTGCGCATGCTGCCCCCTTCCGTGGCCGCGACGCCGGGCGGCAACGCCCTGGCCTCCGCCTTCATCGACCTGGCGGAAAACATGCCGGCCGACGACCGCCGCCTGCTGCGCGAGGCCATCCTCAGCCACATGGCCCAGTTGGAACAGGCGCAGGCCGGCTTCATCCAGGCCATGGACCAGGTTCGGGCCGAAATCGACCGCACGCCCCTGGATGACGACGCCCTGCGCGCCGCCATCGCCAACGCGCGCACGCAGCGCCAACCCCTGGGCCTGGTGCTGGAGGACATCATGATGGACGTGGTGCCCAAAATGTCGCCGGAAGGCCGCCACGTCCTGGGCCATTACCGCGAGCGCCGCTAAGCCTTATGGCGCCCCCGCCGCGGTTCGGTCACGTTCCGCTCTAACGCACCCCTGCTGGGCGCAATCGGGATAGGGGGCGATCCTTGAGGACCGCTCCCCTCCCACACCACCCGGCATGCGGGTCCGCACCGGGCGGTTCGAGGAGTTGAGGTCAAGAGAGACGGGGCATTCCCAGGGCGTCCGCCCATTGCAGGGAGAGGACGGCATTGAGGGCCATCCCGCTGTTGCGCCACCAGCGGCGGCTATTGGCCGCCACCTGATGGAGCACCTTGGGTTTGGCCCCGAGTGCTTTCAGTTCCCTGTAGATGGTCGTGCCCCGTTTCCAATGCTTGAGCTGGATGGCCCGCAGCCGATGGCGCATCCACTTGTCCAGGTCGTTCCAGACCCGGGGTGTCTGCGCCAGGCGGAAGTAGGCCTTCCATCCCAGAACATAGGAACGCAGGCGCATCACCACCTCCTGCACACTGTTCCCGCCGGAACGGCGGGTCAGCTGCCGGATGCGATGCTTGAAGGTCGCCAGCGGCTTGTCGGCAACCCGCCGCTTGATGACGCCACCGGGCGCCACCCAGAAGCCGTAGCCCAGGAACTTGCGGCCGAACACGCTGGTCACCGCGCTCTTGGTCTCGTTGACCGAGAGACGCAGTCGGCCGTAGAGCCGCCGCAACAGCGCCATCACCCGTTCACCCGCCTTCCGGCTGCGAACGTAAACGTTCGCATCGTCAGCGTAGCGCACGAAGCGATGACCCCGGCGCTCCAGTTCCCGGTCCACCTCGTCGAGCAAGACGTTGGCCAGCAGCGGCGACAGCGGGCCGCCCTGCGGCGTCCCCCTCTCCCGTGCCTGGACCACGCCCCCCACCATGATCCCGCTGTCCAGGTACGACCGGATCAGCCGGACGATGCCGGCATCCCCAATGCGCTTCCAGAGACGGTCGATCAGGATGTCGTGGTTCACCCGGTCGAAGAACTTCTCCAGGTCCACGTCAACCACAACCCGCCGGCCCGACTGGACGTACGACTGTGCCTTCAGCACCGCGTCGTGCGCCCCTCGCCCCGGACGGAAGCCGTAGCTGTACTCGCTGAAGCTCGGATCAAGGAGCGGCTGCAACACCTGCAGCAGCGCCTGCTGGATCAGGCGATCCGTCACCGTCGGGATGCCGAGTTCACGCTCGCCACCGTCCGGCTTCGGGATCGCCACCCGTCGTACCGGCCAAGGCCGGTACGTCCCCGACAACACCTGGCTCCGGATCGCGGGCCACACCGTGCGCAGATGGGCCGCCGTCTGGTCAATGTCCAGACCGTCAACCCCCGCCGCGCCCTTGTTGGACCGCACCCGTCGCCAAGCCCGTTGCAGGTTCTCTCGCGTCAGGGCCGCCAGCAGCAGCCCTGACCCCGTGTTTTCCATTTCCGGGCACGGGCGCAAGGCTTCGTCGCTGCCGGGCCCGGGCAAGGCTTCACCTCGCCCCCCTCCCGACCGCCCCGCTTGCGCGGACATCTGACGCTCTGCCTTCCGCATCGCCACGGTGGATCAACACTCCTCCTCGTTCGGTCCTTCGGCACCAGTTGAACCGGCCCCTACTATGACCTCTGCTGACTTCCCGCTCCGGCTCGACACCGTCACCCTTTCAGGCATAAGGCGGGATCTCCCCAGGTAAGAGCGCGCTCCTTCACCACACAACCGCCGGATCTACGGCGCCGACCCTTGATCACGAGAGCTTCGCGGTTCATGGCCCGCTCGCCCTGCTCGGCACCGCCTTCTATCCGGTTCTTGTTCATCGGCTCGTGGTTTCGCTCCACGCTTCCTCCCCACGATCAGTCGCCCTCTCGCAGTTGCGTTTCGCTTCGTTCACCGTGATCAGCTTACGGAGGGACTTCCACCCTCAAGAACGCGCCCATGCTGGGCGCACCACAAAAAGCCCCGCAGGTGCTAAGCCTGCGGGGCTGTGATCGGGTGCGTCGGGGACGGTGGTTAGCCGTTACCCCAATGCCCCAGTCATAAACGGACAAAGCCCCGCCCCAACCCGCTCAACGGTACGTTGGCTAAATTGGAGGACGAGGTTCATCGGACTATGACCGCTTGTTATGATGTGGGTGACGCTATCCTTGCGTGCGCCGCACCCACAACCTGAAAACGAGCCCTTCCAAAAAAAGATGTGGCCGGGTGACCTTTCGGTCACACCGGCCACCAGGTTCCCTGGCGCCAGGCCGGTCGACCGTGTGGGGATCACGGGGGACGGGCGGGTTTGGGGGACGGGCGCCAGGGTGGGACTGTGGAAAGCTTACGGGAAGGCGGTCTCGGGCCGGCCGGCGCCCTCCCCCTTGGCCAGGGCCTGGCGCACGCCCTCGGCATAGGCCGGATCGACCTTGGCGAAGTGGCCCAGCTGGCGTTCCACGATGTGGGCGGGCACGCCCTGCATGGCGGCAGCGATGTTGCCGAACAGCCGGTCCTTCTGAGCGGCATCCATCAGGTTGAACAGGGCGCGCGGCTGGCCGTAGTCATCATTGCCGTCGCGGTGGTCATAACGGGCGGCATCACCGGTGATACGCAGCGGCGGCTCCGCCACGCCCGGATCCTGCGCCGGGCCGCCCATGCTGTTGGGCTCGTAATAAGCGTCGGGGTTACCGGTGTCGTTGCGGAAAAACCGCATCGCCCCGTCCTTGTGATAGTGGTGCACCGGGCATTTGGGCGCATTCACGGGCAGGGCCTCGTAATGCGTGCCCAGGCGATAGCGGTGGGCGTCGGCGTAGGAGAAGATGCGGGCCTGCAGCATCTTGTCCGGGCTGTGGCCGATGCCGGGCACCACGTTGGATGGGCTGAAGGCCGCCTGTTCGATCTCCGCGAAGTAGTTGTCCGGATTGCGGTTCAGCTCGATCACGCCGACATCGATGGCCGGATAGTCCTTGTGCGGCCACACCTTGGTCAGATCGAAGGGGTTGTAGGGTGTCCGGTCAGCATCAGCTTCGGGCATCACCTGGATCTGCAAGGTCCAGCGGGGGAAGTCGCCCTTCTCGATGCTGCCGAACAGATCCTCCTGATAGCTTTCGCGGGTCTGCCCCACCACCTGGGCCGCCTGGTCGTTGGTCAGATGGCGGTGGCCCTGCTGGGTCTTGAAGTGGAACTTGATCCAGAAGCGTTCGCCCTGGTCGTTCCAGAAGCTGTAGGTGTGGCTGCCGTAGCCGTTCATGAAGCGCGGGCTGGGCGGCAGCCCGCGGTCGGACATCAGGATGGTGACCTGGTGCAGGCTTTCCGGCGACAGGGACCAGAAGTCCCACATGGCGGTCGGGCTGCGCAGGTTGCTGCGCGGATGGCGCTTCTGCGTATGGATGAAATCCGGGAACTTCAACGGGTCGCGGATGAAGAAGACCGGCGTGTTGTTGCCCACCAGGTCCCAATTGCCCTCTTCCGTGTAGAACTTCAGGGCGAAGCCGCGTACGTCGCGCTCCGCATCCGCCGCCCCCAGTTCACCGGCGACGGTGGAGAAGCGTAGCAGCAGGTCGGTCTTCTTGCCCACGGCACCGAACACCTTGGCCCGGGTGTACCGGGTGATGTCGTGGGTGACGGTCAGGGTGCCGAAGGCGCCCCAGCCCTTGGCGTGCACCACGCGTTCCGGAATACGCTCCCGGTTCTGGTGGGCCAGCTTTTCCATCAGCTGGTAGTCCTGCATCAGCACGGGGCCGCGCGGGCCCGCCGTCTGGCTGTTCTGATTGTCGGCGATGGGTGCGCCGGCGGTGGTGGTCATCCGGGGCGGCTGGGTGGTCATGGGAACACTCCCTCATCGTTGTGGCCGTCGATGCGGCGACGGCCTTGAAAGGATTTGGGCCGCCCATTCCGCTATGGCGAGGGGCCCGACGAGGGAAAAGCTATCGGCCCGTCCTTCATGCGTAAAATCGATTGTTCAAATCGTAACGATAGACAACATATATCGGCGATCCAATAAGTGGGACCCACCGATGAACCTGCGCGACCTGCGGTACCTGCTGGCGGTGGCCCAGCACCGCCATTTCGGCCGGGCCGCCGCCGCCTGCAACGTCAGCCAGCCCACCCTCAGCGCCCAGGTGGCCAAGCTGGAGGCGCGACTGGGCGCGCCCTTGTTCGAGCGCACCAACAAATGGGTGGAACCAACGGCCATGGGGGAGGAAGTGCTGGTCCACGCCGCCCGCGCGGTGGCGGAGGCCGACGCCATCCTGGCGCTGGCCCAGCGCCCGCGACCCGCTGGCCGGCCCTCTGACCCTGGGCGTCATCCCCACGCTGGGCCCCTATCTCATGCCCCGGGTGTTCGGCCCCTTGCGCCAACGCCACCCGGCCCTGACCCTGGAATTGTGGGAGGATACGACTGACGCCCTGCTGGAACGGCTGCGCCGCCGCCAGCTGGACGCCGCCCTGATCGCCACCCCGGTGGCGGAAGGCGACCTGACGGAACAGCCCCTGTTCCAGGAGGATTTCCTGGCCGCCCTGCCGCCGGACCACGCCCTGGCCGGTGGACATCAGGTGGATGAAACCGCCCTATCCCCCGACCTGCTGGTCCTGGCCGACGGCCATTGCCTGCGCGACCAGGCGCTGGCGGCTTGCGCCCGGCCCGACCCCGGCGGCTGGTCCCTGCGGGCCACCAGCCTGGAAACCCTGCTGAACATGGTGGCGGCCGGCTATGGCACCACCCTGGTGCCGGCCCTGGCGGCCGAGACCCATGCCGGCCGCACGGACGTGGCCTTCCGCCCCGTGCGGCCCTCACGCGCGGACAGCGGCCGGCTGGTTCGCCTGGTCAGCCGCCCCACCTTCGCCCGCCGGCCGGCGCTGGACGCGCTGGCGGCGCTGATCCGGACGGTGGGGCCGGCGGGTCCACCAGCCTTCAGGGCGTCAAACCGTAGGCCTTGAACATTTCGTCAATCCTGGCGTCGTTTTCCCGGGCAGCGGCCAAATCAGCCTGGCCTTCCGTCGCCATGCCGGCACGTAGCTTGGCCAAGCCCCGGCCATAAAGGCTGGTCTCTCTGGTCGGGCGATCCTTCAGCGCCGCGTCGTATTGGCTGATAGCCTCATCATACCGCCCCAGACGCAGAAGAACGAAGGCACGACTGTCTTGGGTCGCACCGGAGGTCGGTTCCAGCTTCAGCGCCGCGTCGCAGTCGGCCAGGGCGGTGTCCAGCGCAAATCCCACACTTGCCTGCTGCCAGCACAAATCATTCAGGCCCGACGCATCGCCGGCCATCTCGCCGCGCGCCTTGGCGAAGTCTTCCCGCGCCTGCTGATCACGATGGGTACGGGCGTAGAACCGGCCGCGGATCATCAAGGCGTCCTTCTGGTCCTCGGCGGTCCCCAAGGTCAATGACTTGGTGAACGCCGCCTCCGCCGCTGCATCGTCGCCCAGTCGCGACTGGGCTGTTCCCAGGGCAATAAGATAGTCGCCATTGTTCGGATCCAACGCCACGGCGGTGGTCAGATCGGCGGCCTTGCCCTTTTGGTCGGATGGCAACCGCGCGCGGGCACGTTCTGAGTAGACCTCGGCGGTCGGTTTCAGTTCCAGGACACGCCCGTAAGCCGCCACCGCCTCCTCTCTCCGTCCCAGGATTTCCAAACCCACGGCCTTCAGGGTGGCGGCATCCGCATTATCGGGTCGCGCGATGGCCGCCGCCTCCCCTTCCGCCAGTGCGGCGTCCTTTTCGCCCCGCTGGCGCAGGACGTTGAACCGGACCTGGTAGGAATCCAGGCGGTTTGGATCCAGCCGTTTCACCCCCGTGGCATCAGTGAAGGCCTGGTCGCGCTTGTTCAAGCGATAATAGGCCAGCATCCGTTGCCCCAGGGCGCTCACGTCCGCTGGCCATAGCTGCAGCACGCGGGAGGCGATCAAGACCACGTCGTCGTTGCGACCCTGGTCCAGCGCCAACTGGGCGTTGCCATCCATCGCCTGCTGACAGGCGGGGTCCAGCGTCAGGGCCTTGTCGAAGTCCGCCTGGGCGCCTTTGCTGTCGCCCGTTTCCATCCGGATGTAGCCGCGTATGCCATAGGCTGGCGCCCAATCGGGCTTCAGGGCCAGGGCCTTCTCCGCATCCACCAGGGCGCCGGCCTTATCGCCGCGCTTGAACAGGACATCGGCACGGGCCACCAGGGCCTCCGGCGTCTCGGGCGTCCGGGCCAGGAATCTTTCCTGCTCCTTCACCGTGGGCCGATAGTTCACCGGCGTCATCAGGAGGACGGCCTCTTCCGACAGGTTGCGGACTTGCGCCGCCGCGGCTTCGGCCTCCGTGGCGGAAGCCAGGTATTCCGGCTTCAGGCTGCGGGCGCTGACGTCCAGGGTCATGACGTTGCGTTCCACCTTCACATCACGGTGGAAGGCCATCTCCATCAGCGTCTTGTCGACGGCCCCACCCTGAACGGTGGCGCCCAGCGCGTCCGGCGGCAGGATGATGGTCTCCCGCGTCCGCTCATAAAAAGGGAAATTGACGGTGTAGGGGGCATCCAGGTGTGGGCCCGGCTGGCGCTTGGCATCCGCCTTCCAGCCCAGTTCCCCTTCGGGCAACCTCAGGAACACCGCCGTGGTCGATGCCTGCTGCTTCCATTCCAGCAACTGCTCGCCATCGACCACCAGGGTCTGCCGTCCCGTGGCTACGTCGAAATGGTCGCTAACCGTCCGGGGCTGCAGCGTGGGGTAGCGCTTGGTCCAGAAATTCCTGAGCAACCGATCCCGCGCGTCCGCCGATAGGTTATCCAGACCCTGCTTCACCTCCAGGGCGTCATCGCCGGATAATGTTTGTTCGCCGTGGACACGGGTCGGCACACTGATCCCATCGGACGCGTCGATGGTCAGGGTCGTCAATGCCGTGGGCTCATCCAGGGGCGGCGGCACCAGGGGCACCAGCGCACCGCCCTGGGGCACCAGCGGCAGGGCCCAGTGGAAATAAGGCACCCGCAACCGGTCCAGATCACGACCGGCGTCCCCCTCGCGCGTGCCGTCCAGCCAGTAATCGCGGCCGTCGATATGGGCCCGCACCAGCACGTGGTCGAACAGGCCCGGATTGGGCAAACGGGCATCCAGCCCGTCGCCGGCCACGGTGCTGACCAGGGCGGGTTCGGAGGGAATGTCCAGGGCATGCAACAGGGCCAGCAGCAACGCCGTCTTGCCCTTGCAGTCCCCGAAGCGGCGCGTCCAGGTCAGGTCGGCCGCCGCCGGCACCAGGGCGCCGTTGTTCATGCCCAGGAACAGGTAACGCACCTGGTCTTCCACCAACGCCAGCGCCAGGACCGCCCGCACCTTGGGATCCGCAGAGGCGGCGCGAATACGCGCCACCTCAACGTTCAGGGGGGAATCAGGCACCAGCACCGCTGTTTTGGCGAACAGCGCCTCCATCTGCGTCGAAAGGTCGGCCCAGGAGGCATAGGTGCTGAATTCCAGCTGGCGGAAATTGAAGTAACGGGCGGGCGCATTGGCCGGCCCATGCAGTTCAACCACGTCATGCATGTCCAGGCTGAGTTCACCCGGCGCCGTCTTGGGCTTGTCCAACCCATCGGTGGCGCGCCAGTGCAAGGGCTGGGACTTGGGCCAGTTGGCCCGCACGTAGACGCGGTCGGTCGGCACCAACCATACCTCGGCGAACAGTTCCGCCATCTGCCCCTGAAGGACGGGATCGTTCCGCTTCAGGGTGTAGGCGGTTTCCAGCACATCGCCCACCAGCAGGCCCGGCGGCTGCAAGGTGACGGTCAGCGTGCCGTCCAGGGCCGCGGCTTCCAAATTGCGTTCCCGCCGCAGGACGGTGAAGGGCTGGACCGTCGGCAGCAGGTCGATGACCTGGTCACCGC
Source organism: Azospirillaceae bacterium (assembly GCA_028283825.1). Lineage (NCBI taxonomy): Bacteria > Pseudomonadati > Pseudomonadota > Alphaproteobacteria > Rhodospirillales > Azospirillaceae > Azospirillaceae bacterium. The sequence goes on along the minus strand of JAPWJW010000001.1, from coordinate 724,238 downwards.
GTCGGATGCGGTACTGGTGCAGTGTCAGGACATCGGTATCGGGGTTCCAGTTCAACTGCTGGGACCCCATGGGCGTCAGGCCCTGGGGCGTACGCACCCTGATGACGTTATGGCTGTAGACGGACACCCCATCCGTCGCCTGGTTCATCTGCCAGTCCGTCAGCAGGATCTGGATGGCCGCCGACGCGCCGCCGCCATCACCATTGGCGGGCATATCCACGGGTTTCACCCAGGCCTCCGGCGGCGCCACCACCGGCTTGTCCGCCGCACGCGCCAAGCCCATGGCGCCCCCCATGCACAGGGTCGCCATCGCCCCCAACACCCACCAACGCATACCCACCCCCATAAACCCCAAGCCGACGGCCGCCGAACTTCCCGGTCAATGTAAATGGAGGAAGGGCATCAACCACAAGGATTTACACGCGGGGTGCGTGAATCCTGGCCAGTTAGAGCAGGATAGAGCGGAACGCGATCAGGTGATTCCACCTGATCGCGTTCCGCTCTAATCGTGGCCGTTGTTCACCGCCGGGGCGCTTTGGCCCGACGGGGGGCGGGGGTCCGCTTGGGCACCGTCACCGGGGCGGTCGCCACGGGACCGGGCTTGGGCTCCGTCGCCGCCTTCACCTCGGGCGACGGCGCGGGTTTGGACTCCGGCAGCGGTTCGCCCTCCACGACGGAGGTTTCAGCCGGCAGCGCTTCCTTCGGCGCCGGGGCGGCCTTCACCCGTCGGGCGCGGGCGGGCTTGGCTTTCGCCGGCTCGGCAGGGGCCGGTTCAACCTTGGCCGGCTCGGTGATTTCGGTGCTGGGCGGTGCCGCCTCGGCCTTGGCGCTGGGGGCGTCCGCCTTCGGCGCCTTGGCGGCCAGGTCGCGGAACAGGGCCACCAGGCTGTCCAGCCGTTCCTGGCCCCTGGTGTCCAGCGGACCGGCGGCACCGGCGACGGCCAGCAGGTTGTCGGCCACGCGGGTGATCTCCTCCGCCGTGGCGCCGGCCAGCAGTTCGGGCAGGGTTTCCAGGGCACCCGCCGGATCCAGCAGCAGCATCAGGTACTGGTCGCGCACCAGTTGCTTGAACTGCGCCAGTTCCAGGCCGCGGCCATGGGTGTCGCGCAACGCGCGCAGGGCGTTGAAGCCGCGGGCGTCGGCCATGCGCTCGGCCAACGCCACGTGCAGCAGGGCCCGCATGCCGGCCTCGCGCGGGCCGCCCTCATGCAGGCGCTGGCGCAGTTCGGCCCCCTGTTCGGCCAGGAAGCGGCGGTGTTCCGGCGTCTCACCCGGATGGGTGCGCGGTGGGGCGTCATCGGCGTTCAAGCCGAACAGCGCCTGGGTCAGCGGATGGCCGTAGATGCCCATGAACATCGCCTCGCCCGCCGCGTCGCGGTGGTCGCGATAGATGTTCAGCGCCGTTTCCATCTGCTGCGCCACCTGCTGTTCCAGCTTGCGCCACACGTTCTCCGACCCCACCGGCCGGCGGTCGCGGCGGGCCGCGGCGGCCAGTTCGGGCACGCCGTTCAGCCAGGGATTGGTGTCGGAGAACATCTCGTAGCTGACGCGCAGGGGATGCAGGTTGCGTAGGGTTTCGGCCGTATCCTCACTGATGAACTGCCGCACCCAAGGCTGCACGAAATCGCGATACAGGCCCAGCGTCACCCGCGACAGGCGCGACACGGTGGCGAAGCGCCGTTCGTCGTCGGCCTGGCACTGGACATGGGCCGCCACGTCATTGGTGCTGCGCGCGGCGAACCGCAGGACGTTGGGGTCGCCCTCCTGCCCCGACTTGCCGGAGGGCGCGGCCTCCGCCGGCAGGATCTGCGCCTCGTACAGGCCGGGGGGCAGCACGTCGATGAAATCGATGTTGGAGGCGAACTCCCGGTGTTCCTTGCGGGCCACCGACGACGACACGAAGATGCCCAGGTGGCCGATGCTCTCATGCACGGCATAGACGATGGTCTGGCCGTGGCAACGGATGTCGTCCACGCTTTCATACAAATCGTTGATCCAGCCCAGCGCCTGCGGCGGGGGCGAGATGTTGTCGCCCTTGGAACAGAAGACGATGATGGGCGACCGGATGGCACGCAGATCCACCCGCACGCCGTCCTTGGTGACGATGTCGGCCGTGGCCAGGCGGTTGCCCACGAACAGCTTGTCGACGATGTATTGGATTTCCTCGCCGTTCAGCAGGACGTGGCCGTTCCACCATTTCTCAAAGCCCAGATAGCGCGCGGCCTCGGTATCCACCTTGTCCCACAGGCCGTATTGCTTGCCGACCAGGGTGTTGGCGGGGTTCAGGCTTTCGAAGTTCTGCACCAGCCAGGCGCCGTCGAACAGGCCGGCACCCATGTCGCTGGCGAAGGCCGTCAGCCAGCTGCCACCCAGCAGGCCACCGCTGTAGCGCATGGGGTCCTGCCCGCGCAGGCCGGCCCAGAAGGACAGGGGTGAGCCGGCGATGATGATGGGACCGAACAGGTCCGGCCGGATGGCCGCCGTCATCATCAACTGCCAGCCCGCCTGGCAATTGCCGATGACCACCGGCTTGCCCTCTGCATCGGGGTGCAGTTCGATGACCTTTTCCAGGCATGCGGCCTCAGCCGCGATCACATCCTCCACCGTCTGGCCGGGAATGGGCCGGGGCAGGAAGCCGATGAAATAGCAGGGGTGGCCGGCGGCCAGCGCCACGCCGATCTCACTATCCGACTTGAAGCCGCCGATGCCGGGCCCGTGGCCGGCGCGCGGATCGACGATGACGAAGGGCCGCTTCTTCAGATCCAGGTCCACACCCTGGGGCGGAATGATGCGCTGCAGCGAATAATTCACCGGCCGGGGCAACGTGGCGCCGTCCAGCACTGTCTCACTGTCAAAGCTGAGGACGGTGGGTGCCGTCTGCGCCATGTGTTCATGGTATTGCGCGCCACGCTGGCGCAGCACGTCCAGCACAAGGGCGCCACGCTGCCACGCGTCTATGGCGTAGCCCATGCCGTCCTGCCACATGCGGAATGGCCACAGGCTGGTGGGATCCGGTATGTCGGCGGGCAGGTCGAAGGGCGATTTCGGGCTGGTCGCTTCGGTGAAAGCCATAAGCTTTGTCCTCTCCGGTCGTATCCGACGGGCTATCGCGGCCGGCAGTATACCCGCCCCATCTCGCATGCGCGAAGAAGGTTTTGCGTCGCACAAAAGGATTAGGCCGCGAGGAAGAGAACTTCGGCCGGTCAGAAGCTGAGACAACGGGCGGGCATGTCGGTCGCCGCGCGGTCCAGCAGCAGGGACAGTTCCGCCGTCACCGTGCGCGCCTGCCGCCAGGAGCCGCAGGGGATGCGAAAGCGCCAGGGCACGGGCTCACCCGCCCAGATGACCATCTGGGCCAAGGCCTCCGGCCGGGCCAGGTCGGCAGGGCGGATGGGTTGCACGGCCACCTGGGCCAGGGGGAAGTCGCCCTCGCGCCGGCAATCGCGCACCCACACGCGTCCCGCGGTCAGGTCCAGCGACACTGACCCGCCCCCGGCCAGATGCGGCGGCGTGGCGTAGGACCAGTCAGCCGGCACAGGGCACGGCGCCGGTTGGGTGGGTTGGGTGTAATAGACGACAAGATCGAGAAAGCTGGCGAGATCCATGGCGGGCATCCGGGGTATGGGTGAGACACCCCATTCAGCCGCCGGCCGCGCATTAAAAATCCATAGCAGAAGGGGGGCCCCTTCGTTAAAGCCCCCCTCCCGGCCAACGCGCCTTACGCGGCCTTGACCCCGCTGATGAAGGTCGCGACCTCCCCATTCAGGTTTTCCGCCTGGTGCGACAGGTCGCGGGCGGCGTCCTGGATCTGGCTGGCGGCGGCACCCGTCGCCACCGCCCCCTCATGCACGCCGGTGATGTTGCGCGACACCTCCTCCGTCCCCTTGGCGGCCTCGTTCACGCTGCGCGCGATCTCGGACGTCGTGGCCGACTGCTCCTCAATGGCCGACGCGATGGCCATGGCGATGCTGGACATGTCGTTGATGGTGCGGCCCACGCTTTCAATGGCGGCCACCGCCTGGCTGGTCAGCGCCTGGATCTCGCCGATCTGGCTTTCGATGTCGCCGGTGGCCTTGGAGGTCTGGTTGGCCAGGCTCTTGACCTCGCTGGCCACGACGGCGAAGCCCTTGCCGGCCTCACCGGCCCGCGCCGCCTCGATGGTGGCGTTCAGGGCCAGCAGGTTGGTCTGCCCGGCGATATCACTGATCAGTTGCACAATCTCGCCGATACGCTGGGCGCTGTTGGCCAGTTGGCGGGCGGTGGCGCCGGTCTCTTCCGCCTCGGCGATGGCCTTGGTGGCGATGGTGCGCGACTTTTCCACCTGGCTGCCGATCTCCTGCACCGTGGCCACCATCTCGTCCGTGGCGGCGGCCACCGTCTGCACGTTGGCGGAAGCCTGCTGGGCCGCGGCCGCCACGGCGCTGGACTGGGCGTTGGCCTGTTCCGCCGTACTGGCCATGCCCTGCGCCGTGACCTGCATCTCGGTGGCGGCGCCCGCCAAGGTGCCGACCATTTCAGCCACCTTGGCTTCGAAGCCCCGGACCAGCGTCTCCAGCGCCTGGGCGCGCCGCTCCTTGGCCTGGCGTTCCTGCTCCTGGACCTGGGCCAGATCGCGGGCCTTCACCATGCCGTCGCGAAACACCTCCAAGGCACGGGTCAGGGTGCCGACCTCATCGCTGCGATCGGTGTCGGTGACGGTGACGGCCAGGTCGCCCTTGGACAGGGTTTCCACCACGCCGGTGGTGCGCACGATGGGCTTCACCACGCCGGCGACAATGACGAAGGTGGCGCCGGCGCTGAGCAGGGCGGATACCAGGATGGCGGCCCAGGTGCTCCATTGGGCGGTGCCGTAGATCGCGGCCCCATGGTCGGCCGCCTTCTTGCCTTCCGCACCGTTGAAATCATTATCGGCCATGACCTTGGCCAACGCCGCCTGATAGACCTTGAAGTCATCCCCCAGGAACAGCGGCAGGGCGCCGGCGTTGTCGCCCTTCATCGCCAGCGCCTGGACCTGCGCGCTGATGGTCTTGAACTGTGCCCAGGACGCGTCGAATTCCTTCATCAGGGTTTCGTCGTTCGTGCCGGCCGCCACCATGGACTGGTATGCCGCGCGCGCCTTGTCTGCGTCGGCGACCGCCTGGTTGAATTGCTCCGCCCCCTTGCCCAACATATCCTTGTCGCCGGCGATGGCGGCGATGATGGCGCGCGCCTCGATCACCCGCACGCCGTTCACCGCTGCGGCCAGACGGCCCAGGCTGACGGTGGACGGCAACCAGTCATCGCGAATTTCGACCGCGGCGGCATTCACGGCTGCGGTGCGGCTGAGGCCGAACAGCCCCAGCGCCATGGTGGTGGCGAAAACCACGAAAAAGGCGAGGAGGATCTTGATGCGGATGGGAAGGTTGCGCCAGGTGGCCATGGTCTTTCCTTTCGGCGGATACGACTTCTTGAAAGCACCGCCCCCCGGGATGGAACCACCCGGGCAAGAAGACGGATACGACCCTGGTATTCACGACCCCCTCGGTTAAAGATGCATTAAAACCAAGGATGGAAAGAACAGCTGCGACAACTTGTCATCATTTTGATTTTTAAAGAATATGCATGGAAATGATCCGGTAGGTCATCTGAAGAGACGCCACCTTTGCGCGTAAATGCCCAAGCCTTGTCTTGGGGAATAGCCGGCGGGATCGAAACGCATTCCTTAAGGACTCCACCCCGGTACAAACGTGATGTAAGGTTTGCCCACCAAATAAAAGTCCCCGTCGGGCGGCCAAGCCTGCCGAGGGACAGCCACCACCAAGCGATGCCGGTCCCCTTGGCAGAAGGGGGCCCAGGATGTGTTTGTGCCATGCGTACTTTGAACCGGCAGGGACAGGCGTCCCTGGTTGCCGCTTGTCTGCTGTTGATTTCAATCGTGACCATGGTCGTGCCGGCTGTCGCCGCGGCGGTGGACGAAACGGCCGCCAGTGGCACCATCAGCGCCAGCGGTGACGATCCCATCGACCTGGGTGGCATGGCGCCACCATCGGGCGGCGCGCCCACGCCGGCACCGCTGGTGGTCCACGCCCTGAACCAGGGCACCGCGCCCGCCTATGTGCTGCAGGTGCTGAAACTGGCGCTGTCCAAAAGCGGCCAGCCCTATGTCCTCAAGATCGATGATCACCCCCTGCCCTCCGCCCAGGTGCTGCGCCTGCTGGACCAGCCGGACAACGGCACGGTCGATGTCACGTGGCTGGCCACCACGCCGGCGCTGGAGGCGCACTTCCAGCCGGTGCGCATTCCGCTGGACCGGGGCCTGATGGGGTATCGCATGCTGGCGGTGGGCGAGGCCGGGGAGGAGAAGATCCAGCGCGGCCTCTCGGGCCTGTCCCTGGCGCAGGGCCGGGGATGGCCGGAGGCCGGGCTGCTGCGCGCCGCCGGCCTGTCAGTGCGGGAAGGCGGCGATCTTTACGGCGATCTCGCCGCCGGCCGGGCCGACGCCCTGCCGCGCAGCAGCCTGGACATCGACCGCGAGGTGGAAAGCGCCCAGGCCGCCGGCGACGCGGTGTCGGTGGCCCGCGACGTCGCCCTGCTGTACCGCGATTTCTATCTTTATTTCTTCGTGGCCAAGCACAACGACCGGCTGGCCGACATGCTGCTGAACGGCCTGTACCAGGCCTATGCCGACGGGTCGTTCATGGCCCTGTTCCGCAACGATCCGCAGATCCGCGCGGCCCTGGCCTATACCCGGCAGGGCCGCCGGGTATTGCCGCTGGACAACCCCGACGCCACCGTCGCCACCCGCAACATCGCCGCCAGCCTGACGGAAGGCCTTGAATCGGCGGCGGACTGAGGCCGTCTATTCCACCAAACCGACGGAGATGATGAAGACCAGGTAGGTGGTCAGCGCCAGGGTCGCCACCCACAGCAGGACGCAGGTGCGCCACAGGGCGGAGAAGACACCCAGGCGATAGGCGCCCTTGAGATGGGCGTACATGTGGATGGGCGGCACGAAACACAGCAGGCTGCCGAGGGCCGCCGTGCCCGCCCCCAGACGCGACAGCAGCACCGCCAGCGCCGTCAGCACCGCCATGAAGGACAGGGAGTGCAGGGCGAAGACCACATGGTCGTACAGATAGACCCCGCGCTTGAAGGCGAACATCAGCCAGATGAAGGGCACGGACAGCGGCACCAGCAGGAAGGACAGCTTCGAGGCCGACGCCTTGATCTTGTAGAAGGTCAGTTCCGGGTTGCGCAGCGCGTGACGGACATGCTCCTCCAACTGTGGGATGCCCACGTGAAGGTCTTCGGAATCGGCCAGGCGCTTGGCGGCACGGGCCCATTGCGGTTCATCGCCCGTGGGTTCGTCCGCGATTGACCAGATCTTCTTGGCCTTGCCCGCCGCGTCTGTGGCCGGCTCGGATGGCGAAGCCGGCGTTCCAGTGGCGTCGGCCGGGTCGTGCGCCACCTTTCCCGCCGCTTTAAGTCCTGCCTTGGCCGCCGCGTCGAAGGCACCCAGCATGGCCTCCGCCACCTTGAGTTCCTGGGCCTTGTTGTCGCGCCGGGCCGTCGCCTTGTCCGCGTTGCCGCCATCCTGGCGGGCCTCGGCCAGGTCCTGCTCCGCGTCCTTGAGGTCGCCCTTGGCCTCGTTGATGGCGTTCTCCAACTCCACCCGGCCTTCGGCCACGGATTTGTGGTCGATGTTCGCCAGCGGATTGCCGTTCAGCACCTTGTCCGGCGCATCCAGGAAGGACAGGGCGAAAAACATGATGAAGACGCAGAACAGGAACAGCGCCAGCGGCGAGACGTAGCGCACCCGGTGGCCGTGGACATAGCGCCGCGTCAGGTCCCCCGGCCGGAAGGCCAGCATGGGGAAGGTGCGCCACACCTTGCTGTCGAAATGCAGGATGCCGTGGAAGAATTCTTCCAGGATGTGCAGCATGGACCGGTGGACGTGGCCCACCTGGCCGCAGGCCTGGCAATAGGCCCCCGCCAGGTGCGTGCCGCAGTTGGCACAGCGATGGTGATCATCCCCGTGGTGCCCAGCCGCACCGTGTGCGTGACCGCCCCCGCCCTGACGTTCCTGTTCAACGGCCCGGGCGACCAGCCCGCCTTCCAACAGGCCGCCGGCCGCATCCATTTCCCCGCTCATCCCCCGCCCCCCAAGGCTGTCCCCTTCCGCGTCGAAAGGGATGGCCGGAGGATGCGGGAAACCCCGACACCTTTGCAAGGTCGCGTCGGGTCAATGACGCGGGCGCGAAGCGTTTCAGGGGATGAAGTAGTAGGGATTGGCCAGTTTGAAGGTGCGTTCGGCATGGCCGCCAGCCAGGTCGCTATCCTGATCGCCCATGTTGGCGATGATGGTGTAGCCCTGGGCCTCGATGCGCGCGCGTTCCGCCGTCTTGTAGACCGCCGCCGGCTGGCCGTGGGCGCCGGGCCCGCGCAGCACCAGGCCGGCCCAGCCCTCATACCCGGCGGACGCCAGGTTGCGCGCCGTGGCGTCGCGTTCCGATTCCGGGCGCCCGGTGATGAAAAAGACGGCGATACCCGCCGCCCGCGCCTGGCGATAGACCTCCAACGTCGGCTGGATGACGGCGGCCTGGCCCATCATCTCCCACGCTGGCGAACCGCACGGGCCCTGGTCCATATCACAGCCGCCGGCCTTGATGTAGCCGAAGTCGTTGATCTTCAGCTGCGGCCAGTTGGTCAGCGACGTCTCGTCGATGTCCAGCACCAGGGCCGGCTTGGTGCCCGCCGGCAGGCTGGCGGCCCGCGCCTTGATCCAGGCCCCGGCCTCGCCCGCCACCCGCGCCAGGTCGCGGTCGTAGGCGCCGCTGTCGTGATAGGCCAGCAGTTGGGTCTTCACCACACCCAGGTTGGGCAGGTCCATTGGTGCCGTGGACGGTGCCGGCTGGGCGACGCAACCCGCCAGGGCCAAGGCAAGGCAAAGGGCGGGGACAAGACGGCGCGTCATGGCGGCTTCTCTCAGGGTCAGGGCGCCGGACAGGCGCAGCGCGTGTAGTCCGGGGCCAGGGTGTGGTCCAGGGCGCAAAGGTAAAGCTGCTGGTTGGCGGGGGTCATGGCCGATACGTCCGGACGGCCCACGCTGTAGAAGGTGTGGTACTGGTCGCGGGCGGCAGTGCTGTCCCGGATATGGGCGATGATGCCGTGCAGGGTCTGCGCCGTCAGCGTCGGCGTGCCCCAGGCCCGGGCGGTGTCGTATTCCGCGCTCCAGTGGGCGGTTTCCACCGTCGGGCCGTCGGGCAGGTTGGTCATGATGTAGGTGGTGAGGTCCTCGACCGTACCGTCCGCCGCCGCCCGCCCCAGCTTGAACGCCGGGTTCTGCAGGAAGACGGGGCTGATCGCCGGCGTCACCAGCACGAGCACGCCGGCGCCGGGCGGCCCCACTAGGCGCATGTCGTCCATATGCAGGTGGCCGGCGAACATCACCCGGATGATGTCATGGTACTGCGCCAGTTCCTGTTCGAACGCCGCCTCCATGCCCGGGGCCAGCAGTTCGGTGGGTGCGGTGCAGGCGGGGGCGGCGCCGGGGGCTGCTTCTTTCTCCGCCTTGGCCCAGGCGTTGCCGGTGGCGTAGCCATCGATGCCCGGCACCACGTGGGTGATCAGCCAGACGCCTTCGCCCGCCGCCTTCGCGTCGGCCAGCGCCTGGTGCAGCCAGGCCAGCGCGGTCTGCTGCGGCGTGTCGCCAGGCCGGCCGCAGCTGTTCTGGTACTTGCGGGTCAGCATCACCGTGTCGAACGACAGGATGCGCACGCCCTGCAGTGTAGGGTGGGGAATGGCGTAGTTGCCGGCCGCGCGCCAGTCGCGCCCGATGGCGCCGGCATCGCCCCGCGCCGCCAGCGCCCGCCCGAAACCGGCCGCCACCAAGGGGGCGGTGTCGGCCAGGAAAGGCCCGGCCGGCTCCACGGCATAGTCGCCGCAATAGCTATCGTTGTTCCCCAGCGCCGTCAGCACCGGCACGCCGGGGAAGGTGGCCCGCAGGGTTTCCATCAGGGTCGCCACCGTCTTCAGCGTGAAGGCGCGATAGGCCGCCTCATCCCCCTTGTGGACCGGCAGTGCCGCCTCGAACGTCTCGCGGAAATCGTGGGCCAGCATGTCGCCGGTATGCAGGATATAGGCGGGATGCGCCTGGGCCCGCCGCATGGCGGCGAAGGCGGCGCGCAGCACGAACCAGTTGCTGTCCTTGCCATAGGTCGATAGCCGGCGGCCCGGCACGCTGTCCAGGATGGCGGGCCAGTCCTTGGCCGGTGCGGCGTCCAGGCGCGCCGCGATGGCGGCATCGTCCAGCGGGTTGAAATGCAGGTCGCTGACCAGCAGGAAGGGCGGCTGTTCCGATGCCGCCCCGGCGGCCCGCACGGGTGCCGTTCCCAGCAGGGCCAAGCCCATCGCCACCAACACCGCCGCCACCGGCCAGATCCGAACCTTCACCACCAGCCCCCGATCACCGTCACCATCCACCCCCGCCGTTGATGGCGGCCCATCCGGCCCCTGTCAATGGCTTGGCCGACGGGATAAGGGGAAACATGACCAGTTGGACAGGATTTGACCATCTCCGCCATCGGGCGCGGCCTCCAACGGCGATGATGGCAATAAAGCCAAGATTCCTCCGCACATCCGCCACCCTTGGTTATCAAGGTGGGCCATCGCACAATTTGCCGATGGGGATCGCGCATGATGGGGTTCGCCCGCAGGTCCAGCCTGCCCATTGTCCTGGCCACTTGCCTGGCCGTCACCGCCTGCGGCAAGACGCCGGAAAAGAAGGTGGAGGTCGCCGTACGGGCGCAGGCCCCGGTTCCCGGTGCCAAGGAAGACTTCGCCATAAGCGCGCCGGTCCCTCAGATGGCGACGCGCAAATATATGGCCGTCAGCCACAGCTATACCTTGCGCGTACCAGCCGACGCGGTGGAGGCGACCCAGCGCCGCCACCTGGATGCCTGTGCCCAACTGGGGGGCGAGGTCGTGGAATCCCAGATCAATCGCAGCTCCAGCGGGAAATGGGTCAACGCGCACACCAGCCTGCGCCTGCCGCCGGCGGCACTTGCGTCCTTCACCACCAGCCTGGCAGCCCCGCCGGCGGAAATCACCGGCCACACCGAAACCAGCGAGGACAAGACGCTGGCCGTGCTGGACGTGGACAAGCGGCTGGAAACCCAGATCGCCCTGCGCGACCGTCTGACCGCCCTGCTGCGTCAAACCGCGTCCAAGAATGTGGGCGACCTGATCAACCTTGAACACACGCTGGCCCAGGTGCAGGGCGACATTGAAAGCGCCACCGCCCAACGCGACTATCTACGCACCCAGACGGAGATGGTGAAGGTCGATATCCGCTATGAAGGGGCCATGCCGGACGAGCCCAGACCCGACGGCGTGGACTGGCGCCCCCTGAAGGCGGCGGCCAAGGGGTTCAGCGACATCCTGGTGGATTCGCTGGCGGGGGTCGTGACCTTCACCGCCCGGATGTTGCCATGGCTGCCCGTGGTGGCGCTGGCGGGTTGGATTGCACGTCTGGTCTGGCGCCGCCGGCGCAAGGGCGCCTAAGCCAGCTTCGCCACCACACTGAGCGGCAGCACCTTCATCACCGGCGCCAGCAGGGCCCAAGGCCAGGCGGGGACGTAGGCCTTGGCGGGTTCACGCTCGATAGCACGGACCAGCAGCCGGCTGCCCAACTCACCGTCGATGGCGAAGGGCAGGCGCTTGGCGCCGGCGTTCAGTTCGGTGCGGATGTAGCCGGGGAACAGGGTGGTGACGCGGATGGGGGTGTGCAGCAGTTCCGCCCGGATGCCTTCCGCCAGGGCGGCCAGTCCGGCCTTGGTGGCGGCATAGGCGGTCAGGTGTTTGGGCAGGCCGCGCAGCGCGCTCATGGATGAGACCACCACCAGATGGCCCTTATTACGAGCCCGGAACAACTCCACCGCCGCCTCGCATTGTGCCAGGGCGGCCACGAAGTTGGTCTGGGCGGTGGCCAGGTTGTCGGCGAAATGGCCGGTGCCGATGCGGCGGCCGGAACCGATGCCGGCGTTGACGATGATACGATCCAGGCCACCCATTCCGGTATCGAAAGAATGGAAGGTTTCGAACACCGCCGCATGATCGGTGACGTCCAGTGGACGGACAACGACGCGGATGCCGGGGTGGTCGCGCAGCAATTCCTCGCGCAGCGCCTCCAGCCTGTCGGTGCGGCGGGCGCATAGGGCCAGGTCGCGGCCCCGGCGGGCGAATTCGCGCGCCATGCCCAGCCCCAGGCCGGAACTGGCGCCGGTGATCAGGATGGTCTTGGCCACCATGAACGGGGGGATCCTTCAGCGATAGGTCAGCAGGCCCGGCTGGGCCTCCAGCAGGGCGTGTTCGTTCAGGCTGGCCAGCGACCAGTCGGGGCCCATGCGGCCGGCGGCCTTGGACGGGACCAGCAATTTGGTGACCCCGCCATTGACCAGGCCCCAGTGCACCTGCCGTGCGGGCGCGCCGTTCAGGCCCACCACAGCCTGCACCGCCGCCATGATGGGGCCGCCGGAGGTGAAGACCAGGACGGTGCCGCCCAGGACCGCCGCCCGCGTCATCGCGGCCAGGCAGCGGCGGCGGAAGACGGGCCAGGCCTCAGCATACTCATGGTCGTACCGGCCGCTCATCCACCGGGCGACGGCGTCGGCGAACAGGGCCTGGTAGGCGCGGCGGGGATCAGGCGTGGCCGCCAGTTCCGCACGCAAGGTCGCGGCATCGGCCAAGTCCGGACGATGACGGCCGATAAGGTCAGCTGCATCGTATTCATCAAGGTCGGCATCGACGGTGAAGGGAATGGCCCCCCGCACCCCCATGGCGTCCAGGCAGGTCGCACCTGTATCCCGCTGACGGGTCAGGGTGCCCGCCACCGCCGCATCCACCCGCGGCAGGCGGGCGGCCAGCGCCCGCCCCACGACCCGGGCCTGATCGAGGCCCACGGCCGACAGCCGGTCGTAATCGTCGGCGTCGAACGACGCCTGTCCGTGTCGGATGAGGTACAGCGCCACCATGGCCTACCCTCCTGCCCGGCGTATGGTGCGACGGCAGCGCCAGTTCAGATACGCCACCAGCAGCCAGAAGCGCTTGAACGCCGGGTTGCGCGTCTGGCGATGATGATACCGATAGTAGATCTGCTGGGCGATGACGGCCAGGCGGAACAGGCCGAACACCTCATAGAAGGTCCAGTCCACCGCCTTGACGTCCAGCCGGTCGGCCATGGCCGCCAAGTAATGCTCCACCACCTGCGCCCGGGTCAGCATGCCGGGCAAATGGGTGGGCTGGCGGCGGATGGAACGCATGAAGAAATCGTCATCGGCCTGCACCCAATAGGCCAGCGCCCCGCCCAGATCCATCAGCGGGTCGCCGATGGTGGCCATTTCCCAATCCAGTACACCGATCACCCGGGTGGGGTCGGCCGCGTCCAACACCAGATTGTCGAAGCGCCAGTCATTGTGGATGACGCAGGCGCCAACATCCTTCGGCGTATTGGCCGCCAGCCAGGAGCGCACGCGGGTGAAGGACGGCACGTTCCAGGTACGCGCCTTCTGGTAACGGCCGGACCACCCCTCCACCTGGCGGCGGCAATAGCCATCGCCCTTGCCCAGGCCAGACAGGCCGGCCGCGCCCGCATCCACCCGGTGCAGGGCCACCAGCTTGTCCACCATGGCCAGGCACAGGCGGCGCACCTCCGCCGGCCCCAGATCCAGGCCGCGCGGCAGGTTGGCACGGGGAATGACGCCGGCGATGCGCTCCATCACGTAGAAATCGGCGCCGATGACGCTTTCGTCCCGGCACAACCCCACCATGGCCGGAACCCAGGGAAAGACGGGCTTCAGGGCCCGCTGCACCTGATATTCGCGGCCCATGTCGTGGGCGGACTTGGCCTTGGTGCCGGCCGGCGGGCGGCGCAGGATGAAGTCGCCATCCGCCCCGTCTTCCCCGTACGCCAGGCGGTAGGTCCAGTTGGAGGCGCCGCCGGAATACTGCGTCACCGTGGGCGGGCCCGGCAGGTCAGGGCGCAGTTGCCGCAGCCAGCGGTCCACCGCCGTCGCGTCCAGCCCCTCGCCGCTACGCACAGGGCCGGCGCGGTCGATCACCGGTCGCGCCGGTCCCGTCATGGCGTGCCCGAGGCCGGCTGCGGCGGCGCGGCCTTGCGCGATGGTGCCGCCATGCTGCGCGCGCGGTTGTTGATGAAGGCCACGTACCACGCACGGGGCAGCAGGCGCTTGATCAGCCAGAAGCGGCGGCCGTCCTTGTGCGGCAGCAGGTGCATGCGCCCCGCCGCCACACCCTGGTAGACGAAGTCCGCCACGTCGTCCGCCGTGAGGCCGGGCTTGTTCAGCAGCTTGTCCACCCGGGCGCGCAGGCGCGGGTCGGTGGTGCGCAGGCTGTCGGCCAGATTGGTCTTGAAGAAGGAGGGGCAGATGACGCTGACACCCACGCCGTTGGGCGCCAATTCGTGCTGCAGGGTTTCCGACAAGGATACCACCGCCGCCTTGGTGGCGTTGTAGGCGGCCATGGTCGGCATATCCAGCAGGCCGGCCATGGAGGCGGTGTTGACGAAATAGCCGTGGCCCTGCGCCTTGAACATCGGCGTGAAGGCGCGGCAGCCACGCACCACGCCCATCAGGTTGATGTCGATGATCCAGCGCCAGTCATCCAGCGGCGTGTCGTCGATGTTGCCGGCCTGGGCCACGCCGGCATTGTTGACGACCATGTCCACCCCGCCCCAGCGCTGGACCAGCGCCTGCGCCGCCGCCGGCAGGGCCGCGTCGTCGCGCACGTCGCAGGGAATGGCGAAGGCATCGGGGGCGATCGTGGACAATTCCGCCACGGCCGCCTGCATGGCCGCGGCGTTGACATCGCCCACCGCCACGCGCCAGCCGGCGCGGGCATAGCGCCGCGCCAGGGCCAGGCCCAAGCCGCTGGCGCCACCGGTGATGAAGATGCGGCCGCCGCCGCTGCCGGTCTTCGGCGTGATAGCCATGGCTCAGCCCTCCCCTCTTGATTTCTTGTATCCACGCCGCGCCAGTTCCAGGCGCGCGATCATGGCCTTGTGCACCTCATCCGGCCCGTCGGCCAGGCGTAGGGAGCGGGCCTGGGCGTAGAACCCCGCCAACGGCGTGTCGCCGGAAACACCGGCACCGCCATGGATCTGGATGGCGTCATCCACCACCTTTTCCAGCACACCGGGCGCCACCAGCTTGATGGCCGAAATCTCGGTCAGTGCGGCTTGCGTGCCCACCTTGTCCATCTTCCAGGCGGCGAAAAGGGTCAACAGGCGGGCCTGGTCGATGGCCACGCGGGCCTCCGCCACCCGCTCGCGGTTACCACCCAGGTCGATCAGCGGCCGTCCGAAGGCGGTACGGGCCATGCCCCGGTCCACCATCAGGGCCAAGGCCGCCTCCGCCGCCCCCAGGCAGCGCATGCAGTGATGGATGCGGCCGGGGCCAAGGCGGCCCTGCGCGATCTCAAACCCCATGCCGGGGCCGGCGATGATGTTGTCCACCGGCAACCGCACCCGGTCGAACACCACCTCGCCATGGCCATGGGGGGCGTCCCAGGCACCGAACACCGGCAGCATGCGTTCGATGCGCACGCCGGGCGTGTCCAGCGGCACCAGCACCATGGAATGCTGGTGATGCCGGTCGCGACCCTCATCGGGCGTGCGGGCCATGACGATGGCAATGCGCGCGCGGGGATCGCCGATGCCGCTGGACCACCATTTGCGGCCCGTCACCACCACACTATCCCCGTCCACCACCGCCGTGGCCGCCATGTTGGTGGCATCGGATGAGGCCACCTCCGGCTCCGTCATGCAGAAGACAGACCGGATGTCACCGGCCAGCAGGGGACGCAACCACGCATCCTTCTGTGCCGCACTGCCGTAACGCCACAGCACCTCCATATTGCCGGTGTCGGGGGCGTTGCAGTTGAACACCTCAGGGGCCATCAGGCTGTGGCCCGTGGCCTCGGCGATAGGGGCGTATTCCAGGGTGGTGAGACCCGCCCCAAGTTCGGCGTCCGGCAGGAACAGGTTCCACAGGCCCTCCGCCTTCGCGCGGGCCTTCAGGTCCTCCATCTTCGGCGGTACCCGCCAGGCGCGCCAGTCGGGCCCGTCATGGATCGCCACATCGCGCCAATACTGGGCCTCCACCGGGCGAATATGGTCGTCGATGAAGCGGCGGACACGGTCCAGGTAGTCCTGGCCCCGGGCGCTGGGCTGGAAGTCCATTGGTGTTTCCTCCCGTCGGCCGTTCGTGCGGCCTTATCTGTCCGGGGGAGTGTAACGCCGGATTGACATGAACGGATGGGAAGTTTATGCGCGATGAACCATGAATGATGTTCATGATTCACGCCAGCTGTCGCGGCTGGACCTGAACCTGCTGCGGGTATTCGACGCCGTCTACCGGGCGGGCAGCCTGACCCGGGCAGCGGAGGAACTGGCGCTGTCGCAATCAGCGGTCAGCCACGCGCTGGCACGGCTGCGCGACCAGTTGGGGCCCCATCTGGGTCCCGGCGACGAACCGCTGTTCCCCCGCGACGGCCGGGGCGTCACCGCCTCCGCCCTGGCGCGCCGGCTGGCACCCCGGGTGCGGGAGGCGCTGTCCGCCCTCAGCCGGGCGCTGGCCGATGCGCAGGAATTCCAGCCTGACCGCGATTTGCGCCAGGTCGTCATCGCCATGCCGGAGGCGGTGGAGCCTACGCTGCTGCCCGGCATGGCGGCGCGCCTGCGCGACCATCTGGGCGCGGGCGCCAGATTGGGCGGCGCGCATCTGGACAGCGTCCGGCTGGACCGGGCGACCATGAAGGCCGACCTGGCACGCGGCCGTCTGGACCTGGCGGTGGACGTGGCCCTGGCACCGGACCCGGACCTGCGCCACGCCCCCCTGCTGGCCGATGACTATTGTCTGGTGGCGGCGGCCGGCCATGCCCCGCTGGATTTGGACCGCTATCGCGCGGCGTCGCACATCGCCGTCTCCTCCCGCCGCAGCGGGCCGGCGGTGGAGGATTATGCCCTGGCGCGGTTGGGCATCCAGCGGCACATCGCGCTGCGCTGTCAGCGGTATGAGACGGCCTGCCGCGTGGTGGCGGAAACCGGCCTCAAGGGTGGCGGCCTGTTGCTGACCATGGGCCGCCGGCACAGCCAACCCATGGTGGACGGCAGCCGGGGCGCGCTGACCATCCTGCCGCTACCTCTGGACATGCCGGCGCTGGCGTTTAATCTCTACTGGCATCGCGCCAGTGAGGACGACCCCGCCAATCGCTGGCTGCGCGAGGTCCTACGGACCTGACATCAGGCCCCCCGAGGGCTTGCATGCCGCCCCCGAGTTGCCTGGTTCCGGTGAAGGAAGGTTGCCCCATGCCACAGTCCCCGTCCCGCACACAGCCCTGGCGCCAGCGCGCGCCGCGGTACCTCTCCCGGCTGGCGTCCGCCGCCCTGGTGGTTCTGGGGCTGGTCCTGGGTTCGACCGTCGGCACCCCGGCCCTGGCCGACCCGGCCAGCGACCTGGCCATCGCCAGGCTGGCGATGGCGCGGCAGGACTATGCCGCCGCCCTGCCCACATTACAGACGCTGGCCAAGCAGGGCGATGCCGGCGCCATGGTGGAACTGGCGCGCGCCTATGGCCAAGGCCTGGGCGTGCCGGTGGACAAGGATAAGGCCCTGGCCTATCTGCGCCAGGCGTCGGACAAGGGAAACGCCACGGCCCAGGTCGGCCTGGCGGTGCTGTACGACCAAGGCAGCAACGGTCTGCCCAAAGACCCGGTGGAGGCGGCACGCCTGTACAAGCTGGCGGCCGACCAGGGCAACGCCCGTGGCCAGGTCACCCTGGGTTGGCATTATGAAAACGGCAGCGGCGTGCCCAAGGACCTGAACGAGGCCGCCCGTCTTTACAAACTGGGTGCCCGGCAAGGCGACCCCGCCGGCCAGACCAACCTGGCCTGGATGTATCAGACCGGCACAGCCGTGGAGAAGAACCCGACGGAGGCGGCGCGCCTCTACAAGCAGGCGGCCAACCAAGGCTTCGCCCGTGCCCAGGGCCAGATGGGGGCCCTGTATCTGGCCGGCGTCGGCGTGACCCGGGACCCGGTGGAAGCCGCACGCTGGAACACCCTGGCGGCGGAAAGCGGCTGGGTCCCGGCGCAATTCGCCTTGGGTTACCAATACCATCAGGGTGAAGGCGTGCCCAAGGACGACGCCCGTGCCCTGCAATGGCTGCGCAAGGCCGCGGACAATGGCGAACAAGGCGCCATCACCTTGCTGAGCAAGATGTACGCCAACGGTGATGGCGCCCCCAAGGACCCGGCGGAGGCGGCACGGCTGCGGGCGAAACTGCCCAACCACTGACCTCTTGCGTGCAGAACCTCCGACCGGCCAGATTGGTTGATAGTCGAACATGGCTTTTGGGGGATTTTGGGGAAGATGCGGAATTGCTCATGGCGGCCGTTTCCGGCCGTGCTGCTGTCGTTCGCGATCCTGGGCACAGCCGCCACGGCAGGAGCCGATCCACAACCGACCGTCCAGGCGACCATATCGCCGAATCCTAGCCGCCAAGAGGCGGCGATGGTCGTCTCAAGCATAAAGGCGCATGCCGAGCGAGGTGACACCGAAGCCATGGTGGCCCTCGGCACCATCTACGATAATGGCCGGTACGTTCCTCAAGACCGGGCGAAGGCCCTGGAGTTGTTCCGCCAGGCGGCGGAGGCCGGCAACGCCAACGGCCAGTATTTCCTGGGCTTGCGTTATGTCGATGGCACCGGCGTGGAACAGAACCTGTCGGAAGCGGCGCGCCTGTTCAACCTTGCCGCCAACCAGGGGCTGGCGTCGGCGCAAACGGAACTGGCCAAGCTTTATTATCTGGGCGCGGGCGTGGAGCGGGATACCGCCAAGGCCGCGAGCCTGAACCAGACGGCGATCGAAAAAGGCTCCGCCGAGGCAGCATTCGACCTGGGTGTCCAATACGCCAAGGGCGAGGGTGTGCCCCACAGCACGACGGATGCGATACGGCTGTTCCAGCAAGCGGCGAACGGGGACTTCGTCAAGGCGCAAGTCCGTCTGGCCAAGATGTACCTGCAAGATCCCGAGGTGGCGCGCGATCCGGCGGAGGCCGCACGCTGGCTGCGCAAGGCCGCGGAAAAGAATGACCCCACCGCCATCGCCATGCTGGCCGACCTGTACAGCCAAGGCGACGGTGTTGCCCAGGACCAGGGCGAAGCGGCGCGCTTGCGGGCCCAGTTGCCGCAGCGGCAATAGCGGCCCTTATTCCCCTATGGCGGCGGGCGGGTGTTGGACAGCAGTTCGCGGCGGGACATACGCACGATATGTTCCGGCGTCTCGGTCCAGCCGCCGATGAGGTCGCCGGCGACGAAGTCGGCGCCGACGCGGTCCACCATGGCCTCCAGTTCAACCGTGTCCACGCCCTCGACATAAAGCTTCAGCCGGTTGCGCCGCGCCTCCGCCGCCATGAGCCCCAATTCGGTGGCCAGGCGGTCGAGGGCCAGCCGTTCGTGCGCCCCGAGGCTGGGCAGGATGATGCCCACCCCCTTCACCCCGGCGGTGGCCAGGGTCGCCAGGTCCTGCCGGCCAAAATCGACGCCCACCATCAGGTTGCGGCCGAAGGGCTTCAGCGCCATGACGAAATCGGCCAGCCGGCCGGTGGGGGTGCCATCTGGCAGCCCCACCAGATGGTAGGTCAGGAACGGGATCAGATGTGCCGGGATGCGGCTGGCCAGCGCCACATAGGACCGGCGGCGCTGAACCCCGGCCAGCGTCTCATAATGGACCGGCAGGGACAGGAAGAAGCGGAAGCGGTTGTCGTACAGTTCCAGATAGGCGGCGATGGCCTGGCGCACCGCTTCCTCATCCATGTCCAGGATGGCCTGCAAGGTCTCCGCCGACATCGGGCCGGGGGCGTTGATCTGGGGAATGGCGTCATACCCGTAGGTCGCCTGGCCGCCCCGGCGCAGACGGCGGCCGCGGGTGATGTAAAGGCACAAGGCCTGATGGGTGGCATCCCAGACCGGGCGATAGACGATCTCCAGCGGCCCGCTCTGGGCCTGGGCCGCCCACGCCGCCGTCACGTCGGATTGGCTGAAGGCCGGCAGGGGACCATCATCCGTGACCACGAACGCGCCGGCGGCCTTGGGTGCGCCCGGCGGGACGGGAATATAGCCGGGTGGCGCACGACCGCCCCCTTGGCTGGGCAGCGCCCCCCACTGCGGATCGCCGACACCGTCGCCACGCGGATCGGAAACCAGGCGTCCCGCCGGCCCCTGACCCGTTCGAGGACCAGCGTCAGCCGTCGTCTTCCAATGCGCGGGCACGCCGCCCCCACCCGTCGTCGCCCCACCCGCCATGCTCAAGGCGCCCGTCCGGGCAGCACTGGACAACAGGTCGGCCAGCCGGTGGGGCTTCAGCACCAGATCACCCGACACCTGCCGCACCGCCGTGCGCACCACGATGCTGGCGGTGTCGGCGTCGCCCAGCAGCAGGCGCTGCAGATCCTGCAGGACGCGGGCGCACAACAGGCTGGCCGCCCGTTCGTCCATCTGGGAGAAAACCACCAGATAGGTGTCGGGTCCGTAGGGAAAAACCACATCGCTGGGACCCAGCGCCTGATTGATCAGCCGATCCGCCAGTTGGTGCACGCGGTCGCGCACGGCACCCCAACGGGGGCCCAGCCTGTCCCGCAGGCTTTCCAGGCCCAGCATCTGGACACTGCCGGCGGCGATCTTGGACTGGTGGTCCAGGATGGCGCCCAGCCGTTCCTGGAAATCATCCGGCCCGGCATCCGGGGTGATGGGCTGGCCGGCACCCACCCGGGCACCGTTCTGCGGCTGGGAATCCTCCGGCCCTTCCCCCAGCCACCAGGCGGTGATTCGATTGATCAAGTTGGACATGGAACGCCGTCGTCAATTCCCCGCCTTATCCCCAAGTTATATGGTGCCGGGGAGCGGCGCGGCAGGGAATGCGAACCGTAGGGGTAGCCCGCAGGGGTGAGGGGGCTTACCGCCGGGGGCGGGCCGGCGGCGGGGCGGTCGATTCCCGTACCACCACCTCAAACTCCAGCAGGCGGCGGGGCATGGGATAGGACCAGGGCTGGCGGCGCACCGCCCGGTCGATCAGCAGGTCGGCCGCCGCCGCCGCCATGCGCGCGATCGGCTGGCGGATGGTGGTCAGCTGTGGCCAGATGATGCGGGCGACGGGCGTGTCGTCGAAACCGGCCACCGACAGGTCGGCCGGGACCTGCAGCCCCAGGCGCTGCGCCACCGCGATGGATGCTGCCGCCATGTCGTCGTTGCTGGCGAAGATGGCGGTGGGACGGTCGGCCAGGGTCAGCAGATGTTCGGCGCACGCCATGCCGGCGCGGTAGGAGAAATAGCCCGGCCGCACCAGGTCGGGATCCAGCGGAAGGCGGTGTTCGGCCAGTTCGTCCCGGAACCCGCGATACCGTTGCTCGGTGGCGCCATGGTCGGGGTGGCCCAGGATGAAACCGATACGGCGATGCCCCAGGCTGATCAGGTAGGCGGCCATCTGCCGGGCGGCGGCGTAGTCGTCCATGTAGACGAAGGGGGCCGTCTCACGGTCGGTATCGGGTGCTATGCGCACCAGGGGGATGCGCGATGTGCGCAACGCATCCAGCACACCGGCATGATCCACCAGGGGTGGGGTCAGGATGACGCCTTCCAGCCGCAATTGGGAAATCAGATTGATGACCTGGTCGCCAACCTTGGGGTCGGCACTGTCCCACGGTTCCACCAGCAGATGGAAGCCGCCCTCGCGGCAGCGGCCCACGGCGCCGGTCTGCACGTCACTCATATAATGGGCGCTGGGGTTGTCGTAGAACAGGCCGATCAGGAAGGACCGGTCGCCGGCCAGGCCGCGCGCGTTCAGGTTGGGGCGGTAGTCCAGCTGGGCGATGGCGTCCTGCACCCGCGCCTGCGTCTCATTGGAAACGCCGGCCTCACGGTTGAGAACCCGCGACACGGTCTTGATGGACACCTGGGCCAAGCCCGCGACCTCCCGGATGGTGATGGATCGCTTTTCCGGCTGGGCCATGGGGGCTCCCGTCTTCTGGGGGCGTGACGCTGTTGAGGCCAAGAGCGTTCAGGCAAAGGGGCGTGGGCAGAAAGGGAAAGAAGTGGGCGGCGCTGGGGGGCGCCGCCCACCAAGGCGCAGGATTCGGGGAGAGTGTATCCTGCTGGAAAGGGAAAACCCGGGCACGGAAGGAATTGGGGTTCCCCAGCGCCCGGGGAAGTCGAACAAACAAACCGGATCAGAAGCTGGCCCGGGCACGCACCCCCCAGGTCTGGGGCGGCATGTAGACGGCCGTCCAGATGGGGGTCGCCGGGGCCCCGAAGGAACCGGCGTTGGACTTGATGTTGGCGTTTTCCAGGTTCTGCACGAAGCCTTCCAGCGACCAGTTGCCGCTGGGGGCATCATACCGAACACTAAGATCGGTGCGGGTGTAGGCCTTCTGCTCGTCATAGACGGGCACGTTGAAGAACGACAGCCAGCTGCGGGTCTCGAAATGCATGGCCACGTGCGGCGTGATCGTGCCGCCGTTGGGCAGGTCGAACACGTGCTCATACCCGACGGTGCCCGACAGGGTCGGGGCGTGGGGCAGTTCATTGCCCTTCAGTTCCACCAGGTGGGCGGTATCGCCGCCGCTGTACAGGCGGGCGTCGATGCTTTCCAGTTCCTCCAGCTCGGTATGCTGGGCGGACAGCGACAGGTTGACCGTGTCCTGCTTGGTGATGCGGGCCGCCAGTTCGGCCTCGATACCGTAGGCCTTGGCGCCCTTGGCGTTCTGCGTCACGATCTGCGAGGCGATGACATGGCCGGCCGCGTCGCGGGTGGTCACCGCCTGGTTCACCTGATAGCCGGTGAAGTCTTCGTAATAGGCCGCCAGGTTGAAGGTGGCCTTGCCGCCGAACAGCGTGGTCTTGGCGCCGACTTCGTAGTTGGTCAGCGTCTCAGGCCCGGCCAGCTTGCCGCCGTCCTCAATATTGCCGGACTTGAAGCCTGTGCCGACGCTGGCATAGGTCATCAGCACGTCCTTGATGATGTCGGCGTCGGCGCGGACCAGCCAGGTCGCCTTGCTCCACTGGCCGTAGACGTCGTTGGGCGACGCGGTGTAGCCGGGGATGCTGTACGGGTCGCGGCCGAAGATGCCTTCGGTGCAGCCGTTACAGGTGACGTTGCGGCCACCCACGTCCGACTTGTCATCACGGGTGTAGCGCAGGCCGCCGGTCAGGCGGATGTCATCGGTGACATGCCAGGTGGCCTGGCCGAAGCCGGCGGCGGACTCGATCTCGCGATCGGCCTGGATGAAGCTGCCGGCCCAGCTGAACGTGCCCAGGCGGTAGCCGTTGGCCTGGTCGATGTCGAAGCGGATCTTGTTGGTTTCGTGGGAGTAGTAGGCACCCACGATCCAGTCGATGGTGTGCACACCCGACGACTTCAGCTGCAGTTCGTGGCTGAAGAAATCGTAAGCGGACCAGACGGTGCTGTTCTGTTCGAACGCGCCGGACGGCGTGCTGTCGCTGGTCGGCGGCAGGGTGCCGCCGTCGGCGTCCACCTGGTTGTTCCCGCCCAGCCAGGAGGCGCCGGCCACGTAGGTCAGTTCCAGGTAGTCGTTGATCTGGTAGTCCATCTTGCTGTGGACGGACTTGGCCGTACGGTCCTGGAAGGGCGCCGTATCGGCCTGGACCGACCACAGCGTCTGACCCGCACGCGGGTTCTGCATCAGCGGTTCGACCGGGGTGCCGGTGTCCTCATACCACTCGAAATTCAGATCCCAGGTGAAGCTGTCGGTCGGCTGCCAGGCGCCGCTGACGCGGAACGACTTCTGGTCGGCGGCGTAGTACTTCGGCCCGCTGGTGACATAAGCCGCCGGGTTCACGCCCGCCACGTTGGGGGCAGGCTGGTAATCGGCGTAACCGTCGTGCTTCTCCGACACGAAGGCGACGCGGAAGGCCAGCTTGTCGCTGACCGGCAGGTTGAACATGCCGCGGCTGCCGAAGCGGCCGTAGGAACCGGCCACCACCTCGGCATTGCCGTATTCCTTGTCGAAGGTCGGCTTGGCGGAGATCAGGTTGACGGCGCCGACGGTGGCGTTGCGGCCGAACAGGGTGCCCTGCGGACCGCGCAGCACTTCCACGCGTTCCATGTCGTACATCAGCACGGACGCGCCCTGGGCGCGCGGCGAATAGATGCCGTCCACGTACATGGCGACCTCGGGGTCAGCCACTTCGGTATAGGCGCTGTCGTTGCCGATGCCGCGCAGGGTCAGCGTGATGGCGTTCTGGTCGCCCTGCTGGCCGAAGGCCAGGCTGGGGACGTATTTCGCCAGGTCGGTGATGTCCTTCACCTGCTGCTTGTCCAGGCTGTCCTGGCTGAACGCCGACACGGCGATCGGCGTTTCCTGCAGCTTGGTTTCGCGCTTGGTCGCGGTAACGACGATTTCACCGAGTGTGTCGGATTCAGCGGCGGGGGTGGCGGCGGTCTGCGCATAGGCGCCGCCGGATAGGGCCACGATGGCCGCTGCTTGCAGATAGAGTCCGAGTCTCGCCTTCATCTCGCTTCCTCCCTTTTATTTTAGCTGTCGCTTTAGGCGGATGTGCAGGCACGCAGCCCTCTTTGCGGGGCTCCGCACTCTGTGGTCGCATGTTTAGCCCGACCGACAAAGCTGTCAACAAAATTATGACAACGTTGTCGCACAGCGCTGTCATATGGCGGGAAGCGTGATATTCTGTCCTCATGCCCTTCAGCGCTTGCCGTATCGCAAGCGATAAGGCGGCAACCCTGGGGCGAAACCGCCTCTAGGACTTTGAGAAACATAAGAAGGGCCGCCCCGGCGCCAAGGGGTGGCGGAACGGGAGGGAACGATGACCGCAGCACAGGGCGGACAGCGCCATGTCGTGATCGTGGGCGGGGGTACCGCCGGCTGGCTGACCGCAGCCTATCTGGCGCGTGTCCTGGGCGCCGGGGCCCCGGCGGGTGCTGCCCCCGGTGTGGCCATCACCCTGATCGAATCCGCCGACATCGGCATCATCGGCGTGGGTGAAGGCACCTTCCCCACCATCCGGTCCACCCTGGCCGCCATCGGCATCGACGAGGCGCGCTTCCTGCGGGAAAGCAGCGCCACCTTCAAGCAGGGCGTCCATTTCGTGGATTGGGCGGCGGCACCGGCCGCCGATGCCATCCCCACCCAGGCCAGGGGTGCCGTGGCGGGCCACAGCCATTATTTCCACCCCTTCAACTTCCCCCACCAGGGGAATGGGCCGGAATTGCTGCCCTATTGGCTGATGGGCTTGGCGGGGGACATGCCCTTCGCCGAAGCCGTGACCCTGCAGAAGACCGTGGCCGACGCCAGCCGGGGGCCGAAGCGGGCCATCGACCCGCCCTATCACGCGCCGCTGAACTACGCCTACCACTTCGATGCCGGCCGCTTCGCCGCCTTGCTGCGCACCGTGGCCATCGAACTGGGCGTGCGCCACCTGGTGGGCACGGTGGAGCAGGTGGTGCTGGACGGGGCCGGCGCCGTCGCCCGCCTGACGACCCGCGAGCATGGCGACCTGACGGGCGACCTCTACGTGGATTGCAGCGGCTTCCGGGCGGAGATCATCGGCCGGGCGCTGGGCGTTCCCTTCAAGGGATGCGGCGACGTGCTGTTCGCCGACCGGGCCGTGGCGCTTCAGGTCCCTTACGACCGGCCGGACGCGCCCATCCCGTCATACACCGTGGCCACGGCGCACACGGCCGGATGGACCTGGGACATCGGCTTGGATAACCGCCGGGGCGTGGGCTACGTCTATTCCAGCCGGCACACGGACGATGCAAGTGCGGAGGCCGTGCTGCGCCGCTATATCGGCCCCACGACCGACGGGCTGGATGCCCGGCAGCTGACCTTCAATTCCGGCTACCGTACGGCGCAGTGGGTGGGCAATTGCGTGGCCGTGGGCCTGTCCGGCGGCTTTTTCGAACCGCTGGAGTCCACCGGCATCATGTTGATCGAGGTGGCTGCCCACATGATCGCGCAGTTCTTCCCGTGGGGTAGCCAGCAGGGGGGCGGCCAGCCGGGCGACGCGGCGGCGGCCATGGCGCCCACCGCGCGCACCTTCAACGCCCTGATGGACAAGCGGTACGAGCGCATCGTCGATTTCCTGAAGCTGCACTATTGCCTGACGCGGCGCACCGATACCGCCTTCTGGCGGGACAACACCGACCCGGCCACCATCCCGGAATCTTTGCGCGACCGGTTGGCGCTGTGGGCCCATCGCCCGCCCGGCCGGTTCGATTTCATCGCCGACCATGAGACCTTCCTGCCGGCCAGCTACCAGTACATCCTGTACGGCATGGGCTTCAAAACCGACATGGAACCGCTACGCGCCCAATACCGCCGCAGGGATGAAGCGCTGCGGGAGTTCGAGGGCCTGCGCACCGTGGCGCCCAAGGCGGCGGCCGAACTGCCCGACCACCGCGCGCTGGTGGAGCAGGTCTACCGCCACGGCTTCCAGCGGCCGCCGGCACAGCCCGCCCCCCAGAGGGCGGCGGGCCGGTAGCCTTCTTCAGACTTTGGCCGGCGCCCGGGCCGTCGACTGGCGCAGCAGGACGGTGTGGGCCAGCATCTGGTGCGGCACGGGCGTGGGCCAGTCGACCTTGCCGCGCTGGCCCAGCAGGCCGATCAGGATGTCGGCCGCCGTCTCCGCCATTTCGCGCACCGGCTGGCGCACGGTGGTCAGCGGCGGCCACATCATTTCCGCCAGCGGCGTGTCGTCGAAGCCCACCACCGACAGGGCGTCGGGCAGGGTGAAGCCGCGGTTGTGCGCCTCCGCCACCACGGCGGCGGCCATTTCGTCGTTGCTGGCGAAGATGGCGGTGGGCCGGTCGGGACGGTCCAGCAGTCGGCGGGCGCAGGGCACGGCGGAGATGAAGGTGAACTCCCCCTGTTCCACCAGCACCGGGTCCAGCGGCAAGCCGGCGTCGGCCAGCGCGTCGCAATAGCCGGTGTAGCGCAGGATGGTCGCCGTGTGGTTGGCCTTGCCCTTGATGAAACCGATGCGCCGGTGGCCCAGCGCCAGCAGATGCTGCGTCAGGGTATAGGCGGCCTGGCGTTCATCGATGCGGACGGAGGGGGAGGTTTCCGATTCCTGCTGCGGGGTCACACGCACGTAAGGCACGCCCGCCTGTTCCAGGACGCGCAGCACGGTCGCGTTGTCGGTCACCGGTGCCGTCAGCACCACGCCGTCCAGCCGCATCTGGTTGACGATGGCGCTGGCCCGCTGTTCCACGTTGGCGCTGCGATAATCGATTTCCTCGATCATCAGGTGATAGCCGTGGGCGCGACAACGGTTTAGCAGGCCCACCTGGATTTCCAGGGTGTAGGGGCCGCCGGCGTCGCCGTAGAGATGGCCAATCAGGCTGGAGCGCTCGCTGGCCAGGCTACGGGCCAGGATGTTGGGCTGATAGCCCAGTTCGGCCACCGCCTTTTCGATGCGCTCCTGCATGTCGGGGCTGACGTAGCGTTCCTTGTTGATGACCCGCGACACCGTCTTGATGGAGGCGCCCGCCAGGCGCGCCACATCGATGATCGTCGGCTTGCGGTCAGGCCCCGCCATAAATGCACACTCCCCCCAACAGAGATTGGCCGCCAAATCGGCGGCCTTACAATCACCTGGCGAACCCGTGCCCGGCAATGCCGCATCGATGACGTAAAAACGCGCACCCGTCCATCCTGCCGATCCACCTCGCCGAAAGCGACTATGGCGCAGGGGCCACCAGATGTTGTTTCCTGGGGGCGGTTCCCCAAGAAGGAACCCACCAGAATAAAATCGGGGGGAAGATGGCATACGGACAAGCGCCCGTCGCCATGAAGACCAAGCTGGGTTACGCCATCGGCGATTTGGGGCTGAACCTGCACTGGCAGGCGATGACCCTGTTCCTGGCTTATTTCCAGACCGACGTGCAGGGCGTGCCGCCGCTGTGGGTGGGCATCGGCTTCATGGTGGCCGCCATCGCCGACGGCCTGGCCAATCCCCTGATGGGCGTGTGGGCCGACCGCACCAGCACGCGGCTGGGCCGCTACCGCCCCTTCATCCTGTGGGGCGGGGTGCCGCTGGGCCTGGTCATGGCCGCCTGCTTCACCGCCCCCGCCCTGGGGCCCACGGGCCTGATCGCCTACGCCATCCTCAGCCACATGGCCTGGCGCGGCGTCTACACCATCGTCTCCATCCCCTACGCCTCACTGTCGGCGCGCATCACCCAGGATGCGGAGGAAAGGTCCAGCCTGACGGGCTATCGCATGACCTGCGCCTTCATGGGGGGCATCGCCGTATCCTTCCTGCTGCCGGCGCTGGCGGCGCGCATCGACCATGCCACGCCCGGCGGGCCATCCGGCCTGGGGTACGCCTTGGGTGGCCTGATGATCGGCGGCCTGTCGGTGGCGCTGTTCTGGCTGTGCGCCGCCGTGGTGAAGGAGGAGGCATGGCCGCCCCTGGCGCCGGCCTCCAGCGGCACGCTGGACAGCGATGTCGGCGGTTTCCTGCGCACGCTGGCGCAATCCGGCCCGCTGATGCGGCTGCTGCTGTCCATCGGGCTGATCCAGGTGGCGGGTGCCTTGCAGTTCCGCAACCTGGTCTATTTCTTCAAATACGATGTCGGCGACATGGATCTGGCCGCCTATGCCATGCCGGCCTTCTCCGCCGCCAGTGCCGCCAGCGTGCCCTTCTGGGTATGGCTGACGCGGCGGACCAGCAAGAAGCGCGCGTGGCAGGCCGGCACCGGCATGGCGGCCGTGGCCTCGCTGGCCTTCCTGGCGGTACCCGCCAACCGGCCCGCCGTGGCCATCGCCGTCATCGCCGCCCTGTTCGTGGGCTGCACCGTCCACGCCGTGGGCTTCTGGGCCATGCTGCCCGACCTGGTCGACTACAATGAATGGCGATTCGGCCGCCGGGACGAGGCCAAGATCTTCGGTGTCGCCTCGCTGGCGCAAAAGGTGGCCCTGGGCCTGGCCGGCGCCCTGCTGGGCTGGCTGCTGTCCGTCATCGGCTTCGTGCCCAACGCGGTGCAGTCGGCGGAGACCTTGGGCCATCTGCGCCAGGTGATGTCGCTGCTGCCCTGCGGTCTGTTCCTCGCCACCCTGGCCCTGATGGCGGGATACAAGCTGGACGGCACCCTGCACCGCCGCCTGGTGGAGGAGTTGCGAGGGCGGGCGGCGGGCACGCCTTCCTTGCCCGCCAACACCGTGGAACCATCAGCCCTTGGACACTCCGCCCGGAACCGCCCGGGGTTCGAACACCAGGCACGTGGTGGTGCCGTGGGCTAGCAGCCGACCCTGGCCGTCCAGCAGGTGGCCCTCGGCGGTGGCGGTGCGGCTGCCGCCGTGGATGATGCGGCCCTCGGCCCGCACCGGGCCCGTCGCCTCCGTCACCGGGCGGATGTAGTTGATCTTCAGTTCCAGCGTGGTGTAGCCGCGCCCGCCGGTCAGCGTGGTCTGGATAGCGCAGGCCATGCAGGTGTCCAGCAGGGTAGCGATCCAGCCGCCATGCACGGAGCCGATGGGGTTGTAATAGGCATGGCGCGGAATGCCGGCGAACACCGCCAGGCCCCGGTCCACCTCCACCGGCGCGAACCCCAGGGTGTGGGCGATGGGCGGCGGCGGCAGGTCGCCCGCCATCAGCGCGCGCATGAAGTGCAGCCCGTCCATCCGCGCCATGGCCTCCATCCGTTCGGCCTCACCGGCCAGCGCACCGTTGGTCATCGCGTCATCTCCCTTATTTTGATCGGTTGTCGTCGCGATCCTGTCGCAATAACTTTCATTATGCAAGTCATGGCACGCACCTGCCCATTGACATGCCTCAAGGATGGACGGCCCCATTGGCGCCATGGTGTGCCCCGCACACTTCATGGTTCAGTAACGGAATTATCCTGGGAGGCATGGGTCCATGGCCGGCAAGACCGACAATCACGCGAACCAGAATCGCAAGTCCGCGAAGGCGGCCGCCAAGGTCCTGGCCGCCAAGCCCCCGGCGAACGGCGGCGAACCCGGCCAGCCCACGGCGGAAGAGGCGGCCGACATCAGCCCGGCCCCGGTCCTGTCCGGCGAGATCAAGCGCAACGCGCGTGAGCACAAGCGCATCGAGGACCGCTGGAACATCCTGGGCCCCGGCAAGCCCGGCAAGCCGCCCAAGCACTACAAGTACATCGACGAAATGGCGCGCCTGCAGTTCGAGCTGCTGAAGCTGCAGGAATGGGTGCGCATCGAGGGCCTGCGGGTCGTGGTGCTGTTCGAGGGGCGCGACGCCGCCGGCAAGGGCGGTGTCATCAAGCGCATCACCGAAAGCCTGAACCCCCGCATCTGCCGCGTCGTGGCCCTGGGCACGCCGACGGAACGGGAAAAGGGCCAGTGGTATTTCCAGCGGTATGTCCAGCACCTGCCCGGCCCGGGCGAAATGATCCTGTTCGACCGCAGCTGGTACAACCGCGCCGGCGTGGAAAAGGTCATGGGTTTCTGCACCGACGATGAGTACCAGGAGTTCCTGCGCGCCTGCCCGCTATTTGAGGAGATGCTGGTGAAATCCGGCATCATCCTGCTGAAGTACTGGTTCTCCGTCAGCGATGAGGAACAGGAGAAGCGCTTCACCGAACGCATGCACAACCCCATGAAGCGCTGGAAGCTGTCGCCCATGGATTTGGAATCGCGCGGCCGCTGGGTGGAATATTCCAAGGCCAAAGACGTGATGCTGGCCCACACCGACCACGCCACCGCCCCCTGGTACATCGTGGACGCCGACAACAAGAAGAAGGCGCGCCTGAACTGCATCGCCCACCTGCTGCACCAGATCCCCTACAAGGATCTGAGCCCGGTGGAACTGCCCCTGCCGCCGCGCCAGCCGGACAACGGCTACAAGCGTCCCAAGAAGTCCACCCAGCACTGGGTGGACGAAGGGTATTGACAGGAGACATTGATATTTCGCCCCTATCCTATAAATTCCAACTGGTCGATTTGACTGGTCGGAACGCAGGCGGTTGAAAAGGGAAAGATCATGCGCGAGGTTCAATCGTCGGAAGCCAAAACCCACCTGCCCCAGATTTTGGATGATGTGGAACGGGGCGAGACCATCGTCATCACCCGGCATGGCCGCCCCATCGCCCGCATCATTCCTGAGACGGAAGGGCGGCAGGAAGAAATCGATCATGCCATCGAAGGCATCCGCAATCTTCAGCGGAAGACCGGCCCTATTTCCCTGGATGAATTGCTGTCGGCCCGTCACGAAGGGCATAAATACTGATGCCCTTCGTGATCGACGCATCCATTGCCGCGTGCTGGGCCTTCAAGGACGAAGACCATCCCCTCGCCACCAGCGCCCTTGAGCGAATTCGCAACGACCGTGCGTACGCGCCCAGTCTTTGGTGGTTCGAAGTACGCAACACCTTGATCGTCAGCGAGCGCCGGCAACGGCTTACGTCCGAGGATACGACGAACTTCCTGCATCGGCTCGGACGATTGGGCGTGATTGTGGACCGCTCGCCGGACGAAACCGCCGTGCTGACCCTGGCGCGCCAGCACCGGCTTACCGTTTACGACGCGGCATATCTGGAACTGGCGCAACGGGAGGGCTTGCCGTTGGCGACCCTCGACAACGCCCTCAACACCGCCGCGCGCACCATTGGCTTGCCCCCGCTTTCCTAAGTGGCGCACGCCGCATCGATCCACGCAAGCTCAGGCGTCATAACCCGGCATCTGCCGCGCCAGGCGGCGTAGCAGGGCGGGCCAGACCAGCAGGTTGGCCGCTTGTGAGACGCCCATGCGGCTGATCTGGATGTTGCGGTCGATGGCATCCTGCGGGGCGGGGTACAGCGCCCGCCCCATGGTGAGGGTGCGCACCTGCATGGTGCAGGACCGTTCCAGGAAATACATGCGGGTGAAGGCCTCCGCCACCGTACGGCCCACGGTCAGGGTACCGTGGTTGCGTAGCAGCATGGTGCTTTTGTTCCCCAGGTCATGCTGCAGGCGTGGGCGTTCGTCGTGGTTGAACGCGACACCTTCGTAGTCGTGATAGGCCAGGTCGTCGATCACCAGCTGCGCCGTCTGGTTCAGCGGCAACAGCCCTTCCTCCAGGGTGGAGACCGCCGTGCCATCGGCGGTATGCAGGTGCAGGACACAGCCGGCATCGTCACGCACCTGGTGCACGGCGGAATGAATGGTGAAACCAGCCGGGTTCACAGGGAAGCCCGTGTCCAGCACCACCTTGCCTTCCATGTCGATCTTCACCAGGCTGCCGGCCGTGATCTCTTCAAACAGCAGGCCGTAGGGGTTGATGAGGAAGTGGTGCTCCGGCCCCGGCACACGGGCCGAAATGTGGGTGAAGACCAGATCATCCCAGCCGAACAGGGCCACCAGGCGGTAGGCGGCGGCCAGATCGACACGCAGGCGCCATTCCTCGGGCGAGACGCGATCGCGTAAGGGCGGCAGGTCGGCGGGGGCCAGCCTGGGGGCGGTGTCGAACATGGGGTCCTCCCTGGGATTTTTATGGAATCAGCCTACGCCCCCGCGACACCGAAGAATGTCGTATATTTGACAATTACCCCTGTTGTGAACCGCAAGCGCCTGGGTTAGCCATGATCAGCCACAACCGGGATTTGAAACCATGCGTCGCCTGTGGGTTCTCGTCGTACTGCTGTTGCCCCTGTCCGTCGCGGCCGCCGGACGGGCGGCGGCGGACGCCACCGGCCCCAGCTTCGACTGCGCCAAGGCGGTCGGCCCGATTGAAAAGCGCATCTGCGCCGACCCCGACTTGGCAGCCCATGACCGGAAACTGGCCGAGACTTACCAGCACCTGCTGGACATCAGCGGCCCGCGACACGACCGTTTCGTCGCCAGCCAGAGGAGCTGGCTGCATCAACGGGCGGTCATCTGCCTGGGATCGGGGGCAGACACCCCGGCCGTCTGCCTGACCAGGCAATATGAGGAGCGCACCGCCGAGTTGGACCAATGGGCGCGGGAAATTCGCGACGAAAGACAAGCGATTTACATCGATCGGCAGATCATCGCGACCACCTTCCCCCTCATGGGCGACGCGCCGATGGATGCCGAAAGAATACTGCGCACTTACGATACCGCCCAAGGGAGAATCGGCCTGGCCATGGTGCTGCGGCTGGCATCGGCCAACCCCGGCGCCCATGACGCCGAAGTGCGCAAACTGCTCCACGACAGCGCCGAGGAGATCGCACAGGATGAAACGTTTTCGTACCTGCGCGCGGCAGCGGAAAACTACAAAGGTGATGTCGCCGGCCTGGTTCCGTTCGCCACCCTTATCGGCAGCAATATCGAACTCTCCTGCAAGCTGCTGAAACGATATCCCGACTTGATGGAAAGCATCGATACACAGCTGTACAGCGCTGAGCAGCGATACTCACCCTTCGCCTCTTGTGATGAGCCCGGGTTTCCTGACAGCGTCCGGCAGTTTAGGAAAATGGTGATGGCATTTGATGGCGGTTATTTCGATCACTGTGCCGGCATGGGTTACATGGGCAGGATTTTTGCCCGAGCGACCAATACCAACGCCCTGGAGATACAACTCACGCCACAATATTTACTAAAAAAGATCCAAGCCCGACCGGAGGAGCAGCAGGAGAAGTGGCTGTTGGCACAAGTGGCAGTGCCACTCGAGAGTTGGTCTTATTTGAGCGTATGGAATCGAATGCAATTCCAGCGGGTTCGGGGCCAGTTCCTGGCCGCCCTTCAAGACTTGGCAGCTTACTATCAACACGCCTTCGGCCTATCCCAAAAGGACGCGCACCTAGCCGCCTACGTTAATCTGATGTCGGACTACAGATGGACCATCAATGGCGGCGCGCCCGCCATCAACGTGGCGATCATGGATGCCGACGCCAAACCGTCGCTGGCCGAGATGCTGGCGGCAGGCGAGCCGGCGGAAGTAAAGGGTGAGCCACTGCTGTCGCTGGCGGTGGTGCGGCCATCGGCCATCGCCACTCTGCTGGCCGCCCACACGCCGGTGGATGGCGTGAGCCCCATCGGCAAGACGCCATTGATGACGGCGGCCCAGTTCAACAGTTTGGATGCCATCCAGCAGTTGCTAAAGGCCGGCGCCGCCATAAACAGGCAAACCTTGGCACCCGGGGAGATCGAGGATAACAGCGCCATCCCGGACAGCGGCGCCATCGAAGGGTGCGCCACCTACAACATCACCCATGGCCAGCGCACCGCGCTGATGTACGCGGCGGCCAATGCAGGGCTACCGATCATCCAGGCCCTGTTGGCCGCCGGCGCCGACACACACCTGAAGGACAGCCAGGGCGCCACCGCGCTGGACTACCTGGAAGGGCGCGGTCCCGTGCCGGCCAACCCCATCCTGGTAAGTGCCGACCTGGAAACGGCCCGCCGCCTGCTGGCCAAATAGCTCATGGACAAGCGCGCCGCCGCCCAGGTGCTGGAAGGTCGGGGATGGCTGGCGGAGCAGCCGGCCGACCTGCGCGCCGAGATCCTGGCGCGCGGGCGCCTGCGCGGCTACGCCGACGGCCAGGCGGTCTACCGGGGCGGCGACGCGCCGGACGGGCTGTATGCCCTGGTGACGGGGCGCATGCGCCTGGCCACGGTGCAGGAGGATGGGCGCGAGGTGGTGATCCTGCACGCCGGGCCCGGCCATTGGTTCGGCGAGGTGTCGATGGTGGATGGCCTGCCCCGGAGCCAGACGGCGGTGGCCAAAGGCGACAGCCTGGTGCTGCACCTGCCGGCCCAGGCTTTCGCCGCCATCGTCGAGGCCGATCCCCGCCGCTGGGCCAACTTCGCCGGCATCCTCAGCCGCCACCTGCGCCAGGCAACCCACTATCTGGGTGAGGTGCTGGCCCAACCCACGCCCCGCCGCACCGCCCGCCTGCTGGCCCTGCTATGCCGGCTGGAGGATGCGGGCGGGGGGCCTTGTCTGCTGCCCCTGTCCCAGGAGGATCTGGCCGGGATGTTGGGGCTCAGCCGGCAGACCACCAACCGCGCGTTGGCGCGACTGGAGAAGGCGGGCCTGCTGCGCCGGGGTTACGGCGGCATCACGGTGCTGGAGCCGGCCAGTTTGGACCGGTTTGCGGATTGACGCCGTACAGGCCTGCGGCCCGATGCCCCTTGCCGAGCAGGTCCTGCTCATGTCACACGCGTTGGGCGAAAGTCCGGGTGGGAAAGAGTGGGAGCGCGGCATGAAGTCAAAGGTTGATCGACGCGCGTGGGGCCGGCGGGCCGTGGGGACCCTTTTGACGATCCTGGCACTGACGGCAGCGGGGGGCGGGCGGGCGGGTGAAGCGGCCAAATGCAAACTGGGAAAGCTGGGCACGCTCAACCTCACGATGGACGGCAACATGCCGCTGCTGGACGCCACCGTGAATGATCAGAAGGTCTATCTGCTGATGGACACGGGCGCGGCCTTGAGCTTGATCACCAAGCCTGCCACGGACCGGTTGCAGTTGACCCGCCACGCCGTTCCCTTCGCCTCGGTGGAAGGGGTCGGGGGACGTGCCCAATTATACGTGGCCCGCGTCAAGGAACTGAAGCTGGGTGAATGGACAGCCCGGAACATCGACATGCCCGTCTCCAGCAACCATGACATCGGCGCGCCCGACATCGCCGGGATTCTGGGTGAGAATTTCCTGTCCCAGTTCGACCTGGACATAGACATCGCCCACAACAGCGTGGTGCTGCTGAAGGCGATGGACTGCGATGACGACACGCCCCTGGTGCTGTGGCAGGGCAATTACGCCGATGCCGACATCGGCCGGTCGCAACAGGGCAATCCCAAGATCTGGCTGACCGTGAAGCTGAACGGGCAGGACGTGCATGCCATCCTGGACACCGGGGCCTACACCTCCGTCCTGACGCAGCGCGCGGCCGAGCGCGCCGGCATCAAGCCCGACAGTCCGGGCGTGACCCGCAGCGGCGGTTCCCAAGGCATCGGCGACAACGAAGTGCAGGACTACGTCGGCGTGTTCGACAGTTTCGAATTGGGGGATGAACAGATCAAGCATGTGCGCTTGCGCTTCGGCGACCTGTTCGAGCACCGGGGATACAACGTGCCGGAGATGCTGCTGGGCCTGGACTTCCTGCGGGCCCATCGCGTGATGGTGGCCCACAGCCAGCGCAAAATCTATTTCACCTATCTGGGCGGCCCCGTCTTCCAGGTCACCGGCCCGCGCCTGCGCCGCGTTACCGAGGACCCGACGCCCGCGCCACCGGAGGGGACGACAGAAGGGGCAGCGGACGATCGTGGAACGCGGCCGGAAGATGAGCATAAGCCGTGAGTGCCCTTCGCGGAGGGACGATATATCGGGGTGGATGGGGAAATCGGATGGGGTGTGGGGTCTTGAGTGCCGAATGGGTCCGGCAGGCCGCCGGCTGCCTGCTGATGATTGTGGGGCTGGGGGCGGCGGTGGCGGCGCACGCGGAGGAGGCCCCCAAATGCCGGATGACGGCGCTGGGCCATCTGGACCTTACCCTCGACGGCAATCGACCGCTGCTGGACGCAAGCATCAACGGTGAAAAGGTCCACTTCCTGTTGGACACGGGCGCCTTCATGGGACAAATCACCAAGCCTGCGGCTGAACGCTTGAAACTAACCCGCGCCCTCGTGCCCTACGTTCATGCGGAGGGGGTTGGCGGTCGTGTGCCCCTGTACGTCACGCACATCGAATCGATGACGCTGGGCGACTGGCAGGCCCAGAACATCCCCTTTGTGGTTTTCACCGACCACGACCTGGGATCGCCGGATACCGTGGAGCTGATCGGCGAGGATTTCCTGTCCAGGTTCGACCTGGACATCGACATCGCCCACAATCGCCTGACGCTGTATCGCGCCAGCAATTGCGACAACGCCCCCCTGGCCGTCTGGGATGGCGGGTACGGCGAGGCGGAGATGGGCAGATCGATGCAGGGCGACCCCAAGATCTGGCTGACCGTGAAACTGAACGGTGTCGACGTGCGGGCCGTCCTGGATACAGGGGCAACCCATTCGGTCGTGACGAAAAGCGCCGCCGAACGCGCCGGCATCACTTCGCAGAGCGCCGGCGTCAGCCAAAGCGGGCTTTCCAGCGGCATCGGCGACAACCAGGTGCAGGACTACATCGGCACCTTCGACAGCTTCGCCCTGGGGGACGAAGAGATCAAACACGTACGTCTGCGTTTCGGCGACCTGTTCGAGGGCTGGGTGCCAGGGGAACCGGAAATGCTGCTGGGCATCGATTTCCTGCGGGCCCATCGCGTACTGGTGTCCCATAGCCAGCACAAAATCTATTTCAGCTACGTCGGCGGCCCCGTCTTCCAGACCAGGGGACAACGCCGACCCCGCGACGTGGAACCGGCGCCACCAGCCGAAGGGGACGCATCCGGCAAGGCCGCCAGCCCCTAAGCCGGATCTTTGTAAACGGCGTATGTATAGACGATTCCACAAACTGTCATCATGGCCACACTTGCGAAAATGCGAGCATGGTGGTAGTGGTTATCACACAATAATCATGATGCTGTTTATTTAGGTTGCCGGGGAAATTAGTTCCGCTGGCTACTTGTTTTAGTGTAAACGGCATTTTAATGGGTCAGATAATCCAGACAAAGCCGCTGCCCTTCCCGGGCCTCGCCTCATTTTAGGCGATGACAGTCGATGTGGCGGCGATGTCTTCTTCTCAACGCCCTGCGCTATAAGCCGGACCGAACCACCCCATGACCATCATAGATGCCACCACCCCCGCTGAGGCCATTCCTGAAGGTGTCCCGGCCGGATGGACCTATGGCGGTTTTGGGCGGCGGGCGGTTGCCGCCATAACCGATAGCCTGATCCTGTTCGTGGCGTCCCTGGCCCTGGCGGTCATCTTCGGATATCCGATCCTGCCGTCGGCGGAACCCGGCGCGTCGATCGTGACCACGGCCACCATCGTCAACAGCCTGCTGTATCTGGCTTACCACACCGCCTTCGTGGCCAGCGCCCTGCGGGCCACGCCCGGCAAATACATCATGGACCTGGTGGTCGCCCAGCCTGACGGCGGGCGGGTAACGCCGGCCACGGCCTTTGCCCGCATCCTGGTGCAGCAACTGATTTCGCTGCCCATGGCCCTGGTGCAATCCCAAGCCAAGACCGCGCCCTTGGCTTACCTGACGGTGGCGCTCCTGGTCTGCTGCCTGGCACTGGTCAATTACCTGATGGTGGCTTTCACGCCCCAGAAGACGGCGGGCCATGACCGTATCTGCGGCACACGTGTCTTCCATCGCGTGAACGCCAGCGCCTAGCACCGGCATGTTTGGTCTAATCAGAGACCAAGCCACCCGAGCCAGGCCACCATCACCTGTGACAGGGGCATGTCACGCCACCTTCACGATGGTTTTTCCGACGCCAGCCGCTAAGGTTAATAAAGCGGCGCCGGAAGCCGCGCGGAGGAAACGACAATGGCAATCAATAAGATGACGGACAGCGCCGCCGCGGCCGGTGACAGCGGGTTCCTGGCCCGCAGCGCCGTGGCCTTCACCCGCTGGGCTGAGAAGTGGTTCCCCGACGCCTTCGTCTTCGTGGTGCTGGGCGTCATCGTGGTGGCGGTGGCGGACCTGGCCATGGGCGCGCCGGCGGGTGCCATCGCCACCGGATTCGGCGATGGCTTCTGGTCGCTGATCCCCTTCACCATCCAGATGTCCATGGTGGTCATCACCGGCTATGTCGTCGCCAGTTCGCCGCCGGTGCTGCGGCTGATCGAATGGCTGGCGCGCGTGCCGGCCAGCGGGCGGGGGGCCGTGGCCTTCACCGCCTTCGTCAGCATGGCGGCCTCATACCTCAATTACGCCCTCAGCCTGGTGCTGGGCGCCCTGCTGGTACGGGCGCTGGCCCGGCGCCGGGATATCCGCGTCGATTATCGCGCCGCCGGCGCCGCGGCCTATCTGGGCCTTGGCGCCACCTGGGCCCTGGGCCTCAGCTCATCCGCCGCCATGCTGCAGGCCAACCCCGCCAGCCTGCCCAAGGCGGTGGCCGACATCACCGGAATCATCCCGTTGAGCCAGACCATCTTCCTGTGGCAGTCGATGCTGATGAGCCTGGTCATCCTGCTGGCCTCCATTGCCATCGCCTATTATTCCGCCCCGACCGACGCGCTGGCCCGCACGGCGGCCGACCTGGGCGTGGACGTCAGCGAGGTGGAAACCGGTACGGACAAGACGGCCGGCCGGCCGGGCGACTGGCTGGAGATCACGCCCATCCTGCCCCTGGTCATCGTGGTGCTGGGCGCCGGCTTCCTGGTGCATGAGTTCCAGACCAAGCCCGCCATGGGCGTCATCTCCAACCTCAACACCTATAACTTCTTCTTCATCATGCTGGGCCTGCTGCTGCACGGGCGCATCCGGGGTTTCCTGAACGCCGTGTCCAAGGCCGTGCCCAGCACCGCCGGCGTGCTGGTGCAGTTCCCCTTCTACGGCGCCATCGCCGCCCTGCTGACCCAGGTGACGGGATCGGATGGGCAATCGGTGTCCCATCACATCGCCCACCTGTTCGTCAGCTTGGCCAACGGCGGCACCTTCCCGGTGGTGATCGGCATCTATTCCGCCATCCTGGGCTTCCTGGTGCCGTCGGGCGGCGGCAAGTGGATCATCGAGGCGCCTTACGTCATGCAGGCCGCCATCGACGTGAAGGCTCACATGGGCTGGGCGGTGCAGGTCTACAACGCGGCCGAGGCCCTGCCCAACCTGATCAACCCGTTCTGGATGCTGCCCCTGCTGGGCGTGCTGGGCCTGAAGGCCAAGGACATCGTGGGCTACAGCTTCACCCAACTGCTGTTCCACCTGCCGCTGGTGCTGTTCCTGCTATGGCTGCTGGCCCCGGCCGCCTGATCCGCACTTGCCCCGCCGCATCCCATCCGGGATGGTAGGGCAGGTGCCTAACGGGGTAGGACTTGGCGATGACGGAAGAGATCGGGACGGCGATCATCGTACCAGACCTGGAGGACGGCGTGGTGCTGCTGCGCCCCTTGCGGGACGAGGATGCGGTCACCCGTGAGGCCCTGGGCCGCGATCCGGAAATCCATCGCCTGATGGGTTGGGACGGCAGCGGCGGCAACCCGCCCTTCACGGCGGAGGACGCCGCCGAATGGATGGAACAGCAGCGGAAATCACCGCATTGCTGGGCCATCACCCTGGCCACGTCGCCGGACCGCCTGCTGGGATCGGTGCGGCTGATGGGGGTGAACGACGATCTGGCACCGGGCCGGCGCACCGGCAACCTGGGCATCGGCCTGCTGGACCCGGCCGCGTTGGACCGGGGCCTGGGCATGCGGGCCATGCGCCTGATCCTGGCCCATGCCTTCGGGCCGCTGGGCCTGCACCGGGTGGGCCTGCGCGTCCTGGCGTTCAACGCCCGTGGCATCCATTGTTATGAAAAGCTCGGCTTCCAGGTCGAGGGGCGGGAACGCGAAGCCTATTCCCTGCTGGGCCTATGGCACGACAATCTGGTCATGGGCCTGCTGGCGCCGGAGTATTTCGCCCGGAAGGGCCAAGCCGATTGAGGGTCAGGCGGCCAGCGCAGCCCGAATCACCTTTTCCAGCTTTTCCGGCTTCGCGGTGGGGCCATAGCGCTTAACGCGGCCATCCTTGCCCACCAGGAACTTGGTGAAGTTCCACTTGATGGACTTGCTGCCCAGGAAGCCCCGCGCCCGGCCCTTGATGTCCTCATAGAACGGGTCGGCACCGGCG
This sequence comes from Azospirillaceae bacterium, assembly GCA_028283825.1. Classification (NCBI taxonomy): domain Bacteria; kingdom Pseudomonadati; phylum Pseudomonadota; class Alphaproteobacteria; order Rhodospirillales; family Azospirillaceae; species Azospirillaceae bacterium. Next base: position 683,517 of record JAPWJW010000001.1, on the reverse strand, counting down.
CCGTTGACCTCGACCTTCGCCAGGACGGGAAAGGTCACGTCGTAGGTCAGGGAACAGAAATTGCGGATTTCCTCCGCGTCACCCGGTTCCTGCTTGCCGAACTGGTTGCAGGGGAAGCCCAGGATGACCAGGCCCTGGTCCTTGTACTTGCGGTACAGCGCCTCAAGCCCCTTGTACTGCGGGGTGAAGCCGCACTTGCTGGCGACGTTGACCACCAGCAGCACCTTGCCGCGATAATCGCCCAGCGCCACCGAGGCACCGGCCGCGTCCCGCACGGTGTGATCGTAAAGCGTCGCCATGGCCGTCCCACCCCTGTCCGGTTTTCCCATCCGGGTCCATCCGAAAGCACCGTAGCCCGGGAACCCGATTCGGTTCCCAGGCTACAGGACGATTTATATTGTGCACAAGGTAATTTGGATCAGACCAGCATGTTGAGCGAGGTGATCTGGCCGCCCTGGCTGCTGCTGTCGTTGGCCGCCGCGGCGGAAGTGCCGCTACCGGACTGGTCGCTCGACGACTGGCCACCCGTCTGGCCCGACTGGTCGCTGCTGGCCGACTTGGTGGCCGCCGTGGTCGTGGTGGTCGATGTGCCATCGGAATAGGTGACCACGGTCGTGGTGGACCCGTCGGCGGCGGTGGTCACGACCGTGCTGGTCACCGACTTGGAGGCGGAGGTGCCGCCGGAACCACCGGCGCCGCCAGCCGCCGAGGACGAGCTGTCGCTGTCGGACGTGCTGGCGGTGGCCGAGGTCGAGCCGCCGCTCTGCAGCAGGGAGCTGAGCGAGACCGTCAGGTTGGTGCCGGAGGTCGAGGATGAGGAAGAGATGCTGGTCATGGACGTATCCCCCAAGGGCGAAAGTGGATCGAAGCCGCAGGAAACGGCGATACCGGCCTTCGTAATCCCCCAAAGGCCGAAAAATTAGGTGTCCGCGCGAAACGGCAATGCCAGGAACTAAGCCTGCGCGCGCCCTATGCATGCGACCAGCGGCAAGCTGGCATGCATACCGTTTGCGAAATGCACGACAGTTTCCGCCAGATGAGTCGTTGCAAGAGGCAATAGAGCGCTCTCTTGCAAAAATACACATGCGACGAATTGGCGCATAAGTCAGCGGATCGCGATGGCAGGACTGGCGCTACCACGCTATATCTATGCAGACATAGCGATGACTCCACTGCCCATGGGCTATTGGCCTTTCGCGGCGGCTGTCCAAAACCGATGAAGGGGGTAAGGCCGTGCTCAAAATGTTTGGGTTCAAGATGCTTGGGCGCTCCGCCGCCATTGCGGCCATGCTGTCCATCGTGGGGCTGGGCATGGGTGCCACCGGCGCGCGGGCGCAGGGCACCGGCCCGTTGGTTTTCGCCGCCGCCAGCCTGAAGAACGCCATGGACGCGGCCAACACCGCCTATGCCGCCGACGGTGGCGCCAAGGGCACCGTGACCTACGCCGCCAGTTCCGCCCTGGCCAAACAGATCGAGGCCGGCGCCCCCGCCGACATCTTCATCTCCGCCGATGAGGACTGGATGGATTATCTGGCCGGCAAGGGCCTGATCCAGCCGGCCACGCGCCGCGACCTGCTGGGCAACGACCTGGTGCTGGTGGCCGCCGCCGATTCGAAGACCACCGTGGAGATCAAGCCGGGCTTCGCCCTGGACCAGGCGCTGGACGCGGCGCAGAAGGGCGGTCGCCTGGCGGTGGGCGACCCCGCCGCCGTGCCCGCCGGCAAATACGCCAAGGCCGCGCTGACCACGCTGGGCGTGTGGGACAAGGTGCAGGACCGCCTGGCCCCGGCGGAGAACGTGCGCGCAGCACTGGCCCTGGTGGCGCGGGGCGAGGCGCCGCTGGGCATCGTCTACAAGACCGACGCGGTGGCGGAACCGGGCGTGCGCATCATCGCCACCTTCCCCGACGACAGCCACGCCCCCATCCTCTACCCCATCGCCCTGGCCAAGGACGCCACCAACGCCCAGTCCAAGGCGCTGCTGGACTTCCTGGCCAGTCCCAAGGCGCGCCCCCTGTTCGAGGCGCAGGGTTTCACCGTACTGTCGGGGAAATGACCCCGGCGGTTTCCAGCACCGATGAATGATCTTTTCCTTGGGTTCGGCCCTGATGAGTTGGCGGCCATCCACCTCAGCCTGAAGGTGGGGCTGTGGGCCACGGCGGCGGCATTGCCGCCCGGCATCGCCGTGGCCTTGCTGCTGGCCCGCGGCCGCTTCTGGGGCCGCGACCTGCTGAACGGGCTGGTGCACCTGCCCCTGATCCTGCCGCCGGTGGTGACGGGATACGCCCTGCTGTTGCTGATGGGGCGGCAAGGCTGGCTGGGCAAGCCGCTGTCCCACCTGGGCATCGTCTTCGCCTTCAACTGGACGGGGGCGGCGCTGGCCGCCGGCGTCATGGGCTTTCCCCTGATGGTGCGGGCCATCCGCCTGTCCATCGAGGCGGTGGACGCCAAGCTGGAACAGGCGGCGGGCACCCTGGGCGCCCCGCCCCTGTGGGTGTTCGCCACCGTTACCCTGCCCCTGATGCTGCCCGGCGTGCTGGCGGGGGCGGTGCTGGCCTTCGCCAAGGCGTTGGGGGAGTTCGGCGCCACCATCACCTTCGTCTCCAACATCCCCGGCCGCACCCAGACGCTGTCGGGCGCCATCTACGCCTATACCCAGTCGCCGGGCGGCGACGCCGGCGCCCTGCGGCTGGTGGCGGTGTCGGTCGCCCTGTCGCTGGTGGCACTGCTGCTGTCGGAAGCCTTGGCCCGCATGGTCAGCCGGCGCATTACGGGGCTGTCGTGATGCCCGAGTCGCGGACGCCGTCGCTGGAACTGGACGTCGCCCTGCGCCAGGGCGCCTTCGATCTGCAGGCCCAGGTGACGGCGGGGCCGGGCCTGACCGTGCTGTTCGGCCAGTCGGGATCGGGCAAAAGCACCCTGATCGATCTGGTGGCGGGCCTGCGCCGGCCGGACCGGGGCCGCATCGTCATGGGCGGCGTACCGCTGGTGGACACGAGTGCCGGCCTGTGGCTGCCGCCCCACCGGCGGCGGGTGGGCTACGTGTTCCAGGAGGCGCGGCTGCTGCCCCATCTGACGGTGCGGCAGAACCTGCTGTACGGCCGCTGGTTCGCCCGTCGTCACCTGACAGCGGATGCCCCCACGCTGGAGGGTGTGGCCGACCTGCTGGGCATCGCCCCCCTGCTGGCGCGGCGCCCCGCCGCCCTGTCGGGGGGTGAGAAGGCGCGCGTGGCCCTGGGCCGCGCCCTGCTGGCGGCCCCGCGCATCCTGCTGATGGATGAGCCGCTGGCGGCATTGGACGAACGCCGCAAGGCGGAGATCCTGCCCTATCTGGAACGCCTGCGCGACCAGGTGGGCCTGCCCATCCTGTACGTCACCCACGCGGTGGCCGAGGTGGCGCGGCTGGCCACCACCGTGGTGATGGTGGACCAGGGCCGCGTGCGGGCCATCGGCACGCCGGCGGCCCTGTGGTCGCGGCCCGACCTGATGGACATGACGGGCGGGGCCGAGGCCGGCGCCCTGCTGGACGCGGTGGTGGGCCAGACGACGGTGGACGGCCTGGCCCGCCTGTCGACGGCGGCGGGGGAGATCCTGGTGCCCCACCTGCCACCCCACCTGAAACCCGGCATGCCCACCCGCCTGCGCCTTCCGGCGCGCGACGTGCTGCTGTCCGACCGGCCGCCGCAGGGCCTGTCCGCCCTGAACATCCTGTCCGGCATCGCGACCGAGGTGCGGGAGGAGGCGGACGGCACCCGCACCGTGCGGCTGGAATGCCTGGGCACGCCCGTGCTGGCCCGCCTGACCCGCACCAGCACCCAGGCCCTGGACATCGCGCCCGGCCGGCCGCTGTGGGCCATCGTCAAGGCCGTGGCCCTGGACCAGGGTGCTTAAGGCAGCGGTTCGTAACTGACGAACGCGAAGCGGCGACTGTCCGGCGCCCAGGAATTGACGTTCAGGGAACCCTGGCCGCCGAAGATCGTCAGCAAGGTGCGCACAGGTGATTCGGCCTTGGGTGCGCCGTCACCCGGCAGGGCCATCAGGCGCAGTTGCACGCCGGCGATCCGGCCGTCATGCGTCTTCGTGCCGGCGGGAAAGGACAACAGCAGCAACTGCCGGCCGTCCGGCGAGGGGTGGGGGAACCAATCCTCCAACGCGTCGAATGTCACCCGCTGGGCGCGGGAGTCGCCCGGGCCGGCGCCGACGGCCGGCATGCGCCAGATGTCCCAGCCGCCCTGGCGGTTGGAGTTGAAATAGATCCAGCGGCCGTCGGGGCTGTAGTCCGGCCCGTCGTCATCCGCCTGGATGTCGGTCAGGCGCTGTTCCGCCCCGCCGGCCAGGGGCAGGCGGTAGAGGTTGTAGTGCGCCGCCCCATCGCGTTTTGCCACGATGGCCAGCCATTGGCCGTCCGGCGACCAGCCGTGGAAGTAGCTGGGCGTGACGGGCGTCATGCGCCGGGCGTCGTCCGGCTTCGCCACGCCGCCTGCGCCCACGACATAAACGAAGCTGTCGCGCATAGACCCCACGCCGCAGGACGCGGCGATGCGGGCGCCGTCACGGGTCAGCGCCTTGTCGTTGTTGCAGCGCAGGTCGCCCATGGGGATGGGGGTGGGATGGCCGGCGTCCGGCCCCGCCACGGGAATGCGATAGAGGATACCCTGGCTGTTGATCAGCAGCGACTGCCCATCGGGGGCCCAGTTCGGCGCCTCCCACACTTGATCGTCGGTGAACAGGACGGTGGTCTTGCCGCTGGTGACATCGAACAAGGTGACGCGGCTACGGAAATGATCGGTGTCGGCGGCGTGGGCGACAACGGAGACCAATATTGTCGCCAGTACCGTGAGCACAAAACGCATGGGGTTTCCTCCTGCCCGGATTTTTATGGGCGGAGGCATAACATGGACCTGTGGTGACGTCTGCTGACAACGTTGTCTCAAGCGACTCAGGTGCCAGACGGCCGCAGCTTACGTTCCAGGGCGGCGCGGCTGTCGGCCGTGGCATCGGTCGCCGCCTTTTCCATGGCCCGATAGGCCGCCACCAGCTCCTGCCCGAAATCGGTCAGCGCCGCCCCGCCACCACCACCGCCGCCCACCTGGGTGGTGACCGAGGGTTGGGCGAAGGTCTGGTTCAGGGCATCCACCAGCTGCCAGGCGCGGCGATAGGACATACCTAACGCCCGGCCCGCGGCGGAGATGGAGCGATGCTCGGCGATCGCCTCCAGCAGGCGGATCTTGCCCGGGCCCACGGCACCGTGGTCGCCGAAGTCGATACGAAGGGTGAGGCGGCTGTTCTGTCCGGTCATGGGCGCATTGAATCGTGCCGCACGTCCGCCCGCAAGAGGCGTCTTGAGGGACGTGTTGATAGTTTGATCCAACTATTATAGTTTAATCAAACTATGAAAGCGGAACTCCTCATCCTGGGTGTGCTGCAGGGCGGCGACCTGCACCCTTATGAAATCAAGCGGCGGCTGACGGCAGCCCAGGTCGACCAGTACATCGACGTGGACGTGGGCACGCTCTACTACGCCGTGCGCGCCCTGGCGCGGGACGGCCTGATTGAGGCCAAGGCGGTGGAGGCGGTGCCCCGGGGGGGCGAACGCACCACCTATGGCCTGACCCCGTCTGGGCGGGAGCGGTTCCACGCCCTGATGCGCGAAAAGCTGGCCGACACCAGCCCGCATTACCATCCGCTGTATCCGGCGCTGATGTTCCTGCACCACGCCGATCCGGCCATGCTGCTGGCGGTGCTGCGCCGGCGCCTGGCGGAACAGCGGGCCTATCACGCGCCCCTGAAGGCCATGGCCGACTATCTGGCGCCGGTGGCGTCCACCGGCATGCGCACCATCCTGAAAAACGGCCTGGCGCATCTGGAGACGGAGAACGAATGGTTGGCCGGCCTGCTGGAAACGCTGGAGGCGGGCGACATCCGGGCACCCGACTATGACCGGGCGCGGGCGATGGGCGCCTTCCCGCCGGCGGAACTGCCCATCGAATACCGCTCGAACACCAAACCGCCCAAACCGACGCCCAAGACCGGGCGACGCCCCAAGACACCCCCCGCCAAATCCCCGGACCAAGGCTGATCGCCATGCCCAAAGCACCAACGGCGCCTAACCCCCTGATGCGGGACCGCAATTTCCTGTGGCTGATCGGCGGCGGCGTCATTTCCATGCTGGGCGACCAGTTCACGCAACTGGCCATGCCGTGGCTGGCGCTGGCCGTCACCAACGACACCCTGGCCATGGGCCTGATCCTGGGCCTGGTCAGCCTGCCGCGCGCCGTCTTCCTGCTGTTTGGCGGGGCGCTGGTGGACCGTTATCCCGCCCGCACCGTCCTGATGATCACCAAGTATGTGAACGCGCTGCTGCTGGGCGGCCTGGCCCTGGGTGTGCTGACCGGCACCCTGACGGTGCCGATGATGGCGGCCTGCGCCTTCGCCATCGGCCTGGCCAGCGCCTTCAGCATTCCGGCCGGCACCAGCATGCTGCCCCGCGTGGTGGCGGGGGAACAGTTGCAGGCCGCCAACGGCATGATGATGGGCCTGCGCCAGGCGTCCCTGCTGCTGGGCCCCCTGATGGCCGGGGGTCTGATCGCCCTGGTGGGCGGCAGCGGCAAGGCGGATGGGAGCGGGACGCCCGGCGACCTGCGCGGCCTGGGTGCCGCCTTCGCGGTGGACTGCCTGAGTTTCGTCATCTCCGCCCTCACCCTGTACCGGGTGCGGATGCGGGCGGTGCCGGACCAGGCGCTGCAAGAGGGCCAGAGCCTGGGTGCCGTGTTCCGCGCCATCGGCGACGGCGTGCGCCATTTCTGGAACGACATCAGCCTGCGGGCCCTGTGCCTGTATTTTTCCGCCACCACCTTCTTCATCGCCGGGCCGTTGCAGGCGGCCCTGCCCGTCTTCGCCCGTGACACGCTGGCCGATGGCGCCGACGGCTATGGCCTGATGATGGGCATGAACGGCATCGGCACCCTGGTGGGCATGGCGGTGTCGGGCGCGCGACCCAATTTGCGCCTGCGCACCCTGGGCACCACCATCCTGCTGGTCGATGCCATGGTGGCCTTGGTGTTCATGCCCATGGGCCTGACCCATCACACCTGGCAGGCGGGCCTGTTGATGGCGGCGGCCGGCTGCCTGTCGGGCTTCATCCAGATCAGCGTCTTCACCTGGATCCAGCGGCGCATCCCCCTGGCCATGCTGGGCCGGGGCATGAGCCTGTTCATGTTCATCGTCATGAGCCTGGCGCCCCTGTCCGCCGCCCTGTGCGGCTGGCTGATGCGGTACCTGCCGCCGCAAGCCCTGTTCCTGGGCAGCGGCCTGGCCTTGTGGGGCATCGTGGCGGTGGGCCTGACCTCCCGTCCCTTGCGTGAGATCGTGGTGCCCGCCGGTGCCCCCCCGGCGGCGGTGCCGGCGGAAACACCGGTGGAGAACCCGGCCGGGGTGTGACGCCCGGTCGCACCCCGCCTTTTGGCCCTGCCCGTTCGGCCCCCCTCCGTTTGGACGCCTGCCCCCACGGAGGGGCCGATGCTACGCTGGTCCATCGAACGTCCCCCGTCCTGACCGACAGTTGAAGGGAACGAGCCGATGGCCCCACCGGACACCCCCGTGCAACCCCCAACGGACGAGGACACCGTCGCCTCCGTTGGTATCCCCCCCTATTGCCAGGACCCAGACGGGGCGGCGGCGCGCATGCGCCACCTGTTCCGGAAAATGGCCGGTTTGGCGGGGGGCGGCAACGACGCCGACTGCCGCGAACTGGCGGCCCTGCTGCTGAGGGCCGCCGACGATCTGGCGGCCGGCGACGCCCTGGCGGTGGAGGCCATCCTGGCGCGCCAGGCGCCGGGGCAGCGCGGCGCCCTGCTGCAACGGGCGGCGGCGCTGGCCGCCGCCAGCAATACCGTCCGGCACAAGATCGCGACCCCCGCCAACCTGCACTGACACCGCGATTCTCGCGCATTTAACACTTCTTGGATCTTTTTAACCTCTTGGTAGGTAATCCGGTGGAGGATAAAGGGTCCGCCCACCCCTGATCGCTTGCCTGCGCGTGGGGGCGCCCGCGGAAACCATCAGGGGCTTTCCGCGGGGAGAGAGCATGCCCAACCGGAATGCCGTGCGCGCGATCTTGGTTATCCTGGCCTTCTTGATCGTGGCGCCCGCCCGTGCCCAGGCGGGCGAGGCCGCCGTTTCCCTGACCCTGCTGACCGAGGAAAATCCACCCCTGAACTTCACCGACCCCGCCACCGGCCGGGTGACCGGCATCATGGGTGACCTGATCCCGCCCCTGATGGCGGCAGCCGGCATCGCCTATCAGATCCAGGTGATGCCCTGGCGACGGGCCTATCACACGGCGCAGGAGGTACCCGGCACCTGCCTGTTCGCCATGAACCAGACGGCCGAACGCCAGGCGCAGTTCCAATGGGTGACCCCCGTCGTCCAGGGGGGCGCCGCCTTCTTTGCCCGCCGTGACTGGCTGCACTACGATCATGCCCATCCCGACGGCGTCCATGCCGTGGCCGGCCTGGATGAGGTGAAGACCCTGGCCGCCCAGCCGGGGGCCGCGCCCATTCTGGTCCCCGCCGGCACCGTATTGGCCAGCACGCTGCGGGCGCAGGGTCTGGAGGTGACGGAGGTGGAGTTGGGCCGCATGATGCCCATGCTGGCCGCCGGCCGGGCCGATCTGGTGGCGGCGGGCGCCATCAGCGGCAAATGGATGGTGCGCCAGGCGGGCGTGGCGGCCGACCCGGTGTTCAGCTTCGCCGTCGATCCGGTGGGTATCGGCTGCAACCTGGGCACCGACCCCGCCCTGGTGGAACGCCTGCGCCGGGCGCTGGACACGCTGAAGCGCGACGGCACCCTGGCCCGCATCGTCCGGAACTATCAGTAAAGCATCGCCGTTTCCGCCGTTGCCCCGCCGCGGCACCCCGTGTCATTGAGGCAGGTCTGCGGACGGGTTTCAGGAAACGGAGAGCATGGGCAAGATCGTGGTGACCGGCGCCACCGGCTTCGTGGGGCGCGCCCTGTTGCCCCGGCTGCTGGCTGGCGGGCATGAGGTGGTCGCCGCCGTGCGATCCGACGGCGTCGGCCTGCCGCCGGGCGTGACGGCGGTGCCGGTGGGCGATCTGACCGGGCCCGTCGACTGGGCGCCGGCGCTGACGGACGCGCACGCCTTGATCCACCTGGCCGGCCTAGCCCACCAGCGCAACGTCACGCCCACGGCGCTGGAGGCGCTGAACGTCACCGCCACCCTGCGCCTGGCCCAATCCGCCCTGGATGCCGGCCTGCGCCGCCTGGTCTATGTCAGCAGCGTCAAGGCCCTGGGCGACCAGAGCCCGGGACGCCCCCTGACGGAGCGCGACACGCCCCGCCCCGACGACGCCTACGGCCAATCCAAGCGCGCGGCGGAGGAGGCGCTGACCACCCTGCTGCCGGTGGACGGCCCCCTGTCGCTGGCCATCCTGCGCCCACCCCTGGTGCACGGCCCCCAGGCCAAGGCCAACATGGCGGCACTGCTGCGCCTGGCCACACGCTGGCCCGTCCTGCCCCTGGGCGGCATCGCCAACCGCCGCAGCCTGATCGGGGTGGAAACCCTGGCCGACGCCATCACCCGTGCGGCGGAACGGCCCGACGTCACCGGCACCTTCCTGGTGACGGACCGGCCGGCCCTGTCCACCACTGGCCTGGTGGCGACCCTGGCCGCCGCCGCCGGCAAGCACCCCTGGCTGCTGCCCCTGCCCGGCGCCGTCTGGCGCGCGCTGGGCGGCCTGCCCCGCCTGGGCGGCGTGGTCGATCGCCTGACGGGATCGCTGGAGATCGACGACAGCCTGTTCCGCATCGCCTTCGACTGGCAGCCGCCCATGAGCCAGAACGAGGCGCTGGGCCGCACCGTCCAGGCCTATCTGGAAGAGAACCGCGTGCGGCTTTAAGCGCGCGGCATTGTTTCGTGCCGCTGGCGTTAGGCCGACATCTGGGCCCGGAAGCACCCCGCCACCCAGTCCACGAATACCCGGACGCGCGGCGACAGCTGGCGGTTATGGGGGTACAGCACCGACACCGGCAGCGACGGCGGCGGATAGCCGGGCAGCACGTTCACCAGCGTGCCCGCCGCCAGGTCCGGCGCCAGATGGTATGAAGGCGTCTGGATCAGCCCCAGTCCGGCGCGCGCCGCCGCCACGAAACTTTCGGCCGCCGTCACGCTGACCGTGCCGGGCAGGGTGACCAGGCGCATCTCCTCCCCCACCAGGAACTCGAAGGGCAACGCCCGACCGGTGACGGAGGAGATGAAGTTCACCGCCCGGTGTCCTTCCAGCGCCGCGAGGGTCGCCGGAACGCCGTGGCGTTCCAGATAGGCGGGGCTGGCCACCGTCACCTGGGGCAGCTGGGCGACCCGCCGGGCGATCAGGCCGCTGTCGCGCGGTTCCCCCACCCGCAGCACGCAATCCACGCCCTCGCGCACCAGATCAACCAGCCGGTCGCCCTCACTGATGTGCAATTCCAGGCCGGGATGGCGGGCCAGGAAGTCGGGCAGGCTGGGGAACAGGAAATGACGCGCCAGCTTGCCGTGCACGTCCACGCGCAACAGGCCCTTGGGATCGGCCGGACGGAACGCGGCCTCCGCCTCCTCCACGTCCGCCAGCAGGCGCAGGCAACGCTGATAGAAGGCCTCGCCATCCAGGGTGGGGCTGACATGGCGGGTGGTGCGGTTCAGCAGGCGGGCGCCCAGCCGTCCCTCCAGCTGCTGCAAGGTGTGGGTGACGGTGGCGCGGGGCATGCCCAGATCATCCGCCGCGGCGGTGAAGCTGCGCCGTTCCACGATGCGGGTGAAGACGCGCATGGCGTCGAAGCGATCCATCGACCTGGAGCCATTGTTGATAATTTTTGGACAATGATGGCAAATCTAGCCGATTTATCCAGGAACCTCCACGGCGCATCCTCCACCCATCCGACGCACCGCTCCCCCAATTCAAGGATGCATAGCCATGAGCACCACCGACAAGACCGCCGCCCCCAAGACCGCCGCCAAGGTCGCCCTGGTCACGGGTGCTGCGCGCGGCATCGGTGCCGCCATCGCGGAACGGCTGGCCCGTGACGGCTACACCGTCATCATCAACTATGCCGGCAGCACCCAGGCGGCGGAAGAACTGGCCGCCAGGATCGAGGGCCAAGGTGGCCGCGCCCTGACCGTGCAGGCCGATGTGGCCGACGCCAAGGCGGTGAAAACCATGTTCGACAGGGTGGAGGCCGCGTTCGGCGGCGTCGACATCCTGGTCAACAACGCCGGCATCATGACGCTGGCCGCCATCGCCGATGTGCAGGACGACGCCTTCGACCGCCTGGTCGACGTCAACCTGAAGGGCACGTTCAACACCATGCGCGAGGCGGCCCAACGCCTGCGCGACGGCGGCCGGGTCATCAACTTCTCCACCAGCGTGGTGGGGCTGTACCAGCCGACCTACGGCGTCTACGCCGCCACCAAGGCGGCGGTGGAGGCCCTGACCAAGATCATGGCGCGGGAGATGCGCGGCCGATCCATCACCGTGAACGCCATCGCCCCCGGCCCCACCGCCACCGACCTGTTCCTGAACGGCAAGCCGCAGGAGCTGGTGGATCGCCTGGCCAAGTTGGCGCCGCTGGAACGCCTGGGCCAGCCGGAGGACATCGCCGCCGCGGTCGCCTTCCTGGCCGGGCCCGACGGCGCCTGGATCAACGGCCAGGTGCTGCGCGCCAACGGCGGCATTGTTTGAGCAAGATCCATTCCTGTGCCACAGCCTTGGGCTAATCCGACAGGGGCGGTTTTCGTTTTCCAGCGTAGACCATAAGGGGGTGGTGCCAGTACTGGTGCCACCCTTTTTGTCTGGCCCAAGCAACGCCGCTGAACTCTCCGGCCTTTCCGCCTACATCGGACTGCTTCATGACAGGTGTTCTGGCCCGTGTTAGCGTTCCACCTGTGATTGGACATTTGAGTTCTGGTTTCCCGATCCGCGAACAAGACTTGGGGCACGCGTTCAACCCTTGCCCGACCGGAGGAAAACATGAAGACCCCGATGAATTATAAGATCTGGCGCCCACTGCTGGCCGTCGTGGCGCTGGCGACTGTCACCGCCTGCGGCTCTTCCCGCCCGGAGCGGGTGGATCTGAGCCATAGCTACCGCATGGTGGACGACCACGGCCGCACCGCCGGCCAGGTGGTGTTCTATCCCACCGGCGGCGGCGCCGTTTACGACGCCAACAACAACCTGATCGGCAGCGTTGCCCCCCCCAACACCGCCACCCTGCCCCCGCCGGGACCGGGGCCCGCCCCACGCTCCTATCCCTGATCCATCTCCCGCCCCCTTTCCCCATCCCACCTGAGGACACCCTTGAGGGTGGGAACCGGCTGCCCCCGGTTCCCACCCGTTTTTATTGTCCGCCATCCGCAAAAATTTTCAGGCGAAGGCGCAGTGGACTGCGCCTGGGTTTGGCGCCGGGCCCCAGCATTTCCGCCCGGGAACGGCACCCCGGCACGCATTGACGGCCCCCGGCCTCCATGGCATTGAGGCAAGACCGGCCCCTTTTGGAGGACCGGGTCAAAAGCCGAGGGAGATGCCGTCCATGAGCCTGCCGCCCGTCCTAGCCGACAACCTGGCCCTGCCGGTCATCGCCTCGCCCATGTTCATCGTGTCCAACCCGGAACTGGTGATCGCCCAGTGCCTGGGCGGCATCGTCGGGTCCTTCCCAGCGTTGAACGCCCGGCCCAAGGAAGCCTTGGACGAATGGCTGACCCGGATCGAGACGGCGCTGGCCGACGCCAAGGCATCCAATCCGGATGCCAAGATCGCCCCCTACGCCGTCAACCAGATCATCCACCAGTCCAACGACCGGCTGGAACACGACATGGAGGCCTGCGTCCGCCACAGGGTGCCGGTCATCATCACCTCGCTGCGGGCACCGGGGGACATCGTGCCCCACGTGCACGCCTATGGCGGGCTGGTGTTCCATGACGTCATCAGCCTGCGCCACGCCGAAAAGGCACTGGAGGCCGGGGTGGACGGCCTGATCCTGGTGGCCACCGGCGCTGGCGGCCATGCCGGGGGCTTGAGCCCCTTCGCCCTGGTGGGGGAGGTGCGGCGCTTCTACGACGGCCCCATCATCCTGTCAGGCGCCATCGCCACCGGTGACGCCATCCTGGCGGCCCAGGCCATGGGGGCCGATCTCGCCTACATGGGCACCCGCTTCATCGCCACGCAGGAAGCGAACGCGGTGGCGGGGTACAAGGATGCCATCGTCCAGGCCAGCGCGTCGGACATCGTCTACACGCCGTTCTTCACCGGCGTGGCCGGCAATTACCTGAAGTCCAGCATCGTGGCGGCCGGCATGGACCCGGACAACCTGCCCGAGGTGGACCGCACCAAGATGAACTTCGCGGCCGCCGCCAGCGGCGCCAAGGCCTGGAAGGACATCTGGGGCGCCGGCCAGGGCGTGGGCGCCATCGGCGACGTGCCGACCACGGCCGACCTGATCGCCCGCCTGAAGGCGGAATACGACGCGGCCCGGGCCCGCCTGGGGTTGGGGTGAGCGAGACGGCCGGCCTTACCCCACCGAGGTGATCGGGCTCACAGCAGCGGCATGAGCCTCTTCTCATGCCGCTGTAGGACGCGACGGCGTCCGCCGGAGCTTTCCGGGGAGCGTAGCGGACTGGAAAGCGAGGACAGCCTAGCCCGCGGATGCGTGCACCCGGCGTTTGAGGGACAACCTGATCAGTGATCGGAACCGTGCAGGATATCCTGGCGGATGCCGGTGTCATAGGACAGGCCGGCCTCGGTCACGATGGCGGCGTTGGGGAACTGCGACTTGATCAGGCCCTTGCGTTCCAGCGCCGCCCAGGCAGCCGGGTTCGACAGGCCGGTCGCGTCGGCCGACATCACCGTGTACGGCCCCAGGTGGAAGTGATTGCCGTGGGGGTGGGGGAAACGGTCGACCATGATGCCACCCTCGACCACCGGCTGGCCCACGCCTTCGATACCCGCCAACACCTGCAGCAGGGTCAGGGTCTTCAGTTGCAGGGCGTTCAGGTTCAGCGGGTTCTTTTTCACGGGCGGCATGGCACGGGTCCTTGGAGGATTAGTCGGAACAAGGGATATGGGGTTGCCATTTACCCCCGCCAGCCCCGCCGGGGCAAGCCATCAGCGGCGGCGGACGGTTCGCCGCCGCCCCGGCGCACCTGCGGACACGCCAGCGGGCACCGCCTTCGCGGCACCGGCGGCCCGCGCCCACCACCCCACCGGCAGGCATAGTTCCAGAATGCCGACCGACAGCATGATGCCGCACAGCCACCATGTCTGCCACGCGCCGTAAGAGAAGCAGCCCACACCGATGGTCGCCGCCGCCATGGCCAAGGCCGATGGCTGGGCATAGTCGGGCAACCGGCGGATGGCGCGCACGACGCCCACGCCGAACCAAGCATAAAGCAGGCCACCCGCCACCCCAAGCTCCAGCAGGATTTGCAGGAAGAGATTATGGGGATGCAGGGGGATTATGGAGGATTCGGGGTGGAATTTGGACACCTCGCCCTCATCCGGGATGTGGCGTGAGCTGTCCAGCCCCCAGCCCAGCAGCGGCTTTTCCAGGATGCGGCGGGCGGCCACGTCCCAAATTTCAATCCGGTGGCGGAAGCTGAACGGCATGCGCGTCTCTTCCGTCAGGCCGGCATGGTAAAGCCCCAGGGAAATGGGGATGGACAAGGTGGGGCCCGCCAGCAGCGCCACCATCAGCACCACGCGGGTCAGCCGCGCCGACAAACGGGCCAGGGCAAAGCACGCCAAGCCCACGCCCAGGCCCACCTTGGCCGAGGCGCTGGTGCCACCCAGCGACACCAGGAAAAAGCCCGCGGGCAGAACCCAGGCCCAGGGCACGGACGCCGGTAGCCGGTTGGCGGCCGTGGCACCCCGCGCCAGCCCGCCGGCGGCCTTCGCGGCACCTGCCGTGATCCGGGAGAAGGCGGCGCGCCCCAGCGGCCAGGCCAGCCGAGCCAGCGCCAGCCCCACCGGCCAGGCCAGCGTGGTGAACAGCACCGCCGGGCGGTTGAGCGCGCGGTCATGATCGACGTTGGTGCCCTCGACCGCCTTTTCCAGGCGGTAGATGGGCTGGTCGCCGATGACCTCGATGGCGAAGAGGATCAGTCCCACCACCATGCCGCCCACCAGCCAGCGCATCAGCAGACGCCGCCGGTCGTCATCCACCTCACGCAAGGTGCCCAGGCAGAAGATGAAGGGAACCACGGTGTAAAGGAAGGTCAGGGTCTGCGCGGCGCCATCCTTGCGTACCGGGGTCCACAGGATGGAGACCGCGCCCAGGATCAGGAACAGCGCCATGGGCAGCAACGGCCCCCGTGCGCGCTCCTTCAGCGCCGCCAGGAAGGTGGGAAGCCGGTGGGTGCGCAGCAGGTAAAGCGCGCCCCCCAGGATGGACAGGCTGATCAAGACCGGCGCCGTTCCCAAAGGAACCAGGGCGCAAATGAAACCCAGCACCGCCAGCAGGAACAGCGTCACCCCCATCCACGGCCAGGTGAAAACCTCACGCGCCGCCGTCACCGTCCGGCGCGGTGAGGGAATGCCGCCCTGATTGGTCGAGGATATGACCGGCGCACTGGTCCGCAGACGGTTCTTGGTCTGTATGGACGACATCTCTCTCCAGTCGGCGTTTCGCCCGTCTATCCGGCGGGGCCCGGTCCCCAAACCACCTTTTACCCGGGAACGGCGGCATACCTAGCGCTTTTTAGTGAGACCGCAACTTTGGCACAGGCGCCGCCCGGCCCGTGGTGTCCGTCCGCGCCAGCAGATCCAGGGCCGCCCCCTTCACCTGTTCCAGGGACAGCGCCGCCATGCGCGCCTCCGGCGACGCGCCTGCGTCCCCCTGGGACATGACCGCGGCGGCGTTCCGTCCCCACGGGGCATAGAGATGGATGGGCGTGGGCCCGAACAGGCCCAAGGTCGGCGTGCCGGCGGCGGCGGACACATGCATGAGGCCGCTGTCGTTGCCCACGAACAGGCGCGCCCGTTCCAGGCATGCACCGGCCAGCAGCGGATCGGTCCGCCCGACCAGATCGATGACGCGGGCCGGCCCCAGGGCAACCGTCAGGGTTTCCAGCACGGGCGCGCAACGCGCGCGCTCCGCCGCTGACGCCAGGACCATCACGCGGGCGTCACCGCCCAGGCGGCCCGCCACCAGATCCCGCGCCAAGGCGGCGAAACGGTCGGCCGGCCATTCCTTGCCCGTCCAATTGGCGGCCGGCCCCAGGGCCAGCACAGGCGGGCCGGCCGGCACGAGGGCGGCGGCCTGGGCGCGCAAGGCGTCATCCAGGAACAGCCGGGGATCGGGCGGCGGCTCCAGGTCCAGCACCCGGCCCAACGACACCACCTTGGGCTGCCGGTCGTCGCCACCCCGGAAAATGGCGCGGCGTCGGGCCAGGACCAGCCATGAGACGACGCTGTCCCGCAAATCCACCACCATGTCCCAGCGCCGCCCGGCCACCTGACGCCACAGATCCAGCCAATGGCCCGCCATGCGCCGCTTGGGCATGGCGATGATTTCATCCAAGCGGGGAACGGCACGGAACAGGGGGGCGGCGATGGGGCCGCAGGCGATGGTGAAGCGCGCCTGGGGCAAGGTATCCACCAGATGGCCCAGCAGGCCGGTGGTCAGCACGGCATCGCCCAGCCGGGTGGAGGTGATGAACAAAACCCGCAAAAGAGTGGCCCCCAACCAACGCATACCCCGGCCCGCGCAACCATCGGCGCCGCCCCCTTATACAGGGGGCATCCGGCGCTTGCCAATGCGGTGAAGGCGGCGGACCATTGCGGGCACCGGTGCTGCCGGTCCCTTGCGGCGACGGTCGCAACCCCTTACCTGTTGGGCCCGTCCCGTCCGACGGAAAACTGTTCAGGTCCGGCATCATGACCAACGGCGTTCCCTTTTCCTGGCCCTTTTCCTCGCCCACCCTGCCGACGACCAGTGCCGGCCGGCTGACCGATAGGGGCGTCCTGGCCCTGACCGGCCCCGATGCCCGGACCTTCCTTCAGGGCCTGGTCACCAACGACGTCCGCCGGATCAGCGCCACCCAGGCGATTTACGCCCTGTTCCTGACGCCACAGGGCAAGTTCCTGCACGAGTTGTTCGTGGCCAGCCTGACCGACCCCGCCACGGGCGAGGAGACGCTGCTGATCGAAACGGAAGGTGGGCGGACCCCCGACTTGCTGCGGCGCCTGTCCATGTACAGGCTGCGGTCCAAGGTGGCGCTGGCCGACGTCAGCGGCCAATGGGCCGTGGCCGTGGCACTGGACGCCGTCCTCGATGGCAGCGAAGCCGGCAACGCCCAGGTTCTGGCCCTGGCGGACGGCGCCGGCCTGGCCTATGCCGACCCCCGCCACGCAGGCCTGGGTCTGCGCCTGCTGCTGCCCCGGACGGTGGCCGAGACATTGCCGGAGGCCGACGCGGCGTATGCCCGGCGCCGGCTGGCGCTGGGCGTGCCCGACGGCAGCCGCGACCTGGTGCCGGAGAAGTCCATCCCGCTGGAAAACGGCATGGACACGCTATCGGCCGTGGCCTTCGACAAGGGCTGCTACATGGGGCAGGAACTGACCGCCCGCACCCACTACCGCGCCCTGATCCGCAAGCGCCTGATGCGCGTGACGGCCACCGACGGCCGGCCCCTGCCGCCGCCCGGAACACCCGTCGTCTGGCAGGAGCGCGAGGTGGGTGAGATGCGCAGCAGTGCCGCCGGCCCCGACGGCTGGCACGGCCTGGCCCTGCTGCGGGTTGAGGATGTGGAAAAGCCCGATGCGGCCCTGACCAGCGGCGATGTGCCGCTGACGGTCAATGGCCTGGCGCCGGCGCCCCAGCCTTAGATCCGGCCACCACTGCGGCGGCGTTGCTGGCCGCGGAATCCAGCAGGTCGGCGTACAGCCGTTCCAAGGCCTCCAGGCTGCCGGCCTGGCTATAGGCCGCCAACGACGGGCTGGGGCGCAAGGGCGCGCCCGCGGCGCGCGCCTGCGCCAGGGTGTCCAGGGCCAGGACCAGCGATTCCGCCAGCGCGTCGGCGTCACCCACGGCCGCCAGGGGCGCCAGGGCCAATCCTCCGGCGGGCTGGGACGGGATGAGCCCGGCCGGCACGCCCCGGTCGCCAACCCCTTCCAGGATCATGCGGGCGCCCTCGGAGGCGGAAGCCACCACCGGCACGCCGGCGTGCAACGCCTCCAGGAACACCAAGCCGAACGGTTCGAACCGGGAGGGGGAGCAGAACAGGTCGGCGGCGTGGTAAAAGTCCTTCACGTCCCCGCGAAAGCCCAGGAAACGGATGGCCGGGCTATCTTGCGCCTGCACGCGCAGCGCCGCCATCTCCGGACCGTCGCCAACGATGGCAAGCTTGAGGTCCAGCCGGTCCAGCCCGCGCACGGCATTGATCAGCAGATCGAAACCCTTTTCCCGGATCAACTGGCCCACCCCCAGCAGCACCGTGGCCCCCAGCGCCTCTGCCCCCATTTCGGCACGCAGCGCCGCGATGCGGCCGGCATCGGGCGCCGGATGGGGCTGGAACCACAGGTTCACGCGGACGATGCGCCCCTCGAACCCCCCCAGCTTGGCCTCCTGCGCCTGCCAGTCGGTGGTGGCGACCACCGCGTCGTGGTTCTGGTACCAGCGGCGGCGATAATCCAGGTGCATGGTGGCCAGCAGGGGCGGCCGGCCCGGCAGGAAGGGCCGCAGCCGGCCCACGGTGCGGCCGGCCCGGCCGCCATGGCCATGGATGATGTCGGGACGGAAGCGGCGGATATGGCTCCAGATCCCTGGCGCCATCAGGCCGGGCCCCACCGTAACGACCCGCAAGCCCGGCAATTCACCCGCCGGTGGCAACTGGTCGCGGATGGAACGACCGCCGGCGTCGGCGCAATCGGCCCGCAGGATCAGCAGCACCTCGTGGTGGCGCGCCTGCGCCACCGCCAGTTCCGCGACATGGCGCTCGGCCCCACGGAATCCCTTGGACAAGATAATCTGGACGATACGCATTCAGGCCCTCGATACGAAATCCGCCCAACCAATGCAGGCGCCTACCAGCGGTCCCACTCAAGGGAAGGGAACCAGACGCGCCAACCTCGCCCGATTCAACTTTCCTACGCCCTGCCCCGCACGGGGGCAAGCGTTTGGCGTGGGCCGGGCAAGTCGCGGCGCCGGCGGGTATTAACGCCGGCCCGTGGCGGCACTGTGGCAGTCCACGAAGGGCTGGCCCGTGCTGGAGAGTCAAAATTTCCGACGGGTACAAATTCATTGACGAAATCCCCAGCACTTCCCACACCATGGCCGCTTGGAAGCGGTATCCCGGGGAACGCGCTTCGGGGGACGCGCGATTGCGCGGGGTCACGTGGTTCTCAAAGCGGGTGGGGCATGAAATCAACGGTCAGTTCTAAGCGTGCCGGCGCCGGCAGCCTGTACCGCGCCAGCGGGTGGGTCGCGGCCCTGACCATCGTCGCCGCCATCGCCCTGGTGGCGGCCGCCACCTACAACCTGGCCCTGTTCAGCCGGGTCGACCGTTCCCTGGATGAGACACCGGCCATCGCCGCCGCCAAGTCCCGCGCCTTGGATGAGACGCGGGCCGCCCTGGGCAACGGCGGCCTGCTGAACGCCCTGGCCGTCTATGCCGAGACCGGCAGCGCGCAGGCCAAGGCGGACATCGGCCAGGCGCTGGAAACGGCGGACCGGGGGGTGCGCGCCTTTGAAGGCAACCGGCTGACCACCGCCGAGTCGGACCTGGCGCGCGACCTGCATCGCCTGATCGACCGCTACCGCGCGGCCGTCAGTGCCGCCGGCGACAAGCCGCAGGCCCTGGCCGGCGCCACCGGCCTGTCGCTGATGACCCTGCACGCCGCCGTGGCCGACCGCATCGCCCAACTGCGCCGGCAGGAGGTGCAGGCCACGTCCGACATCCTGGCAGGCCCCGCCCGCGCCGGTTTCTGGCTGGGCATCGCCGCCGTCGCCGCCATGCTGGCGACCGCCGCCGCGACGCTGTGGCTGATCCGCCTGCGCCTGCTGGTCCCCCTGAACCAGATCCGCGAAAGCGTGGACGGCGTGGCGCGCGGCGACTGGCGCGTGCCCGTCGCCGGCACGGATCGTCCGGACGAACTGGGCGATATCGCCCGCGCCATCGAAGCCTTCCGCCGCCAGGTGGCCGACCTGCCCGACGTGTCCATCGTTACCGAACAGGGCCGGGTCCGCCTGAAGTTCGACGGCGACGCCGGCGACCTGTTCGAACAACTGACCACCCGCCTGCGCAGTGCCGGCGACACCCTGGCCGGCAACGGGAATGCGGTGTCCACCCTGGTCAGCGACACGCGCCGCGACCTGACCGGCCTGGTGGGCGAAACCCAGCGGGAACTGTCCCAGACGGTGCAGCGGGTGCAGGAGCTGTGTGCCGCTGTGGCCCAGGCCACCGGCGACAGCAACCGCGAGATCAGCCAGGCGACCGACCTGCTGGCCCGCGCCGCCGCGCAGGTGCACGCCTTCGACGACCGTGGCGGCGGCGGCGGGCTGGACGCCCTGGTCGACGCCCTGCGCCGCAACGCCGACCTGGTGGCCAGCACCGTCCTGACGGCAGGCGAGGATGTGGGCCGGGTGGTGCGGGGCCTGTCGGAAACGGAAGGCGACCTGCGCCGGGCCACAGGCGAGGCACACGATGCCAACGAGCGCATGAACAGCGCCATGGGCGATTTGCAGGCCAAGCTGCTGGCCTCGGTCAAGCTGCTGCGCGCCTCGGGCGAGATGCTGGCCAGCAGTTCGACGGAAGCGACCGCCGGCCTGGCGCGGGCGACAGAGGCTGTGGGCAACAGCGACCGCAACCTGCAGGCGGCCCTGGCCCATGCCGGCGACCGGCTGGAACGGGCGACGGGCCGGGTGGAGAATTCGGGTGATCTGCTGCGCGGCACGTCGGAGGAGATGACACGCAACCTATCGGGCGCGCTGGAGGGGCTGAGCCGCGCCAACCGCCTGATCGAAACGGCGGCGGAGGCCAACAGCACCCGGCTGGAACCGGTGGCGGAAAGCCTGGCCGCCGTCCAGCGCGACCTGGCCGGGGCCGCCGCCGGCGTGGCGCTGCGCGCGGGCGAGATGACCCGCACCCTGGACGGCCTGGGCAAGATATCGGAGGGTATGCGCGCCGAACTGGAACGCCGCAGCGCCGACCCCGACCAGAAGGCCGCGGCCGACGAGGCCATCACCCGGCTGGAGGCCACCGCCCACGCCCTGGGCGACCGCGCCGGCACCATCGGCGAGACGGCGGCCCGCCTGTCCGACATGCTGAACGCCGGCCTGGGCGACGCCGGCGACCGGGTGGCAGGCGCCGTGCAGAACCTGCAGCGCGAAGCCACCAGCCTGGCCACCGATTCCGCCGGCGCCACCAATGCCCTGAACCGGGCCCTGGCCCGCCAGGACGAGGCGACGGAGTCGCTGCGCGCCCTGACCGCCAGCATCGTGTCGGTGCTGGAGCCGCGGGTCGATCCCAACATCGCGGAACTGAAGTCCCTGGCCAACAACCTGCGCAAGCGCCTGGACGCGGTGGACAACACCACCCGTGGCCTGCTGGACCTGACCGGCAGCCTGCAAAGCCTGGTGGAAACCGGCCGCACCCACGAACAGGCCAGCACCGCCGCCACCAAGGAACTGGGCGACCGCCTGGCCGCCATCGCCGACCAGCTGCGCGCCGCCACCGGCGGCTGACGCATCCTGGCAGAGGAAGGGGGCGACGGCCGGCTGGCCATCGCCCCCTTCTCCTGTTCCGACGCCGATGCCGATGCCGATGCCGTTGGCTACCGCTTAGTGGACGGCCGGGGCCGCCGTCGGGGTCGCCGCCGGTACCGCCATGGACGTGGTCGTCGCGGGGGTGGAGGCGGGGGCCGCGGTGCCCACCGGCACCAGATCGATGTTCACCGGGCTGTCGTACTTGTTGTCGGCGCCCGTGGCGCTGTCGATCGCCCAACCGATGCCGCCGCCCAGCAGAATGTTCCCAGCGGTGGCGCCAGCCGCGCCGGAGTGATCCAGGAAGGTGGCTTCCTGGAAACCATCCTTGGTGCAGCGGATGGTGATGTCGTGCTTGGTCTTCTTGATCGTCGTGGACGCCGGCGTCTGGCTGACCCGCGCGATGACCGCCCCTTCACGTTCCAGCGCACAATCAGCGCCGGAAGGGTAGGTGTTCACGGCGATTTCCTGGGATGTGCCTTCCACGATGGACGAGCAAGCCGCAAGGCTGAGCATGCCCAGGGCGGCCACAAATGTTAACCGAATATGCATGGCGTGTTACCACTTATAGGATAGACAAGAGCCCGAGCATATTGGTTGCCGAAGTGTGAATCATCGCAGGATTGTGGTTAACTGCCGGCGGCAAGTGCGGCGAACTGACGCATGTCCGTCAGATATCCTTATCCGCCAGCGCCGCGTCGTAATGCCGGCGGCTGGCGCGGATGGTGGGCTGGTGCAGGGCGGCCCACTGGGCCAGTTGGGCGAGGTGGGCGGAGAAGCTGCGGCCCAGGTCGGTCAGGGCGTATTCCACCTGGGGCGGGGTGGTGGGGAACACCGTGCGGCGGGCCAGGCCGTCCCGTTCCAGCTTGCGCAGGGTCTGGGCCAGCATGCGCTGGGAAATACCGTCGACCGCCCGGCGCAGGGCGTTGAAACGGGCGGGGCCGCCATCCAGATGACGGATGACCAGGACGCTCCACGCATCGCCCAGGCGATCCAGCACGTCGCGGATGGGACAGGTTCCATCCTCCGCATCCGGTTGGAAGCCGGCCGCCGCCGCCTCATCCGCCACGACGGCTGCCGTCGGGGCTTCCAGGGGGCCTTCCGCCAAAGTCCGTCCGTCCATCACGGGTTCTCCTATTCACACACCGGCCGGGCGGTAATCCCGCGATAACCTGCGCACGGGAACATGCCTTCTTCACAGGCAGCAGGCAGTGGTGGCATCTGGTTACCAATCGTAACCTAGTTCGCTTGCGCAATGAAGCGCCAGCGCCTTGACCGGAGACATCCCATGAAAATCGCCCTGATCGGCGCCACCGGCAATGTCGGCACCCGCATCCTGGCGGAGTTGCGCCGCCGCGGCCACACCGTCACCGCCATCGCCCGCGACGTGAGCAAGCTGGCCCCGCAGGACGGCGTGACCGCCAAGGCCGGCGACACCGGCGCCCCGGCCGCCCTGGCGCCCGTGCTGGCCGGCCACGACGCCGTGATCAGCAGCACGCGGTTCGTCGGCCTGGATCTGGCGGCCCTGCTGTCGGCCATCAAGACCGCCGGCGTGAAGCGCCTGCTGGTGGTGGGGGGTGCGGGTTCGCTGGAGGTGGCGCCCGGCGTCGCCCTGATCGACACGCCCGAATTCCCCGAGGCCTACAAGGCCGAAGCCGGTGCCGGCGGCGATGTCCTGAAGGCCCTGCGCCAGGGACCCGGGGTGGAGTGGACCTTCCTGTCGCCGTCCGCCTTCTTCCATGAGGGAGAGCGCACCGGCACCTTCCGCCTGGCCGACGACCAGTTGCTGGTCGCTGCCGACGGCCAGAGCCACATCAGTTACGAGGATTTCGCGGTGGCGCTGGTGGATGAGGTGGAAAGCCCGGCCCATGCCAACCGCCGCTTCACCGTGGGATATTGAGATCCCTATGATTTTAGGGGGTGCGGCCATGCGCCGCCCCCTTCCTGTTTGTTTAGGTGCGACGCAACAAAACTTACCCGGACGGTGAATGGTTTTCCGGGCGCACTTCGCCCAAGCTGGCCTTCCTTCGTCCGGGGCCCAAGGCCGGTCCCGGTGCCACGTCCCCTCCCGGGAGTAGTGCCGACCATGAATCGTGACGAGATCCTGTCCGCCGCCTCCATGCCGCTGTTCAGCCCCAGCTATCCGCGGGGGCCGTACCGCTTCATCCGCCGCGAATATCTGATCATCACCTATGAGACCGATCCCGACGCCCTGCGCCAGGCCCTGCCGGAACCGCTGGAGCCGGCGCCGGGCAACTTGTGCTTTTATGAATGGATGAAGATGCCGGACAGTTCCGGCTTCGGCGACTACGAGGAAAGCGGCACCGGCATCAAGGCGCTGTTCAACGGCGAGCCGTGCAATTTCTCGGTCCAGATGTATCTGGATGATGAGCCGCCCATCACCGCCGGCCGCGAGATCTGGGGCTTCCCCAAGAAATACGGCGTGCCCCGCCTGAAGGTGCAGAAGGACACGCTGACCGGCACCCTGCACTATGATGAGGAGCGGGTGGCCATGGGCACCATGACCTACAAGCACTTCAGCCTGGCCGACAAGCTGGACGAGGTCGCCAAGGGCATCGCCGGCCTGAACGTGAACCTGAAGTTCATCCCCGACGTGGACGGCGGCCCCAAGGTGGCGCAGCTGGTGGGCTATAACCTGACCGACGTGCATGTGCACGGCGCCTGGGACGGCCCCGCCCGCCTGCACCTGACGCCCCACGTCAATTGCCGCGTGGCCGATCTGCCGGTGCGCCGCATCGTTGGCGGGCGGCACCAGGTGGTGGACTTCACCCTGCCCTTCGGCCGGGTGCTGCACGACTATCTGGGTTGATGCGGATGGGCGGACACGGTCCCCCCGTGTCCGCCCCTCAGCGCGCCAAGCCGACGTCACGCAGGGCATCCACCATCAGGCGCAGGCCCAAGGCGCCCATGACCGCCCCCGTCACCTGGTCGATGCCCCGCTTGGCCTTGATATAGGCCCGGCGCGGCCCCTCCAGCGAAAAGGCCAGCGCCACCACCGTGTACCAGCCGGCCTCGATCAGGAAGATCAGCGGCGGCAGGACCAACAACAGCTGCGCCGACGGGGCGGACGCCGGCAGCAGGGCCGCGAAGATGCTGGCGTAGGCGACGGCGGTCTTGGGATTGCTGAGTTGCGTGGCCAGCGCCACGGCGAAGGCCCGGCCCAGCGAGGACGCAGGCTCATCAGCCGCCGCCCCCGCCATCATGGTCAGCGGGGCTCCCGCCCCCCGCCAGATGCGGAAAGCCAGATAAAGAAGATAGAGACCGCCGGCCAGGCGCAGGGCCATGTTCAGCCACGCCACCTGGGCCAGCAGCGCCGTCAGGCCCAGCAGCGCCAGGGTGCCGAAGAACAGGCCGCCCACGCCCATGCCGATGGCGGCGGCCAGGCCGTTGCGGCGGGATTGGGTGACGGCGGTGCGCGTGACCAGGACGAAGCTGGGCCCGGGGGACATGGCGCCCAGCAGCAGGGCCGCGAGGATGGGTAACAAGCTGACAAGCATGCGGGCCTCTTCGGATCGCGGTTGACGGCGACAGCGTAACCGGCACCCCGCCCGCCGCCAAGCGGTCAGGCCGCGCTCAAGTTGCGGCGCCCCCACAGCAAGGCCACGCCCAGGACCAAGGCGCCGGCCAGCGCCATGACCAGGGCGGTGGGCAGGACCGACAGCAGGGTGGGCGCCGCCGTCATCGCCACCAGCGTGCCCACGCAATCCAGCACCAGGAACAGGCGGAAGACGGCCGCGATCTCCCCGCCGCTGTAGCGGGTCTGGCGCAGGGTGGCGACGGGTATCTGGGCCAGCGGCCCGCCCATGGCCGTGGCCGTACAGGCAGCGGCCATGACGCCCAGCGTCCAGGGGGCGGGCACCAGCGTGGACAGCGCCAGCAGGATGAAGCCGCCGCCCACGACGATGTCGCCGGCCATCACCAGGGCCATGGGCCGACGCGTCAAGACCCCACCCGGCGCCAGACTGCCCACCACCAGGTTGCTGAGCAGGTTGCCGGCGCCATAGGCGGAAAACAGCAGGGCCAGCGCCGACAGGCCGCTGAGCCCGAAACCGGCCACACCCTGCTGGCGCATCAGCAGCGGCAGCGACAGCCAGATGGTCAGGGTCCACAACCCGCCGGTCAGGCCGGTGCGCCACAGCAGGTAAGTGAAGGGCGGTTCCCGGCGCACCAGGCGCCAGCCGGCCAGCAGGCGGGCACCCAGGCTGGGCAGACCATCCCCATGCATCGCCGCCGTCGTGTCCGGCCCACCCAGGGAGCCGCGCACGCTGTAGACCGCAAGGGCCGATGTCAGGAAGCTCAGGCCGTTGACCGCCATCAGGGCCACCGGCGGCATCAGGGTGGCCAGCGCCCCGGCCAGGGTGGGGCCCACCAGGCGGGCCAGGCGCAGGGTGCCGTCGAACAGGGCGTTGGTGGCGGCCAGCAGGGCGCGATCTTCCGCCAGGCGCGGCAACGATGCCTGCAGCGCCGGATCGAACAGGCCGGACAGCGCCGACAGGGCCACCGACGGCACCACCAGGGTCCAGAGCGTCAGATGACCGGTCAGCGCCGCCAGCACCGGCACCACCGCCAGGCCGGCGCGCGCCAGGTCCGCCGTCATCATGACGCGACCCTGGTCCCACCGCTCCACCCAGGCGCCGGCCAGCAGCGCCACGGTCATCAACGCCACCGTGTCGGCCGCCGCGACGTAGCCGGTATCCGCCCCCACCAAACCTACGGCCAGCCAGACCAGGGCCATCTGGTGCAACTGATCGCCCACCGCCGACAGGGACAGGGCGCCCCACAGGCGGGCGATGGGGCCATGGGCCAAAGGTTTCAGCAGGCGCATCGGCGGGCGGGGGAAATGAGGTGGGATGCAGGGCCCCCTTGCTGACAGGCGCGCCGCCGGCTGTCCAGCCCGTTCCGGTGAATAGCGTATGAGCGGCGCAGGGATAGACCCACGATCTTCGTATTGATGTTTATCCCGCCCGGCCCGGCCCCCGCCGACGGCGGCAGGGCGATGCAATTGCCCAGCTTTACGGCAACATGCCTGTAACAATCAAAAATTGCCCAATCTATGGGCGAGTGGCCAGAGATCATCCCCCCAGACCTAAGCCAAAACGCTTATATCGCAGCCGCGAAGGGCGTTGGCCCGGTTATTGCTGAACTTGCCCCATCAGTGAAAGCGGTCTCACTTCCCGGAACAGGGGGAAGGGAGCCGTACGGTTTTGGCAGTTGGGTTCAGAAAAGAGAGACGCCTAATCCCTTCCATTTGATCGACTTTCTGACAGGGACGAATGACGAAACGGGCCGTCACCATCGTTGTCACAGGTATATGCCGGGCTGGGGGCGACACGCACCCGGCCGATTTACGGCGTCATGGACGGGGCTTGGCCGCTCTCACCGAAAATCTTCATCGCGTCGTCTTGGAAATGGCTGCCCGTTTGGGCGGCCATTTTCTTTTGGCCGACCGCAGCACCACCGCCTTTCCCGCCACCCCAGCATAAGGATCACGCCCCGGGGCCATGACCGCGCTGACCCGGCAGCGTCCCCATTGATCGGCGTCGGGCCCCAGGGATTGTGCGCCGCACACTTTGATGAGGCCCCCGCTTAGTACCCCACTCCGGCCGCCGGGCGATCCCCGGCGGCCCGGAGACGAAACGGCGGTGCCGATGCTGATGCAGGACCATAAGAAACGGAAAACGGAACAGGAGAGCCTTGCCTTGATGTCCACGAATTCCCCCTCGCAGACGCCCGTTGGCAAACCCACCGCTGAGCGCCGCATGATGCGCCTGCTGGGTGCCTTGGCCCTGACCGCCGTCCTGGGCGCCATCATCACCACCGCCGGTGTCATCTCCAGCAGCGGGCCGGCGACCGCCGCCAAGGCCATCACGCGCACGGCGGTGCCTGGCGGTTTCCCCATCTCCGGCGCCGTCGCTGTGCCGGCCGGGTCGGATGTGGTGTACCTCAGCGGCATGACCGGCGGCGTGGTCAACCCCGACGCGCCCAAGGGCAGCGTGGAGGCCTATGGCGACACCGCCACCCAGACCGTCAACACCCTGAAGAAAATCCAGGCCGCCCTGGCCGAGCAGAAGCTGACCATGGGCGACGTGGTCATGATGCATGTCTATCTGGTGGGCGACGCGGCCCATGAGGGCAAGATGGACTTCGCCGGCATGATGTCCGGCTACACCCAATTCTTCGGCACGGCCGACCAACCCAACAAGCCCGCCCGCACCACGGTGCAGGTGGCGGGCCTGGCGGGCCCCGGCCTGCTGGTCGAGATCGAGGTGATCGCCGCCCACGCGCCCTGACATGTGCGTGCCCCCACCGGGGACGGCGATCAATCCGGGCGCGGCACTCGATATCGGCCGGCCCGACCGACGACGATAAGGGGTGGTCTTTATGCCTGTTATGAAGGAACTGCCAGGTGTCGGCGTGACCCCGGCGCCATTTCCTGGAAAGGGCGGCGCTGCTGGGCGGCAGCGCCATGGTGATGACGGCGATGAACGCCTGGGGGTCGGGCATCGCCTCGGCCGCCGATGCCCCGCCCGCCCTGCGCGGGTCGGGCGCCGGCCATAAGCTGCTGATCCTGGGGGCCGGCGTCGCCGGCATGACGGCAGCTTATGAGATGAGCAAGCTGGGCTATCAGGTCACGATTCTGGAGGCCCGCGCCTTCGCCGGCGGCCGCTGCCAGACGGCGCGCAAAGGTTTCAAGCTGACCGAACTGGGCGGCGAGGAACAGGAGTGCAAGTTCGACGCCGGCCTGTACCTGAACCATGGCCCCTGGCGCATCCCGTTCTGCCACCGCTCCACCCTGCACTACACCAAGACCTTCGGCATCCCGCTGGAGGTGATGGTGAATGAGAACGACGCCTCCTACGCCCGCTTCGACACGGTGAAAGGCCCCCTGGCCGGCAAGCGCGTCCGCCAGTTCGAGGTGCGGGCCGACATGCGCGGTTATACCTCGGAAATGGTGGCGAAGGCCGCCACCTCGGGCAAGCTGGACACCGGCCTGTCCAAGGACGACGTCGACCTGTTCGTGGAATACCTGCGCGGCGAAGGCTATCTGGACAAGGATCTGGCCTATCGCGGCACGGATGGCCGCGGTTACGCCGTGCGCCCCGGCGCCGGCATCGACGACCCGGGCCCCGGCGTGCCCAGCGCCCCCTACGCCTTCCCCGACCTGGTGCAATCCAAGCTGTGGCGCATGGTGCAATCGGTCGGCAGCTTCGAACAGCAGCACACTATGTTCCAGCCGGTAGGCGGCATGGACCAGGTGGCCAAGGGCTTCGAGAAGCAGGTCGGCCACCTGATCAAATACAATGCGGAGGTGGAGAAGATACGCCAGTCCGACAGCGGCGTGACGGTGGATTACCTGGACACCAAGACCGGCAAGCGCAGCACGATCACCGCCGACTATTGCCTGTGCACCATTCCGCTGTCGGTCCTGCGCGGCATCGACGCCGACTTCGGCGACGGCTTCAAGCAGGCCATGGCCATGGTGCCCTACGATCCCGTGTGCAAGATCGGCCTGCAGATGAAGCGCCGCTTCTGGGAAGAGGACGACGCCATCTATGGCGGTCACGTCTACACCGACGCGCCGGGCATCAACCAGATCAGCCTGCCGTCCAGCGGCTGGCAATCCGCCAAGGGCGTGCTGCTGGGCTATTACATGTTCGGGGCCGACGCCACGGACATGAGCGCCAACAGCCCGGTGGAGCGGGCGGGCATCGCCCTGGACGCCGGCCAGCGCATCTTCCCGCAATACAAGGACAGCTTCGAGAACGCCTTCTCCGCCTCCTGGCACCTGATCCAGTACAATCTGGGTGGCTGGGCCAACTGGAGTGAGGAGGCGCGCAAGTCAGCATATCCCGTGCTGAACAAGCCCGACCGCCGCATCTACCTGGCGGGGGAGCACATCAGCTATATCGGCGGCTGGCAGGCGGGGGGCATCGAATCCGCCTGGCACCAGATCGCGCAAATCCACCAACGCGTGGCGGCGTGAGGGGGCGCGGGATGAGGAAAATCATCACCGCCGCCCTGGTTTCCGCGCTCGCCCCCCTGGGGGCCCAGGCGCAGGACGTGGCCCAGGGCCAGGACCTGTTCAATCACAAATGTGCCGCCTGCCACCAGAAGACGGGACAGGGTGTGAAGGGGGCCTTT
Organism: Azospirillaceae bacterium; assembly: GCA_028283825.1. Classification (NCBI taxonomy): domain Bacteria; kingdom Pseudomonadati; phylum Pseudomonadota; class Alphaproteobacteria; order Rhodospirillales; family Azospirillaceae; species Azospirillaceae bacterium. The sequence continues at coordinate 653,608 of JAPWJW010000001.1, read as the reverse complement.
CCCGCTCTGGCCGGCGATCCCTTCGTTCAGGGCGATGCGGAACCGATGGTCCGCACCGTGCTGCAGGGCCGGGGCGGCATGCCGACCTTTGCCGCCGTCCTCAGCGAACAGCAGTTGGCCGACATCATCAGTTATGTGCGGCAAGCCTGGGGCAATTCCGCCCCGGCGGTGGACGCCGCCTTCGTCACCCAGGTGAAGAATAACGCCCACCCGCAGGACAAGGCGCCGGTCGTCACGCATTAGCGGGCCCCTTTTCACACGGCACCCGCTGTGACTATCCGCCGATTCCTACGGCATACCCATGAAGGAATGTTGTGAAAAAACCACAGGTTGAAGAGAAGAGACACAGATTGAACTGATAGCAAAATAGCACTTTGACTTATTTGCAAAATTTTCCGACACTTCTGGTTGAGACGAACGGGGACAAAGAGTCGTCTCTTCCAGAAAATGACGCGGGGAATCGCGGCATCAAGCTTCCATGATCTAAAAAAACCCAAAGATCAGGGGGCCAACATGACGCAATCTACTTACTTACGGGGAATTTTTACTAAAAAACCTGTGAAACTTGCCTTGCTCTGCGGGGCAGGCTGGATGGCCTTGGGCACGGCCCACGCGGCCGAGGCACCGGCGGCCGATACCGACACGATGAGTGAAATCGTGGTCACGGGTACCCGGCGCGTCGACCGGTCGGTGGCGGACTCACCCGCCCCCATCGATGTCTTCACGCCGGAGGATCTGGCGCACCAGGCCGGCGGCGACACCAACGACCTGCTGCGGCAGTTGGTGCCGTCGTTCAACGTGGCCCGCTTCGCCATCTCTGACGGATCGACCTTCGTGCGGCCGCCGACGCTGCGCGGCCTGCCGCCGGATGAGACGTTGGTCCTGATCAACGGCAAGCGTTTCCACCGGTCGGCCCTGGTGCAGATCGGCGCCAACGGCCTGACCCAGGGCGCGCAGGGGCCGGATCTGGCGCAGATCCCGGCCATCGCCATCAAGCAGTTGGACGTGCTGCGTGACGGTGCCGCCGCCCAGTACGGGTCGGACGCCATCGCCGGCGTGATGAACTTCACCCTGAAGGATTCGGCCGACCACGGCACCATCGTCGCCCAATGGGGCCAGACCTACGCCGGCGACGGCGGCAGCGCCCACATCCAGGCCAATTCCGGCCTGCCGCTGGGGGACCGGGGCTTCGTCAACATCAGCGCCGAATATGTGAAGAACGATCCGACGTCGCGCGGGACCCAGCGCCCCGATGCCGCCGCCCTGACGGCGGCGGGACTGGACATTCCCAACCCGGCCCAGCGCTTCGGCGACCCGGCGGTGGAGGCGCAACGCCTGTTCATCAACAGCGGCATCGACCTGACCGACAATTCCAAGGTCTACCTGTTCGGCAATTTCGGCCACAGCTATGCCAAGGAAAGCTTCAACTACCGCAATCCCACCACGGTATCGTGGCTGATCACGCCGTTCACCTTGGCCGATGGGTCGACCTTCAAATGGGCCAGCGCCTTCCCCAACGGCTTCACGCCCTGGTTCTACGGCGACATCTTGGACAGCAGCATCACCGGCGGCTACAAGACCACCCTGAAGTCCGGCCTGATGATCGACGCCAGCGCGTCCTACGGTAAGGACGAACTGCGCTACAGCATCAAAAACACGGTCAACCCGTCCCTGGGCCCGACATCGCCGCGCCAGTTCTATGTCGGCACGCAGATCCAGGAGGAAACCAACTTCAACCTGGACCTGGCCTACCCGGTGCACCTGGACTGGCTGGCCAGCCCGCTGACCCTGGCCGGCGGCGGCGAATACCGGCGTGAGACCTACACCATCAAGCCGGGCGACACGGCGTCCTACCAGGCGGGACCGTACTACACCGCCGGCATGCCCATCGGATCCAACGGCTATCCCGGCTTCACCGCCACCGACGCCGGCCAGTATCCGCGCGGCAACTACGCCTTCTACGCCGACGCCGAAGCCGACATCATCAAGGATCTGAGCGCCGGCGTGGCCCTGCGGTATGAGGACTATGACGATTTCGGCGACACCACCAACTGGAAGGTGTTCGGCCGTTATCAGCTGACCGACTGGGTGGCCATCCGGTCGTCCGTCAACACCGGCTTCCGGGCACCCACCCCCGGCCAGTCGCACATCAGCAGCACACAGACCACCTTCAAGGCGGGCAGTCCGGAACCCATCGTGCTGGGCACCTTCCCGGTCGATAGCGCGGTGGCCCAATATTACGGCGCCAAGACGCTGAAGCCCGAGACCTCGTTCAACATCTCCGGCGGCCTGGTGTTCGACCTGCCGTACAAGGTCAACCTGACCGTCGACTACTACAACATCAAGGTCGAGGACCGCATCGGCATCACCAGCGACTTCACGGTCAGCGCCGCCGACCAGATCAGGCTGGCGGCCCTGGGCGTGGTCGGCGCCAACACCCTGGGCAACGTCAACTATTTCGCCAACGCCTTCGACACCCGCACCCAGGGCGTGGACATCGTCGCCAACAAGACCTTCGACCTGTACGACGGCGAACTGCACCTGACGGCGGCGGCCAACATCAACCACACCGAAGTGACCAAGTACGATACCATCGTCATCAGTGAAGAACGTAAGCACGATATCGAGAACGGCCTGCCGCATTACCGCGTGAACCTGACCGCCACTTACGACATCGGCGCGTTCAACTTCATGTATCGCGGCAGCTATTACGGTGCCTGGCAGGACAATGTCAGCGCCGGCCAGAACTATGACCCCAATTGGATCTTCGATGCGGAGGTCGCCTACAAGGTGACGGAGAGCCTGACCGCCACCGTCGGCGCCCAGAACCTGTTCGACACCTATCCGCAGAAGAACCGCAGCAGCAGCCGCCTGGCCTACGGTGACCAATATCCGGACACCTCGCCCTTCGGCTACGACGGCGGCATGTATTATTTCCGCCTGGCCTACACGTTCTGAGTTTAAGGGCGCCGGTTTTTTGAAAAGGGGCCGTCCGGGCGACCGGGCGGTCCCTATTTTCATGCTATGGTGGCGATACCGGCATGCTGGGATTATGCCGCAATAAATGGGGGGATTTCGTGGATTTGATCGCCAATATCGTGGTGGCGCTGGTGGCCGCCCTGCACGCCTGGTTCCTGGTGCTGGAGATGTTCCTGTGGACCAAGCCCACCGGCCTGCGCACCTTCCGCCAATCGCTGGAAAAGGCCCAGGCGTCGGCCGTGCTGGCCGCCAACCAGGGCCTGTACAACGGCTTCCTGGCGGCGGGCCTGATCTGGGGCCTGGCCTACCCCGACCCGCTGGCCGGCCTGCACATCAAGACCTTCTTCCTGGCCTGCGTCGTCATCGCCGGCGCCTACGGCGCCTGGTCGGTCAGCCGCCGCATCCTGATGATCCAGGCGCTGCCGGCCGCCATCGGGCTGGCCCTGCTGTGGCTGGCGTGAGCCGGCGCTTGAGGAACACATACACAAAATAACCGCCGCCCCGCGCGGGCGGTGCGGGGCGGCGGCCGGCGGCGTCAGGCGCCCGACTTGCCCGTCGCCTTGGTCCCGTCCGCGATGATGCGGCGGGCCTCGGCGATGGCGTCAGGCACGCTTTTGCCGCCCTTGGCGATGGTGGTGCCCAGTTCCATCAGCGCGTGCCCGGTGGCGGAGCCGTTCTCGGCCTCTTCCGCCACCGACACGCCCTGGTGCTGGGCGATGACGTCGTCCCAGGTGGCGCGCACGGCCGCCCAGTAGACGTTGGTCTTCGTCCAATAGTCGTCCGCCGCCACGACGGGGAAGTCGGCGGAGCGGGCATAGGTGTTGATCACCGACTCATGCACGAAGGTGACGAGGTTACCGTCGCGCGGCCCCACCTTGGCGTTCTCCTGTTCGTGCACCCAGCCGGCGGGCGTCAGGGCGTGGCGGTTGACGCCGGCGTAGCGGTCATAGGGCGGATGCCGGGTGGCATCGCGGCGGGCCAGGGGCCGCCAGGTCTCCTCGCTGGTCCAGCGCGAGACGCCGGCATCATGGCGCCAGCGGCCGATGCCGCCATAGCGCGGGGAATCGTCCGTCTGCCACACCGTCTGCGACCAGGCGCCCTTGGCCAGGCCTGCGTCCACCGGGGTCAGCGACCAATGGCCGGTGCCCTGGTAGGCCAGCACGGCGGCGGGCTGGTAGGCCCAGTCCTGGCGCCAGTGCTTGACCACGAAGGGCTGGCCATCCTTGCCCTCGACCACCAGCAGGTGCTGAAGGCGGATGACGGACCCGGTGTCCTCCGCCACCCGCACCACTTCGTCGCCCCCCATCACTTTGGGTGCGATGGGCTTGTAATCCGCCAGGAAGGGTGTCGTCTCACGGAAGTCGAAGGTCACCTTGTAGGTGCCGGCCATGCCCAGGATGGCCTTGCGGTCCGCGTCCGGCGCCGGACCCGTATCCGGGGTGGCGGCGCGGGCCGGCGACAGCGACAGGGCGGCGGGGACGGCGGCGGTGGCACCCAGCAGGGCGGCACCGGTGAGGAAACGGCGCCGATCAGTCTTCAACGGGTTGTGCGTCATGGTTGGCCTCCTGGATCGAGGGTCGTGCGGTCGGAAATGGAAAGTGCCGCCGGCAGGGCACGGCCCCCGCCGGCGGCGATCCGGCCGACTATCCCCCGTCGGCCGGATGGTCGGATCGGATCAGAGCTTCAGCGTGATGGAGGCGCCGAAGTTGCGGCCCGGCTGGGTGTAGCCGTCCAGCACGGTGGAGGTGGCGGCCACCCCGCGCACGTCGCTCCACCACCAGTACTTCTCGTCGAACAGGTTGAAGACACCGGCGCGGACAGTGGCGTTCTCCGTCACGTTCCAATAGGCGGTGGCGTCCACGATGGTGAAGGCCGGCGGCAGGTAGTAGGTGGCGCTGCTGACATCCGCCCGGTCCTTGGCACCGGAATGGGTCAGGGTCGCCTGGCCGCCGAAGCGCCCGGCCGGATCACGGTAGGTCAGGCCCACCACCAGCTTCCACGGCTCCACGCTGTCCAGGCCGGTGGTGACACCGTCCTCGGTCGACTCGCCATGGGTGTAGGAGAAGGCGGCCAGCATGCCGATGCCCGACGCGAAGGTGACCTGGCCCTTGGCCTCGGCCCCCTGGATGGTGACGCGCGACAGGTTCACGTATTCATAGATGGCCGGGTTGGCGGCGGTGAAGTTGCCGCTGACCTGCACCTGGTCGATGAAGTCGCGGTAACGGCCGGCGTAGCCGCTGATGCTGGCGTCCCAACGGGCACCGCCGCCGAACAGGCTGCCGTCGCCGCCCTTGGCGTCGCCCCGGCCATCGTTCCGGCCCCAGCCACCGTTGAACTTGAAACCACCTTCGATGGTCTGGCTGGTTTCCGCCTTCAGGTTGGGGTTGGAGACGGACTGGTAGAAGCTGGTGGGGTTGGAGAAGCCGTTGTTGATCTGCGACGGCGCCGGCGCCTTGAAGCCTTCCGCCAGGTTCACGAACACGCCCACCTCCGGCAGGACGTGGTACATGATGCCCAGCTTGGGCGAAACGTGGCTGTCGTTCTTGCCGATGGCCTCACCCGCCGTATAGAGGGCGTCCGGGTGCGGCGACAGGTCGTAATAATCGAAGCGCACCGCCGGATAGAGGGTCAAACGCTTGTCGAAGGCGTTGATCTCATCCTGAACGAAGAAGCCGGCCAGGGTGTAATCGGTGGTGGGATATGCGCGCGACGGGAAGGTGTCGCCGACCGAGGCCACCGTGCCGTCACGCAGGCTTTCCTGGTGGGTGACGGAATAGTCGCCGCCGTACACGAAGGTGTTGGTGATGGCGCCGCCCAACGGCTTGCTTTGCGCCTGGATGTCCAGGCCGTAGACGTTGGTGTCGAAGGTGCTGTTGCGCGTCCGATCGACGGCGGTGTTGCGATCCTCATACCCATACTGGGTGGCGCCGCTTTCCTGGTAGTAGGCCGCCCAGCGCAGGCTGTCGACCGCCACCGTGTCCACGTCCCAGCGGTGGTCGAAACCGACGCGGTTGCTGTTCTGCCGGTCGCGGGCCCACAGGCCGATGACGCTGGTGGACGCGGTCGGCGTGGGCGCTATGGCGCTGAGCAGCGTGGTGTTGGTGTGGTTGTCATCGTGGTCGAAGGTCAGGCGCAGGCGATGGGCATCCGACGGCTGGTACACCACCTTGGCCAGCACCGCGTTGGAATAGGTATCCTGCGGGTTGGCGGTGGTGCGGCTGGTATTGGCGCTGTCGTTGGAACCGTCGGTCGCCTGCTCGTTGCCGTCACGGCGGGTATAGGCGATCAGGGCCTGCCAGTTGCCGACACGACCGGCGGTCACCGCACTCTTGGACCAGGCGCCATCGGCCGAGGTGTAACCCACCGTGCCCTGCGCCGCCCAATCCTTGCCGGGGCTGAGGAAGTCTTCCGGGTCCTTGGTGGTGAAGGCGACGGCACCGGCGACGCCGTCGCTGCCGTACAGCGCGGAGGCCGGGCCCCGCAGGATTTCCACCGACTTCACCAGGCTGAGGTCGCCATAGTCGCCACGGCCCATGTTCTGGGCGCCGAAGCTATAGGCGTCGGGCACACGCACGCCGTCCACCAGCATCAGCACCCGGTTGCCTTCCAGGCCACGGATGTTGAAGCCGCTGTCGCCGTCACGGCCGGTGGAGGAGCCGGCCAGGGTGAAGCGCGCCGGGCTTTTGCGCACCGTCACGCCCGGTTCGTACTTCACCAGGTCCTTGATGTCGGTGACCAGCTGTTCGTCGATCTGCTGGCTGGTGATGACGCTGACGCTGGCCGGGACATCGCTGACGTCCTTGGCCGTGCGCGTGGCGGTGACCGTTACCTGGTCCGCCGGTTCCGACGCGTCGGGCGCCGCGGCCGCATCGCCGGATGCCATGTCCGCCGGCGCCGCGTGGGCCAGGGTGGCGCCCCCCAGCGCCGCCAACAGCCAAACCGGAACCGTTCTCAACAGCGTTCGCCGCATTCTTTTTCCCCCAAAGGATCGTTCGCTGTTGCAGCTATATGCCGCACGTCAATGAGAATCAATCGCATTCTCATTGTCATCCCACGCAACCCCGCCCTGATGACGTGACTGTTTGACCCCACCGCCTTAATCCGCCAAAACCGGCCAGTTTCTGTATAGTTTGGCCAATAAGCGGCCGTTTCCGGCACAAACGCCGGCTTTCCAGGATGACAATCCCGTGATGATCCCCACCCGCCGCCGTCCTTTCGCGCCGCACACCCGCCGCCTGCCTCGCAGCGCAACGGCGCTGGGCCTGCTGCTGGCCTTGGGCACGGTGGGTGCGCGGCCGGCGCTGGCCGACCCGCAGGCGGACCAGGCGACGTCGACCGCCGCCAACGGCAACACCGTCATCGTCACCGGCACCCGTGATTCAGGCTATCGCGCCGACCGCACCCAGTTCGGGGAGAACGGCAGCCTGCTGGACACGCCGGCCGCCGTCAGCGTCGTCACCCGCGACCTGATGGACGACCAGCAGGCCCGGCGCCTGAGCGACCTGATCCGCAACGACGCCTCGATCGGGGAGAACTACGCGCCCGAAGGCTATTACGAGGATATCGCCATCCGGGGTTTCCCCCTGGACCTGGCCACCGGCCTGCAGATCAACGGCCTGACCATCGCCGGCGAACAGCCGGTGGCGCTGGAGAACAAGGAACGGGTGGAGTTCCTGAAGGGCCTGGCCGGGGTTGAGGCCGGGGTGGTAGCCCCGGGCGGCCTGGTGGATTACGTCACCAAGCGGCCGGCCGATGTGCAAAGCCTGACCCTGGGCACCGACAACCGCGGCGGCCTGTACAGCGCCATCGACGTGGGTTCCCTGTTCGGCGACCGCAAGCAGTACGGCCTGCGCCTGAACGCGGCGCATGAGGACATCGCATCCTACGTCGACCACGCCGACGGCTACCGCAATTTCGGCTCATTGGCCGGCGACTGGCGGGCCACGGAGAACGATACCTTCAACGTCGACCTGGAATACCAGCGCCGGGTGCAGCATTCGGTCTCAGGTTACCAGTTGCTGGGCGGCACCGCCCTGCCGGCGCTGGACACCGTGTCGCCGTCGCGCATGCTGGCGGCGCAATCCTGGACCAAGCCGGTCACCATCAATTCCCTGAACGTGTCCGGGCAGTATGAGCACCGGTTCAGCGACGACTGGCGCCTGACAGTGTCGGCCGGGCACAGCCGCACCGTCATCGACGACAACGTCGCCTTCGCCTATGGCTGCTATTACGTCGCCAGCTGTGCTGCCGGCGACAGCCCGGGTTATTACTTCGCGCCCAACGGCGATTTCGACGTCTACGATTATCGCAGCCCCAACGACGCGCGCGAGGACGACCAGGCCCAGGCCCTGCTGCACGGCAAGGTCGCCACCGGCATCATCGGCCACAGCCTGACCCTGGGCGCCAGCGTCTTCCGGCGCACCGTCACGCAGACCGACTACGTCTACGACTATGTCGGCAGCGACAACATCTACAACCCCACGCCCCTGGCCTTTTCCCCGTCGCCCAACAATCCGGGCGCCAATTACGAACGGCTGGACAGCCGGCAGTACGCCCTCATCGGCATGGATCGCATCGATCTGGGCGCCCTGCTGAGCGGGCTGGAACTGGATGCCGGCGTGCGCGGCGTGTTCCTGCGCGAACGCACCTTCGACATCGACCACATCACCACCCGCAACACCAATGAGACCCTGCCCCTGCCGCAGGCGGCCCTGGTGTACAAGCCCCTGCCGGCGCTAACGCTGTACGTCAGCCACGCGCGCGGCCTGTCGCTGGGCGGCCAGGCCCCCGCCTGGGCCACCAACGCCAGCGAGTTCCTGTCGCCGTCCCTGTCCTGGCAGGATGAGGTGGGCGCCAAGTACGACTGGAACGGCCTGCTGCTGGGCGCCAGCGTCTTCCGCCTGGTGAAGCCTTACGAATACGCCAAGCCCGACGACAGCGAATACGGCTTCACCTACGTGCGCCAGGGCACCGAACGCCACGACGGACTGGAACTGAACGCCGCCGGCCAGGTGACCCAGGCCCTGCGCCTGACAGCCAGCGCCACCTTCATGAGTGCCATGGCCACCGGCACGGGCACGCCCGCCTATGACGGCCACCAGGCCATCAACGTGCCGCACGTGCGCACCGCCCTGTACGCCGACTACACCCTGCCGCACCTGGACGGCCTGGCCGTGCTGGCCGGCTGGCAGTATGTCGGGGCCAAGCCGGCGGCCCGCGACGCCGTGGCCTACGCGCCAGCATATCACCTGTTCAACGCCGGCCTGCGGTATGCCCCCAGCGTGCTGGACAACAAGCTGACCCTGCGGCTGTCGGTCGACAATCTGCTGGATCGGCGGTACTGGAAGGATGTTGGCGAAAGCGCCGGCGACGCCTATCTGCATCTGGGCGTGCCGCGCACGGCCCGCTTCACGATGCAGTATTCCCTGTAAGGTCCTTTTCCCCCTTCATGAGCGCATCCCCCGCCCGATCCCCAGCCCTTCCCCAGGGAAGTTATGCCCACGGCATGGGCATCGGCACGGTCGCACCCGACTGGCCCCCCCTGACGATAGCCGAGGTGGCGAGCCTGCTGCGCCATTACCCCGGCGTCGGTGCCCCGCGCGGCATCCTGAGCCACAGCCCGCGCCCGTTCTCGGCGGCGTCGGTGGTGGCGACCGCCGCCGGTGCAGAAGGGCGCACGGCCGTGTTCGTGAAGCGCCATCACGTGCGGGTGCGTACCGCCGCCCAGCTGGGTGACGAGCACGCCTTCATGGACCATCTGCGCCGGCATGGCGGGCCCCTGGGCGTCGCGGTGTGCGACGTGCTGGCCACGGCGGACGACGCGCGGGCCTTGACCCTGGGCGACTGGACCTATGAGGTCCATGGCCTGGCGCCGGGCCAGGACCTTTACCACGACGCGCCGTCATGGACGCCCTTCCGTGACGGCAGCCACGCCCACGCCGCCGGCCGCACCCTGGCCCGCCTGCACCGGGCCGCCGCCGGTTATGACCATCCGGGCCGGGCAGGACAGGCGCTGGTGCCCGGTTTCACCCTGTTCGCCGGCGACGATCCCCTGGCCGCCATGGCGGACTATGTCGCGGCACGCCCGGCCCTGGCCGATTACCTGTCCCCCCGCCCCTGGCGCCGCGACACCACGCGTTTGCTGCTGCCCTTCCACGCGGCCCTGCGCCCCCTGATGGATGAATTGCCGCGCCTGTGGGCGCACAACGACATGCATGCCTCCAACCTCACCTGGACGGACGGCGGGCCAGACGCGGAGGTGGCGGCGGTGCTGGATTTCGGCCTGGCCGACCGCACCACGGCGCTGTTCGACCTGGCCACCGCCATCGAGCGCAACACGGTGGAATGGCTGGCCCTGACCGAGGGGCGTCCGCCGGCCGTGCATCTGGACCAGGTGGACGCCCTGCTGGCGGGGTACGACGCCGTGAGCCCCCTCACCCCCCGTCAGTGCCAGGCCCTGGCCGCCCTGCTGCCCCTGGCCCATGCCGAATTCGCCCTGGCGGAAACCGACTATTTCCATGGGCTGACCCGTTCGGCCGGGAATGCCGGCCTGGCCTACGAGGGCTATTTCCTGAGCCACGCCGACTGGTTCCACGGTACCGACGGCCAGGCCCTGCTGGCCCATATCGGCACTTTCAGAAGTTAGTTTTCCTCAAGCGCCGACGCGGCCATCCGGCCGCTTGGCTTCCTCGATTTGCAGTCCTCTTCGTTCCCCGCAAATCTCCGGCGGCCGCGGTCGCGTCCTACAGCGGCATGGGTCAAAGCTTCATGCCGCTGGCACAGAACACCCGAAGGCCCGCCCCCCATGTCCATCCTGGAAATCATCGCCGTCATCGTCAGCGCCCTGGCCGTCTGGGCCACCACCCGGCGGGTGTTGTGGTGCTGGCCCCTGGGCCTGGCGTCGGTGGCGCTGTACGGCCGGGTGTTCTTCGACGCCAAGCTTTATTCCGACATGGGATTGCAGGCGGTGTTCGCCGCCTTCCTGGCCTATGGCTGGTTCCACTGGTGGCGGGGCGTGCGGGATGAGGGGGCGGTGGTCGTGGTGCCCTTAAGCACCCAGGCCGCCATCGCCGGCCTGGTGGCGGGGGCGGTCGGCAGCGTGGCCCTGGGCTGGGCCATGGCCCGCTGGACGGATGCCGCCCTGCCTTATGTCGATGCCACCCTGGCCGCGTTCAGCCTGGTGGCGCAGTACTGGACGGCGCGCAAGCATATCGAGAACTGGTGGCTGTGGATCGCCGTCGATGTCGCCTACACCGCCATGTACGCGGTGAAGGACCTGTGCCTGACGGCCGGCCTGTACGCCGGCTTCATCGTGCTGGCCGTCCTGGGCCTGCGCAGCTGGCGTGCGGGAACGCCGGCCGTCACGCTTCCCTGATCCGAATCAGCGGCATGAGCCAAAGGCTCATGCCGCTGTAGACCGCGACCGCGGTCGCCGGAGCTTTTTGGGGAGCGTTAGCGGACTGAAAAGCGAGGAAGGCAAGGCCCCGGACGGGGCCGCCCGCCACCTGAGGGAACTTTAAACCGACCCCGCCACCTGGTGGACACCCACCACGGTGCGGAAGATGGCGGCCACGCGTTCGCTGCTGGCCGATGCCGTGGCCGGCAGCTGGATGTCCACCTCCAGCATATCCTCGCCCGGATGGTCGGCGCGGCGGCGGGCATAGACGTGCACCGGCACGATGTCCAGGCGGGCCAGCGTGCCCATCAGGCGGGACAGCAGGCCAGGGCTGGCGTCGGCGGCGACGGACAGCATGACGGGGCCTTCAGCGGCCAGGCTGGCGACGGCGGCGCTCACAGGGTCACCCCTTGGGCCGTCGCCGCGTCGGGCATGCCGGCCACCGGCACGGCGGCCACGGCCACGGCGCGGCGCACCGCGGCCTCCGCCGCGTCCCCGGCATATCCCACCACCACGGCGTGGGCGGTGGCCCAGGGCCGACCGGCGCGGCGGTCCGCCTCACCCCGATGGCGGGCGACCGACAGGGCGTGGTCGATGGCGGCGTCCAGCCCATCGCTGTCGGACACCGGGTCCAGGCGGCTCCAGTCCAGGGTCACGTCCACCGGGCCGGCGCGGTTGACGGCCAGGGCGACGAAGCCGTCACCGCTGCGCACCAGCGTCAGGGTGGGGTGCAGGACGGCGAAGTCGGACGGCGAAAGCGAGGCGTTCAGCGCGGACGGGGGCATGGCGGCGGCTCATCAAGGACGGCGTTGATCGATGAGATGAGAATAGCGCCCGGCATGCGCATAGTCTTTGCGAAGACCTGTCGTTTCGGCCATTCTCGACATGGACCATGTTTGAAACGATTTCATGAGGAATGATCCATGCGGCACAAACTGGACCGGCTGGATTGGAAGATCCTGGACGTGCTGCAGGAAAACGGCGCCGCCTCGGCGGCCGAGGTGGGCGAGGCCGTGGGCCTGTCGCAATCCCCCTGCTGGCGCCGCATCCAGCGACTGGAGGAATCGGGCATCATCCGCCACCGCGCGGCCCTGCTGGACCGCCGCGAACTGGGCCTGAACTTCCTGGTGTTCGCCCAGGTGAAGCTGGAAGCGCACGCCGGCGAAAGCCTGGACGCCTTCCGCCGCGCCGTCGCCGACATTCCGGAGATCCTGGAATGCTTCGTCATGATGGGGCAGGTGGACTTCATGCTGCGCATCGTGGTGCGCGATGTGGAGGCCTATGAGGCCCTGTTCTTCCACCGCCTGTCCCACCTGCCGGGCGTGCGCGAAATCAACTCCATGATGGCGGTATCCACGGTGAAGGAGACCACGGCGTTGCCGTTGGGACAGATACGGGGGGACGTGGGGTAGTTCCGACAAAAAGGCGGCGAGGTCACCCCCGCCGCCTTTCTTTCATTTCCCACCCAAAACACTAACGCCAGCGGCATGAAGTGCCGCTGGCGGCCGGCGACGGCCGGCCCCGGAGTGAGCACCGCAGGGCGGAACGAGGATAGCCCAGCCAGCGGATGCTGGCGCCCGGCGCCTGAGGGGCGGCCTTTGATCGGTCACGATCAAAGGCCGCACGCATCACGCCTCGCTGGCCGGCTTCTCACCCATCAGGGCCGCCTGCGCCGCCGCCAGCCGCGCGATGGGCACGCGGTAGGGGGAACAAGAGACGTAGCTGAGGCCGACCTTCTCACAGAAGTAGACCGAGGCCGGGTCGCCGCCGTGCTCACCGCAGATGCCCAGCTTGATGTCCGGACGGGTCTTGCGGCCCCGTTCGGCGGCGATGGACACCAGTTCGCCCACGCCCTCGGTATCCAGGGTCACGAAGGGATCGTGCTCGAAGATGCCGGCGCGCTGATAGTCGGGCAGGAAGCTGGCGGCGTCGTCGCGGCTGATGCCGAACGTCGTCTGCGTCAGGTCGTTGGTGCCGAAGCTGAAGAACTCCGCCGACTTGGCGATTTCCGCCGCCTGCAAGGCGGCGCGCGGCAGTTCGATCATGGTGCCGACCAGATAGTCGATCTGCACGCCGGTGGCCTGTTTCACCTCACCGGCCACGCGGTCGATGACGCCCTTCAGGATGTCCAGTTCCTTCTTGGTGCCGACCAGGGGGATCATGATCTCCGGGATCACGGTCTGGCCTTCCCGGCCCACCTCGACCGCCGCCTCGAAGATGGAACGGGCCTGCATCTCATAGATTTCGGGGTAGGAGATGCCCAGGCGGCAGCCGCGATGACCCAGCATGGGGTTGGCCTCATGCAGTTGCAGGGCGCGGTGGCGCACCCGCTGGATGTCGGTGCCGGCGGCCTTCGCCACCTCATCCATCTCCGCCTCGCTGTTGGGCAGGAACTCATGCAGCGGCGGGTCCAGCAGGCGGATGGTGACCGGCAGGCCCGCCATGATGCGGAACAGCTCCACGAAGTCCTGGCGCTGCATCGGGGCGATCTTGGCCAGGGCGGCACGGCGGCCGGCCTCGTTCTCCGCCACGATCATCTCACGCACGGCGATGATGCGTTCGGTGTCGAAGAACATGTGTTCCGTCCGGCACAGGCCGATGCCCTCGGCCCCGAACTTGACGGCGGTGCGGGCGTCCAGCGGGGTTTCCGCGTTGGTGCGCACCTTCATGCGGCGGAAGCGGTCGGCCCAGCCCATCAGGATGGCGAAATCGCCCGACAGTTCCGGCTGGATGGTGGGCACATGGCCCAGCATGACCTCGCCGGTCGACCCATCGATGGTGATGATGTCACCGGCGGCGATCTTCTGGCCGCGCACCGTCATGATGCCGGTCTTGTAGTCGATGCGCAGTTCACCCGCACCCGACACGCAGGATCGGCCCATGCCGCGCGCCACCACGGCAGCGTGGCTGGTCATGCCGCCCCGGGTGGTCAGGATGCCGGCGGCGGCGTGCATGCCGTGGATATCCTCCGGCGACGTTTCCACGCGGCAGAGGATGACCGCCTCACCCATTTCCGACAGGCGCTCGGCCTCGTCCGCCGAGAACACCACCTTGCCGCAGGCGGCACCCGGGCTGGCCGGCAGGCCCTTGGCGATGATCTTGCGTTCCGCCTTGGGGTCCAGCGTCGGGTGCAGCAGCTGGTCCAGGGACTTGGGCTCGATCCGGCGCACGGCCTCGGCCTCGTCGATCAGGCCTTCCTGCGCCATGTCCACGGCCACCTTGAGTGCGGCGGCGGTGGTGCGTTTGCCGTTGCGGGTCTGCAGCATGTACAGCTTCTGCTGCTGCACCGTGAACTCGATATCCTGCATGTCGCGGTAGTGCCGCTCCAGCTTCAGGCGCACGGCGTCCAGCTGCTGGAACACCTCCGGCATGCTCTCTTCCATCGAGGGCAGGTCGGACGCGTTGGCCTTGCGGCCGGCGATGGTCAGCTGCTGCGGCGTGCGGATGCCCGCCACCACGTCCTCGCCCTGGGCGTTGATCAGGTACTCGCCATAGAAGGCGTTCTCACCCGTGGACGGGTTGCGGGTGAAGGCCACACCGGTGGCGCAGTCGCCGCCCATGTTGCCGAACACCATGGCCTGGACGTTCACCGCCGTGCCCCAGCTGGCCGGGATGTCGTGCAGCTTGCGATAGGTGATGGCGCGCTGGTTCATCCAGCTGCCGAACACGGCGCCGATGGCGCCCCACAGCTGTTCCTGCACATCCTGCGGGAAGGGGCGGCCCAGCGCGTGCTGCACCACCTCCTTATAGCCTTCGATGACTTCCTTCCAGTCGCCGGCTTCCAGGTCGGTGTCGTAGCTCAGGCCCCGGTCGCGCTTGTGGCTGTCCAGGATCTCTTCGAAATGGTGGTGTTCCACGTCCAGCACAACGTTGCCGTACATCTGGATGAAACGGCGGTAGCTGTCATAGGCGAAGCGTTCATCGCCCGAGCGCTGGGCCAGGCCGCGCACGGTGACGTCGTTCAGGCCCAAATTCAGCACCGTGTCCATCATGCCGGGCATGGAGGCGCGGGCGCCGGACCGGACGGAGACCAGCAGCGGGTTGGCCGGGTCGCCGAACACGGCGCCGATGATGCCCTCCACCGCCTTCAACCCGGCGGCCACCTCATCCTTCAACTCGGCCGGATATTGGCGGCCGTTGTCGTAGAACCAGGTGCAAAGCTCAGTGGTGATGGTGAAGCCGGGCGGCACGGGCAATCCCAGATTGCTCATCTCCGCCAGGTTGGCACCCTTGCCGCCCAGAAGGTTTTTCATCTCGGCCCGGCCTTCGGCCTTGCCGTCACCGAAGCTGTACACCCACTTGCTCACGCTGCTCATGGTTCCTCACCTGATACGTTCCGCGGGGACATCGGCGTCGTTGGCCGTATGCACCCGCGTTGGTTTCCCCGAAGTTTCTCTGCACTGATGTTTTTTCGGGTGCCGGCTTAGGTGCCGACCCCATTTGGGTACGCGTACTGAACTGAAAACGTTGCAGACAACAGCCCCGGACGGAAGGGCCAAGACTGTGACCGAACGGTTATGAAAAAGGGGGCCGGTCGCCCGGCCCCCTGATCAACCCTCTATCACCGAGAAATCCGCCACGTGGTTCAACGTGCGACGGATGCCCGCCAGCAGGCGCAGGCGATTGGCACGCAAACCCGGATCGTCGGCGTTCACCGTCACCTTGTCGAAGAAGGCGTCCACCGGCCCCCGCAGGCTGGCCAGCGCCGCCATGGTGCCGGCGTAATCCTCGCGCGCCAGGGCGGGTTCGGAGGCACCCTGCGCCTGGGCCAACGCCGCGGCCAGGGCCTTTTCCTCATCCAGTTGCAGCAAGGCGGCGTCCGGCAGCCCGTCATGGGCGTGGCCATCCTTCTTTTCCTCAATGCGCAGGATGTTGGCGGCACGGCGGAAGGCCGCCAGCAGGTTGGCGCCGTCGTCGGTGCCGACGAAGCCGGCCAGCGCGTCCACGCGGGCCAGCAGGCGGACCAGATCCCCCTCGGCCCGGCCGGCCAGCGCCGCGGCGATCAGGTCGTGGCGCACACCCTTCTCACGCAGGGCCACCACCAGGCGGTCGGCGAAGAAGGCCAGCAGTTCGCCGTCCAGGGCGGCGTTGTCCAGGCCCAGCTGGCCGCGCGCCACCAGGAACAGGTCACCCAGATCCAGACGCAGGCCGTTTTCCACGATCAGGCGGACGACGCCTAAGGCCGCACGGCGCAAAGCGTAGGGGTCGCGTGAGCCGGTGGGCTTCTCATCGATGCCGAAGAAGGCCACCAGCGTGTCGATCTTGTCGGCCAGGGCCACGGCCACCGACACCGGCGCGGTGGGGCAGCTGTCGCCAGGCCCCAGGGGCTTGTAATGGTCGGCGATGGCCTCGGCCACGGCGGCGTTTTCGCCCTGCTCATAGGCGATGTAGCGGCCGACGATGCCCTGCACCTCAGGGAATTCACCCACCAGGCCGGTGACCAAATCCGCCTTGGCCAGGCGTGCCGCCCGGCGGGTGGCGTCCACATCGGCATGGATGGCGCGGGCGATCACGGCGGCCAGCCCTTCCACCCGGTGGACCTTGGCCGCCGTGGTGCCCAGCTTGGCATGGAAGGTGATGTCCGCCAGCTTGGCGGCCTGGTCCTCAAGCTTCACCTTGCGGTCCAGGTCCCAGAAGAACTTGGCGTCGGACAGGCGGGCGCGCAGCACGCGCTCGTTACCCGCCACGACGGCTTTGCCGCCGTCTTCGGTGGTGCGGTTGGCCATCAGGATGAAGCGCGGGGCCAGCTTGCCCTCGGCGGTCTCCAGCGCGAAGTAACGCTGGTGCGTGCGCATGGAGGTGGTCAGCACCTCCGCCGGCACGTCCATGAACGCCTGGTCGATGGTGCCGATCAGGCCCACCGGCCATTCCACCAGGCCCGCCACCTCGTCCAGCAGGCCGGGATCGTCCCGCAGGGTGAGGCCGTCGGCCGCCGCCAGGGCGTTCGCCTGTTCCAGGATGCGGGCCTTGCGGGCGTCGCGGTCCAGCACCACGAAGGCGCCGGCCAGCTTTTCCTGGTAATCGGCGAAGTCGCGGATGGTCAGCACACCGGGCGCCAGGAAGCGGTGGCCGCGCGTGGTGTCGCCATAGGCCAGCGTGACCTTGTCCGCGTCCGTCTCGCCGTCCCGCAGCACCAGGGCGCCCGGCACCACGGCGCCGTCGAACAGCGCCAGGATGGAATGCAGCGGCCGCACCCAGCGGAAGCTGTTGCGGCCCCAGCGCATGGATTTGGGCCAGGGCAGTTCGCGGATGGCGGCGTCGATGATGCCCGGCAGGGCGTCGGCCGTGGCCCCGCCCACCTTTTCCACCACGGCGAACCAGAACACGCCCTTGCCGGTGTCGCGCTGTTCGCACTGGTCCAGGCTGGAGAGGCCGGCGCCGCGCAGGAAGCCCTGTACAGCGGCGTCGGGCGACCCGACGCGCGGCCCCTTGCGCTCGTCCCGCACATCGGCCTGGCGCACCGGCAGGCCGGTGACGGCCAGGGTCAGGCGGCGCGGGGTGGAATGGGCGATGGCGCTTTCGAACACCAGGCCGGCATCCGCCAGCTTGGTCGTCACCAGGCGCTTGAAGTCATCGGCCGCACGCACCTGCATGCGGGCGGGGATTTCCTCGGAGAAGATTTCGATCAGCAACTCGGCCATGGTTCAGGCCCCCTTACCGGACGCGATGCCGGGTAACGTCCAGTCCACTTTCCTGTCGCCCGCCACCCAGGCCTCGCAGCAGGCCTTGGCCAGGTCGCGGACGCGCAGGATGTAGCTCTGCCGCTCGACGACGGAGATGACGCCGCGCGCGTCCAGCAGATTGAAGTTGTGGGAGGCCTTGACGCACTGCTCATAGGCCGGCCAGGCCAGGCCGCGCTTCAGCAGTTCGGCGCACTCATGCTCCGCGTCCTGGAAATGGCGCAGCAGCATGGCGGTGTCCGCCACCTCGAAATTATAGGCGCTCTGTTCCCGCTCATTGCGGTGGTAGACGTCGCCGTACTTCACGCCCTGGCCGTTGAAGTCCAGGTCGTACACGTTCTCGACGTTCTGGATGTACATGGCCAGGCGTTCCAGGCCGTAGGTCAGCTCAGCCGCCACGACCTCGCACTCAATGCCGCCCACCTGCTGGAAATAGGTGAACTGCGTCACCTCCATGCCGTCGCACCACACTTCCCAGCCCAGGCCCCAGGCGCCCAGCGTCGGGCTTTCCCAGTCGTCCTCGACGAAGCGGATGTCGTGCTGGCTGGGGTCGATGCCCACCCGGCGCAGGCTTTCCAGGTAGATCTCCTGCACGTTGGCCGGCGAGGGCTTCAGGATCACCTGATACTGGTGATGCTGGTGCAAGCGGTTGGGGTTCTCGCCATACCGGCCATCCTTGGGCCGGCGGGACGGCTGCACGAAGGCGGCCTTCCACGGCGTCGGACCCAGGGCCCGCAAGGTGGTGGAGGGATGGAAGGTACCGGCCCCCATCTCCATGTCATAGGGCTGGAGGATCAGGGCCCCCTGCTCCGACCAGAACTGGTGGAGTGTCAGGATCAATCCCTGGAAACTGAGCTTCGCCGCGCCTGAGGCCGCCATTGCCTTGACCGTCTTCACCACTGGAAGGGTGGAAAGGTTCAATTCGGGCGTTGAAACCCGACCTCCCCGGCCCTTTGTTGCGTTGCGGCGCACCTTACAAGGGCGCCCAACCCCAAATCAAGGCGCCGACCGGCGCGTTTGCGGCATGCGGCCCCGCTTCTGACGCGGGGTGTGGCGCGAAGGACGCGGGGTTTGTACAGCGGCATGAGGCTGCATCTCATGCTGCTATAGGCCCCGACTGGGGCCGCCGGAAGTTTTTGGGGAGCGTCAGCGGACCGAAAACTGAGGAAACCCAGCGGCCGGATGGCCGCGCCCGGCGATTGAGGGAACGCGCAATGAGCCGGATTAGTACGAAAGTCCCGTGGGTTGCGGCCAGCCCTTGATCCCGGTCAAGGCGGGGAACCGGTGGGCGCCTTATCGTTTATGCCAGTGAAGCCCCGGCGCCGCACCCAGCCGGGGCCGCCCCTATCGGAGGCCTGACCGCATGGACGACCAGACCGAGACGCTCGACTTCCTGCAATACCCGGAGTCCTTCGGGGCACGGGGGCGGGTGGAACGGATCGATACCCACATCTCGTCCGTCTTCCTGGCCGGCGACCGCGCCTACAAGCTGAAGCGCGCCGTGCGTTATTCCTATCTGGATTATTCCACGGTGGAGCGGCGGCGGCACTTCTGCCTGGCGGAACTGGCCATCAACCGCCGCTTCGCCCCCCATCTTTACCTGGGCGTGCGCCCCATCCTGCGCACCGGGATCGGCCCTCATGGCGGCCTGTTCCTGGGCCCCGAATGGGCGGCGGGGGAGGACGAGCCGCCGCTGCCCGCCGGCGATGTGGTCGACTGGCTGCTGGTCATGCGCCGCTTCGACCAGGACGCCCTGTTCGACCGCATGGCGACGCAAGGGCGCCTGACCCCGTCCCTGATGCTGGATCTGGCCGACCGGGTGGCCCGCCTGCACCGGGCGCAGCCCGGCCGCGCCGACGGTGGCGGGGTGGAGGGCCTGCGCCAGGCCATCGCCATCACCCGCGCCAACCTGAAGCCGGGCACCACCTTCACCGCCGCCGACATCCGTGCCTGGAACCACCGGGTGGATGCGGCGCTGGCGGCGCAAGGCCCCCTGCTGGACGCCCGGCGCGAGGCCGGCCGGGTGCGCGACTGCCACGGCGACCTGCACCTGGGCAACGTCTGCCTGGTGGATGGCGTGCCCACGCCCTTCGACGCCATCGAGTTCGACCCGTCGCTGGCCTGCACCGACGTGCTGTACGACCTGGCCTTCCTGTTGATGGACCTGTGTTTCCGCGACATGGGCGATCTGGCCAACCTGGTCATGAACCGTTACCTGGACGCGACGGGGGAGGATCTGCCCGGCCGGGGCGGTGCCGGACGCGAGGGCGGCGCCCTGGGCGGCCTGCCGGCATTGTCCCTGTTCCTCTCAGTGCGCGCGGCCGTGCGGGCCCAGGTGACGGCCGCCGCCGCCCGGCGCCAGACCACGCCGACGCAAAAGACCGCCGGCGCCATCGAGGCCGACCGTTACCTGCAACTGGCCCTGTCCTTCCTGAAACGGGGCCGGCCGCGTCTGGTGGCGGTGGGGGGCTTCAGCGGCACGGGCAAATCCACCCTGGCGCGCGGCCTGGCCCCCCTGTTGGGCGTCGCCCCGGGTGCCCGGGTGCTGCGCACCGATGTGATCCGCAAGCAGCTGTACGGCGTGGGCGCGGAACAAGCCCTGCCGCCGGCGGCGTATGAGGCGGCCGTCACCGCCACGGTGTACGAACGCCTGCGCGACCAGGCGGCCGCCTGTTTGGCCAGCGGATGCAGCGTGGTGCTGGACGCCGTGTTCGCGCGGGGCGAGGATAGGGCCATGGCCGCCGCCGTCGCGGCCGATCATGGCGCGCGTTTCACCGGCCTGTGGCTGGACGCGCCGGAAGAGGTTCTGACCGAACGCCTGCGCCTGCGCGGCCAGGCCGCCCAGAAGGACGCGTCCGATGCCGACATCCCGGTCCTGTTCCAGCAAGTGCGCCAAGGTGCTGGCGACCTGTCCTGGGCCGTCGTGGACGCGGGCGGCGACCCCGCCACCGTGCTGGAACGGGCGAAGGCCCATCTGGCGCGCCCGGCACCGTCCCGGCCGCGCCTGGCCCGGCCGGCCGCCACCACCCCCTATCGCGCCCATCGTCCGGAGTAATGCCAGCCAGCCGCATGAGGTTTAGTCTCATGCGGCTTAGGCTGCGACCGCAGCCGCCGGATGGCGACGCCGGCGATTGAGGAAGGCATTTGATCGGTCGAGATCAAATGCCACGCGTATAAAACCGCTGAGAGAGGTTGCCCGGTGGACCCTTACGATCTGTTGGGCGTCGCCCGCGACGCCGATGAGAAGACCATCCGCAGCGCCTATCGCACCCTGGCGAAGCGCCACCATCCCGACCTGAACCCCGACAAGCCGGACGCCGAGGCGCGGTTCAAGGAAATCTCCGCCGCCTATACCCTGTTGTCCGACCCGGAGAAGCGCGCCCGCTTCGACAAGGGGGAGATCGACGCCGAGGGGGTGGAGACCGGACCCAAGGCAGGTCCTGGAGGCGGCGGATATTATCGGCAATACGCGAGCGACCCGTTCGGCGGCGGCCATGGCCGGTACTCATCCCAGGATGGCGGCGGACCCGAGGGTTTCGGCGGTTTCGACCATGACGATCTGGAAAGCCTGCTGCGCCGCGCCTTCGGCGAGGGTGCACGCGGTGCCGGCATGGGCGGTGGGGCTGGCGCCGATTTCGCCCTGCGTGGCCAGGACGCGCGTTACGCCCTGGCGGTGGATTTCCTGACGGCGGCCAAGGGCGCCACGCGGCGCCTGACCCTGCCGGACGGCCAGGTGCTGGACGTTTCCATCCCCGCCGGCCTGAAGGACGGGCAGGTGCTGCGCCTGGCCGGCAAGGGCCATGCGGGCGTGGGCGGCGGCCCGGCCGGCGACGCGCTGGTGGAGGTCACCGTCGCCCCCCATCCCCTGTTCCGGCGCGAGGGCGACGACATCGTCATCGAACTGCCGGTCACATTGAAAGAGGCGGTGCTGGGCGCCAAGGTAAAGGTACCCACCATCCACGGCGCCGTCATGCTGGCCATCCCGCCCCGGTCCAACAGCGGCGCCCGCCTGCGCCTGAAAGGCCGGGGCATCCGGGAGGGCCACCAGGTGGTGGAACTGCGCGTGACCCTGCCCACGGGTGAGGAGCCGGAACTGGAAGCCTTCCTGCGCGACTGGCGGCCCCGGCACGACCAGGACCCGCGCGCCGGTATAGAGGGAGCAGAATCATGAGCACGCTGACCCTGCTGACGCTGGAAACCGTGGCCCAACGCTTTCCCGACCTGGCCGTCACCGAGATCCGCTGGTGGGTGGAACAGGGCTGGGTGCGGCCGGACAGAAGCGAACCGGACGAAGGTGCCTGGCGCTTCCACGCCGTGGACGTGGCGCGCGTGGCCCTGATCCACGACCTGCGCGGCGACATGGGCGTGGCGGAGGACACCCTGCCCCTGGTGCTGTCGCTGATCGACCAGGTCTACAGCCTGCGCGCGGCCCTGCGCGGCGTGGCCGGCGTGCTGGACCACCTGCCGCCCGAGGTGCGGCGGGCCGTGCTGGCGGCGGCACCCCAGGACGACAAATCCCCAGCCTAACGGTTTGCTTCCTGAAAATTTGACCGTGGGGTAGCGGCATTTGACCCACGTCAACGCCCGCCGGGGCCCACGGGTGTCTGCTACCGACCACATCGGCCAGGGCCGCCGGCCCCCGATCATCCGGCATCAGCCAATCTGAAGGAGTGCGATCCCATGTCCCTGCCCCGGACCATGAAAGCCGCCGTCGTCCACACGCTGGGCAAGCCGCTGGAAATCCGCGAAGTGGCGGTGCCGGAGGTCGGCCCCGGCCAGATCCTGGTGCGCATCCACGCCAGTGGCGTCTGCCACACCGACCTGCACGCCGCCGACGGCGACTGGCCGGTGAAGCCCAACCCGCCCTTCATTCCGGGGCATGAGGGCGTGGGTTACGTCGCGGCCGTGGGCGCCGGCGTCACCAACGTGAAGGAAGGCGACCGGGTGGGCGTGCCCTGGCTCTATACCGCCTGCGGCCATTGCGAACATTGCATCACGGGGTGGGAGACGCTGTGCACCGCGCAGCAGAACACCGGTTATTCCATCAACGGCGGTTATGCCGAATACGTGCTGGCCGATCCCAACTATGTCGGCCACCTGCCCGACGGCGTGGAATTCAATGCCATCGCCCCCATCCTGTGCGCCGGCGTCACCGTCTATAAGGGTTTGAAGGAGACGGAGGCGCGGCCCGGCCAGTGGGTCGCCATCTCCGGCATCGGCGGCCTGGGCCATGTGGCCGTCCAGTACGCCAAGGCCATGGGCCTGCACGTCGCCGCCATCGACGTGGCCGACGACAAGCTGGACCTGGCCCGCCGCCTGGGCGCCGACCTGACGATCAACGCCAAGGTGGAAGACCCGGCCAAGCGCCTGCAAAGCGACATCGGCGGCGCCCACGGCGTGCTGGTGACCGCCGTGTCCCGTCCCGCCTTCACCCAGGCGGTCGGCATGGCCCGCCGTCACGGCACCGTGGCCCTGATCGGCCTGCCGCCGGGCGAATTCGGCCTGCCCATCTTCGACGTCGTGCTGAACCGCATCACCGTGCGCGGCAGCATCGTCGGCACCCGCGCCGACCTGGCCGAGGCCCTTGCCTTCGCCGGCGAAGGCAAGGTGGCGGCCCAGGTGGAAACCCAGCCCCTGGAAGCCATCAACAGCATCTTCGACCGCCTGCGCGCCGGCACGATCAACGGCCGGGTGGTGGTGACGCTGTAAAAAAGGCGTATCACCGCCGTTGCGGGCATTCCGGCTTGCCGCAGGCGGTGGACGCGCGGGCGACGTAGGCGCCGCAGACGGCGCAGGCGTACAGATCCTCGGCGACGGGTTCGGGGGGGCGGTTACCGCCCCCACCGGCCCGCGCGGGGCCGCGCGTGTTCATGCCCCGGCCGTTCATGAACGCGGCCTTGCGCCGTTGGGCCGCCGCCCCCCACTGATAGGCCTTCCACACCAGGACGATCAGGCCGACCAGGACCACCAGTTTCGCCAGCATCACGCCCCGCCGGCGGTTGCGGGGCGGAAGGGGGGAACGGTCGGGCGCTTGGGCGTCATGGGATGGGGAGGCCGTGGATATGCGGGATCAAGGCGGCGGAGCTTAAGCCCCGGGATGGCGGCCGTCAAAGCGGCTTATCGCCCCCTCACACCACGCCCAGGCGCGACAGGCGGGACAGCGCCTCGGGCGGCATCACCAGGTCGCCGGCCAGGTGGGCGGCCAGGACCCGCATCTCTTCCACCGAGGCCATGACGCCGCCGCCGGTGACGGCCGAGGCCAGGCGTTCCGGCAGACGGGTGTCGTGGTCCAGCGCGGCGCCGGTCAACAGCGTATCGGCCAGCAGCGCCTGGTTCAGGCGGCGTACGCCGGGCAAGGCGGCGGCGATCCCCGCATCCGCCAGGCAAGGGGCCAGCACCTCGCCCGCCACCAGGATGGCCACCGCCCGCAACAGGCAGCCGGCACTGTCCGCCCCCCAGTCGGGCACGGTGCGGGCCAGATGTTCGATCAGGTCGGCCAGGGTGGCGGGGCCGCGGGCCAGCACCGCCAGCACCGGCTGGAACAGGTCGGACACCGCCGGGTCGGGGGCGCCCAGGGGCAGGGTGAAGTCGGGCAGGGCCGCCCCCGGCTCCCCCAACGCCACCAGGCGCAGGCCACCCAGCATGATGGCCCGTTGCCGCCCGTCCAGGGTCAGGGGGCCGCGCACGAAGATGTCGCGGCGCAGCGGCTGGTTGGTGATGTAGTCCTTCACCGTTTCCGCCAGAGCGCGGGTGGGGGCGGATGCCGCCATGTCCTGCTGCGCCCGGCCCATCATCAGGTCGGGGAAGTTTTCCACCCAGGCCGCACTGCCGGCGTAGCTGAGCTTGGCGGCATCCAGGTCGGCCGCCACCTGGGCATGGTAGGCGGGCGCCCAGCCGCTGTGCATGTATTCGTGCACCAGATAGGGTGCGGTGGCGCCGCGCAGCCGATCAGCCCGGGCGCTGGCGGCGGCGTTGCCGGTGAAATAGCCGGCCCCCTGGTTCAGCAGGTGCAGCAGCAGGTCGCGCGCCTGGTCGCCGGCGACGGCCTTCGGCCCCGGCAGCGCCTGGCCGTAGGCGTTCAGCAGGAACTGCACCGGCATGGCCGCCGCCCATCCCGGCAGGCAGTTGTAGCTGAGGTAGGCCGCCCCGCCGGGCTTCAGCCGGCGGGCGATCAGGCGGGCGATGTGGGCGCGGCTTTCCGGCCCCACCCAGGTGTAGACGCCGTGCAGCGCCACATAATCCACCGGCGGCAGGCTGGCATCGTCCGCCAGATCGGCGAAGTCGGCCTCGATGAAACGGACGTTGGCCAGGCCGGCAGCGCGGGCCAGGCGCTGGGCGCCATGGACATGGGTGGGGTTGAAGTCGACGGCGATGACCGTCATGTCCGGCCGCGCCGCCGCCAGCGCCAGGGCCGACAGCCCGTGGCCGCAACCCAGTTCCAGCCACACCGGTCCACCGTCAGCCTGTGGCGGCGCCACACCGGCCAGAGCCAGGGCCGTGTTCAGCCACAGGGGCGACAGTTCCCGATACCAACCCCGGGTATAGTCGATGTCGGAGGCGTAGCCCCGGGTCCAGTCGGCGGTCATGCGATGCGGTCTTTCGGAGGGCCAGGTCACGCCGGCTTTGTCGTCAGGCCCTGCCATAGGCCCCGGGCCAAGGCCGCCAGCTTAGCGCCACGCCCCCGTTCCAGCAGCAGGATCTTGATGGCGGTGGAGGCCAGGACGCGCAGGGTCCACCCCGACAGGGCCGGCACCGCCGCATGGTGCAGCCGCCAGGTCCACACGGCGTTGCGCGCCTGGAAATAACGGCGGCGGGCGGCATGGTGGGTGATGGCGACGGTACGCCCGCCGGCATGGACATGGGTGGCGGCCCCCAACCGGTGGTCCACCAACGCATCCCGCACCGCCACCAGGCGGAAGCCATGCCGGCGCAGGCGCAGCGCGTATTCCACATCCACCCAGTCGATGAAGAAGCCGTCGCGCAAGGGGCCGCAGGCCGTCAGCGCGGCGGCACTGACCAGGCAACCGGACGCCGGCGCCAGCAGCAGATCCGGCAGGACGGCACCGTCGAATTGCGCGATGGCCCAGTGCCGGCCGTCGGCGCTGACCACCCAGGGCGCCTCATGCCCCGCCCCCTCGGCCTCCAGGTTGCGGGCGGCCAGCAGGCCGGTGTCGGCGGGCGCCTGGGCCAGGGCGGCAGTGAAAGCGGCGCGCAAGCCCGGACGGGGCACGCTGTCCTGGTCCAGGAACAGCAACCAGCCATGACCGTCGGCCAGCGCCCGATCGATCAGCCGGTTTTGCGCCGCCGCCAGGCCGATGTTGCCGGCGTCATGCAGCAGGGTGGCGCCGACGGCCGCCACCGCCCCATCGACCAGGCGGTCGTCCTCCGCGTCCACGCCCCGTTCCTGCTGGAACAGGTAGACACGGTCAGCCGCGGCCGCGGCGGCGACCAGGCAGTCCCGCAGCCCGGGGTCGGGACGGTAGGCCACCACCAGGGCGGCGACGGCACCCGGGAACGCCCCTGGAAACGCCCCTGGGAACGATGGGATGGGGACCGTGGTTTCGGGCGTATGGACGGGATCGCGCATAACGCCTGGATAGCAGCCGGCCGGCCGGTTGGCGATATTCGTATGGTGTTTTGGTTGACCGATAGGTTCCCGCTTTGCCGCTTGACCCGGCGGGCCACTCTCCCCCATGAATCCCCCTTGATAACGACGGCGGGTGCCCCAAGCGGACGGCACCCGGATGGTGAGGGGGAAGCGCCGATCGGTGCCGGGCAAGGCCGGCGCCCGGTTGGCGCTTTGTTGTTTCTGGGCTTGGCGGGGCATTGGGGACCGCCGGCGCGGAAGTCGTTTTTCCAAGGGACGGGACAACCGGCACGTGGATAAAAAGAACCCGGACGACGTGGCAGCGGCCAGCGGGCCGACGAATGGGCCTGCGAGCGGCCCCCAGAACGGCCACCATGACGCCTTGGAGGGCGCCCCCCTGGGTGCCCGAACCGGCAGCCATCATGTGCCCGGCACGGCCATCGACGCGGCCCCGCCGCCGCCCACGCGCCCCCTGCGCGGCCCCACCGGCATGGCGCTGGCCCGGGCGCTGGGCCGCATGGTGGCCCAGGGGCAGTTCGCCGACGTGGCCAGCCGCCTGTGGCAGGCGCTGGCGCCCCGGTCCTTCTACCGTGCCTGGACCCTGCGCCGCGACGGCCCCCGCCGGACGGAGGCGGGCGAGATCTCTGTGGCGCTGGCCCGCCTGCCAGCACCCCCACGCGTCAGCCTGGTCATGCTGGGGCCGGAGAACGCCGGTCTGAAGCCCGCCGCCTGGGTGGTGGCCGTGCGCCGCACGGTGGACAGCCTGACCCGCCAGATCCATGACAACTGGGACCTATGGCTGCCGGCCGATGCGCCGGCGGATTTCCGCGACCCTCGCGTCAAACGCCGCAGCCCCGGCGTGCCGCCCCTGGCGGAGGTGGAGGGCGAGACGGTCGCCCTGCTGTCGCCCGGCGACCTGCTGCCCCGCCACGCCCTGGCGCTGTGCGTGCTGGCCCTGGCGCAGAATCCCGACACCGCGATCCTGTACACGGACGAGGAATGGACCGACCGCTTGGGTCATCCCCTGCGCCCGGTGCTGAAGCCCGCCTTCGACCCCGATCTGCTGTACGGTTCCAGCGGCGTCTATCCCGGCCAGTTGCTGCTGATCCGCACCAGCCTGGCGCGCAAGGCGATGGCCATCGGCCAACAGCCCGGCCGGCTGGACCGCTACCGCCTATTGCTGGAGACGGTGCACCTGGCCAGCAACGGCGGATGCGCCAATGGGGCGGGCTGCGGCGGGGATGAGGCGGCGCGCCGGCGCATCCGCCATATGCCGCGCGTCCTGCTGCGCCGTCGCCGCCCGCTGCCGGAGGGCGGGCTGGCCGCCCTGCAATCCTTCCTGACGGTGCACCATCCGGGTGCGGTGGCCGAGCCGGTGACGGAAAAAGACACCAGGGGCGAGGGCCATACCGCCCGCCGGGTCATCTGGCCCCTGCCGGCACAGGCGCCCGTGGTCAGCCTGCTGATGCCGACCCGCGACCGGGTGGATCTGCTGCGCCCCTGCGTGGAGGCCATCCTGGGCGAGACGCGCTATCCCGCCATGGAACTGATCGTCATCGACCATGAGACGCGCGATCCGGAAACGCTGGAATACCTGGACACCCTGCGCGACCGGGACCGGGCGCGGGTCATCCCCTATCGCGGGCCATTCAATTTCGCCGACATGATGAACCGCGCCGCCGTCGCCGCCGCCGGCGAGGTGCTGGTGTTCCTGAACAACGACATGGAGCCGCAGCATCCGGAATGGCTGCGCGAACTGGTGACCCAGGCGCTGCGGCCGGACATCGGCGCCGTGGGCCCCAAGGTGCTGGCCACCAACGGCACGGTGATGCATGGCGGCATCGTCCTGGGCCTGGGCAACGGCCCCGGTGCCGCCCGCCTGGCCGGGTCGCGCTTCGCCGGGCGGCCGGGCGACACGGTGGGCGACCTGGGCGTGGGCCTGTGCGCCCACCGCGTCACCGCCGTGGCCAGCGCCTGCATGGCCATCCGCCGCAGCTGTTTCGAGGCCGTGGGCGGCTTCGATGCCGAAACCTTCCCCATCGCCTTCAACGACGTGGACATCTGCCTGCGGCTGGAACAGGCGGGCTACGCCACGCTGTGGACGCCCCATGCGCAGTTGACGGCGCTGGAGCCCTACGCGTCCGACCGGCGGGAGCGGGTGGAGCAGGAGCGTTTGGCCTTCCAGGAGCGCTGGGGGGCCGCCATCGGCCATGACCGCGCCTGGAACCCCGGCCTGTCGCTGGACGGCCCGGAGGACTGGCTGGCCCTGCCCGGCCTGGTGCATGGGCCGGTGACGCGCTAGCCCTCGCTTTCCTCCGATTCCTTGTCCAATTTCTGGGTGGGCGGCGGCACGGCGGGGCGGCTATAGGCCGCGCGCTCATAGGGATCGATCCAGCTGTCGCCGGCCAATCCCGCCAAGCGGGCCAGCGGTTCCAGCATAGACGGGCTTTCAGGCTGCCCGGCGACGGGGTCAGGGCCCAGGGGATCCGGCCCACCCGGGATCACAAGCCCATGATCGCCCGGCACAGCGGCCGACTCGGTGGGATCAGGACTGGAGGGAACGATGGCCCAGCCCATGCGGGCGGCGCGTTCCAGTTCCTGATAGGCCAGCACAGTGCGGTTGCGCCCGCCCTTCTTGGCCTGGTACAGCGCGCCGTCGGCCCGGGCCAGCAGGGATTCCAGCGTCTCATCCGGCAGGCGCCATTGGGCCACGCCCAGGCTGGCCGTCACCTGCGCCACCTGGTCCTCGTACCGCACCTCCGTCTCCGCCAGGGCGATACGGATACGTTCCGCCACCACCTGCGCCCCTTCCGCATCCGTTTCGGGCAGCAGCAGCATCACCTCTTCCCCGCCGAAACGGGCCAGCAGGTCGACGGCGCGGCAGGCCTTGCCCGCCACCGCCACGGCGGCACGCAGCACCTCGTCCCCCATCAGGTGGCCGAAGGTGTCGTTCACCCGCTTGAAATGGTCCAGGTCGAACAGGATGACGGAGAAGGGCCGGCCGTACCGGCGCGCCCTCCCGCATTCCAGCGTGGCCAGTTCGAAAAAGCGGCGGCGGTTCAGGATGCCGGTCAGCGGGTCGGTGCTGGCCAGCTGTTCCAGCTTGGTGTTGGCGGCCCGCAGGTCGCGAGTGCGGGCGGCCACCACCTGGGCCAGCGCCCGTTCGCGCCGCGCCTGCGCCTCGGTCCGCACGGCCAGGATACAAGCGACAAGTGCCAGCACGGCGAAGCCCATCAGCAGGCGGAACCAGGCCTGTTCGTACCAATGGGGCAATACGCGGACATGGAAGGCCAGTTCGGCCATGGGTGCGATGGACAGGGCCTGGGCCATGTCCTCCGCCCGCGTCGGCGCGGGCGGTGGCGCGGTGGCGGTGTCCACCTCGGCATCCAGGTCGGCATCCGCCACCCCGTCCCGGGTGGTGGACAGGACCAGGCCCGGCAGGTCGGTCCAGGCGCGGACACGGAAGGTGTAATCGCCCTGGGGCAGGTTGGTGTAGACGGCCTGCGGCTGCGCGCCCGTGACCTCCACCCAATCCTCATCGAAACCGTCCAGGCGATAGGCGTAGCGCGTGTCGTGCGGCGCCCGGAAATCCAGCAGGGACAGGGACATGCGGATGGTCTTGACCCCCGCCCCCAGGGTCAGCGTCCGGCCGGGCGCCGGCAGGCGGCCCGGTGGCAGCGACATGTGGTTGACGTCCAGCGCCGTCACCGCCAGCACCCCCACCGGCACCGCCGGGGTCAGCAGGCTCGGACGCACCACCGTCAGCCCGCCGAGGCCGCCGAACAACATCTCGCCGTTCGGGCCGCAGGCCGCGGCGCGCCCGTTGAAGGACCGGACCAGCACGCCATCCCGGGCACCCAGCACCCGGGGCGGAAAACCCGGATTGGGAAAATGCACCAGATTGGCGGCGGAACTGGCCCAGATGCCGCCCCCGCTGTCCACCACCAGGGACGACACCTCATTGTTGGCCAGGCCCTGCAGTTCGTCGATCACCAGGGGGACGGTGGCACCCAGCCCCTTTCCCTTGCCGGATGACAGGGCATCACGTACCTGGTCCGCCGACAGGACGGCGATGCCGCCACCGAAAGTGCCGGCCCACAGGTTGCCGTTACCGTCCACGTCGATATCGTTGATGACGTTGTGGGGCAGCGGCACACCGTCCCGGCCCACCCGGCGCAGGGTCTGGAACCGCAGGCGCGGCAGGTCGGCCAGATCAGCCACGGCCAGGCCACCGGCCGTTCCCACCCAAACGCGCCCGCCGACCGGGCCCGCTTCGTCTTTGGCGCCCGTCTTGCCCAGCCAGATGCCGCCCGGCGGCTGCACCAGGACATCGTCGATCTGGTCCGACGGCAGGCTGGCGGGATCGTCAGGATCATGGGTCAGACGCGTCACCGTGCCGTCGGGGCGCCGGATGTAGAGCCCATCATACCCCCCCAACAGCACCCAATCACCGGCTGAGGCGATGGCCAGGATCAAGGTGCCGTCCAACGCTGGAATCCAGGAAGGCGTCACCACCAGACTGTCGGCGTCGATGCGGGCGACACCCCGGCCGCCGGCCAGCATGGCACCATCCGGCGCCGTCGCCAGGCTGAACACGTCACGCCCCCGTTGCGCCGCGGGCAACTGAAGATGCCGCACGGTGCCAACCGCCGGATCCAGCACGTCGATCAGCCCGCGCGCCAGGCCCAGCCAGATCCGGTTCCGTTGATCGACGGTCACGGCGTGGACATCCGGGTCGGCCAGCCCGACCCCTCCGGGTGGGGCCGCCTGCACCGTGATGACCGCCCGCCGGGCGGGATCGACCCGGTCGACGCCGCGCTGGGTCCCGGCCCACAGGTTGCCGGTGCGGTCCCGCATCAGCGCGCGCACCGTGTCGCCGGCCAATGAGGTCGCCGCCGTCTGGGAATGGACCAGACCACCCAGCACATGGGCCGCAGGGTCATAGGTCAGGATGCCCAGGCCATCGGTGGCCAGCCATATCGGCCCACCCGCTTTCCCGGACCCGTCGCCGTCCGGGGCCTCGATGATGGCCCGGACCGTGTGATGGTTGACCGCCCCGTCCAGGCCGGTCAACCCGGGGATGGCCTGCGGCCGGCCGGTTTCGGGATCCAGGACATAGGCCCCGGTCTCGCCGGTGCCCACCCACAAGCGCCCTGCCGAATCCTGGTAAAGGGACCAGACATCGTCGTTCAGCGCCCCTTGCAGGGGCTTGTCCCCATCGTCCGCCGCGATGCGGCTGAAACCGGCCTCCCCGGCGGCACGACGGAACAGGCCGGGATGACCGCCCACCCACAGGGTGCCGTGGCTGTCCTCCAGCACGCTGAACAGGCGGGCACCGACGCCGTCAACGTCCCCCATGGGCAGGGGCGTCACCGCGCCGCCGCGTGGATCATAATGGTCCAGTCCCCGGTCCGATACCACCCAGGCGCCACCATCGCGCGCCGGGGCCAGCGCCGTGATGCGGACCGCCACCTCGCGACGGAAGATCGGCACCGGCCGGAAACCGTTGGCGTCGGGATCGAAACGGACCAGTCCACCGCTGTTGGTGCCCACCAGCAAGGTACCATCGGCCAGCACCAGCAGGCTGCGGACATAGGCGTCGGGCAGGACGGGTGACAGCGGAGACGACGTGGCCGAGGCCGCAGGGCCGGGTCCGGACAATACCGCCCGCATGTCGGCGGCGCCCCGGTAGATCTGCGCCCGATACCCGTCGAAGCGTACCAGACCGCCCAATGTCCCGAACCAGATGGGCCCGTCCCGGCTTTGCGCCAGGCTGGTCACCACATCGCTGGGCAACCGCAGGCCATCGGGAAAATGGGTGAATTCCGGGCTATGGAACGGGGCCCAGGGATCGGCGGCCACCGGGGGTGCTGATGTGGGGGCGGCGGCAGAGGCAACGCCCTGCGCCAACGCATAGGCCATCAGCACGGCCGGCCCCAGCCGCCGCACCATCCCCATACCCCGCACCATGGTCCGCAGAAAACACCGTCCGATCATGGTCCGATGCAGTCCATCCCCTTCGTGATCCGGCCCGCCCTCACGCCGGGCGGCCCCTACCCCAGAATGGTTAACGGTAAATCATTACCAAATCCTCGCCACCGGCGACGCTCCGGCCGCGCTTGCCGCGCACAAAGCCAGGAAAGGCGCCGTCGCCGCCGGGTGCAAAAGGTTAGGGTGCGTCGGGGCGTTCACAGGCGGAAGAATTCCTCCAGCGGGCGCGGCCCTTCCCCGGTGCGCAGCCGCGCCACCACCCGGGCCATGCGCTCGTCGAAATCGGCCATCGCCTTTTCCGGCAGGATTTGCACGAAGGCGCCTTCCTCCGGACCCTCCCCCCCCAGGCGGTGCACGCGGCCGTCCATGGGGATGGGGCGCAGATGCGCCGGTTTCAGCACCGCGTTGATGGTGGCGATCAAGGCCACCTGGTCCAGGAAATAGCCCAGGGGCACGCCGTGCCGCCGGGCCCGGTCGACATGGTACAGCAGGAAATCCGCCACACCCCGGGCGAAGTCCCGGGCGCGGGCGTGGTCGGCCAGCACCACCAGCCCGCCGCCGGCGGCGTCATAGGGGCCGGCCAGATTGCCCGGCCCCCACGTGGTGGCCACCGGCCGGCCGGCATCCAGCGCCGCCACGAAGCGGGCGGGATCGGTCAGGAAGGCGGCATCGATGTCCGCCACCACCAGGGGTGCGGCATAGCGCTCCAGGATGTCGGGCAGGCGCAGGAAACGCGCGGCCGTCAGATAGGTGGTCCGCGACGGGCCGGCCAGGGCGGCGTCCAGCACCTCCGTCGACCAGCCCAGCCGCAGGGCCGGTGCGGCGCCGGCCTGCGCTCGGATAAAATCGATATCCCCCGGCACCGGATCGCAGACATGGACATGCAGGCGCGCGCCCGGTGCTGCCGACGCGATGGACGCCGCCAGGACGGGCAGGAAACGCCGGACATAAGCGCTGTCCGCCGCCACCAGCACCACCGGTTCGTGGCCGGCGCCCGGCGCCAACGGCCCCCAAGTCAGCCCCTGGGCAAAGGCGCCCCGCACGGCGGCCGCCTCGGCGGTCCAGCGGGCGAAATCGTCGCCGAAGGGAATGTGCGCCGTGAAGGGCAGCGCCGGGGCCAGGCCGGCGAACAGTGCCCGCGCCCGTTCCCCCTCACCCAGGCGCAGCGCCACGCACCCCTCCAGGAAGACGAACCAGGGGTCCAGCAGGGGATCGATGCCTATGGCCGTGGTGACGACCGTCTCCACCAGCCGGCGCAGGGCGTCATGGGCGATGGCCCGCCGCGCCTCATCTTCCATCTGGTCCAGCAGGCGATTACCGGTCTCCAGCGCCACGTAATAGGCCGTCTTCCAGAAATAGCCCCGGACCCGCCACTCGGCCGCAATCCAGGCGATCAGCCGCCCCAGATGATCCCAGGCGTCGTCGCGTACCAGCGCCAGGTCCGACAACAGCGTCGCCAGGCGCCGGCAGTCGGCCTCACCCTCAGCCCCCTCGCCGGGCCGCAAGGCCGTGACCAGGGGCAAAAGCTCGGCCGCACCGGCCAAATCCCCTTCCGCCACCAGCAGCAGGGCGCGGTTGCAGGCGGCCGCGGCACGCATGTCGTCCGCCACCGTCCCGTCCGCCACCACGGCGGCATAGGCCGCCAGTGCCGGTCCCGGCCGCTGGTCCGCCTGTAGATGCCGCCCCCAGGCGAAGCGCAAATCCGCCCGGCCCGGATCCACCGCCAGGGCCGCAGCCAGGATGTCGGCCGCCAGGTCCGGCCGCCCCTGCCGGGCGCGCAGCTGAGCCAGGGCCTCATACGCCATGATCTGGCCGGGGTCGCGGTCCAGGACTTGCTGGAAACAGTCGGCCGCCGGGTCGTCCCGGCCCAGATCGTTCAGCACCTGCCCCAGGCCGAAGCGGGCGGGCAGCAGGTCGGGTTGCAGATCCAATGCCGCACGGTAGGCCGGCAGCGCCTCCGCCGAACGCCCGGCCGCTTGCAACAGGGCGCCCCGCGCCTGATGCGCCTGGGGCGCCAGGGCGGGGTCGGCATCGGGCAGTCCGGCCTCATAGGCGGCCAGGGCCTCTTCCGTCCGGCCCTGTGCCTCCAGCACCCGGGCCAGCAGGATGTGGGCGGCGGCCCGGCGATTGGGCGTGGGCGCGTGGGCGACGGCCCGGGCGGCCGCCACCGCCGCCTCGGTCAAGCGGTCCAAGCGCTGCAGGCAGCGCGCCTGGTCCAGCGCCAGAGCGGCGTCGATGGGCAACAGGCGGGCGGCGCGGTCGAACAAATCCGCGGCCTCGGCCGCCCGGTCCTGGCCATCCTCCGGCACGCCGTCCAGCAGCAGGCGGGCGGCAGCGGTCAGGGCCTCCGCCTGGTCGGGCTGCTGCGCCAGCACGGCGCGGAACTGGTGCAGGGCGGAGAAGACCTGGCCGCCGGCGGACAGGGCCTTGGCCAGGTTCAGACGGTAGGGCAGCGATTGCGGCCGCAGGTCCACCGCGCGTTGCAGCCCGGCCGCGGCCTCGGCGAACCGCCCCTCCTGCGCGTCCAGCATGCCCAGCAGGTAATGGGCGTCGGCCGTGTCGGGTGCCGCCGCCAGGATGCGGCCGTACAGGACGCGCGCCTCCGCCCCCCGGCCCGCCTGGTGGTGGTCCAAGGCCGCCTGCAGCGCCTCCGCGATTGTCGCCACGCCCGTTCCCCGCCTTCGTTTACCGGACCTGGCCCGGCGGCGCAGTGTCGGCCATGGGACGGGCCGGGATCAAGGAATGCTTAGGCGCGCAGGCTTCAGACGTCCTGGCGGCGGCTGTGGGAAATCAGCCAGCAGGCCAGCAGCGCCAGGCCGATGGCGCCACCCGTGGCCGAGACCGCCGGCCAGCCGCCCAGTTCCCACGCCAGGCTGGCCACCGCCGAGCCCGAGGCGCCGCCCACGAAGTAGGTGGTGAGGTAGACGGTGGTGACGCGGCCGCGGGCGCCGTGGTTGCTGCTGTAGATGATGCTCTGGTTGGTGATCTGCAGGCCCTGGACGCCGATGTCCAGCAGCAGGATGCCGGCGGTCAGCGCCACCAGGGACACCGTCATGGGCAGGACGGACGTCAGACCCATCAGGCCCCAGGACACCAGGATGGCGGCGGCGAACAGGCCGGTGGCCAGATGCGCGTGCCCCTTGTCGGCCAGGCGCCCCGCCCGGCTGGCGGCCAAGGCGCCGGCCAGGCCCGCCAGGCCGAACAGGCCGATGGTGGCCTCGTCGAAATGATAGGGCGCGTCGCTGAGCACGAAGGTGATGCCCGTCCACAGCACGCTGAACCCGGCGAACCCGAGGGCACCCATCAGCGACCGCCAGCGCAGCACCGCATCGGTGCGCGCCAGGTGCAGGACGGACGCCATCAGGCGGCCATAGGGGATGCTGGGCCGGGCGGGATCGGCCGGCAGGGCGCGGACCAGCAGCGCCCCCAGCACGACCATGACGGCGGCGGCCGTGAGGTAGACCGCCCGCCAGCCCGCATAATGCGCGATCTCGCCCGCGATGGTGCGGGCCAGCAGGATGCCCAGGATCAGGCCGCTCATCACCGTGCCGACGGTACGGCCCCGGCTGCTGTCGGGCGCCAGGCTGGCGGCGAAGGGCACCGCCACCTGGGCGGCGCAGGACAGCACGCCCATGCCCAGGGAAGCGGCGGCGAAGGTCATGAAGCTGGGGCTGAGCGCCGCGGCGACCAGCATGACGATGCACAGGCCCAGCAGGGTGAGGATCAGGCGCTTGCGGTCATGGGTGTCGCCCAGCGGCACCACCAGCAGCAGGCCCAGCGCATAGCCCACCTGGGTCACCGTCACCAGGATGCCGGCCCGCGCCACGCCCACATGGAAACTGGCGGCGATGTCGGCCAGCAGGGGCTGGACGTAATAGATGTTGGCCACCACCGCCCCGCAGGTGACGGCGAACAGCCAAGTCAGCGCGGCGGACAACCCGGTGGACGCGCCGGAACCAGCGGACGATGACACGGACATCGGGGCCTCACGGGGGGACGAAGGGCAGGTGGGTCCCCTTCACTACCGGCTATCCGGCAAATAGAAAACGGTTAGTCGCGAAAACCAGCCCCGCCCGCCGGGCGGCTTGACGTGGAGCCGGCGGCCACGGCCTCAATCCTCCGCCACCCGCAGCAGGGGCCAGCGGTCCAGCCAACGCTTGTCCCGCACCCGCTGGCGCACGATATCCAGCTTGGCGGCGCGAAAGCCGGGCGTGGGCCGGATGACGCGGCCGAACAGATCGTCCAGGCCGTAGGGCGCCAGGATGTCCAGGCCATCGTCGGCATCCAGGCGCACCGCCACGGCGGTGGCCGTTTCCGGCCAATGGCGCAGGGCGTCTTCGGTATCGGCATAAGGGACGTCGCCGTTGCGGCCATGCATGCGCGCCTGGTTCTTCACCGACCAGGTCACGGCGGGGGCCAGCGCCAGCAGCCGGTCGGTCAGTTCCCGGTCCAGCGCGATGGCGGTGCGCGCAGCGTCGAACCAGACGACGTCCACATCACCCGCCACGTCGGATTCCCAGTGGTGCAGATGATCCCATACGGCGTTGCGCACGAAACCGGCGCCGATCCAGCAATCGGGCAGGCCCAGCGAGCGCACCTTGTGCAGCAGGGGTAGGCGGACCGTGTCCGCCAGGATGAGGCCGCGCAGGCGCGTGTGGAGATCTTCCGTCGGCATGGGATGCCAACTGTCCCCCAAAAGGCGGCTGCTTGAAAATGAAAAGGGCCCCGCCGGTCACCCGGCGGAGCCCCCTCGATTTTCCGATCCGTCGCCGGGATCAGAACTTCTTGCGCAGGGAGATGAACAGGGCGGTCGGCGCACCGGCCTGCAGGGTCTGGAAGGTACCGGTGCTGTCGCTCATCACATAGCCGTTGGTGCCGATGGACGAGATGTAGTGGCGGTTGAACAGGTTGGTGGCGTTGCCCTGGATTTCCAGGTCACGCTGCCAGCCGCCGCCCTGGAAGCGGTAGCCCAGGGTCAGGTCCACGGTGGCGTAGCCCGGGACCTTGCCGTCGTTGATGTAGGTGTAATACCGCTCGCTCATGTAGTTGCCCGACACGGCGCCGAAGATCATGCCGTCGTCGAAGGCCAGCTCGGCCTTCACCATGTTCTTCGGGCTGTCGACCGTGGTCTTGCCCTTGGTGGCGTAGACCACCTGGGAACTGGTGCCGGCACCGCTGATGGTGTCGTTGTCGTAGGTGCTGTCGTTGTAGGAGTAGGAGCCGTACAGCGACCAGTTCTTCACGAACTTCCAGGTGCCGGCCAGTTCCACGCCCTTGGAGGTGACGCCGCCGACGTTGGCCAGGGCCGACGCCAGGCCCTGGATCCCGGTGCCCACCGTGGTGGCCAGCAGGCGGTCGTGGAAGCTGGTGTAGTAGCCGGCGGCCACCGCCTCGAAATTATCGACATGGGCGCGGTAGCCCAGTTCGAAGGTGTCCGAGGTCTCAGGCTTCAGCGTGTCCTTGATGGCGTTGAAACCGGCCTGGGTGGTGGAGAACGGACCGTCGGTGTGCGAGCTGACGAAGGCGCGGGCGTTCTTGGCATAGTCGGCGAACAGCTCGCTATTGTCGTTCAGCGTGAAGTTCAGGCCGATCTGCGGCAGGAAGCCCTTGGTGGTGTCGATGGAGCCGTTGATGATGTCGCTGGCCGCCGAATAGACCTGCGTCTGGCTTTCGTTCTCCACCCGCATGGCCTTGAAGCCATAGTTGACCTTCAGGTCATCCAGCACCTGCCAGGTGTCCTGCACATGGCCGACGTAGGTCTTGGTGTTAAACGTGTACTGCCACTGCGTATAGAAGGGGTTGCTCTGGAACTCATCGGCCGTGCGGCCGGGGCTGTCGATGCCCAGGCCGTAGTAGCGGCGGGCCTGGTCGAAGTCGTTGTTCTCAAACCACAGGCCGGCTTCGATGGTGTGGCTGCCGGCCGTGTAGGTCAGGCTGTCCACCGTGCCGATGCGCGACACCGTGTATTCGGTGGTGCGCATGGACAGGGGCGAACCGCCGGCTGCCGCCGGGGTGGGCGTGTAGGGGGTGACCCAGGTGCCCATGCCCTTGTCGTGATGGCCGTAGACCATCGCCTTCAGGGTCAGATGGTCGTTGATCGGGTATTCCAGCTTGGTGGAGCCCAACAGGTCTTCGCGGTTGCCGGCGCCGTTGTAATAGACGTCGTCGGGCGTGCTGTAGGGGGCCGGGATGGGGGCGCCCGTCTGGTAGGCCGTGCCGATGGCCTCCGCCAGCTTGTAGTTGTCGGAGATGTTGTCCAGCTTGTAGCCGAACTTGCCGATCAGGGCCAGGGACAGGTCCTGGTAGTCGTTCTCATGCCGGTCGGAATAGTTGAACATCGTGGTCCAGGTGCCGTCGCCCACCGGCTGGACGAACTTGCCGTTGGCCTGCTGCTGCCACTGCTCGCCATCACCCTTCCATTTGTCGCCGTGCTGGTAGTCATAGCTGACGTAGCCACGACCGCCGCCGGGCAGCTCACCCGTCTCAATGCGGCCGAAGGTGCGCACGGTGGAATCGCTACCGTAGGCGACGTTGACTTCGCCGCCGGGATCGCGCGACGGATCGATGGAGGTGAACTTCAGCGTGCCGCCCAGATTGGAAGTGGACGCCGTGTCCAGGGCGCCGGTGCCCTGGGCCATCTGGGTGACGCCCAGGTTTTCCGACGAGATGGCGCGGCTGATGTGCAGGCCGTTGTCGTTGGCGTAGCTCATGTCGCCAAGCGGAATGTCGTCCAGCGTGAAGCCCAGCTGGTTCTGGTTGAAGCCGCGCACGGAGATGCGCACGGCCCACTCATAGGCGCCGTAGGGGTCGGCGGCCTGGTAGTTCACGCCCGGCAGCTTGGAAATCACCTTGATGGGGCTGGCGCCGGGAATGGCGATCGCCATGTCCATGGGCGTGATGGCCTGCACCTGACGGGTTTCACCCCGGCCATAGACCACGATCTCCTGCAGGTCACCCGACGCGTCGGCGGCATCGGCGGCGGCCGGCGCCTGCTGCGCCAGGGCCGAAGCCGAAAGGCCCATGATAAGCAGCGAGACACCCGCCAGAAGACGGCTCTTAAACATCAAATCCCCCTTCGATTTATTTAAAATCTTCCCCGTCCGACAAATATGCGAAAGTGATACGCTTATCTTTTGCCGGTTTGATGGACGCCGCTGATTAACAGCGTCATATGAATATTTAACGACACTGTGATG
This sequence comes from Azospirillaceae bacterium, assembly GCA_028283825.1. Lineage (NCBI taxonomy): Bacteria > Pseudomonadati > Pseudomonadota > Alphaproteobacteria > Rhodospirillales > Azospirillaceae > Azospirillaceae bacterium. The sequence continues at coordinate 613,780 of JAPWJW010000001.1, read as the reverse complement.
ACCGATATGTTTACTGGCAACGGTGTGGCAATTTCACCACGTGCAGCCTTGGCGCCCTTTACCCTGGCGACGCCCCGACAGCAGGGGCGGCAGGGCATGGTGGCGGCCAAGGCCGGTGACGGACCCCTGCCGCATACGCCAAGTGCTTGAAAGTCCGGCGACATATTGGTTAACGATTCATGACCGCCTGCAGATTTGCGACCAACGCTGGCGCGCCGGCGGCGGCTGGTGCACCTTAGGGCCGGCGCGCCGGGCGCCCGTGGGGAGGCATGATGCGTATCGTCTTGTTCAAGGGTCAGTCGCAGTACGGCTCGCTTCGTCTGCACATCGACCAGCTGGCGACGGCCTTCACGGCGCTGGGGCATGAGGCGATCATCGTCGACCTGGCGGCGGACGACGGCGTGGCGCGGCTGAACGCCGCACTGGCCCGGCCGGTGCAGTTCTTCTACGCGCGCTGAACAGCATGGGCGTGGACCTGCGCTCAGGCGATGGGTCGCTGTACGACAGGGCGGACGCGCTGTTCATCACCCTGCATGTCGACCACCCGGTGCATCTGTGGGAACGGCTGGAAACCAAGATGGACCGCCGTTTCATCGTCAGTTTCCTGGATGCGACGCACGTGAAGCTGGTGCGCGACGCCTTCCCGCCCGACCATTTCGCGGCATTGTCGCTGATGCCGCCGGGGGCCAACACCAGCATCCCCCCCGTCATGCCGGTGGAGGACGACCTGTTCCGCGACTGGACCGCCCGGCGCGACATCCCCCTGCTGTTCACCGGCACCTACCGCGGCACCCCCGATCGGCGCTGGCGCCAAGCGGAGCGCAACTTCGTCACCACCCTGTTCGACGATGCCGCCGACCTGGCGCTGAGCCACGACACCCTGGCGATGGAAGAGGCCATCGATCAGGTGGTGGCCGCCCGCGACGTCAGCCTGGCGCCCGCCAGCCGCACCCAGCTGATCCGCCGGTCGCGTGAGGTCTATCAGTATGTCGAGGCGTATCGCCGCCACCGCCTGCTGGAAACCCTGAACGCCGCCGGCGTGCCGCTGGTGGTCTATGGCAAGGGGTGGGAAAACGGGCCCTTCCCCGCCTTCGACTGGCGGGGCGAGGGCAGTTTCGAGGAAACCCTGGGCCTGCTGCGCCGGACCCGCCTGGTGTTGAACAGCAACAACAACTTCGTGGCCGGCGGCCATGAGCGGGTGTTCGCAGCGCAGGTCAACGGCGCCGCCGTGGTGTCGGACACCAGCCGCTATTACGACCGCCACTATGCCGATGGGCGCGACATGCTGTTCTACCGCTGGAGCGCCCTGGCCGACCTGCCGGCCCGCATCGAGGCGGCGCTGGCCGACCCGGACGGCCTGGCGGACGTGGCACGGGCGGGCTTCCGCCAAGCCGCCACCCACCACACCTGGGAGGTGCGCGCCCGCCACATCCTGGGCCTGTTCGAGGCCGCCAACATCCTGACGCGCTGAACTTTTCGCCGCCTCAGGCGCCGGCGGGCATCCGCCCTTTGGCTATGCTCGGCCGGGGCCTATGGCGGCATAAATGCCGCCGGCCTCACGCCCGCAGCAGGCGGCGCAGGTCGGCGACCATGGCGGACAGCGCCCCGCCCGCGCCGCCCGGCCGGTCCAAGGCGTACAGCCGCTGCGACGGGAACCAGGGCCGGACAGCGGTGCCCAACGTGGTCCAGTCGCGCGGCGCGAAACGCCAGCAAGGCGTGCCGACGGCACCCGCCAGTTCGCCGGTGGAGGTGGCCGGCGTGATCACCAGGTCGCAGGCGGCCGTCAGGGCGGCCGCAGTTTCCAGGTCGTTGAACAGGTCGGCATCGGCGAAGCGGTGGATGGTCAGGCCGGTTTCACGGTGGAAGGCCGCGATCTCCTCCTCCGCCGGCTGGTAGTGCAGGCTGACCACGCGCAGGCCGGGCAGCGCCAGCAGCCCGCGCCAGTCCGACAGGGTGGAATAGACGCGCGACCGTTCGGTGCCCAGTTGGCCCGACCGCCAGCCAATGCCCAGGGTGAGGGCCGGCCCCGGCGACAGGGCCGCCAGGCGGCCGCGCCAATGATCCACGCGCTCAGGGTCGGGCACCAGGGGGGCTGGCGCGAAATCGGTCAGGCCACCACCCAGCAGGCCGGCCAGATCACCCGCCGCCGCCACGAAATCCGCCTCCGCGGCCTCCAGCCCGGCCGATGCCTGGCCGGGTACCCGGGGCAGGAAGCGGATGGCTGGGAAACTGCGCTGGAACAGCGGCAGCAGGCGTGGGTCGCAATCGACCAGCAGTTCGCGGGCTCCCTCACGTTCGGCCCGCGCCTGCAAGGCGGGATACAGGGCCGCGAACAGCAGTTCGTCCCCCAGCCCCTGTTCGCGCCATACCCGCAGGCGGCGGCCGCCCAAACTTTCGCCGCGCCAGGCCGGCCGATCGAAGCGGGGCACCGGTTGCTTGCCCTCCGCCGCGAAGCGCCAGGCATAGCCCTGCCAACCGGCATCCAACCGGCCGGCCGCCAAGTCCAGCAGGCTGCGGTTGAAATGCGCCGTGGCCAGGTTGGGGTCCAGCGCCACGGCCCGGCCGTAACTTTCCGCCGCCGCGTCCGTGCGCCCCAGGTCGGCCAGGCAGCGGCCCCGGTTGTTCCAGACCATCGCCTCGTTCGGCGCCACGGCCAGGGCCCGATCCTGCCAGGCAAGGCCGGCCTCGGCATCGCCCAGCAGGCGCAAGGCGTCACCCATCCCCGTGAGGGCATCAATTCCGTCCCCGGGCAAACCGGCCGCACCCAGCGCGCGACGGAAAGCCAGGGCGGCATCCCCCGGCCGATCCAGCGCCAGCAGCGCCGACCCCAGGTTGGAGGCAGCCGCCGCCAGGGCGGGATCCAGCACCAGGGCCTGCTCGTGGCACGCCACCGCCGCGTCCGGCCGCCCCTGCGCCAGCAAGGCGTTGCCCAGGTTGGTCAGCACATCCGCCCGATCCGGCCCATGCGCCAGGGCCTGGCGGTAGTGCGCCTCCGCCTCCGCCGGACGGCCCAGGGATTGGAGGACGTTGCCCAGGTTGGACTGGGCCACGGCATAGTCGGGGGCCACACCCACAGCGCGCTGCAGGAAGGGCAGGCCCGCCGCCGGCCGGCCCAGTTGGCTGAGCGCCAGGCCCATGAGGTGCAGGGCCACCGGCTGGTCCGGCTGGCGGTCCAGAACGGCGCGGTACAGCGGCAAGGCGCCCGCCGCGTCGCCCCCCTGGTGCCGGGCCGCGGCATCCGCCAGCAAGCTTTCCCCATCTTGGGCGGCAGCAGGGATCCCTTCGCGGGACACGTCGGACGCCGATGGTGAAGCCGCGGCCGGCACCGCGCCCAGGGCCTTCAGCGTCCCCACCACCGCCCCGATCACGGACCGCGCCCGCCGGCTGCCATGGGGCTGGGAAAAGATGCGCATGCTGGTGAACCAGGGCCGCACGGCCGTGCCCAACATGGACCAGTCCCGCCGCGTGCCCACCCGCCAGACCGGCACGCCCAGGGCACCCGCCATTTCGCCGACGGAGGTGGGGGCCGTGATCACCAGATCCAGGCCGCACATCAGGGCGCCGACAGCCTCCAGGTCCAGGCGCAGGTCGGTATCGGCCCAACGGTGCACGGTGATGCCCAACCGGGCCTCGACCTCCCCTACCTCATCCTTCACGTCGCCATATTGCAGCAGCACGGGGATGATGCCCGGCAGGCGCACCAGCGGCGCCCAATCGGCCAGCTGGGTATAGGCGCTGTCGCGCGAGACATCGCGCACCATGCTTTGCCAGCATAGACCCACCCGCAGGCCGGGGCCCAGCGTATCCAGTCGGTCCCGCCAGAAGCCCGCACGGGCGGGGTCCGGCGTCAGGTACGGGGCGCCCTGGAAACGGGCGGCCCCCTGTCGCAGCATGCCCGGCAGGCCACCGGCCGGGATGTGCAAATCGGCACCCGCCGCCACCGGATCAGCCACATCGGCCAGGGTCACCCGGCCATCAGCCCCACCGACGAAGGCCCGGGTGAAGAAGCCGGCCAATCGGGGATCGCATTCCAGCACAAACCGGGCACCGGGATGCGCCTTGATCAGATCGGGGTACACGCTGGCGAACATCAGTTCGTCCCCCAAACCCTGCTCGCGCCAGACCAGCAGGGTGCGGCCGGTCAAGTCGCGGCCGTCCCACTGGGGGATCTGGAACCGCCGGTCCGGTTTCGCCTGCCCCGCGGCGAAACGGCTGTCGTACTTCGCCCAGCCGGCGGCCAGACGGCCGTCCGCCAGGTCCAGCAGGGCCGCGTTGTAGCGGGTGGACGGGAAATCGGGCCGGATGGCCAGGGCACGATCAAACGCGGCGCGGGCGCCATCAAGCGCACCGGGTTTGTCATCGGCCATCCAGGCCAAGCCCAGATTGTTGGCGGCCTCGGCGAAGGTGGGGTCCAGGACCAGAGCCCGTTCGTGCTGCGAACGTGCCTCATCCAGCAATTCGACCGCCACCAGCACCATGCCCAGGTTGGTCCGGGTGAAGGGCGTTTCCTCCGCCACCACCGCCTGCCGCGCGGAGGCGAGGGCACCGGCGGCATCACCCATGTTGACCAACGCCTGGGCACGGTCGGCCAGCGCCTTGGCATAGCCGGGGCGCAGCGCCAGAGCCCGGTCGGCCGCCGCGAGGCCGTCTTTCCACCGCCGCTGTTCCACCAGGGTTCCCCCCAGGTTGGACCAGGCCTCGGCATAATCGGGCGCCAGCTCGACGGCACGGGTGAAGGCGGCCAGCGCCCCCGGCCCATCGCCCAGAATGCGCAGGGCGCTGCCCAGGCTGTTGTGGGCCTGCGCGAAAGTCGGATCCAACCGCACCGCCCGGTGCAGCAAAAGCACGCCATCCTCGGGCTGCCCGCGCTGCACCCGGGCCAGCCCCAACAGGTGCAAGCCATCAACGTCATCCGGCGCCGCCGCCAGGACCTTTTGGTAAATCGCCTCGGCCGCCGCCAAATCGCCGGCGCGGTGTGCCGCCATGCCGGCCTCCAGCGTGGCGGGGACGACGGCCGCCGGTACCGGGCGGGCATCGGCCGCCATCGCCGTCAGCGCCGCGCGCATGGCCGGCACCACGGGCGCCAGCGGGCCGCCCGCTGTCAGCCATAACCGTTGGGCCGGGAACCAGGGTCGCTGGCCGGCACCCAGGTTGGCCCAGTTGGGATTGCCCTGGAAACGCCAGGTAGGCACGCCCAAGGCCGCCGACAACTCACCCACCGCCGTGCCGGCGGATATCACCAGGTCCAGGCCGGCCATCAGGGCCGCCACCCCTTCCTGGTCCCGTCTCAGATCCAGGTCGTCCCACAGGTGCAGGGTGACGCCGGCCACGGCCGCGACCTCGGCGATTTCCGCCTGGGCATCGCCTTCCCGCGCGTCGTACTGCAAGACGATGAAGTGCACGCCCGCAAGCGACAGCAGTGGCACCAGATCGGCCAGGGCCAGATACAGCCCCTCGCGCGCCAGGGTGCGCAAGCCGCTGCGCCAGCACAAACCGACCTTCAGGCCGGGACCCAGGGCATCCAACCGCCCCCGCCAGCGCGCCGCCAGATCGGGATCAGGCACCAGCCAGGGCGCGCCGTCCGTCGGAAAGTCCGACAGCCGGGGGCGCAGCAGGGCCGGCAATCCCCCCAGCGGCACATGGCAGTCGGCATCACGCGGCGTATCGGTGGGTGCCCGTACCTCCACGACCAAGTCCGGGGAGCCCGGCCCATTCAGAATCAGGGGGACCAGCGCGCGCGCGACCAGCCCGACCAGGCGCGCATCCAGTTCGACCACCAGGCGATGGGCACCGCGCGCCGCCAGCCAGCGCACCAGGTCGGGCAGGCAACTGGCGAACAGGATCTCGTCGCCCAAGCCCTGTTCCCGCCAGACCAGCAGCGTCCGGCCACGTACGTTTTCACCCGCCCAGGCGGGCAGGACCAGGTCGGGCCGGGGCGGCACGGACTCGGTGGCGAAGCGGCCGGGATAAAACCGCCAACCGGTGTCCAGATCACCGATTTCCAGCGCGATCAGCGCCAGGTTCCACCGGGCCAGGCCCCAGCCGGGACGCAAGGTCAGGGCATGCCGGTACTGGTCCATGGCCTCGGGCAGGCGGCGCAGGTCGGCCAGGGCCATGCCCAGGTTCAGGTGGGCGTCGGCATTGTCCGGCTGGACCGCCAGAACCGACCGCAGGTGCGACAAGGCCGTCGATGGCCGGCGTTGCAGCAGGGCGAGGTTGGCCAGACCGATATGGGCGGCGGGCAGGCCGGGTTCCAGCGTCAAGGCGTGGCCGAAGGCGTCCGCCGCCTCGGCTACCTGTTCCATCTCCGCCAGGGCCACGCCCAGGTTCACCCATCCGCCCGCCCAGCCGGGATCGGCGACGACGGCCCGCCGATGCGCCGAGGCCGCCCCGGCCTTGTCACCCAGCGCCGCCAGCGTCAGGCCCCGGTTGGCGTGCAGGGGCGCACGATCGCGGCGCCATCCGCACGGCGCGGTCGTGGCAACGCAGGGCGTCCGCCCCCTGCCCCTGGCCCAGCAGGACCAGCCCCAGGCCGGACAGGGCGTCGGCATTGCCGGGCTGCCGCCCCAGCAGCTGGCGATAACGCTCCGCGGCCTCGGCCCAGCGCTCTTCCCGGCGCAGCAGGCCGGCCAAGGCCGCCAGGGCGTTCTCATGCCCGCCATCCGCCGCCTGGCCCAGCAAGACCGCAGCTTGATCCATTTGCCCCGCGTCGCGGGATGCCATCCCCTGCCGATACAAGGCATCGCTATCCGGCGACGTCTCAGGAAGGGACGGGCGCGTGTCCGCCAGCAGGGCCAATTGCGCCGCCAGATCGGGCAGGACCTGGGCGATGGCCATACCGCGCGGGGGATGGAATGAGCGTTGGGCCGGGAACCAGGGCCGCACGGCGGTGCCCAGGCGCGTCCATTCCTCCGTCGGGCCCAGCCGCCAGCAGGATACGCCCAAGGCCCCGGCCATCTCCGACACCGCCGTCCCGGCGGAGACGACCAGATCCAGCCGGGACATCAGCGCCGCCAGGCCATCCAGGTCGTCGCGCAAATCCAGATCGGGCCAGCGATGGATGCGGACGCCCAACCGCGCCTCGACCTCCGCGATCTCGGTCTCAGCCACCACCGCATCGTATTGCAGGGTGACGAGGTGGAGACCGGCCAAGCGCAACAGCGGCGCCCAGTCGGCCAAGGGCGGATACAGGCCGCGCCGTTCTTCCACCATCAGGCCGCTACGCCAGCACAAGCCCACCTTCAGGCCCGGGCCTAGGGCGGCAAGGCGCCCCTCCCAGCCATCGGCCAAGCCGGCATCGGCCGTCAGGCTGGCGACCGGCGTCCGGCTGAAGTCGGCCAGGGTGGGGCGCAACAATCCGGGCAGGTCACCCGCCCAGATGGCGGCATCGGTGGCCGGCAGGGGGGTGCCGGCGGGAACGATGGCCGCATCGGGAAAGGCCCGCAGGAACAGGCGGACAAGACGGGGATCGCATTCGATGGCCAGCCGGCCGACCCGGTGCCGCAGGTCTTCATAAAGGCCGGCGAACAGCAGTTCGTCACCCAGGCCCTGTTCACGACGGACCAGCAGGCTGCGGCCGGCCAAATCCTGTCCACGCCACACGGGGCCGGGCAAAGCGGGGGAAGCCCCCGCCCGCACGGAGAAACGCTCCGCATAACCCCGCCAGCCTTCACCAAGGTCGCCCCGGACCAGGTGGGCCAATCCCAGATTGAAGCGGGCCAGCCCCAGACCCGGGTCGCACGCCAGCGCCGCCGTGAAGCAAGGCTCCGCCGCCGCCAGACGCCCTTGTGCCACCAGTGCCGTTCCCAGGTTGGCGTGGGCCAGCGCCATGTCCGGATCCAGCACGACCGCCCGGCGGGCCATGGCCTCCGCCTCTGTCCACCGGCCCCGCGCCGTCAGCACGCCCGATAGGTTCACCAAGGTCTCGGCCCGGTCGGGCTCCCGCCGCAGGGCGTCGGTCAGCATCGCTTCGGCCGCCGGCAAATCCCCCTTGTCCCGCAGCAGGGCCCCCAGGTTGGAGGCCGCCGCCACCAGCGCCGGATCCGCCGCGATGGCGCGGCGATAGGCGGCCTCGGCCTCATCCAGCCGGCCCAGATGGCGCAGGATGTTGCCCAGATTGTTCGCCGGCATGGCCGCCTGCCCGGGCGCCAGCAGCGCCAGCGCATCGCCGATGGCGTCCACCGCCCCCACGCCGTCGCCGGTCTGGTACCGGGCCAGTCCCAGCAGGTGCAAGGCTTGGCCCCGCGCCGTCGGCGCCAGATCGCCCCATTGCAGCAAGGCATCGAATGCCGCCACGGCGTCGGCGGCGCGCCCCGCCGTCATCAGGTCATAGGCCTCGACCAGTGTCGGCAGCCGGGCCGGCCGGGTGGGCGCCGGGGTGGGTTCTGGTATCGCCGCCAGCCGCACAGGGGGGGTGATCGTCCTTATTTCGATATCGAAATCAGCAAGGTTGATCAGCGTCTGCCGGGCGGCGCCCAGCGCGTGCGCCAGATCGCCACTGAAGATACGCATCGCCGGGTACCAAGGCCTGACCGGGGTGCCCAGCATGGACCAGTCACCCCGCGGCGACACCCGCCAGGTCGGTACCCCCATGGCCGCCGCCATTTCGCCGACCGAGGTGGGTGCCGTGATCACCAGGTCCAGGGCCGACATCAGGGCGGTGACGCCTTCAATGTCGTTGCGCATGTCCAGGTCGGCGAAGCGGTGGGGCACCGGCAGGCCCAGGGCGGCCGTCGCCGCCCGTTCCGCCGTGACGTCATTGTATTGCAGGTCGATCCACACGACGCCCGGCACGGCCAACAGGCCGGCCCATTGGGCGAGGCCCAGATAGTTGCCGCCGCGCTCATGCGCCTGAAGGCCGGAGGTCCAACACACGCCCACCTTCAGGGCCGGCCCCAAATCCGCCAGCCGTTGCCGCCAGACGGCGACGGCTGGCGGATCCGCCGTCAGCCATCCGGCATTGCCGCCCCCATTGCCCCCCCCCTCGGCGAAGCCTGACAGGGTTGCGGCGAACAGGCCCGGCAGGTCCCCCGCCGGCAGATGCACGTCGAAATCCGCAGCATTCAGCCGCTCGGCCCGGACCTCGGCCAGACCCGGCAAGCCGGCGGCGACGCGGGCCACGTAGCGGGACATCAGCCCCACCAGCCGGGGTTCCACGTCGAAAACGACACTTCCCCCACCCGATAGCGCCGCCCGCAGGGCTGGGGCGTAGAGGGGGGAGAACATGAACTCATCCCCCAGCCCCTGTTCCCGCCAGATCATCAAGCGGCGCCCCCGCAGGGCATCGCCCCCCCACACCGGGCCCCGGGGGTCGCGGCGGGCATTCACTGTTCCGGATCCAAAACGATATTTGTAATCCGGCCATCCGCCCGCCAGGTCGCCCAGGGCCAACCGCACCAGGGCGCGGTTCCAATGGGCGACCGGATCGCCCGGGGCCAGATCAACGGCGCGACTGAGTTCGACTTGGGCCGAGGACAGGTTTCCCTGCCATTGCAGGGCCAGACCCAGGTTGACGCGGGCCTGCACGCTGTTCGGCTGAAGTGCCAGCGCGCGGCGCATCAGCGTCTCGGCCGCCGGCGCACGGCCCGTCAGGCGCAGCACGTCGCTGAAGTTCAGCATGGCCCCGACATTGTCGGGCGCCAGCGACAGCAGGGTGCGGTAAGCCGCTTCCGCATTTGCCATGTCGCCCGCCTGGCGGTGCGCCATGGCCAGCGACATCCAGGCGGCGACCGACCGGGGCGCCAGGCGCACCGCGCGCCTCAGCAAAGGCGCCGCCTCATCCGGCAGGAACCGTTCGACCAGCAACAGGCCCAGATTTTCCAGCGTGGCCACATCATTGGGCCGGAGCGCCAGCGCCCGTTCCAACAGGACGCGGCCTTCGTCCGAGCGCCCCTGCTGATGGCACGCGACGCCACACAGGTTCAGCGCGTCGGCCTGCATCGGATCCAAGGCCAGGACGCGGCGATACAGCCCCTCGGCCCCGGCCAGGTCGCCGACGCGATGCCGGTCCATGGCCTGGTTCAGCAAGGGGCCGATACCGCCGCCGCCCTTCCCCACACCGACTTCACTGGACCGGTCCCGGACCATTCACCACCTGTTAAGGGCTTTTGCCGGAGGGTTGCGGGGGCCGCCCCGCGGTCCGGCCCGCACTGCCGCGCAAGAGTAGCAGTTGTGTAGTGATTACATAAATCCCACAGATTGTTGATACTTGCAGCCCTGTTGGCGCTATAGTCCGACCACGAATTCATGAGCCCAACCTTAAGGCACGGCAGGCGCCATGGGTAAGCTGGGGAAAAGGCTACAAGGCTACGGTTTGGCTACGCGGCCCGCGCGGGGGGCGATAGTATGAGGGCGATCTCCAAGATCTTTCAGGCCGGGGGCACCTATCCCTCGGAAGCAGGGGCTGTCATGACGTCCAAGTTTCTCAAATCGGCCCTGGGCGATTTCAACGGCGCCCTCCATCCTGATTACCGGCGGCACCGGTTCCTTCGGGCGGCAGTTCGTCCGTTACCTGCTGGCCCATGCCAAGCCGCGCCGGATCATCATTTTCTCCCGTGACGAGTTCAAACAGTACGAGATGCAGCAGCAGCTGGGCGTCGACCATGAGGGCGTGCTGCGCTTTTTCATCGGCGACGTGCGTGACCGCACGCGGCTGGAACTGGCGATGCGCGAGGTCGATTACTGCATCCACGCCGCCGCGCTGAAGCATGTGCCCACCGCCGAATACAACCCCATCGAATGCATCCGCACCAACATCTACGGCGCGGAGAACGTGGTGCATGCGGCCCTGGCCGCCGGGGTGCGCAAGGTCATCGCGTTGTCCACGGACAAGGCCGCCAGCCCCATCAACCTGTATGGGGCCAGCAAGCTGGCGTCCGACAAGATCTTCGTGGCATCCAACAACCTGTCCGGGTCGGTCGGCACGCGCTTCGCCGTGGTGCGCTACGGCAACGTCGTGGGGTCGCGCGGCAGCGTCATCCCCCTGTTCCGCAAACTGATCGAAGAGGGTGCGGCCGAACTGCCCATCACCGACGAACGCATGACCCGTTTCTGGATCACCCTGCAGCATGGGGTGGAGTTCGTGGCCTCATGCTTCGGCATGATGCAGGGGGGCGAGATCTACGTGCCCAAGATTCCCAGCATGCGGATGGACGACCTGGCCCGCTGCATGGCACCTGACCTGCCCCACAAGGTCATCGGCATCCGGCCGGGCGAAAAGCTGCACGAGGTCATGATCACCGAGGACGACAGCCGCCAGACCTTCGAGATGGAGGATCGCTACGTCATCGAGCCGGCCTTCAACTGGTGGACGCGCCAGGCCTACGTCAAGCTGGGCGCCAAAGTCGTGCCCGACGGCTTCAGCTATCGCAGCGACACCAACACCGACTGGCTGACGCCGGAACGGCTGGCGGTGCTGCTGCAGAGGCCGTGATGTCCACGCAGCCCTTCCTGCCCTATGGCCGGCAGGCGATCGACGAGGATGACATCGCCGCCGTCACCGCCGTGCTGCGCGGCGATTGGCTGACGCAAGGCCCCACCGTCACCCGGTTCGAACAGGCCTTCGCCGACGCGGTCGGCGCACGGCACGCCGTGGCCTGCGCCAATGGCACGGCAGCGCTGCACCTGGCCTTCATGGCGCTGAACCTGGAGCCCGGCGATGCCGTGGTCGTGCCTACCGTCACCTTCCTGGCCACGGCCAACGCCGCGCGTTACTGCGGGGCGGAGGTGGCGTTTGCCGACGTCGACGCGCAAACCGGCCTGATGGGCCGCGCCCAGGCGGAGACCGCCATCGCGCGGGCCGAGGCGCGGGGTTGGCGTGTCCGCGCCCTGGCCCCCGTGCACTTGGCCGGCCAGGCGGCGGACATGGCCAGCCTGGCGGCATTGGCGCACGAGCGCGGCCTGGCCATTGTGGAGGATGCCTGCCACGCCGTGGGCAGCAGCCTGACCGGTACCGACGGCCAGCCGGTCGCCATCGGTGCCTGCGACCGGTCGGCGATGGCGTGCTTTTCCTTCCATCCGGTCAAGACCATCGCCGCCGGCGAGGGCGGCATGGTCACCACCAACGACGACGCGCTGGCCCAGGCCCTGCGCCGTTATGTCAGCCACGGCATGGTGCGCGACGCCGCCCAGTTCCAGGACGGCGAAGCCGCCTTCGACGCCAAGGGGGCGGCCAACCCCTGGTATTATGAGATGCCGGAGCCGGGGTACAATTATCGGCTGACGGACATCCAGGCGGCCCTGGGCCTGAGCCAGATGGCCAAGCTGGACCGCTTCGCCCGGCGCCGGCGCGACCTGGTGGCGCGCTATGATGCGGCGCTGGCCCCCCTGGCCCCCACCATTCGCCCCGCCGGGCGCAGCGGCGGGGAACCGGCCTGGCACCTGTACGTGGCGCTGTTCGATTTCGAGCGCCTGGGCCAGGACCGTGCCGCGATCATGGGCCGGCTGCGGAACGCGGGCGTCGGTACACAGGTTCACTACATTCCGGTGCACCGCCAGCCCTATTATCGGGCGCGCTACGGCGCCCTGGACTTGGCCGGCGCCGAGGGCTGGTATGGCGCCTGCCTGTCGCTGCCGCTATACCCCGCCATGACGGACGGGGATGTGGACCGGGTGGTCGCGGCGGTCAGCCGGGCGGCCGACTGACCGCATCGCCCGGCCACCTTGGCAAAACGCTTTTGCAACGGGACATCCGATCATGGCCGACCAGAGCTTCGACATCGTCATCGGGGGGGGCCGGCTTTATGGGTAGCCACCTGACCGATGCCCCGCCGGCGGCGGGCCGCCGGATCGTGGCCATGGACAATCTTGCCGCCGGCCGGCTGGCAAATCTTGCCCAGCATCAGGACAACCCGGCCTTCCGCTTTGTCGAGGGCGACATCAATGGCGATTTCTCCATGGCGGAGGCGGCGTGGGCCGCCGGAGTTCGCCGCATGATGTACGCTGCCTCCGGCTCCTGCTAAGGCACCCGGGCCCACCCAAGCGCCCGGGTGCGCCCGACTGCACCTTCGCGGACATCGCCAAGATAAACCATCGAACTGGGCCGAGCGCCGGCCGTTGCCATTGAAGAATGGTGTGGCCCGACTTTTGCGAAATCTCAACTATTGGCAAGATGCGCCGGTGCGGACCACCGGCACCATCGCCGACGCGACAAAGGACTGGTTCCGGTACATCAAAGGCTGATCGGATTGGACGGTACAAAAATGACCGACGCTAAAGAGCTGGGCGCGGAAGGGCAGAAGGCCCCCTTGTCCCGGCGCCCCACGCGGGACAAGGTTCGCACCCTGGATGAGGTCGCGGCCATCGCGGCCCAGACCCGCGCCGAAGGCCGGCGCGTGGTGCTGGCGCACGGCGTGTTCGACCTGTTGCACCTGGGCCATGTCCGCCACCTGGAAGAGGCACGCCGCCTGGGCGACATGCTGGTGGTGACGCTGACGGCCGACCGGCAGGTCAACAAGGGCCCCGGCCGCCCCGTCTTTTCCGAGCAGCTGCGCGCCCAGATGGTCGCGGCGATGGAGCATGTGGACCTGGTCGCCATCAGCACGGAACAGACCGCCGTCAACGTGCTGCACACCATCCGCCCGTCCATCTATGTGAAGGGATCGGAATACGCCAACGACGCCGACGACGTCACCGGCGGCATCATCGATGAGCGCAACGCGGTGGAGGCCCACGGCGGCCGCGTCGCCTTCACCGACGACATCACCTTCAGTTCATCGTCCCTGATCAACAAGTACCTGGGCGTCTACGACGCCGAGCTTCAGACCTATCTGGAAGGCGCGCGGGAGCGGGACATACTGCCCCGGCTGCTGGCAGCCATCGAATCGGTAAAGGATTTCAAGGTCCTGCTGGTGGGCGATACCATCATCGACGAATATCGCCACGTCCTGCCGATGTCGAAGTCGCCCAAGGAAAACATGATCGCCACCCTGTTCCGCGACAAGGAGACGTTCGCGGGCGGCGTCATCGCGGCGGCCAACCACGTGGCGGCCTTCTGCCGGCAAGTGGACGTGCTGACCTGCCTGGGTGAGACGCATTCCTTCGACGACCTGGTACGCGCCAGCCTGAAGCCCAACGTGCGGGTGGACACCGTCACCCGCCCGGGCAAGCCCACCACGCGCAAGACCCGGTTCGTCGAGACCGGCTACATGCGCAAGCTGTTCGAAGTCTATGAGATGGACGACACCCCCCTGGATGAGGCGGAGGCGGGTAGCCTGACGCGCCTGATCGAGGAGCGGGCCGGCGATTACGACCTGGTCATCGCCACCGATTTCGGCCACGGCATGATCACCGAACCGGTGATCGACGCGCTAACGCGGCATGCCCGCTTCCTGGCGGTCAACACCCAGACCAACAGCGCCAACGTCGGCTATAACCTGATCACCCGTTATCCCCGCGCCGACTACATCTGCATCGACGCGCCGGAGGCCCGGCTGGCCCTGTCCGACAAGTTCAGCGACATCGCCATCATCGCCTCGGAAAAGCTGCCCCAGCGCATGGAGTGCGACCGGTTGATCATCACCCAGGGCAAGCTGGGGTGCGTGGCCTATAACGCCACCACCGGCACCTGCCGCATCCCGGCCTTCACCAACATGGTGGTGGACACGGTGGGGGCGGGCGACGCCTTCCTGGCCGTCAGTTCGCCCCTGGTGGCCGCCGGGGTGGACATGGATTTGGTGGCCTTTATCGGCAATGCCGCCGGCGCCATCAAGGTGGGCATCGTCGGCCATCGCCAGTCGGTGGAGAAGGCCCCGCTGGTGAAGTTCCTGACCGCTATCCTGAAATGATCCTCGCCTGAGACTGGAAACGCCCCCATGACCACCCCCCGTACCTGGCATGTCCTCGTCACCGGCGGCGCCAGCCAGGTGCCGGACTCTTTAAGCGCCCCCCGCCACTTCAACATCAAGAAGATGCAGGAGATCGGGCTGAAGTGACCATCCCCGCCGCCAAACCCACACGCCATATCGGCCTGGATTTCGACAACACCATCGTGCTGTACGACGCGGTCTTCGCCGATCTGGGCCGGGAGGCTGGCCTGTTGCCATTGGGGTTCGCCGGTGGCAAGGGGGCCGTGCGCGCCCATATCCGTGCCCTGCCCCAGGGCGAAGCCAAGTGGACGGCCCTTCAGGCCAAGGTCTACGGCCCCGGCATCAAGCGCGCCGTGCCGGCCCCCGGCCTGTTCGACGCGCTGGGCCGCTTGGCCGCCGCCGGCTGGCGCCTGAGCATCGTCAGCCACAAGACGGAATTCGCGGCGGCCGAGCCCGACGGCATGAACCTGCGTGAGGCGGCCCGCGGCTGGATCGCGCGGCACGGCCTGACGGACCGTTTCGGCATCCAGGCCGCCGACATTCATTTCCTGCCGACACGGGAGGAAAAGATCACCCGCATCATCGACGCCGGCTGCACCGACTTCGTCGACGATCTGGTAGAAGTGTTCCAGGAAAAGGACTTCCCCCCCGCGGTGCGGCAATATCTGTACACGCCCGGCGGTCCCCATCCGCACGAACGCGGCGGGCCCTGGACCGGGTGCGCCACCTGGCAGGAGATCGGCGATGCGCTGCTCAACCGTCATGCCGCCTGAGGCGACCGATACACTGGCGGAGTCAGCCACCCGCCTGCTGGGCACGCCCGTCCTGGGGCTGGAGCACGTGGCCGGCGGCGGCAACAACCGCCTGTACCGCATCACCACCGCCACCGGGGCGGCCGCCCTGAAATGCTATGACAGCGGATCGGCGGACGCGCAGTCGCATCGGCTGGAGCGGGAGTTCGGCGGCCTGCGTTTCCTGGAACAGGCGGGGGAAACGGCGGTGCCGCGGGCCCTGGCCGCCGATACCGGGGAACGGCTG
The DNA here is from genome assembly GCA_028283825.1 of Azospirillaceae bacterium. Lineage (NCBI taxonomy): Bacteria > Pseudomonadati > Pseudomonadota > Alphaproteobacteria > Rhodospirillales > Azospirillaceae > Azospirillaceae bacterium. The sequence goes on along the minus strand of JAPWJW010000001.1, from coordinate 597,938 downwards.
GGTTTGTACCAGTGGATCGATGGCGTGCCCGCGGCCCGGGACACGGCCGGCCGGGATGCCGGCGCGATTGAGCAGGCTGTCGCCTTCGTCGCCCGCCTGCACACGGCCTGCGGGATGCCGGGCGCCGACACCCTGGGTGAAGCGGCGGAATCCTGCCTGGCGGCCATCAATCTGACAGCGCAAATTCGCGGGCGGCTGGACCGCTTGAAAACTGTGGCCGAAGCGCCGGACTCCGGAGAGCCGGAGTTGGCGGCCCTGCTGGAAGGGGAGCTGTGGCCCACGCTGGTGCGCGCGGCCCAGCGGCTGCACCGCCTGTATGACGGCATCGGCCTGCGCGCCAATGCCGCCCTGCCCCACCATCTGCGCACCCTGTCGCCATCGGATTTCGGTTTCCACAACGCCATAACCCAGGCCGACGGCCGATTGGTGTTTATTGATTTCGAGTATTTCGGCTGGGACGACCCGGTAAAACTGGCGGCCGATTTCCTGTGGCACCCGGCCATGACGCTGACAGTCCGGGAGCGGGATCGCTGGTGGCAAGGCATGGCGGCGACGTTCGCAGGCGACGACGCGGCCTTCCCGGCGCGGCTCAGCGCCCAGCTGCCGCTGTACGGCCTGCGCTGGGCCTTGATCATGCTCAATGAATTCCTGCCCGACCGCTGGCAGCGTCGCGTCTACGCTGGCACGACGGCCGATTGGCCGGCCGCCAAGGCCGCGCAGTTGCGCCGTGCCGGCGCCCGCATCGCGGCGGTCGCCGCCCTGCTGGACAGCATGACCGATGCGGGCGACGACCTTGACCTTACGCTTTTGCCCTCAGGATGACGCTGATGGATGACCGTTCCAAATATTTGCGGCGGCTGGTGATCGATGCCCTTGAGGGCGGCGGGCGCGGCCATATCGGATCGTCGATGTCGTTGGTGGAGATTCTGCGCGTCTTGTACGACGACGTGCTGGACGTGCGGCCCGACGACCCGCGCTGGCCCGACCGCGACCGCTGCATCCTGTCCAAGGGCCACGGCTGCCTGACCTGGTACGCCGTGCTGGCGGACAAGGGTTTCTTCCCCAAAGAGGAACTGCTGCGCCAGTGCCGGGCCGGCGCCATGCTGGGCGGCCACCCGGAGCGCGCCCACATCCCAGGCGTGGAGGCATCCACCGGATCGCTGGGCCACGGCCTGTCCATCGGTACCGGCATGGCCATCGCCGCCCGCATGCAGAAGCGCCCGTCGCGCGTCTTCGTCATCACGGGCGACGGCGAACTGGACGAGGGATCGGTGTGGGAGGCGGCGATGCACGCCGGCAAGCACCGCCTGGAAAACCTGGTGGCCCTGGTCGATTACAACAAGCTGCAGTCCTATGGCCCGGTGAAGGAAGTGCTGGACCTGGAGCCGCTAGCCGACAAGTGGCGCGCCTTCGGCTGGGGCGTGAAAGAGGTGGACGGCCATGACGTCGACGCCCTGCGGGCCCAGTTGTCCACCCTGCCGTTCGAAGCGGGCAAGCCGTCCGTCCTGATCTGCCACACGGTGAAGGGCAAGGGTTTCGACTTCGCCGAACACCAGGCCACCTGGCACCACAAGGCCCGGGTGGAGGCGCCCGACGTGGCGCGCATGCGCGAAGCGCTGGAAAGGGCCTGAACCCCATGAGACAAGTCGCCGTCAACATGGTCGAAACTCTGGCCCGCCAGGACGATCGCGTCGTCTTCATCGGATCGGACCTGGGCCCGGGCCTCCTGAAGAACATGAAGGCCGACATGCCGGACCGCTTCTTCATGGAGGGCGTGGCCGAGCAGCACATCATCGGCATGGCCGCCGGCATGGCGATGGAGGGGTACATCCCCTATATCAACACCATCGCCACCTTCCTCACGCGCCGCTGTTTCGACCAGATCGCCATCGACGTCTGCCTGGAAAACCTGCCGGTGCGCCTGATCGCCAGCGGCGGCGGCCTGGTCTACGCGCCCCTGGGGCCCACCCACCTGGCGTTCGAGGACATGGGCCTGCTGCGCACCCTTCCCAACATGGCCATCGCGGCACCGGTGGACGCACCGGAGATGGAACGCCTGATGCGGGCGTCGCTGGACTGGAAGGGGCCGCTGTACATCCGCCTGGCCAAGGGCGGCGACCCAGTGGTGAGCCGGGCCGAGGCGGGTTTCGCCATCGGCAAGGCCATCGCCATGCGGCAGGGCGGCGACGTCACCCTCATCGGCACCGGCATCATGACCGGCCGCGCCCTCGCCGCCGCCGAACAGCTGGAAACCCAGGGCATCTCGGCATCCGTCCTGCACATGCATACGGTGAAGCCGCTGGACGATGCCGCCGTGCTGGAAGCCGCGGCCGGCACCGGCCTGATCGTGACGGTGGAGGAGCACACCCGCATCGGCGGCCTGGGCAGCGCCGTGGCCGAACTGCTGGCCGAAACCGACGGCGCCCCCCGCCTGCTGCGCCTGGCCCTGCCCGACGCCTTCCCCGAGGGTTACGGCAGCCAGGACAATTTGCTGTCCCTGGCCGGCCTGACGGTTGACGGCATCACCGGCGCCGTGACCAAGGCGCTGGAGGGCCGCAAATGACCACACCCCACTTCAGTTTCCAGAAACCGGCCGAGCAGGCGCTGGCCGACCGCTTCCTGGGCGACGGCTATATCATCGCCCCGGCGGAGGATCGGTCCGCCCTGGACGCCATCCGTGATCTGGTGGCGGGCATCGCCGCCGATTGGCTGGGCCAGCCCAAGCCGGCGGACGCCGACCGTTTCCTGAACGACATCGGCGGCCAGGTCCCGCCCGCCCGCCTGAACGATTTCCGCCTGGCCGTCATCGGCGGCATGAACGCCGCACCCTGGCTGCGCGCCGCCTATTTCAGCGTGGCGCGCACGGCGGTCGAGGCCATCGTGGGCAGCGAGTTGTGCATGCAGCGGCGGGTGAACCTGTCCATCCAGCTGCCGGACGATGACAGTTCCCTGCTGCCCATCCATGCCGACACCTGGTCGGGCGACAGCCCGTTCGAGATCGTGCTGTGGATCCCCCTGGTGGACTGTTACCGCAGCAAGAGCATGTTCCTGCTGCCGCCCGGTCCCAACGCGGCGCTGGAGCGGGATTTCGGCCGCTGGTCGGCGCACAGCGTGGACGCCATGTACCAGGCGATCGAGAAGGATCTGGCCTGGATGGACGTGCCCTACGGCAGCTTCCTGCTGTTCAACCAGAACCTGGCGCACGGCAACCGCCTGAACCGGGAAAAGGACGCGCGCTGGACCATGAACTGCCGGTTCAAGGGCGTGTTCACCCCCTATGCCGACAAGAAGCTGGGCGAGTTTTTCGAGCCCATCACCCTGCGCCCCGCCAGCCGCGTGGGCCTGGACTACCGCTTGCCCGGGGAGTTCGAGGAATGAGCGAGGAGCCCTTCACCCGTCACGGCTATCGCGGCTATGTCGGCGCACGCCCCGTCTTCGGCAACCGCGCGCCGCAGGCGGTGCAGAACCTGGTCATCCGCGACTACGCCGCCCGCAACAAGCTGGCCTACAAGCTGTCAGCCACCGAATACGCCATGCCCGCCTGCTATATCATGCTGCATCAGGTGCTGGCGGAACTGCCCCGGCTGGAGGGCGTGATCCTGTATTCCCTGTTCATGCTGCCCCAGCGGCGCGAACGCCGGCGTGCCGTCTACCAGACCGTGCTGGATCAGGGTGCCGTCCTGCATACCGCCGTGGAAGGCATGGTGCTGCGCGAGGCCGCCGACATCGGCCGGCTGGAGGACGTGTGGCTGGTGCAGCAGGCCATGGTCCGGGCGGGTCCGACGCTCAACCTTTCCCATCCCATCGCCTGAGGCCCCACCCATGGCGCGCATCGACTTCATCCAGAACCTGCATTCCAGCACCAAGCGCAATTATGTCCAGCGGGTGGTGGCGCACGACAAGGCCGAGAGCGCCGAGGTCGCCCGCCAATTCGGCGCCGACTACTGGGACGGCGACCGCCGCTATGGCTATGGCGGCTATCGTTATGACGGCCGCTGGCGCCCGGTGGCGACGCGCATGGCCGCGCACTACGGCCTGAAGGCCGGCGACCGTATCCTGGACGTGGGCTGCGGCAAGGGTTTCCTGCTGTACGAATTCACCCAGGTGGTACCCGGCATCCAGATCGCCGGCATCGACATTTCCGACTACGGCATCGCCAACGCCAAGGAGGAAGTGCGGCCTTTCCTGAAGGCCGGTGACTGCCGGTCCCTGCCTTACAGCGACGATGAATTCGACTTCGTCGTGTCCTTGGGCACCCTGCACAATCTGGGTGTGGGCGACCTGTTCGGCGCGGTGGGCGAGATCGAGCGCGTGGGCAAGGGTGCCGCCAAGTACATCATGGTGGAATCCTGGCGTAATGAACGTGAGAAGGCCAACCTGCTGTACTGGCAGCTGACCTGCCAGAGCTTCCACGACGTGGACGACTGGAAGTGGATTTACGACCGCTGCGGCTATCAGGGTGACCATGGCTTCATCTTTTTCGAGTGAAGCCGACCTGCTGGTGGTGGGCGGCGACAGCATGATCGGTACGGCGGCGGCCAAGGCCGCCCGCGCCCGGGGACTGCGCGTTGTCGTTACAACGCGGCGCCCGGGCATGGACACGCCGCAGACCCTTCCTTTGGATCTGGCCGATCCGGGCGGTTGGGGCTGGGTGGCGGATCTGCGGGTCGCCACCGTTTTCCTATGCGCCGCCGTCGCCCGGCTGGACGCCTGCCATATCGATCCCGAAGGTTCCGCCCGCGTCAACGTAACGGGCACGGTGGAACTGGCCCGCCGTCTGATGGCACAGGGTGCCCACGTCATTCACCTGTCCAGCAACCAGGTGTTCAAGGGCGACGCGCCGTCACCGGCCGAGGACGCGCCGGTATCGCCGGCCAATACCTATGGCGCGCAAAAGGCCGAGGCCGAGCGCAGCCTGCTGGCCCTGGTCCCGCCGCCGGGCCGGCCGGCCGCCACCATCCTGCGCCTGACCAAGGTGATCCATCCGGGCATGCCGCTGTTCACCGGCTGGATCGATCAACTGGCGGCGGGCCGGGTGGTGCGCCCGGCCCGCGACATGGCCCTGGCCCCGGTCACGGTGGATCTGGTGGTGGAGGCCATGCTGGCTCTGGCCGACCGCGGGCGGGAAGACCCGGCGGCCGTCCCCGGCATCTTCCACCTGTCGGCGACGGATGAGATTTCCTATGCCGAGGCGGCCGCCTTCGTGGCGCGGCGCCAGGGGGCCGACGCGGGCCTGATGCAGGCGGTGGACAGCGTGGCCGCCGGTTATCTCCGTGAACAGCCGCCGCGCCACACCATCATGGCGACCGGCCGTCTGCGCCGCCTGACCGGTATTATGCCGCCGGGCGCCGAGGCGGCCCTGTCCGCCTGCCTGCCGGCACCGTCAGCCCCCAACGTCCGGATCCGTGGCAAGCGATGACGAGCATTCCCTGTCATGTATGCCGGACCGGCCGGCTGGTGCATGTCGATCCCTATGCGCGGTTGCCACGCATCACCTCTGACGTCCGGGTATGGCCGGCCGGCGGGCAGCTGGCGGTTTGTGCCGATTGCGGCGCCGTGCAAAAGCCGACCACGGCGGCGTGGCGGGCGGATTGCGGATCGATCTACGCCAGCTATGTGGTCTATCGCGTCAACGACGGCAGCGAGCAGACGGTATTCACCGCGGCCGGGGCGGGGGAGGCGCGGTCCCAGCGGCTGTTGCGCGGCGCGCGCGACACCTTGGCCCTGCCCACGGCCGGCCGGCTACTGGATTTCGGCTGCGGCGATGGCAGCCTGCTGCGCAACGCCCGTGCCCTGCTGCCGGGTTGGCAATGTGCCGGTGCCGAGTTGAGCGAAAACCGACGGGCGGAAATCGAGGCCATCGCCGGGGCCGGCGCCTTCCATAGCGGCGACCCGGCCGACCTGCCCGGCGGTTTCGACCTGCTGACAGCCGTCCATGTCATCGAACATTTGGAAAATCCGGCAGCGACGCTGGCCACCCTGGGATCCAAGGTGGGGCGCGGTGGCCACCTGATCATCCAGGTGCCCGACGTTCAGCAGAATCCCTTCGATCTGCTGATCGTCGACCACGCCACCCATTTCACCCCGGCCTCGCTACGGCAGGTGATGGCGGCCGCGGGCCTGCACGTACCGACCGTCGGTACCGACTGGTTCCCGCGTGAGATCGCGGCCGTGGGTATTCCGGGTCTTGAAGACGATTGTACCACCGGGTCCCCGCCGGAAGGGGCCGATCCCGCGGTCTCCCTGGCAATGGTCGAGCGGCATGTCGATTGGCTGGAACGTCTTTGGGGCCAGATGCGCACCGTGGACGCGGCCGGCCCCTATGGCATTTTCGGCACCGCCATCGCCGCAACCTGGGCGGCGGCCGACGCCTCGGACAACTTGGCGTTTTTCGTCGACGAAGACATCAAGCGGGTTGGGGGCACCCACCTGGGCCGCCCCATCCTTCATCCCGGCGCCTTGCCCGCGGGGGCACGCGTGATGATGGCCCATACACCGGAATTCACGGCCAAGACGGCCGAACACCTGGCGGCGCGGGCGCCGGAAGCCACGATCATCCACCCGCCGCCCTGGTGACGGGCCAGGGGCCGGCGCATTGACCATATCGTCCAGCCTTCGGTAAATAGTTGCAAATCAGCGGGCATCCAGGCCCGCCAACGGCAAGGAGCCGTGCCGGCACATGACCCAACCGTTCGATGGATTTCGCAAGACCGTACTGGATAACGATGTCGAGGCCCGCATCGCCGAGCATTGCCAGCGTTACGGCCGTTCACCCCTGGACTCGCTGAAACATTTTCCCGTCCTGGCCCGCCGCCAGAACCTGAAGCGTTTCCTGGCCCATGTGGAACTTTTCCGGATGACGCAGGACGTGCCGGGGGACATCGCGGAACTCGGCGTGTTTCGCGGCATGGGCCTGATGACGTGGGCCAATCTGCTGGAGGCCTACTGCGTCGGTGACCGGACGAAGGTGGTCTACGGCTTTGACAACTGGAAGGGTTTCACCGGGTTCACGCCCGAGGACGGCAACGACGACGCATCATCGCACAAGGTCCCGGGCGGCTTTTCCCCGGCGGAACATTACGAGGAGTTGTGTGACGCCATCGCGATATTCGATTCCGACAGGTTCATCCCCGGCAAGCCGCGCATCAAGCTGGTCGAAGGAAATATCGAGGAAACCGTCACGGTCTTCCGTGAACAGAATCCCGGCGTGAGGTTGTCCCTGGTGCATTTCGATTGCGACCTGTACGCACCGACCAAGGCGGCGCTGGAGGCCTTTTGGCCCATCCTGTCGCGCGGTGGCGTCATGATGTTCGACGAGTACGCGATCAAGGAATGGCCCGGCGAAACCCAGGCCGTCGATGAGTTTTTCGCCGACAAGCCGCATGTGCGCCTGCGGACCTTCGACTGGACCAACGCGCCCGCCGCCTATCTGGTGAAGCCATGAGCCCGGAAACCACGCGCCCGGAAACCCCCGCGGGAGCGATCGATTGCCCGTTCTTTTTCGAGCAGGGCTACATGGTCTGTCGCGACGTCATCGCACCGGCGTCCGTGGATCGGGTCGCCAGGTTCCTGCGGGACGAAATGGCCCGGTTGCGGAACGCGGGGCCCGAGACGGCGCAGGACAGCCAAATCCAGTCCGGCCACTTCCCGCTGGCGGCGCGACTGTCCCCGGCCTTGTGGGACATTCCGCGCGACCCGACCTTGCGGTCGCTTCTGCTCAGCGCCTTGAACTCGCCGGACCTGCTCATGCACATGCCGCCGACGGCGCGCTTCGTCGATCCCGGCCACGCCCCCGCCGCCGTCCCGCCGCACCAGGACGTGAGCTATAACCATCACCTGTCGGACTTCCTGACCTGCTGGGTCCCGCTGGTCGATATTGACGCCGATTGCGGTGGGGTGGCGGTGTATGAGGGCACGCAATCGACCACGGAATTGCTGAACGACTTCAGCCGGGAGCTATGGTTGCGCCCCGTGGATGCCGATCCCGCCACCCGGGTCGTGTGCCAACCGATGCGTCCCGGGGACGTCCTGCTTCTCAACCGCTGGATCGTCCATGAATCGGTCCCGAACCGGTCAAGCCGGACCCGGCTCAGCATCGATTTTCGATTTTTTGGCGCCGGCAGCCATTCGACCAAGCATCATCTCGACTGTCAGACCTGGACCGTCATCGCCCCCAAGGGGTGATGAATCGGGTCCGCGCGCTGCCCGCCCTTCCCCGGGGGCAGCGGCGTGTGTTCAGGCGGTCGGTTCATCCGGGACCGCCTGCCGGGCGGCCGCATCATGCTTTATGGCACCGGCACCCATTCGCGGCGACCGCGCCCTATTACCGCCGCCCCCGCGCCTGCGCCATGCAGCGTTCCATGCGGATGACGAACTCGCTGGGCTTGAACGGCTTCAGGATGACGCCGGCCGCCCCGCCGCGCAGGGCTTCCTGCAGCACGTCGGCCTCGGCGTGGCTGGTCACCATGATGACGGGGATGGAGGAGAGGGCGTGGCTGCCCCGCACGGCCTTCAGGGTCTGCAACCCGTCCATGGTGGGCATGGCGATATCCAGCAGCAGGGCGCGGGGCTGCACTTGGCTCAGCATCCGCAGGCATTCGGCCCCATCGGAGACGGGCACGGGCGTATAGCCGCCGGTCTTCAGCAACGTGCCGATCATGGCGCGTAGGGTCGGCTCGTCCTCGGCGAATACGATGGCGCCCTTGCTCATGCCCTGCTCTCCATAAAACGGTGATCAGACATCATTCCGCAACCTTATCGATAAACCGTTCCGCCAACGCCGTCCAGGCCGGGGGACCGACGCGGTGGATGCGGTCGGCCACCGTGCGCACCAGGGCCAGATCACCATCGACGCACGCATCCTGCAACCGTCGGCCCAAGGCCTGCATGCCCGCCAGGCCGACATTGCCGGCGGTGGAGATCAGGTCGTGCGCCTCCGCCCGCAGGGTTTCCAGATCACCCACCGTGGCCAGTGCGTCGATGCGATGGATGCGGGCGATGCCGTGATCGACGAAACCCTGCACCAGGGCGCGGAAATCATCCGGCGGCACCACGGCGGCCAGGCCCGCCAGGACGTCGCCCTCCATGCGTCCCAGCGTGTGGTCGTCCTCGGTCTCGGGGCGCGCGCCCATCGGCGCGGATGGGGGGATGGCCGATCGCTCATCCCGACGTGTTTCGCCCCGCCCCACGCCGCCGGCCGCCCCCTCCGCCGACCAGCGCGCCACCGTGTCCAGGAACTGGTCCTGGTCGAAGGGCTTGGAGACATAGTCGTCCATGCCGGCCCCCAGATATTCCTCGCGCATGCCCACCATGGCGTTGGCCGTCATGGCCAGGATAGGCAGGCGGCGCAGGCCCAGTTCCTGGCGCACGATGCTGGTGGCGGTGACACCGTCCATCACCGGCATCTGCACGTCCATCAGCACCACGTCATAGGCGGTGCGGCGGCAGGCCTCCACCGCCGCGCGCCCATCCTCCGCCATATCGACGGTATAGCCGTCGCGCTCCAGCATGATGCGGGCGACGGAACGGTTGACCATGTTGTCATCGACCAGCAGCACCCGCCGCCCCTCGCCCCGGCGGCTGTGGCCGGCGGCCAGCACCGGTGCCGCGCCGTCCGCCGCCTCGCCCCCGCCACCGAACAGGCGCAGCATCAGGTCACGCACCGCCATGGTCTGGGGCGGCCGGGCCAGGATGCCGTCCAGCACGGTGTGGTGACCCGCCTCGATCACATCCGCCCTGTCGGTCACCACCACCATCTTGGCCGCCGCGGCACGGGGCAGGGCGCGCAGGGCCGCGGCCAGGGCCGGCCCGTCCTGTTCCGGCAGGACGTCGGCCAGCGTGACCACATCGAAGGACCAGGCCGCCGGCGTGGCCACGAGCGTCATCGCCGCCTCGGGGCCGACGCAGGTGGTGACGTCCAGCCCCAGCCGTTCCAGCGTGCCGCGCACCACGGTGCGGGCCGGCCCCGGCCGGGCGCTGTCCACCACCAGGGCGCGCAGGCCGCTGAGCGCCGCCTCCGCCGCGGCACGGCGCGCCACCCGCACGCTTGAGGGCGTCAGCGGCACCGTGAAGGCGAAGGTGGAACCCGCGCCAGGCGCGCTGTCCAGCATGATGTCGCCGCCCATCAGGCGCACCAGCTCGCGCGAAATCACCAGGCCCAGCCCGGTGCCGCCGTAGCGCCGGTTGATGGAGGTGTCGGCCTGGGTGAATTTCTGGAACAGGCGGCCCTGCTGTTCGGCATCCAGGCCCACGCCGGTGTCGGTGACGGCGAAACGCAGGGGCCGGGGCGGCCCGACGGCCCCGTCGTCGCCCGCCGCCTCCGGCGGAGCGGCCTCATCCACGGGAATCGACGCGCCGGCCGTGAGCGACAGGGTCACCGACCCCTCATGCGTGAACTTGACCGCGTTGCCGGCCAGGTTCAGCAGCACCTGGCGCAGGCGGGTGGGGTCGCCGCGATAGGCGCCGGCCACCTCCGGCGCCACGTTGGCCGTGAGCACGAGGCCCTTTTCCCGTGCCTGCGGGGCCAGCAGCGCCACGACGCCGTCCACCACCTCATCCAGGATGAAGTCCACCATCTCCAGCTCCACCCGGCCGGCCTCCAGCTTGGAGATGTCCAGGATATTGTTGATGATGTTCAGCAGGGCCTGGGCGCTGTCGTGGATGGCCTCGGCATAGGCGTGCTGGTCGGGCGCCAGGGCCGTGTCCAGCAGGATCTGGGTCATGCCCATGATGCCGTTCATGGGCGTGCGGATCTCGTGGCTCATATTGGCCAGGAAATCGGACTTGGCGCGGCTGGCGGCCTCCGCCGCCAGCTTGGCGCCGGCCAGATCCTCCGCCAGGGCCGCCAGTTCGGCCTCGCGCCGTTTTTCCCGCGTCACCTCCGACAGGGTGACCACCAGCCCCCGGCCCCAGGGCACGGCGGTGATGCGGAACCAGCGGTCGTCCGGGTCGCGGCGGAATTCGAAGGTCTGGGGCTCGCCATCGTCCACCACCCGGACATAGCGGCGGAACAAATCGTCGGTTTCCAGTTCCGGCAGCAGTTCCAGCAGGCCGCGACCGATCAGGTCGTGGGCGGGGCGGCGCCCCAGCCTTTCCCCCGCCGCGTTGACCAGCTGGAAGCGGAAATCGCGAACGCTGAAATCCTCATTGCGCAGGGTGTCATAGGCATAGACGCCGTCGGGCGTGGCGTTCAGCACGCTGTCCAGCAGGGTGCGCTGGGCCTGCAGCGTCTCGCGCGCGGCCTCAAGCTCCGTCACCTGGGTGTTCAGGTGCAGGCTGGCGGCCACCTGGTCGGACACGTCGCGCTGCAGGGCCACGAAGTGGGTGATCTTGTTGCCCACCCGCGCCGGGAAGATGGCCAAATCCACCCAGATGGGCCGTCCGTCACGCGTGTAGTTCACCAGGCGCTGGCGCACCGCCTCGCCCGCCGTCAGCGCCTGGCGGATGGTGTCCAGCGTCGCGCGGTCGGTCATCGGCCCTTGCAGGAAGCGGGGGGATCGGCCCAGCACCTCATCCTGGCTATAGCCGGTCATGGTGGTGAAGGTCTCATTCACGAAGATGATGCGGGGACCGGGGTCATCCAGGGCGTCGGCCTCGGTGATGACGATGCCGTCGGTGGCGTGCACCGCCACCGATTGCAGCAGCCGCAGCCGCTCCTCCGCCACCATCTGGGCCGTGCGGTCACGGCCCGACCCGCGAAAGCCCAGGAAGGCCCCGTCCTTGTCGAAGACGGGCTTGCCGCTGATCACCACATGCCGCAGGCCGCCGTCGTCGCCCCGCACGCTGAAGGCGATGTTGCGGAAGGGCTGGCGATTGGCCAGCGCCGCCTCATAGGCCAGGAAATCCGGGCTGTCGGTGTCCAGGGCGAAATCGCGGCGGGTGCGGCCCAGGAAACGGTCAGGGGGCACGCCCAGGCTGGCCACCCCTTGCGACATCTGGGTGAAGCGCCCGTCCGGATCGGTTTCCCAGAACCAGTCGCTGGATATCTCCGTCAGGTCGCGGAACTGCGCCTCACGCGCTGCGATCTCACCTTCATGCCGGTCCAGCGCCGCCGCCATGTCGTTGAACGACCGGGCGAGTTCCCCGAACTCCGCCGAGCCGCCCACCACCGCGGTCCGGGCGGTGCGGTCGCCGGCGGCCAGGCGGGACACGGCGTCGCGCAGCGCCCCCACGCCCCTCAGCACCGCCGCCTCCACCCCCACCCAGCCCAACAGCAGGGCGGCCACCGCCGCCAGCACCCCGAACATCAGGGTGCGGCGCTGGTCGGCCAGGATGGGGCCCAGCACGGCGTCGCGGTCCACCCCCACCACCACGCGGGCGCCGCTGGACGGCAGCACGGCGACGCCCACCAGCCGGTCCACCCCATCCAGGGTGACGAACTGGCCGCGGTCCACCGTGCCGGAGAGCACCGCCTGGACGAAAGGGTGGTCGTTGAAATTATGCCCCAGCAGGTCGGGCCGCTCGGGCAGGCGGGCCAGCACGGTGCCGTCCGGCCCCACCACCAGGAACAGGGAGCGATCGCGCGCGAAATGCAGGCCGGTCTTCTCGATCCAATCCATGCTCATCCCCGCGATGACGGCGCGGGGCGGGGCGGCGGGGACGCCCGGAGACGCCGGGACCGGCTGGGCAACGGCCAGGATTGCGCGGCCGCTGGGCCGACCGAACAGATAGCCGCTGACCACCTGGCGTCCGGTCTGGAAGGCCTGGCGCACATAGGCGCGGTCGCTGTAATTGTCCCAGGGCGGGGCGGCGGAGGAGCAGACGACCGAGCCGTCGGGCAGCACCACCTGGATGTTGGTGATCCAGGGCTGCGCCGTCTTCAGGACGATGGCCGCATCGCTGCACTGGGCCGCGGGCAGCAGAGCCGACTGGGTGGCGAAGGCCTGGACCAGGCGCCGCATCTGGTCCAGCAGGCGCTCCTGGTCGTCGGCCGCCAGGCGGGCCAGTTCCACCGCCTGGGCCTGGACCGCCGCGACGGCCTCATCCCGCCGCGCCCGGCTTTCGCTCAGCAGCAGCAGGAAGAAGGGCACCGTCGTGCCGAACAGCAGCAGCAGCAGGCGCCGCCGCAAACCCAGGGCCATGCCGTCTCCCCCACCAGCCATCGCCTGTTGTCGCACCCGTCACGCGCCCCGTCCATGGTGCGGAGGGAGAGGACTCATATCAGCGGCACTTGAACGTGACCGTTCATATGCCGCCCCTCAGGCGCCGGGCGGGCGCATCCGCGCCCTTGGCTGATCCTCAGTTTCCAATCCACTTCGTTCCCCGGAAACTTCCGGCGGCTGCCGTCGCAGCCTACAGCGGCACGAGTCAGAACCCCGTGCCGCTGGCATCAGTTACCCGCACCCGCCACGACTTGACCGGCCGGCAGGGCCTCACGCCGCTGCGGCATCAGGCGGGCGGCGAAATAGGCCAGTTCCAGGGCGGGCCCCCGGGCGCGGGCCGCGTCGTCCAGGCCGCGCGTGCCGTGGCCGCCCTCGTCACTTTCATAGAACAGCACGGGCTTGCCCAGCGCCTCCATCCGCGCCGCGAACTTGCGGGCGTGGCCCGGCCCCACGCGATCGTCATGGGTGGCGGTCATGATCAGGGTTTCGGGATAGGCCTTGGTCGGGTCCAGTCGCTGGTAGGGGGAATAACTGGCCAGGAAGGCCCGTTCCTCCGGCACCGCCACGCTGCCGTATTCCGCCACCCAGGACGAACCAGCGGCGATGGCCTCATAACGCAGCATGTCCAGGAGCGGCACCTTGATGGCGACCGCCCCCCACAGCTCGGGGTGCTGGGTCAGTTCCACGCCCATCAGCAGGCCGCCGTTGGACCCGCCGCTGATGCCCAGGCGGGCCGACCGCGTCACCTGGCGGCCGATCAGGTCGCGCGCCACGGCGGTGAAATCGTCGAACGACTTCTGCCGATGGGTCTTCAGCGCCGCGTCGTGCCAGGCGGGACCGAACTCGCCACCACCCCGGATGTTGGCCACGACGTAGACCCCGCCCCGGTCCAGCCACAGTCGGCCGATGGTGGCGGAATATGTCGGCAGGCGCGACAGGTTGAACCCGCCATAGGCGGTCAGCAGGGTCGGGTTGTCGCCGTTCAGCGGCATGTCGCGGCGGTGGACGATGAAATTTAGGGCACGCGCGTGCCGTCGACGGACACCGCCTGCCACTGGTCCACGGTGTAGGGGCCGGCGTCGAAGCCTGGGGCGCCGGCCTTGGCCAGGGTGGCGGTGGCGCTGTCCAGATCCACCGACCATTGCGCCGTGGGCGACAGGAAGCCGGCGACGGTGACCGTCACCCTGTCCTTATCCTCACTGCTGGTCTTGATGCTGACGGCGGACATGTCGGGCAGGGCCACGCGCGCCGATTTCCAGGCGTCATCGGTGCGGGTCAGCACCGTCAGGCGGCCGCGCACGTTCTCATCACTGGTCACCACCAGGTGCGACCGGGCCTTCACCAGGTTGGTCACCGCCTCATGCGGCCCCGGCTGATAGACGATCGAGGCGCGCAGGCGGGTCGGGTCGCGTCGCGCGGCGTCCAGGTCGACGGAGACATAGGACCCGCCGGGGAAGGTGTGGCCGTCGGCCGTCTGCCAGTCCTGGCCCAGCTTCACCACCAGCTGGCCGTTGGCCAGCACGGCCAGTTCCGCCAGGGGCGGCAGGCCCAGCCTCAGCGTGCGGCGGCCTTCCACCAAATAATGTTCGGTGGTGAAGTAGCTGGGACGCCGCACCAGGACGATGGCGCGGTGGCCCTGGCGGTCACGCAGGATGGCCGGGCTGACGGAGGTGTCGGTGACGCGGCCGCGGAAAATCTCGTGCGCGTTCGCCAGGTTCTGGCCGCGCTCCACCACCTTGACGACATAGGGGTAGCCGGAGGTGGTCAGGCCGCCCTCATTCCCTTCAGACCCCCGGGCGACCAGCAGGGTGTCATGGTCCAGCCACACCACCGTCTGCTTGGCGTAGGGCAGGTGGAAACCGCCGGGCACGTAAACCTTGGCCACCGGATCGTATTCCCGCACCTCCACCGCGTCCTCGCCGGTGCGCGACAGGGAGATGAGGCAGGTGCGGCCGGAAATCACCGGATCGGCCCCGGCGACCATGGGCGCATCGGGGTCCACGGTGCCGTAGCAGTTGGAACCGGCATAGACATGGCGCACGCCGTCGATGGTGGTGACGGCGGGATCCTTGCCGTCCACCGCCCCGGCCGAGGGCTGGCCGCCGCCCACGCCGCCCTCTTCCACGCCGGCCTCATGGACCAGGCTGGTGGCGGTGGTGGTGAAGTCGGCCAGGGGCGCGTCCTGGCTCAGCGCCGCCAGCGTGCGCTTGTTCTGCTGCGCCACCCAGGCCAGCGCGTCGGGCGATTCCGGGGTTTCCAGCCAAGCGTAGGGATCGGTGTAGGTGGAGGACAGGCCGGACAGTGGCGGCGCCGCCTCATCCCGGGGGCCTTGCGCGCAGGCAGCCAGCGACAACGCCAGAAGTGCGGTGGGAACCATGGCGACGGCACGGTATTTTGAACCGTGACACCCTAGGCCCCGACCGGGGCCGCCGGAGCTTTCCGGGGAGCCGAAGGCGGACTGGAAAGCGAGGATCAGCCAAGCCAGCGGATGCTGGCGCCCGGCGCTTGAGGGAGCCTTGGAACGAGCGGATGCGAGAAACGAAACGGACGGCATGGGACGCGGGGCCTCGGGCGGATCAGGAACCCGATCCGGGGCCGGCACCTGCCGGCAACCCGGAACGGTGGAAGGGGGCGGAACTTCCGGCCCCTGTCCGAGGTTGATCCCTAATCCTTGAGTTTCCGTAAAAGGTAGGTGAACTCCAGCGCTTGCCGCCTGGCGGTTTCCTTCAGGTTGGCGCTGGCCGCGTGACCGCCCTCGGTATTTTCG
This sequence comes from Azospirillaceae bacterium, assembly GCA_028283825.1. Classification (NCBI taxonomy): domain Bacteria; kingdom Pseudomonadati; phylum Pseudomonadota; class Alphaproteobacteria; order Rhodospirillales; family Azospirillaceae; species Azospirillaceae bacterium. The sequence goes on along the minus strand of JAPWJW010000001.1, from coordinate 582,071 downwards.
TAATAGAGGTAGGGTAGGCCCATGTCCTTCATCTTGGCCGCCATTTTGCGGGCGTGGCCGGGATTGACCCGGTCATCCTTGGCGGAAGTCACGAACAAGGGTTCCGGATAACTCACCCCTGCCTTGATATTATTGTAGGGCGAGATGCCGGCCAGGAAGGCGCGCTCCTCCGGTACGGACGGATCGCCATATTCCCCCACCCATGAGGCACCGGCGCCGATGACGGGGAACCGCAGCATGTCCAGCAAGGGCACCTGGATGACGACGGCACGCCACAGCTCCGGATGCTGGGTGAACTCCACCCCCATCAGCAGACCGCCGTTGGAACCGCCCTCAATCCCTAAGCGCCGCGTGCTGGTCAGCTTGGTGGCGATCAGGTCGCGGGCGACGGCGGCGAAGTCGTCATAGATGACCTGGCGCTTGGTCTTCAGCCCGGCCTCATGCCAGGCGGGGCCGAATTCGCCGCCGCCGCGGATGTTGGCCAGGACGTAAGCGCCGCCCCGTTCCAGCCACAGCTTGCCGGTGGCGCCCAGGTAGCGCGGCAGCATCGGGACTTCGAATCCGCCGTATGCGTACAGCAGGGTGGGCGTGGACCCGTCGAAGGCCAAGTCGCGCGGCCGCACCACGAAATAGGGCACGCGCGTGCCGTCGCTGGACACGGCCTCGCGCTGTTCCACCACCGCCTTGGACGCGTCGAACTGCGGCGGGGTGGATTTCAGCTTTTCCACCGCACCGGTGTTGGTGTCGACCAGGGACAGGGTCAGCGGATCCAGGAAACCCGCAACGGTGACGAAGATGCGGTCATGGTCGCGGTCGGCACCCGTGATGCTGATGGCGGCGTTATCCGGCAGCTGCAGCTGGGCGCGGCGCCAGGTGCCGTCGGCATTGCGATCGGCCACGTACACGCGACCCTTCACATTGTCGGTCAGGCCCAGCAGCAGGTGATGGCGGGTGAAGTCGATATCGGTCAGGCCCTCCCGCGGTGTCGGGGCATAGACCACCGCCGGGTGGGGATGATCGGGATCGGCCGCCAGCGCCGCCAGGTCCAGGGCCACGACGCTACCCTGGGTGACATGGGTGCCACCGGCATCCCAGTCTTCCTTCACCTCCACGATCATCTGGCCATCGTGCAGGCCATGGATGCGGGATTTCAGGGGCAGCGCCAGGCGTTTCACATCACCGCCCGCCACCAGATATTGTTCCGCCTCGAAGAAGCTGCGGTTGCGGACGATGACCACCGCCTGGCGGCCCTGGGCGTCACGGAAGGTTTCCGCGCCCACGCTCATGTCCGTCTTCTCGCCCCGGAAGACATCACGCGCCTGGTCCAGTGGCTGACCGCGCTTCAGCGCCTTCACGATGTAGGGATAGCCCGACGGCGTCAGGGTGTCGGGGCCCCACTCGCGGGCCACCAGCAGGGTGTCGGGGTCGGCCCAGGTGACCGACTGCTTGCCGCGCGGCAGGGTGAAGCCGCCGTGGACGAAGGAGCGGGTCTTCAGGTCGAATTCCCGCAGGATGACCGCGTCCTCGCCGCCATCCGACAGCTGGATCATGCAGTGGCGGTGGGTTTCCTCATCACAGTCGGTCCCCTTGAACACCCATTTCACGCCCTCGGCCTTGGCCAGGGCGTCCACGTCCAGCACGGCCTGCCAAGCCGGTTCGGTTTTGCGGAAGCTGTCCAGCGTGGTGGTGCGCCAGATGCCCTGCACGTGGGTCGCGTCCTGCCAGAAATTATAGACGGCATCGCCCCGGAAACTGACGCCCGGAACCCGATCACGCGACTCGGCGATGGCCGTCGCCTCCGCCAGCAAGGTGGGATAACGCGGGTCGGCCTGCAGCACGGCGGTGGAACGGTCGGTTTCCGCCTTGGCCCAGTCCAGCGCCTGGGGATTGGCCATATCCTCCATCCACGACCGGGGATCGTCGGGGATGCCGTTGGCCGGGGGGACGGGGGTTTCGGCAAAGGCGGGAACCGCCCCCAGCAACAGGCCGGGGGACAGCAGCAAGGCGCGCAACGTGTGTTTCATGTAACCCCATCCGTGGCGGCCACCCGGCTGCCCCCGGGATGCGGCGCCGCCATCCATCGTTGCCCTTAGTAGTGGGGCAGGAGGGGATCGGATTCAATATGCCTGCGCCATGAATGCCGCCGATATCAGTCCTGGTCGTCATCCGCCTCAGGCGCGATGACGCTATGCACCGTCTTCGCGAACATCGACGGCGTGCCGACGTACAGCAGCAGTACTTCTTCGTCCGAGGTATTGCGGGCGCTGTGCGCTTGCATGCTGTCGAAATGCAGGCTGTCGCCGGCGCCCAGCTTGGCCTTGGTCTTGCCCACCACGCCGGTCATCTCGCCCTCGATGACGTACAGGAAATCCTCACCGCTGCGCTGGTCGGTGGGGAAGGCGTGGCCCGGCGGCACCCGCATCAGGATAATGTCCAGCTTGCGGTCTTCCAGGTTGGACGCCAGGTCGATGTAATCGACGGGGCTGTCCACCGTGATGCGGTTGGGCTTGGCGGCGCGGTGGACGATGGCGCCGCTGTCCGGCACCTCCATGAAATAGCTGAGTTCCACGGTCAGCGCGTCGGCCAGCGCCAGCAGCGACACCAGCGACGGCACGCTGAGATCCCGTTCCGCCTGGCTGATGAAGGGGGCGGACAGGCCAGAGCGTGCGGCCACCTGCTGCAAGGTCAGGCCCAGCGCCTTGCGGCGGGCGCGGATGCGGTCGCCCATGGGCATCTGCCGCCGGCGTTCGGTCGTGGTCGCAATCTGCATGGGAAAGCCCCCTGTCGGCCCCCGGCCCGCTTTCCCCCTTCAGGCCTTCTCCCGTTGCGGCGGGGTCCCTGGGTGCGTGGCCGGCTTTACAGTTTCGCGTCCCCTGTAAAGCCGGCCGGCCCTGGCGTAAAGGCGGGAACCGTCCCGATTCCCGCATGGCGGCGGCGCCCCCGCCTCGACCGTTTTAATATTGACGGCTTGCCAAAAATTTTAACCCAACACCTCAAAGCGAACTTTTCAGTCCTTGAAGGCGATTCGGACGTTGCCCCAGACCCGGCCGTGCACCCGGATGGGGGCATCGACCTCGGTCAGGCGCACGGTGACGCCGCCGCCCATGTCCCGGGGATAGGACTGGACCAGATAGTCGCCGGTGTTGCGGCCGGCGGCCAGGCCGGCGCGGTCGTTGAACAGGCGGCGGTTGCGGCTGTTGGCCACGTTCCAATCGTATTCGCCCGGGCGTTGGGCCTGCGACACGCGCTTCATGTGGGTGGGCAGATAGCCTGAGGGCACCACGGCGGCACAGAACTGGATGCGCGGATCGCCAGCCGCCACCGGTTCCTGGATGCCCGGGAACACCCGGTCGGTCAGGTCGGTGTAAGGCGCCATATATTGCTGCGGGTCGGTGCCGCTGACGGCCTCCAACTGCGGGGAGAACAGGTCGTCCTCGCTGATCTCACCGCCATCCACTGCCGCCTGCAGCGCCATCGCCATGCGGCCGGCGGCGTTCTGCGCCAGTTCGATAAAGGACCGGTGGCGTTCGACGACATCGGTCAGCAGGGTGTTCAGCCGGTCCTGCGTGGCAAGGTCGACATGGACGAAGCACAGGTGCAGGCCCAGTTCGCTGATGCCCGCCACGGTGGCCGCCAGGGTGCCGGGGCCGTCGATGGTCAACGCCACCTCCTGCTGGTCGGACAGGGTGGGCAGGTCGTCCACCAGGACCAGGGCGCCGCGGGACGAGATATCCTGCAGGCGGCCGCCCAAGCGGCGGCCCGCCACCTCCAGCGTCGCCGGCACGTCGCAGGGCACGCGGTCGGCGGCGCGGCGGTCACCGGCCAGCGATTGGCGTAGCGCGATGGTCATGCGGCGCTTCAGATCCTCCACCGCGCTTTGCGTCTCGCCCACGCGCATGTCCAGGGCGGCGGCGATAGACGCGATCTCATCCGACTGGCCGCGGATGCCACCCACGCTGTGCGACACCTGCTGCGCGGCACCAGCGGACTCCGACGCGCTGCGGCCGATTTCCGCGTTGGCGGCCGACTGCTCCTCCACCGCCGCGGCAGTGGAGGCCGAGGCCTCGTTGATTTCGCCGATCACGGTGATGACGGCGCGGATGGCATCGACACTGGCGGCCACGGCGCCGCGCAGGCCCGACACCTGGGCGCCGATCTCGTCCGTCGCCCGTTGCGTCTGGCCGGACAGCGACTTGACCTCATGCGCCACGACGGCGAAGCCCTTGCCGGCCTCACCCGCGCGTGCCGCCTCGATGGTGGCGTTCAGGGCCAGCAGGTTGGTCTGCCCGGCGATGTTGGCGATCAGGTCGGTGACACTGCCGATCTGGCGGGTCGCCTCCTCCATCCGCTCCACCGCACCGGCGGCCTGCTGGGCGCTGTCGACCGCGCGGCGGGCGACATCGCTGGACCGGGCGGCCTGGCGGGCGATCTCATCCCCCGCGGCACTCAGCTGTTCGGTGGCGGCGGCGACGTTGCCGGCGTTGCCGCTGGCCTGTTCGGCGGCGGCCGATACCGCCACGGTGTTCTCACGCACCACCACCATGGCGTGCTTCAGCTGTTCCACCCCCGCGACGGCGCGGCGGCTGCCCCGTTCCACGCCCATCCAGGTGGCGTTCAGGTCGGCCTCGATCGCGCGGCAGGTTTCCAGCAGCGCCATGCGCGCCTCTTCCCGTGCGCGTTCGGTCAACTCGCCCCGCTGGTCCAGGCTGAAGGCCAGGCGGGCGCGCAGGGCGCGCATGGCGCTGGTCAGGGTCTGGAATTCGGCCGTGGGGTCGGCCGGGATGGCATGGCCGAAGTCACCGGCGGCCACGGCGGTGAAGTGCGCCTCCTGCCGGGCGAGCGCGCGGCGCAGGGTCGCCATCACCACGCTGCCGCCGATGACGGAGGCCAGCAGCGACACCAGGATGATGGCGCCATTGGCCCACAGCCAGGCGGCGTGGTCGCCGGATTCGGCACCACCGCCCAGACCCATGAAACGCAGGCCGCCGGCCACCAGGGTGCAGGCGATCAGCGTGCCCATGGTCAGGATCATGCGGCCCCGCACGCTGTCCACGAATCGGCGGGCGCGGGCGGCCAGGCCGGTGGCGATGACGGCGCCGTCCTTCAGGGCGCCCCGGCCGGCGCGCAGTTCGGCGTACACCGATTCGGCGGCCCGCACCTCTTCCCGGCTGGGCTTGCTGCGGATGGAGACGTAGCCGGCCAGCAGGCCGCCTTCCATCACCGGGGTGACGTTGGCGCGCACCCAGTAGTAGTCACCTTGCTTGGTGCGGTTCTTGACCAGGCCGTCCCAGGGGCGGCCGGCGCGGATGGTGGCCCACAAATCGGCGAAGGCGGCCTTGGGCATGTCGGGATGGCGGACCAGGTTGTGCGGCGCGCCGATCAGTTCGTCCGACTCATAACCGCTGACGCGGACGAAGGCGCGGTTGGCGTAGGTGATGCGGCCCGACGGGTCGGTGCGGGACACCAGCAACTCATCCTTCCCGAACTCGACCTCGCGATTGGTCACCGGCCCGTTATCACGCATCGTCCATATCCTCCGGTCCCGGATGGCGTCCCCGCCCCCGGTCTAGTTGCGGCCATTACGCCCACCATCGGGGGAATAGGTTAACGTTCCGTCAAATCCCGCGCGCCTCAGCCAAAAGGGGTGGCGGAAACTCCGGTCGATTTGATCCATGTCGGCTTGCGATTGCGAGTGACTCGCACTATCGTCTTTCCTGGATGTGACCTCTGGGAACCCCGACATGCCCGACGACATGCTTGCCCTGCACCGCGACAGCCTGCCCCTGCCCGCCCCGCTGGAAACACTGAGCGCCGGGGAAAGGCTGCTGGTGTGGAGCCTGCGCCACATGGCGCAACCCTATGCCGGCCACGCCCCCGCCCACCGGGGCTGTCCCATGATCCGCCACGCCTTCCTGCAAGCCTGCGGCGAGGACGCGGACGAGGTGATGGCCACCTTCCGCGCCTTCCTGCTGCTGTACGGCCGGTCGGCCCGGCAGCGGCCGCGCATCGGCTGCCCCGGCTGCCAGGACCTGACCCCGGACGAACGCCAGTTGCTGCGCCTCTTGTCCCTGGCGCAGCCGTCGGACGACCCCACCCGCCGGGCGCGGTTCTACGCCCTGATGGAGCACCTGATGCAGCCCGGCACCACCGACGGCCTGCTGGTGGCCACCCGCGCCATGGTCGGCGCCCTGGGTGTCCACGGCCTGGCCCTGCCGGTGCGGCCCATCGGCATCGAGCGCACCATGGTTCCCGGCCGCTACGACGCCTGATGTAGGCGCGGCATTTGATCTTGCGTGATCAAATGCCCCCTCAAACGCCGGGCGCCAGCATCCGCTGGCTGGGCTCGTCCTCGCTTTCCAGTCCACTTCGTTCCCCGGAAAGCTCCGGCGGCTGCGGTCGCAGCCTATAGCGGCATGCGAACCTCACGCCGCTGGCGTAGCCCTTGGCCAGGCCCCGGGTTGGCAAGCGGCCGCGATGGTGTATCGTGGCGACGACTTAGCCATCCAGGGAGGCGGGGTGTATGGCCCGCAGGTTGTTGTTGATCCTGGTGGCCGTGGTCCTGGTCCTGCTGGCGGCGGGCGTCGCCCTGTTCATTCGCCTGGATCACGACCAGCAATACGGACAGCAGCGCACCTTCGCGCGCGAAATGGCCGACGCCATGACGCGGCATACCCGGGCCACGGTCGCCACCACCGCCGCGGTGCTGAACCAGGCGTCGGCCCTGGTGGCCGACTCGGGCGGCCTGGAGAAGATCCGGACGGATGCGGAGGCCTGGCGGCAGCTGAAGCTGCTGGCGGCCAGCCTGCCGGGCGGACTGTACGGCCCGCAATCGCTATGGATCGTGGATGCGGACGGCCGCGCGGTGCTGACCACCGTCGCCTTCCCCGCACCCGACCTGAACGTGTCGGACCGCGATTATTTCCACCATCACCGGGACGGGCGTGACGACGTCTATGTCGGGCCGGCCATCATCACCCGCCTGACCCAGCAGATCGCCTTCACCATCAGCCTGCCCCTCAAGACCGCCGACGGCCGCTTCGGTGGTGTCCTGATGGCGTCCCTGTCCACGGCGGAACTGATGGACTTCGCCGACATGATCGCCTTTGACCGCAACCCCCTGCTGGGCATCTACCAGACTGGTGGCGCCGTGGTCGGGCGCCGGCCCGACATGATCCGCCATGTCGGGCAGAGCATCAAAGGCGGCCAGTTGCTGACCCGGGAATTCGTCCGCAGCCCCCAAGGTTACTTCGATTCAACGTCGATGCTGGACGGCCGCATGCGCATCGCGGCCTACGACAGCCTGCCTGATTACGGCCTGGTCATCCTGGCCGGGGTGGACCGGGATGTGGTGATGCGCAGCTGGCGCGACCGGTCAGTCGCCACCGCCGCCATCGCGGCCGGTTCGGCACTGGCCATCCTGGCCCTGGCCTGGGGGGCCGTCGCCCTGCTGGCGCGGCATGAAAACCAGCACCAGGCCCTGGCCCAGGCGTTGCACGACCGCGATGTGGAGGAGGCGTCGCGTCGTGCTGCCGAGGCGTCGGCCGCCGACCGGGCCGCCTTCCTGGCCAATTTGAGTCATGAGCTGCGCACGCCGTTGACCGCCGTCATCGGCTATTCCGGGCTGATGGCGGCGGAAACGCTGGGCCCGCTGGGCACGCCGCAATACCGCGACCAGGCGGTCGCCATCCGCGAGAGCGGCCGCCACCTGCTGAACCTGATCAACGACATCCTGGACCACGCCAAGGCGGAGGCCGGACAGGTCGACCTGCATGAATCACCCGTGGACGTGGACGCCGCCGCGCGCTTCGCCATCGACATGCTGGCGCCCAAGGCACGGGAGGGCGGCGTGCTGCTGTCCGCCGACATCGACGCCCGCGTGGGCCGGCTGTTGGCGGATGAGACGCGGCTGCGCCAGATACTGGTCAACCTGTTCGGCAACGCCGTGAAGTTCACGCGGGCTGGCGGCAAGGTGGTCTTCCGGGCATATCCCGGCGGGGCGGGTGAAGCCGTCCTGCGGGTGGAGGACACCGGCATCGGCATCGCGGCGGAGGATTTGGCCCGCGTGCTGGAACCGTTCCAGCAGGTGGCGGGCCAAGGGGCGGCGCAGGGCACCGGCCTGGGCCTGCCGCTGACCAAGCGCCTGGTGGAACTGCACCAGGGCAGCTTGCGCCTGTTCAGCGCGGTGGGCGTGGGCACCGTGGCGGAAATCCGCCTGCCGGCGGCGCGCGTGCTGCCGCCCCCGGCGGAAAACCTCACCGGTCTGGGCTGAGCCGCACCTGGTTGCGGCCGGCCGACTTGGCGGCATACAGCGCCAGGTCGGCGCGGCGCATCACATCAGCCAGCTCGAAATCTTCCGGCGCCAGGGTGGCGATGCCGATGCTGATCGTCCAGGCGGGGCCGTCGCCACAGGCCGCCTCCACCACCTGACGCAGGCTTTCGCCCGCCGCCACGGCGTCCAGCGCGTCGGTGTCGGGCAGCAGGATGGCGAATTCCTCGCCGCCGATGCGGCCGGCGACGGCAGACGCGGCCAGCCAGCCTTGGATCAATTGGCCGAAACGGCGCAGCACGTGGTCGCCCGCCTCATGCCCGAAGGTGTCGTTGATGGCCTTGAAGTGGTCGACATCCACCATCATCAGCGCCAGGGGCTGGCGCGCATCCTGTACCAGCGACAGCGTGCGGCCGCCCATCTCAAGGAAATGGTGGCGGTTGGGCAGGCCGGTCAGGGCATCGCGGGTGGCCAAATCGTACAGGCGCCTGGTATAGGCCCTCAGCCGCCCGACCAGCGGGCGGAAGATGAACATGGCCTCCGCCAGCAGGGTGGTCAGCAGGATGGCCAGCACGCCCTGCTGCGCGTGGCGCAGCCATTCGATGCGGGCCGCGCCCTCGGCCTCGAACAGGCTGACGGCCTGGTCCAGCAGGGGCAGGATCTCATCGCGCGTCTGGCGCTGGATGTCGGTGAAGGCCTGGCGGCGGACATCGGCCGTGGCCGCGTCGCTGGCCGCTGGGTCCGCCACGGGGCCCGCCGCCCCCGTCAGCAGGCGGACCGACAGCACCAGGTCGCGGGTGCGCCGGTCCAGGTCGACGGGCGGGGAGAAATAGAGCGCGCGGGCGGCGTCGGACAGGCCATGGCCGATGCCCAGCGCGCCATCCCCGGACAGCAGGGCGTGCTGCGCCCGCTCCATCGCCGCCGCCGCCTGCAACAGCGGCGCTGCCGCACGTTCGTCACGGCCCTGGTAATAATCACCGGCCAGCAGGCCGATGCGCTGTGACAGCATGCGCTGGCGGCCGGCGACGTTGATGATGGTGCCGCTGTCGCGCTGCTGGGTAATGACGTGGTCCAGCAGCAGGTGCACGGCACCCGACAGCAGGGCGATCAGCGACAGGGCGGCGACGTAGGCGACCGTCAGGCGGCGCATCGGCAGGCGGTCTTCGGGACGCATGGTGGGAGACCGAGCCCTGGGATTGATTCAGCAACCCAGGATGGGGTTGGCGCCACCCCGCGTCAACGGTGCACCACCTTAACGGTTGCCACCTTGATCCTGCTCACGCCGGGACGGCGGGCGCGGAGCGTCCTGACGGACATCCCGGGGCGCATCCAGGTCGGTATGGGATACCCGGGCCCCCAGGGCCTTGGTCCGGGACAGGGCCAGCAGCCGGCCCCGGATGTCGCTGCGGGTCAGTTCATGATGAGGCATGGAGGGTCCCCCCGATCGGTCAGGCCTGTTCGATGGCCTGGGCGGCATTGTCCAGGGCCTGGGCGATGGCCCGCGCCTGGTCTTCCGTCAGCGTCTGGCCGCGCAGCTTCATGTGCACCGCCATCTTCAGGTTATGCAGGGCGCGCACCACGGCGGTCGGCGGCTCCCACCCCCGCGACGCGCTGATCTTTTCCAGCCGCGCCTTGATGGCGTCCAGCAAGCGGCGATTCTCTTCCAGGAAGGCGGCACCGCTGTCGGTGAGGGTGTAGAGTTTCTTGCCGCCCTCGCCCAATGAGACGACGGTGTGGCCCATTTCCTCCAGCAGGGTCAGGGTGGGATAGACCACGCCGGGGCTGGGGCTGTAGCCGCCGCCGACCTTTTCCTCGATGGCCTTGATGATCTCATAGCCATAGCGGGGCTTTTCCCGGATCAGGTCCAGGAACAGGAAGCGCAGGTCGCCGTTCTCGAAGATGCGCGCCGCACCCCGGCCGCGGCCCATTTCCCGTTCCATGCGGTCGCCGAAACCCCAACGGCCTTCGCCCCGGCCCCCGGCCCCACCGCCGAAGGAACCCCAGAAGCCATCGCCGTCGCGGCGGTCGCGGGCGTGGCGGCGGCCTTCGCCGCGATGATGATTGAAGATACGCATAGCGTTATTCGTCCTATCTAGTCTGTTACGCGATATATCTTGTTGTAAGATATATCTCGACTCACTCTCACGTCAATCCCCCCTCATCGACAAATTTGCACTGGCGCATTGACGGGCGGCGGGCCGGCCCCGGATAGTCGGCTCAACGGCCTTTCAGGAAGCACCCCCATGACCGACGCCCCCGCGATCCATAACCCCATGAGCCTGGCGGGCCGGTCCCTGCTGGTGACGGGCGCTTCGGCCGGCATCGGCCAGGCCACGGCGGTGATGCTGTCACGCCTGGGGGCCCGGGTGACGCTGAACGGCCGGGACGAGGGGCGGCTGGCCGACACCCTGTCGCGGCTGGAGGGCCAGGGCCACCGCGTCGCCCCCTTCGACATGGGCGACCTGGACGCCATTCCGGCCTGGATGAAGGAACAGGCGGCCCTGTCCGGCCCCTTCCACGGGGTGGCGCATTGCGCCGGCATCCAGACGCTGCGGCCCATCCGCATCTTTTCCCAGGACTTCTTCGACCAGGTGATGCGGGTGAACCTGGGTTCCTGCCTGGCCCTGGCCAAGGGCCTGCGGCAGAAGGGCGTGCGGGCCGAGCGGTCGGCCATGGTGTTCATCTCCTCCACCGCCGCCACCGCCGCCTCGCCCGCCAACATCGTCTACGCCGCCGCCAAGGGCGGCATCATCGCGGCGACCAAGGGCCTGTCGGCGGAACTGCTGCCCGACGGCATCCGCGTCAATTGCGTGGTGCCCAGCATCGTCATGACCGACCTGATCGAGCGCGGGTTCGAAAAGCTGAGCCAGGAACAGATCGATCATCTGGAAAGGCTGCAGCCCCTGGGCTTCGGCCATGTCGACGACATCGCTCACGCCATCGCCTATCTGCTGGCCGACACCGGCCGCTGGATCACCGGCACGGCGCTGACGGTCGATGGCGGGCGCACGGCGTGAGCGCGCCCATCGCCCCTTGGGTGAATCTGGGCCCGGCCTCGGCCGTGGCGGAGCATGGCGACTATCTGACCGGGGATATTCCCGGCGCCGATGGCGCCGCCATCCCGGTGGTGGTGCAGAATTTCCGGGGAACGCCCAAGGCCTTCCGCAACGTCTGTTCCCACCGTTACGCCCTGATGCAGGACCAGCCCAGCGGCCGGGGCCTGCTGCGCTGTCCCTATCATGCCTGGGTCTATGACGCGGATGGCGTGCCCACGGGCATTCCCTTCAACGACAGCGATTTCCAGCTGGACCGTGAGGCCTGCCGCCGGCTGGCCCTGACGCCCGTGGGCCTGCGGCTGGAGGGTGGCCGGGTGTGGGTGCATGCCGACCCGGCGGCAATGATCGAGACCGGCGAACTGCTGCCCGCCCGCTGGTTCACGGAACCCCAGAGCCTGGCCGACGAAATCGCCGCCTTCCGCCGCCAATGGCGTTACGTCGGCACGCGCCTGGACCTTGAGGCCGGCCCCATCACCCGCGCCCTGCTGGACACCAGCCTGACCGTGGCGCCCGACCTGACGGGCCGGGATGAGGCTGGGCGGCCCCTCACCGTGGATACCTGCGGTAACCTGGTGTTCGCCCGCGCCGACGGCGGTGACAGCCTGTCGCTGGCGGCCTTCCTGGGCCCGGTGGCGGATCACCTGGCCCGGCTGTCCGGCCAATGCGACCAGCCGGTGGCCCAGGACCAGGTGGAATTCGGCGCCAACTGGAAGGCGCTGGTGGAAAACACCATGGACGACTTCCACGGTTCCACCGTCCATCCCGACACCATCCACCCCGCCGTCCACCCCGACTGGCAGACCCACCTGGAAACCGAGCGGTTCGGCCGGCACAGCCGCTCCAGCTGGCTGATGAGCGACACCACCGCCGACTGGTGGCGGCGCATCGACGCCAAGGCTACCTTGCGCCGGGTGCACGACCAGCCGCGCTATGACCATTGTTTCGTCTTCCCCGACCTATACGTGGCCAGCTTCTTTGGTGCCATGGTCATCATCCACACCCTGGACCCGCTGGCGGTGGACCGCACCCGCCTGTCCTGGCGCACCTTCCTGCCGGTGGCGCAGCCTGACCGGCCGGCCACCGCCGCCTTCCGCCGGTCGCTGACCACCATGCTGTCCCAATCCGCCCGCACCGTGGTGCTGGAGGACCAGCCCCTGTGCGAACGGGTGCAGCAGGCGCGCGCCGCCGCCACGGGGCCGGGCATCCTGGGCCGCCGCGAACGCCGCATCGCCGATTTCCACCACGCCTGGGCCCAAGCCCTGGGCCTGGACCAGCCGGTCCGCCCGGCCGACGCGCCCTACTGACCGCCGGAGAAAACCCAGCATGAGCGGCCTCAGCTACCGCATCCCCACGCCGGATGACGCCCGCCTGCTGCTGGACTGGCGCCTGCGGCCCGACATCGCCCAGCACCTGTTCACCCAGGTCGAGGACGACATCGACAAGCAGCGCGCCTGGCTGGCGCGCAGCAACGGCCGCGACGACTATCACCACCGCATCATGATGGTGGACGGGGTGCCGGTGGGCTACGCCTCCATCACCGTCACCCACGCCGGCTGGGGCATCGCCACCCTGGGCGCCTACATGGCCGACCGGCGGGGGCGCACCGGGGCCGGGCCGCTGAACTTCACCCACGCCCTGAACCATGTCTTTTACGCCCTGAGCCTGCGCAAGGTGGTCAACCAGATCATGGCCGACAACGACCGCGTGCTGCGCGGCCAGACCCTGCTGGGCTATCGCCACGTCGGGGTCTTGCGCGACCATGCGGTGAAGGGGGGGCAGGCATACGATGTCCACCTGTTTGAGATGTCGGCGGCGGACTGGGCGGCCAAGCGCCTGAAATTCAAGGAATACGCCGACTGGGACGGCCGCATCTGGCCCCCTGCCTAAAGAACCGTGGCCAGCGCCAGGATTGATGGTTAACAATCGTGCAAAGGAACAGATGACCAGTTCCTAAGGGCCCGGCCCCAATGACACGAACCGATACCCCCCTCTCGACCACCCCGCGCCGCGTCGTGCTGTTCGCGCATTTCGACCGCGACGGCCAGGTCGACGACCACGTTCTGTATTACCTGCGCGGCCTGCGTTCGGTGGCGGAGCGCATCCTGTTCGTGTCCGACGGCGCCCTGATGGAAGGGCAGGCGGAACGGCTGGGCGATGTGGCGGAACTGGTGCACGCCGGCCGCCACGGCGCCTATGATTTCGGCAGTTGGCAGATCGCCTTCCGGGCGCTGGGCGATGACCTGGCCCTGTATGACGAGGTCGTGGTCGCCAACGACAGCTGCTACGGCCCCGTCTTCCCCTTCGCGCCCGTCTTCCAGAAAATGGCGGATGACGACTGCGACTTCTGGGGCCTGACCGACGGCCTGGTGGATGGCGACACCCGTTACCTGACCAGCAATTTCCTGGTGTTCCGCCGGCCTGTCACGGCGCATGCCGACTTCGCCGCCTTTTGGGCAGGGGTGACACGCCAGCCCAGCAAGGCCGCCGTCTGCCGCGAATATGAGATCGGCCTCAGCCAGCGGCTGATGGCCCTGGGGTTCAAGCCCGGCCGCTACCTGCCCCACGCCTTCGTGGCCAAGGAACTCTATTCCGACGTCTATTTCGATGAGTATCTGGAGGCGCACCAGATGCCCCTGGTGAAGGTGGCGGTGTTCCACCACAACCAGGAACGGGTGGCCCGCCTGCGCGACCGGCTGGACCAGCTGTCCCAGTACTATCCCGTGGCCATGATCGAGGCGCACGTGGCCCGCCTGTGCGGCAGCGCCCATCCCCCCTGCCACGACCTGCCCTGGCGGCAGGAGCGTACGCGCCTGACCGCCCTGCCGGCCACGTACGTGCGTACGAAGTACAGCCGGGATTTACGCTGGTGGCTGTGCTACGTCCGCGTCCTGGGCGTACCGGTCTTCGCCGCCGCGCGCCGGGTGCGCGCCGCCTGATCAGGCCAGACCGTGGCGCAGTCGGGCCAGCGTGCGGGTGAAGACTCCGGTGTCGTCCAGGGCCCGGGCCAGGACCAGAGCACCCTGGATGCCGGCCACCACCTCTTCCGCCTGGGACTGCGCTACGTCGGCATCCCTGCCGGCGCGCGCCAGCGCCGCTGTCAATGCCATCACCCACGCCGCGAAATAGCCGTGGACCTGAGTGGTGAAGCGGTCACGGGCGTCACCCAGGGCGAACACCCCGACCACGCATACCCGCCGGCCGGAACGGAAATAGTCGTCCACGGCGCGGAACATAGCGTCCACGGCGTCGTCGCCCCCTTCCGCCAAGGGCCGAAAAACGTGGGTCTGGAACCAGCCGTCGATATGCGCCAGCACGGCGGCGGCCATCTCATCCTTCCCGCCGGGGAAGAAGTTGTAGAGGCTGCCCTTGCCCAGGCCGGTGCGCTGGGTGATGGCCGACAGGCTGGTGCCCTCGTACCCATTTTCACGGAAGACTTCCGCCAGGACGGGGATGACGTCCTGGCGGTCGGCGACGCTGCGCGCCATGGGGTTAGAGGCCCAGATCGCTGAGACCGGGATGGTCGTCGGGGCGGCGGCCCAGCGGCCAATGGAACTTGCGGTCCCCTTCGGCGATGGGGTGTTCGTTGATGCTGGCGTGGCGGGCGCGCATCAGGCCGTCGCCCTCGAATTCCCAGTTCTCATTACCATAGGCGCGGAACCAGGTGCCGCTGTCGTCCCGGTATTCGTAGGCGAAGCGCACGGCGATGCGGTTGCCGTCATGCGCCCAGATTTCCTTGATCAGGCGGTAGTCCAGTTCCCGCGCCCATTTGCGGGCCAGGAAGGCCTGGATGTCCGCCCGGCCGGTGACGAATTCCGCCCGGTTGCGCCAGCGGCTGTCCACCGTATAGGCCAGCGCCACCTTGGCGGGATCGCGGCTGTTCCAGCCATCCTCCGCCGCGCGCACCTTCTGGATGGCGGTTTCAAGGGTGAAGGGCGGCAAGGGTGGGCGGGCGGTCGATTGCGACATGGGACACCTCCAAGGGAAAGGGATTGTACCAATCGGTACTGACTTTACCGATTGGTACAATTAATTCCCGTTCCCGGCAAGCGGTATGTGCCAGAGGTTCCCTCAATCGCCGGGCGCCGGCATCCGCCGGCTTGGGCTTCCTCGCCTTTCGGTCCGCTACACTCCCCAAAAGGCTCCGGCGGCTGCGGTCGCAGCCTACAGCGTCATGAGCCGAACTCTCATGACGCTGATCTTTTCCCCGCCACCGGAAATCAGGCCACGGCGCGCTGATCGGCGGCCACCGCCACCAGGTCCTCAATGCTGACCAGGGGCATGCCCTTGGCCTCGGCATAGACCACCAGTTCGGGCAGGCGGGCCATGCTGCCGTCGGGGTTGGTCACCTCGCACAGCACGCCGGCGTCCACACGGCCGGCCCGGCGCACCAGGTCGATGGTGGCCTCGGTATGGCCGCGCCGGGCGGCCAGGCCGCCGGGATGGGCGCGCAAGGGGAAGACATGGCCGGGGCGGGCCAGATCCTCGGGCTTGGCATCGGCGGCGACGGCGGTCTTGATGGTGGTGACGCGGTCGGCGGCCGACACGCCGGTGGTCACCCCCACCTTGGCCTCGATGGTGACGGTGAAGGCGGTGCCGTAGCGCGAGGAGTTGGCGCCCACCATGGGCGGCAGGTCCAGGGCACGGGCCCGTTCATCGGTCAGCACCAGGCAGACGATGCCACTGCAATCGCGGATCAACAGGGCCATCTGCTCGACGGTCAGGCTGTCGGCGGCGAAAATGATATCGCCTTCGTTCTCGCGGTCGGCATCATCGACCACGATGACGCCCTGGCCCGCCTGGATGGCGGCCACGGCGCGGGCCACCCGGGTTTCGGCATCGCCGAACCGGGCCAGCAGATCTTCATCGGACGAAACGGTATTGGCAATCTGACTCAAGGAACTCACTCCGTTGCAAGATCGGGCGAGCCTGAATCAGGGCAAAAAGAGACGGCGGGCAATCACCGGATCACCCTTAGGCTGACCTGCGGACAGACGCGACCCCGCACATGGCATCCACACGGACCCCTGGCGGGAACGCCCGTCATGCGGGCCGGCTCATCCTCTTCCATCCGGACTGTACCGTCGGCCCCGGCGTTTCACCGGGTCTGCTGACCCCGTGGGCGTTTCCGCCCCCGGGCGCTCGCGGGCTCTCCCCCGTCAGCCGAAGCCTTCAAGGGAATACCGCCGGTCGGGATTTTCACCCTGCCCTGAGAACAAGCATGTGACCGCCCGGTGGCGCCGGGCGGCCAAGGGCGATAGGACGACCGGCGGGGCCGGCCTGTCAAGGCAGGGCTGGTTTGAATTTTCTCAAGGATCGCTTGAGGCGGACGCCCGTTGAAAAAAGGCCAGCGCCGGCCCAGCGGTGCGATGCAGGCCCTTATAGCGCGCGACATCGTCGGGCACGGTGCGCAACACCTGGGCGAAGTCCGCCGCCTGCGCGGCGTCCAGGTCGGCCAGCGCCCGTTGGTAGGTGCGGATGGTGAACAGGATGGCGCCGGTTTCGGGCAGGCGCCGCAAGGTCTGGCGTTCGATACGCAGGGTGAGGCGCCGTCCCGCGTTGTCGCCAGTGATGGCCTGATCGGCGGGGTCGTGCGCCACCTCATCCGGCTGGAACAGGGCGGGATCATCGTTCAGGCCCCAGTTCATGCGCCACACCGGCCGGTCGGGCGTCAGTGTTTCCAGGAAGCGGTCCACCGGCCGCCCCAGCCTTTGCGCGTATTGCGCCACAGGCCCGTGGATGCCGGCCATGGGCCGCCCCACCTTCTCATGCAGGCGCCAGCGGTTGGGGAAACACAGTACGCCGGCGGCCAGGATGGGCGCGCCGTCCGGCCCCGGCAGCAGCAGGCACAGATCCTCCGCCACCAGCCGGCCCGCCAGTTCCAGCGGGTTGTCGCCGGGAAGCGCCAGGTCCCAGACCTCTCCCGTCAAATGGCAGGTAAGGTGGCGGCCGTCGCGGGCATTGGCCTGGGGAAAATGGCGGGGCAGGTGGTCGGCCACCAGGGCCAGCACCTCACTTTGCGCCGCGTGTGAACCCGGCAGAAAGGCGGTGACGGCATCGTGCCGGGTGGCCAGCAGATCCCGGCGTTCCGCCAGCAAGGCAGGGCAGGTCGCATCCACCATCAGCCAGCGGACGGGGTCCAGGCTCATCAACCCCATGGCCATGCGCCAGTCGCCGCCATCGAAGGGCCAGCACGGCTGTTCCGGCGGCAAACCGGCCGGCACCCCCTAGACTTCCAGCGGCGCGAAGTCGTCGGGCAGTTCGGCCAGGGTGGGCTGGGCGATGGGACCGACCTCGGCCACCAGGGTGCCCCAGGACCAGCCGACACCGAAACCGGCCATCAGCAGCTTCTTCGGCCCCTCGGCCAGCATGGGGCCCAGCTTGTGGCAGATGGCCAGCGGCACGGAGGCGGAGCTGGTGTTGCCGAACTTTTCCATGTCGATCAGGAAGCGTTCGGGCGACGCCCCGATCTTCTTGCGGATATGGTCCAGCATCATGCGGTTGGCCTGGTGCGGCACGATCATGTCGATGTCGTCCAGGGTCACGCCGGCGTGTTCCATCGCGTCGCGCAGCAGCGGCGGGACGGACCGCAGGGTGAAGGTGAACACCTCCGCCCCGTTCAGGTGCAAGCGGGCGTCGCGGTACAGGCGCTGATGTTCTTCGGCCGAAACAGGCTCCGCATTGGGGATCAGGCAGTCACGCTTGCCGCCGGCCTTGACGAAGATGTGCTTCGCCCCCGACCCGTCGGTGCCCAGGATGGCGTGGATGGGCGGGGCATCCGGATCGATTTCCAGCGCCGTGGCGCTGCCGGCGTCACCGAACAGCGGCAGGGTGGCGCGGTCATCGGGGCGCAGCCAGCGGGCGGAGTTGTCGCCGGCCAGCACCAGGGCACGCCGCGCCGTACTGCCGCCCAGCAGGCGGGCCGCCATCCAGGTACCGTAGGCAAAGCCGGAACAGCCCAGCGGCACGTCGAACGCCGCGGCCGTCGTGGGCAAACCCAGGCGCCGCTGGATGACCGCCGCGGTGACGGGCAGGACATAGTCGGCGTCCTGGCTGACGAAGATCAGCAGATCGACGGAGGCCGGGTCCCAGTCCAACTGTTTCAGCAGGCCCTCGGCCGCCGCCACGCACATGTCGGACGCCATGTAGGGCCGGGGCAGCAGGCGGCGTTCCGCCACGCCGATGGTGGCGTACAGCTTCCTGGATTCTTCTTCCGTGAACAGGCTGTGGTCTTCCAGATAGGAATGCCGTTCCTTCGGCACCACGGCCCGGAAGCCCTTGATCCGCACGCCTTCGACGATGGCCTTCACAGCAACCCGCCCCAGAAAAAGTCTTTGCTAGAGTGCTATAGTATGGCCATTCCGGTCCCGATGCCAAAGGCCCTCTGTTGACCACCATCCTGATCCGCGCCGACGCCACCCCATCCATGGGCACCGGCCACGTCATGCGCTGCCTGGCGGTGGCGGAGGCGCTGGTGGAACTGGGGGCCGCACCCCGCTTCGCCGCCGTGGACCTACCCCCCGCCCTGACCCAGCGGCTGGCGGCGGCCGGTTTCACCGTCGATGCCCTGCCGGGACCGGCGGCGACCGGGACGGATGCACAGGCCCTGGCCGACCTCGCCCGGGAAACCGGGGCCGGTGCCGTCATCCTGGACGGTTACCATTTCCTTGAGCCCTATCGCGCCGCCCTGGCGACGCGTGGCCAGCCCGTCATGGCCTTCGACGACGGGCCCGGCACCCGGCCGCTGCACGCCAGCCTGGTGGTCAACCCGGGTGCCGTGATCGACGCCACCGCCTATGGCACCGCCAACCCGGATGCCGCCCTGCTGCTGGGCCCCGCCTATGCCCCCTTGCGGGCGGAGTTCCGCCGGGCACGGGGGGCGGCCCTGCCGCCCCTGGACCAGCGCCGGCGCCTGCTGCTGACCTTCGGTGGCACCGACCCCGCCGGCCTTACCCTGCCCTGCCTGAAGCGACTGGCGCCCGCCCTGCCGGAGGTGGGGCTGGACGT
Source organism: Azospirillaceae bacterium (assembly GCA_028283825.1). Classification (NCBI taxonomy): domain Bacteria; kingdom Pseudomonadati; phylum Pseudomonadota; class Alphaproteobacteria; order Rhodospirillales; family Azospirillaceae; species Azospirillaceae bacterium. Next base: position 562,745 of record JAPWJW010000001.1, on the reverse strand, counting down.
GGTGGTGGGCGGCAGCAACCCCAACACCGCCTGCATTCAGGCGGCGGGCGCACGGCATCCCAATGTGACCGTGCACGTGGAAACGCCGCGTATGGCGGAATTGATGCGCGACGCCGGCCTGGCCCTGTCGGCCGCCGGCAACACCCTGGGCGAACTGGCCTGCCTGGCCGTACCCACCCTGCTGGTGGTCGTGGTGGACAACCAGGTCAGCAGCGCCGGGGCCGTGGCGGCGGCGGGCAAGGCCCAGGTGATCGACGCGCGCGGCATCATTTCAGGCGGCGCCGACAAGGCCGCCGTCGCCGACCGCACCGTGAATGCCACCCTGGCGTTATGGGCCGACGCACAAGCCCGCGCGAACCTGAGCCTGGCCATCGCCCGCAGCGATGACGGCCAGGCGGTGGATGGCCAGGGGGCGGTGCGCATCGCCAAGGCCCTGTTAAGCCTGGCGATGTGATCGGGGGCTGTCCTTAACGCCCACCCGTCCGTATGGTTAAGACCCTTGCGACCTGCCTGCCGATCCTGAGCGCCCATGTCCCTGACCCCCGCCATCCCCGACACGCATCCCACCGCGCGGCCCGTCCTCTGGCTGAAGGCCTTGATCGGTCCGGCGGGCACGCCCAAGTCCTTTCTGGACTGCCTGACCCAGGCGCGCATCGGCCGGACATGGACATCCAAGACCCTGGCGCCGGTGCTGGAAGACCTGCGTCGCGCGCGCCTGCTGGACGACAAGCTGAACTGTCCGCCCCATGTGGCCCAACAGGTGGCGGTGGCGACATTGGCGACGCCGGAGGGGCGGGCGCTGGCAGCGGCGGTCCGCGCCCGGTTGCCGGCCGAATCCAAGAATTATTGGGACCTGCGCCAGGTGGAGATCGATGTCTCCCGCAGCCTGCGGCTATCCGTGTTGCTGAACGATGAGGCCGAATTCGCGCGGGTCCTGCCCCTGTCCAAGGGACCGGTGGCTGCCCTGCCAGACCAATTCACCCGGTACTTCGCCACCGTGCCTTTGGGCGTGGACTGGCTGGCCAGCCGGACGCCCGCCTTGCAGCAGGCGTTGATGATCGTGAAGAACAGCCATTGGGTGGCGACCGGGCTGATGGCGCCCGATCATGCGGATCTGATGGCGCATTGTCGCCAGGACCCCGCCCTGCTGGCCGCCTGTTTCCCCATGCTGGCGGATTTCACCCTGCTGAGCGGCCGGCTGGCGGACCTGGAACAACTGATCGCCGCGGCGCCGGCGGATGTGCCGGCCAATGCCCCCATGGCCTTCGCCGCCGCCGCCGCCTTCCTTGCCGGCGACACCGGCAAGGCCGTGGCGCTGTTCACCCAGGCCCTGGCGCTTTACCGCAAGGCCACCCGCACCCGCAAGGGCGGCCTGCCCGGCTATATGGGCCTGCTGCACGTCTGCGCCCTGCTGGCCGCCGGCGACGCCGCCCAGTATCCGGCTATCGAAGCCTTGCTGCAAATCAAGGGTCAGGCGGCCTGGCAAGCCTCTCTGGGCCAGATCGCGGTGGAGGCCCTGTTCGACCTGGCCCGCAACAACACGGACACGGCCCAGGCCGGCCTTCGCTGGGGCCTGGGTGCGGCGGACAAGATGAACCCGCCGTCGCCGTTCAGCCTGGGGCTGTTGGCCATCGCCACGGCGGTGGTGGATCCGGCACAGATCAAGCCGCGGATGGAGGTCTGGGCGGCACAGTTCCGCCGCCTGGCGACCGCCATGCCACTGGCCGCCGACCTGCTGGCCGAGGCCTTGGACAAGGCGGTGAAGCAGAAGGCCGGCGACGCCGGCCCCTATCGCGCCCATCTGACCCGCCCCGACCGCGAAGTGCGGCAGCGCTTCACCGCGTTGCTGCCAATGAAGGAACCATGGGAACGGGCCCTGGAAAGCCTGGAGGCCATGCTGGAGCCGCCGGCCACGGCGCAGAAGGCCACCGGCGGCAAGCGCCTGGCCTGGCTGGTCGATGCCGAATCCGGCGAGATCACGCCGGTGGAACAGGTGCAACAGCGGGCGCCGACCAAAAGCCCCACCCAGGGGTGGAGCGGCGGCAAGACCGTGGCGCTGAAGCGCCTGTACCAGGGCGACGCCCGCCTGACCTATCTGGATGATCTGGACCAGCGCGTCATCAAGACCATCAAGCAGCATTACAACGGCGGCTGGGGCAGCGGCCACAGCGGCTATGACTATACCGTTCCCCCCCGCGCGGCCCTGCCGTTGCTGGTCGGCCATCCACGTGTGTTCGACCCCCACCACCCCGATCAGCCGGTGGAATTGGTGGAGGGACGGGCGGAACTGGTGCTGGCCGGTTGCGCCGACGGCTTCCGCCTGGCGCTGTCGCATCCGGCGGCGGAGCCCGATGTCGTCATCGAGGTGGAGACGCCCGGTCGCTGGCGGGTGGTGGTGATCGATGAGAAGGCGGTGGCCGCCGCCAAGGTCCTGGGCCTGCACGGCATCGTCGTGCCACCCGCCGCGCGCGACCGGCTGACCGCCCTGGCCCGGTTGCGCATGCCGGACCTGCCGGTGCGGATCGATACGTCCGACCTGGACGATGGCCTGACGGAGGAGGGCGATCCGGCACCGGTGGTGCGCCTGAGCCCGCTGGGCCAGGGGCTGAAGGTGTCGCTGGTGGTGCGCCCGCTGGGGGCCGACGGCCCGCACTTCCTGCCCGGCGCCGGCGCCAGGGGGGTGACGGGGGGTGGCCGGCGCGCGCGCCGCGACCTGGAGGAAGAGAAACGACGGGCCCAGGCCCTGGTCGATGCCTGTCCCAGCCTGGGAGGCGACGGCGGCGACAACGACGACAGCAGCCTGGACTGGGTCGAATGGGAGTTGGACAGCCTGGGCGCCTGCCTGGAACTCCTGACCGAATTGCGGACCCTGCCCCAACCGCCCACCCTGGAATGGCCGGAGGGGGAATCGCTGGCGCTGCGGGGTGAGGTGAGCGCCGGTGCCTTCAAGATGTCGATCAAGAGCGGCGAGAGCTGGTTCGCCCTGTCCGGCAGTGTCACCGTGGATGAAGGACTGGTCTTGGACCTGAAGGACGTGCTGGCGCGGCTGGAAGGCATGCACGGTCGTTTCCTGGCCCTGGACGACGGCGGTTTCATCGCCCTGGACCAGCGTTTCCGCCAGCAACTGGAACGTTTGCATCGCCTGGGCGGCACGAAGGTGCCGCGCGCGGCTGGTGCCGCCCTGCGCGACCTGGTGGAAGACGCCGGCAGCGCCGCGCTGGACGCGTCCTGGCGGAAATTCGTCCGCCAGCTGGATGAGGCGGAGGCCTGGGAACCGCGCCTGCCCAACGGCCTGACGGCGGAGTTGCGCGACTATCAGGTCCAAGGCTACGCCTGGATGTCCCGCCTGGCCCGCTGGGGGGCCGGCGCCCTGCTGGCCGACGATATGGGGCTGGGCAAGACGGTGCAGGCGATATCCGTCATGGCGGCCATGGCGGTGGACGGTCCCATCCTGGTGGTGGCGCCCACGTCGGTCTGTGGCAACTGGCAACTGGAATTGGCCCGCTTCGCGCCGGGCCTGACAGTCGTTCCCTTGGCCGAAACCGACAGCCGCGCCGACGCGCTGAAGGCCCTGGGCCCCGGCCATGTGCTGGTCACCAGCTATGGCCTGCTGGTGCGGGAGGAGGCACCGCTGGCCGCCGTGCCCTGGGCCATGGCCGTGCTGGACGAGGCGCAGGCCATCAAGAATGCCGATACGCGCCGGGCCCAGGCCGCCCGGTCGCTGAATGCGGCCTTCCGCCTGGCCATGACCGGCACGCCGGTGGAAAACGACCTGGATGAACTGTGGAGCCTGTTCCAGTTCATCAACCCCGGCCTGCTGGGCAGCCGCGATGCCTTCACCAAACGCTTCGCCACGCCCATACAGGTGGCCAAGAACCCCCATGCACGGGCGGCCCTGCGCGCGCTGGTACGGCCCTTCCTGCTGCGCCGGACCAAGACCGCCGTTCTGGCGGAGCTGCCGCCCCGCACGGAACAGACCCTGCTGATCGACCGGGGGGCGGAGGAAGGCGCCTTTTACGAGGCCCTGCGCCGCCGGGCGCTGGAAAAGCTGGAGGGAATGTCCGGCGAGCGGTCGCGCCTGCACATCCTGGCGGAGATCACGCGCCTGCGGCAGGCCTGCTGCCACCCCGACCTGGTGTCACCCGATCTGGGCCTGCCCTCGGCCAAGCTGGACGCCTTCCTGGAACTGGTGGATGAGTTGCGCGACGGCGGCCACCGCGCCCTGGTGTTCAGCCAGTTCGTCGGCCACCTGTCCCGCGTGCGCGCCGCCCTGGACGCCGCCGGCGTGCATTACCAGACCCTGGACGGCGGCACACCGGCGGTGGAGCGGCAACGCCGGGTGGCCGCCTTCCAGGCGGGGGAGGGCGACCTGTTCCTGATCAGCCTGAAAGCCGGCGGCACGGGCCTGAACCTGACGGCGGCCGACTATGTCATCCACCTGGACCCGTGGTGGAACCCGGCGGTGGAGGACCAGGCGTCCGACCGCGCCCACCGCATCGGCCAGCGCCGGCCGGTGACCATCTATCGCCTGATCGTCAAAGGCACCATCGAGGAAGGCATCCTGGCCCTGCACGGCCGCAAGCGCGACCTGGCCGACGCCCTGCTGGAGGATGCGGACACCGCCGGCCGCCTGTCCGACGCCGACCTGCTGAACCTGATCCAGGGCGGGGTGTGAGCGGCCGTGAATGGCGCCGCACCGTCATCCATGATAAGCTTGCCCGCATGAGCAAGCCCGCATCCATCTTCGATATCGTGGACGAGGACGCCAAGCGTCGCGCCATTGAGGAAGCGCGTGCATCTGTTGCGGCCGGTGACGTCGTGGACCATGACGTCGTTGTTGAATGGTTGGAGCAGTTGCTGGCTGGGAAGAAGGTACCGTCCCCAGTGCCACCACGGCGGTCTTGAAGCGGATTCGTTGGTCTGCCGATGCTGTGCGCGACGTTGAACAACACGTCGCCTACATTGCTGATTTCAACCCGCCGGCGGCTGACCGTATACTTCGGGCTCTATTGGCCGCAGCGAATAGCTTGATCACGTTCCCTAACCGCGGGCGCCCCGGTAGCGAAGCGGGGACACGGGAGTTGGTTATTCACCCTCCCTATGTGATCGTCTATGAAACGGTGAAGGACACCGTCGTCATCTTGCGCATCTGGCATGGTGCGCAGGACAGGGGCTGATCAGTCCCTACCAGTGCCGGTCCACCCAGATCCAGGCGCTGACGAACCCCAGCAGCACGGCGATCAGCGCCACGGCCAGGCCCAGGCTGCGGATGAATTGACCGAATTCGCCCTGCTTGTGCGCGCTGCGCGCCGTCAGCAGCAGGTAGGCCGCCACCATCAGGCCGATCACGGTCCAAGCCGACAGGCCGTGGTACCAGCCGGACAGCGCGTCGGTGAGGTCGTAGTACCAATCGGGCATCAGGCGGGATCCGGCCGAAAAAAGGGCGGGGCGCCCCGGTTGGAACGCCCCGCCCCCTCTTTACGGCAAACGGATCAGTCGCGGTAGGCCGGCGGCTGGTTGGGGTCCAACGTGCTGTAGCGCCGGGCCAGGTCCTGGGCGCGGCTGGTCACCGGTGCCTCCACACCGCGCACGAAGACGTGCTCGGCGACGGACAGGATTTCCAGCGGGTCGCCGGACCACACCACCAGGTCGGCGTCGCGGCCGGCCTCAATGGTGCCGGTGCGGTCGCCGACGCCGAACACCTTGGCCGGGGTGGCGGTGATGGCGGCCAGCGCCGCCCCCCACGGCATGCCGTGGGCCACCGCGTTGCCGGCGTTGTAGCGCACCTGGCGGGCATAGTGGCCGACGTAGGGGCCCTTGATCACCACGGTGGCACCGGCGGCCTGCAGGATGGCGGCGTTTTCCAGGCGGGCGTTCAGCGTCTCAAAGCTTTGCGGCAGGTTGGCCAGGGGATCGACCACCACCGGCACGCCGGACGCCGCGATCTCACCCGCCATCATCCAGCCTTCCTCCACCCCGTCGAGGATGAGTTTCAGCTTCAGGCGCTTTCCCAATTCCAGGACGCGGCGGATATCGGCCACGCGGTGCACGCCCACCAGCAGGGGCATCCGGCCCTGGACCACCGGGTACAGCGCCTCAAGATCTTCCTTGCTCTGGCGATAGGGGCGATGGGCGCCGCGTTCGAAACCGTTCTTGTTGGCGGCGTAGCTGGCCGCCTCCTCCAGGTTGGATTGCAGCAGTTGCAGGACGCTGGCGTGGCTGCCGCCCAGGTGGGACATGGCGTCCGACCCCATGTCCACCACCATCGCCACCTGGCGCCGGGTGATGCTGTCGGTGCCGCCCGACATGTCGACAACCGCCGCCTGGCCGGCGAACAGTTTCTCGCCCTTCTTGTCGCCATGGCCGGACAGCTCCGGCGTGACCAGGGCGCGGGTGACGCCGCCGACGCGGGCCACCGGGATCAGCATGGAGGCGGGGTTGATGCCCAAGGACACGTCGAAAGAGGCCGAGAGGTCGCTGGTGGCGCCAGCGAAATCATCGCTGGACGCCTCGCCCTCCACCTCGCCGGCGGCCAGGCTGGTGTCGCTGGCCACCAGGCCGGGGGTGACGATGTGGCCCTTGGCGTCCACCCGGCGGGCGTCGGCCGGGATGGCGACGCTGGCGCCCGCCGCCTGGATGCGACCGTCGCGGATGAGGATGGTGCCGGACGCGATCTCGCCCGCCGGCCCCATGGTCTCGATGCGGGCGTTGGTGATGGCCACCGTCTCGGCATGGGCGCCCGCCGCCAGCAGCACGAGGGTGGATGCTGCGGCCAGAAGGGTGAGGCGGCTCATTGCGGCTGCTCCGTGCTGGAGGTCAAGACGGGACGCCCGGGGCCGGGGCCGACGGGGCCCGGATGGGCGGGGCCGGTCTGGCCCAGCTCGAAATCCGACTTGGGCTGAACGGCCGGATCGTGGCGGTCATAGATCAGCGCGCCGTCGATGAACACCTGGTCGGCGGTGGCGTAGACGCTGAAGGGATCAGCGCTCCACAGCACGACGTCGCCCATCTTGCCGGGCTCCAGCGTGCCGGTCTTGTCCAGCACGCCGATGGCCTTGGCCGGATTGGCCGTGACCCACTTGATGGCCTCGGCCTCATCGATCTGGATACCCATACGACGGCCGGCGGCCAGCGCGATGGTGGCCTCCTGCACCAGGTGCTGGGTCAGGGTCTCATCATCGGAATGGATGACGGTGCAGACGCCGGCCTTTTGCAGCAATGCTGCGTTTTCCTCAATGCCGTCATAGGCTTCCATCTTGAAGCCCCACCATTCGCCCCAGGTCGCGACACAGATGTCCTCCTTCTTCAGGAGGTCGGCGATCTTGTAGGCCTCCGACCCATGGTGGAACATGGCGACGTGGAAGCCGAACTCGTGCGAGATGTCGATCATCTGCGCCATCTCATCGGCGCGGTAGCAATGGTTCTGCACCAGGATGCTGCCGTCCAGCACGCCGGCCAGGGTGTCCAGCTGCAGGTCGCGCTTGGGCGCGTCGGGCGCCTTGTCGCCCTTTCCGTTCTTATAATCGGCTAATTTACGGCGATAATCGTCCCATTTACGGCGATATTCCTGCGCCTCGATCCACGCCTTGCGGTAGCCGAAGACATTACCCATGCGCGTGGCGGGGGTGCGCCCCTTGCTGCCGTAGACGCGCTTGGGATTCTCGCCGCACGCCATCTTCAGCCCATAGGGCGCGCCGGGGAACTTCTTGTCCTGCACCGTGCGGCCGGGAACGTTCTTCAGGATGACCGATCGGCCGCCGAACAGGTTGGCGGAGCCCGGCAGGATCTCCAGCGTGGTGATGCCGCCCTCCAGCGCCCGGATGAAACCGGGGTCCTGCGGCCAGACGGAGTGCTCGGCCCACACCTGCGCGGTGTTGGGGTCGGTCATCTCATTGCCGTCGGAATTGGCCCAGACGGCCGGGGTGGCATAGACACCCAGATGGCTGTGCGAATCGATGATGCCTGGTGTGATGTACTTGCCGCGCGCGTCGATCACCCGGGCGCCGGACGGCAGGGGAATATCCTTGCCCACCGCCGCGACCTTGCCGTCGACCAGCACCACGGTGCCGCCGTCGATGCGGGCACCCGTGCCGGTGAAGACCGTGGCGCCCACCAGCGCCGTCGTCACCGACGGCAGCGGATGGTAGGTGCTGGGGAAGGGGTTGGTGTCGTCGGCCGGTTCCAGCCCGGCATAGACCGGCTTGGCCCTGTCGGACTTCTCAGCCGTGTCGGAGTGCGCGTTGGTGGCGCAGGCGCCGAGCAGCGCCAGTGCCGCCACCGCCAAGACCGCGCGATGGTGTCGTTTCATGGAAGTATCGTCTTCCCGTTATGCCGGGTGCCCGGGAAAGGCACCGCCCCTGTTACCCCAATGGCTTAGGCCTGCGCGCATCAAAAAATGCGGCCCGCCTTAACCTTGTGGGGAACGCTAACAGAGGATGGGGCGCGTGGCCATGCGCGGATACAGATCCGTTACAAACGGGATGCGATATCCAAGACTTCAACCTTCCAGATAGAAACCAGCCAGTTCGCCAGCGGTGGTGAACTGGCGGAAGCCGGCGCGGAAGGGATCCTTGCCGGTCTTCTGTTCCATCGCCACCAGCAGGGTGGCCAGATCCAGGCTGTCGAATGGCAGGTCGCCACCCAGGAATTTCGTTTCCGGCCCAAAATGGCCGGCCCAAGCCGCCCCCTTGTCCCCCAGGATCGTCAGGACCTGGTTGTGAATCACGGCCAGCATGGCGCCGGCATTCAATCCGATGGTGGTCATGTGTGGAACTCCGTCAGCAGGGCATTGACCTGGGTGGCCGCCTGGGCCTGGGGCATGTGGCCCACCCCGGCCAGGCGATGCAGGGGTATTCGTTCCGGTATGGAGCCGGGATCCGGCGGCGGCACGATATCGTCGGCCAGCCCCCAGATCAATTGCAGGGGCGGCAGGGCTTGGGTCCAGTCGAACCGCGGTGGTGCCGCGTCGATGTCGGCCACCAGCCGGTCCAGCAGCCGGATCAGCGGTGCCCGCGCCGCCGCATTGGCCAGGCGGGCCAGGAAGGCGCGCGCCAGGGTGTCGCGGTTGGGCGGGGCCCCGGCGAACAGCCGGTCGATCAGCGCCCGCGCCTGGTCCATCGTTTCCATGTCGCACAGCGCGCGCAGGAAACCCGCATCCACCCGGTTGCCCAGGCCGGCGCTGGCGATCAGGCTCATGCGCCGCACCCGTTGCGGATGGCGTTCAGCCAGCAGCAGGCTGATCCTGCCGCCCATGGAATGGCCGATGACGTCCACGACCGGCAGGTCCAGCGCCTCCAGCAACCGATCAACCCAGTCGGCGCCGCCCCCCAGGCCGGACGGGATGTCCAGTGTGGAGGCGCCGTGCCCCGGCAAATCCACCGCCAGCACCCGCCGGCCGCCTTTCACCAGGGCCTGGATGTTGTACTGCCAGGACAGGGCGTCACCGCCGAAGCCGTGCAGCAACACCAGGGGCGGCATGCCCCCGGGCGAGCCGCGGTCCAGCACGGCGCCGGGGCCGCCGGGAAACCGTATCAGGCGGCGGCCCGGCAGGATGCGGTTGGACGTTTCAGGCATGGATCACAAACGAAAGTCGGTCAGGCCACGTGCTCGGACACCAGCGCCAGCAGGTCGTCCACCGTCTCGGCCTTGGCCAGATCCTCGCCCGCCACCACGATGTTGAACTTCTCATCCACCAGGGCGATGTAGCTGATGACCGCCAGGCTGTCCCAGCTGTCGATGCTGTCCAGCGCCTCGGGACCCTTCAGGGTGCCGGGGTCCAGTTCCAGCATTTCGTCCAGGGCGGCCAGGAATTCGGTGCGGTTCATGGGTATCCTCTCAATCTCTCAGGGTAAAGTCTTCTGGGCCACGTCGCGGTTCAGCAGCGCCCAGTCGGGATGCTGGCGCAGCAGGGCCAGGCAGTCCGTCCAGGTGAAATCCGGCGTGACCGGCAATAACGCCTCAAGCAAGCGCCGGACCAGTTGGAAATCTTCCACCGTGTCCACGCACCAGCGCTGCGGTCCCATCTCCACCGGCGCCGGGCCGGCCGGCGGCGGCAGGGCGCCCAGGCGAAAGCGGCTGGGACGACGGTAGATGTAAGGGGTTACGTGTTCGCGCTCAAACGCGGCCGTCGCCTCCCGCCATGCGGTTTGCAAGGCCGGCATGGAAATCGCCTCGGCGTCCAGGCCGCGCGGATAATGCACGATATCGACGGCGGCATGGTCCAGCGGCGGATCCGACGCCAGGAACAGGGTCAGCAGCTGGTCGATCAGCCCGGGGTCGATCAGGGGGCAGTCGCCCGTCACCCGCACCGCCACGTCGGCGTTGTAGGCCACGGCCGCGCGGTAGAAACGGTCCAGCACGTCATGCTCGCTGCCCCGGAAGCAGGCCACCCCCAGGCGGCGGCACAGGCTGGCGATGGCATCGTCCGCCGGGCCGTCGCTGGTGGCGACCACCACCTCATCCACCAACGCCGCACGGCGCAGGCGCGCCACCTGATGCGCCAGCAGCGGCCGGCCGGCGACGGTCAGCAGGACCTTGCCCGGCAGCCGGGTGGACCCCATGCGGGCCTGGGTGATGCAGACGACGCGCGGCTTCCTGGCCCTTTCGGTCATGACAGCTGGACCATGCCCCAGTCCAGGGGCTCCCCGAACGCCAGGTCGCGCGTGGCGTGGGCGCCCAGCACCTGGTCCAGATGCTTGGGCGCCAAGCCCAGCCCGGGACGGACGGAGCGGACGTTGGCGGCGGTGAACGCCTCCCCCGCCTTCACCGGTGCCGTGATGTAGAGGGAGCGGCGGAAGGCCCGGCCGCCGGCCTCCGACGGTTTCACGGCATAGCCCACCTGGCCCAGCGCGGCATGGGCGACGCGGCAGGCATCCACCATGACCTTGAATTCCGCCGGTTCCAGCGAGAAGGAGGCATCGACCCCGCCTTCCGCCCGCGACAGGGTCAGGTGCTTTTCGATCACCACCGCCCCCAGCGCCACCGCCGCCACCGGCACGGCGATGCCATGGGTGTGGTCGGACAGGCCGGTGGGCACGCCGAAGGCCTGCGCCAGGTGCGGGATGGTGCGCAGGTCGCATTCCTCATGCGGGGTGGGGTAGCCGCTGGTGCAGTGGAGCAGAACGGGATCCGGCGCCCCCGCCGGCGCCGCCGCGCGGGCGGCCGCCACCGCGTCGTCGATCTCACCCAATGTGGCCATGCCGGTGGAGATGATCATGGGCTTGCCCGTGGCGGCGGCGTAGCGGATCAGCGGCAGATCCACGATCTCGTATGAGGCGATCTTGAACGCCGGCGCGCCCAGCCGGTGCAGCAAATCCACCGCCGTGGGATCGAAGGGCGAGCTGAAGATGTCGATGCCCACCTTGGCCGCGTGCGCGAACAGCTGGGGATGCCAGGCCCAGGGGGTGTGGGCCTCTTCATACAGTTCATGCAGGCTGCGGCCGTCCCAGGGGCCACCGTGGATCTGGAATTCCGGCCGGTCGGATTTCAGGGTGATGGTGTCAGCGGTGTAGGTCTGCAGCTTGACCGCGTCGGCCCCGGCCTCTTTCGCGGCATCGATCAGCCGGATCGCCCGCCCGACCTCCCCCTTATGGTTGCCGGACATCTCGGCGATCAGGTAGGGCACCTGTCCGGCATGGAAACTCAGGGGGGCGGGATCAGTCATCGGGTGAACCCTTGGCGGCAGGCGGCAATGCTTACAGTCTTGTAAGGCTTTTCCCTTGATAGCACCTTGAGGGGGCCGGCTGGAATGGCGCTTCAACGCATCCAGCCGCAGACTTGTCCGTCTGCTTGCTTGATCGCGGTCCCGCGACGGGATGGAATGATGCCATGATCCCCCTGTGGGATCGCGGGAGGCCAGCCCATGCCATCAACGCCACCACAAGCCGACAAGCGCGGCGCCCCCACGCCCGACAGCCCTTCCCTAGACAGTTTGATCGAGGCGGCGGTAGGGGAGATGCGCTGGGATGAGGACCGGACGCCGGCCCTGACCGCCCTGCAAGGCATGGGCACAGCGGATACCCTCACCCGCATGGCCATGCTTTGCCGGTCGCCGGAACCGGCCCGCCGCCAATTGGCCGCCACCGTACTGGGGCGGATGCACGCCCCTGGCCAGAGCCGCGACGAACGGGCCTTTCCCGAACCGGCGTGCGATGCCCTGTTGGGCTTGCTGGACGACGGAGACCCGGCCGTCGTCGCCGATGCCATCTTCGCCCTGGGCCATCTGGGCAATCACCGATGCGATCCCGACCTGGCCACCCGCCGCCGCCACGAGGATGCCCACGTCCGCTACGCCATTGCCTTCGCGCTCAGCGGGAGCACATCGCCCGTCGCGGTGGAGGCCCTGCTGGACCTTATGGGCGACACCTACGACCAAGCCCGAAACCAGGCCACCGCCGGCATCGGGCGACACCCCACCCTGGACGGCCCCGCCATCCGGGATGCCCTGCTGCGCCGGATGGGCGATGAAGACGTGTTCACCCGGGCGGAGGCGATGCACGGGCTGGCCCGGCGGCGGGACGCGCGGGTTCTGCGTCCCCTGATCACGGCGCTGACCCATGAGCGCCTGATGGCCCACCTGTTCGGCGCAGCCGCCCTCATCTACCTGGGCTTGGAAGCGGGGGCGGGCGTGGCGGGCAACGCCCTGGTTGTCCTGCTGCAAGCACGTTTGGAAACAGCCTCGTCGGGCTGAACCGTTACGCCGCCCGCGCGAAGTTGATCTGGGCTCGCATAATGCCCGCCGTTACCCTGCGTCTGACTACAAAGGATCATCCCCATGGCCGCCGCCCGGAAAATCACCGTTTTCCTGAGCCCTGAAATGGCGGATTTCGTCCGTCGTTCAGTCGATGCCGGTGAATACGTTTCCGTCAGCGAAGCCATCCGTGACGCCGTCAGCGAATGAAAGGAACGGCGCGACCTGGCGGGTTTCACCGTCAATGAACTGCGGCAACTGGTCCAGGAGGGTCTGGATAGAGGCCCCAGTGTCTTCCCCACCGTGACCGACCTGAAGGCGGAAGCCCGCCGCCAGCTGGCGGCCCAACGCTAATCCGCACAGCGTATCGGACCGTCCCCTCACCCCGCCGTGCGGGCCACGTCCAGGCCGGCCAGGTCGTGCATGCGCAGCAGGCCCAGCACCTTGTTGTCGGCGTCCACCACCGGCAGGACGTAGACCTGCGACGGGCTTTCCATCTGCGCCAGCGCCGCCATGGCGGTGGTGCCGGTGCGGCAGGTGCGGGGCTTGGGCGTCATCAGGGCGCGGGTGTCGCGATCCAGCAGGTCCTTGCCGGTGCGGGCCAGGCCGCGGCGGATGTCGCCATCGGTGATCACCCCCAGCAGCCGGTCGTAGGCATCCACCACCAGCGCGGCGCCGGCGGGATAGCGGGTCATTTCCAGCAGGGTTTCCAGGATGGGGCGGTCGGGGCCCACCAGGGCGACATGGTCCGGCGCCCGGGCCATCAAATCATCGACATAGGCGCCCAGCACCACGCCCAGGGTGCCGCCCGGATGGTTGCGGCCGAAATCCTTGGCGGTGAAGCCCTTTTCCACGCCCACCGCCACGGTCAGCGCGTCGGCGAAGGCCAGCATGGCGGTGGTGCTGGCGGTCGGCAGCTTGGTATCGGTGGCCTCAGACTCCACGTGCACCTTCAAGGTCCAGTCGGCCATGCGCGACAGGGTGGAGGGCACGCGGCCCACCATGGCCGCCACTTTCACGCCGCGCGGCTGTGCGGCCTTGGCCACGTCCACCAGTTCCTGCGTCTGGCCACTGTTGGACAGGACGATCAGCAAATCGCCCTCACGCAGCAAACCCAGCTCACCATGCAGGCTGTCGATGGCGCTGTAATAGAAGGCGCGGGCGCCGATGCTGGCCAGCTTGCTGGCGAACTGCCGCGCCACCAGGCCGGACTTGCCGATGCCGGCCACCAGCGTGTTGCCGTGTTCGCCGCAGATGTGTTCCACCACCGCCAGGAAGTCACCGTCCAGCGCCTCCACCTGGTGCAGGACGGCGTTGGCCTCAATGCGCAGCAGGTCGGATGCGGCGGCGAGGACGGCGGCGCGGTCGATGGTCATGGGGACGGTCCATATCCTGTGTAGAAGTCGCCGGGGGTACGGCGGTGCCGGAAATTTAGGCGGTGGTTTAGCGCAAAGGAACGGGCGCCGCCACGCGACAGATCACAGCGGCAGATTTGTGCGGGACGCCGGCCTTTTATACGCGCGGCGGAATCCCAAATCAGCGGCCCGAACGCCAATACCAGCAGCGCGAGGTTTTGACTCATGCCGCTGGTATCACGCCACGTCGAACGACGCCGGCGGCAGATGCGTACGCGCCCGGTCGGCCATGCGGACGTACGCCGCCTCAAGCCGGCGGCAGAAGGCGGCCGTGTCGAAGGGCCCGCCGGGCAGGGTGCGGGCGGCGGCAAGGCGGCCACGCACCCCCGCCATCCTGGCCGGATCCCGCGCCAGGGCCAGGGCCAGGGCCTCATAGGCTGGCAGGTCGGCCGTCACCAGGTCGGCCAGGCCCAATGCCGTCAGCAGGCTGGCGGCCACGCGGGCGATGAAAGGGCCACCCGTACGCGTCAGCACCGGCAGGCCGGCGTACAGCGCGTCGGCCGCCGTGGTGTGGGCGTTGACCGGGTGGGTGTCCAGGAACAGGTCGGCGCAGGCGTGGCGGGCCAGATGGTCGGCCATGCGCCCCTTGGGCAGGGCCGGCGCCACCACCAAGCGGGTGGGGTCGACACCGTTTTCCGCCAGCATCGCCTGCAATGCCGGCAGGGCGGCGCCCGGATCCAGCAGCCACAGCACCGATCCGGGCACCACCGCCAGCAGCCGCGCCCAGCAGGCGACGACATCCGGCGTCAGCTTGTAGGCGGCGTTGAAGCAGGCGAAGACGAAACCGTCCACCGGCAAGCCCCAGTCCGCGCGGCCGGTCGCGGGGCCGATGGGTCGATGGGCATCGTTGGCCTGGTAACAGCCGGCCAGGCGCACCACCGCCTCGTCCCAATAGTCTTCCCGGTCGGGCGGCAGCACCACGGCGTCGGCCAGGACGTAATCGATACCGCCCCGCCCCGTCCCCATCGTGCCGGGATATCCCAGATACTGCACCTGCACCGCCGCCGGCCGCAGCGCCGCGATGCCGGGCCGCGCGCCCTCGGTATACCCCTTGAGGTCCACCAGGATATCGATGCCGGCGGCACGGACGGCCTGGGCCGCCGCCCGGTCGTCATGCGTCGCCAAGTCGATGAAGCGGTCGGCGCCGGCCACCAGCCGGGCCCGCATGGGGCTGCCGTCGGCGGGCCCCAGCGAGAAGGCGGTAACCGTAACCTTGTGCCGGTCGTGCCCTTCAAGCACGCCGGCCATCAGGTAGGCGGTGGCGTGCTGGTGCCAATCGGCGGACAGATAGCCGATGCGCAAGGGCGCCCCCGGCGCCCCCAGGGTGGCCGGCGGCAGGATGGGGCCGGCGGCGTGCGCCACGGTGGCGGCGTGCAGGCGGGCGGCCCGCTGGTGCCATTCCTCCGGCACGTCCAGGCACAGGATGGCGAAAGGGGGGGCGCTGTCGTCGCCGGCGCCGATCAGGGCCAGCAAGTCGGGCG
Source organism: Azospirillaceae bacterium (assembly GCA_028283825.1). Classification (NCBI taxonomy): domain Bacteria; kingdom Pseudomonadati; phylum Pseudomonadota; class Alphaproteobacteria; order Rhodospirillales; family Azospirillaceae; species Azospirillaceae bacterium. The sequence goes on along the minus strand of JAPWJW010000001.1, from coordinate 547,161 downwards.
TCAACGCCGCCGCCTGGTCCCACTGGCACAGGCGGGCATGCTGGTGCACCAGATGGGCCAGGGCGCCGGCCCGCCGGCTGGTGCCCCGGTCCACGGCGGCGCGCAGGCAGGCCGCCGCCTCGGCATCGCGGCGCCGGCGGGCCAGCAGGGTCCCCAGGTTCAGCCAGGCGTCGGCGACATCGGGCCGCCGGTCCACCAGCGCGCGATAGGCCGCCTCCGCCGCATCCAGGTGTCCCTGGTCCTCAAGCACGGAGGCCAGGTTGAACGCCGCCCCGACATGCGCCGGATCCAGCGCCTGGACGGCGCGGAAGCTGGCCGCCGCCGTGTCCAGCCGGCCCAGCCGGTGCAGGGCCACGCCCAGGTTGGCGCGGGCATCGGCATGCGCCGGGTCCAGCGCCGCCGCCTGTTCCAGCACCGCCACGGCATCCGCCGGGCGGCCGGCGTTCAGCAGCAGGGTGCCCAGGCTGAAGGCGGTGCCGGCATGGGTGGGGTCCAGCGCCAGCGCGGCGCGGAACGCGGCGTCCGCCGCCGCCACGCGGCCCAAGGCGGCGCGCAGCCGGCCCAGATTGGCCAGGATGTCCGGATCACGCGGGCGCAGGGCGGCGGCGCGGGCCACCAGCCCCTCACCCCCCGCCGGATCGCCCCGCTGCGCCCGTAGAACGCCCGACAGGTTCAGGGCGTCGGGCTGATGGGGGGCCGCCGCCAGCACCTGGTCGTACAGCGCCGCCGCCTCATCCAGCGCGCCGGCCTGGTGACGGGCCAGGGCCTGGACCAGCAGGTCATTCAAGCCGGCGTCGGTCATGATGCCAGCCAGCCGCCCAGCCGCGTGGCCACGCGCGACAGCGCCGGCCGCCAATCGCCCATGTCCTCCTGCCGGAACTGCACCAGGCCGGGATACCAGGGGCTGTCGGCCCGGCCCTTCAGCCAGCGCCAGCAACCATCGGACCGGTTCAGCAGCCACACCGGCCGCCCCAGGGCGCCGGCCAGATGGGCGATGGAGGTATCGACGGTGATGACCAGGTCCAGCGCGGCCACCAGGGCGGCGGTGTCGGCGTAGTCGCCCAGGTCCGCCGTCCAGTCGACAAGGCCGGGCGGAACGGCCGTCCCGCCCTTTTGCAGGCTGACGAAACAGGCCGCGTCGCCGAAGCGCGCCACCAGGGGCGCCAGCAGGGCGGAGTTGAGGCTGCGGCGCGCGTCCACCGGGTTGGCGGCGGATCCGGCCCAGCACAGGCCCACCTGGCGCCGGCTGCCCGCCACCGCGTCCAGCCGCTTGCGGAATGCCGCCACCGCCGCCGGATCCGCCGAGATATAGGGCCCGGTGGGGGCCAGATCGGCCGCCGTCGCCAGGCCCAGCCGCGCCGGCAGGCTGAGCAGCGGGCAGTAGGCGTCATAGGGCGGCAGGGGATCCGCCGTGGAAACCGCCGCCGCCACGCCGGGCGCCGTCGCCATCAGGCGCACCAGTTCCGGCTGGCAGGCCAACACCACGCGGGCGCCACGCGCCGCCAGGGGGGCGATGAAACGGGCGAATTGCAGGCTGTCGCCCCGGCCCTGTTCGGTATGGACCAGCAAGGTAAGGCCAGCGGGATCATTACCGTCCCATTCCGTGCCCGGCGGCCGGGACAGGGCCAGGCCGGCACGATGGCGCCGGGCCTCGAACTGCGGCCAGCCGGCGGCGTAGTCGCCGGCCATCAGCAGCGCCACCGCCAGGTTCCAGCGCGCCTCGCCCCCACGTTCCTCCCCACCTTCCGTCACGGCCACGGCACGGCGCAGCAGGTCGATGGCGCGGGGCAACTGGCCCCGGTCGGTCAGGGCCACGCCCAGATTGATCAGGGCGACGGCATGGTCCGGCGCCAGCGCCAACGCCCGCTCCAGACTGGCGACGGCGGCGGCCATGCGGCCCCGGGCGTGCAGCACGCCGCCCAGGTTGGCCTGCGCGTCGGCATGATCCGGATCAATGGCAAGCGCCTGGCGATAGGTTTCTTCTGCCCTGTCCAGGCGGCCTTGCGCCTTCAGCGCCGCACCCAGGTTGCTGTGGTAGCTGGCGTTGCCGGGGCAAAGGGCCACCGCCCGCGCCATGGCCTGGGTGGCGCCATCCAAGTCGCCCAGCTGGACCAGGGCCAGGCCCAGCAGGTGCAGGGCGGCGTGGTTCTCGGGCTCCACCGCCAGGACGCGGTCATAGATCACCACCGCCGCATCCGGACGGCCGGCGGTGTGATGGTCATAGGCGGCAGAAAGGGCTTCGGTCACGGTGGCCATGCCGGGCAGAATGGGGTTTCCGCGTTCCGGGAACAAGACCGGGCGTTCAGGTTTGGGGGCAGCGGGGGTTATGACGGACAAGCTGTGGCGATATTGCGGGCGGCCCTGGGGCCGGAGGCCTATGGTGCCGCGATGGCGGACCGCGAAACGCGGGCGCTGTTCGCCCGCATGTGGCACTTCGTGGGTTTCAGCGACGAACTGGCCGCGCCCGACGGCTATCTGGTCCGCACCATCGCCGGCGTGCCGGTGGTGGTGCAGCGTTTCGACGACGATATCCGCGCCTTCCGCGATGTGTGTTCCCACCGCCATGCCCGGCTGCGCAGCGCCGAATGCGGCCACGGCCCCCTGCGTTGCCGCTATCATGGCTGGACGTACAACCGCGACGGCGTGCCCCTGGGCATACCCGGCAATGAGGAATGCTTCGGCCTGGACCGGGCCGACAAGGCCGCCCTGGCCCTGGCCCGGTATGAGGTGGCGGCCCGTGGCCGCTTCCTGTTCGTGCGCCTGACCGGCGGCGGACCGACGCTGGACGACTGGCTGGGGCCGCTGGGCGCCTGGCTGGACGCCGTGTCCGAGAATTTCGCCACCGCCTTTCGACCAAGCGCCGCTGGACTGGCGCGCCGACTGGAAGGTGGGCATCGAGAACGTGCTGGAGGTCTATCATGTGGACACGGTGCATCCGGAAACCTTCCGCACGGTGACGGCGGGCGTGTGGGAATGCGCCGACCACGGCCCGCACAGCACCGGCACCATCGGGCTGACGGCGGAAACCCGGCGCTGGTGGGATGGCGTGGCCAAGCGCCTGAAGCTGACGCCGCTGCGGACGCTGACCCATTACGACCACGCCCTGATCTTCCCCAACCTGGCCATCGGCCTGACCGCCGGCCTGATGGCCAGCGTACAGACGTACGAGCCGGTGTACGCCCCGGACGGCACGGTGCAGCCGGGCCGCTGCCACCTGCGTTATCGCCTGTCTTTGGCCAAGGGGGCGGAGGGGGCCAGCAATGCCGCCCGGGTGGGCGTGCAGGCCCACCTGGCCGACTTCAACCGCCGCCTGCTGGCGGAGGACCAGGCCGTGGCGGAGGCCGCCTGGGCCGGCACCGTGCAGGCCGACCGGCCCGCCCTGCTGGGCCTGAACGAAGGCCGCATCCGCGCCTTCCATGCCGCCTGGCAGGCGGGGATGGCCGGGCCGATTTAGAGCGGAACGCGATCATGCCTGATCGCATCTTGCTCTAAAGCTGTTCATGATAGAGCGGATTTACACCATCTGCTCGAGGTTTTACCTCGGGCAGCTGTAGGCCCCGACTGGGGCCGCCGGAAGTTTTCGGGGAGCCGAAGGCGGACTGAAAACTGAGGAAGCCTAGCCGACGAATGTCGGCGCCCGGCGCTTGAGGGGGCCCTTGATCGTGACCGATCAAGGGCCGCACGCATCAGAGGGCGCTCACCGGCACCGGAGCGCCGACCAGGCGGTTATACAGCGCCCCGACCTTGGCCATCTGCGTGGCGGGCCGGAAACGGGACAGATCCACCGCCGGCCCCGGCAGGCGGACATCCAGGGCGGCGGCCAGCGCATCGGCCATACCTACGGCATCCTCTGCCAGGCACATCAGGGGATAGTCCGCACCCAGGATTTCCGCCGGCCCGTCGGTGCGGGTGGCCACCACCGGCACGCCGGCATCGGCGTATTCCAGCAGGGTAAGGCCGAACGGCTCATGCCGGGACGCGACGACGCCCACGTCCAAGGCCGGCAGGAAACGCCGGACATCGGGGCGGAAACCGGCGAACAGCACGCCGTCGGCCACGCCAAGGCGCTGGACCTGATCGCGCAGCGCCGCCTCTTCCGAGCCCTGGCCGAATAGCACCAGGCGGGCCTGGGGCGACCGGGCCCGCAGGCGGGCGTAGGCGGCAACCAGGACATCGAAACCCTTGCCATGTTCCAGCCGACCCATGCCGCCGATGACCGGCGCATCCCCGGCCAAGTTCAGGGCGGCGCGGGCCTCATCCCGGGACAGGGCGCCGGACAGGGGCATCACCCAGTTGTGCACGGTCACGGCGCGATCGGCCGTGCCGGCGGGCATGACACCGGTCTGCCAATCGGCGATGCGGATGATGCCGTCGAAGCGGTCATGCAGGCCGGCGCGAAAGCCGTTGTGCAGGGTCACCACCCGGGGACAGCCGGTCCGGCAGCGCAGCACCCGGCGCGCGGCGGTGTTGAGATGGGCGTGCACGATATCGGGGCACAGCGCCAGCAGCTTCCAGAACAGTGCGGTGGTACGCAGGCGTGTCGGCAGCCAGACGACGGAAACCCGGGGATCCAGGGCCGCCGCCAGATGGCGGGCACCGGCGCCGCCATCTTCACCGGGGCCCAGGATGACCATCACCTGATGGTCGTCCGCCTGGAAAGCCGCCAATTCGGCCACATGCCGCTCCGCCCCGCCGAAACCGTGGGGGATGATGACATGGGCGATGCTGGTCACGCCATTGCCCGCCTGCCCGTTGCCGGCCAGGTAGCCCGCCAGACGCCGTGAGGCGCTGCGGGATGATGTCTCAGACAAAGCAATCGACGACATGCAAACGCACTTCCCGAGATGGGTTACGTCAAGTCACCAGAGTCCAAAAGCCCGGCAGGAAGGATTTATCCAGAGGACGCGGATCCGGGCCGCGCCGCTTATCCTTCAGACCACCATAAATACTGGCGGCATGTAAGCGGAAATTGGCAAGGACGCGGCCATTACCCAAAGGAAACGGCAACCGTCCTGTTATACGGGGCATGAACGCGAACCTGTCGCGCCCCCCTGGGAAGGAACAACGGCGCCGGTCCCGCGTGGAACCGGCGCCGGCCGATCAGTTGTCGGCCACCACATGCCAGGCGCCGTCCGGCTGCTGGCAGGCGGTGCCGTAGGCCTGTTGGGTCTCGCCGCCGATGGTGACCGTCTGCTGGAACTCGCGGCAGTATTGGCCGTCGGTGGTGTGGCCGTCGCGCAGGGTGGTGACGCTGCCGCCGGCATTGCCGGTATTCCAGACGATGGGGGCGCCCACGGGGGCGGATGTGGCCTGGATCTGCGCGTCTTCCAGCGCACGCTCCTGCTGTTCCGACATGCTGTTCAGCAGGGTCAGGGTGATGGCCGTCAGGCCCAGCCAGCGGTAGGCCTCACCATCATCGTAATACCGGCCGTAGCCGGCATAGAAGCCGCCGTAGGGGCGCAGCACCACCACGTCGCGGAAGGTGCGGCGGCGGAATTCCGGCACCACCACCGGCCCATGGCCATAGATCATGACGTCATGGTCGCGGAACCGGGCGGGGCCGGGACCGCCGGGGCCCCAGGAACCGCCATGGTGGTCATCGCCGCGACGGTCGCCGCCACGGTGATCGTCACCCCGGTGGTCGTCCCAATGGTCCTGCGCCTGGGCCAGGCCGGGAAGGGCGGCGGCGGTGAAGGTCACCGCGGCCGCCAGGGAGACGGAGCAAAGGGTGCGGAGGGAAAGGCGTCGCATACCGGAAATCCTGCGTGTCAGAAGCGAAGGGCCCAAAGCGGAAGCGGGTTGGGGCACCAGGACGATGGACCCGATAACAGCCTGGCATTGCGTCCGATTTATGGCCGCACCCGTCCTGGATCAAGCCGGGGCGGGGGGTGGGACAAACCGTCGCGGCGCAGGCCATCGTTCCATCGATGGAACGCGGAGTGCCGAACAAGCCATCTACAGCCGATTTCGTTCCAGAATTATAAAGTGGGCATCGCAACCCGCCAAACCTGCCCCGTGCCCCCAACCGGACCCGTCGCCAGGAAAGGAGATGATGATGACCACGATCTGCTTTTCCCGCGCCGGTTCGATGCTGGAACGCGCCCGCCTGAACCGCGCCCTGGTGCCGGCCCTGCTGTCGCTGTGCGGCCTGTCCTTCGACCAGGTGGTGGTGCTGCGCGCCGGGTTGGACATGGTGCTGCACAACGCCCGGCTGGCCCGCTTCCACTAAGCGCCGCCCCCGAGTCGCGCGTGCCGGACGCCGCGCCACCCGGATACCCGGTGAGATTGCGTATGCCGGCCCCCATTTCTGCCTAAAGATTCCGCTGATTGCCCCGCCGGTGTGCGGCGGTGAATCGCCCGCGGCCAAGTCTGACCAGATGGTCAGCTTTTTCTTTGCGGCACCTCCAGGTTGTCACACAGTCATCATCAAGAAATCCTATGACTGGCACCGCCACCGAACCCTGGGGGGACAGGGACGGAGGGGACGGCCATGGGATCGGGACGGGGACAATCCCGCCCGCCGATGACGGGGGAATGACGCGCCCAGGCCTGACCAACCGCACGAACAGCGAAGGGAAGGAGCCATGGCCGCTTTGACGATAGTGATGGGGAGAGGACGCCTGGGTTTGGCGGGGCGCCTGGGGCTGGCGTTCGGCGCCGTCATCCTGGCCATGCTGGTCATCACCGGCCAAAGCTGGCTGACCTATGCCCGGGTGGACAACACGCTGGCCGGCATCGTCGGCCAGACCTTGCCGCGCCTGGATGCGCTGGACGCCCTGACCCGCGCCGCGGAGGGCCTCGCCGGCACCTCGATGGACGCCGCCGTCGCCGCCACGCCGGAGGAGGCGCAGGCCACGCGCAAGGCCCTGGCTGGGGCGGAGAAGGCGTTCAACGACGCCCTGCGCCAGGCCAACGTCAAGCTGGGCCAGACGCCGCAGCTGGATGAGCTGCGCGTGCTGGGCGGCCGCTTTTCGGCACTTCTACAGGTGCTGAACGGGGCGGAGGACGCCCGCTGGCGCCTCCGCCAGGCGGTATCGGCGCAGGAGAAGGCGGCAGCCGAGGCGAACACCCGGGCGCAAGCCGCCCTGATGGCGGCGCTGGTCCGGACGCCCAGCCCGGCCCTGCTGTCCGCCCTGGCGCAGGTCCAGGCCTTCGGCGCGCTGCTGGCGCAGCCGGTGACGGCGGGCGCGGACCCGGCGCCGCTGCGGGCCGAGGTCGCGGCCGCCCTGCAACGTCTGCGCGGCCTCACGGGCGCCCTGCCGGCCGACACCGTCGACATCCTTACCCGCATCGCGCAAGGCGAACCGGTCCCGGCCGCCCCCGGTTTCGGCGACATCACCGCCGGCGGCCTGGTCGTGCTGAAAAGCCGCCTGGCCGACGCGCAGGACCAGAGCGCCGGCCTGCTGCACCAGAGTGCCGCCATCGCCGCCCGGGTGCAGAAGCTGGGGGCCGAGATCGGCGCCCAGACCCAGGCCGAGGTGCAGGTCCAGGCCAAGGAATTGGCGGCCGTGGTGGCCTTCGCCCGCATCCTGCTGATCGTGTCCGGCATCGCCGGCGTGGCCGTCGCCGTGCTGGTGGCCATCTTTTATGTCGGCCGCAGCGTCGCCGGGCGCGTCGCCCACCTGTCCCGCGGCATGCTGGCCCTGGCCAACGGCGACCTGCAGGTGGCGATCGACACCCGCGGCAGCGATGAGATCGCGGAGATGGCGCGCACCGTCACCATCTTCCGCGCCAACGCCACGCAGATGCGTGAGCAGGAGGCCCAGCTGGCGGCCGAGCGGCGCGAGGCGGCGGCCCACCGCCAAGCCGCCTTGTCGGCCATGGCCGACGGCTTCGAATCCTCCGTCGGCGGCATCATCGCGGCCCTGGTGGAGGCGGCGGCGCAGATGACCGCCCTGTCGCAGGCCATGGGCCTGTCGGCCGACGCCACCGCCGACCAGGCCAACAGCGTGGCCCTCAGCAGCGAGGCGGCTTCGCGCAATACCCAGACGGTGGCCGGTGCGACAGAGCAATTGTCCCTGTCGGTGCGGGAGATCAGCAGCCAGTTGCAGCAGGCCATCACCATCTCCCGCCGCGCCAATGACGAGGCGGACGGGGCGGCCGACATGGTGGAGCGCCTGAGCGGTGCCGCCGAACGCATCGGCAGCGTCACCCGGCTGATCGACGACATCGCCGGCCAGACCAACCTGCTGGCCCTGAACGCCACCATCGAGGCCGCCCGGGCGCAGGAGGCCGGCAAGGGGTTCGCCGTGGTGGCCTCGGAAGTGAAAATCCTGGCCGGCCAGACCTCCAAGGCCACCGGCGACATCGCGGGCGAGATCGGCGCCGTGCGCCAGGCGGTGGGTGCGGTGGTGGACGCCATCCGCCAGATCGGCGGCACCATCATCCAGCTGGGCAGCGTGTCCAGCACCATCGCCGCCGCGGTGGAGGAACAGAACGCCGCCACGGCGGAGATCAGCCGGTCCATCAGCGAAGCGGCGCAAGGGGTGGAGGCGGTGAACAACACCATCGGCCAGGTCCATTCCGCCGCCCTGTCCACCGGCCTGTCGGCCGGCCAGGTGCGCCACAGCGCCGAAGGGCTGTCCGCCCAGGCCGCCCGGCTGGAGGAGGCGGTGCGCCAATTCCTGGGCCAGGTCCGCGCCACCGAAGCCGCCGCGTGAGGAGAAACATCATGAAACGCCCCCTTCCCCTGATCGCGGCCGCCCTGCTGACCACATGCATTGCTGGCAACGCCAGCGCCGCTGACACTTTCAAGCCCTGCGTCGTCTATACCGAGGCCGGAAAGTTCGACAAAAGCTTCAATGAAATGGCCTACAACGGCAGCCAGACTTTCGCCCAATCGTCCGGTGTGGCCGTCGCGGAGTTCGAGCCGGCGGGCGAAAGCGAGTATGCCGCCGCCTTACAATCTGCCGTCACCGCCGGCTGCACCGACGTGGCGCTGATCGGCTTCCGTTTCCAGGCCGCACTCGCCACCTTCGCGCCCCGGCACGCGTCCGTCCGCTTCACCCTGTTCGACGGCGTGGTGCCGGGCACCAACGTTTCCTCCGTGATGTTCGCGGAGAACGAGGGTTCCTACCTGGTGGGCGTGGCGGCGGCCCTGGCCAGCAAGAGCGGCACGGTGGGTTTCATCGGCGGCATGCCGGCGGCGGTGATCGAGCGGTTCGAGAAGGGCTATGCCCAGGGCGTGAAGGACACCCGGCCCGACGCCACCGTGCTGACCGGCCTGGTGGCGGCCGATCCCAAGGGTTTCTCCGACCCCTTCGCCGCGTCGGAGATCGCCCGCGACATGCTGCGCCACGACGCCGACGTGCTGTTCCCCGCCGCCGGTGTCTCCGGCCTGGGTGCGCTCGACATCGGCCACGCCAAGGGCGCCTTGGGCGTGGGCGTGGACAGCAACCAGAACTACCTCTACCCCGGCGCCATGCTGACCTCCATGGTCAAGCGGCTGGACGTGGCCATCGCCCGCGCCTTCGAGGCCGGGCGCAGCCAGACCTTCAAGGCCGGCATCACCCGCCTGGGCCTGAAGGAGGGCGGGGTGGACGTGGTGGTGGACGCCGACAACCGGGCGGTCTGGACACCCGCCATCGTGCAAGCCGTGGCCCGCGCCCGCCAGGCCATCGTCAGCGGTCAGGTCAAGGTGGAGAGTCCCAGTTAGTTCGCCCTCAGGCGGCGGGCGCGGGCATCCGCCCGCTTGCCTATCCTCGTTTTCCAGTCCGCCTGCGGCTCCCCGGAAAACTGCGGGGCCTGCGGTCGCAGGCCTGGGGCGCATCTAATAATCCTCAAGGACGGAGCGGCCACCGTACCCTCACACTCTATATATGGAAGCATATATGGAAGCGTCGGACGTGCACGCTGAGCGGCGCGCACGTCTGTAGGACGCGACCGGGGCCGCCGGACCTTTCCGGGGAACAAAGTGGACTGGAAAGGGAGGATAGCCAAAGGGCCGGATGGCCCTGCCGGCACCTGAGGAAAACTACAAACCATCATGAAAAATGATGCCCAGCGTGTGGCGCTGGCCGGTGCGGATCCGGCTGACGCCATGGCGCAGGGCGACGCGGTAAGTGCCCCGTGTGCCGGACACCGGCCGATGATTCACCGCGAAGATCACACCATCGCCCTGGGTCAGGGGCACCACCTCCACCCGCGACTGCAGGCGCGGCCGCTGTTCGGTCAGCACGAACTCCCCGCCGGTGAAGTCCCGGCCCGGTTCCGACAACAGCACGGCGACCTGCAAGGGGAACACCCGCTCACCATACAAATCCTGGTGCAGGCAGTTGTAGTCGCCGGGCCCATAGCGCAGCAGCAAGGGCGTGGGCCGCACCTGGCCAGCCTGGTGGCAGGCGGCCAGGAAATCGGCGTGGGTTTCGGGATAGCGCCCATTGATGCCCAGCCGCAGGTTCCACCGGTTGGCGATGGCCGCCAGGCGGGGATACAGATCCTGGCGTAAGCCCTGCACCACCGGCGGCAGGGGATAGGCCCAATATTTGTATTCACCCGAACCGAAGCCGTGACGCGCCATCACCACCCGGCTGCGGAACCCGTACGCGCCGTCGTACAGGCCAGCCAGCGCACCACAGGTGTCGGCATCCAGCAAGCCGGGCAGGACAGCGCAGCCATGGGCATCCAGTTCAGCCTCGATGGCCGTCCAGTCGAAGCGCCCCGGCATCAGGCCTTTTCCCGCGCCAGCAAGATCCGCTTGCGCTCCACCCCCCAACGATAGCCGGACAGGGCGCCATCGGTGCGCACCACGCGATGGCAGGGAATGGCGATCGCCAGGTTGTTGGCGGCACAGGCCTGGGCCACGGCCCGCACCGCCTTGGGCGCGCCGATGCGCCGCGCCACCTCCGCGTAACTGGCGGTCTCGCCCGCCGGGATGTCACGCAACGCTTGCCAGACCCGTTGCTGGAACGCCGTGCCACGCACATCCAGCGGCAGGTCCAGGCCCAGGTTCGGCGCCTCGACCGACCCCACCACCTGGGCCACCACCCGATCGAAATCCGGGTCGTCACCGGTCAGAATCGCCTTGGGGAAACGATCCTGGAGGTCGCGCACCAGGGTGTCGGGATCGTCGCCGATCAGGATGGCGCAGACCCCACGTCCACTGCGCGCCACCAGGATGGCTCCCAGGCTGCATTGCGCCACGGCGAAACAGATGTCAGCATTGGTGCCACCGGCCCGGTAGTCGCCGGGCGCCATACCCAGGAGATTGTCCGCCAATTCATAAAAGCGGCTGCTGGCGTTGAAGCCGGCATCATAAAGGGCGGTGGTGACGGTGGCGCCGGGGCGTACCAGTTCCTCCCGTACGCGCCGCCCCCGATGGGCGGAGGCGTACACCTTGGGCGTCAGCCCGGTGACCGCCTTGAACACACGGTGGAAGTGATAGGGGCTGAGGCCGGCCTGGGCCGCCAACGCATCCAGGCCCGGCACCTCCTCCGCCGTCTCGATAACCCGGCAGATATCGGCCACCATCCGCGCCTGACGTTGGCGCTGACTTTGCTGGCAAGGCTGGCAACGCTTGCAGGCACGAAAGCCCGCGCGCTCCGCCGCTTCGCAGCTGGCGTGGAAGGCGACGTTCTGCGGCTTGGCCAAACGCGAGGGGCAGGAGGGCCGGCAATAGATTCCGGTGGTCTTCACCGAATAGACGAAGGCGCCATCCTGCGACGCGTCGCGGGTCAGCAGCGCCTGCCAGCGCGGATCGGCTTCGGTGGGGATGGTGGGTCGGGGCATGGTCGCGGCGTCGGGCATGATCCTCATCCTTGATATGGTGATGGTCTTGCCTTGGTGTAACCGCGCCGGCAGAGGCCGCCATCCCGGGTCTTGCGGTCAAATTCGCGGAGGTGACTCCCGTGGGTAGACTACCGGTATGGGGGGCCCATGCCGGTGTAGGACGCGACGGCGCCCGCCGGACCTTCCCGGGAAGCCGCAGGCGAACTGGGAAGGGAGGCCCCAAGCCAAAGCCGACGGATGTCGGCGCCCGGCACCTGAGGGGCCTTTGATCGATACCGATCAAAGGCTAGGCATCAATGCATCCGGCTGTGCCCGGTCCACAGCGCCACCGCCGCTTCAGCCACCGGCACCGCGTCTTCCGGATGGTTGTAGCGATACAGCACCAGGGCCGCCTCATAGGCGTGCTGCGCCGGGGCGCCGGACGCCCGCATCTGGTGATAGGCCTTTTCAACGGCGGTGCGGCAGCACATCGGTCCTTAACTCCTCAAATGGTGGTTTGACTTAACCCCCCTGGGGGGATACGAGTCAAGGCATGACCCACGCCACCACCCCCGACATCCTGAACCGCCTGAAGCGGGCTCAAGGCCACTTCACCAAGATCGTGCAGATGGTGGAGGAGGGGCGCGACGCCCTGACCATCGCCCAGCAGCTTCAGGCCGTGGTCAAGGCGGTGGACAAGGCCAAGGTCGCGCTGGTGCTGCACCACATCGAGCATCACCTGGAGGAGGCGACCGGCCCCCTGCCCGCGCAAACGCGGGAACGGCTGTCGGAAATGGCGGAAATCACCAAGTACCTGTAGGCCACGCCTGTCTGCCGGGCCTGTTTCGGCACGGGAAAGCTAATTCCCACATAACTTGCTTTCTGGCCTAGAGATGCCCATTGTTCCCTTGAGCTGGGACAAGGGGGATAATGATGACGGAAGACTGGTGGGAGACACCGGGGAACCCTTATGCCCCGGCCCCCCGCCCGACGGTTCCCATCATCCCGGTTACCGACGCGGCATCCCCTTCCCCCCCGGCGCCCATCCCGGCGGATGCCGCGTCCATTAGACCTTATGAGTCCTATGGCGTGCCGGAACTGCTGGCGCTGGAGGCCGCGTCCGCCGCCCTGGTGCGGCTGGATTGCGGCGTGGCGGCGGCCTCCCCGGCCGTGGCCGCCGGCTGGGTCAACCGCATGGCCATTGAAGAGGCAGCAGCCTCATCCCGGCTGAACGGCGTGCTGGTGGACACCGCCGATTTGCGCCTGCTGGCCTGGGACAGCCTGGACCGCGCGCCCGACCCCGACCTGGCGCAAGCCTTGCCACTGTATGACCTGGTCCGCCGCCTGGCCGCCCGTCACCCCCGTCATCTCTACACCCCCCGGCGGCTGGCGGCATTGGACCGGGTGCGGCAGGCGCGGGCCACCGGCTTCACCTTGTGGAATGGCGCGGATGAAGAGGTGGACGGTGCGGAGCGCTGGGCCGTGCTTCAGTCCGCCTTGGCACCCGACACCCTGGCCGGGTTCCGCGCCCTGCCCGCCCTGGTCGGTGCCGCCGCCTTCCTGGCCCATTGGCACGGAACCCGTGCCGACCGCACCGCCGGTGCCGCGTTGGGCCGCCTGCTGGCGGCATGGTGGCCCGCCCGGCAGGGTCTGGTTCAGGCCAGGCGCGGCGGTGTCGAAGAGGCCAACCTCGAGGGTTCGGATACCGGCCCCACCCACCCCGCTTTCACCGGCGGCCCGGTGCTGATGCCCTCTATCGGTTTCCTGGGTTACGCCATGGACTATCGCCCCGACCGGCAGGACGGCTGGTTGCTGGCTTTCCTAAATGCCGTGGCACGGTCGGCGGCGCGTGGTGAGACGGTGCTGCGCCGCCTGCGTCTGGCGGAGGTGCAATTGGCGGAGGCCCTGCGCCCCCGCCGCTCCACCTCACGCGGTCCGCAGGTGGCCGCCTACCTTCTGGCCCAACCGGTGGTGACATCCGGCCGCCTGGCCCAGGCGCTGGACATGAGCGGCACCGCCGCCCGTAGCCTGCTGGATGGCCTGCGGCAGGAGCGGCTGGTGCTGGAGATTTCCGGCCGCGATGCCTACCGCGCCTACATGGTGGAATGATACCGGCGGCGCGAGCTTTTGACTCGTGCCGCTGTAGGCCCCGACCGGGGCCGCCGGAACGAGCACCGGAGGGCGCAGTGAGGAAGCCCAAGCCGACGGATGTCGGCGCCCGGCGCTTGAGGGGGCCTTTGACCGGTCACGATCAAAGGCCACTGGCATGAGCCCACCGGTTCCGGCCGCAGTTTTTTCAGAAAAACCCCGGTAACCGTTCCCTTGAAGCCGCAGCCGCCCGGCCCTCCCGAACAAAGAAAAAGCCCCGCCGCAGAGGACAGGGCTTGATCCGGTTTTTTCAGAAAAACTCGCGCGGGCGACACATCCCATACTTATAAGGTGTCGGGCACATCCAGGCCGCAGCGCCGCAACGCATCAGGCAATTCCGCGAACAGGGCATCCAGCGTCTGCGACGGCAGCCCCGCCGCCAGGCGCAGGATGGGGCGTCCCTCATGCAGCGACAGGCGGACCAGAACCTGGCCGGTGCGGGAGCGGATCACCCGCTCGCCCCCCACCTCCGCTTCCACGGGCACCTCGCCCTGGGCCGCCGCCATCAGGGCCCGCAGTCGGGCGGCAAAGCCCAGACCGTCATCGCCGGCCAGGGCCGTCAGCTGCGCCGCCGCCTCATCCACCCGCGCCGCCGCCTCTGCACTGTCGGCGATCAGGCGGGCCAGCTTGGCGCCGTCACTGATCTTCAGCGGCCGCGGGTCTTCCAATGCCGCGACCACATGGGCCGGCAGTTCCGCGAACTTCAGCAGGTTGGACAGATGGCCCTTGCTGAAGTCCAGCCGCTCCATCAATTCGGCCCGGCTCATCAGGCCGGTATCCAAAACGGTCTTCAGCTGCACCGCGCGCTCATAGGCGGAGATGTCGGCGCGGGCCTCATTCTCCTGCACCATCTTGATCAGCAGGTCGCGGTCATCGGCCGCCATCACCCGCGCCACCACCTTGCGGCCCAGCTGCCGGCAGGCGGCCGTGCGGCGATGACCGGCGATCAGCTCATAGCCGTTGCCGTCAGGGGCCGGCCGCACCAGCACCGGGGCCAACTGGCCATGGCGCAGGATGTCCTGCACCAGGGTGGCGAAGGCGGCATCGGCGAAGGCGGCGGTGTGCCGGTCCTGGTACTGGGTGCCATGGATGTCCGACGGGTCCAGTTCCAGCAGGACGCGGCCGCTGTCGCGCAGCGTCTCCAGTTCCTTGGCGCTGTCCTGGAACACGCTTTCGATCTGGTTGACGATGGGAATGGCGGAGCGTGACATCGCCGGCCGCGCACCCCTTGTCGCCGTCAAATCGCCGATGGCGTTGTCCAGTTCGGCCATTCTGTCCTTGCGGCTCATCGCGTCCCCTCCCGCGCCGGCGCGCGCTTCCAGATGTCCCAGACCACGCGTTCGATCTCGGCATTCACGTTGTTCAGATATTCCAGGCCGCGCTCATAGGTGCGGCGGTTCACGTCGCTGGCCTCAAGCTCGTAATAGCTTTGCTTCAGGTTGCCGGCGCTATCCAGGCCGGTGGTCAGGGCCATGCGGTTTTCCAGCAGCGTGTCGGCGAAGATGCTGCCCATCCACTTCACCAGTTGGCTCTGGTTGCCGTCGGCGGTCTGGTACTTCGACACCAGCAGACGCACGGCGTCGAAGGTCTTCACCCGCCCGCCCTCGGCCTGCGCCAGGGTGGACAGCGTCTCATAGACCATGCGGAAGAAGCGCCCGGCGGAACTGAAGTCCAGCATGCTGGGGGGAATGGGAACCAGCAGGAAGTTGGCGGCCATCACCGCGTTGATCGACAGATAACTCAGCGACGGCGGGCAATCGCAGACGACGATGTCGTAATCCTGGTCCACGGTCTGAAGCGAATCGGCCAGGATGCGCCAGAAGCGCAATTCCCGCTGGCGCATCTGGCGCACCGGTACCTCGAACTCCGTGGAATACAGGCCAAGGTTGGCGGGAATGACGTCCAGCCCATCCCAGTAGGTCTTCTGGATCAGCGGCCGCAGATCGCTGATGCGCTGTGCGTCGTCCAGGGTGAACAGGCGGTACAGCGTGTCCAGCCGGTCGAACTGTTCATCGGGGACGAAGCCGAACAGCGAGGTGGCACTGGCCTGGCTGTCCAGGTCGATCATCAGCACGCGATAGCCCTGCAAGGCCAGGTACTGGGCCAGGTGAACGGAATGGGTGGTCTTGGCCGCCCCGCCCTTGAAGTTGGCGACGGTGATGACCGACAGCTTCTCGCCCGCCTCACGATCACGGCCCACGCGGTAACGCACGTCGCCCGTCTGCTGGAACAGTTGCCGGCGGATTTGGTTGACCTCACCCAGGGTGAAGCCGCGGCGGTTATTGCCGCCGATGACCGTCCCCTGGGGAAATTGCTCATTCTTCAGCAGCGCCCGCAGGTGGCTTTCGGAAATGCGGATCAGGCGCGCCGCTTCCGACGTGGTGAACAGGCGCAGCGTCTTGGCGTGTCCGGGATAGGACTGCACCTCGATGATCTTGCGCTGGATGGCATCGCAGCCTTCCGAGTGGTCGAGGAAGATTTGCAGGGGATCGTCGCCGGCCGGGGAAGCGGGATCGGCGGGCGCGCTGACATCGGTGGTCATGGATGTATCCGAGGGGCTGCCAAAGATGGGCGGATAATGCCCAACCGCGCCCCAGACGCCAACCGCGATCTTCGGACAAAGATGCGGATAACTATTCCATCAGCGTTTTTTTGACGCTTATGCGGAAAAGTTCGCTGATGGGATTTCAATGACTGCCCGATTCGGCTGGTTTGGTAACCGTAACCTTGAAAGTGGGGCGATCGGGACTGGTGAACGGGCCGATCTTCTACTTCGCGGACCCCGATCTTCAAGGGAACGGATACCAATTTCCAAAACGGAGTGAACGGGCAGCGATTTGGCGGATTTGCTGGGGTTTTGGTGAAAATACGCGTGACGAGCGTCTGGCGATCTTAGGATGGGCGCTTGAGGAAAAGCCCGCTCTGAAACCTGCTGGCTCTGCCACGGTGCTGTTGTACTTGCGCGGAAAGGAGGGGGCTGTGGATTGTTTCCTTAAAAGGATTCAGGGTTAAACGGATATAGGGTTTAACTGTTACGGCTTCGAAAAACGCAAATTTTTCAATCGCTTAAATGGTAGTTTGGTAACGGTACCCGTGACTCCCGGTATCTGAAGCCTGGGGTTCAGGACTCCAAACCCTCGGGCCTGGGGTCGTTGAAACCTTGGGGGAAGGTTACCGAACCCTGGAGCGGGAAAAACCGGTATCCGAAACCTTGAGCGGAAAACCCGCGAGTCGGCCGGAGTCGGTTGCCATACCCTTGATCTTGGTTGCCGTTCCCTCAAAGTTGGTTGCCGATCCCTTGAGGAAAGGGGCGGCCAAGCCCCGATTCCGGACTCAGATACCGTGGTTGGACTCATCCTGCCCCCGAGTCCGGCGCCAAATCCGCCCCGGGACTGAGTCGCCCGAGTCCATTCCCGAGTCGACTCAAGGGATCGGTAACCCAAGGTCACGGGTTCGGAAACCGCGAGCGGATCGACTCGGGGTTGGACACCACATTTTGGGGGTCTGCCCGCCAGAATCTCAAGGGATCGGCAACCAACCCCGTTTTTGCCGTTGGCGGCGGCGATTGGCCGCGTTCATCATCCGCAGTCCGAATGCCCGATCCATGGGGGATGGGGCCTGGTTTATGTGTGAAGGGTGGCGACAATGGCGGGGACGATGACGGTGCCGGCGGACAGCGGCCTTGGCCTGGTGGAAGCCCCGATGGCGGGCGCCCAATTGGCGCTGGCGCTGGACAGCCCCTTGATCGGCAAGGTGAAGAACGACCGCCTGGTCATGGTCTTCAACTTCTTCGCCCTCAGCAAGGAGACGGTGACCGAACTGCCCGTCTACGACGACGGCACCGTCCGTATCGAGGTCACCGGCACCAAGCACGGTGTGGCCAACATCTGGGACAAGGAGGTGCTGATCTACCTCGTGTCCCTGATCCAGGACAAACTGAACCGGGGCGAACAGGTCAGCCCGCGGCTGACCTTCACCGGCCACGACTTCTTCCGCGTGGTGGGCATCCATGCCACCAACACCGCCTATCAGCGGCTGGAGGACGCGCTGAAGCGCCTGCAATCCACCCAGGTGCTGACCAACCTGGAAACCGGCGGCGAGGGGGAAACGGGCGCCTTCTCCTGGGTGCTGGACTACCGCATCAACTACCGGCGCGATAAGGACGGCGGCAAGACCATGAAGTCGCTGACCGTGCAGCTGTGCGACTGGCTGTACCGCGCGGTGGTGAAGGACCGGAAGATCCTGACCTACCACCCCGACTATTTCAAACTGTCGCCCACGGAAAAGCGGCTGTACGAGATCGCGCGCGCCCATTGCGGCAACCAGGGCGCCTTCAAGATGAATATCGAGAAGCTGCGCCTGCGCGTCGGTGCCGAAAGCGACCTGAAGGTGTTCAAGGCCCGCCTGGTGGCGCTGGCCAAGAAGCGCCAGGCCTTGCCGGAATACGGGGTGACGGTGGTGGATCCGCGCCGCTGGGGCCGCGACCGCAACGCCCCGCCGCCCCCGGGCCGCACGCCCCTGAAAAGCCACATGGTTTATTTCTTCCGCACCGACAGCCTGTCGGCCATGGCGCCCTTCGACCAGGCGCCGGAATTCCCGGATGGGCTGCCGGAAATGATGATGGGCGGCATGGCGGCGTAAGACGCGCCAGCCGCGAAGGGCACGCCGCAGGCGGATAGGCCGGCGGTGATCCTCTTGCCAACCCACGGCGGAATATGGTGCAAATCCCGCAACCGGGCTGCGGGGCACCGGACTTCGACTGCCGTGAGGAAAACGACAATGCGTGATTTGCTGAAGGGTGCTCCGCTGAGCGTCCTGGTGGCGGCTGCATTCGCTGGGCTGCTGCTGGCGCCCCTGCAGGCCGGTGCCGATGAAGGCATGTGGACCTTCAACAACTTCCCCAGCGCCAAGGTGAAGCAGGCCTATGGCTTCAGCCCCGATCCCAAGTGGCTGGAGCATGTGCAGCTGGGCTCCGTCCGACTGGCGCGCGGCTGTTCTGCCGCCTTCGTCTCGCCCAACGGGCTGATCCAGACCAACCACCACTGCGCCCGCAGCTGCATCGCGCAGCTGTCGACGGCCGAGCAGAACCACATCAAGGACGGCTTCTACGCGACGGAGCTGAAGGACGAGCCCAAGTGCCCGGATATCGAGGCCAACCAGCTGGTCCAGATCACCGACGTCACCCAGCGGGTGCAGACCGCCGTGGCCGGCAAGGAAGGCGATGACTTCTCCGCCGCCCTGAAGGAGGTGCAGTCCACCATCCAGAAGGAATGCACCGGCGGCGCCGATGACATCCGTTGCGACGTGGTCGAGCTGTACCACGGCGGCGTCTACAATCTTTATAAGTACCATCGCTACCAGGATGTCCGCCTGGTGTTCGCGCCGGAGGAAGACATCGCCTTCTTCGGCGGCGATCCGGACAATTTCGAATTCCCGCGCTACGACCTCGACGTCTCCTACGTCCGTGTCTACGACAAGGACGGCAAGCCGCTGAACACCAAGGCCAACTACCTGCCCTATGCGGCGAAGGACGCGGGCGAGGGCGACCTGGTCTTCACCTCCGGCAATCCCGGCCGGACGGAGCGTTTGGACACGGTGGCGGAGCTGGAATACGACCGCGACCACGGCCTGCCCGACCGCCTGCTGTACCTGACGGAACTGCGCGGCATCCTGTTGCAGTTCACGGCGCAGGGTGAGGAGAACGCCCGCACCGCGCGCACCAAGCTGTTCGGTATCGAGAACAGCTACAAGGCGCTGTACGGCCAGTTCCAGACCCTGGTCGATCCGGCGCTGATCAACGCCAAGCGCAAGGATGAGGCCGAGCTGAAGGCCGCCATCGATGGCGATGCCGCGCTGAAGCAGCAATATGGCGACCCGTGGGCCGCCATCGCCAAGTCTGTGAACCACTACGCCATTGTCGCCACCCGGTACGAGGTGCTGGAGGGTGGGCGCGGTTTCCAGTCCGACCTGTTCTCCTTCGCGCGCAGCCTGGTGCGGGCCGCAAGCGAGCGCACCCTGCCGGACGGCAAGCGCCTGCGTGAGTACACCGACGCCAACTTCCCCTTCGTGCGCCAGCGCCTGCTGTCCAACAGCCCGGTCTATCCGGAACTGGAACGCGCGATGATGCGGGCGGGGTTGGTCTACATGCAGCGCCAGCTGGGCCCGGATGATCCCCTGGTGAAGAAGGTGTTCGGCAACCGCTCCGCCGACCAGATCGCCGATGACCTGGTGCGCAACTCCACCCTGGGCGACCCGGCGGAACGCAAGCGCCTGCTGGACGGGGGTGAGGCCGCCATTGCCGCCTCCAATGATCCGATGGTGAAGTTCGCCAAGCTGGTCGATGCCGACAGCCTGGCCGCCCGCCGGGATGTGGAGGCCAACGTGTCGGCCGTGCAGCAGAAGAACGCCGGCTACATCGCCCAGGCGATGTTCAAGATCCACGGCACGTCGATCTATCCGGACGCCACCTTCAGCCCCCGCCTGTCCTACGGCACGGTGAAGGGGTATGAGCAGAACGGCCAGCATGTGGCGCCCTTCACCACCATGGGCGGCACCTTCGACCGCGCCACCGGCGCCTTCCCCTTCGCCCTGCCGGAAAGCTGGCTGAAGGCCAAGGATGCCATCAACCCCAGCCAGAAATATGACGCCGTCAGCACCAACGACATCATTGGCGGCAACTCCGGCTCGCCCGTGATCAACAAGGATGCCGAGGTCGTGGGCCTGATCTTCGACGGCAACATCCAGTCGCTGGGGGGTGACTTCGGCTACGACGGCACCGTCAACCGCGCCGTCTGGGTCTCGGTCGGCGCCTTGAAGGAGGCGTTGACCAAGGTCTATCACGCCAACCGCCTGGCCAAGGAACTGGGCGCCAAGTAAGCCCAAGCCCGTACGCGTCGACGGAACGGCCCGCGCCCCGGGAAGGGTCGCGGGCCGTTTTCGTCTGGGGCATCGTTGAGGGTAAGCCAAATGCCGCACCCCCGGCCCCCGCCTGGAAGGCGCCACAATCGCGTATCATATGAAGAAGGGTCCGGTTCTTCCCCCCGTATCAACGGAGGCGCCCGGCTGTCCGGCGCCTGTTTTGATGAGGATGATGATGTCGCGCGTGTCTTCAAGCGTGTTCAGGGCTCCGTTCCTGGTGATGATGTCCCTGGTGGTGGCCCTGCTGGCCGTGGCCGGCGCCGCTGTCCCGGCGCAGGCCCGCACGTTCGTCAGCGTGGGCATCGGCGTCGGCCCCTATTGGCCGGGTGCCTACGGTCCTTATTGGCATCGGCCCTATTGGGGTTGGCGCGACCCGTACTGGGCCGCGTATCCGGCGGTGTACGCCGCACCGTACGCCTATTATGGCTACAGCCCGTACGGCTATGCGCCCTATGCCTACGCCCCCCCGCCGGTGGCGGTGGCGCCGCCGCCCGTAGCGTTCACCCAGCCGGCGCCTCAGCCGGTGCAGGCGGTGGCGGCCGCCAAGCCGGGCGTCGATCAGTCCTACTGCCGGGAGTACACCTCCACCATCACGGTGGCCGGCCATCCGACCCAGCAGGTCGGCACCGCCTGCCGCCAGCCGGACGGTTCCTGGCGCGTGATGAACTGAGGCCTGTGCCAGCATTGCCATCATTGCAAGCCGCCGGCCGCAGGGCTGGCGGCTTTTGCATTTCCGCGACAATTTCCCGTCCCGTGGGCGGATCGCCCGGGTTTATGATGGCACCGCGCCGCCAATGAAGGGAGGCCGGCGCGGCCGGGCATAAAGAGGACGGGATGGATCGCTGGTTCTGTTGGGGACGGACCGCCGTGCGTCACGGCGGTGGGGTGCTGGCGCTGTGCGTCTTGCTGGGGTACGCGACCGCCGCCCGCGCCGACGAAGGCATGTGGACCTTCAACCATTTCCCCAGCGCCAAGGTGAACGAGGCCTACGGCTTCGACCCGTCGCCCGCCTGGCTGGACCATGTGCGCCTGGCGTCGGTGCGGCTGGCGCGGGGGTGCTCCGCCGCCTTCGTTTCCGGCGGCGGCCTGCTGCAGACCAACCATCATTGCGTCCGCGATTGCCTGCAACAGCTGTCCACCGCCCGCCGCGACCTGGTGCGGGAAGGCTTCTACGCCACCCGGGCGGAGGAAGAGATCAAGTGCCCGGATGTGGAGGCCAACCAGCTGCTGGCCATCACCGACGCGACGGCGCAGGTGAAGGACGCGCTGGCGGGCCGCACGGGCGAGGATTACGGCGTGGCGCTGCGCCAGGTGCTGGCCCGGTTGCAGCGCGACTGCGCCGACGGGGACGACACCCTGCGCTGCGACGTGGTGGAACTGTACCGGGGTGGCGCCTACGACGTTTACAAGTACCGCCGCTACCAGGACGTCCGCCTGGTGTTCACGCCGGAGGAGGACATCTCCTTCTTCGGTGGCGACCCGGACAATTTCGAATTCCCCCGCTACGACCTGGATGTGGCCTTCCTGCGGGTCTATGAGGCCGCCGGCCAGCCGCTGGACAGCCGGGCCACCTATCTGCCCTACGCCCCGCGTGACGCGGAGGAGGGCGACCTGGTCTTCACCGCCGGCAACCCGGGCAGCACCTCGCGCCTGGATACCGTGGCGGAACTGGAATACCAGCGCGACGTCGTCCTGCCCGACAGCCTGGTCTATCTGGCGGAACTGCGCGGCCTGCTGCTGCAGTTCTCGTCGGAGGGCACGGAACACGCCCGTGTCGCCTTTTCCAAGCTGTTCGCGGTGGAGAACGCCTACAAGGCGCGCCTGGGCCAGTTCCGCGCCCTGGCGGAACCCGGCCTGATCAACGCGCGGCGGGCGGCGGAGGAGGATCTGCGGGCCAGGGTGGCGGCCGACCCGCAGTTCCACCAGCGTTTCGGCGACCCCTGGGCCGCCATCGCCCAGGCGGTGGCCCGCTACCGCGCGATCGCCGACCGCATGGAGGTGATCGAGGAGGGGCGGGGGCCGCAGTCCGACCTGTTCGCCTATGCCCGCCTGCTGGTGCGCGCGGCGGAACAGCGGCAGTTGCCCGACATCCGGCGGTTCCAGGAATTCACCGAGGCCGGTTTCCCCTTCACCCGCCAGCGGCTGCTGGCCGAAGCACCCGTTTCTCCCGACCTGGAAAAGATGCTGCTGCGCGCCTGGCTGGTGCAGTTGCGCCGCACCCTGGGATCGGACGATCCGCTGGTGCGCGACGTGCTGGGCACACGCACGGCCGACCGCATGGCGGCCGACCTGGTGGACGGCACCCGCTTGGGCGACCCGGCGGAGCGCCGCCGCCTGCTGACGGGCGGCCTCACCGCCATCAATGAGTCGCGCGACCCGCTGATCCGCTTCGCCCAGGCGCTGGAAAGGCAGGCGCAGGCCGTGCGCCGGGATGTGGAGGTGAATGTCGAGGCGGTGGAGCGGCGCAACGCCGGTGCCATCGCCCAGGCCATCTTCGCCGCCAAGGGCACCGACGCCTACCCCGACGCCACCTTCAGCCCCCGCCTGTCCTACGGCACCGTCCGGGGCTATGACGAGAACGGCCGGCACGTGCGTTTCTACACCACGGTGGGCGAGGCGTTCGCGCATGCCACCGGGGTGGCGCCGCTGGCCCTGCCGCGCACCTGGACGCAGGCGCGCGGCGACCTGGACATGGCGCGCAAGCTGAACATCGTCAGCACCAACGACATCGTGCGCGGCAGTTCCGGGTCCCCGGTGGTCAACACCCAGGGCCAGATCGTCGGTACCATCTTCGACGGCAACATCCAGTCGCTGGGCGGCGACTTTGGTTACGACGGCACCGTCAACCGGTCGGTGTGGGTGTCGGTGGGGGCCGTGCGCGAGGCGCTGACCAAGGTCTACGGCGCCACCCGGCTCAGCCGCGAACTGGGGTTTTGACGGCGCATTCCGACCCAGGGATGCGGAAATGCGCGGTATCCGCACGCATACATCCCCTTTTTTGCCGCTTGCCGCATTCCTGATCTGCGCCATCCTCAATGGCGTCCGATACCCGTAATAAGCAATAACTCGCTTGCAAACCCATTCCGCCGTTTTGCGCGCGGCGCCATCCCCCTTCCCGTGATGCATAGATCGGCCCGGCTTGTCCGGGCCCGATGCGTCGACCCTTAGGGGCAAAGCCCGATCCGGCCTTCAACGATCAGGGACCAAAGGACCATCATGACCAACGCTCCTTCCGCCCTTCCGCCCAAGCGCTCGCCCCTGCCGCGCATCATCGGCCTGGGCGTTCTTGCCGTCGTCGTGGTCGGCGGGGTCGTGCTCTGGCTTGAGGGCCGGGGCAAGGAAAGTACCGACGACGCCTTCACCGAAGGCCGCGTGGTCACCATCGCGCCCAAGGTCTCAGGCCTGGTGGTGGAACTGGCGGTACAGGATAACCAGCGCGTCAAGGCCGGCGACCTGCTGTTCCGCATCGACCCGCGCGACTATAAGGTCGTCCGCGACCGCGACGCCGCCCAGTTGGCGCTGGCGCAGGCGCAGCTGACCCAGGCGCGCACCACCCTGGACATCGCCCAGGTCAGCTACCCCGCCCAGGTGGACCAGGCCCGCGCCGCCCGCGCCCAGGCCGAGGCCACCCTGGTCCGCGCCAAGGCCGACCTGGCCCGCCAGCAGGAAATTGACGTCCGCGCCACCACCAAGTCGCAGATCGACGCCGCCCAGGCGCAGTTCCGCACCGCCCAGGCCCAGCTGGCCGACGCCGACGCCAAGCTGCGCACGGCGGAACAGGCGCCGCGCAACATCGATGTGGCCGCAGCGCAAGTGAAGCAGTGGGAGGCCCAGGTCGGCGCCGCCCAGGCGGAACTGGACCAGGCCGAACTGAACCTGTCCTACACCACCGTGGTGGCGCCGCAGGACGGCTGGGTGACGAAGCGCGCCATTGAAAAGGGCAACTACCTGCAGATCTCGCAGTCGGCCATGACGGTGGTGACGCCTGAGGTCTGGGTCGTCGCCAACTTCAAGGAAAACCAGCTGGAGCACATGCGCGTCGGCCAGCCGGTGGACATTGAGGTCGACGCCTTCCCCGACCTGAAGCTGACCGGTGCCGTCGACAGCTTCCAGATGGGCACGGGCTCGCGCTTCACCGCCTTCCCCACGGAAAACGCCACCGGCAACTTCGTGAAGATCGTCCAGCGCCTGCCGGTCAAGATCAAGGTGACGGGCGGCCTGCCGGCCGACCACCCGCTGCCGCTGGGCCTGTCGGTCGAACCCACCGTCAAGCTGAACTGAGGGCCTGAGCGGTGAGCGAAGGACTTCCCCCACCCGAAGCCCCAGCCGGGTCGGCCAGCTGGCGGCCCAAGCACAACCCCTATCTGGTCGCCTTCGTGGTGACCGTCGCCACCTTCATGGAAGTGCTGGACACCACCATCATCAACGTGGCCCTGCCGCATATCGCCGGCAGCATGTCGGTGGGCACGGACGAAAGCACCTGGACGCTGACCTCCTACCTGGTGGCCAACGGCATCGTGCTGCCCGTTTCCGGCTGGCTGGGCCGCATGATGGGGCGCAAGAACTACTTCCTGCTGTCCATCATCATGTTCACGGTGTCGTCGCTGCTGTGCGGCCTGTCGACCTCCCTGCCGGAACTGATCATCTTCCGCCTGTTCCAGGGTTTCTTCGGCGGCGGGCTGCAACCCAACCAGCAGTCCATCCTGCTGGACACGTTTGAGCCGGCCAAGCGCGCCACCGCCTTCGGCGTCACCGCCGTCGCCATCATCGCCGCCCCCATCATGGGGCCGACGCTGGGCGGCTGGATCACGGACAATTTCAGCTGGCGCTGGGTGTTCCTGATCAACGTGCCGGTCGGCATCATCGCCACCTTCGCCATCTCCACCGTGGTGGAGGATCCGCCCTGGGCCAAGGCCGGCGCCGGCAAGGGGCGCAAGACCATCGACGTGATGGGCCTGTCGCTGATCGCCGTCGGTTTCGCCTGCCTGCAGATCGTGCTGGACCGGGGTGAACAGGACGACTGGTTCTCCAGCGGGTTCATCCAGTTCTTCGCCGTGGGCGCCGTGCTGGGCCTGGTGGGCGCCGTCGTCTGGCTGCTGGACCGGCCGGATCCCATCGTCGACCTGCGGGTGTGGAAGAACAAGGACTTCGCCATCGGCACCGTGTTCATCAGCATCATGGCGGGCACGCTGTACGGCAGCGCCGTGCTGATCCCGCAATTGGCGCAATCGCAACTGGCCTACACGGCGACGTGGGCGGGCATGATCCTGTCGCCCGGCGGCTTCATGATCCTGATCATGATCCCCATCATCACCCGCGTGCTGCTGAAGAAGTTCCAGGCCCGCTTCATCGTGGCCACCGGCTTCCTGCTGTTGGGCGCCGCCATGTTCTACACCGCCACCCTCAGCCCGCAGATCGACTTCATGGGGCTGGTCAGCATGCGCATGGCCCAGACCTTCGGTACGGCCCTGCTGATGATCCCCATCAGCACGGTGGCCTTCGCCACCGTCCCGCGTGAGATGAACGGCGATGCCGCGGCACTGTATTCCATGGCCCGTAACCTGGGCGGCAGTATCGGGATCGCGCTGACCACCGCCTACCTGACCCAGCGCACCCAGGTGCACCAGGCCTATCTGGCGGAACATCTGTCGAACCTGGATCTGGGCTTCCAGATGACCAAGCAGGCCTGGATGGACGGCCTTTACGGCCACGGGCTGTCGTCGGGCCAGATCGAATCCTCGGCCCTGGGCGGCATGTACCGCACCCTGCTGAAGCAGTCGGCCATCCTGGGCTACATCGACGTGTTCCGCATGTCCGGCGTCGTAGCATTGTGCGTCGTGCCGCTGGCCTTCTTCATGAAATCCACCAAGGCGGCGCTCAAGCCCGCCGCCGCGGAGTGAGACCCATGCCTGTTTTCCCTCACATCACCCGGCACCGGGCCCGCTTGTTGGCGGCGACGGCCGCCCTGGCCCTCACCGCCGCCTGCACCCTGGGTCCCGACTACAAGGCCCCGGCCGACACGGCGCCCGCGGGCTGGAGCGGCACCGCCGCCAACGGCATCCAGACCGTGCAGGCCGGTGGGTCCGCCGATCCCGCCGTGCTGGCGCACTGGTGGACGGAATTCCACGACCCGACGCTGGACCGGCTGGTGGCCGACCTGGTGGCCGACAACCTGGACCTGAAGGTGGCGGAACAGCGCATCCTGTCCGCCCGCGCCCAACGCCAGTCGGCGGCCGCGGCACAGTATCCCAGCGTGAAGGGTGAGACGGCCGCCATGCGCAACCGCTTGCCCCCGGGCCTGGTGGGGCAGGATCTGGGCGGCACCAGCGACATCTTCCTGGGCGGCTTCGACGCCTCGTGGGAGATCGACCTGTTCGGCGGCACCCGCCGCAGCATCGAGGAGGCGGACGCCAACATCCAGGCCGGCGTGGAAAACCGCCGCTCCATGCTGATGTCCATGCTGGCCGAACTGGGCACCGATTATGCGGCCTTGCGCTCCGCCCAGGCCCGCCTGGCCATCGCCGACGAGAACGTGCGCCTGTCGCAGGAAACCCGCGACCTGACCGCCGCCAAATACAAGGTCGGCCTGGCGACCGAATTGCAGTTGGCGGAGGCCGACGGCCAGCTGGAACAGCAGAAGGCCATCCTGCCGACGCTGTCGACCCAGGCGGCCCAGCGGGTGCACGCCATCGCCACCCTGACCGGCCGCGCCCCGTCCGAGATGGACGCCCTGCTGACCACCACCGGGCCGGAAGTACCGCTGCCGCCCGCCCTGCCGGTCACCCTGCCGGCCGAGGTGGTGCGCGCGCGCCCTGATATTCGCGCATCGGAACGCAGCCTGGCCGCCGCCAACGCCGAGATCGGCGTGCGTGAGGCGGCGCGGTATCCCAAGCTGTCGCTGGGCCTGATCGGCGGGTCCGTCAACCCCATCGTCGGCAAGCTGTTCGAAGGCAATAGCCTGGGTTGGAGTGCGGGTCCCACCTTCAGCGGCACCATCTTCGACGCCGGCCGGCTGGAAGCCGGGGTGAAGGGGGCGGAGGCCCAGGCGCAGGAAGCGCGCCTGAACTACCGCAAGGCCGTGCTGACCGCCTTCCAGGAGGTGGAGGACGCGCTGGTGGCCTATACCAATGAGCGTGAGCGCAACGCCACGCTGCATCGCGCGCTGACCGCCGCCCGCACGGCGCAGGAACGCGCCCGGTCGCAATTCCGCGCCGGCCTGTCCGACTTCCTGACCGTGCTGGATTCCGACCGCACCCTGGCCACGTCCAAGGACGCGGTGGCGCAGAGCGACTACCTGCTGGTCCAGCAGACCATCGCCCTCTACAAGGCGCTGGGCGGTGGCTGGCAGGCGGGTGAGGGTGCCACGCAGGCCGATGCCGCACCTGAGGGCGCCAAGCCGGCGGGGACGCCGCCGGCATGAC
This sequence comes from Azospirillaceae bacterium, assembly GCA_028283825.1. NCBI lineage: Bacteria > Pseudomonadati > Pseudomonadota > Alphaproteobacteria > Rhodospirillales > Azospirillaceae > Azospirillaceae bacterium. The sequence goes on along the minus strand of JAPWJW010000001.1, from coordinate 518,968 downwards.
GACCCAGGGAACGGCGGATGCCCCCGACGGGGGATGTGCGGGCGGGCATAAGGCCCGCCAGCGCAAGACCGGGGATACCAGGCGGGCGGAGATCATCACCGCCGCGCTGGAACTGATGCATGAGGTGGGGCCGGGCGGCACGACGACGACCGCCATCGCCCACCGCATCGGCATGGCCCAGGGCTCCCTCTTCCGCCACTTCCCCACCAAACGCGCGATGTGGGAGGCGGTGCTGGACAGCCTGGCCCAGCGCGTGACGCCCCCCATCCACGATGCCGTCAACGGCCCCGGCACGCCGCTGGTCCGCCTGCGGCGCGTCATGCACACCTGGCTGGAACTGGCGGAAAACATCCCGGCGCTGTCGTCGCTGATGTTCTCGCGCGAGGTGCTGGCCGACAGCCCCGACATGCGGGCGCTGTTGGTGGAACGCCTGCAACGCCCCCACCGCATCTATTGCGCCCTGATCAGCGAAGGCATCGCGGCGGGGGAGATCAAGGCCGACATCGACGTGGAACGGGTGGGCTGGATCCTGGCGGGCATGAAGCACAGCCTGGTGATGCGCTGGACCCTGCTGGACCGCACCCTGGACATGCACGCCGACCTGGACGTGATGCTGGACACCATCATCGCCGGCATGGCGCGTCGTTAAGTTCGCCTCAGGCGCCGGCGGGCCCATCCGGGCCCTTGGCTATCCTCCTTTTCCAGTCCGCCTCTGGCTCCCCGGAAAAGTCCGGCGGACGCGGTCGCGTCCTAAAGTTCCTCAGGCGCCGGCGGGCCCATCCGGGCCCTTGGCTATCCTCCTTTTCCAGTCCGCCTTCGGCTCCCCGGAAAAGTCCGGCGGACGCGGTCGCGTCCTAAAGTTCCTCAAGCGCCGGCAGGGCCATTCGGCCCTTTGGCTATCCTCAGTTTTCAGTCCGCTACGCTCCCCGAAAACTTCCGGCGGCCCCGGTTGGGGCCTAGCGGCAGAAATCGCGGATTTGTGCCGTGGGTGCCGGTGCCCGCATCGTCTCATCTCCATACTTTTCCCGACAGGTTGGGCGATTTGCGTCGTACCAACCCCAGCCGGTTCGATGCGTCCCGTCCACTTGGGGTGACTGGGGCCGGTCCAGTTTGGTCACGGGGGTAGTTCGTCCGTGACAGGGGACTGCCGGTGTGAAATGAAGGGCGCCGGAAAATCCTGTTTCTTCGCGTCCCCCTTCGGCCTCCCATCCTGGAACAAGCCCCGCGATGCTGCGTTTTCGGTCGTCCCGTTCCCTGCTTTCGTCCGTCGCCCGTCCGGCCCTGCTGGCCTGCCTTCTCGGCGGCGCGCTGACGGCCTGCACCGTGGGCCCGGACTATGAACGCCCCGACACGCCGCAGCCGGCGGCCTACCGCGAGACCGTGACGGGCGATGCCGCCAAGGACGCCGCCCTGTCGCCGGAGATCGCGGCCGATTGGTGGCGGCAGTTCAATTCGCCGGAACTGGACAGCCTGATCGCCCGCGTGGCGGCCAACAATTTCGACGTGCGCGCCGCCGTGGCCCGCATCCGCCAGGCCGAGGGCGTGGTGACGGAACAGCGCTCCACCCTGTTCCCCACGGTCAGTGCTGACGTGGGCCGCACCCGCAGCCAGACCGGCGGCGGCACCACCACGGTCAGCAACGGCAACTACATCACCAGCAACAACATCAGCAGCAATTATTCCGCCAAGCTGTCGGCGACGTATGAGCTGGATTTCTGGGGCAAGAACCGCAGCGCCCTGGAATCGGCCAAGGCCAGCCTGGACTACAGCCGTTATGACAAGCAGACGGTGCTGATGACGGCCATCGCCGATGTCGCCACCGACTACTTCACCTGCCTGGCCTACAAGGACCGCCTGGCCCTGGCGCGGCAGTCGCTGAAGGATGCGGAGGACATGCTGCTGGGCATCCGCGCCCGCGCCCGCGCCGGCACCGCCACCGACGTGGATGTCGCCAACCAGGAAAACGTGGTGGAGGCGGAACGCGCCAACATCCCGCAGTACGAACAGAGCCTGGCGCAGGAAATGGACGCGCTGGCCATCCTGGTGGGTGTGCTGCCGGAACAGCTGAAGATCGACGGCACGACCCTGTCCGGCCTGGTGGAACCCGAGGTGGCGCCCAACCTGCCGTCCACCTTGCTGCGCCGCCGCCCCGACGTGGCCTCGGCCGAGGCCACGCTGATCGCCGGCGCCGCCACCCTGCGCAACGTCATCGCCCAGCAGTACCCCGACATCAGCCTGACCGGCAGCTACGGCTATCAGAACGCCGACCTGGGCAAGCTGTTCGACCCGGCCAGCGAGCTGTGGTCCATCGGCTCATCCCTGACCCAGACGGTGTTCGATGCCGGCAACCTGCAGGCCCAGTCGGACGTGCAGCGCGCCAAGGTGGAAGAGCTGACCGCCGACTATCAGAAGGCCGTGGTCACCGCCTTCTCCGATGTTGAGGACGCGCTGGCCGGCGTGCGCTACACCCGCCAGATCCGCACCGCCCAGGAAAAGGCGACGTCCGCCGCCGACGTGGCGCTGAAGGGCACCACCGGCCAGTTCCAGCGCGGCACCGCCGACATGGTCAGCGTGCTGACGACCCAGCGCACGCTGTTCAGTTCGCAGGACACGCTGGTGCAAAGCCGCCTGAACTACCTGACCTCCATCGTCACCCTGTACCGTGTGCTGGGTGGCGGCTGGTCGGTGGACCAGACCGAAGCCGCGGCCGATCCCAGCCCGGCCACCAAGCCGGCCCCCAGCCCGGTGGCGGGCGGCTGATCCCGTTATTTTTTCGGCGAAACGCCGTCCTTTACCCTTTGCGCGGGGGTCCGGAACCGATCTGTTGGGGCGGTGAAATCCCGCGCCTGAAAGACACGTTGTCCGCCCATGCCTGTCCCCCTTCCCGGCGCCAAGCCTGAACGCCTGCTGTCGCTGGACGTCTTCCGGGGGCTGACCGTCGCCCTGATGCTGCTGGTCAACGACCCTGGCACCTGGTCCGACATCTATTGGCCCCTGCGCCATGCCCGCTGGCACGGCTGGACGCCCACCGACCTGGTGTTCCCCTTCTTCCTGTTCATGGTGGGCATCACCACCCACCTGTCGCTGGCCCGGCGGCGATTGGCCGGGGATGGGGACCGCGCCCTGGTGCGCCAGCTGCTGCGGCGCGGGGCCATCCTGTTCGGCCTTGGCCTCCTCATCGCCTGGTTCCCGGGATATTCCCCGGACGCGCACGGCGATCTGGCCCACCGCGCGTGGGTGCAGGTCCTGTCCTGGCGCATCCCCGGGGTGCTTCAGCGCATCGCCCTCTGTTACGTCGCGGCGGGCCTGGTGTCCTTGCGGGTGGGGCCGCGCGGACAGGGGGCGCTGGTCGCCCTGCTGCTGCTGGGCTACTGGGCGGTCATGACCTGCGTGCCGGTGCCCGGCAGCGGCGCCACCGGCCTGGCGGCGCTGGCCCATCCCGGCGGCACGATGGCGGCGGCGGTGGATCGCGCCCTGTTCGATTGGGGGCCCTGGGGCAATCATCTGTGGGCGGCGGGCAAAACCTGGGATCCGGAGGGTGCCCTGTCCACCTTGCCGGCCGTCGCCACGGCGCTGCTGGGCCTGCTGGCCGGCCGCTGGCTGGGCCAACCCTTGCCCCTGACGGCCCGCATCCGTTGGCTGGTGGTTGCCGGTGTCGCCGGCGTCCTGCTGGGCGAGGTCTGGGATCTGGCCTTCCCCATCAACAAGAACCTGTGGACCAGTTCCTTCGTGGTGCTGACCGCCGGCATGGCCTGCCTGTGCCTGGGCGCGCTGATGTGGGTGGTGGAGGTGCGCGGCTGGCGCGCCTGGACGCGGCCGGCGCTGGTGTTCGGCGTCAATCCCATCCTGGCCTATGTGGGCTCGGAACTGATGGCCATCGTCATCGGTGGCATGATCACCCTGCCGTGGGACCATCGCATGGCGCCGATCCAGGACGTGATCTACGAGGCGGTGTTCTATCCCTACCTGCCGGAAAAGCTGGGATCGCTGGCCTTCGCGCTGCTGTTCGTGGCGCTGTGGTGGGCCATCCTGGAGGTGCTCTACCGCCGCCGGATTTTCCTGAAAGTGTGAGGCCATGCGGGTGCGATGGGGAGTATTGGGGTTGGTGGCGTCGTTGACGCTTTTTTGCGGAACGGCCGCCCGCGCGGGCGATCATCTCACAGTGTCGGTCGGTCCCCTGGACGTGAAACCGGGGGAGCGGGTCATCGCCTTTCACATCCACATCGCCAATGGCGGCATCCGCAGCCTGCCGCGCCTGCCTATGGGCTGGTCCATCACGGTCGATAACGACGCGTCCTGGCAAACTCAGATCGAGGGCAGCATCCAGGTGGGCGCCGCCGCGCTGGGACCGGAAGACATGAAGAACTTCCTGGTGGTGGAAATGTCCGACCTCCCCACCGGTGGTCTTGAGCTTTCCGGCGAGGTGATGGTCAACGATGAACCAGGCGGGACGGATCGGACCCTCACCTTAGGGAATTCCCAGTTCAGCCGGTGGAAAATCCCCTGAGGGTGTTGGCCGCCTTTGCATGGGTGGCCATGGCCACTCAGTAGTCCATCCCAAGCTCCTGGGCCTGGGCCGCCAGTTCCGCCATGGCCTTGGATCGGGTCTGGGCCTGCCTCTGTTTGAAGGCTTTCAGGTCCGTGAAGCGGACCCGGCGATGGGTGCCCACCTTGTGATGGGCCAACTGGCCCGTCTCCAACAATTTGATCACATGGGGGCGGCTGACATTCAGGAAGTCGGCCGCCTCCTGCGTCGTCATCTCGGCGTGAACCGGGATCAGGGTGACGGCATTACCCTGGGATATCTCCACCAGCAGATGGGTGATCAGTTCCCGCAAGGCGCGGGGCAGGGGCAGGGCCTGCCCGTCGTCCAACTGGACCTGTAGTTCCCGATCCGCGTTCTTGGATAGGATGCGGCTCGACTCCGTCGCCAGCTTCGTGTCTTCGTCAGACGGGACGATGGTGTCGTTCCGCTGCAACAGCGCTGACATCTTGACCTCTCATATCCCGCGTCATGGTGACCTATAGCGGGTTGCGTTTAGAGCGGAACGCGATCAGGTGGAATCACCTGATCGTGTAAATCCGCTCTATCATGAACAGCTTAAGAGCAAGATGCGATCACACGTGATCGCATCTTGCTCTAATCGGAACCGCAACCCGCTATAGCTTGAGTCTGTCCGCGAGCAGATTCACGCTTCAAAGGTGATTCCACCTTTTCGCGATCTGCTCTAGATATGAGTCAGACGAACAGTAAACGCAATATCCGAAACGCGCTAGGCGGACGTTCAGGCGGCGGCGTCGAAGCACAGGCTGAACAGCGCGCCGCCGCCGTGGCGGTCGCGGGCGGCCAGGTGGCCGCCGTGCTGGCGCATGATCTCCATGGCGATGGCCAGGCCCAGGCCGGATCCGGTGATGCCGGCGCCGGCGGCACCGCGCACGAACGGCTCCGCCAGGGTCAGTGGGTCCTCGCCCTGCAATCCCGGGCCGCGGTCGGCGACGGACAGGATGGGGCCGGGGCCCACCCGCACCTCCACCGTGCCGCCGGCGGGGCCATAGGCGACGGCGTTTTCCACCAGGTTGCGCAGGGCCTCGGCCACGGCGCCGGTGTTGCACACCAGGTGGAAGTCCTCCACCACCTCCAGCTCCAGGGACTTGCCCAGCGACCGGATCAGGGGCGCCAGCCCCACCAGCTCCTCGGCCGCCAATTCGCCCGCCATCACCTGGTCGTGGCGGGGCAGGGGCGTGCCGGACAGGCGGGACAGGGACAGAAGCTGGGCCACCAGGCGCGACAGGCGGCGCACGTCGGCGCGCACCGCGGCCATATCGGCCTCCCCGCTTTCCAGGCGGGCCTGGACCACGGCCAGGGGCGTGCGCAGCTGGTGGGCGGCGTCGGCGATGAAGCGGCGGTGGTGGCGGAAGCTGCCCTCCAGGCTGGTCAGCGCGGTGTTGAAGGCGTCCACCAGGGGCAGCACCTCGGCCGGCAGGTTCTTGCCGTCCAGCCGTTGGTCCAGCCGGTCCAGGCCGATGGCGGCGGCCTCGGCCGACACCTCCTGCACCGGCGTCAGGCTGCTGCGGATGGTCCAGACGCCGATGGCGGCGGCGATCAGCGCCACGGGAATGCCGAACAGCAGGATGTCGCGGACGAATTCGTCCAGCAGGCCGTTGATGATCTTCTGGTCGGCGGTGGGGGACTGGCCCACCGCCAGGGTCAGGGTGGCGTCGCCCAGCTTGAAGGGCGTGCCCAGGCCGTACCGTTCCGGTTCCCCCTGCGGGCGGAAGAAATATTCGTCCTCCGCCTGGTTCAGGGCGTCGCGCAGGGTGTTGGCGGCCCGGGGCAGGGACTGGGTCAGCAGCCGGCCGTGCTGGTCCCACACGGCGTAGATGACGCCGTCCTCCTCCAGGGCATAACGGTTGGCCAGGTCCGGGGGCAGGCGCTCCAGGCTCAGGCCATTGCGCTTGAAGGCGACCATCAGCTCATTGGCCTGGCCACGCAGGACCTTGCGCTGGACGACGGTGCCCGCCTCCTCCAGCCGCACCACCAGGGGCAGGATGCCCAGGGCGACCGAAGCCAGGAACAACAGGCCCAGGCGCCAGGCCAGCCGCCCCTGCAACGACCGGTGGCGCCATATCTTGATCAGCGCAGGGGTCACGAGGCGCTCATCATATAACCCAGGCCGCGCATGGTGATGATGCCGGCCGTGGCCTCGGCGGCGCTCAGCTTGCGGCGCAGGCGGGATACCAGGGCCTCCACCGCGTTGTCGGTCGCCTCATTGCCGAAACCATAGAGGGCGCTGTCGATCTGCGCCTTGGTCACCACCTGGTCCACCTTGCGCAACAGCACCTCCAGCAGCGCCAGTTCGCGGGCGGTCAGGCCCAACGGGGCGCTGGCAATGCTGGCATTGCGGGCAGCGCTGTCAAAGGAAAGGTTGCCGCATTCCAGCACCGTGCCGATGACGCCGCCCGGCCGGCGCAGCAGGGCGCGCAGCCGCGCCGCCAGTTCACCCAGGTCGAAGGGCTTCACCAGGTAATCGTCGGCGCCGGCGTCCAGGCCCTCGATCCGGTCATCCAGGGTGGACCGGGCCGTCAGCATCAGGATGGGAACCTTGCGCCGGTGGCTGCGCAGGCGGCGCACCAGGCTGACGCTGTCGCCGTCCGGCAGGCGTCGGTCCAGGATCAGGGCGTCGTAATCGGCCGTGGAGATGTAATCGTCCGCTTCTTCCAGGCTGCCGCAGGCATCGACGGTGAAGCCGATTCGCGCCAGGTGATCGGCGGTCAGGGTCCGCAGATCCCGTTCATCCTCAACCAACAAAAGCCGCATCGGCCCCTTCCCTGAACGGACGCCCACTGCGGGCGGCAGAGGTTAGTATACGCGCCAACCGGTCCCGCCTGTCGAAAACCGGGCGGATTTTGCGCGGAAGGCGGGGTTGCGGTCCACCCGCCGCGCGTCAGCAAGACGTCAGCTTGACTGTGCCATTGTTGCCACGCGCTGATCAACCGAGGGTATGCCCGTCATGACCGCCATCGCCGCGAACGCTACGGACCACCATTCGTCCACGGGGACGCTGACGGGCGGCGACGCCTTTGGACGGCACAGCCCGGGCGGCCTGCCGTCCCTGCTGCTGGCCCTGGGGACCGGGCGCCTGGGCGGGCGGCTGCTGGGCCCGGTGGTGCGCCGCGCGGTGCCATGGCTGTACGGTTCCGTCATCGACGTGACGATGGATGGCCTGCGGCGGCGCCTGCATGTCCGCGCCCATGCCGATGACCGGCGCCAGTTGGCGTTGCCCCGCTCGGCCGCACAGGTTCGGGCCCGTATCGCCGCCGTCCTGCCGTCCGACGGCGTGTTCGTGGATGTCGGTGCCGGCACCGGGCTGCACACCCTGGCCGCCGCCCGCCATCTGGACGCGCCGGGCCGGGTGGTGGCGGTGGAACCCAACGCCGCCACCCGCCACCGCCTGGCCGTCAACCTGGCGCTGAACCCGCTGGCCGCGACCGTGAGCTTGCTGGACAGCGCGGTGGGGCCGGCGTGCGACGACGTGATCCTGCCCTCCAAGACATTCTCCCGGGCACCGGCGGCCTGGGACGCGCCGCCGCCGGCGCTGACGCGCGCCCGGCCGCTGCTGACGCTGGTGGAAGAGGCGGGGCTTACCCGTGTCGACGTGCTGCGCCTGGGTTTCAAGGCCGGCGCCGACATGGCGCTGATCCCCTTCCTGCAGGCCGCCCCCCCGGCCTTGCGCCCCCGGCTGATCGTGGTGGAGCGGCGGCGCAGCACGCGCTGGGCCTTCGACCTGCCGGCCACTTTGGCGCTGCACGGTTATCACCCGTGCGGCGGTGCCACCGGCACCCTGCTGTTCGCGGTGGAAGGGGTGACCAGCCGCGACGTGCTGTGGGAACCGTCGGACTGGTCACTGGTGGCTTCGTAGTGCCAGCGGCATGAGTTTTGACTCATGCCATTATAGGCCGCGACTGCGGCCGCCGGAGATTTCCGGGGAGCCTGGGCGGACTGGAAATCGAGGATGAGCCAAGCCGGCGGATGCCGGCGCCCGGCGCCTGAGGGAACAAATTAAAAAAACCCGCCGGAGCGATCCGGCGGGGTTTTCTTCAGGACCGGGGCACGCCCACCATGGCGGCGTGCAGGCGTGACAGCTTCGGCTTCTTCTGCCGGGGCCGCAGCGCCAGGTAGATCACCGGCGTGGTGTACAGGGTGATGAACTGCGACAGCAGCAGGCCGCCCACCAGGGCGATGCCCAGCGGCTGGCGCAATTCGCCGCCGGTGCCGCCGCCGATGGCCAGCGGAACGGCGCCCAGCAGGGCCGTCAGCGTGGTCATGGTGATGGGGCGGAAACGCTCACGGCAGGCCTCGGTGATGGCCTCCACCGGCGCCAGGCCGCGGATGCGTTCCGCCGCCAGGGCGAAATCCACCAGCATGATGGCGTTCTTCTTGACGATGCCCATCAGCAGGATGATGCCGATGAAGGAGATCATCGACAGTTCCGTGTCGGTGACCAGCATGGCCAGCAGGGCGCCGATGCCGGCGGATGGCAGGGTGGATAGGATGGTGATGGGCTGGGCCCAGCTTTCATACAGCATGCCCAGCACGATGTAGATCGTGACCAGCGCCGCCACGATCAGCAGCGGCTGGCCCTGGTTCTGCTGCTGGAAGATCTTGGCGATGCCGCCCACTTCCACCCGCATGCTGGCGGGCATGGCCAGTTCCGTCACCGCCTGCTGGGCACGGGCCAGCGCGTCCACCTGGGCGATGCCGTCGGCCAGGTTGAAGCTGAGGGTGGCGGAGGGGTACTGGCCGTCGTGGGTGACCGACAGGGGCGAGTCCTGCACCTTCACCTTGGCGAAGGTCGATAGCGGGATCATGCCGGCGGTGGTCGATTTCACATAGGTGCGGACCAGATCCTCGGGCCCCGCCTGCTGGCTGGGCTTGGCCTCCAGCACCACGTGGTACTGGTTGCGCACGCCGTACAGGGTGCTGACCTGCTTCTGGCTGAAGGCGTTGCCCAGGGCCGCGTCCACGTCCGACGGCGTCAGATCCAGGCGGGACGCCATGTCGCGGTCGATGACGACCTTGGCGTCCAATCCTGCCTTGTCCTGGTCGGAACTGACGTCCTGGAAGTAGTCCGGCACTTCCTTCAGCTTGGCCACCAGCTTGGGTGTCCACTCATACAGGTCCTCCAGGTTGTCTGACAGCAGCGACACCTGGAATTGCGAATCGCTGCTGCGGCCGCCGAAACGCAAATCCTGTTCGGATTGCAGGAAGACCTGCAAGGCCTCCATCCGGGCGAACTTGGGCCGCAGGCGGGCGATGACCTGGTCGGCCGTCACGTCGCGCTGGTCCCGCGGCTTCAGCGAGATGGTCATGCTGCCCGTGTTGGCGGACGTGCTGCCCGGGCCGCCGCCGCCGCTGCCGGTGGTGCCGCCGATGACATCCACCGCCGGATCGGCGGCGATGATCTTCACCACCTCCTGCATGCGGCGCTGCATGGTCTGGAACGAGGTGTCGGCCGAGGCGCGGACGCTGCCGCGCAGCAGGCCGGTGTCCTGCTGCGGGAAGCCGCCCTTGGGCACCACAGTGTACAGCCAGATGGTCAGGAAGATGGTGCCGATCGCCACGAACAGCATGAAGACGCGGTGGCGCAGCACCCAGCCCAGCCCATCCATGTAGACGTTGGTGACGGCGTCCAGCGGGCCGCCCACCCAGCGGTCGGCCCAGTTGGGCGGCCGTTCCTTGTGGTCCATGAACCGGGCGGACATCATGGGCGTCAGGGTGACGGACACGATGCCCGACACCAGGATGGCGCCGGTCAGGGTCATGGCGAATTCGTGGAACAGCCGGCCGGCCAGCCCGCCCATGAAGATGATGGGCACGAACACGGCCACCAGCGACAGGGTCATGGACACGATGGTGAAGCCGATCTCCCGCGCGCCGTCCAAGGCGGCCTGCAGGGGCGGCTTGCCCATCTCGCGGTGGCGGACGGCGTTTTCCAGCATGACGATGGCGTCATCGACCACGAAACCGACGCTGATGGTCAGGGCCATCAGCGACAGGTTGTCCATGCTGTAGTCCAGCAGCCACATGATGGCGAAGGTGCCGGCCAACGACAGGGGCACGGCGGTGGCGGCGGCCAGGGTGGGCGCCAGGCGGCGCAGGAACAGGCCCACCACCAGGATCACCAGGGCGATGGAGATCAGCATGGTGACCTGCACGTCGTCCACGCTGGCGCGGATGGTGGTGGTCTGGTCGTTCACCACGTGGATTTCGATGCCGGGCGGCAGCCACTTCTGGATCTGCGGCAGTTCCGCCTTGATCAGGTCCACCGTCTTGATGACGTTGGCGCCCGGCTGCTTCAGGACGGAGACCAGCACGGCCGGCGAGGTGCCGAACCAGCCGGCCTGGCGGATATTCTCCGAACTGTTCAGCACGGTCGCCACGTCGCCCAGGCGGAAGACGGTGCCGGTGGCGGTGCGCACCACCAGGTCGCGGTAGTCCTGGGCCTTCAGCATGCTGTCGTTGGTGTTGACCGTCATCAGCGTGTCGGCGCCGTCCATGGTGCCCACCGCCTGGCTGACGTTGGCGCTGGTGATGGCGGTGCTGATGTCGGCCAGGCTGATCTTGCGGGCGGCCAGGGCGTCGGTATCGACCTGCACGCGGATGGCGGACTTCTCGCCACCGGCGGCGGACGCCTGCGCCACGCCGTCGATCTGCGACAGGCGCTGGGCCAGGATGCCGTCGGCGGCGTCGAAGATGGCCTGGTTGGTCAGCGTCTTGGACGTCAACGCCAGGGTCATGATGGGCCGGCCGCTGGGGTTGGCCTTGCGGAAGGTGGGCTGGGTGGTCAGGCCGGTGGGCAGGTCCGACGCCGCGGCGTTGATGGCCGCCTGCACGTCGCGGGCGGCGTCCGTCACCGGGCGGTTGATGTCGAACTGCAGGATGATGGTGCTGCTGCCCAGCGAGGTGCTGGACGTCATCTCGTTGACGCCGGCGATCTCCCCCAGATGGCGTTCCAGGGGGGCGGTCACCGTCGCGGCCATGGTCACGGGGTCGGCCCCCGATTCCTTGGCCTGGATGAAGATGATGGGCATGTCGGTGTTGGGCAGCGACGCCACCGGCAGGAAGGCGTACGCCACCGCCCCCACCAGCGCCAGCCCGATGGCCAGCAAGGCCGTGCCGACGGGGCGGCGGATGAAGGGTTCGGAAATGCTCATGCGGCTGAACCCCTCAATCCGCCAGGCCGGTCAGGGCCGGGGGCTGGTCACCATCGTGCGGGGCGTCATGCGACGGCCCGCCCAGGCGCCGGGCCACCCAGGCGCGCAGGCGTTCCATGTACAGGTAGATGACCGGCGTGGTGTACAGGGTCAGCATCTGCGACAGGATCAGGCCGCCGACGATGGTGATGCCCAGCGGCCGGCGCAGTTCCGACCCCGTGCCGTGTTCCAGCGCCAGGGGCAGGGCGCCCAGCAGGGCCGCCATGGTGGTCATCATGATGGGCCGGAACCGCAGCAGGCACGCCTCCACGATGGCGTCGTGGGGGGACTTGCCTTCCACCCGCTCCGCCTCGATGGCGAAGTCGATCATCATGATGGCGTTCTTCTTGACGATGCCCATCAGCAGCACGATGCCGATCAGGGCCACCAGCGACAGGTCGTTGCCGGTCAGCCACAGGGCCAGCAGGGCGCCGATGCCGGCCGACGGCAGGGTCGACAGGATGGTCACCGGATGGATGATGCTCTCGTACAGCACGCCCAGCACGATGTAGATGGTCACCACCGCGGCGGCGATCAGCCACGGCTCGCTGGCGATGGAGGTCTGGAATTCCGCGGCGTCGCCGGCGAAGGAGCCGGTGACCGTGTCGGGAATGCCGATCTCCTGCTCCGCCTGGGTGACGGCCTCCACCGCCTCGCCCAGGGACACCCCTTCCGCCAGGTTGAAGGTCACGGTCAGCGCCGGGAACTGGGCCTGGTGGTTGACGGTCAGGGCGGTGTTGGTGGTGGAGATGTGGACCAGCGAACTCAGCGGCACCTGGGTGTTGGTGGTGACCTGGGTGCTCTGCGCCACCGCGTTCACCGACACCGGGCCGCCGGTGCTGGGCACGTACAGCCGGCCCAACGCCTCGGGCGAGGCCTGCATCTTGTCCGGCACCTCCAGCACCACGCGGTACTGGTTGGCTTGGGCGTAGATGGTGGACACCTGGCGTTGGCCGAAGGCGTCGTACAGCACGTCGTCGATGCTCTGGATGCTGACGCCCAGGCGGGACGCCAGGTCGCGATCAACGGTCAGGGTGACCTCGCGGCCATTGGTCTGCTGGTCGCTGGCCACGTCGCGGAACTGCGGCAAGGCGCGCAGCTTGGCCACCAGCTTGGGCGTCCATTCCGCCAGTTCCACACCGTCGGCGTCCGCCAGCGTGTACTGGTACTGGGTCCGGCTGGCGCGGGCGCCGATCTGGATGTCCTGCACCGACTGGACGTAGACGTCGCCCTGCACGCCTTGCAGCTTGCGGCTCAGCCGCACGGCGATGACATCGGCCGAGGCCGTGCGGTCGTCGCGCGGCTTCAGGCCCACGGACAGATGGGCGGTGTTGGGGGTGGGGTTGACGGTGCTGGCGCCGGCGAAGCTGGTCACCGACACCACGTCGGGGTCGGCGGCGATGATGTCCGACACCTGGTGCTGCAACCGGGACATGGACGCGAACGAGGCGTCCTGGTCGCCGTCCACCGTCACCGCCAGGATGCCGGTGTCCTGGCTGGGCAGGAAGCCCTTGGGCATCCACAGGTACAGCACGATGGTCAGCACCAGGGTGCCGATGGCCACCAGCAGGGTCAGGAACTGGAAGCGCATGACCACGGCCAGGGTGCGTTCGTAGCCCTTCAGCATCCAGTTGAACGCCGTCTCGGTCCATTCCAACGGCGAATAGCGGGCCCAGCGGCGGTGGCGGCGGTGTGCCTCCTCCTCCTCGGCATGGGACTTCAGCAGGCGGCCGCACATCATGGGCGTGACGGTCAGCGACACCACGGCCGAGGCCACCACGGCGATGGTCAGGGTCAGCGAGAATTCGCGGAACAGCCGGCCGATGATGCCGGTCATGAACAGCAGCGGGATGAACACCGCGATCAGGGACACGGTCAGCGAGATGACGGTGAAGCCGATCTGCTTGGCGCCCTTGTAGGCGGCGGGCAGCGGTGCCTCCCCCGCCTCGATGTAGCGGATGACGTTCTCGATCATGACGATGGCGTCATCGACGACGAAGCCGGTGCCGATGGTCAGGGCCATGAGCGACAGGTTGTCCAGGCTGAAGCCGCACAGCGCCATGACGCCGAAGGTGACGATCAGCGACAGGGGCAGGGCCACGGCCGGGATGATGGTGGCCCGCGGGCTGCGCAGGAAGGCCAGGATGACCAGCACCACCAGCACGGTGGTCAGCACCAGCGTCTGCTGCACGTCGGTGACGCTGGCGCGGATGGTGGCGGTGCGGTCGGCGACGATGGTCAGCTTGATGCCGGCGGGCAAGGCCGCCTGCAATTCCTTCAGCTTCAGCTTCAGGCGGTCGGCGGTTTCCACGATGTTGGCGCCGGGCTGGCGCTGCACGTCCAGCAGCACGCCCTGCTTGCCGTTGAACCAGGCGCCGACCTTGGAATTCTCCAGGCCGCGCGTCACCACGCCGATGTCGCGCAGGTGGACCGGTGCGTTGTTCTTGTAGGTGATGATGACGTCGGAATACGCCTCCGCCTTTTCGATCTGGTCGTTGGCGGTGATGGTGTAGGCCTGGGCGGCACCGTCGAAGCTGCCCTTGGCCTGGTTGACGTTGGCCTTGGTCAGGGCGGTGCGCACATCCTCCAGGCTCAGGCTGTAGGCCGCCAGGCGGTCGGGCTGGATCTGGATGCGGATGGCGGGGCGCTGGTTGCCCTGCACCGTGACGCGGCCCACGCCGGTCACCTGGCTCAGCTTCTGCGCCAGCAGGCCATCGGCGGTGTCCGACAGGCTGGCGATGGGCAGGGTTTCCGACGTCAGTGCCAGCGCCAGGATGGGCGGATCGGCCGGGTTGACCTTGGCGTATGTCGGCGGATAGGGCAGCGTCTTGGGCAGGGTGCTGCCGGCGGCGTTGATGGCCGCCTGCACGTCCTGCGCCGCGTCGTCGATATTATGGCCCAGCCCGAACTGCAGCGTGATGTTGGACACGCCGTAGCTGGAGATGGACGTCATGATGTCCAGGCCCGGGATCTGGCCCAGCTGGCGTTCCAGCGAGGCCGTGATCAGGGTGGACGTGGTGTCGGCGCTGGCGCCGGGCAACTGGGTCGTCACCTGGATGACGGGGAAGTCCACTTCCGGCAACGATGACACCGGTAGGGCCTGATAGCCCAGGACGCCCACCAGCACGATGCCGATCGCCAGCAGCGTGGTGGCGATCGGCCGGGCGATGAAGGGGGCGGAAACATTCATCGCGGGGTACCGCCACCCTGGGCGGGCTGCTGGCTGGACTGACCCGACGGCGGCGGGTTGCCCTGCTGCGGCGAAGGCTGGCCGTTGTCGCCGCTGGGCTGGCCGTTCTGGTTATGGCGGCGGTGGTGTTCACCCTCGGGGCCGGCCTGGCCGCCGGCAGCACCCTCAGCCTTGTGAGTGCCGCCCTGACCGCCATTGGCGGCGGCGGGGCCGCCCGCCGACGGTGCGGCGCCGGCGATGGCGATCTTGGTGCCGTCCTGCAGGCGGTCCTGGCCGTTGACGACCACGCGCTCGCCCACCTTCAGGCCGTCGGACAGGGCCGTCCGGTCGGCTTCATTCAGGGCCACGGTCACCAGGCGCGGGGTGACGGTGTTGTCCTCGTTCACCACGTAGACGAAGGTGCCGTCGGGGCCGTGCTGGATGGATGAGGCCGGGACCACGGCCAGCTTGGGCCGCACTTCCAGCAGCAGGCGCATGTTGACGAAGCCGCCCGGCCACAGGCGGCTGTCCTTGTTGGGGAAGGTGGCCTTCAGCTTGATGGTGCCGGTGGTGGTGTCCACCTGGTTGTCGATGGTGGCCAGCGACCCTTCGTCCAGCTGCTTGCCATCGGAATTGACGGCCAGGACCTTCAGCGTCTCACCCTTGGCCAGATGCTCGTTGATCACCTCCAGCTGCTGCTGCGGCAGGGTGAAGGTGCCCGAGATGGGCTGCATCTGGGTGATGATGACCAGGCCGTCGGTGTCGCTGGTGTTGGCGTAGTTGCCCACGTCGATCTGGCGCAGGCCGGTGCGGCCGCTGATGGGGGCCGTGGTGACGGTCCAGTCCAGATTGGTGCGGGCGGTTTCCAGCGCCGCCTGGTCGTATTTCAGCGTCGCCTCATCCTGGGCGACGGTGGCCTTCTGGGTGTCATAGGTCTGCTGCGTGCCGTACTTGTCGGCCGCCAGGGCGCGATAGCGTTCCAGATCCAGCCGGGCGTTGGCCAGCAGGGCCTGGTCCTCGGCCACCTTGGCGACCGCCTGGTCGTAGGCCGCCTGGTACAGGCGCGGCTCGACCACGGCCAGCACGTCGCCGGCCTTGACCATCTGGCCTTCGGTGAAGGCGATCTTGGTCAACTGGCCGCCGATGCGGGTCTTCACCGTGACGGTGTTGTAGGCCACCACCGTGCCCAGTCCATCCAGGTAGACGGGCATGTCGGCCAAGGTGACGGGCGTCACGCCCACCGTGGGGATGGAGGTGAAACCGCGACGACCACCGCCCGGACCGCCTGGACCGCCGGGGCCGCCCGGGGGCGGGCCACCGGGACCGCCGCCCGGTCCACCCATGGGGCCACCCATCTCGCCTTGTGCCTTCTTGTGATGCATGACCCACCACGCGCCACCAGCCAGCAGCACAACAACCAGGGCAGACACCCACACTCTGCGTCGCATCGAAATCCCAACCTTCCCGATGATCTTAAGGACCGGGGTTTATACGCCGTCCGGCTTGAGATCCTGTTGTCCCGTTTCTTATACGCCAGGCCCGGTTCGAAGGCCCCGCAACCGCCCGCCCGCGTCCATCCTTTGGCCAACGCGGGCGCCTTCTCTTACCCTGAAATGCCGCAGGCGTCAGCACCGCTTGGGGCCTGGGCGGATGGGACCGCTTTGTTCCCACCGGTGGCCTTCATCGACCCTGCGGGGGTGCGGGAGGCATACGGCGGGAACATGACGGTTTCATGTCAGTCGGGATGCCGGGCACGCCCGAATCCGCCGCCTTACGTGCGCCCGGCCGGACGATTTTGCATTGCGGCAAATCGCGCTCGGGTTTGGGGTTGACGGCGGTCCCCCGCCGGGTTTATTGGCGGGCCGTCGGTTACCGCTGGCCGTTCGGAACCCCGGTTCCATAGCGACGGGCGGTACACCGTCAATTCCACGAGAACAGCCACCCTGAGAATGAACCCTCGACCTAGTGAGAGCGGCACGGACCCGTTTGGCCGGATTTTTCCGGCGTGGACGATCCTTCCAGACCGCCAGCCGGGACCAAGGTTTGGGTGGGAGTGCCAGGCGGCCTGATCACAGGGCGCTCCGGCGCCCCCGCCCCCGCCTTCGTCCCCGCCGGGCACCGGCCGCGTGACGGAGGCAGCAATGGCCCTCAACAAGACCCGTTTTTCCGCCGGGACCGATCCCGTGTCCGCCGTCATGGCGGCGGCGGCCCGCGCCGCGCAAGCGCAGCGTGCCGCGCTTTCCGGCCATGGCCTCACCCTGGTATGGCGGCCGGATGCCGCCGGCCGGCCCGTGATGGGCTGGATGCTGATGCGCCGTCCGGTGGCCGCCAACGACCTGGCCGCCAACGACTGCCCGTCGGAGGGCCGAACGCGGCGGGCACTCTGACCGCTTTCTGATACCGCTGACCCTGTTCCCCCGGGACGAGTCGGTTGCTGCCCACGATGTGATCGGGGGGGACGGCCAATGACCATGCATGTCCTGCACGGGCGTGACGGGCTGGGTTCGTCCAGCCCGTTGGCCCGCCTGGCGCCGTCCCGCTGGGACGTGGTGGCCCTGCCGCTGGTCCTGGGCCTGCTGGCCCTGCTGGTGTTCGGCGGGCATGAGGTGGCGCAGCCGCTGTCGCAGCTGGAACGCACGCCCATCACGCTGGATCCCTGGACCCTGCCTTATTACGCCCTGCGCACGACGCTGCGCATGATGGCGGCCCTGGGCGCGTCCCTGCTGTTCACCCTGGTCTACGCCCCCCTGGCCGTCAAAAGCCAGCGGGCAGGCCAAATCCTGATCCCGGCGCTGGACATTCTCCAGTCCGTGCCGGTGCTGACGTACCTGTCCTTCACCGTCACGTTCTTCCTGGGCCTGTTCCCCGGCCAGGTGGTGGGGGCGGAGCTGGCGTCCATCTTCGCCATCTTCACCAGCCAGGCCTGGAACATGACCTTCAGTTTCTACCAGTCGCTGCGGACGGTGCCGTCCGACCTGGAAGAAGTCTGCCAGGGGTATCACCTGTCCACCTGGCAGCGCTTCTGGCGGCTGGAGGTGCCCTTCGCCGTGCCCGGCCTGGTCTGGAACATGATGATGAGCATGTCCGGCGGTTGGTTCTTCGTGGTCGCGGCCGAGGCGGTGACGGTGGGCACCACCACCATCACCCTGCCGGGCGTGGGCGCCTACCTGGCGCTGGCCATCGAACAGCGCAACCTGGCGGCCATCGGCTGGGTCATCCTGACCATGCTGGGCGTCATCCTGCTGTACGACCAGCTGCTGTTCCGGCCGCTGGTGGCCTGGGCGGAGCGTTTCCGCGCCGACACGGTGCAGGCGGAACAGCGCCCGACCTCCTGGGTGCTGACCATGGTGGAACGCTCCACCCTGTTCCGCACGCTGGGCCGGCCGGCCGGCGGGGCCGCCCGCGCCACCCTGCGCTGGCGCCTGCCGTCCCTGCCCCGGCTGCCGACCCCGCGGCTCAGCCCTCGCGCCATCAAGGTGGGCGACTATCTGTGGCTGGGCCTGCTGGCCGCCATGGCCCTGTATGTCGCGGTCGACGGCATCCGGTTCATGGCCACCGGCGTCAGCTGGGGCGATGTCGGGCATGTCGTCCTGCTGGGCCTGGCCACCATGGTCCGGGTCATCATTCTGATCGCGCTGGCCGCTGTGATCTGGGTTCCGATCGGTGTCATGGTGGGCCTGCGGCCGCGCCTGGCCGCCATCGTCCAGCCGGTGGCCCAGTTCCTGGCGGCCTTCCCGTCCAACCTGTTCTTCCCCGTGGCGGTGGCCGCCATCGTGCACTGGACCCTGAACCCGGACATCTGGCTGTCGCCGCTGATGATCCTGGGCACGCAGTGGTACATCCTGTTCAACGTGGTGGCGGGGGCGCAGTCCTTCCCCGTCGATCTGCGCGACGTCATCACCAACCTGCGCCTGCGGGGGTGGAAGAAGTGGCGGGACGCATTGTTGCCCGGCATCTTCCCCCACCTGGTGACGGGGGCCATCACTGCCAGCGGCGGCGCCTGGAATGCCAGCATCGTGGCCGAGGCGGTGTCCTGGGGTGACACCCACGTCCAGGCCCGTGGCCTGGGCGCCTACATCGCCCAAATGACGACGGAGGCCGACTTTCCCCGCCTGGTGCTGGGCAACGTCGTGATGGTCTGTTTCGTCGTGCTGTTCAACCGCCTGGTCTGGCGTCCCCTCTACGGGTACGCCGAACGCCGCCTGCGCGTATCCTGAGGATCGGAGGCTTCCATCATGAACCTGACACCGAAGTCCCTCCGCGCCCTGCTGGGCGCCACCCCCCAGGCCCCGGCCGACCTGGCCACCGCCGGCATGAGTCCCCAGGGGCACGCCCCCGGCCCCCGGCCAGCCTCCAGCGGCGTGCCCATCCTGACCGTGCGCGACGTCAACAAGCGCTATGATTCCGACCCCGACAGCCCGCTGGTCCTGGACCACGTCAACCTGTCGGTGGAACGGCGCGAGATCGTGGCCTTGCTGGGCCGCTCCGGCTCCGGCAAGTCCACCCTGCTGCGCATCATCGCCGGCCTGCTGTCGGCGACATCCGGCCAGGTGACGGTGGCGGGCAAGCCCGTGTCCGGGCCGGCCAGCGACGTGGCCATGGTGTTCCAGTCCTTCGCCCTGTTCCCCTGGCTGACCGTGCTGGAAAACGTGCAGGTGGGGCTGGAGGCGCGCGGCGTGCCGGCGGCGGAAATGCGCCGCCGTGCCCTGGCCGCCATCGACCTGATTGGCCTGGACGGGTTTGAGAACGCCTACCCCCGCGAACTGTCGGGCGGCATGCGCCAGCGCGTGGGTTTCGCCCGTGCCCTGGTGCTGGATCCCGGCATCCTGCTGCTGGACGAACCGTTCTCCGCCCTGGATGTGCTGACGGCCGAAACCGTGCGCACCGACTTCCTGGATCTGTGGGGCGACGGGCGGCTGGCCATCGGCGCCGTGCTGCTGGTCACCCACAACATCGAGGAAGCGGTACAGATGTGCGACCGCATCCTGGTGATGTCGTCCAACCCCGGCCGGGTGGCGGCGGAGATCGAGGTGACGCTGCCACATCCGCGTAACCGCATGGATCCAGCCTTCCGCCAGCTGGTGGACAACATCTACGGCCTGATGACGCGCAAGCGGAAGACGGTGCCGGGTGTGGCCGAAACCCTGGCGGCGGGTCTCAGCCTGCAACTGCCCCACGTGTCCACCAACGTGCTGGCCGGCCTGATGGAACTGGTGGATGGCGAACCGCACAACGGCGTGGCTGACCTGCCGGTCATTTCGTCCGCCTTGCAGATGTCCACCGACGACCTGCTGAAGGTGGCGGAAACCTTGCAGATGCTGGGTTTTGCCGAAGTGTCGGAAGGCGACATCCGCCTATCGCCGGCCGCCCGGCAGTTCGCCCAGGCTGAACTGGATGAACGCAAGCGCCTGTTCGCCGACCATCTGCTTCAGCGCATTCCCCTGGCCGGCCACATCCGCCGTGTCCTACAGGAACGCCCCAACCACCGCGCCCCCCGGCCCCGTTTCGAGACCGAGCTGGAGGACCACATGTCCGAGGTCGCGGCGGATGAGACGCTGAAGGCCATGATCAGCTGGGCGCGGTACGCCGAGGTGTTCGCCTACGACGGCGATACGTCGCAGTTCCATCTGGATGCTGAGGAAGAGGCTTGAAGCCTCTTCCTCAGCTTGTTTGTTTGTTTTCCTCAGGCGCCGGCGGGGCATCCGCCCCTTGGCTATCCTCGTTTTGCAGTCCGCTCTGCTCCCCGCAAAACTCCGGCGGCCGCAGTCGCGGCCTATAGCGGCCTGAAGAATTTTCAGGCCGCTGACTTATTTGATGAATGGGCTTGGCAGAACGGGTTGCCGGTGGTGGACTGCGCCACCTTGGTTCCCTTATCCGAAAGACGCCCTGTCATGGCCTTACGTTCCCGTCTGATCGCCCTGTCCTTGGCCGTGGCCGGCATCGGTGGTGGGGGCGGCGCGGGGGCGGTGGGCTTGCCGTCCACGCCGGCGCAACCGGTGACCGACACCTATTTTGGGCAGGCGGTGGCCGACCCCTACCGCTGGCTGGAGGATTGGTCCAGCCCTGAGGTGAAGCGCTGGTCGGCGGATGAGAACGCTTACAGCCGGGTTTACCTGGACGGGGTGCGGCAGCGCGCCGCCATCCAGGCGCGGCTCCAGACCCTGATCACCGCCACGCCCAGCCGCTATTCCGGCGTGCGCGCGGCCGGTGGCCATCTGTTCGCGCGTTTCACGGACCCGCGCCTGCAACAGCCGCAGATCGTCATGATCGACGATATCGCCACCACCGCACCGGTGTCGGGCCTGCCGGTCAAGGTGGTGATCGACCCCAACAAGCTGGATCCGCGCGGCCTGACGGCGGTGGATTGGTTCGTGCCCTCGCCCGACGGGCGCTACCTGGCGGCCAGCCTGTCGGTGGGCGGCAGTGAGGACGGCAGCGTCCACGTCTTCGATGCCGCCACGGGGGCGGAATTGGGCGACGTCATTCCCAATGTCCAGTATCCCACCGGTGGCGGCGACCTGGCCTGGGCGGCCGACGGCAAGGGCTTCTGGTACACCCGCTATCCCGGTGCCGAACGGGCGGATGCCGACCGCCACTTCTTCATGCAGGTCTATTGGCACCCGCTGGGCGGCGATCCGAAGAACGACACCTACGTCCTGGGCCGCGACTTCCCCCGCATCGCCGAGGTGCAGCTGGATAACCGCGAGGGTACCGCCCCCCTGGTCATCTCCGTTGCCAACGGCGATGGCGGGGAGTTCGAGCATTTCCTGCTGCCCGTTGCCGCCGGCCCCACCGGAACGCCTAAGCGCTTGACCAAGCTGGCCGACAAGGTGGTGGCGGTCAGTGCCGGGCCGGATGGTGCCGTCTATCTGATCTCCCGCCTGGGTGCGCCGGGCGGCCGCGTGCTGCGCCTGGCGCCCGGCGACACGGATCTGGCCCACGCCAAGGTGCTGGTGCCGGAAGGCAAGGCGGCGCTGGTGTCCGACGGGGGCTCGCGCGCCCTGGCGGTGACGGCGGAACGCCTCTACCTGCGGCGCATCGAAGGGGGCCCTGTCACCGTCGCCATGGTGGCGCCCACCACCGGCCAGCCCTTGGGGCCCCTGCAGATGCTGCCGGTCGCCACCAATGAGGAACTGGTGCCGCTGGAGGGCGGCCGGGTGCTGTACGACATCGGCACCTATCTGAAGGCGCCCACCTACGCCGTGTTCGACGAACACCGCCAGACGATGGATGAGACGCGGCTGTCCGCCACCGGTGGCTTGGACTTCAGCGATGCCGAGGTGGTGCGCGACGCGGCCGTATCCGCCGACGGGACCCAGGTGCCGGTCACCATCGTCATTCCCAAGGGGGCGAAGCGCGACGGCAAGGCGCCGGTGCTGCTGACCGGCTACGGCGGTTTCGGTGTCAACCTCAGCCCGCACCAGCTGGGGCCGGAACAGCGGCTGTGGCTGGACGCCGGCGGCATCTACGCCATCGCCAACCTGCGCGGTGGGGCGGAATTCGGCGAGGCCTGGCACGATGCCGGACGCCTGACGCAGAAACAGCACGTGTTCGATGACTTCGCCGCCGTGGCCCGTCTACTGGTGCAGCGCCACTACACCGATGCCGACCATTTGGCCCTGATCGGCGGCAGCAACGGC
Source organism: Azospirillaceae bacterium (assembly GCA_028283825.1). Taxonomy (NCBI): domain Bacteria; kingdom Pseudomonadati; phylum Pseudomonadota; class Alphaproteobacteria; order Rhodospirillales; family Azospirillaceae; species Azospirillaceae bacterium. The sequence goes on along the minus strand of JAPWJW010000001.1, from coordinate 496,405 downwards.
GGCCTGCTGATGGGTGCCACCCTGACCCAGCATCCGGATCTGGCCCGCGCCGTGGTCGGCAATGTCGGCATCTATGACATGGTGCGCACGGAACTGGACCCCAACGGTGCCTTCAACATCACCGAATACGGCACGGTGAAGGATGCGGCGCAGTTCCAGGCGCTCTACGCCTATTCCCCCTATCATCACGTGGTGGATGGTGCGCGTTATCCCGCCATCCTGCTGGCGACGGGGGAGAATGACGGGCGGGTGAACCCCATGCATTCACGCAAGATGGTGGCGCGGTTGCAGGCGGCCGACCCCGCCGGCCTGCCCATCCTGCTGCGCACCACCGCCAATGCCGGCCATGGCCACGGCAGTTCACTGGCGGAACGCGTGGCCCTGTCGACCGACATCTACAGCTTCCTGTTCGACCAACTGAACATGACGCTGCCGACACCTCATTAATCCTGTCGCGCGGCGGGGCGCTGGCCCATAGTGGGTGCTTGCGATTCTGCGTTTAATCACCCCCAAGGCCCGCCTGCCCCATGACCGCGCCACCCCTTGATCCCGCACAGCAGGCGCCCGCCGCCTGGCTGGATCCGGATTGTCGGTTGATCCAGGACGGCGTGCTTCACGACCGGGACGCCCTGCTGGCGCTGGCAGCCGATTTGGCTGGCCGCTTGCGTGGCGTCGCCCGGGTGGCGGCGATGGCGGCCAAACCCCTGCGGGTGGCGGTGGCCGTGCTGGCCGCCCGCACGCTGGGGGTGGAACTGTCGCTGCTGCGCGGGACGGCTGTGCCGCCGGGGGTTGACGCCCTGGTCGATGCCGATGGCGGCGTGACCCGATTTTCGGACGGTGCTGCGGATAGCTTTCGCCTGGTGCTGGAAACCTCCGGCACCACCGGCGTGCCCAAGCGTCTGCGCCACGATCCCGACCGACTGGCGGCCCGCGTCCAGCCGGGGCGGGGGCGGGGCACTGTCTGGCTGGCCACTTTCGATTCCGGCGGCTATGCCGGTTTGCAGGTGCTGCTGACGGTGCTGCGGGGCGGCGGCACGCTGGTGGCTGGTGCCGCCCATGATGTGCCCCGCCTGGCGGCGCTGGCGCGGCACCACGGCGTCACCCATATCAGCGCCACGCCCAGTTTCTGGCGCGCCTTCCTGCTGACCGGGCAAGTGCCGCCGCTGAAATCCCTGACCCTCGGCGGCGAGGCGGCGGACCAGCCCCTGCTGGACCGCCTGGCCCTGGCCTTCCCCACCGCCGCCATCCGTCACATCTATGCCAGTACCGAAGCCGGCGCCCTGTTCGCCGTCACCGACGGCCGCGCCGGTTTCCCCGCCGCCTGGCTGGAAACGGGGGTGGAGGGCACGGCCCTGCGCATCCGCGACGGTGTGCTTCAGGTGCGGGGACCGCGCCAGGCGCTGGATCTGGCCAATGAGGACGGCTGGTACGTCACCGGCGACCGGGTGGACCCGGTGGGCGACCGGGTGCTGTTCCGGGGCCGTGAGGACGGCGTTGTCAATGTCGGCGGCGTCAAGGTGCGGCCCGACGTGGTGGAGGCGGTGATCCTGGGCGTGCCCGGCATCGCCGATGCCGCCGTGCTGGTGCAGGCCAGCCCCATCGTGGGCCAGTTGCTGACCGCCCGCCTGGTGGCGGCGCCGGGCCAGGACGTGGGCCGCTTGCGCGGGGCCGTGGTGGCGGCGCTGGCCGACTTGCCGCCGGCCGCCCGGCCACGCCGGCTGGAATTCGTTGCGGAACTGGAATTATCCCCGTCGGGCAAGAAGAAACGGATAGGGGCATGAGCGATCATATCATCGTCACCGGCGGCAGCCGGGGTCTGGGCCTGGCGCTGGCGCGGGCGTTGCTGGAGGACGGCTGGCGGGTGTCCACCTGCGCCCGCAGCCCCACGGCGGAGGTGGCGGATCTGGCGGAAAAGTATGCCGACCGTTTCCTGTTCCAGCCGGCGCAGGTGGGCGATGCCGCCCAGGTGACGGCTTTCGTCGATGCGGCGGTGGCCTGGGCTGGCGGCCTCTACGGCCTGGTCAACAACGCCGGCATCGCGCGTGAGGGCATCCTGGCCACCCTGCCGCAGGTGGAGATCGACACGCTGATCCAGACCAACCTGAACGGTGCCATCCAGGCGGCGCGCGCGGCCTTGCGCCACCTGCTGCGCCGGCCGGCCACCGCCCAGCCGGCGGGCGGGCGCATCATCAACATCTCCTCCATCATCGGGCAGCGCGGTTATTCCGGCCTGGCCGCCTATGCCGCCACCAAGGCTGGGCTGGATGGCCTGACCCGCGCCCTGGCGCGCGAGGTGGGGCGGCGTGGCATCACCGTCAATTCGGTGGCGCCCGGATATCTGGAGACGGAAATGTCATCCACCCTTGCGCCCGGCCAGCGCGACCAGATCGTGCGGCGCACGCCGCTGGGCCGCCTGGGTAGGGCGGACGACGTGGTGCCGGTGGTGCGCTTCCTGCTGGGGCCGGGGGCCGCCTATATGACCGGGCAGACCTTGGTGGTCGACGGCGGCATCACCTGCTGATGGGAGAAGCTTGATGGCGTTGGCCCGGTTGAACGGCGTGGCGGTGCGGGGCATCGTTTCGGCATTGCCGGCCGGGGTGGAGGAAACGGCGGACGTGGCGGCGCGCTTCGGCGACGATGCCGCCCGCCGCTTGGCCGCCGCCACCGGCATCCACGCTCGCCATTTGGCGGCACCGGACCAATGCACGTCCGACCTGGCGGTGCCGGCGGCGCAGGCCCTGCTGTCCGGTCTGGGCTGGGATGCCGCCGACATCGACCTGCTGGTGTTTGTCAGCCAGACCCACGACCAGGTGCTGCCGGCCACCGCCTGCCTGGTGCAGCGGCGGTTGGGCCTGCCCAAGACGGTGGCCGCCTTCGACCTGTCCCTGGGCTGTTCCGGATACGTCTACGGCCTGTGGGCGGCGGGCTCGGCGCTGGCGTCGCTGTTGCCGCACCCCGATGGCCGTCCGCGCCGCGCCCTGCTGCTGGCCGGTGATACCACCAGCCGCATCCTGGACCCGGACGATCGGGCGGTGGCGCCCCTATTCGGTGACGCGGCGGCGGCCACGGCACTGGAGATGGACCCCGCCGCCCCGCCGCTGACCGTGGATCTGGGCACGGACGGGGCGGGTGCCCCCTACCTGACCGTGCCCGGCGGCGCCATGCGCGCGCCCGGCACGCCGCCTCGCCTGTTCATGGACGGCACCCAGGTCTTCGCCTTCACTTTGCGTGAGGTGCCGGCCGCCATCGCCACCACCCTGGATGCCGCCGGCTGGGATGCCGCCGACGTTGACCGTTTCGTCCTGCATCAGGCGAATGAGATGATGATCCGCCGCCTGGGCCAGAAGATCGGCGCGGACGAGCGGCGGCTGGTGCTGGCGCTGGCCCGGCACGGCAACACCAGTTCGGCGTCGGTACCCCTGGCGCTGACCCACGCGGTGGCGGAGGACCTGAAGGCCGGGCCCCTGCGGCTGCTGCTGTCGGGATTCGGTGTGGGTTGGTCCTGGGCCACGGCCGCGGCCACCCTGGGGCCGCTGGCCGTGTGCGAGACGATTATTTTACCGTCTCCTCAAGCGCCGGGCGCGGCCATCCGGCCGCTGGGCTGATCCTCAGTTTTCAGTCCGCCTTCGGCTCCCCGAAAACTTCCGGCGCCCGCGGTCGCGGGCTACAGCGGCATGAGTGCCGCTGCGCGTCATTCCTCGGCGGGGGCCGGTGCCTTGCGGCGGCGGCGCACCACCTCCACCGGTGGCTTGGGCTGCTGCGCCGGCGCGGGATCGCCGTTGGTTTCCTTGATGTCGAACAGCTTCCGGCACAGCTTCAGGGCACGGTAGTTGTTGCCCTCCTGCACCAGGGTCTGGACCTCATCGAACAGCCCGTTCTTCTCGGGGTGCTGGGCGCGGGCCTCTTCCAGGATGGCGCCGAAATGCACCAGGTTGGTGGCCGCGTCCTCGGGGAAGATGTAGATCAGCTGGATGATGAAATAGAGCCGCTTCTCGATGGTGTCGCAGTTCTCTTCCTTCAGGATTTCCCGGCCGCGCAGGAAATTGACTTTGTTGTAGAAGAACAGCGACACGGGATGATCGCCGACGCCGATGACGGCGCCGTTCACGATCAACTTTTCACCGGGGCGTAGGACCAGCTTCAGCGGCACCGTGCATTCCTTCCTTGAACGCTTGGGGGGACACCCACTCTTTGACGGCCGGGCCGTCGGCGCCGGGCGCATTCGGATCCGGCGGATCTCAGGAATTACGGCACGGGACCCCGTCCGGTCACCAAAAAACCGCCACCGTCCGAAGAATGTCCCGCGGAAAATAGGACCTCTATGGCGGTGATGCACCCGAAGGCGCGCCCAAAAAAGAAGGTGGCGGACGTTGCCGTCCGCCACCCCCGTACTTCCAGATGTCAAACCGCAGATTAGAACAGCTTGAGGATCGACTGCTGAGCCTGGTTGGCCAGGGACAGGGTCGTCGTACCCAGGGACTGCTTGGTCTGCAGGGCCAGCAACTGGGCGCCAGCCGAGTTCTGGTCGACCTGCGTCAGGCTGTCGGCGCCGTCCTGCAACACATTGTTGAACGCGTCGGTGAAATCCGAACGGGTCTGAATGATGTTCAGGTTGGTGCTGAGCGTCTGAGAGGCAGCGCGCAGAACGTTGGTGGCGTTGGTCAGCTGAGCCGACGCCTTGTCGATGTCCGAACGATCCAGGAAATCGTTCTGGGCATAGTCGATGGCGAGGCCCTGGCCGGAAGTGGTGACGTTGGTCGCCGCCACGGTCAGGCCGCTGGTGTTGGTCTCATTGAACTGCACCGACAGGTCGTTGGTCGTCCCGGCCGCCGTGGTCTGCGCGGTGGTCAGGTTGGCCGCCCCGTTGGCGCTGGCCGCCTGCAGAATGTTCGCCGAGGCGACATTCAGGCGGACGGTACCGGAGTCGAACGCGAAGGCGTTTTCACCATCCGACAGCTTGGCGCTGCCCCGTTCGTTGTCGCCGGAACGGGTGATGGACACGCCGTTCAGGTCCGTCGCGGTGACGGCGATGTCAACGTTCTTCTCGATGGTGGACGTGCCATTGCCCGCGGTGCCCAGGGCTTCCAGGGATGCGCGGTCGATGGTGAACGACACCACGGTGCCCGACGAGAAGGACAAGGAGATGTCCTTGGTCAGCGCGTTGGAGGCCGAGGTGCCCAGCGTGAAGGAATTGGCCGTGCCGGTGGTGCCCGACGCGGTGATGGTGAAGCTGCCGCCGCTGGCGGTGCCGACGGTGAAGCCCGACGCCTGTAGGCCGTTTTTAACGACGTTCTGCAGGCCGGAAGCGATGCTGGCCTGACGGGTGGTGGGGTCCGCCGCCGACACGTCGCCCGCCGAGGCGGTGTACGTGAAGGTGCGGCCGTTCACCGTGGCGGTGAAGGTATCGCCTTCATCGACGTTGCCCGTGATCGTCACCTGCGACTTCTGCGCGACGCCGGAACTGCCGGCGGCCTGCAGGGTGTTGGTGGCCGACTGGGTGTTGTCGAAGAAGTTGATGGTACGCGACTCGTCGCCTTCCGTGACGACCACGCTGCGGGTCTGACCGACCGAGCCGCGGATCTGGACGGAAATGTCGGAGAAGTTGCCGGCGGTGCTGCTCAGCGTGCCGGAAACCTTCAGGCCGAACAGGCCACGGTTGGTCTCGGTGTCGGCGATGTCGCCGGCGGAGCCGGTGACGGCACCCGTGCCGCTGACACGCAACGAGTAGGTGTCGGCCGAGGTGATGTTGGTCACCTTGGCGTTGGAAATCGCGGTGATGGAGTTCGCCGAGGCAACCGACGTGGACGAAGCGGCGAAGGACTGGCCGTTACCGGCGACCAGGTTCTTGCCCGAATAGCCGCTGTCGCCAGCCAGCTTGTCGATCTGATCCTTGATCGCGTTGAACTGGGTGGCCAGGGACTTACGGGTCGAGACCGAGCTGGCGTCCGAACCCAGGTTGGCATAGGCGGTGGTCAGCAGGCCCTGCGCCTGGGTGACCATGTCCTGGATGGAGGTGATGCCCTGGTTGCCAGCCTTGATGGTGCTGACGGCCTGGGTCATCGAGTCCTTCAGCGTGGACAGATCGCTGGCGCGCTGGTTCAGGCTCTGCGCGGCAAAATAGGCGGTCGGACCGTCAAGGGCAGAATTCACCTTGTTGCCGGTCGACAGCTGGGTTTCCAGCTTGTTGGCAGAGGTCGTGGTCTGCTGCAGCAGCAGCAGGTTGGACCGCATGGCAGACGAGAGGGAAACGGAATCGGTGGCCATAATGATTGCTCCTTTGGAGGGTATGTTTGCCCGAATTTTTCGGACAATTCAGAGATGAACCGTTTGGGCCGGGGAGTCAAGGCGAGAAAGATAAAATTTTAGACGATTTCGTCCAAACTCTCGCGCTGCCCTTCCGGGAACCTTGGGGTGTCTTAGAAATACACCCCATCCCTTGCCATTTCCTTAACGTGGCAGGAAAGATTTTCCGCCACATCATTCATCACCGTCGCCCAATCGCCGCGGACCGGCTGGCGGTACAGGCGGGCCGTGGGATACCAGGCGCTGTCGGGCCGGTCCAGGCCCCAGCGCCAGTCCGGCGCCCGGGGCAGCACCACCCATACCGGCCGGCCCAGGGCGCCCGCCAGGTGCACGGGTGCGGTGCACGAACTGATCAGCAGATCCAGTTCGCCCAGGATGGCGGCGGTATCGGCCATGTCGCCGATCTCGGCGCCCAGGTCGGTGAAGGCATCGGGCAGGCGGGTGCCGTCCAGGTCGCGGCGGCCGTCGCCCATCTGCAGGCCGAAGAAATGCACCCCCGGCACCGCCAGCACCGGCGCGAAGGCGGGCAGGCGGGGGGAGCGCCAGCGGTCGCCGGTGAAGCCGGGGTTGCCGGCCCAGACCAGCCCGACCTTCAGGGCCCCGCTGGTGGTGCCCGCCAGCCGCCCCCGCCAGCGGTCGCGCCGGGCCTCGTCCACCGCCAGATAAGGCACGTCGGCCGGGATGGGGGCCAGGCCGGCGCGGAACAGTCCGGGCAGGCTCATGATCGGGCATTGCAGGTCGAAGGGCGGCAGGGCCCGGCCCGTGGGCGCCAGTTCGATATTTCCCGTCCGTGTCAGGCTGGCCAGCAGGCTTGCCAACTCCGGCGGCGCCTCCATCACCACCTTTCCGCCCAGTGCGGCCGCCAGGGGCAGATAGCGCGCGGCCATCAGCACGTCGCCCAGTCCCTGCTCGACATGGACCAGCAGGGTGCGGCCGGGAAAGGGCTGGCCGTTCCAGTCCGGCCTGTCGAAGGTGCGCAGGGGGGTGGTGCGGCTGTGGCGCCGCCACTCATAGCGGGGCCACCCCTCCTGGAATCGGCCCAGCAGCAGCTGCGCCAGCGCCAGGTTCCAGTTGGCCTCCACACCATCGGGTTTCAGGGCCAGGGACTTTTCGGCGGCGGCAATGGCCTCGTCGAACCGGCCCAAATCGTACAGGCTGACCCCCAGCGCGGTCCAGGCGCGGAAAAAGGCGGGGTCCAGGGCCAGCGCTCGGTGATAGGCGGTGACCGCGCCGTCCAGGTCGCCCATGGCCCGCCGTCCCATGCCCACATTCAGCCAGCCGCCGACGAAGCCGGGGCTTAGGCGCACCGCCTCTTCATACGCGGCCAGCGCTTCGGCGGGACGTTTCAATTCCGCCAGCGCCGTGCCCAGGTTGGTGTGGATCTCGGCGGCATTGGGGTAAAGTTGCAGCGCCTTGCGATAGGTGGCCACGGCGGCGTCCAACTGCTTCAGTGCCTTCAGGGCGTTGCCCAGGTTGGAATAAGCCTCGGCATAGCGGGGGTCGGCGGTGATCGCCCCACGGAAGGCGTCCGCCGCTTCATCCGCGCGCCTGGCCTGCAGCAGACAGGCACCCAGGCCGTTCCAAAGCTCAGGTTCCGGTGGCAGACCGCCGTCACGCAGCACCGCCACCGACTGTTGATAAAGCGGCAGGGCCTCCACGGCGCGGCCCTCATCCGCCAGCGGGGCTGCCCGGCCGACCAGGATGCGCGACAGGGCGCGGCGCGCCTCCGCCACTTGCGGGTGGCCCGGGGGGGCCAAGTGCAGGACCTCCGTCAGGACCGCCATCGCGTCCGCCAGGCGGCCGGCATCACGATGCTCCAGCGCCAGCTTCAGCGCTTTCTCGACAGTGGCCATGGGGTACGGTTCCTGGGATGGGGCTGTTCGTCCCCATCAGATGCAGAATTGCCGACCGAGGTTCAAAGCAAAAACGCAAAACCCGCACGGGCCTGGTGGCGCGCGCGGGCATGGGGTGGGCGGCGAAAATGTCCGTGCCGAAAAGGGAAGTCAGGCGACCAGATTGACGCCGACGGAGGCGGCCGCGGCACCCAGGGTCACAGCCGCGACCGTGGGGCTGACCAACCCACCCCCCGTACTGCCACCGGCGCTTCCGCCCGTCCCGGACCCGGTGCTGCCGCCACTGCCGAAGGCGGGCGTGGACGCGCCGGCGACCGTCGTCGCAACCGTCGTCGTGCCTGGAGTTCCAAAGCCCAGCGTTCCGGAACCTGAGCCGGAATTCGCCGTACCTTGGCCGCTGGCGTCGGAGGACGTGGTTCCCTGTCCGGTCTTTTGCAGTGTCGTGTTGCCGGCCACTTCGCCCGGCAACAGGCCTTCGCCCACTTGGTAACGCGGGGCGCCCGTGGCGCGCAGCCGGTACTGTTCCACCACCTGGCGGGAGGGCAGCTGGTAATCGACCGCGCCGGTCACGCTGTCACGGAATTCCGTCACCGCGATGGCGGCCTGGCTGTCATAGGTGGTGATGGGGCTGATGAAGGCGGGGGCCACCGCGTGCGCGATAGCCGCGGTCGCGCCCTGGGCCGCCGTTGCCGCGGTGGCGGCGACCGCGTCGGTCCCGCCATAGCCAAGCGCGCCTATGCCCATGCCACTGGTGGCCTGGGAATAAATGCCGCCTACGCTTAATACGCCATCCAATGCCATGGACGTCGGTCCTTGGTTGGGGGACAAAGGTCAGCCGTTCCCCATGCCACCCCACGCAGGGGCGTCATGGATCGTTTGGAAAACATCGGTTCGGTTCCCTTATCCCATCAACGGACCCGGCTGATTCCCAAGGGGAAAGGCCAGATTCGGCGGTGGTCGGGAAGCCGCGGATCACGCCACGGCTGGTTTTTCAAGTGGAACTTTAACAAAATTGTCGCCGTTCGCCAAAGTTTTTTCGCAACTCTACCGTTAGGATAGGGTGGCATGGCACCCGGCACGCGATTCCGGGTTGTGATGGAACGGTCGTAATACCGCCTTAAGGCTGTGGCGCGGGCCCCGTCGGCAGGCGGGTGAAGGCCGCAAGATCATCGGCCACTTCGGTGATGGTGGCCCCCCAATCATCCCACGCCGCCTGACGGTACAAACGCATGGTGGGGTACCAGGGACTGTCCGTCCGGTTCCGCAACCAGCGCCAGCAGCCATCGGTCCGCGACAGGACCCAGACCGGGCGGCCCAGCGCGCCGGCCAGATGGGCCACCGCCGTGTCCACGGTGATCACCAGATCCAGGTTTGAGACCAGGGCTGCGGTGTCGGCGAAGTCCCCAAGCTCCGCCGTCCAATCAACCAGGGGGAAGGGTGCCATCGACGCCTGGCTGGCTGGGCGGCCCTTCTGCAGGCTGATGAAGCGCAGTGTGTTTCCCCTGCCGGTGTGCCCCAGCGGCGCCAGCGCGGTCAGCGGCAGGCTGCGCCGGCGGTCGATCAGGGCGGACACCGGGTCGTCCTCCCGCGCGTCGCCGGCCCAGACCAGGCCCACGTTTCGCACCCCCGCCGGCGCCATACTCGCCAGCCGGTCCCGCCAGGTTGCGGCGGCTTCGGCCGGCGGCACCAGATAGGGGCAGGTGACGGGGATGGTGTCCAGGGTGGTGCCCAGCCGGTGGGGCAGGCCCATCAGCGGCGCGCGGATGTCCCAATCGGCCGGATCGATCGCCGTGTCCGACGGCAGGACGGTCACACCGGGGAAACTGCCGGTCATCAGGCGCGCCAGCGCCGGCTGCACCATGAGGCCCACCTTGGTGGGGCCCCCGGCGGCGGCCAGCAGCGGAGCGTAGCGGGCGAATTGCAGGGTGTCGCCGTGGCCCTGTTCGGCGTGCAGCAGCAGGCGGCCCCGGGGGACCATCCCCGGATCGCGCCATTCCGGGATCAGGTCCAGGCCGGGGGCCGGCGGCGGCACCTGGCCGGCCCGCCCACGCCATTCATAACCGGCCCACCCCGCCGCGAAGTCGCCGGCCATCAGCCGCGCCAGGGCGCGCTGCCAGTGGACGGCCGGCTCATCCGGCGCCAGGGCCAGCGCCTGGGCGTACAGTGTTTCCGCCTGCGCGTCATCGCCCTGGTCCTTCAGGACCGTGGCCAGGTTGGTCGGCGCGCGGTGGTCGGCCGGACCGGCCGCCATGGCCCGCCGAAACGCGGCCGCTGCCGCGTCCAGCCGGCCCTGGGCATGGTGCAGGATGCCCAGATGGTTCAGGGCCTCGGGCCTTGCCGGTGCCAGCGCCAGGGCGCGGTCTAGGACCGCCGCCGCCACGTCGAAACGGCCCAGGCGGGTTTCCACGAAGCCCAGGTTGATCAGGATTTCTGTGGCCTCTTCATCCATCGCGGCCGGATCCGTCAGCGCGTCGGCCTGGCGCAGCGCGTCGCCCGCCTCACCCAGGCGGTTCAGCGCCATCAAGGCCAGGCCCAGCCGCGCCCAGGCCTCCCGCCTTTTGGGATCCAGATCCGCCGCCCGGCGGGCCAGTCCCGCCGCCTCAGTCGCCTGCCCCTGCGCCAGGTGCGCCGCCGCCCGGTTCAGCCACAGGCTGGCCAGGTTGCGGGTGGCGCCGGCATGGCCGGGCCGCAGGCGCAGGATTTCGGCGAACCGGGCCTCCGCCTCGGCACCGTCACCGGTGCGGGTCAGCATGACGGCCAGGTCGTCCAGGATGTCGATCGCCTCCGGTGCACCGTCGGGTATGGCCGCAGCCGCCGCGCGGAAGGCTTGCACCGCGCCGGCGGCGTCGCCCGATGCGGCCAGGGCGCGTCCCCGTCGGCGGTGCAGCACGGCGGCCGGTGCACCGGTCGGGCCCAGGCTCAACGCGGCGGCCAGGGCCTCCGCCTCAATCGCCGGCCGGCCGGCCATGGCGGCGGCATCGGCGCGGGTGGCGTGGAAGGACGGCGCGCCAGGATTGGCCGCGGTGGCCCGCGTCGCCAGGTCCAGGGCGTCGGCCGCCCGCTGTGTCTGCAGGCACAGCACCGCCAGCAGGTTCAGGGCGTCGCCATGATCGGGCACGGCCGCCAGGATGCGGCGGTACAGCACCTCCGCCGGTTCCAGCGCCCCGTCGCGGTGGTGGCGCAGGGCCTCGTTCAGGGCTTCGGCGACGCTGGCCATGGGGTTTCCTTCCGGACCGGACGGGTTCAGGGCGGGGCGGTCAGCCCCGGGCCACCGCGCGGTCGGAGACGAAGGGGTTGTTGCGCCGTTCCTGCCCGAAGGTGGACGGTTGGCCGTGGCCGGGCAGGAAGGTGATGTCGTCGCCCAGGGGGAACAGCTTTTCGCGGATGGACCGGATCAGGGCGGCGTGGTCGCCGCGCGGAAAATCGGTCCGGCCGATCGACCCCTGGAAAATGACGTCGCCCACGATGGCCAGGCGCGACGGCTGGTGGATGAAGACGACGTGGCCGGGCGTGTGGCCCGGGCAATGCAGCACGTCCAGCACCAGGTCGCCCACCGTCACCGTGTCGCCGTCGTTCAGCCAGCGGGTGGGGGTGAAGGACTTGGCGTGCAGCATGCCGTACTTGGCGCCGTCTTCCGGCAGGCGGTCGATCCAGAACTTGTCCTCCTGTTCCGGTCCCTCCACCGGCACGCCGGTCTTGGCCATCAGGTCGGCGACGGCGGCGGCATGGTCGACATGGCCATGGGTGACCAGGATGCGTTCCAGCGTCAGCGACTGGCGCGCCAGGAATTCCTGGATCTGCTGGACGCCGTCGCCGGGGTCCACCACGGCGGCGCGGCGGGTGGCCGTGCACCACAGGATGGAGCAATTCTGCTGGAACGACGTCACCGGCAGGATGGCCACCTTCAGCGGCGGCGTGCCGGCGGCTTGATCCGCTGCGGGGGGAACGGTCTGGTCCGGCATGGGTGGCCTCCGGGTCCTGGGATGAATCTGAATCCGTCATACCCCGCCGGCGGGTCCAGATCCAGGATTGGCGGACCTCAAGCGGTGGCGGCGTCGCCGGTATCCGTGTCAGAGGTGGGGGAAGGGGCGGTGACCAGCGCCCGCCAGCGGCGCCACAACACGAATTGACGGCTCAGCACCGTGCCCAGCGCCACGGCGATCAGCACGTCGGACATCAGGCTGAAGGCGGCGCCGGGGCCGGTCGATGCGGGGTCCACGCCCAGCTGCCGCGCCGCCTGGCGGATGACCAGCAATCCCAGCAGCACGGCAAAGCCCACCAGCGACAGGCGCATGGTGACATGGCCGGTGTCGGGGTCGTGCGCCAGGTGCACCAGCCGGCCAATCACGGCGCCGCAACCCACCCCCGCCAGCAGGCCGCCGGCGATGGCCAGCCAGCCCAGTGGCGTCACGTGCGGTCCCAGATGCCCGGCACCCCAGGCATAAAAGGTCACCAGCGCCAGCAGCAGCAACGGCACGATGGCCAGGAAGGGGGGGCGCACCCGGCGCCAGACACGGGTGCGCCGCACCATGATCAACAGTGCCGCGGCCATGAAAAGATACGGCATGTAGGGCTGCATCTTTTGATCTTCCTCTGAACGTTCGGGCCATGGTCAAGGAATTGCGCCCCAGGGCCGGAGTCTCCGGCCGGCGGGTCCATGAAAAGCGGCCGGCCTTATCCTGGCGAAGTTTTCCGCACCCGCAAACAAAACCTGAGGGGCCGTCCTGAGTCCTAAGGATTACCACGGGTGATGGCTGACTTTCGGCATATGTCTTCGTGCCTGGTAGCAAAGCCTTAAGGACTAGGCCGGCAGACTGGAACCGAAGATTGAGGAGCGGGCTCATGGATATCGGTTTGATGCTGTCGGGTGCGGCGCCGGTGGGCGAGGCCCTGGAACAGGTGGGGCAGTTGGGCGCTTCAATGCCGGCACTGCTGACCGCCACCTTGGCCGTCACCGCCTTCGTCGCCCTGCTTCTGCGCCGTCGGGCGCTGGCCCGCACCAGCCGCCCGGCCCAGGCTCCGGTCGCGGGCAAGGGCGACCGGCTGACGGTGCTCAGCCGCATCCTGGCGACCGAAGTGGCGCGCCGCCGCCGTTCCGAAGTGCAGTTGATCGACGCGCACGCCCGGCTGGACCAGGTGCAGTCGCAGATGATCCAGCGCCTGCGCACCGCCAGCGCCATGCGCGATAACGAGACCGCCTGCCATACCAACCGCGTGGGCCAGATGGCCCGTCACCTGGCCCTGCTGGCCGGCACCGACCAGGATTTCGCCGATCAGCTGGCGCTGGCGGCCCCCCTGCATGACGTGGGCAAGATCGGCATTCCTGACGCCATCCTGCTGAAGCCTGGTCCCCTGGATGCGCAGGAATGGGATGTGATGAGGACCCATACCACCATCGGCGCCGGCATCCTGATGGGCAGCGGCCTGCCCCTGCTGGATCTGGCGGCGGAGGTGGCGCTCAGCCACCACGAACGCTGGGACGGCGAGGGTTATCCCCGCGCGCTCAAGGGCAACAGCATTCCCGTGTCCGGCCGCATCGTCTGCCTGGTCGATGTGTTCGACGCCCTGATGTCCGTACGGCCCTACAAGGAAGCCTGGCCGCTGGTCCGCGTGCTGGATCACCTGAACGACGGCGCCGGCCGGCAGTTCGACCCCGCGCTGGTTCGCCTGTTCCTGGCCAATCTCCAGGACTTCGTCGCCATCCGCGACCGCAACCTGACGCAGGTCGAGGAGGAGGATGAGGGTGCGGAAATGGCGATGGAATGGGAAAGCCCCGCCCGGCGGCCCGGCTTCCGCGTCGTTTCCTGAAGGCTTCAAGGCAGAGCACACATGAAGAAGGGGCAAGGGGCTGCGGAGCCGCCTTCCCTTTCCCATTTCCCGCAGTGGGCGTCGCGCGCTTTTCCCATGCGGATGCATGGCTGCTTTGCTGCCCCCGCCCATCTTCAACGTCCCCTACAGATCCCTGTCTGTCGCCAGGGCGTCCCCGCAGGCGGCCCACCCATGCCCGCATCCGGCGGACGACAGCCGCCGCCGATGGCAGCGACAGGAAGGCCGATGGTGGCGAAAATCAGTGGCATGGGAATGTTCCCGGTCTCTTTGCCGCAGCCCGATTTCCTAGGCGGAATAGGGGATTGGCGCTGGTGACGGCCGGGCGCTAGGCTGCCTGACGGTTATTCGCCGGCCCTGTTGGGGGCAGGGGAAGATCCCCACCGGGATTGGCGCCCCGGCATGTTCCGCCCGCTTTCTTTGGTTTGTCAGGCAGCCGCCAGGAACGGCCGTTATAGAGGGGTGGAACAGCCCTTTGGATGGGCCCCCGATCTCGCCCTGATGAGGGGTTCCCTTCCGCGCCTGACAAAATCGACACGTTAATCGTTCTTGCAAGCGACAGCTTTCCCACGCCCGTCCGTATAACCGACAAAAGCGCACCTATTCCTGTCGCCCTGGGCGGCGGGGCGACCGAAGTGTCGAGGGGCGCCGCCTGTGACAAGCGCGTTTTTGTCGCAGTCGTTAAGGTTGTTTGCATTTTTGCATCGGTGTGTTGGGCCCGAGCGCGTATGGGTGCCATTTTAACGAATGGCCTAAGTTGATTTGGCAACCATGGCGGGGTGATGACCCCACCCCGGGAGCCAGGAAAGCTGGGCCAGTCGGGCGGATGGCGAATTCGGGCAGATCCTTGGGTCGCCGGGACGGGGTACCCGACCGGGGCAAAGGAACCAAAAAAGTGGAATTGGCAGAAATGAAGATCAAAAGCGTCATCGTCATTGAAGTGGAGGCCGAGGATTTCGTGGCGGCCGGGGATCATCAGGCGGCGATCCGCAGCCTGTTCGAACCGATCATGACCACGTACCCCCAAGCCAACCTCACGTTCTCGCAGGTTAAGCAGCGCGCAGCCTCGCAGGTGCGACCGTCTCTGCGCCTAGCCTCCAACACGGGGAACATGCATCAATATGACAGCTAATCAGAACGACGGCCGCCACCGGCAGCGTAGCGCCCCCCTGGCGGCCCTTGAGGCCATGCGGTCGGTGGATGAGCAGTTTTCGCTGCTGGAGGCCTGCGGCTTCCTCTACATCTGCGAGAACGAGGGCATCAGCCTGCGCGAACTGGGCATGCTGTTGCGGGCCCAGCCGCACACGGTGTCGCGTATCGTCGCCCGCCTCTCCACGGGCTTCGGCAACCGCGCCTCCGATCTGGTCGAGGCGCGCACCCTGCACCACGACAATCGGGTCCGCACCCTGCACCTGACGGAACGGGGCCGCACCTTGTGCCGCACCCTGAACACCATCATCGTGCAGGCCGTTCCCATCGTCGATGAACGCGATGCCGCGCCGGCGTCCGGCCGGACCAACGCGGGCGCCTCCTGGGCGTCGGCCTCGGCCTGATCCTTTAAGTCGCGACCCCCGGCGGCCGTCTGGCCGCCGGGGCGCGCTTCTTCCCCTTAGTCCGCGACCTTCAGCACCAGCTTGCCGAAGTTGGCCCCGCTGAACAGCCGCAGCAGCGTGTCATGGAAGGCGGCCACGCCGCCCTCCGCCACGTCCTCACGCGTGACCAGCTGGCCTTGCCTGATCCAGGCGGCGATGTCCGCGACCGCCACCGGATAACGGTCGGCATAATCGAACACCACCATGCCTTCCATGCGGGCGCGGTTCACCAGCAACGACAGGTAATTGGCCGGTCCCTTCATCGCCGTCGTGTTGTTGTACTGGGAAATAGCACCGCAGATGACGATGCGGGCCTTGCGCGCCAATTGCGCCAGCACCGCCTCCAGGATGTCCCCACCGACATTGTCGAAATAGACGTCCACGCCCTTGGGCGCGTGGGTGCGCAATTCCCGGCGGATGTCGCCGGCCTTGTAGTCGATGGCGGCGTCGTAACCCAGCGTTTCCACGGCGTACCGGCATTTGTCGGCGCCGCCGGCGATGGCCACGGTGCGGCAGCCCTTGATCCGGGCAATCTGGCCGACCACGGCGCCCACCGCCCCGGTGGCGGCCGACACCACCACCGTGTCGCCGGGCTGGGGCTGGCCCACGTCCAGCAATCCGAAATAGGCGGTCATGCCCGGCATGCCCAGGGCGCCCAGGTGCACCGGCAGCGGGGCCAGGTCCGGATCGACCCGGGTCAGGGCCTTGGCCGACAGGGTCGCGTATTCCTGCACGCCCAGGGCGCCGCTGACATGGTCGCCCGGCTTGAAGGCGGCACTGGCCGAAGCGATCACGCGGCCGACGCCGCCCGCGCGCATCACTGCACCCAGCTCGACGGGCGGGATGTAGGACTTGCCCTCGTTCATCCAGCCGCGCATGGCCGGATCCAGGGACAGGTACAGGGTCTGTACCAGCACCTCGCCCTCGGCGGGCAGGACCGCCGGTTCTTCCGTGTGCTGCCAGCCGTCCGGCGTGGGCAGGCCGACGGGCCGCGCCGCCAGGCGGATCTGGTGGTTGATGGGGGTGCTCATGGGATGTCCTCCCGTCTCGATTGGCCGGTGTGCCCCGGCCTTGGCTGACGCGGACCGGATCCTAACCTTAAAGTCCGCAAAAAGAAAACGGCGGGCCCTGGGACCCGCCGTTTCCATGAAGACTGACTTGGATGCGCTGTCAGAAGTCGGCGGTGACGCCCAGGAAGAACGTCCGGCCCAGGGTGTCGTAGATACCCGGGAAGGTGTTGCCGTTGCCGTAGTTGCTGGTGCCGGACACGCCGTAGATGTTGCTGTCCAGGATGGGCGGGTCCTTGTCGAACAGGTTGTTGACGCCGAACCGGACCGTGTAGTGGTCGTAGACGTTGGCGGTCATGGCCAGGTCGAAGTAGCTGTAGGAGTTGATGCGGCCGTCTGCCTTGTCGTAGTCGCCGGCCAGGATGGAGTTGGCGGTGTTCTGGTCCAGCTTCACGCCGCTGATGTAGCGCCAGTTACCCGACAGGTTGAAGTTCCACGGGGTCTCCCAGGTGACGCGGAAGGTGTGGCGCCACATCGGGGTGGGCTGGCCGCAGGTCACGCCGAACAGGCCCTTACAGTTGTAGGCCTGCTCGCCCGGCTGCTGCTGGATCAGGTAGTTGGCCAGCCAGGTGCCGTTGAACTGGAAGGACACCGAACCCTTGTCCTGGATGTTCAGGTCTTCCAGGTCCAGCATGTAGTTGATGCCGAAGTCCACACCCTGCTCATCCAGGTAGCCGGTGTTCATCTCGGTATCGACGATATAGCCGCCGGTCAGCGCCAGGCTGCCGTTGCTGGCGCGATGGATCAGGCTGCAGTAGTAGCTGTCACCGGTGTTCAGGCACTGGCTCATCACCGACGACGCCGACAGCGTGCCGATCAGGTCGGTCACCCGGATGTCGAAGTAGTCGATGGTGGCGGAGAAGTTGCGCAGGAAGGTCGGGGTGATGACGGTGCCGACGGTCCAGGTGTCGGCGGTTTCCGGCTTCAGCGCGGTGTTGCCGCCGGTCTCGACGTTGCACTGCGAGGACGTGCATTCGGCGATGGTGCCGTACTGGGCGGCGGTCACGCCGGTGCGGGAGCACTGGGCCAGGGTGGCCGACGGGCTGGAGCCCGAGCAGGGATCCGACGCCGAGGTCAGGCCGACGGTCTGGGTGGAGTACAGTTCCAGGATGCTGGGCGCGCGGACGGCGCGGTTGAAGCCGCCGCGGAAGCTGACGTCGCTGATGGGCGCGTAGTCCAGGCTGATCTTCCAGCTGTCGACCTTGCCGGAGGAGCTGTAGTCGGACCAGCGGTAGCCGGTGTCCAGCGACAGGTCCTTCACCCAATCCACACCCTGCACCAGCGGGATGCGCATTTCGCCGTACAGTTCCTTGACGTCATAGGCGCCGGAGGAGTTCTCGGTGGCGCCGCCGGAACCGGCCAGGTCGCCCGAGGAATTTTCCTCGTCCACCTTCAGGTTCAGGCTTTCCTTGCGGTATTCCGTGCCCACGGCGATGGCGATGGGGTTCTTGGCGAACGGGCTTTGCAGGCCGAATTCGCCGAAGTCGCCGGTGACGGAACCACTGACCACGTCCTGGGTGACGCTGCCTTCCTTGAAGGACGACGTGCTGATGTAGTTCCAGGCGGCCTGGCTGATGCCGTTGGTGGAGAAGATGTTCAGCGGCACGCAGTTCGCGTCGGTACCATCGACGACGGACTGGCAGGTGGCCACACCGTTGACGTTCACGACGTCCAGGGCCTTCTGGACCTTGGAGATGGAGACGTCGTTCTCGTAATGCTCGCTGTACAGCGTCTCGGAATGCTGGGCGTAGACGTCGTAGCTCCAGCCGCCGCCCAGGTCGCCCTTGGTGCCGATGACGAAGCGGTAGTCGGTGTGGGTGATGTCGTCGTAACGCGCCTTGTCGTCGCCGGCGAAGCGCAGGCCGATGGTGCCCGACCAGTTGGCGCTGGTGCCGGCGTTGGCGCCGCACAGCGTCGACGCTTCCGACTCCGACATCAGCGGATTGTCGCAGTTGATGTTGTACAGCGCGGAATTGAAGATGGCCGACGAGGCGATCTGCGCCCGGGTGTGGTCGGTCATGAACATGAAATCGGTGTAGACGTCGAACGCCGGGCTGATTTCATAGTGCGCGAAGGCGCCGCCGGTGTAGCGCTCGTCCTGGCGCTGCAGGTAGTTGTACGGGCCGTAGTTGAACGACAGCGCGTTGGTGTACGGCACGAAGGTGGAGGTGCCGTTGGGGTTCAGCGCATAGCCGGTGCCCGAGCCATTGGTCTTGAAGTCGCCGTACAGGTTGTTGCTGGAACCCTGGCAGACGTGCGTGTCGTTGGTGTCGCCCGACACGGACATGGAACAGGCGGACCAGTCGCGGCTGGACTGCTTCACCGGTTCCGTCCAGCGGTACGTGGCGTAGGCGGTGACGTTGCCCTTGTTGTTCGGGGCGTTGGCGCCGATGATGAAGGAACTGTCGCGCACGAAACCGTCGAACTGGCTGCCCGGGACGGACAGGCCGAAGTTCTTCAGCGCGGTGTCGGCTTCCTTGTTGTTGTTGTCGTGCTGGGCGGCCGACAGCTGGTAGTCGACCTTCACGCCTTCGAAATCGCGCTTCATCTTGAAGTTCACGACACCGGCCACGGCGTCGGAACCGTAGACGGCGGAGGCGCCGCCCGTCACCACGTCCACGCTTTCCACCAGCGCCGCCGGGATGAAGTTCACGTCGGTGTAGGGATAGCTGGGATCACCGCCCACCATGCGGCGGCCGTCGATCAGCACCAGGGTGCGCGAGGCGCCCAGGTTGCGCAGGTTGATCGTGGCGGTGCCGCTGGCACCGTTGGATACGCCTTGCGTCTGGTCGGCGGTGACGCCCGGCAGGTTGTTCAGCAGGGTTTCGACGTTGGTCGTGCCCTGGAACTGCATTTCCTTCTGGCCGACCGTGGTGATCGGACTGTCGCTGGTCAGGTTCGCCGCCTGCTTGATGCGTGAACCTGTGACGACGATTTCTTGCATATCGCTACTGTCGGCGCTTTGCGCCGCGGCCTGTCCGGCTATGAGCCCGGCGGACAGGGTGCTGAGCAGGATGGTCGACGTGAGCAAACGTCCCCGGTTTGTCATTTTCTTCAACTTCTTGTCTCCAACCAACCGCCATGAAAATGGCGCTGCGACGGTCACGACCGACAATCCCGCGCTTGAAATGCCCCGTGGGCGCCGGGTCGCTTGGAGCAGAGTTTTTGAGGAGTGAAAATCTAGCGTCAACTAAAGGCGATAAAAGTCCGTTACATCTGGAGTCAATGTCACGTTTCAGTGACACTTAATATTAATAAAGCATCGTTATTTTAGTAACTCGTTGGTAACAGGCGTATAATTTATTTATTTCATGTGATGAATATTGTGTGCAATCGCGATGATTGTCGCTGGATCAATTGCAGAATGATTCTGCAAATAAGCCTGTTTCCAATGGCTTAGGCCTTACATCGCTAGCATTGCGGCCAAAGTTATGGTGCCATGGGGGTGGCAAAATCTTTTCAACGGGGAGTGGCGATGCAGCCTGACGTTCCGGCCCAGCGGTCCAATGCGGCGGCTATGGCGGCAATGAAATCAGGCAATTACGCGGAGGCGCAGGCCATTCTGCAGGACGCGCTGCGGCAATCGCCGCGGGAATTGTCCCTGTGGCTGAATCTGGCCGCCGCCCGGCGCGCCATGGGCCGCCACGCCGACGCCCTGGCGGCGGTGGACCATGCCCTGTCGCTGGAGCCGCGGTTGTTCATGGGCCTGCTGATGCGCGCGTCGCTATTGCAGGCCATGGGACGCAAGCGCGAGGCGGGTGAGGCCTATGGCATCGCCGTCACCCTGGGAGAGACGCAGGAGAACCTGGATCCCCCGACTCAGCGGGCCCTGGCCCAGGCCCGCGCCGCCCATGCGACCTACATCCAGGAAATGGCGGATTTCCTGCGTCCGGTGGTGGACCAGGGGGCGGCCCGGGGCAGCAGTGCCGACGCCCGGCGCATGACGTTCTTCACCGACCAGTTGCTGGGCCGCCGCAAGATCTACACCCAGCAGCCGACGCATTATCACTATCCCGACATGCCGGCGATCGAGTTCTACGATCGTGACGAATGCCCCTGGCTGCCGACGCTGGAGGCCGCGACCGCCGACATCCGTCGGGAACTGGAGGCCGTGCTGGCGGAACAGGCGCTGGCCGGCGCCTTCGTGCCCTATATCGACTATCGCGACGACCGGCCGATGGACCAATGGGCGGAGCTGAACCACTCCCCGCGGTGGAGCGCCTTTCATTTGTTGCAGCATGGTGTGCCGGTTCCGGGCAACGCCGACCGTTGCCCGAAAGCCATGGCCGTGCTGGAACAGATGCCGCAGCCGCGCATGATTCGGCGGTCGCCGGCGGCCATGTTCTCGGTCCTGAAGCCCCGCACCCGCATACCGCCGCATACCGGCGTCGCCAACACCCGCCTGGTGGTGCACCTGCCGCTGGTGGTGCCGCCCGGTTGCGGCTTCCGCGTGGGCAATGAGACGCGGGAATGGCAGATGGGGGTGGCCTGGGCCTTCGACGACACCATCGAGCATGAGGCCTGGAACGACGGTGACCAGGTGCGCGTGGTCATGATTTTCGATATCTGGAGCCCGCGCCTGTCGGCGGCGGAACGGGATTTCATCGCCCATGTCATGTCGGCCATGGACGATTTCCAGGCGGACCAGCCGTCCGGCGGCTTCGGCGCCACCCCCCTGACACCGGCCAAGCCGTCCGGCGGCGGGGGGTTCTCCAGCCTCTAGGTTTCAGGTCTTTAAAATGTTGATGGACTGACGGTTCCGGGGGCGCCAAAGGGTGCCGAATGAAACAACCAGCGGCATGGGGGGCATGCTGCTGTAGGCCCCGACCGGGACCGCCGGAGATTTCTGGGAAGCATCAGCGGACCAGAAATCGAGGATCAGGCAAGCCGCCGGATGGCGGCGCCCGCCGCTTGAGGGACTTAAACAGTGTAGCTGCGCAGGAACACGTCCACGGCCGCGTCCACCGCCAGGCTGATGGCGGCCTCATCCGGCTTGGGCCGGATGTCCAGCAGCACGGCGTCCACGTGCTCCGCCTCCACCAGGGCGCGGAAATGCGCGGCCGCCCGGTCGGCGTCGTCAGGGCGCAGGCGGCCCCGGTCCATCAACGCCGTCAAATACTCCGCGAACAGTCCCCAGCCGATCTTGGGGCCGTTTTCATACAGCAGGCGCCCCACGTCGGACCGTTGCGCCTCCGCTACCGTCATGCGCCGCACGGAGATGGCCCAGGGCGACAGGATGAAATCCAGATAGATGCGGCCGAACCGCCGCAGCGTTTCCCCGACGTCCTTGTCGGGGTTCAGGGACTTGAACGCCCCCTGCTTCATGTCGCCGGCGGCATCCGCCATCACCGCCACGAACAGCTCTTCCTTCGACCGGAAATAGCCGTAGAGCGTCGCCTTGGACCCGCCGAGGCGGCTGGCCAATTCCGACATGGACGCGGCGGTGAACCCCACCTCCTGGAACAGGGCGCTGGCGGCGGCCAGGATGGCCTGTCGCCGGGCTTCGGTCTTCACCTTCATGTCGGTATCGGGATCCTCAGGAAATGGGCTGCGGGTTGGCGCCGCTTCGCAGGCGCGACCTTGCCTTGATCGGCCGGGGCACATCAAGCCGTATCATTCTTATAACTGAACCGTACAGTTCAATTTTGTCTTGACCACAGATTGGACAAGGCGCATAGAACCAAACCGTACGGTTTCGATATGCCGAAAGCTTTTCCCATGCCCCGCCCCTTCGCCGGCTTCGTCGCCTGCCCTGTCGGCCGTCCACGCCGGCTGACGGCCCGCCTGTACCTGTCCGCCGCCTTGGCTCTGACCGCCGCCGCCTGCGCCTGGGTGCCGGACGTGGGGCCGGCCCCCGCGCCGCATCCCGCCGGCGACTATGCGACACACGCCAGCTTCGCGGCCGGCGCTGCCGCCGAATGGCCCGCCGACCGGTGGTGGACGGCCTATGGCGATGCCCAGCTGGACGCGTTGATCGAGGAGGGGCTGGCCGGCGCGCCGGACCTGGCGGCGGCGGCGGCACGGCTGCGCAAGGCGGACGCCCTGGCGGGGCAGGCGGATGCCGCCCTGTGGCCCAAACTGACGGCCAACGCCCAGGTGACTGAGGACAAGCAGAGCTACCGCTACCTGTTCCCGCAATCCTTCGTGCCCAAGGGCTATCATGAGGTGCCGCGGGCGACCCTGGACCTCAGCTACGATATCGACCTCTGGGGGAAGAACCGGGCCAGCCTGGCGGCGGCGACGTCGGAGGCGGAGGCCGCGCGGGCCGACCTGGCCCAGGCGCGCCTGACCCTGTCGGTGGGCATCGCCGCGGCCTACGCCGACCTGGTGCAGCAGGTGGCCGACCGCGCCGCCGCCGCCGATGCCGTGGACGTGCGCGACCGCAGCACCGGCCTGGTGCGCCAGCGCCATGCCAACGGCCTGGAAACCCTGGGTGCGGTCCGCCAGGCCGAGGCGCGGGAGGCCGGCGCCCGCGCCGATCTGGCCGCCCAGGACGAGACCATCGCCCTGACCCGCAACCGCCTGGCGGCCCTGCTGGGCGCCGGCCCTGACCGGGGCCTGGCCATCCAGCCGCCGGCCGCCGTCCAACTGAAGGCCTTCGGCCTGCCCGCCGATGTGGGCGCCGACCTGCTGGGCCGCCGGCCGGACGTGGTCACCGCCCGCCTGCGGGCGCAGGCGCTGGCCAGGCGCATCGACGTGGCCGAGGCGGCCTTTTACCCCAACGTGAACCTGGCCGCCTATTTCGGCCTGCAGACCCTGGGCCTGAACGCGCTGACCAAGTCCGGCGCCACCATCGGCAGCGTGGGTCCGGCCGTCAGCCTGCCGATCTTCGAGGGTGGTGCGCTGGCATCCCAATACCGGGGGGCCCGCGCCGACTATGACGCCGCCGTGGCCGACTATGACGCCACGGTGGCCAAGGCCCTGCAGGACGTGGCCGACGCCGCCGTCAGCACCCGGGCCTTGCAGGTGCGCCTGGCCCATGCCCGGGACGCGCTGGCGGCCGCCGCCGAGGCCCACCGCATCGCCACCGCCCGGTACGAGGGCAAGCTGTCCACCTACCTGGACGTGCTGACGGCGGAGGACACGCTGATCAGCGATCGTCGCGTCCTGGCCGACCTTGAGGCCCGCGCCTTCACGCTGGACGTCGCCCTGGTCCGCGCGCTGGGCGGCGGATACCACGAGGCCGCCCCGTCGCCAACCACCATCGCCGCCGCTGCCGCCGGCCCCCGTTCCTGAGGAACCCCTTCCATGTCCGACATTTCCGCAACCGCCGACGCCCACACCCGGCCGCACCCGGCGAAGGCCGGCCGCTCCCCGCGGGCCACGCTGTTCGCCGGCCTGGGCGCCGTCGTCCTTCTGGCCGGGCTGGGGTATGGCGGTTACCGCCTGGTGGTTGGTTCCCGCTACGTCTCCACCGACAACGCCTACGTCAACGCCGACTCCGCACAGGTGACTTCCTCCGTCGAGGGCACGGTGCGCGCCGTGCCGGTGGTGGACACGCAAGCCGTGAAGCGGGGCGACGTGCTGGTGGTCATCGATGACACCGACGCCCGCATCGCGCTGGCCCAGGCGGAGGCGCAGCTGGGCCAGGCCGAACGCCGGGTGCGGGGCTATTTCGCCAATGACGGCGCCCTGGCGGCCCAGGTGGCGGCGCGTGAGGCCGACAGCGCCCGGGCCGAGGCGCAGCTGGTGTCCGCGCAGGCCGACTTTGACCGCGCCCGCATCGACCTGGATCGCCGCAAGGCGCTGGCGGCATCGGGTGCCGTGTCGGGGGAGGAACTGACCAGCGCGCAGAATGCTTTCGCCACCGCCGGTGCCAACCTGGCCGCCGCCAAGGCCAGCCGTGCCCAGGCCGTGGCCAGCCGCGCCGCGGCCCAGGGCTCGCAGAAGGTCAACACGGTGCTGATCAGCGACAGCACGGTGGAGACCAATCCCGAGGTCATGGCCGCCCGCGCCCGGGTGGAACAGGCCCGGGTGGACCTGGGCCGCACGGTGGTGAAGGCGCCGTTCGACGGCGTGGTGGCCCGCCGCCAGGTGCAGGTGGGCCAGCGGGTCAAGGCCGACACCGTGCTGATGAGCGTGGTGCCGGTGGGCCAGGCTTATGTCGACGCCAATTACAAGGAAGTGCAGCTGGCCGACGTGCGGCCCGGCCAGCCGGTGGAACTGACCTCCGACCTTTATGGTGGCCGTGTCGTCTTCCATGGCCAGGTCGCCGGCCTGGCGGGCGGTACCGGTTCCGCCTTCGCGCTGATCCCGGCGCAGAACGCCACCGGCAACTGGATCAAGGTGGTACAGCGCGTGCCGGTGCGCATCCTGCTGGACCCCAGCGAACTGGCCGTCCACCCCCTGCGCGTCGGCCTGTCCATGAACGTGACCATCGACACCGGCGCGGCGCCCGCCGCCGCCCGGCGCTGAGGGGGCGGCCATGAACCCCGATGCCCCCAAGACACTGTCGGGCGGTCAACTCCTGCTGGGCGGATTGCTGCTGGCCGCCGCCAACTTCCTGGTGGTGCTGGACACCACCATCGCCAACGTGTCGGTGCCCAACATCGCCGGCGGTCTGGCGGTGTCGTCCAGCCAGGGCACCTTCGTCATCACCTCCTACGCGGTGGCGGAGGCGGTGACCGTGCCGCTGACCGGCTGGCTGGCGGCACGCTTTGGGGCAGTGCGTACCTTCGTGCTGGGCATGCTAGGGTTCGGCCTGTGCTCCGCCCTCTGCGGCTTCGCCCAGTCGCTGGGCATGCTGGTGCTGTTCCGCGTGATGCAGGGCCTGGCCGGCGGCCCGCTGATGCCGCTGTCGCAGACCCTGCTGCTGCGCATCTTCCCCAAGGAAAAGGCGCCGGCGGCCATGGGTATCTGGGCCATGACTACCCTGGTGGCGCCCATCCTGGGACCCATCCTGGGCGGTACCTTGTGCGACAGCTGGGGCTGGCCCTTCATCTTCTTCATCAACGTGCCCATCGCCATCGTCTGTGCTGCCGCCTGCTGGGGCCTGCTGCGCCCGTTCGAGACGCCGCTGGTGAAGTCGCGCATCGACATCGTCGGCCTGCTGCTGCTGATCGTCTGGGTGGGCGCCTTGCAGATCATGCTGGACGAGGGCAAGGATCTGGACTGGTTCGCCTCCACCGACATCGTGGGCCTGGCCATCGTGGCCGCCATCGGTTTCGCCGCCTTCCTCATCTGGGAATCGACGGTGGACCATCCCATCGTGGATTTGCGGGTGTTCCGCCATCGCGGCTACGCCATGGCGGTGCTGACCATCAGCTTAGGGTTCGGCGCCTTCTTCGGCACCGCCGTGCTGACGCCGCTCTGGCTGCAAAGCAACATGGGCTACACCGCCACCTGGGCGGGATACGCCACGGCGGTCTCCGGCGTCTCCGCCGTCCTGCTGGCGCCCCTGGTGGCCAAGCTGTCGGCCAAGGTGGATCCCCGGCCACTGGTGTTCTTCGGCCTGGCCTGGATGGCGGGGGTGACCTTCTATCGCTGCGGGTCCACCAGCGACATGACCTATTTCCAGATCGCCGCCCCCTTGCTGTTGCAGGGCATCGGCATGCCCTTCTTCTTCGTGCCGCTGACCTCGCTGGCGCTGGCCAGCGTGGACCCGGTGGAGACGGCGTCGGCCGCCGGGTTGATGAACTTCCTGCGCACCTTCTCTGGCGCCTTCGCCACCTCGCTGGTCAACACGTTGTGGGAGGATGGCGCCACCCGCAACCGGGCGGAACTGGTGGATATGCTGCGCCCGGACGTGCTGTCCGGCGGCCTCAGCGCCGGCCGGCTGGACCAGCTGGTGCAGGGGCAAGGGGTGATGCTGGCCACCAACCAGGTGTTCCTGGGCGTGGCGGCGGCCCTGTTCCTGGCGTCCCTGGTCATCTGGCTGGCGCCCCGGCCCACCCGTGTCGCCGACACCACGGGTGTGCATTAGTTTGGATGTCCTCAAGCGCCGGCAGGCGCGTCCGCGCCTTTGGCTATCCTCGACTTCCAGTCCGCTTCGCTCCCCGGAAGTCTCCGGCGGTCCCGGTCGGGACCTATATGTCCGGGTTCCCTCAAGCGGCGGGCGCGGGCATCCGCCCGCTTGCCTTGTCCTCGCTTTTCAGTCCACTGCGTTCCCCGAAAAGCTCCGGCAGACGCGGTCGCGTCCTACAGCGGCGTGAAGCCAAGGCTTCACGCCACTGATACTGGGTTGGGTGTCCTTAGAACTTGTAGCTGGCCTTCACGCCGAACTCGCTGCGGTCGTTATTGCGGATGATTTCGGTGAAGCCGGCGAAGGCGTCGTCCAGCCGGCCGACGTCGTAACGCTTGTTGAAGATGTTCTCGCCGTAGATGGCCGCCGTCCACGACCCGTGGATGGGGGTGTAGGCGATGTTGAATCCGAACAGGCTGCGCGACTTGATCAGATTGTAGCTGTCGTTGGCGGCCTGGCCGTATTCCTTGCCGCGGTATGAGTAATCGATGCGGGCATCGACCGTGCCGCTGTCCAGGAACAGATGGTATTCCGGTGCCACCGACACGGTCCATTGCGGCGTCAAGGCGGGGGTGAAACCGACCTTGATGGCGGTAGCGTCGCCGGGCACCGCCGTGATCTGGGAATCGATGAAGCCCATCGACCCCTGGATGTCGAAGGACTTGGTGATCTTCAAGGTCCCCTCCACCTCCACGCCCTTGGCTTCCGACTGGCCCGCACTTTCGATGCGGGTGTTGAAGCCGGTGGCCGATGGTTGCGACACCTCCAGCGGCAGGTCGGTGTATTCGGTATAGAACAGTGACACGTTCATTTGCAGGCGGTCGAAGAACACGCCCTTGATGCCCGTCTCGTAGTTGGTGGCGAAGGTGGGGTTGAAGGAAACGAAGTAACTGGGTCCGTTGAAGGGCCGCGGCGGATAACCCCCGCTCTGGTAACCGCGTGAAATGGTGGCGTAGGCGCTCAGGGCCTTCTGGATGTCGTAGGTCGCCGACACGTCCCAGGTGGTGGCGGTCCACGACTGGCTGCGGTAGGTGCGCGAGGGATCGGTCCAGCTGTCGAACTGGGCGCTGGCGTCCTTGTGGTCGTCGGAATAACGCACGCCCGCCGACACCTTCAGGTCGTCCAGCACCTGGTAACCGGCATGGCCGTACACGGCGTAGCTGCTGGTGGTTTGTTTCAGGTCGAAATAGCCGCTGGGGGCCAGGTAGACGGTGGGGCCGGAATTGGTGTTGCCCTCCTCATCCCCGGCATAGGCGCCGACGACAAAGTCCAGCTTGCCGTATTCCCCGTTCAACTGCGGTTCCACCGAGTATTGCCGGGCAAAACCGCGCTCAGGATAGGATTCCAAATCCAGGTAGGTCTGGTCGTCGTCCAGGCCGCCGGTGTAGTGGGTGTAGCGGAAGCCGCCCAGAACCTTGGCCGACAAATTGTCGTTCAATTCCCAGTTGGCGGTCAGCGAGGCGCCACGGTTCTGGATGGTCTGCTTGAACAGTTCGGCGTGGTTGGAATTGCTGTCGTCCGGGTTGGCTGGCAGCAGGCTTTGGCTCAGGCCCAGGCTGGTGAAGGCGGCATTGGGGTTGATCACCTCCATCGTCGTGGGTGACTTGCCATAGATGCCGGTCATGGCATCCACGGTCAGCAGCAATGAGAACTTCTCCGACGCTTGCAGCTTGGCGGCGGCGCGGCCGGAATATTCGTTGATCTCGCCCACATCCTCCGGCGCATCCACCTTCAGCGCCTTGCCGATGCCGTCGCGGCGGTTGAGGCTGGCGGTGAAGGACACCGCCAGTTTGTCGGTCAGGTGCGTGTTGGTGTAGACGTCGGCCTGCACCCGGGCGCGGGTGCCCACCTTCAGGTCGGCCCGCGTCACCTCCTCATCGCCCGGTTGGGCGGTGATGATGTTGACGGCGCCGCCGATGGTGTTCTTGCCGTACAGCGTGCCCTGGGGGCCGCGCAGCACCTCCACCCGCTCGATATTGGTCAGGTCTGAGGTTGGACCCCATCTGCCGGCCCAGATAGACGCCGTCGACATAGACGCCCACCGCCGGGTCGGTGGTGATGATGTGGTCCTGCAGGCCGATGCCGCGGATGAAGATGGCGGCGTGCGCCGGATTGCCCACGCCGAAACGGTTGATCTCCAGGTTGGGGACGTATTTGCCCACGTCCGCCAGATTGTCCATGTTGCGCTGCTGGATATCCTCCGCCGTGAAGGCGGAGATGGCGGTGGGCGTCTCCGTCAGGCTTTCCGCCCGTTTGCGCGCCGTGACCACCACCTCCTGGAAGGCGTCATCGTCGGCCGGCATCGCCGTTTGGGGAGCCCCTGTCTGGGCCATCGCCGGGGACAGGCCCAGCAGCACCATGGCCGTGCCGGCGGCCAACGCCGCCCGCAGGTTGCGGACTTTCAAAGTAACGGCCGGTTTTGAAAAAATGGATGCCTGTGTCGTATGCTTGCCCGTTTTGGAACTGACTGCCCTGTTCAACATTCTTGTCCCCGTCTTTCGTGATTGTTCTGACGAAAGCGGGCTCGTTCATTCTTTTATTTTTGATGAGAGTTCTGGGTGACCGATGGCGAGCCCCCGACTCCTCCCCATTTCGCGGGCTGGGCGGGCGATTGCGGGCCCGGTCCATCCACACTTCCAGCATCCCCGCAGCCGTGGGTTGCGGCAAACACTTTTTGACCAGATGGTCAGGTTTTTGGTTTTTGCGGCCGTCGGCGCCCCCGGCACATGCGCTTGGGACCGGCAAATGGGCCGGCACCCCGCGCCGGGGGCATGCCGGTGGATGTGGATGCTTGTTCGGGTGGGATGATGCGCCTCAATGGGCCGGCCGCGCCGCATCCCGAGTCGGCCTCTCCGGCGCCATGAAAAAGGGCGGCTCGCGGGCCGCCCTTTTCGTTCCAATCGGCGGTGCCAATCAGGCGATACGGGTCGCCTTCACCAGGCGGCTGTGGCCCACCACCATGGAATAGCTGCCCAGCAGGCCATGGTTGATGCGTACCGGGTCACCCGGCTTGGGGTCGAAGGTCAGGGCTTCCTTGCTGACCCAGGTCTGGCCGTTTTCCAGGGTGACGGCGAAGATGCGATAGGGCAGGGCCACCACCTTGGCGACGGTGGAGTTCAACTCCTCCTCCTGCTCCTTGTCGTCCTGGGCCCGCTGCTCTTCCGTGCGGGGCAGCTTTTCCTTGCCGAAGTCCTGCGCAGGCGTCGTGGGGGCCGCCTGTGCCGTGGCGGCCGCTGCGGGGGCGGCGCCCGGTGTCGTGGCCGGGGCGGCGGCCAAGGGCGTGCTGGCGGCGCTTGCGGCCAGGGCATCATAGCAGGCCAGGCGCTGGGTGGCGTCACCGATGGCGCGGCAGCTGGCCAGCGTGTCGGCGGCCAGCGCGACGTGGGGAATGGCGGGCGCCACGGCCATGGTCACGATCAGGGCGGCGGCGGTCTTCTTGAACGGCATGGTCCGGAATTCCAGGAGGTTGATCCGTAACGCGATCTTCGGGGGCAGAGTGTGCCACGCCTTTACACCAGGCGGAATAGCGGCGGCTGTCGGGCGATAAGGGGCGGCGGATAAAAGAAAAACGCGGGCAAAAAGAAAACGGCGGGCCCCGGGGGGCCCGCCGTCTCTGATACGCACGCTAAGCTTCGTTCGATTAGAACTTGGCGGAAGCGCTGAAGAAGAAGTAACGGCCCAGGCTGTCGTAAACCTGCGAGTAGGTGTTGCCGTTGATGTACGACGAGTTGCCGTTGACCTGGGTGGTGACCAGGGGCGGATCCTTGTCGAAGACGTTGTTCACGCCGCCGCTCAGCGTCAGCCAATCGCTGACCTGGTAGGACGCCGCGAAGTCGAAGTAATCGTAAGCAGCGATGCTGTTCAGGCCGGGGATGCCGGTGCCGTTCAGCGTGGCGTTGCTGCTCTGCACTTCCCACTGGCTGCCGCTGATGTGGCGCCAGTTCACCGAGATGTTGGCATCCCACGGGGTTTCCCAGGTCATACGGACCTTGTGACGCCAAATCGGAACGGGGTTGGAGCAGGTGGCACCGTAATAGCCGGCGCAATCGTAACCATCGCTGCCCGGAAGCGCCTGAGTCACCTGGTCCAGCGTGAACGTGCCGGTGAAGTTGAAGTTCAGGGCGCCGATCTTCTCGATACCGACATCGGCCAGATCCAGGCGATAGTTCGCGTTGAAGTCGATGCCCGACGTCTCTTCGCTACCGGTGTTCTGGTTGGTGTTGGTGACGTAGCCGGTGGTGCCCAGCCACAGCGAGCCGGTGGACGAACGGTGGATCAGCGGGCAGTAGTAGCTGGTGTTGATGCCGTTCAAGCAGTTGGTCATGATCAGGTCGGCGCCGATGCCGCCGATCAGGCCGTCGATCTTGATGTTGTAGTAGTCGGCCGACAGGGTCAGGTCCGGCAAGAAGGTCGGGGTCAGCACCGCGCCGACGGTCAGGGTGTCGGCCGTTTCCGGCTTCAGCTCGGTGTTGCCGCCTTCAAGGTCGTTGTACTGGCCGGCGCCGTTGGCGGTGATGTGGCCGTACTGGGCGGCCGACACGCCGGTGCGCAAGCACTCGGCGGCAGTCGGGGCGCCAGCGGCGGTCATGTCACCGGCGCAGGGGTCGTTGGACAGGCCCAAGGCGACGCCCGACGGCGTGAACAGTTCCACCACGTTCGGCGCACGGGTGGCGTGGTTGAAGCCGGCGCGGAAACGGATGTCCGAGGTCGGGGCCCACTCACCGCCCACCTTGTAGGTGTCGGTCTTGCCGGAGGTGCTGTAGTCGGAATAGCGGTAACCGCCTTCCAGGTTCAGGTCCTTAATGAAGGGCTTGTCCTGGATCAGCGGGATCTTGATTTCCATGAAGGCTTCACGGACGTCATAGGCACCCGCCACACCGTGGGTCGGGCCACCCTGGCCGGCCAAGTCGCCGCTGTCGAATTCCTGGTCGACCTTCAGGGTCAGCTCTTCACGGCGGTACTCGGTACCGAACGCGATGCCGACACCGTGGCTGGCCAGCGGGCTCTGCAGGCCGTAACGGCCCAGGTCACCGCTGATGGACGCGTTGATGTCGTCCTGGACGGTGGAACCTTCCTTGAAGCCCGGGGTCTGCAGGTAGGTCAAGGCGGCGCTGGAGATGCCGGTGGTGGTGTCGAAGATGTTGTAGGGTACGCAGCCGGCGGCCACGGCGGTGGCGTTGGCGCAGACCAGATTGCCGCTGGTGTCCTTCGTGACGTTCAGCGCTTCGGCCGTACGGGCCAGCGAGAAGTCATTCTTGTAGGTCTCGGACAGCAGGACGGTGCTGCGCTGGGCGTAGACGTCGTAGCTCCAACCGTCCGCGATGTCGCCCTTCAGGCCGGCCAGCACGCGGTAGGAGGTGTGACGCAGGTCGTCGATACGACCGCCGCCTTCGACGTTACGACGCAGGATGCTGACGTCGGCACTGTCCGTGGCGCCCAGGCCGTTGTTGGTGCACAGCGTGGTGACTTCGCTGGCCGACAGCAGCGGGCTGTTACAACCGATGGTGAATTCCTGACCGAACACGCCCGACGGCGCGATCTGGGCGACCGTGTGGTCGTCGTGGAACATGAACTCGGTGTAGACCTGGACATGCGGGTTGAATTCGTAGTGGCCGAAGAAGCCCGCTGAATAACGCTGGTCCGGACGCTGGTAGTAGTTGTACGGCGCGTAGTTGAACGCGTCGGCCGACGTATAGTCGCGCAGGCTGTTGCCGCTGACGACGTAGTCGCCGCCGCCGATGTTGTCGATGATCTGGGCCGGGGCGGTGGTGCCCGAGCCGCCGCACGAGTAGGCGCCCTTGGCGGAGACGCTGATGGAGCAGGCGCTGTAGTCGCGCTTGTCCTGGGTCACGGCCATCGTCTTGCGGTAGTCGGCGTAGACGGTGATGTTGCCCTTGCCGTCGGGGGTGTTCACACCCAGCGTGCCGGAGTAGGTGCGGGTGAAGCCGTCGGTAACGTCATCTTCGGGCAGGCCGAAGTTGCGCGCCTTGACGGCGTTCTGGTAACGCGTGGCGTCGTTGTTATGCTGGTAGAAGCTGTAGCTGATGTCAGCCCGCGCGCCTTCGAAATTGTCGTCCATCACGAAGTTGACGACGCCGGCGACGGCGTCCGCGCCGTACACGGCCGAGGCGCCACCGGTCAGCACGTCAACGCGCTTGACCAGGGCTTCGGGGATTTCGTTCAAGTCGGCGGCCGGGTTCAGCGGCGAACCGGCGGGCATGCGGTGGCCGTTGACCAGCACCAGGGTGCGGGACGGGCCCAGGTCGCGCAAGTCGACGGTGGCCGTACCGGTGGAGCCGTTGGAGATGGCGCTGCCCTGGCCGGCGAAAGCCTGGGGCAGGTTGTTGATCACGTCTTCGATGCGGGTCGCGCCTTGCAGCTTGATTTCCGCGCTGTCGACGCTCGTGACCGGGCTGATGCCGGTGGAAGAGTCCGACTTAATACGCGAACCCGTGATGACGATTTCCTGCAGGTCGTCGTCCGCAGCGAAGGCCGTCGTCGTGATCGACGCCAGGGCGCACACGCCAAGGGCGGCGCCCGTCAGCAGCGACTGACGGATCCTGCTCTCAAATCCCTTCATGTAGTCCATCTCCATTCGGATTGGTTGTTCCCCGTTCGTGCCGCCAGGACTTCGTTCCTGGCCTCTGGCGGCCCTGCCTCAGGTCGCTTCTGCCCAGCGTCCTGTTGGCTTGGGAGCAAGTTTTCCGATCACCCTTGCAATGCGTCAACGATCGAACCACTGGTGGCGTATATTCCGCGCATGTCTGTATCTTTTTGGTTACACTTAAGCGATAAACTTGCGCCAAAATTGTTGAAATTGGACAAAAATAACCCCGAGACAGAATGAGTCATCCGACACACTTCTGTTGCAAATAAAAAATCAAACCGTAACGGGGGCAAATCGGATAATTACCGACGCCATTCCGGAATCAGCGGGGGCCTGCGGCGCGGTGCCGACCCGACTCAGGCGGGCGGCCCGTTTCCGACGGATAGGGCCCCATCCCATCCATTCAGCGGCCAGCGGGGGCGCCGTTCCTAGCGGATTCGCAAAGAAAAAGGGGCGGCCCGAAGGCCGCCCCTTTTCTTATTTGCAACTGATCGCCAGGGATCAGAACTGGAACCGCACGGTACCCATGAAGGTCCGCGGGGCGCCGACCAGGTAGTAGGGCGTCGAGCCCTTGAGGCCCGTGACGCCCAGCGCCGTGGTTTGCGAGGTGCTGATGACGTTGATGTAGTGACGGTCGAACAGGTTCTCGACGTTGAACTGCAGGTAGGAACCGTGGAAGCCCAGCGCGTCCGGCAGATCCAGGCGGGCTTCGAAGTTGGCGACGAAGAACGGGGTGGTCCATTCGTCGTTCACATCGGTGGCGGCACGGGTGCCGGTGAACTTGCCTTCCAGCGACATGGACAGGATATCCAGCGGCTTGTACTCGACACGGGCGCTGGTCATGAACTCAGGCGTGTCCACCAGTTCCTTGCCCTTGGTCGGGACGATGACGCCACCGCTGGTGACATTGCCCTTGACCTCGGAGTGGGTGTAGCTGGCTTCGGCGTAGATATTGACCTGATCGGTGATGGCGAAACCGGCCTCGCCGCTGGCACCGTACAGATCCACGCGGCCCAGGCTGCGGTCCTGGAACAGGGTGGGATCGTCCGGGCTCGGGGCGGAGACGACGCGGTTGATGTAGCGGGTATACCAGCCTTCGACCGAGGTCATCAGCCAGCCGGTCTGGAAGCGATGACCCAGTTCGAAGTTGTAGGTCTTTTCCGGGGTGATGGCACCGACGTCGCGGACCACGTTGTACAGGTTGTCGGTACGCGGGGCCGAGAAGCCTTCCGAGAACTGGAAGTAGACCTGGTTTTCCGGGGTCACCTGGTAGGACACGCCCAGGCTGGGCAGCGGCTCGCTGAAGTCCTTGGTCGTGCTGTACGGCGCCTTGTACACGCTGCTGACGGTGGAGGCGGCCTGGGTGGTGCAGGTGGCGCCGCCCGAGGTCGTCGTGTAGCAGTAGTTGTTCAGTTCACGATGGAAGTAAGGCAGGCGCAGCGCCGGGGTGATCTGCAGCTTCTGGTCGAACGCCTTGTAGGTGTATTCCAGCGAGGCTTGGTTCAGCTCGGCGATCGAGTAGCGGTTGCGGGTCTCGAACGGCTGGCCGTCGGCGGTGTAGATGGTGCCGGAGTTCTTGCCGCCGAACACGTCCAGCGGCTTGCCGTCGGCGCCGATGTAGGTGTACTCGCCCGTCTGGCGGTGACGGCCGTAGTCCAGGGTGTAGCCGACACGGAAGCGGTTGTTGTCGTCGATGTCCCAGATGACGGACGAGGTCACGCCGGTGCGGAAGGTGTTGGTGTTGCTGGGCGAGTACAGCGTGACGGTGTCCAGCGTGTCGCCGTCGCCGTTCAGGTCCACGCCCTTGCTGGTGCTGCCCTTCAGGCGGGCGTCGGTTTCGCTGACCGTCGTGAGGCCGCCGCCGTTGGCCAGCGTGTACTGGAAGTACGGATCGACCGTCAGCATGACGTCGTCGCTGAGGTGGAAGCGCGACTGGCCGTGGACGTTGCCCGTGTTGGACGGGTTCAGGCGCAGGTTGTAGTAACCGCCGTTGGTGCTGACGTTGGCCGCCGGGGCGGTGTCGGCCTTGCCGGGGGTGGCGGTCTGCGGGATCCAGGTCGGGTTGTAATCAGCGAAGTAATCCGCGGACAGCTGGGCGCGCGATTCCGTGTAGTAGAAGTTGTTGCGGTTTTCGTTGTAGTGACCCTGCACGGAGATGAAGTCGCCGCCGCCCAAATCTTCATAGATGCGGCCGTTGAACTGCTTCTTCTCGATGCCGCCCGGGCCCTTGAACTTGTCATAGCTCTCGTACGAGCCGGACAGGAAGGCGCTGGTGCGGCCGCCGGGGCCGAAGGCGCCGGTGTCGATCACGCTGAAGACGCGCTTGTAGTCATTGCTGCCGAAGCTGACCAGCGTATCGACGTTCAGGGTGTCCAGCGGCTTGCGGGTCTGGACGTTGATGGTGCCGCCGGTGGCGGAGGCCGTGGGGCTGTCGACGTCGGTGGTGCCGATGTTGACGGTCGCCTGCTTCAGCAGTTCGGCGTCGATCAGCTGGTTGGAATAGATCGCGTAGTTGCCGGTGTCGTTCAGCGGGATGCCGTCGAACGTCAGCGAGACGCGGTTGCCGTCGAAGCCGCGGATGCGGATGTTGCCGCCGCTGGAACCATAGGCGTCGTTGTTGGTGAAGTTCACGCCCGGCAGCATGTTCAGCGCGGCCAGCGCGGTCTGGCCGGCGGTCTGCTGCGACAGGTATTCCTGGGTGACGGTGCCGCGCGACTTGGGGGCGGTCTCGGCCTGCATGATGCCGATGGACGGCTGCTGGCGGGCACCCGTCACGATGATTTCGTCCATTTCCTGCGAGGCGGTGGACTGCGCCAGCGCCGGCGCCGTCCAGGCGGTGACCGCCGACAGGGCCAACGCGCCCGAGCTCAACTTAAGGAAAGTGGCATAGCGCTGCGCCGGCGTCTTGGCGCGAAGGATACTGCTCATCGGTTGCCCCCAGATTGGAATGTTCGTCGTTCGGTCAGCCATGCACCCGTCTGCTCCCGCTCGTTCAGCCGGGTGGCGGCTGCGTCGGGCGCTTTATTCCCTCCTTCGTATTACAACAACATTACAGAGGCGCGGCCTTCTTGCATCTTCGTCACCAAAACGCGTTTATTTGCCCAGAAGTGTGGCCGAAGAACCACACGGCGGTGGGGTGATGCGGCAAAGTGCAGCGCAGCTTTTTTGCGCATTTATGGGGATAATTACATTATATATCAATATGTTAGAAAGTGCGGCAAGTGCGCACACCACCTGTGGCGCCCCTTGTGTTGCAGAATGATGAAATCTTGACCTGTTGATCAGGAATTCCCGCGAATCAGGCACCCGGCGCCGCGGCTCGGGACGGGGCCTTTCATTAAGCGCCGCTCATGATTGGCGGCCCCGGCGCCGGGGTCCGGCCGCGCACCACGGCAGCCTATGGTTGGCGGCGTCTTGGCGGGGCGGGGACGGGCCCTAATATCAATGGCGGCCCGGTTTCAGGACCGGCGGGTCGGGGGAAGGCCCGCATGGGCGCCTTGCCAAATGGACGGCCGGTTGTCTCCGGGTTAAGAAGGGGGCGGCCCTACGGGCAGATAGCCCGGTTGTGCGGACGGTGAGGGATGATGCGGCTTCCGGGACTGCGTGGCAGGCTGCTGCTGTTGCTGGTGGCCGTCATTGGCGCCATGGCGGCGCTGATGGTGGTGGAGGGGCGGTCGCGGCGCGAGGCGGCGGTCACCGCCGCCCGGTCCCATGTCCGCATCCTGTCCCAGGTGGCGGCGGAAGAGCATCGGGTGCTGGTTGAGCAGTTGGGCCATCTGGTGGAAACGGTGGCCCTGCAGGAAATCGCCCTGTCGCCGGAGGAATGCACCGCCGACCTGGTGCGTCTGAAATCGGCGGAGCCCTGGATCGCCAACGTGTTCCTGTCGCGGCCGGACGGCACGGCGATCTGCGCCTCCTCCCCCGCGGCGGCGGCGGTCAGCGCCGGCGACCGCGACTATTTCAAGGAGGCGGTGCGCACCGGCCGCCCCACGCTCAGCGACTACATCATCGGCCGCACCTCCGGCATCCCCGTCCTGGCGCTGGCCCGGCCCGTCCTGGGGTCGGATGGCCAGGTCAAGGCCGTGGCCCGCGCCAGCATGCGCCTGAACTGGACCGGCCGCCTGGCGGCCATGGCGGCGGACATGCCCAACGGGCTGTTCGCCATCGTCGACAGCCAGGGCCGGGTGCTGGTGCGGTTCCCGGCGCCGATACCCGCGCCGGATGTCGTGGGCGCATCCCCGGCGCCGGAATCCCCGACCGCCACGCCGCCCTTGCCCACGCCGGCGCTGGACGCCGCCCTGGTGGCCGGTCTGTTCGCCCAGCCCAGCGGCACCCTGATGTCCGCCGGCCTGGACGGCGTGCCGCGCATCGTGGGCTTCGGCCCGCTTCAGGGCATCAACGCCCGGGTGGTGGTCAGCCTGCCCACGGCCGAGGCGCTGGGCGAGGCGGACGAGGATTTCTGGCGCAGCATGGTGGGCCTGACCGCCGTCGCCGCCCTCGCCCTGCTGTTCGGTGTCTTCGGCCTGGAAACCTCGATCATGAGCCGGCTGGGCGGCCTGACCCGGGTGGTGGAGCGCATCGGCCGGGGTGAGCGCGGGGTGCGGGCACCGGACCGGTCCGGCGATGCGGAATTCGGCGTGCTGGCGCGGGCCATCAACACCATGGCCCATAACCTGGAACGCGGCGCCACCGACCTGGCGGAGCGTGAGGTGCGTTTCCGCGACCTGATCGACGTGTCCACCGACTGGTATTGGGAAGCGGACGCCCAGCGGCGGCTGACCTATGTGTCGCCCGGCGTCCGCGCCATCGGCCTGGATCCCCTGCGCATGGTGGGTGAGACCCATGT
This sequence comes from Azospirillaceae bacterium, assembly GCA_028283825.1. Lineage (NCBI taxonomy): Bacteria > Pseudomonadati > Pseudomonadota > Alphaproteobacteria > Rhodospirillales > Azospirillaceae > Azospirillaceae bacterium. The sequence continues at coordinate 458,350 of JAPWJW010000001.1, read as the reverse complement.
CTCCGGCCTGTCGCCCACGCCGGAGACGGCGGCGGCGCTGGCCGCCGGCCTGGACCGGCAGGAATTCCGCGAGCTGCGTTATGTTGTCAGCCACCCCAGCGGCCGGCGTTACCACGTCGTGCTGTCGGGCCGGCCCCTGTACGATGCCGACGGCACCATTCGCGGCTGGCGAGGGGCGGGGCGGGACATCACCGCCCTGGTGGAGGCCCGGCACGCCCTGGAGGAGAGCGAGGCGCGCTTCCGCCTGCTGGCCGACCGGGCCAGCGACATCATCCTGCTGACGCGGCCCGACGGCGCCCGGCTTTATGTGTCCCCCTCGGTGGAACGCATCCTGGGTTATACGGTGGCGGAGTTCACGGCGCTGGGCTTCACGGCCTTGCGCCATCCCGACGACCATGTCCTGGATACCACGCTGAACGCGCTGTCGGATTCCGCCCTGCGCGCCGGGCCGGCCCTGGTCGGGGCCGGCGACCTGGGCGCGGACGCCAGCGGCGGCGTCTCCGCGCGCTTTCGCCTGCGGCACAAGGACGGGCGCTGGATCTGGCTTGAGGCCATCGTCTCATTGACCCGGGGCGATGACGGCGCCCCGCTGATCATTTCCGCCTCGCGCGATGTCACCGAACGGGTGCGGCAGGAGCAGGAGTTGCGGACCGCGCGCGATACGCTGACGGCCGCCGCGGCGGAACTGGAGCAGGCCCGGCGGGCAGCGGAGGATGCGAATTCCGCGAAATCGGCCTTCCTTACCACCACCAGTCACGAGATCCGGACGCCATTGAATGGCATCATCGGGGCGGTGCAGCTTTTGTCGGCCGAGCCTCTGGCCCCTTTGCAGCGCGATCTGGCCGTCATCATCCGTGACAGTGCCCAGACCCTGCTGCTGCTGGTGGACGACCTGCTGGACCTGGCGAAGATGGAGGCGGGGCGGGTGGAACTGGTCGAAGCGGACTTCCAATTGGCAGCGGCGGTGACGGAGGCCGCGCGTCTCATGGAAGGCCAGGCCCGGGCCAAGGGGCTGAGCCTGCGCACCAGCATCGCGCCGGAGGCGGCGGGCACCTTCCGTGGTGATGCCGGCCGCCTGCGCCAACTGCTGCTGAACCTGCTGGCCAACGCCGTGAAGTTCACCAACGTGGGTGAGATCCACCTGATGGCGGAGATTTTCGACGGACCGGCGGCCCCGGACGACGGCCTTCACGACGCGCGGGTGGTGCTGACCGTCCGCGACACCGGCATCGGCATGACGGCGGAACAGCAGGCGCGGCTGTTCAACCGCTTCGTCCAGGGCGATGACGGCATCGCCGCCCGCTACGGCGGCAACGGGCTGGGGCTGGCCATCTGCCGTGAGCTTGCCGGGCTGATGGGCGGGACCATCGCCGTGGACAGCGCGCCCGGCCGGGGCAGCACCTTCATCATCGACCTTCACCTGCCGCGCCGGGCCATGCCGGTGGCCCCCGCCGCCGAGGCGCCGGCCCGGCCGCCCGCCAAGCGTGGTGCCGGCCATCGCGTCCTGGTGGTGGAGGACAACAGCATCAACGCCCGCCTGACGGAAATGATGCTGCGCACCGAAGGGTATGAGGTGGTGCTGGCCGCCGACGGTGCCGCCGGTGCCGATGCCGCCCTGGGCATGCCGCTGGTGGATTTGGTGCTGATGGACATCCAGATGGCGGGCATGGACGGGCTGGACGCGACCCGCCGCATCCGTGCCGGTGAGCCGGCCGGCCGGCGGGTGCCGGTCATTGCCATGACCGCCAACGCCATGGTGGGCATGCGTGAGGAATATCTGGCGGCCGGCATGGACGACTATGTGTCCAAGCCCTTCGACCAGGGCCGTTTCCTGGACCTGGTGGCGCGCTGGACCGGCGGGGCGGCGGCGGGAACGTCGGCGCTGGCCGCCCCCGCCGCCATGGCCGGCCCCAGCGACGGCTATCCCATGGCCGACCAGCCCCTGTTCGATGGCGAGCCGCTGGCCAAGCTGGTGGATTTGGCGGGGCGCGAGGGCACGGTCGACATGGTGCGGGAGTTCGTGGCCTTCGGCCAGGCGCGCATCGCCCGCACCGTCGGCCTGGTGGCCGCCGGCAACCTGCCCGAGGCGCGGCGCGAGGCGCACAGCCTGATTTCCACCGTCGGCAATCTGGGCCTGCGCCGTTTGCAATACTTGGCGCAATCCCTGGAACAGGCCTGCATCGTGGAGGACGGCGCCCAGGCCCAGGATCTGGCCGCCGCCATCGCCGCCGTCGCCCCCGCCTCCTGGGCGGCGCTGGCCCGGGATTACCCGGTGCCCATCGCCGCCGCCTGACGGCGGCGGCTTGGTTTTGTTCCTCAGGCGCCGGCAGCCGCATCCGCGGCTTTGGCTGGTCCTTGATTTCCAGTCCGCTGCCGCTCCCCGGAAATCTCCGGCGGCCCCGGTCGGGGCCTAGAGCAAGATGCGATCAGGCATGATCGCATCTTGCTCTTAAGCTGTTCATGATAGAGCGGATTTACACGATCAGGTGATTCCACCTGATCGCGTTCCGCTCTAGTCGCTGCGCTCCGTTTCAGTTTTCCTTGATAGCGGGGTGTCTCCAAGCACCTTCGGAGCGCAGCGACTAGCCCGCGACTGCGGGCGCCGCAGCGTTTTGGGGAGCGGTAGCGGACCGAAACGCGAGGATAGCCAAAGGGCCGGATGGCCCTGCCGGCGCTTGAGGGACAACAAAAACTTACGCGCTTCCGATCAGAATGCCCGTGGCGAACACCAGCAAGCCGCCCAGCACCACCTGGAAGGCGGCGGCCAGGAAGGGGGTGTCCATGTACCGGTTGCGGATCCAGGAGATGACGGCCAGTTCCACCAGCACCACGCCGGCGGCCACACCCGTGGCCGTCCAGAAATTGGGGATCAGGTAGGGCAGGGTGTGGCCCAGGCCGCCGATGGCGGTCATCAGGCCGCAGACCAGGCCGCGCAGCCAGGGGCTGCCCCGGCCGGTCAGGCTGCCGTCGTCGGACAGCGCCTCGGCGAAACCCATGCTGATGCCGGCCCCCACGGCGGCCGCGATGCCCACCAGGAAGGTCTGCCAGGTGTCGTGGGTGGCGAAAGCGGCAGCGAACAGGGGCGACAGGGTGGACACTGACCCGTCCATCAACCCGGCCAAGCCGGGCTGCACCACCTGCAACACGAACAACCGGCGTTCCGACGCGTGTTCCTCCTCCCGCACTTTCGGGGTGACCAGGCGGGTCTCCAGCGCCTCCGCCCGGGCCTCGTGGCGGCGTTCCTCGTCCGCCAGGTCGCCCAGCAACTGGCGGATGGCGGCGTCGGTGGAACGGCGGGCGGCGCGGGTGTAGAATCGCTTGGTCTCCGCCTCCATCACCTCCGCCTGCTGGCGCACCGTGTCCAGCGCCAGCGGGCGGCTCAGCCACACCGCCTTGCGATGCACGAAACCACGCACGTCCTGGCGGCGGATCAGCGGGATGTGTTCCCCAAAGCGCTTGCGGTACATCTCGATCAGGCGGTGGCGGTGGCCGTTCTCCTCCGCCGCCATGGCGGTGAAGACCTTGGCGCTGTCGGGGAAATTCTCCCGCAGGCCGGTGGCGAACTCGTCATAGATGCGGGAATCCTCCTCCTCCAATGAGACGGCCAGCGCCAGCAGCTCCTGCTCGGTCAGGTCGGAGAAGTCCTTCATGGCGGCGGTAACCTTGGATTGCGGATGGAATGCGCGTCTGCTTGGGCGCCAGACTAGCCGGACACGGGCCGCCGTCAAGCGGCGTCATGGCGCCGATCGCGAGAATTTCTAAATGATAATAATGAGTTGCGCTCTCCATCGCGACTCCGCCCTCGCATCCGGGCATAGGCTCCCTGCGTCAACGCCCCCTCCCGTCCGGGTTTCATTCCGCGGTATTGTCGCCGTGACAGTCTGGCGCCGGCCTTGAACCGGCGTGGATGGAAAGGGCTTCGGCATGTTGAGTTGGCAGACACTTTCGGCTTTTTCCATCACCTGTTTCTTCCTGTCGGCCACGCCGGGTCCGAACATGCTGTTCGCCATGGGCATCGGCCTGCGCCACGGCGTGCGCGCGGCGGCCTGGGCGGGGGCAGGCATGTGCCTGGCGCTGGGCGCCATGGCGGGCCTGTCGGCCGTGGGCATGGCGGCCTTGCTGCAGGCCTCATCCACCGCCTTCATGGTGCTGAAGGTCCTGGGTGTCGCCTACCTGCTGTGGCTGGGCATCCAGGCCTGGCGGGCCGATCCCAATGAGACGCTGCGGTCGGAAAACGCGGTGGAGCAACGGGGCGAGGCCGTGCGCCCCGCCGACGCCCACGCCCATCGGCTGCTGCTGCGCGGCCTGATGGTCTGCGGTTCCAACCCCAAGGCGCTGATCTTCATGGCGGCGTTCTTTCCCGCCTTCATCAATGATGCCGCCCCCCTGACGCCGCAGCTGGTGCTGCTGACCGTGCTGATGGTGGTGATCGAGTTCGGCTGGATCCTGACCTACGCCATCGGCGGCCAGACCCTGGCCAGCCGTCTGCAGACGCCCAAGGCGGCGCGACAGCTGAACCGCTTGACCGGCGGGCTGCTGATCGGCGCCGGCGGCATCCTGGCCCTGATGCGCTGAGCGGGCATGCGCGGCGACTCTGGGCCGGCGGCACCGTGGAAGGCGACAGGCAAGGGCGATCATTTGCAGATCCGTGCGCATGGCCTACAGTGGCCTTGGGGCGGATCGGCCTCATCGTTTTGCCCGCTTGCCGATTTGCCTTTGTCTCCCATCTTTGGGTCTTCACGTCCCCCGGGGTGCCATGCGTTCGCGTCTTCCTTTCCCGCTTTCGATGTCCGGAACCTTGGCGGTGACCGGCCTGGCGGCCGTCCTGCTGTTGTCCGGCTGTTCCTTCTTCGAGGCGGATGAGCCCGAGGCCGGGCAGGCCCCCGCCCCGTCGCATGGCCTGCTTCAGTCGCTCAGCGGTTCCGGGTCCCAGGCGACCCCGGCGCCGACCGCGCCGGTCGCTTCTCCGGCCCCGGCGGCGCCCGTCCGGGTGGCCCAGGCGCCGGTGACGCCCGATGCCGCGCCGCCGCCGGTGGCGGCGCAGGTCTCCGCTCCCCCGGTGCAGGCTCCGCCGGCGTCCATCACCCGGGCCCCCATCACTCAAGCCCCCACTGCCGACACCATCATGCCCGGTGCCGTGGGCCAGGCCGACCGCGCGCCCAAGACCGGCGGGCTGCCGCTGGACGGCCATATCAACCCCCGGCCGGACCCGGTGGACGCCCAGAAACTGGTGGAACAGGCGGACGCGCAGATGGCGGGCAAGGACGGCAAGTCCGCCACGCCGGAAAACATGGCTTCCGCCTTGGCGCTGTTCGAACAGGCCATGGGCCGGGGCAGCCTTAAGGCGCGCGAGGCGCTGGCCCTCTATTATTACTACGGCCGCGGCACGGCCAAGGATCCCCAGCGCGCGGCCGAGGTGGTGAAGCCCGCGGCCGAAGGCGGGCTAGGGATGGCCGCGCTGATCTACGGCCAGCTGTACAACAGCGGCGGCATCCCCGGCGCCCCGGATGAGGCCCAGTACTGGTACAACATCGCGCGCCGCGCCGGCTGTGCCCCGTGCGTCACCACCCACCAGGAATTCCTGAACAGCATCGAGGCCAAGCTGAAGCTGCCGGCCAGCAAGGGCCAGGGTGACCTGCTCAGCGACGCCATCGTCCTGTCCGGCATCAGCGATGATGCCGATGGCGTGAAGCGGGAATACACCACGCTGGGCATCCTCTACCCCGGCTGGAAGCGGGTGGAACAGCGGCTGCTGCAGGAAAACGGCCGCAAGTACGACCAGATGACGCTGGAAAACGGCCGACAGCACCGGGTGCGCGTCTATTTCGACATCACCGACTGGTACGGCGCCGGACACAAGGCGGGATCTTAAGATCGCCCTCAATCGCCGGGCGACGGCACGAGACTCTGACTCGTGCCGCTGTAGGACGCGGATGCGCCCGTCCGGCGCTTGAGGCACGGCATTTGAGTTCAAACGCCGCGCGTCTAGAGCAAGATGCGATCACCCGTGATCGCATCTTGCTCGTAACCTGTTCATGATAGAGCGGATTTACACGATCAGGTGATTCCACCTGATCGCGTTCCGCTCTAAAGATCAGGAGGCCGGGGCCTGGTTCCAGGCGCGGCGCAGGGCTTGGCCGCAGGCCATGCTGGCCAGGTAGGCCTTGGGCGCCATGACCTCGCGCGCGATCAGGCCATAGGTGCGGCGGTCGGCGCTGATCCAGGGGTAGAAGCCCATCATGCCGGGGGCGCTGAAGGCGCCGTCGTCGCCCGGCCCATCCTCGATCCAATGGTTCAGGCTGTAGTGCCAGGGGCGCGGCAGGTCCGGGTGCTGCACGCTGGGGCAGTCGGCGCCTTGCGTGCAGATGGCGTGGCTGCCCAGCAGGTCGCGCAGGCGCAGGTGGCCGGCCACCACCTTGCGCAGGAAGGCGCCATAGGCGGCCGGGCTGGCCTTCAGGCCGCCGGCCACGCGCGGGGCGGCATAGTCCAGGTGCAGTTCGGGGCCCAGCACCCGCCGCACCTCTGCCGCCAGGCCGTAACGGTCCAGGGTGCCCAGGCCCAGGGTGACGGCCAGGTGCTGGTCATGGCCGCCGTTATAGCTGAACTGCCCCTTGTGGCCGGCGTGCAGCGTGCCGTTGCCCTGGCGATCCAGGCAGGCGGCCACGGTGTGGGCGCCGAAGCAGGCCAGCGGATTGAAGCTGTCATAACCCGACCGCATCTCCAGCGCATCCAGCTGGTCCGGCGACAGTTGTCCGCCGGTGCGCTCCACGACATAGGCGGCGAAGACCAGCTTGCTGGATGAGGCCACCTGCAACGGCCGGTTAGCGCTGTAGCGGGTGCCGCGGGCGCCGCTGGCCAACGGGCCGCCGCCGTCGCCGATCTCCCAATAAAAGTCGCCCAGGTCGCGACAGGCGGCCACGGTGTTGATGGCCACCGTCACCGCGCTCTTGCGATGGGCCAGGCCGTGGTGGGGATCGTCCGCCCGCGCGGTGTCGGCCGTCTCGGGCTGGTCGGTGGCGGGCGCATCCAGGTCATTGTCGGCGGCTTCGCCGGGGACGGTGGCGTCAGACACGGCCCCGTGGGCCTGGAACCCGGCCAGGGCCGCATACCCCAGGGCGCAGGCCCCCAGCAGGCGGCGGCGCCATTCCATCGTCGCCTTTGCCGTTGTCCTGGGCGTCGCCGCCGGTACCGTTGATCGCCGTTTCACGCGCACTGTCTTTTGGGCCCACGCCATTCACATCCGCTAGGATGATAGCAAGCCCCCCCGGCCCGGGGTACCGAACGGCCGGGCGCTGTCGTCTTTGTCGCAGGCGGCGGCGGGGCGAACGGCACAAGGCCGGCGACCCAGGGCGGGCGCCGGCCTTGCAAGGCGTGTCACGGATGTACGGTGGGCAAGGTGCTGCTCAGTTGCCCGCTTCCATCAGCCGGTCATAAGCCGGTAGGGTCAGGAATTCGACGAAGCGGTGCTGGAACACCAGGTCGCTGAACAGGCGGGCGGCGTCCTCGTGCCGGCTGTGGACCAGGGCCACCTCGCCCACGCGGCCGATCCAGGCGGCCAATTCCTCGCCGATGATGGTCTCCACCAGCGCTTGGTCCACGGTGCGGCCGTCGTCCAGCATGGCGCCGTGGCGCAGCCACTGCCAGACCTGGGCGCGGCTGATCTCCGCCGTGGCCGCGTCCTCCATCAGGTTGAACAGCGGCACGCAGCCCTGGCCGCGCAGCCAGGCCTCAATATAACCGATGCCCACCGCCACGTTCTGCCGCAGGCCGGCCTCCGTGCGCGGGCCTGCCGGCACGGCCAGCAGGTCGGCCGCCGTCACCCGCACGTCGTGGCAAGTGGCGTGGATCTGGTTGGGCGTGCGCATCAGGTCGTCGAACACGGCGCGCGCCACCGGGACCAAGGCGGGATGGGCGACCCAGGTACCGTCATGGCCATTGTGGGCCTCACGCTCCTTGTCGGCCCGCACCTTGGCGAAGGCCAGGTCGTTGGCGGCCGGATCATCCTTCACCGGGATATAGGCCGCCATGCCGCCGATGGCCGGCGCGCCCCGGCGGTGGCAGGTCTTCACCGCCAGGCGGGAGTAGGCGTTCAGGAAACCCTTGTCCATGGTCACGGCCGCCCGGTCGGGCAGCAGGGCATTGGGGTCCTCGCGGAACTTCTTGATGAAGCTGAAGATGTAGTCCCAGCGGCCGCAGTTCAGGCCGGCGGAATGGCAGCGCAGTTCGTACAGGATCTCATCCATCTCGAACGCCGCCAGGATGCTTTCAATCAGCACCGTGGCCTTGATGGTGCCGGGCTCCAGGCCCAGGCATTCCTGTGCGTGCAGGAAGATGTCGTTCCACAGCCGCGCCTCGGCCCGGCCCTCGATCTTGGGCAGGTAGAAATAGGGGCCGCTGCCGCGGGCCAGCAGTTCGTGGGCGTTGTGGAAGAAATGGAGGCCGAAGTCGAACAGTGCCGCGCTGACCGGGCGGCCGTCGATCAGCACGTGCTTTTCCTCCAGGTGCCAGCCGCGCGGGCGAACCATCAGCACCGCGACCTTGTCGTTCAGGACATACCGCTTGGCCGTCAGCGGATCGGTATGGGTGATGGTGCGGCGGACGGCGTCGCGCAGGTTGATCTGCCCGTCCATCAGGTTGGCCCAGGTGGGGGCGTTGCTGTCCTCGAAATCCGCCATGAATACCTGCGCGCCGGAATTCAGCGCGTTGATGACCATCTTGCGCTCCACCGGCCCGGTGATCTCCACCCGGCGGTCGCGCAGGTCGGCCGGCTGTGGCTCGACCGTCCATTCCTCGTGCCGGGCATAGCCGCAGGCGGGGTTGAAGTCCGGCTTCTCGCCCGCGTCCAGCCGGGCCTGGCGTTCCACCCGCTTTTCCATCAGATAGCGACGGCGCCAGCCGAAGCGGCGTTCCAGGTCGGCGACGAAGGCCAATGCTGCCGGCGTCAGGATGGCGTCATACCCGGGCTTGGACGCGGCGCGAATCTCGATGCGTCCCACCGGGGCATCCGGCGACAGACGGGGGGCCGAGGGGGCGAGCAAGGCGTCAGGCATGATGCTTCTCCCGTTTTTCTTGAAGGGTGAAGGGTGCGGCGGCGGGACGCTCCAGCGTCGTTAAACCCCGCCGCCGCACCCTTCAGGGGCAGGAAAGGCTCTGAGCCCTTCCTGCCGATCTCGTGGTCGGTAAATGTTCCCTCAAGCGCCGGGCGCCAGCATCGGCTGGCTTGGGGCTTCCTCGGCTTTCAGTCCGCTTTCGCTCCCCGAAAACCGGCGGCCCCGGTCGGGGCCTACAGCGGCTTGGCGCCGCTGCTTGAGGGGAAAACCGGGTGGCGGCGGGACGCTCCAGCGTCGTTTACTCCCGCCGCCGCCCGAAGGATGGTCCCAGGCGAACGGTGCGTCGGCCTTTCCCTGGAACCATCCGTTCCTGGACCGGAAGACCTCAGTGGAACTGGTCGGTCTCGGTCGAGTCCTTCATGGCGGTGGTGCTGCTGGTACCGCCGGAGATCGCCAGGGACACGGCGTCGAAATAGCCGGTGCCGACCTCGCGCTGGTGCTTCACCGCGGTGAAGCCCTGCTCCACGGCGGCGAACTCCTTCTCCTGCAACTCCGAGAAGGCGGCCATGCCGCGCTCCTTGTAGCCGCGCGCCAGTTCGAAGGTGGCGTAGTTCAGCGAGTGGAAACCCGCCAGGGTGATGAACTGGAACTTGTAGCCCATGGCGCCCAGTTCCTGCTGGAAGCGGGCGATGGTCGCCTCGTCCAGGTTGGCGCGCCAGTTGAAGCTGGGGGAGCAGTTATAGGCCAGCATCTTGCCCGGGAACTGCTTGTGCACCGCCTCGGCGAAGCGGCGGGCGTCGTCCAGGTTGGGCTTGGACGTTTCCCACCACAGCAGGTCCGCATAGGGGGCGTAGGCCAGGCCGCGGGCGATGCAGTAATCGACACCCATGCCCTTGCGGATGCGGAAGAAGCCTTCCGCCGTGCGGTCGTTGCGGTCGATGAAGGGGTGATCGCGCTCATCCACGTCCGACGTGATCAGCTGCGCGCTTTCGGCGTCGGTGCGGGCCACCACCAGGGTGCTGGTGCCCGAAACGTCGGCGCCCAGGCGGGCGGCGTTCAGGATGCGGATGAACTGCTGGATGGGGATCAGGACCTTGCCGCCCAGATGGCCGCACTTCTTCTCCGACGCCAGCTGGTCTTCGAAATGGACGCCGGCGGCACCGGCCTCGATCATCGACTTCATCAGTTCGAAGGCGTTCAGCGGGCCGCCGAAGCCGGCCTCGGCATCGGCCACGATGGGCACCATCCAGTTGATGCTGTCCTTGCCCTCGGCATGGTGGATCTGGTCGGCGCGCAGCAGGGCGTTGTTGATGCGCTTCACGACGCTGGGAACCGAATTGGCCGGGTACAGGCTCTGGTCCGGATACATCTGGCCCGACAGGTTGGCGTCGGCCGCGACCTGCCAGCCGGACAGGTAAATCGCCTCCAGCCCGGCCCTGGCCATCTGCATGGCCTGGTTGCCGGTGAAGGCGCCCAGGCTGTGGACATAGGGACGGGTGTGCAGCAGTTCCCACAGGCGGCGGGCGCCCAGCTCGGCCAGCGTGTATTCGATCTTGACCGAACCGGACAGGCGCTTGATGTCGTCGGCGGTGTAGTCGCGCTTCACACCTTCGAAGCGGCGGGCATGCAGCGCCTTCAGGTCGGTGGGGGTGGTGCCTTGATCCAGCGGAGCCATGGTCGCTTCATCCTTTCTTGCAAGTCTTTGGGGGCCGCCCGTGGCCGTCGCCCCTGCAATGTTGGTGTGACCGTCGATGGGCGCCTTGTTCGCACCGCGTCCGTCGCGTTCACTGCACTGCATTAGACTTGGGGTATTTGGTAAATCGGATCAATAAGTCTTTGATTGAAAAGTGGTAAGCATGTAATGTCTTGTAATGTCTGTGGATGAAAACTTGTAAAGTTTGTAAATTCACTTACCTCTTCCGGCGCAGTGCGGAAGGGTCTGGAACAAGAAGCCGGGCAACACCGGCGCGGATCGCGGGAGGTATGGGAATGGCGGCTGAAAAGAAGGCGATGCTGGGCCACAAGGTGCGGCGCCTGCGGCGCGACCTGCACCTGACCCAGGCCCAGATGGCGGAGATGCTGGGCATCTCCCCCTCCTACCTCAATCTGATCGAGGGCAATCAGCGGCCACTGACCGTCACCCTGCTGCTGAAGATCGGCCAGACCTTCGATGTCGACCTGTCCACCTTTGCCGAGGATGACGAGGTGCGGCTGGTGGCCGGCCTGCGCGAGGTGTTCGCCGACCCGCTGTTCGACCACAACGACATCAAGAACCAGGACATGAAGGAACTGGCGGCCGTCGCCCCCACCCTGGGCCAGGCGGTCGTCACCCTCTACCGCGCCTATCTGGAGGCGCGCGAGGATGTGCAGGCGCTGGCGGAGAAGGTGGACCACCGCGACCGTGAACAGCCGCAGGCGGCCGGCCAGCACTTCGCCCAGGATGAGGTGGGGGAATTCTTCCAGGACCAGAACAACCATTTCCCCGAACTGGAACTGGCGGCGGAAACGTTGTGGTTCGATGCCGACCTGGATTCGGGCGACCTCTACGGCTCCCTCTCCCGCTTCGTGCACAAGGCGCACGGCCTGACGGTCAAGCTGATGCCGGTGGAGGTGATGGGTGAGACGGTGCGCCGCTACGACCGCCATTCCCGCCGCGTGCTGATCTCCGAAATGCTGCCGCCGGCGGGCCGCACCTTCCAGCTGGCGGTGCAGGTGGCGCTGATGCGCCACCGTGACCTGCTGGGCGCCACGGTGGAGAAGGCCAACATGGTTGCCGAGGAGTCGCGTCAGCTGGCCCGCATCGTCCTGGCGGGATATTTCGCGGCATCCGTCATGATGCCCTACGGCCGCTTCCTGGAGGCGGCGAAGTCCGCGCGGTATGACATCGAGGTGCTGATGCACCGCTTCGTCGCCAGCTTCGAACAGGTCTGCCACCGCCTGACGACCCTGCAGCGGCCGGGGGCCAAGGGCGTGCCCTTCTTCCTGGTGCGGGTGGACCCGGCGGGCAACATCTCCAAACGTTTCAGCGCCGTGCCCGGCTTCCACATGGCGCGCTTCGGCGGCGGCTGCCCGCGCTGGACCGTGCACCAGGCCTTCCGCAATCCGGGACAGATCCTGACCCAGCTGATGCGCATGCCCGACGGCACCAACTATTTCGCCATCGCCCGCACCCTCAGCAAGGCCGGCGGGTGGAAAAGCGTGCCGCGGCAGTTCGCCCTCAGCCTGGGGTGCGAGGGCAGCCAGGCCCACCAGCTGATCTACGCCGACGGCATGGATCTGGCGGGGGGGCAGGCGACACCGGTGGGCACCAACTGCCGCCTCTGTCCCCGCCTGGACTGCACCCAGCGCGCCTTCCCACCCCTGAACCACCGCCTGGTGGTGGATGAGAACATCCGCGGCCTGTCCAGCTACATCGGGCCGCCGACCAGCTGATCGGGGGCTGTAGGCCGCGACTGCGGCCGCCGGAGCTTTCCGGGGAGCGGAGCGGACTGGAAAGCGAGGATCAGCCCAGCCAGCGGATGCTGGCGCCCGGCGCTTGAGGGGGCCTTTGATCGGTCAAGATCAAAGGCCACGCGTATCAGTGCCCTTTGGCTTCGCCGGTGGCTTTGGCGATGGACTCCAAAGCGCTTTTGCCGGCCAGGTTCAGCACGATGACGTAGTTGCGGTAGGCCCGCAGCCGCTGGACCAGCGCCTGGCGCTGTGCCGGATCGATCTGGGCGGGGGCGTCGCCGTAGACGCGCAGGGTCTGCCAGTCGGCCAACTGTGCTTTCTCCTCCTCCATGAACAGGCGCACCGTGTTGTAGGCGTCGGTGTAGGCGCGGACCTGGGCATAGGGGATTTCGGCCAGGGCATGGGTGGCGATGGCCGTGTCCCAACTGGCGGTGGATAGCAGGTCCAGGCGCAGGTTGGGGTACTTCAGCAACTCGCCCTCGGCCGCCTGCGGGCTGGTCAGCAGGGCGATATCCCGTTCCGCGCGGGCGTCGTTGTCGGCGAAATCGGCCAGCACGGCGCTGATCGCGTCGCTGTTGTCTTTCAGTTCCGCATGGAAGCTTTCCACCGCCTCATGCGCCAACTCGTGGCGGTGATAGGCCTCCACCGCCTGTTCCAGGCCCAGGGCGATCAGGATGCCGATGGTGACCACGCCGATGTGGACGGCGAATTCCTTGAGGGAATGGATGGGGCTTTCCGGGGCGTGGATTTCCATGGGCGTGGGGATCCTGCAAAGGTGACAGGGAGACCTGGGGATCATCGGCGGCATGAGCCGGAGTCTCATGCTGCCGTAGGACGCGACGGCGTCTGCCGGAGCATTTTGGGGAGCGTCAGCGGACTGAAATGCGAGGATCAGCCAAGCCGACGGATGTCGGCGCCCGGCGCTTGAGGGGACGAAAGACCAAACTTATTAATCGAATATCTTCTGCAGGAACACCAGATCCAACCAGCGGTCGAACTTGCGTCCCACCTGGGGCAGGCGCCCGGTCTCGGTGAAGCCGAAGCGTTCGTGCAGGCGGATGCTGGTCTCATTGCCGGCCTCGATGCCGGCGATCATGGCGTGCAGGCCGGCGGCCTCGGCGCGCTTCAGCAGGGCCGCCAGCAGGGCGTGGCCGATGCCCCGGCCGCGTGCCGCCGCATCCACGTACAGCGAATTCTCCACCGTGTGCAGATAGCCGGCGAAGGGCCGGAAATCGCCGTAGGAGGCGAAGCCCAGGATCTCACCCGGCGGGGCGTCTGGCCCGTCCGTCGCCACCAGGACGGGGAAACCCTTGGCCTGGCGTTCCGCCAGCCAGGGTGTGCGCGCCGCCACGCTGGTGGGCTCCAGGCTCCACACCGCCGTGGTGTGGACGATGGCGTGGTTCAGGATCTCCACGATTCGCGGCAGGTCGGCCTGGGTGGCGTCGCGGATGTGGATGCCGGGCGGCGGCGGGGGAGGGGGCGTGGTCATGGCGGCGGTCGGTGTCCTGCGTCAGGGGCGCCGCTAAAACACATGATCGCCCTGTATTTGGCAATGACTTGGCATGGATGGCGGTTGCGGGTGCGCCCGGCTGACGGCTACGGTGGCCGCATCAACAAAAAGTCCGCAGGGGATATGTGACGATGGGGATTGCGATGGGGTGGCGGTGCCGGCTGGCGGCCGTGATGCTGTCCGGCACGGCGATGGCGACGATGGCAACGACGGCGCGTGCGGAAGACACGGTGCCCCACGATACCGTGGTCTACGCCGGTTCGCTGATCGATGGCGTCACCTTCACCCCGCGCCACCAGGTCACCATCGTGGTGCAGGGCGGCAAGGTGGTGGCGGTGGAGGCCGGCTACGTCGCCCACCCCGGCGCCACGGTGATCGACCTGAAGGACCAGACGGTCCTGCCCGGCCTGATCGACTGCCACATCCACATCTCCGCCAAGCTGCCCAGCCAGGTCAACGCGGTGGAGGACATGATGACCCACAACGCGGTGGACGCCGTGCTGGACGGCGCCGTCTTCGCCCGCGCCCTGCTGCTGCAGGGGTTCACCAGCGCCCGGGACGTGGGCGGCGGGGATGACACGGTGTCCCTGCGCAACGCCATCAACGCGGGCAAGGTGCCGGGCCCGCGCCTGTGGGTATCGCTGGAACCGCTGGGCCCCACCGGCGGCCATGGCGACCCGTCCAACGGCTTCGATTCCCGCTTGCACCATCCCGATTGGGAAAACGGCATCGTCGACACGCCGGACATGGCGCGCCTGCGGGTGCGCGAACACCACAAGCGCGGCGCCGACCTGATCAAGATCATGCCGTCCGGCGGCATCGCCAGCACGGGCGACGACCCCCGGGCCCAGCTGATGACGAATGAGGAGATCAAGGCCACCATCGACATGGCCCACAGCTTGGGGCTCAAGGTGGCGGCCCACACCTATCCGTCCCAGGCCATCATCAACACCGTGAACGCCGGCGTCGATTCCATTGAGCACGGATCGTTCGCGGATGCCGAGGCGGTGAAGGCCATGAAGGCGCACGGCACCTACCTGGTGCCCACCCTGACCGTCTACGACGTGTTCATGAAGGCCGCCCAGGAACATCCCGAACTGCTGCCCCCGGGGACGGCGGAAAAGGAACTGGCCAACGACGCCATCCCGAAGCGCAACCTGCCGCTGGCCTACAAGGCGGGGGTCAAGATCGCCTACGGCACCGACATCGGCGAGGGCGACCACGCCCGCGAATTCGCCTTGCTGGCGGAGGCCGGCGTGACCCCGGCCGACACCCTGATGTTCGCCACCCGCAACGCCGCCGACCTGGTCGGCGCGTCGGACCGCATCGGCACGGTGCAGCCCGGCCGTTTCGCCGACCTGATCGCCGTGGCCGGCGACCCCCTGACCCATCTGGAGTTGATGGAACAGGTGCGGTTTGTCATGAAGGGTGGCGTGGTCTACAAGGCCGACGGCCGGCCCACCCTGTGACGATGGCCGGCCCCGGGTGACGGAGGCGATGATGGGCGCGGTGAGATGATGGGCGCGGTGAACGGAGGTCGCATCGGGTGGATGGATCGCCTGCGCGCGCGCATCCCGTTCTTCCGGGCCTTCCAGGAGCGGGCGCAGTCCGACTGGCGGCTGGCCGCCTACGACCTGCAGCCCCTGGTCTGGTCGCCTGGGGTGCGGGACGCCCTGGCGGGCGTGGTGGCCTTCTTCCAGGCCAAGTCGCTGTGGCCCAGCCCGTCCAACGTGGCGCGGTCCTGGGCGCGGGATCTGGCCTGGCAAGGCCTGGTGACCCTGCCGCCGCTGGGCGGTGACCGCCTGGCCGAGATCCGCGCCCATTTCGACAGCCTGCCCCGCCCTGTCGCCGACGGGACGGGTACGGCGTCTTATGCGGCGGCGGACGTCCTGGCGGCGCCGCACGTGCTGTCGCTGCTGAACGATTCCACCCTGCTGGACATGGCGGAGGTGTACCTGGGCTGCAAGCCGGTGCTGGACGCCGTGCGCTGTGGCTGGACCGACGGGGCCGCGCCGGCGCCGGGATACCGTCGCGCCTGGGACACGCTGAAGGGCTTCACCCTGTTCTTCCACCTGACGGATGTGCCGGAGGATGGCGCCTTCGTCTTCGTGCGGGGCAGCCACCGCGATTCGCGCCTGGCGGTGGCGTGGCCCTGCGAGGATGTCCTGGTCCATCGCCTCTTCGGCGTGGACAAGGCCACCGCCCTGGCCGGGCCGGCCGGCACGCGTTTCATCGCCGATACCGCCGGCTTCCATAAGCGGCGGCTGGGGACGGCTGGTGCCGGCGGCCTGGTGCTGTCGGCACAGTACAATGTGCACGCCTCCCCCCACATGCCACGCCCGCCGTGGCTGGGCCGGGACAGCAACTTCGATCCCGACGTCAATCAACTGATCATGCGCCGGCGCTAGGGTGCGATCCCCCGCTTGGATCGTATGACAGGCCAGGGTAGTGTTGATCAGTCCAATAACCACCGATGGGGGCGGCTTTGGGGCGTGTATGTGCTTGGGTCGGGCGGACGGCGCTGGTGCCGCTGGTCATGATGCAGTTGGCCATGGGGCCGGCGCGGGCGGCGATCTTCGGGCCCGCCACGCCGGCGGCTGCGGAACAGGCGGCCACCGCCTGGCTTGACCAGGTGGACACCGCGCTGGACATCCACGCCTGCGACCTGGCCGATCGGGTGTGCGCGCTGGGCCTGCATAGCCTGGCCTGGTCGGCCGTGGGGCTGGCCAGCGCCTATCCCGATTGCCCAGGCGACAAGGGCTGCCTGGCCGATCGCGCGGCGGCGGCGGCCCGCATCAAGGCGCGGGCCCAGGCGGTGGACACCCGGCTGGACGTGGTGCGCGACGACTTCTCCATCCCCTACACCATGGAACACCGCCATCTGCCACCCACGGCGGCGACGGTGGATGACCTCAGTCGGCAGGTGATGGCCGATGTGCAGGCCAGCACCTGCCCGGCCACGCAGGCGGCGTGCGTGGCCGGTGAACTGGTCGCCCTGCATGAGGTGCTGCTGCTGGCCAACCGCCAGCCGGTGTGCCAGGCACTGCCGGCAGCCGACCAGGCCCCCTGCCTGAAGGCCAAGGCTCAACGAGTAAAGGATGTGGCGGCCCTGGCCCATGACCGCCTTCTGCGTCTGTTCGACCGGCTGGGCGCCTGGCCGGCCGCCGCCGATTGGGGCCTGCGCGCCGACATCGCGGCCGGCACCCTGCTGCAGATGATGGCGACGGACGGGGTTTTGGCCGCCAAGGCCCTGCCCCTGGCTCAAGCGGCGGCGGAGGCCGGCCGTTCCCCCGGTGCCGGCTACGCCCTGTTGCACGACCGCCTGGCCTTGGCCACCAACACTGTCCAGCTTTACGGCACCCAGGGCGCCTGTGACGAGATCAGCCACACCTGGCACGCCTATACCCTGGCCGATCCCGGCCAGCTGGACGGCCGTCGTGCCGCCCTGGGTCTGGAACCGGCGACTGCCTATCAGGCGCGCATGGATGCCGGCTGCAAGGGGATGGGTTCTGCCCCGGTCAAGGCGGATGCGGCGCCGGTAGCGCAATGATTCAATGAAAAACCCCGCCCAGATCGATCCGGGCGGGGTCAAAACATCAATGGCTTTCCGGTGCCGGGCTCAGGCGCCGTGGCACTTCTTGTACTTCTTGCCGCTGCCGCAGGGGCAGGGGTCGTTGCGGCCCACCTTGTCGGCGGTGCGGGGGCGGGGGCCCATGGCGCCGTCGACGTAGTACCAGCGGCCGTCGCGCTTTTCGAAGTTGCTGGTCTCGTGGTGCAGGTAGTCCTTGCCCTCGAACTTGAAGCGGGCCACGAACTCCACCTTGCCGGTGTCGTCTTCCGGGCCGCCGGCTTCCGTCCAGCGGACTTCCAGGCCCTGCCACTCGCTGTCGCGGGCCCACTGCTCGGTTTCTTCGCGGTTGAAGTCCGCGGTCGTCTCCGGCAGCAGGGTGCTTTCCAGATAGTCCACGTTCTGGACGATGAAGGCGGAATAGCGCGAGCGCATCAGCGCCTCGGCCGTCGGCGGCAGGGCGGTGCCGGCGTGATAGGGGCCGCAGCACTCTTCATAGGGGCGGGCGTTGCCGCAGTGGCACTGGCTCATGGGGTCACGGGTCTCATGGGATAAGGGGTGCGTCATGGGCTGCCACATAACTCAAACCGGCGCCGGACGCCAGCCTTGGCGCGGACCTTCCGCATAGGGTGGATCGCGCAAGGCCGGAATCGGCTTGGAAGCATTGCCCCGCCCGCCGGCCGGAATCCAGGTTCCAAAACCCGGCGCGCCGGCTGTGCGGCCCAGACCTGCATGGATGCACCCCTTGTGTCCGTTCGGTCGCGAACACATTTGCAGTACAGGATGTGTGCCCGGGTGTCAGCCGGGGCCGTTAATCGCCGGGCGGCAAGCACCGCCGGTGACCGACCCCCGAGACCGACACCACGCTTTCGTGTCTTCCCGAGCACCTGTCCCTGCTGATTTGTCCAGGGAGTGCGCCATCATGTCCATGACCGGGTTCCCCACCACCATCGCGTCGAACACTGGGTCCGCTGGTGCCTCCGCATCGCCGCGGTGGCGTCGTCTGCTGATGTCGGGCCTGGTCGCCGGGTTGGCGCTGACATCGCTCAGCGGCTGCGTGGCCAGCGACTATTACGGTTACGGCACGCCCACCACGGCGTCGGCCTCCGCCTACAGTTATGACTATGACTACCCCTATTATTATGGGGCCGGTTATTACGACCCCTACTATTACGGCGCCTACGGCGTCGGCTTCCCCTATTACGCCGGCGCCTATTGGGGTGGCGGCTATTGGGGCGGCCGCGGCGGTTGGGGTGGCGGCCGGTTCGGCGGCTACCATGGCGGCGGCTTCCATGGGGGCGGTGGCTTCCATGGCGGTGGTGGTGGCTTCCACGGCGGTGGCGGCCGGGGTCACTAAGCCCTCCAGCCTTGCGTCTCAAGCGGGAATCCCTGTCGCGCCCGGCCCCTCTCCCAGGGGGCCGGGCGTTGGCGTCATTGGGGGCCAGCCTGCGTCAGCGTGCCACGTCAAAAGCCTGATGATGCCTAGGCTCCGCCGTCTTCTCGTCGCATTTGGGGGCCATCTTGAAGTCATGCCGATAGCCACGTTGCTGAGGCGCCGGGATGGCGCCGGGGCTACGGCCAGATTGTCCGGAGAGAGATCATGAGTGACCGTTCCCGTTCCATCGTGACCCGGCTGGTGCTGGCCGGGATGGTGCTGGCCGGACTGTCCGGTTGCATCATCGAAGACCGCCCCTATCACGACCATCATCACTACTGGCATTACTGATCCGCCAGCCCCGGGCGTGACGGCCGGTTAGGCCCATCAAAGGCCGGGGGAACCCTTTCAAAGTGGGTTCCTTCGGCCTTTGTCTGTGTCCCATACGCGCGGCCTTTGATCTTGACCGATCAAAGGCCCCCTCAAGCGCCGGGCGCCAGCATCCGCTGGCTTGGGCTTCCTCAGTTTCCAGTCCACTGCGTTTCCCGAAAACTTCCGGCGGACGCGGTCGCGTCCTACAGCGGCACGAGTCAGAGTCTCGTGCCGCTGGCACATTAACCATCCCGTAACGATGCCCACCGCGCCACGCGGGGCTGATCCGCCAAAGGGCCGGTTGGTCAGCGGCGCGCCGGACGCCATCATTATCGCATCGCAACAGTTAGGCATTGGCGGGCAGCCCGGGACGGCGCCCCCTGGGGGTTCGACGTGACGGCGGAGCGGGTGGTCGAGGGCGGTATGGCCCCGGTGGTGGCGTCGGCGGGCGAGGTCGTTCGAAAGGGCACGGGCCTGTTCACGCAGCGTGGCGTGGGTTTCGTCGCCATGCTGGCCCTGCTGATGTCCTTCGGTTCCATGTCCGTCGACATGTACCTGCCGGCCATGCCGCAGATCGCCCAGGATTTGGGCATCACCCAGGCCGGCGTCGAGGCCTCCCTCTCCGCCTTCTTCCTGGCCTTCGGCCTGTGCCAGCTGTTCTGGGGGCCGCTGGGCGACCGCTACGGCCGCCGCGGCCCGGTGCTGGCCGGCATCCTGCTGTACCTGGCAGGCAGTGCGGGGTGTGCGGCCGCCAGCGACATCACCATGCTGAGTTTCAGCCGCGCCATGCAGGCGGCGGGCGCCTGCGCCGCCCCGGTGCTGGCCCGCGCCATGGTGCGTGACGTCTTCGACCGCGATCGCGCCGCCAGCGTCTTTTCCCTGATGATGCTGATCATGGGTGTCGCCCCGATGGCGGCGCCGCTGGTGGGTGGCCAGGTGCTGGCCATCCTGGGCTGGCGCGCCATCTTCTGGGTGCAGGCCGGCTTCGGCCTGATCGCCATGGTCGGCCTGCTCAGCCAGCCGGAGACCCTGCACCCCACGGCGCGGGCCAATGCGCGTGTCTGGGACCAGGTGCGCGCCTACGGCAAGCTTCTGTCCAGTGGCCGTTTCCTGGGTTATGCCCTGACCAGCAGCATGATCTACGGCGGCATGTTCGCCTACATCGCGGGCACACCCTTCGTCTACATCGACTATTTCCACGTCCGGCCGGGCCTGTACGGCTTGCTGTTCGGCGTCAACATCGTCGGCATGATCATCGTCAACATGGTCAACAGCCGGCTGGTGCTGCGCCTGGGCACCGACCGCCTGCTGGCCCTGGGGTCGGCCTGCATCGCCGTGTTCGGCATCGGCCTGGCGGTGGCCGGGTGGACGGGCTTCGGCGGCCTCTATGGTATCGTCGCCGGGCTGTTCCTGTTCATGGCCTTCACCGGCCTGATCGGCGCCAACTCCACCGCTGGCGCGCTGGCCTCATACCCGCATATGGCGGGCACGGCGTCCGCCCTGATGGGCTCCACCCAGTTCGTCACCGGCGCCGTCGTCGGCACCCTGGTGGGCTGGCTGGCCGACGGCACCCCCTGGCCCATGACCGCCATCATCGGCGGCGTGGGCGTGCTGGGTTTCGTCTTCAACCGCGTCTTCATCCGCTGATACGTGTGGCATTTGAACGTGACCGTTCAAATGCCCCCTCAGGCGCCGGGCGCCAGCATCCGCTGGCTTGGGCTTCCTCGCTTTCCAGTCCGCCCGGCTCCCCGGAAAGCTCCGGCGCCCGCGGTCGCGGGCTACAGCGGCGCGAGTCGAAATTTTGTGCCGCTGGTACAAGCCGGACGCGGCGCTGGTGAGGGGCGGCATCTATCCCGTTAACCGATGTGCGCCGCGTCACTGAGACGCGGCGGGCGGCGCTGTACATAGCTGCACGATTGCAGCGGACCCGGGCGGAGGGCCATCCCGAAGGGGGCCGGTGCGAAACGGTTCACGCCTTTTCTCGCGTTCCATTCAGACATCCTGTCCCCTGGCGGCGTCCCTTACGGAGCGGCCGGGGCGCACCCCCACTTTGCCGGATCGAAGGTTCACGATGTCCACGACGTCCCCGCGTTCCCTGGCCGCCGCTTCCGGGGCCACCCGCTTCTGGTTCAACCGGTCGGTGACCAGCCGACTGGCCGCCGCCTTCCTGCCGCTGATGCTGGCGGCCTGCGCGCTGGACGGGGAAACCCCGACCGATCCCGCCAAGACGCTGGCGATGCCGTCCCAGTGGGACGCCACCAGCACCCAGGGCGGTGCCGCCGACAACACCACCAAGGTCGCCGCCGTGACGACCCAGGCAGCCGCCTGGCCCACGACCGACTGGTGGGCCGGCTTCAACTCGCTGGAACTGACGCAGATTCTGGCGCAGGCGCGGGCCGACAACCCCGACCTGGGTGCCGCCGCCGCCCGCATCGCCCAGGCGGAGGCGCAGGCCGAAATCTCCGGCGCGTCCCTATGGCCCAGCGTGCAACTGGGGCTGGACAGCACCCGCACCATGACCCGCAACATCAAGGGTTCGGCCGCCGCCCCCCTGACCAGCGTGTCGCCCACCGATTATGCCGGCAACGTGCACAGCGTCACGGCGTCGGCCAGCTATGAGATCGACTTCTGGGGGAAGAACCGCGCCACGCGCGACTCCGCCCAGTTCAGCCTGGACGCCAGCCGTTTCGACAATGAGACGGTGGCCCTGGCGCTCAGCAGCAACGTCGCCAGCACCTACTTCCAGATCCTGTCGTTGCGCGACCGGCTGACGGTGGCGCGCGGTAACCTGGACAACGCCCAGGGCGTGCTGAACCTGATCCAGGCGCGGGTCGAGGCTGGCGCCGACAGCCAGCTGGACCTGGTGCAGCAGAAGGCCACCGTGGCTGCCCAGCGCGCCGCCATCCCGGCCCTGGAACAGCAGGAACGCATCCAGCTGAACGCGCTGGCCATCCTGCTGGGCCGTCCGCCGGAAGGCTTCCAGGTGCAGGCCACCGGCATGGCCGACGTGCAGCCGCCGGCGCTGGGCACCGGCGTTCCGGCCGAACTGCTGGCCCGCCGCCCCGACATCCGTTATGCCGAAGCGCAGTTGGCTGCCGCCGGCGCCGACATCAAGGTGGCGCGTACCCAGATGCTGCCGTCGGTGAGCCTGAACGCCAGCACCGGGGTGGAGGCCGCCACCCTGGCCCATCTGGTGAACGCCCCCACCCTGCTGGCCAGCCTGGGCGCCGATATCGCGCAGAGCATCTTCTCCGGCGGCCGGCTGGAGGGCCAGGTGCACCAGGCCCAGGGCCGGCATCGCGAGTTGGCGGAGAGCTACCGCAAGGCCGCCCTGTCCGCCCTGTCGGACGTTGAGGGTGCCGTCTACTCCATCGACCGCTACCAGGACCAGTACACCCTGCAGCGCGACGCCGTGGCGCAGAGCCAGCGGGCGTTCGAGTTGGCGGAGGATCGCTACAAGGGCGGCCTGACCGACCTGCAGACCCTGCTGGACACGCAGCGCACGCTGCTGACCACCCAGGACACCCTGGCCCAGGTGAAGCTGTCGCGGGTGCAGGCCAGCGTCAGCCTGTACAAGGCGCTGGGTGGCGGCTGGCAGGATGATGGCAGCTCCTTCCTGTCGCAGGCCCAGGCCGCGCGCTGAAGCTTGTTCGTGTTCCCTCAGGCGGCGGGCGGGCCCATCCGGGCCCTTGCCTCACGGACCTGACCGGTCCGGGCCGGCAGTCGCCGGCCTCCACCGGCACGAGGCGGCGCCTCATGCCGGTGGCACGCAGAAAAAAGGGCGGTCCCTCAGGGCCGCCCTTTTCACATCAGCTCCGCGCGGCTTCCGCCACGTAGTCCCACAGGCCTTTGTCGAAGGGCAGGCCCTGGCCTTGCGGGTCGCGGGCAAGCGCCTTTTGCCACAGGCCGCCGGTGCGGGCGGCCACGGCCGCGTCGCCCTGGGTGAAGGCGGCGGTCAGGCCCTGCCAGCGTTTTGCCGCGTCCTTGGCGCGGGCGTCGGTGGCGGGCACGCCGGCCGTCCGCAGGGCCTGGATGTCGGCGATCAAGGTTGCCCAGGCGCGCGCGCCCTCGGCCGCCGCCTCCGGTGTGCCGGTGGGCGTCAAAAGGTCGGCGCGCTGTTCGGCCGTATAGTCCTCAGCCAGGACGGTGCGCAGGGTTTCAGGCAGGGTGGTCATGTCCAATCTCCGGATCAATATGCACAGATCATCGACGGAGATCGGGGTGGTGTCGGTGCGGGCCAGGGCCTGTTGCACCAGGTCCAGCCCGGCTTGCGCCGCCGCCAGCCGCCCGCGCCAGAGGGTGGCTTGCACCTCCAGCACGCGCCGCAGCGACGGGGTGTCGCCAGCCAGGACACGGGAGATCTCGGCCAGTGACAACCCGAGGGATTTAAGCGCCTGGATGATGCCCAGGCGCTGGAACTCCCGGGGGCCGTACAGCCGCCAGCCCTTTTCGGTGCGGGGCGGATCCAGCAGGCCGCGCGCCTCGTACACCCGCAGCGCCCGTACCGTCAGCCCTACCTGCGCGGCGGCGTCGGCCGCCGTCAGGACGGGGGATGCCGCTACGGGCTTGTGGGCCATGGCCTTTTTCTCCCAACGCACCGTCATTCCCCAATCATTCGTCGATAAAGGGACGGTGCGGCTATGACCCAAGGTCCGGCTCAAGGGTTATTTTCATTCCCCTCAAACGCCGGGCGGGCGCATCCGCGCCCTAAGGCTTGTCCTCCCTTTCCAGTCCGCCTTCGGCTCCCCGGAAAGGTCCGGCGGCTGCGGTCGCAGCCTACGGCGGCATGGCAAGGCTCATGCCGCCGACATCAGGGGGCCGCGTAGTCGACCGTCAGCGGTGCGTGGTCGCTGAAGCGCTGGTCCTTGAAGATGGCGGCACTTTTGGCCGTGGCGGCGACGCCCGGCGTGGCGATCTGGTAGTCGATGCGCCAGCCCACGTTCTTGGCCCAGGCCTGGCCCCGGTTGGACCACCACGTGTAGCCTTCCTCCCCCGCTTCCGGGTACAGGCGGCGATAGACGTCGACCCAACCCTGTTCGTCGAACAGGCGGGTCAGCCAGGCGCGCTCCTCCGGCAGGAAGCCGGAGTTCTTCAGGTTGCCCTTCCAGTTTTTCAGGTCGATTTCCTTGTGGGCGATGTTCCAGTCCCCGCAGATGACGACCTGGCGCCCCGCTTGGGCCAAGGCGGCCATGTGCGGCAGGAAGCGTTCCATGAAGGCGAACTTGGCGGCCTGGCGGTGTTCGCCGCTGGACCCCGACGGCAGGTAGACCGACACCACCGACAACTCACCGAAGATGGCCTCGACATAACGGCCCTCGGCATCGATGTCCTCATGTCCCAGGCCCACGATCACCTGGTCGGGCGCCCGGCGGGTGTAGATGCCGACGCCGCTGTAGCCCTTCTTCCCCGCGTACTGGAAAAATCCCTGGTAGCCGGGGGGCGCCAGCATCAGCGGCGTCATGTCCGGGCTTTGCGCCTTCAGTTCCTGGACGCAGACGACATCGGCGTCCTGGGCCGCCATCCAATCGAAGAAGCCCTTGGTGTTGGCCGAACGGATGCCGTTCAGGTTGGCGGAGATGATGCGCATGGGATGGGGGTTCCGTCAGGGTTCAGGCCAAAGAAAAGGGGGGCCGCCGGGGCCCCCCTCTCGGTAAACAAAATGAACGGTTTCAGCAACAGCGGCCGACCTTGCCGCTGTACCGCGCCTCCTGCCGTTCGCGGAAGAACTCCTCCCGCGTCATGATGGGCAGGTCCGGATGGTTCAGCCGCCGGTGTTCGACATAGCTGTCGTAATCCGGCAGCCCGACCATCAGGTTGGCCATGCGGGCCACCAGCTTGGCGAAGCTTTGCGGTTGCGCCGTCGCCGCCATGGGATCAGTCGTCCCCGGCGGCGAGGGCGGCACCGGCGGGCCCCACCTCATGCACCGACACCCGTGGATTGGCCAGGGCCTTGCGGATGGCCAGCAGGCCGAACACCAGCATGGAGATGACCACGGCCATGAACAGGCCGCACAGGGTAGCGTCCACGTAATCGTTGGTGACGACCCGGGCCATCGCCTCCGCCGTCTTGGCCGGGGCCAGCACCTTGCCCTCGGCCACCGCCGCCTGGAACTTGGCGGCATGGGCCAGGAAGCCCACCGCCGGGTTGGCGTCGAACAGCTTCTGCCAGCCGGCGGTCAGGGTGCAGATGGACAGCCACACCGTGGGCACGATGGTGACCCAGGCGTAGCGCTGGCGCTTCATCTTGAACAGGATGACGGTGCCCAGCATCAGGGCGATGGCCGCCAGCATCTGGTTGGAGATGCCGAACAGCGGCCACAGCGTGTTGATGCCGCCCAGCGGGTCGACCACGCCCTGGTACAGGAAATAGCCCCAGCCGGCGACGGCCAGCGCGGTGGCCAGCAGGTTGGCGCCCCAGCTTTGGGTGACGCGCAGCGCCGGCACGGCGGTGCCCAGCAGGTCCTGGATCATGAAACGGGCGACGCGGGTGCCGGCATCCACCGTGGTCAGGATGAACAGCGCCTCGAACAGGATGGCGAAGTGGTACCAGAAGGCGGTCATGGACTGGCCGCCCACCAGGCTGGACAGGATGGTGGACATGCCCACCGCCAGGGTGGGGGCCCCGCCGGCCCGGCTGAGAATGGTGGTTTCACCCACATTCTTGGCCACCTGCGCCAACTCATCCGGGGTGATGGCGAAGCCCCAGGCGCCCACCACCTGGGCCGCCTGGTCCACCGTGGTGCCGATGACGCCGGCCGGCGTGTTCATGGCGAAGTAGACGCCCGGGTGCAGCACGCAGGCCGAGATCAGCGCCATGATGGCGACGAAGCTTTCGGCCAGCATGGCGCCATAGCCGATCAGGCGGGCCTGGTTCTCCGTCTCCAGCATCTTGGGCGTGGTGCCCGATGCGATCAGCGAATGGAAGCCCGAGACGGAACCGCAGGCGATGGTGATGAACAGGAAGGGGAACAACTGGCCGGAGAAGACCGGGCCGGTGCCGTCGACGAAGCGGCTGACCGCCGGCATGTGCAGGCTGGGCATGACCACCAGGATGCCCACCGCCAGGGCGATGATGGTGCCGATCTTCAGGAAGGTGGACAGGTAGTCGCGCGGTGCCAGCAGCAGCCACACAGGCAGGACCGAGGCGATGAAGCCGTAGCCGATCAGCAGCAGGGCCAGCGTCTCACCCTTGAAGGTGAAGGCCGCCGCCCAGCCGGGATCCGCCGCCACCCACTGGCCGGAATAAATCGCCAGCAGCAGTAGGACCAGGCCGATGATCGACATCTCGCCCACGCGGTGCGGGCGGATGAAGCGGCCGTATAGGCCCATCAGCACGGCGATGGGCATGGTGGCGAAGACGGTGAAGGTGCCCCAGGGGCTGCCGGCCAGGGCCTTGACCACGATCAGGGCCAGCACGGCCAGCAGGATGATCATGATCAGCAGCACGCCGAACAGGGCGATGACGCCGGGCACCAAACCCATTTCCGACTTGATCATGTCGCCCAGCGAGCGGCCGTCGCGGCGGGTGGAGGCGAACAGGACGACGAAGTCCTGCACGGCGCCGGCGAAGACCACACCCACCAGGATCCACAGCGTGCCGGGCAGATAGCCCATCTGGGCGGCCAGCACGGGCCCCACCAGCGGGCCTGCGCCGGCGATGGCGGCGAAGTGGTGGCCGAACAGCACCCACTTGTCGGTGGGCACATAGTCCAGGCCGTCATTGTGGCGCATGGCCGGGGTGGGGCGCCCGCCGTCCAGCTTCAGCGCGACGTTGGCGATGTACAGGCTGTAGAAGCGATAGGCGATGGTGTAGGTGCACAAGGCTGCCACCACCACCCACAACGCGTTGACGGTCTCGCCGCGCGACAGCGCGACGACGCCCAGCGATCCGGCGCCCAGCAGCGCCACGATCAGCCAGACCAACCGTCCGGCGGTTCCGTTCATTCCGTTTCCTCCCGAATACTCTTGGCCGTATAGGACCCGCACCCCAGCCCTAGCCATAGGGGGTACCACGATTTCTCCAAGGCTTCGGACCATCTCCATCGCTGTGGCCGTATGGCGGCGAAGCCTGCGTATCATTGCCGTGGCAGGGCTGATGGCGTTGATATTACAGGATCGTTTGCCGGTTGGACAGGACTTGGACGTGGTTTCCGCCCGCCACAACCAAGAGATTGGTGTGCGGTGCGGTAAAGGAATTCTTCATATTTCTGGGCGATAACAGGGATGCAACTTGGTTGCGTTTTCCTCCCTTCTGAAACTTAGCCCCGGCGCCTTACGGCTGCCGGGGTTTTTTATTGCGCGCGCCGGGTCATCCTTATGCTGCGCCCGCGAACGACAACGGCCCCGCCTTCGGGTGAAGGCGGGGCCGTTCGTTTGGACGTTGTGTGGCGGGCGAACCTTTGGGTGTCGCGCCTTACTTGCCCGCAATCGTGATGGTCAGGGTGTCGGCGTAGCTGCCGGCGATGGCCTGCGCATTGGCCGGGACTGTCACGTACATGGCGGCGGTCTTGGCGAACTGCGCGCCCGAGCGGCTGACCGTGAAGCTGCTGCCCGAACCGTTGGTGCCGTCATAGTTGGTGGTGTAGGTGACCGCCTGGGCGCCGTTGGCTGAGGACTTCAGCGCGCCGTTGTTGGCGGAGGCGACGGTGATGGTGTAGCCCGCACCGTCGTTGCAGTTCTCAACCACGCTGCCGACCTGCACGTTGCTGGACCCGGCCAGGATGTTCAGCGTGGCATTGTTGTCGGTGACGGCCACGGTGCAGGTCAGGGCCACGGTGCCGTTCAGCTTCACGGTACCCGACGTGGCGGCGAAGGCCGGGACGGCGAACAGCGTGGCGGCGGCGACGGCAGCGGCGGCGATACGGCGGATCATGTGGGTCTCAATCGGTTCAGGGGGTTTTTTGCCCCGTTTGGATGCCGAGAATATAAGCAAGCGACATGCCAAAAAGTGGTAGTCGGCAGCCGGATTTGGTCAAGCTTATGATATCGTTCGAATATAATCCGAATGGCTAGGTCGGAGGGCCGTGCGCTGAGCTGGCGATTTGCCATATGCAACTGTCAACGCAACGGTTCGTCCGTGCAGTTCGCAAGATTTCTCATGGAAAATCAAAAGGTTCGGTGCCTTACTTGCCGGCGATGGTGACGGTCAGCGTATCGTTGTAAGTGCCGGCGATGGCCTGGGCGTTGGCCGGGACGGTCACATACAGGGCGGCGGTCTTGCCGAACTGTGCGCCGGAGCGGGTGACGGTGAAGCTGCTGCCCGAACCGTTGGTGCCGTCGTAATTGGTGGTGTAGGCGACGGCCTGCGCGCCGGTGGCCGACGACTTCAGTGCGCCGCCGTTGGCGGAGGCGACGGTGATGGTATAGCCGGCGCCGTCGTTGCAGGTCTCGACCACGCTGCCGACCTGCACATTGCTGGACCCGGCCAGGATGTTCAGGCTGGCGTTGTTGTCGGTGACGGTGACGACGCAGCTCAACGACACCACGCCGCTCAGCTTCACGGTGCCGGAGCTGTCGGCCAGGGCGGGGGCGGCGGTGAACAGGGTGGCGGCAATGGCGGCGGCAGCGATGCGGCGGATCATGATGGCAGGTCCTATCGGTTCGGGTGGGCTTATGCCCGTTTGGTTGTGTCCCGATAGAAGCAGGCGGCATGCCAAGGATGGCGGTTGGGCGGATTAATTCATATTTTTCAATGCATTGATCTGGAATTCGTTTACGATCCTTAACCTATTCCATTGGCATAGGCCGAATTTCATAGGCCGACCGTTGCGCCCCGCATCGAACCCTAGGGATAGGTCGTTTGAAAATGGCGATGCAGAATGCAAATGACATTGGTTGCTCGCCAAACAAATTACCCGACGATTGATCCATCTCAACGACGGTGCGGTGGGTGACGCGTCAGGATGGGCTTGTTCCGACATGCGCCATCGAAAGGGTCATCCCATGTCCATTGCCGCCGCCTTGGTCCAGTCACTGCCCCTGATGGCGTTGCAGGCGCCGGTTGAATTGGCGGGCATGGCCTTGATGGCCCACGCCATGGGCCGTGCCGCCCGCCGTGATGGGCAGGCCCTGCTGGCCAACCCCTTTCTGGACGACGTGGACGACGGAGCTGACGCCCCCACCATGGCCGCATGGCGCGATGGCTGGCTCAATGGTGGGTGAGTATTGGGTAGGCTCAGGAAAACGGCCTATCGTTTCAGTCTCGAAACTATATCCGAAAGGCTATGGTTCGCGTCCGGATTTTTCCGGCGGCGTCAATGCCCAAAAAATCTGGGGGCCAAGTCGGCCGGCCGGCCGGTCATAAGACCCTAGGCTATATCCCTTTGCATTTGATTTGGATTATGCTGATCCGAACAGCCCATGGGATCCGATCCCCCGGGGCGGCCGGTCCAGCGACGGTCCGGGTTTAAAAAGCCGACCCCCGATCATGGGGCGTGGCCGCCGTCAGGCGACGCCCGGGGCTGTTGAGGAGTAGGGAAGCGATGGTCTTATCTCGGCGCGGGGTCGAACCGCCCAAACCCGGTGAATGGATGGAAGAGGTGAAGCTGCCCAAGCGTCGCCTGCTGGTCCACGCCATCCACCAGCGCGCGGGTCACCCGCCGCATGTTGAATTCTTGGTCGACGGCCGTTCCAGCGACCGTCTCAGCCTCGCGCTTGAGGTGGTGCTGGACAGCGACCGTTTCCGCCGCATGGGCGTGTCCCAGAACGCGGCCTGACCACCGGCGCCCGCGCCGTTCGGCGCTGCGTCTGCGCGCGGCGGTGTGGGGG
Source organism: Azospirillaceae bacterium (assembly GCA_028283825.1). Lineage (NCBI taxonomy): Bacteria > Pseudomonadati > Pseudomonadota > Alphaproteobacteria > Rhodospirillales > Azospirillaceae > Azospirillaceae bacterium. Next base: position 428,258 of record JAPWJW010000001.1, on the reverse strand, counting down.
CTTGAATCTGAAAGGGCCGGCTGGCGACAGTCCGGCCCTTTTCATTTCACGCGGACGTTTGGGCGGTGATCCAGTCGGCGGCCGCCTGGGTCGCCGCTTCGGCATCCGGGTATAGGCCCGTGGCGGCCGGCTGGCCCCATCGGGCCAGGGCGGGATCCACCAGCATCAGGTTGGCGCCCAATCCGAAGTCCTCCACCGTCCATCCCTGCGGATCGCGCCAATCGCCCTCGGTGCCCGGCGTCACCGCCATGCGCGCCCGGGTGCGGTCCAACAGGCTGTCCGTGGTGTCGGCATAGGCGAACACCGGTAGGCTCAGGGCGGTGGCGAACCCCATCTCATAAGCGGTGCCGTCATCGGCAGAAGGCCCACGGAAGGGGCTGGCGTTGGCCAGCACCAGGTCCGCGCCACGGATCAGATCCAGGTTGGCGGCGCGGATGCGGGCGGCGTGGTGGGCCGGCGCCTCGCCCGCCACCGGCTTCACCGCCCCATCCAGGGGGAAGATGCCGATGATGCCATGGTGGGCGCAGAGGGCGCGCAGCCTGGTCGCCGCCGCCGCCGGATCGGGCATGAACACTTCCGGCCCGGCCAGATAAGCTCGCCAGACTCTCTTCTGCACGGTCATCGTCATTTCCCCAGAACCTGGCCGGCCAGCGCCGTGGGTGACAAATCCACCCGGAACAGTTCCAGCCCCGGCTCGCCCGGGCCTGCGTCGCTGAGATTGGGATAATCGGTCAGCAGCGATGCCGCCTTGGCATTGGTGTCGTACAGCACGGTCACGGGGGCCTGGATGGGAGCAAAACCCCAGCTGTGGTTGGTCTTGGGCATCAGGGTGCCGACGCCCCGCAGATAGTCGGCGATGATTTCCTGGATGGTGTCGGTGCCGGCGTAGACGACGTTCTTACCGTCCAGGCCGGGGAAATTGCCGCCGCCGTTGGCGCGGTAGTTGTTGGTGACGATGATGAATTCCTGGTCATCCGCCACCGGCTGGCCGTCATACCGCAGGTCGACGATGCGGTGGCTGTCGCCGGCGGGTTTGCCGTCGCGACCGAAGCGCGCCGGCTGGGTCAGGTCGATGCGCCAGGTGACGCCGTCGATGACGTCGAAGTCAAAGCTGGGCACGGCACGATCCACCAGCATCTGCGGCTCTTTCTTGGCCGGGTCGATGCGGTTGAAGACACGGGCCGACATCTCCAGCCAGTCGCGCAGTTGCGCGCCCGTCACCTTCACCGCCGTGACGATGTTGGGATAGAGGTAGAGGTCCGCCACGTTGCGCAGGCTGATCTGGCCGGCGGCCACGTCGGTGAAATAGTCGGGGCCGGGCTTGCCGCCCGCCTTGAACGGGGCCGCTGCCGACAGGATGGGCAGCTTGGCGTAAGGACCATCGGCCAGCGCCTTGGCCACATAGTCGCGCTGGGCCGCCGACACGATGTCCAGCGCCGGCTGGTCGGCGACGAAGGCGAAATAGGTCTCGATACGGCCGGTGCTTTTGCCCACCGGCTGGCGGACATAGTCCAGGGTGCCCTGGTGGGCGGGCTGGACCAGGGCCGCGATGTCCGCATCCGCGCCCACCTGCGGCGTGGCCTTGCCATCGACGCGCGCCATCACGGCGCGGGTTTCGGCATGGCCGCCGGCGACGGTCCAGCCGCCTTTGCCGTTGGGGGCCAGGATCAGGTCGATGATGCCCAGATGGTCGCCGTAGAAACCGGCCATCACCACCGGCTTGCCGTGGACCAGGCCATGGGCAATGTCGGCGTCGGCCAGGTTGGCATAGTCGGGGCCGGGGAAGACGCGATGGGAATGGCCCGTCACGACGGCATCGACCTCAGGGATGGCGGCCACGTCCACGCCGACATTCTCCGCCATCTTCTGGTGCGGGGATGAGGCCAGGCCGCTGTGCATCACCACCACCACCACGTCCGCACCCTGGGCCTTCAGGTCATGGGCGGTCTTGGCCGCCACCTCCACGATGTCGGAGGTCGTCACCTTGCCTTCCAGCTTGTCCTTGTCCCACTGGATGATCTGCGGGGTCAGCACACCGACCACGCCCACCTTGACGGTGTGCTTGGCGCCCGACCCGTCCACGAAATCGCGCGCCAGGATGACACCGGCGGGAAACAGGGGCTGGCCGTCCTCCACCCGGTTCACGTTGCCGGCCAGCACGGGATACTTGGCCTCCTTCTCCGTGGCGACGGCGAAGTCCAGGCCGAAGTTGAACTCATGGTTGCCCATGACGGCGGCGTCATAGCCCAGCGCGTTCAGCGCGGCGATGGCGGGGTGGAATTTGCCCGGGCCCAGTCCCTGGACACGCGCCACGTAGTCGCCCATGGGCGTGCCCTGGATCAGGTCGCCGGCATCCACCAGCAGGGTGTTGGGTTTCTCCGCGCGTGCCTTCCGGATCAGGCTGGCCACCCGCACCAGGCCGATGCCGGGGTCCGGCTTGTCGGCGTAATAATCGTAGTCCATCAGGTTCATGTGCAGGTCGGTGGTGGACAGGATCTGCACGTCGATCTGGTCGGATTTGATTTCCTGGGCCGTGGCGGCGGCGCATGCCCCCAACATCGTACTGGCGATCAATAGGGCTGCCAGGCGGCGGGATGCGGGCATGCGGCGATGTCCTTTCATCGAACGGGGGCTTTGTTCTTACCGGTGGATGTTACATCCACACCATCATGGCGGTTCTAGCGCCCCGATTTGTCACCGGTCTTTGACATAGGCCTGGCCCGCCGCCCTGGGCGGGATGGACTTGCCCACGAAACCGGCCAGCAGCAGCACGGTCAGGATATAGGGCAGCACCTCGATGATCTGCACCGGCACCGCGCCGATGCCGGGCAGGACCACGCCCTGCAACCGGGTCTGCAAGGCGTCCGTCACCGCGAACAGCAGGCAGCCGGCCAGGGTGGGATAGGGCCGCCACTTGCCCAGGATCAGCGCCGCCAGCGCCAGGTAGCCCTTGCCGGCGGTCATGTTCTCCTGGAAGCCGGCACCCTGGGCGGTGGACAGATAGGCGCCGGCGATGCCGCACAGCACACCGGTAATCAGCACGGCACGATAGCGCAGCCAGGGTACGGAAATGCCGGCGGTGTCCACGGCGGCCGGGTTCTCCCCCACCGCGCGCAGGCGCAGGCCGAAACGGGTGCGGTAGGCCACCCAGGACGTCATCGGCACGGCCAGCACCGCCAGATAGACCAGAGCGTTCTGCCCGCCGATGACCTCGCCATACAGGCGGCCCAGCAGGGGCACGTGGGCCAGGGTCTCGGCCAGGGGGAAGTGCAGGGCGGTGAAACGCTGGTCGCCGCTCAGCGACGGGGTGCGGCCGCCCAAATCGAACCAGGCATTGGACAGCACGGCGGTCAGGCCGGCGGCGATGGTGTTGATGGCGACACCGGCCACCACCTGGTCGCCCCGGTGGGTGATGCAGGCGAAACCGTGGATCAGCGCCAGCACCAATGACGCCGCGATGGCGGCGGCCAGGCCCAGCAGGGCGGACCCGGTGACGGCGGCGGTGGCGGCGGCGGCGAAGGCGCCGGTCAGCATCTTGCCTTCCAGCCCGATGTCAACCACGCCGGCCCGCTCGGAATAAAAGCCGGCCAGTGCGGCCAGCACCAGCGGAGTTGCCAGGCGCACTGTGCTGGCCAGCAGCGACACGATCCAGAGGGCGGTATCGTCCATTTTCGTCCTACCCCCGTCTCAGGCGCGCTGCCCGGCGCCGGCCGGGCTTTTGGGTTTCAGCAGGCGCACCAGCGCCGGGCGGAACATGTGCTCCAAGGCGCCGGAGAACAGGATGACCACGCCCTGGATCACCACCACCAGGCGGGGGCTGATCTCATTGTATTCGAACGACAGTTCCGCCCCGCCCTGGTACAGCGCGCCGAACAAAAGCGACGACAGCACGATGCCCAGGGGATGGCCCCGGCCCATCAGGGCCACGGCGATGCCGGTGAAACCCATGCCGGCCTGGAAGTTCAGGGTGACGCGATGCTGCACACCTTCCAGCTCATTGATGCCCACCAGGCCGGCCAGGGCGCCGGAAATGGCCATGGCCACCACCATGGTGGTGCGGGCGTTGATGCCGGCATAACGCGCGGCGGCGTCATTGGCGCCCACCGTGCGCACCTGGAAGCCCCAGCGCGTGTGCCAGATCAGGAACCAGACGCCCACGGCGCACAGCAGCGCCACCACCAGGGACAGGTTCAAGGGCAGGGTGGAGGTGCGATAGCCCAGGGCCGCCGCGATGTCCTTCACCGCCGGCAGGCCGACGCTGGCCGCGAACTCCTTGCTTTCCGGCGCCATCTGTCCGCCCTCGATCAGGGGGCCGGCCAGCAGGTAGACCATGAGGGCGGAGGCCAGGAAATTGAACATGATGGTGGTGATGACGATGTGGCCGCCGTGATAGGCCTGGATATAGCCCGGGATCACCCCCCACACCGCGCCGAACAGGGCGCCGGCCAGCACCGCCACCGGCAGCACGCCATACCAGGGCCATCCCCATCCGCCCAGCACCAGGCACACCAGGCCGGTGCCCAGGCCGCCGACATAGGCCTGGCCCTCGCCACCGATGTTGAACAGCCCGGCATGGTTGGCCACCGCCACCGCCAGGCCGGTGAAGATCAGGCTGGTGGCGTAATAGAGGGTGTAGCTCAGCCCCGTGCCGCTGCCCACCGCCCCCTTGACCATATAGGCCAATGCTGTGAACGGATCCTCCCCGATGGCCAGGATGACCAGGGATGAGACGACCAGGGCCGCACCCAGATTGATGGCCGGCAACAGGACCAGGCCGGCCCAGCGCGGCAGGCCGTCGGAATTGGTCGACGCGCTCATGCCACACCGTCCCGGCGCGAGGGCGCCTGGCTACGCAGGTCGGTTTCAATGCGCTTCAACTCGGCCTCTGTATCCTGTTCGTATTCCTGCTCGGCAAGGTGCCGTTCATTCTCGCGACGGGCGTCGTCGAACGCCTGATAGCGCTGACTTACCGTCGGCTGCATGCGGTCATGGCTGACGCTGCCGGCATGGGCCAGAACCGGGCGGTCCGTGAATTTCAGATAGTCATCCACGAATCGCATCCATTCGGCCATGGTCGTCTGTTGCCGGCGCTGCGCCCGGTCGGCGGCAAGGTCAAGGAAGGCCGAGACCAAGCGGTTCAACTCCTGCACTTCGGCCTCTGCCAGATAGTTCTTGGCGGTGACGATGTCGGCCTTGCGCACCCGGTCACCGGACCAACCGGTCAGGCCCATGTTGGCCTTGGCGGGATCGGCGCGGGCCGCGATCAGTTCCGCCGCCGTGTGGCTGGTGACCGCCCACAGCATCTTGTTCTGGATGGTCTGGAAGAAGCGACGCGCGGTTTCCGCGGTGCCGTCATAGTCCGCCGCCGTGGCGAACAGGTCCCGGACCTTCTGGTAGAAGCGCTTTTCCGAGGCGCGAATGGCCTGGATGCGTTCGAGCAGTTCCATCAAAATAATCAAAACCGCCTACCGGCTCCTTTAGCCGGTGATCATCAATGGCGAAGCCCTTGACCAAATAGTCCTTGAGCACGCTGTTGGCCCAGCGGCGAAACTGGGTGCCACGGGGGCTGCGCACACGGAAACCCACGGCCAGGATCATGTCCAGACCATAAAGGGTGATCGTGCGCCGAACCTGCCGTTCGCCCTCGGTTTGAACTGTCAAATTTTCTTTGACAGTTCGTGCTGCAGGCAATTCCCCTTCCGCTAAAATGTTGCGAACGTGGACGCTAACATTCTGTTTTGTAATTAGAAAAAGCTCAGCCATTTCCAACTGGCTAAGCCAGACGGTACCCTCGATCACTTGAAGCCGAACCTGCGCTTGGCCGTCTTCGGTGTTGTAGAGGATGAACTCCCCGCTCATGCGGCCCCGCCGCCCAAATGGGCGCTCGCGTCGGCGCGCGGCTCTTGTGTGTCGTCGGTGATGCCGGCCATCAGGCGGCCGATGATGCGCTCGTCCGCGTCCTCGGCGGCCAGTTCGCCGGTGATGGCGCCGTCGCACATCACCAGGATGCGGTCGGACAGGGCCATGATCTCTTCCAACTCGGCGGAGACCAGCAGGATGGCCTTGCCGGCGTCGCGCATGGCCAGCAGGCGGCGGTGGATGAATTCGATGGCGCCGATGTCCACGCCGCGGGTGGGCTGGCCCACCAGCAGGACGTTGGGGTCACGCTCCATCTCGCGCCCCAGCACCAGCTTCTGCTGATTGCCGCCGGAGAAGAGGGAGGTGCGCAGGGTCGGCTGGCGGGGGCGGACGTCCCAGTCCTCCATCAGCTTGGCCGTGGCCTGCATCACCCGTTTCCAGTTCAGGCGCGGGCCGTCGGACATGGCCGGGTCGGCATGATAGCCCAGCAGCGCGTTCTGATAGGCGGGGAAGGGCTTCACCACACCCCGGCGCAGGCGGTCCTCCGGCACGTGGGCGATGCCCAGGCGGCGGGCCTGGGCCGGGTGCCATGGGTTTTTCCGGCGTGACGTCGCGGCCGTTGACGTGAAAGCGGCCGCGCTGGAACGGCGTCATGCCCGACAGCGCCTCCAGCAATTCCGACTGGCCGTTGCCGGCAACACCGGCAACGCCCACGATCTCCCCCGCCCGGACGCGGAAGGTGGCGTGCTTCAGCCGTTCCACCCCGTGGTCGTCAAAGACGCTGAGATCCTCCACCGTCAGCAGCGGCGCGCCCGCCACCGGGCCGCCCCGGCGTACGGCCGGGTTGGCGCGGCGGCCGACCATGGCCTCGGCCAGCGCGGACTCGTTGGTCTCCTGGGTGGCGAAATTGGCGACCACCGCCCCCTGGCGCAGCACCGACACGGCGTCGGTGATGGCCATGATCTCCTTCAGCTTATGGGTGATCATCAGGATGGTGCGGCCCTGCTGGCGCAGCGCGTCCAGGATGCGGAACAGGTCCTGCACCTCCGGCGGCGACAGGACGGCGGTGGGCTCATCCAGGATCAGCACCTGGGCGCCACGGTACAGCGCCTTCAGGATCTCCACCCGCTGCTGGATGCCGACGTTCAGGTCGGCCACCTTGGCGTCCAGCGGCACGTCCAGGCGATAGGCCTTCTCCAGCCGCTCTACCTCCGCCCTGGCCTTCCTGATGCCGTCCTTCAGCAGGGCGCCGCCCTCGGCCCCCAGCATCAGGTTCTCCAGCACGGTGAATTCCTCCACCAGCATGAAGTGCTGGTGGACCATGCCGATGCCCAGGGTGATGGCGTCCTTGGGCTCGCGGATGCGCACCTGCTGGCCGTTCACCAGGATTTCGCCCTCATCGGCCTGGTAGAAGCCATAGAGGATGCTCATCAGCGTGGACTTGCCGGCACCGTTCTCGCCCACCAGGCCGTGGATGGAGCCGGCGCGGATGCGCAGCGACACCGCCTTGTTGGCGTGCACGGGGCCGAAACGCTTGTCGATGCCGACCAGTTCGACCGCCCACGGACCGGAGGCGGGGCTGGCGGCTGGTGATGGGGGTGTTTGCGACACGGGCGGGCGGATCTCTGGTCAGGGCCAATGGGCGGCAGGGCCGGTGGAATAAGGCGTCAGTACTTGCAGCCGTTGGTCTCGTCATAATTGGCGACCTTGCGGCGGCCGTCCTGGATTTCGGCCGAGGCCGCGTCCAGCTTGGCCTTCATCTCCGGCGTCACCAGCTTGGCGTTGTTGTCGTCCAGCGCCCAGCCCACCCCGTCCTCCTTCAGGCCCAGGGTGCGCAGGCCCCCTTGCCAGGTGCCGTCCTTGGCCGACTTGAAGGCGTTGTAGGCGGCCACGTCCACCCGCTTGACCATGGAGGTCAGGACCGATCCCGGGAACAGATGGTTCTGGTTGCTGTCCACGCCGATGGACAGTTTGCCGGCGTCCTTGGCGGCCTGCAGCACGCCCAGGCCGCTCTGGCCGGCGGCGGCGAACACCACGTCCACGCCCCGGTCGAACTGGCTTTTGGCCAATTCCCCGCCCCGGGTGGGGGTCGGACCAGGCGGCCGGGGTGCTGCCCACCATGTTGTTGATGATGTGGTCGTCGGGGGCCACGGCCTTCACCCCCTGCTCATACCCGCATTCGAATCGGCGGATCAGGGGGATGTCCATGCCGCCGACGAAACCCACGGTGTTGGTCTTGCTGCTCAATGCGGCCAGCATGCCCACCAGGTAGGATCCCTCCTGTTCGGAAAACAGGATGGACTGCACGTTGGGCAGGTTCACCACACCGTCGATCAGGGTGAACTTGATCTCCGGGAATTCCTTGGCGACCTTTTCCACCGCCGGCGCCTGGCTGAAGCCGACGGCGATGATGATGTCGGCGCCGTGTTCGGCCAGGCGACGCAGATACTGCTCACGCTGGACATCGTTGCTGATCTCCAGCGCCTTGTAGGGGATGCCGGTTTCATGCTTGAAGCGTTCGATGCCGGTCAGGACGCCTTCGTTGAAGGACTTGTCGTACTTGCCGCCGTAATCGAACACCACGCCGGGGAAGAAGGCGGCCTCCGCCCCAAACGCGGGTGTGGACCCGGGGGCGGAAAACGCGCAGCTCAACAGGGCGGCCGCCGCCAATGCCGCGCGGATCGCTTTGCTCATTAAGGGTCCCTGCCTCCGTGGGGCATTTTCTTGAAATGCGCCCCTTTGAAATACCCGTCGCGGGCGATGCGCCTGCTGCTTGAAACCTAGACTATTTCCCGATGTCCCGGCAAGCTGGGCCGGGGGCCGGCGGAACCCTGGCTGATCCTGACCAAACGGTCAAGGTGGGGATCGTCCCGAGGCGTGCGCGCACGCCAGCAACCAATCCTGGAAGGCTTTGATGCCGGGCGTCAGCGGCCGGGACAACAGCCGGGTCAGCCAATAGGACCCGGTATCGACGGCGATGGCGAAGGGCTGGACCAGGCGGCCGTCCTCCAACTCGCGCCGGAACATGGCGGGTGGTGCCAGCGCGATGCCCTCGCCCAGCATGGCCGCCTGGATCATGAGGGTGGAGGCGTCGAACAGGGGGCCGCGCGCCGCCACGCCGGCCACGCCCGCCGCCTTCAGCCAGGCCGGCCAGTCCTGGGTGCGGTAGGACCGCAGCAGCGCATGCTGGGCCAGGTCGGCCGGCCTGGTCAGGGTGGATGCCACCGCCGGCGCGCACAGCGGTGCCATGGGGGCGTCCATCAGGCGATGCGCCTCCACCCCATGCCAGGCGCCGTCGCCGAAACGGATGGCCAGGTCCAGGCTTTCGCTCCACAGGTCGACCTTGTTGTTGTTAGTCATGACCCGCAGGTCGATGCGGGGGTACAGCGCCCGGAACTGGCCCAGCCGCTCGAACAGGAAACCGACGGCGAAGGTGCCGACCACGCCCAGATTCACCACCTCCGCCGGGCCGCCGGCGCTGACCGCGGCCAGCATGCGGTCGATGGTGGCGAAGGCGTCGATGATGGTGGGGGCCAGCGCCTGGCCCTCGTCCGTCAGGATCAGGCCGCGGGTGCTGCGCCGGAACAGGCTGGTGCCCAGCTGTTCCTCCAAGGTCCGCACCTGGTGGCTGACGGCCGACTGGGTGACGCACAGCTCATCCGCCGCCCGGGTCAGACTGAGGTGCCGGGCCGCCGCCTCGAACGCCCGCAACGCGTTCAGCGAAATGGCACTGAGCGACATGGGGGCTCGTCCTTAGAAAAACTCAGGATGGGGCCAAGGTATCGTCGTTTGCGAACCCGATCAAATACCCTGATCTTGAGGTCGCCGGCATCGGGGAAGGTGCCGGTAAACCATGAAAAACAATCCCTTCCGTCCTGACGCGGGGCCGATGCCGGCCCCGTGGCCGGCGGAGCCTCACCCCGCATAAAGATAAGGACGGGCTCGCGTGACCAAAGTTTTTGTGCCCGTCGCCGCCATCGCCTGCGCCCTGGTTTCCGCTCCCTCGGCCATGGGGCAAAGCGCGGCGTCCGATTCTCCGCCTACGGAAATCACCGTCACGGCCCAGGCGCCCGAGGTGATGCACCAGGGACGACCGCACGGTGTACGACCTGCGCAACAACCTTCAGGCCAAAAGCGGCAGCGTGTCCGACGTCCTGGCCACGCTGCCGTCGGTCAATGTCGATCCGGAGGGCAAGGTCAGCGTGCGCGGCGCCTCCGTCGATGTTCTGGTCGATGGCAAGCCCTCGGCCGCCTTGCGCGGCAATCTGGTCGTGGCCCTGCAATCCATCGCCGCCGACACCATCGACCGGATCGAGGTCATCACCGACCCCGGTCCGGAGTTCCGCTCCAACGCGGCCGCCCTCATCAACATCATCACCAAAAAGACGAAGGTGCCGGAGCTCAAGGGCGATCTTACCCTCAACGCCGGCCCGCACGGCCGCCGCAACGGCTCGTTCTCCGGTTCGGTCGGCGTCGATAAGTGGGTTTTCAGCGGCACGGCCAGCCTGCGCCAGGACATCCGCTACGACATCCAGGACACAGACCTGACCGCTTTGGGGGCCGCCGGTTCGACCGACAGCCGCCGCGTGGCGCGGCGGGGCACCTTCGTGCCCTACACCAACGCCGCCGCCAGCCTGGATGCGCGCTACGCCGCGACCGACCACGACAGCTTCGACCTGGGGGCGGAAGGCGCCTTGCGCTATCGGCCCCGGCGCTATCTGGAAAGCGCCACGCGGACGGATACGACGGGGGACGTGACTGGCGACAGCGTCATCCACGACGCTGCCAACCAGCATTTCAACCATTACTCCGTCACCGGCGACTACGTGCGCAAGGGCTTGGCAGGCGGCGACACCCTCACCCTGAAGGCGACGCATGAACAGCTGGAAACCACCCGCGGCTCCACGGATGTCGAGGATTTCCTCAATCCCCCGGCGCCACAGGAAATCTACCGACAGCCGCATGACGAGCGTGAACGGATCGACACCGTCAGCGGGGACTACGTCCTGCCCTTGCCCCGGGGTGCTCAATTGAAGTTGGGCTTCGACGCCCAGTTCGATCGCGACCGCACCTCCCACTCCGCCAGCGGCAGCAACGACGCGGGTGGCGGTGCCGCCGTGGGCCTGGCCACCCGCTTCCACCTGGACCAGACCCTGGCCGCCGCCTACGCCGACTACCAGCGTCCGCTGGGGACCTGGACGGTGAAGGCCGGGCTGCGGCTGGAAACCCAACGCAGCGATTTCCAGCAGGACACCGACCTTCGTTCTGGTGATCGCGACGATGTGCAGTGGAGCCCCAGCCTGTCCCTCAGCCGCGACCTGACGCCGGACAGCACCCTCAGCTTCAACTATCGCCGCCGCATCGAACGGCCGTCGACCGACCAGTTGAACCCGCTGCCCACGGTGGTGGGGTCGGTCATCGGCATGGGCAACCCCGACCTCAAGCCCGGGCGGGTGCAGTCGCTGGACGCCCGCTACAGCTATGCCGCCACACCGGTCGATTTCAGCGCCACCTTGTATGCCCGCACCTTGAGCGACCAGGTCATCGGCTATGACTACACCCCCGTCGCCGGCGCCACGACCCTGGTCTCAAGTTATGAGAACGCGGGCAGCGGCTCGACGGAGGGGCTGGACATTTCCTTGGATCTGCACCTGTCGTCCGCATGGACGGTCAACCTCAGTTCCGACCTGTCCCATGTGCGGCAGACGGCCCCCATCGACGGCATCGACTATACGGGCTCGGTGCTGACCCACGAGACCAAGCTGGGCCTGACCTGGACGCCCGATGCGGACGATAGTTTTCAGGTGAAGGGCCAGTTGCGCGGGCGCAGCCTGGCGGCGGGCGGCAGCCGGTCGGGTTACGGGGCGCTGAACCTGGCCTACGGCCATGATTTCAGCCCCCGGCTGAAGCTGGTGGCCAGCGTCAACGACGTGCTGAATACCGTGCGCTATACCGAGGTGGTGGACACCACCCAATACCGCGAACGCTGGACGATGACCGTCCCGGGCCAGGTGTTTTATGTCGGGCTCAGCTACAAGCTGGGGGCGCTGGGCCCGGCCAAATGACGGCCGATGGGGTGCCGTGTCTGCGATAGTTTCATGACAGGGCATCCCCTCCCGGTTTTCCCGGTTGAACGGGGTTTCAGCGCCGGGCACTCTGCCGCCGCTCCACCCTTTCCGTTCGACCGCCGTTCCCCGGGTTGCCGCGCCATGACCGCCTTTGATCGCCGTTTCAGCCCCGTTCCCGCCACCACCCGCCGCACCCTGTTGAAATCCTTGGGCGTCACGGCGGCCACGGCTTTCCTGCTGCCCTCATCCAGCCGCCCGGCCCTGGCGCAGGCGGTGTTTTCCAGCGACCCGTTCTCGCTGGGCGTCGCATCAGGCGACCCGCTGCCCGACGGGGTGGTGCTGTGGACGCGGTTGGCGCCCGATCCGCTGGCCTTCGGCTACGGCATGCCCAAGCGCCCGGTGGAGGTGGATTGGGAAGTCGCCACGGACGAGCGCATGCGCAACGTCGTCCAACGGGGGACGGAGGTGGCGCGGCCGGAACTGGGCCACGCCGTGCATGCCGAGGTCACGGGGCTGGAGCCGGCGCGCGATTATTACTACCGCTTCATCGTGGGGGCGGAGCGCAGCATGGTCGGTCGCGCCCGCACGGCCCCGGCCCTGGGCGCCAAGGTGGACCGGGTGCGCCTGGGCATGGTCGGCTGCCAGAATTATGAGGACGGCTTCTACACCGCCTTCCGCCATCTGGCGGAGGAACGGCCGGACTACGTCTTCCACTACGGCGACTACATCTATGAAGGCCGGGTGCGGGCGCATGAGACCAGCGCCTATTACGGCGGCTTGGCCATCCCGACGCCGCGCCGGCACCTGGGGGATGAGCCCTTCTCCCTGGACGAATACCGCCGCCGCTACGCCCAGTACACGCTGGACCTGGACCTGCAGCTGGCCCGTGCCGCGGCCCCCTGGATGGTGACCTGGGACGACCATGAGGTCGACAACAACTGGACGGGCAATGTCGATGGCGCCGGCATCGCGCCGCCTGAATATTTCCTGCTGCGCCGGGCCGCCGCCGCCCAGGCCTATTTCGAACACATGCCGCTGCGCCGCGCCTCCTGGCCCAAGGGGCCGGACATGCAGATCTATCGCCGCCTGGCCTTCGGCAACCTGATCGACCTGCACCTGCTGGACACCCGCCAGTTCCGCACCGACCAGCCCTGCGGCGACGGTTTCAAGCCGGCCTGCGACGGCCAGGACGACGATGACGCCCAGATGATGGGGGAGGAGCAGGAGCGCTGGCTGTTCGAAGGGCTGGATCGTGGCCGCGCCCGCTGGAACATCATCGGCCAGCAGGTGATGATGATGTCCATGAACCGGGAACCCTGGCACAGCGCCATCTACAACATGGACAGCTGGGAAGGCTACCACCAGCCGCGTCAGCGCCTGTTGCGCCACATCGCCGACCGCCGCCTGAACAACGTGGTGGTGCTGACGGGGGATGAGCACCAGAACTTCGTGGGCGACCTCAAGACCGATTTCCATAATGACAAGGCGCCGACCATCGCCACCGAATTCGTCGGCACCTCCATCAGTTCCGGCGGCGACGGCGCCGACAAGCGCCCCCGCCATGATGAGGTGATGCGCGGCAACCCGCACATCCGTTTCATGAACGACCAGCGCGGCTATCTGATGTGCGACATCGCGCAGGACAAGCTGACCGCCAACTTCCGCGTCATGGACCATGTCTCCACCCCCGGCGGCGCCATCAGCACCCGCGCCAGCTTCGTGGTGGAACCGGGCAAGCCGGGGGCGAAATCGGCGTAGGGCCTTACGCCGCCTCCACCTTCAGGGCTGTGCCATCCACCCCCACCACGCGCACGGTGGAACCGGCCGGCAGATCCTGACTGGCCTGGACGATCCAGGTGCCGTCATCCAAATGGGCGCGGCCCTGACCATTGGTGATGGCGGTTTCCAGGGTCAGGACGCGGCCGACATACAGGCTGGTGCGCTCGTTCAAGGGGCTGGCTTGCTGGGATGTCGCCCGGCCTGGCCCCAGAAGGCGACGGGTGGCGACCAGCAGGGCGACGGACAGCAGGGCGAATAGGACCAGTTGGCCGACAAGCCCGAAGGCGGGAAAAAGGAACAGCACGGCCCCCACCAGCATCCCCGCCACGCCCAGCCACAGCAGGCCGATGCCGGGCAGCAGCAGCTCCACCAGCGCCAGGGCGACGCCCGCCGCCAGCCAGTGCCAGGCGTGCGGCGTCCAATCGGCAAGGTTCGGCATGATCGGTCCCCTTAGCTGCTGGGCGCGTCCCACGGACCGGCCGGCGGCGGGGCCGGGGGATCCGGGCGCCGGGGGGCGGGGCGGGTGGCTTGGGGCCCGGGCACCCCGGCGAAGCTGTCCTTGGCCAGTTCGGCGATGCCGCCCAGGGCGCCCAGGATGCCGGTGGATTCCATGGGCATGAACAGGATCTTCTGGTTGGGGCTGGCGGCGAAGCTTTTCAGGGCATCGACGTAACGCTGGGCGATGAAGTAGTTCACCGCCTGCACGCTGCCGCCGGCGATGGCGTCGGACACCACGCGGGTGGCCTCCGCCTCCGCCTCCGCCAGGCGCACGCGGGCCTCGGCCTCGCGGAAGGCGGCCTCTTTCCGGCCTTCGGCCTGCAGGATGGCGGATTGCTTCTCACCCTCCGCCTTCAGGATGGCGGATTGGCGCAGTCCCTCGGCCTCCAGGATCAGGGCGCGGCGCTCGCGTTCCGCCTTCATCTGGCGGGCCATGCTGTCGATCAGGTCGCGCGGCGGCTGGATGTCGCGGATTTCCACGCGGGTGACCTTGACGCCCCAGGGATGGGTGGCGGCGTCCACCACGGTCAGCAGCCGGGCGTTGATGGCGTCGCGCTGCGACAGCAGTTCGTCCAGGTCCATGGACCCCATGACCGTGCGCAAATTGGTCATGGTCAGGTTCAGCACCGCCAGATCCAGGTTGCGCACCTCATAGCTGGCCTTGGCGGCGTCCAGCACCTGGAAGAATACCACGCCGTCCACCGTCACCATGGCGTTGTCCTTGGTGATGATCTCCTGCGACGGCACATCCAGCAGCACCTCGCGCATGGTCTGGCGGGCGCCGATGCCATCGACGAAGGGGACGATGACGGCCAGGCCCGGCTTCAGCGTGCGGGTGTACCGGCCGAAGCGCTCCACCGTGAACTCCATGCCCTGGGGCACGGTCTTGATGCTGCGAAACACCAGGATGATCGCGAAGACCAGGATGACCAGGGCGAACAGGCCGAATGGCGACAAGCCGTCCAAAACGTTTCCCTCCCCCAACGTTCAAGGCGCCGGATGGCCGGCGCCCTCAGGTGCGATCATGCCATAACGCGGGTGGTCGCGTCCGGTTTTCCACCTCTCTGGTTGTGGGTGCTGCCATCGTCACGCCCGGGCCAACGCCACCCACCGCGCCTTGGCCTCGGCATAGGTGGCGTCGCCCAGCACGCAGTCCAGCTGCGGCAGGCGGGTGACCAAGGCCTGGTTGGGCACGCGGCCGGCCATCCAGTCGCGGCCCAGCTGCTGGATCAGGGCGATCTGTCCGGGTTCCACCGCGTCGGCCGGCAGGTCGGCCAGGGTGGTGAACAAATCGCCGGCCAGGCCTGCTGGCTGCACCCAGGCGCCGGTGGCCAGCACCGGCTGGACGGAGACGTTGAAGCGCACCAGCCCGCCCAGCGTGGCCGGGTCCTGGGCGGCCAGGCGCTGTGCCAGGATATGGGCGTCATAACTGGCGGCGTCGGGCGGGTCGTCCAGCGTGGTCTGGGCCAGCCGGGTCAGGTCGTCCATCATGCCCTGCGCCTTGGTGACCTCACCCAGATGGGCGGGGGGCTGGCTGGTGTCGCCATGAGGGGCCAGGCGGGTGGTGCCGCTGCCCAGGCTCAGCATCTGGAACACCGGGCCGGCACCCTGTTGCAGCGCCTCCGTCAGGGCCAGCATTACCGGGTTGTTGCAGCCCGTCAGGCCGCCGTCCCAGTACAGGCGCCCCTGGCACACCGCCGGCGTGTCGAAAAAGGTGACCGGGGCGGTGCTGCTGGCGTTGATGGCCTCCGCCAGCGGGGCGGTGGAGGCCATGCCGGTGGCGACCGGCGTGGACAGGCCGGCATAACTGCGGAACAGGGCGGCGCGGCGCTGGGCATAGTCGAAGGCGGTGATGAACACCTTGACCGGCGTGGCGCCGCCGCGTGCCGGCGGCAGGGGCAGGTCGGCGATGGCCCGGGTGGACAGGGCCAGCGGCTTGACCTGGCCGTTTACCGTGGCCGGGGTGGGCGGCACCAGGCTGGTGTCGTCCAGCATGGCGGCTAGGCCGTTCAGCTTGCCGGCCGTGCTGTATTTGGGGCCCAGATCCAGCTCGGCGACGATGCGATCCAGCCCATGCATCTTGACGAACAGTGTGGACCGCCGGGCGTCGTTGACGAACAGGTCCAGGATCTGGGCCGGCGTCAGGTTCTTGACCAGCCCGCCCAGCACGATGGCCCCGGCCGAGGTACCGGCCGCCATGTCGAACTCCGCCAGGATGTCGTGGCCGGGTGTGTCGCTGCCGTACAGGTCGGCCAGCACCATCGCCTCCAGCAGCGCCCAGGGGCCGCCGCCGTCCAAGGTCAGGATGCGATAGGTCATGAAGGGTCCCCGGAAAGGCCGTTTTGCCTTTTTAGCGAAATGCCGGGGAGTACACTACCCTTTCAACGCCTGGATATTGGTGGCATATAGCGCGGGCCCGCCCTGGAAGACGGCGGAGCCGGCCACCAGCACCTCCATCCCGGCCTCCGTGCACAGCCGGGCGGTTTGCGGGTTCACGCCGCCGTCCACCTCCAGCTGGATGGGGCGGCGGCCGATCATGGTTTTCAGCGCCCGCATCTTGGGCAGCATGCCGTGGATGAAGGACTGGCCGCCGAAGCCGGGGTTCACCGTCATCACCAGCACCAGGTCCAACCGGTCCAGCACATAGGCGATGGCGCTTTCCGGCGTCGCCGGGTTCAGCGCCACGCCGGCCTTTACACCCAGCGCGCGGATGCGTTCCAGCGTGCGGTCCAGGTGGGTGGTGGCCTCCGCCTGCACGGTGATGATGTCGGCCCCGGCCTCGGCGAAGGCCTCCAGGTAAGGGTCCACCGGGCTGATCATCAGGTGCACGTCGAACACGTGATCGGTGTGGGGGCGCAGCGCCTTCACCACCACCGGGCCGATGGTGATGTTGGGCACGAAATGGCCGTCCATCACGTCGATGTGGATATAGTCGGCGCCGGCCTCCATCACCGCCCGCACCTCGGAGCCCAAGGCCGCGAAGTCGGCGGACAGGATGGAGGGCGCGATCAGGGGCTGGGTCATGGCGCTTCCTCCTCGCTTCCGGGCGCCGCGTCGAACACCCGGCTGGTCCGGATGTCCGCCGCCTCGATCACCATCAGGTCATCCTTGGACAGGGTCCGGCCGGCCGATTGGAACAGCCGGCTGGCCTGGCGCAGGCGGGCGCGGTCCAGGGCGTTGCGGATGGAGCGGCCGTTGGCGAAATGCGGCTGGCCGCGGCGCAGGGCGATATAACGGGCAAAGACGGCGCGGGCCTCCCCGCTCAGGCGGTAGTTCATGCCCTGCAACTGCCGCTCCCCGATCTCCAGCAACTCCCCCTCGCCATAGTCTGGGAAGTCGATGTGGTGGGCGACGCGGGAACGGAAGCCGGGATTGGCCTGGAAAAAGCGTTCCATGCGGTCGGCATAGCCGGCCAGGATCACCACCAGGTCGTCGCGCTGGTTTTCCATCACCTGCAACAGGATCTCGATGGCCTCCTGCCCATAGTCGCGTTCGTTCTCCGGCCGGTACAGGTAATAGGCCTCATCGATGAACAGCACGCCGCCGGCGGCACGCTTCAGCACCTCCTTCGTCTTGGGCGCGGTGTGGCCGATGTACTGGCCCACCAGGTCGTCGCGGGTGACGGTCACCAGATGGCCGCGCCGCACATAACCCAGCCGGTGCAGGATGGCCGCCATCTTCAGGGCCAGCGTCGTCTTGCCGGTGCCGGGGTTGCCGGTGAAGCTCATGTGCAGGGTGGGGGCGCCCACCGCCAGGCCGAAGCGCTGGCGCGCCCTGTCCACCAGCAGCAGGGCGGCGATCTCCCGCAGCCGCCCCTTGATGGGCGCCAGGCCCACCATCTCCTGGTCCAGTTCATCGAAGATTTCCGGCAGGCCGGAGGCTTCGAAGTCGCCGCGCAGATCCACGCTCCCATCCGGGCCCTCATCCGGCGGGCGTGGATCCGGGACGGCGGTCAGGGAAACCGCCATCAGGAGTACCGCTCCCCTTCCGGCAGTCGGGCGGCGTAGGCGCGGGTGGTGAACTGGATGTGGCGGCCGGCGGTCTCCTGCCGTTCCAGCGTGAACCCGGGCTCATTGGCCGGCCGGTTGGCGATGAAGGACAGCCGCACGCTTTCCCAGCCGTGGCTGGCGTCGAAGCCGGAGATGCGGATGTAACGGTCGCCATAGACCTTGCGGCAGGCCGTCAGTTCCGTCATCACGCCGGCGGCGTCACGGACGTCGAACATGGGGTGGCCCCACATTTCCCAGAAGGTGTTGCGGGGGTGGGGATCGTCCGTGAACTCGATGTTCACGGCCCAACCCTGGTCGATGCAGTACTGGATCTGCGCCGCGATCTGCTCATCCGTCAGGTCGGGCAGGAAGGAGAAGGTGCCTTGGGTGATGCGCATGGCAATGGCTCCTTGAAGTCTCTGATTTGATGGGGATGCGAGAGCGGTCGCCGTTTAACCGGAAACGGAAGCGGTGGGCACGAAGTCCGGCGAGTCGGTGGAGGTGTAGTTGAAGGTGACGTCCTTCCACACATCCAGCGCCTGGCGCAGGGGCAGGCAGTGGCGGCTGGCGGCCGCCAGGATTTCCGGGCCCTCGTTCAGGATGTCGCGGCCCTCGTTGCGGGCCAGCACCATGGCCTCCAGCGCCACGCGGTTGGCGGTGGCGCCGGCCTGGATGCCCATGGGGTGGCCGATGGTGCCGCCGCCGAACTGCAGCACCACGTCGTCGCCGAACAGGTCCAGCAACTGGTGCATCTGCCCCGCATGGATGCCGCCCGATGCCACCGGCATGGTCTTGCGCAGGGAGGCGAAGGACTGGTCGAAGAAGATGCCGTTCTCCAGCTGCCGGGGCACGAAATCCTCACGGCAGATGTCGTAGTAGCCCTTGGTGGTGGCGGGGTCGCCCTCCAGCTTGCCCACCACCGTGCCGGCATGGATGTGGTCCACGCCCGCCAGCCGCATCCATTTGGCGATGACGCGGAAGGACACACCGTGGCTTTTCTGCCGGGTGTATGTCGAATGGCCGGCGCGGTGCAGGTGCAGCACCATGTCGTTGCGCCGCGCCCACTTGGCCATGGACTGGATGGCGGTGTAGCCGATCACCAGGTCGATCATGACGATGCACGACCCCAGCGACTTGGCGAACTCCGCCCGCTCGTACATGTCCTCCATGGTGGCGGCGGTCACGTTCAGGTAGGTGCCCTTGATCTCACCCGTCGCCGCCTGGGCGCGGTTCACCGCCTCCATGCAATAGAGGAAGCGGTCGCGCCAGTGCATGAAGGGTTGGGAATTGATGTTCTCATCATCCTTGGTGAAGTCCAGGCCGCCCTTCAGCGCCTCATACACCACGCGGCCGTAGTTGCGGCCCGACAGGCCCAGCTTGGGTTTCACCGTGGCGCCCAGCAGCGGCCGGCCGAACTTGTCCAGCCGTTCCCGTTCCACAACGATGCCGGTGGGCGGCCCGTCGAAGGTCTTCACATACGCCACCGGCAGGCGCATGTCCTCCAGCCGCAGGGCCTTCAGCGGCTTGAAGCCGAAGACGTTGCCGATGATGGACGCCGTCAGGTTGGCGATCGATCCGGCCTCGAAAAGATCGATGTCATAGGCGATGTAGGCGAACCAGCTGTCGGGCGAGCCCGGCACCGGGTCCACCCGGTGGGCCTTGGCGCGGTACTTGTCGCAGGCCGTCAGCCGGTCGGTCCACACCACGGTCCAGGTGGCGGTGGACGATTCGCCCGCCACGGCCGCCGCCGCTTCCACCGGGTCCACGCCGTCCTGCGGCGTGATGCGGAAGACGGCGATGATGTCCGTGTCCTTGGGCTCGTAATCCGGCTGCCAGTAGCCCATGTCCCGGTACTTCATGACCCCGGCGGCATAGCGGTCGCGACGATCCCGGTTGTCGATGGCGTTCATGTTCTTTCCTCCTCAAGCGCCGGCGGCGCATCCGCGCCTTGGGCTATCCTCGATTTCCAGTCCGCTTCGCTCCCCGGAAATCTCCGGCGGCCCCGGTCGGGGCCTAGGGTTTGGGCGGTGATGATGGGCGGTTGCGATTACTCAGCCGCCACCGATGCGCTGGCCGGGTGCGGATCCAGTGATCCGGTGGCGTAGCGCTTGGCCATGGCGGCCATGGGCAGGGGCGTGATGCGGTGGGCGTTGCCGGCGGCGCCGAACTGCTCGAACCGCTCGCGGCACAACGTGCGCATGGCATCCATGGCGGGCTTCAGGAACTTGCGCGGGTCGAACTCCGCCGGGTTTTCCGTCGCCGTCTTGCGGAACTGCGCCGCCATGGCCAGGCGGCAGTCGGTGTCGATGTTGATCTTGCGCACGCCGAAGCGGATGCCGCGCACGATCTCCTCCACCGGCACGCCCCAGGTGCGGGGCATCTGGCCGCCATGGGCGTTGAACAGGTCCTGAAGCTCCTGCGGCACGGATGAGCTGCCGTGCATCACCAGGTGGGTGTTGGGCAGGCGGGCGTGGATGGCCTCCACGATGTCCATGGCCAGGATGTCGCCGTCCGGCTCACGCGAGAATTTATAGGCGCCGTGCGACGTGCCCATGGCGATGGCCAGGGCGTCCACCTGGGTGGCGGCGACGAAGTCGAAGGCCTGGTCGGGGTCGGTGCACAGCTGGTCCATGGACAGCACGCCCTCCGCCCCGTGGCCGTCCTCCGCCTCGCCCTGGCCGGTCTCCAGGCTGCCCAGCACGCCCAGTTCACCTTCGACCGAGGCGCCGACCCAGTGTGCCGCCTCCGCCACCCGGCGGGTGATATCGACGTTGTAGTCGTAGGACGCCGGCGTCTTGGCGTCGGCCAGCAGCGATCCGTCCATCATGACGGAGGTGAATCCGTGCTGCAGGGCGGTCAGGCAGGTGGCTTCGCTGTTGCCGTGGTCCTGGTGCAGGCACAGCGGGATATTGGGGTAAAGTTCCTCCAGCGCGTCCACCATGTGGGCCAGCATGAGGTCGCCGGCGTAGGAACGGGCGCCCCGGCTGGCTTGCAGGATGACGGGGGCGTCGACCTGGAATGCCGCCTCCATCACCGCCAGGCCCTGTTCCATGTTGTTGATGTTGAAGGCGGGCACGCCGTAGTCGCGTTCCGCCGCGTGGTCCAGAAGCTGGCGCAGGGTGATGCGGGCCATATGAGTTCTCCCTTTAAGTTCCTCAGGCGCCGGCGGCGCATCCGCGCCTTGGCTATCCTCGATTTCCAGTCCGCCTCCGGCTCCCCGGAACTCTCCGGCGGACGCGGTCGCGTCCTGGAAAGGAAAGAAAAGACGTTGGGTCAGGCGGTGGTGACACGGGCGCGCACGGCGGCCGCGATGGCGTCGACGGTGATGCCGAAGTGGCGGTAGAGGTCGGCGGCGGGGGCGGAGGCGCCGAAGCCCTCCATGCCGATGAAGGCGCCCTGGTCGCCCAGCCAGCGGTCCCAGCCGAACCGCACCGCCGCCTCCACCCCGATGCGGGGGGCGGTGCCCAGCACCAGGGCGCGGGATGCGGCCGGCTGTGCCGCGAACAGTTCCCAGCAGGGCATGGACACGACGGCGACGTTCAGGCCCTCGCCGGCCAGCTTCTCCGCCGCCTCCACCGCCAAGGTCACTTCCGACCCGGTGGCCAGCAGGGTGGCGTCGCGGGGGCCCGGCACCTCACGCAGGACATAGGCGCCGACGGCGCTGCGGTTGATGCCCGCTTCGCGCCGCAGGGTGGGCAGGTCCTGGCGTGACAGACAAAGGGCCGCCGGCGTTTGCGCTGACGCCAGGGCCAGTTCCCAGCACTCCGCCGTTTCCACCGCGTCCGCCGGGCGGAAGACGTGCAGGTTGGGCGTGGCGCGCAGCATGGCCAGATGCTCCACCGGCTGGTGGGTGGGGCCGTCCTCCCCCAGGCCGATGCTGTCGTGGGTCAGCACATGGATGACCCGGATGCCCATCAGGGCCGACAGGCGGATGGCGCCCCGGGCATAGTCGGAAAACACCAGGAAGGTGCCGCCGTAGGGGATGATGCCGCCGTGCACCGCCAGGCCATTCATGACGGCGCCCATGGCGTGTTCCCGGATGCCGTAGTGGATGTAACGGCCGGCATAAGCGCCGGGGGTGATAGGCTCCAACCCCTTGGTCTGTGTCAGGTTGGAATGGGTCAGGTCGGCGGACCCGCCCACCGTCAGGTCGGTGGCCCCATTCACCACGCCCAGCACCAGTTGTGACGCCTTGCGCGTGGCCATCTTCGGGCGCGTTTCCACCAGTTCCTGGCGGTAGGCGGCCAGGGCGTCGGCCAGTTCCGGCCCGGGATCACCCGCCATGATGCGGGTGAAATCCGCACGGGCCGGATGGGCGGCCAGGCGCTGTTCCCAGGCCTCACGCCGGCGGGCGCCGGCCCGGCCGACCTCGCGCCAGGCGTCCAGCACATCCGGCGGCACGGTGAAGGGCGGGTGGTCCCAGCCCAGCGCCGCCGCGGCCGCTTGCGCCTCCTCCGCCCCCAGCGGGGCGCCGTGGACGCCGCAGGTGCCGGCCTTGGTGGGGGCGCCATAGCCGATGACGCTGCGGCAGGCGATCAGGGTGGGGCGGTCGCTGCTTTGTGCCGCCACCAGCGCCGCTTCGATGGCGTCGTGGTCATAGGCGTCCACCCGCGCCACCGCCCAGCCCGACGCGGCGAAGCGCGCCGGCTGGTCGGTGCTGGTGGACAGGTCCGTGCCGCCGTCGATGGAAATGCCGTTGTCGTCCCACAGCACCACCAGGCGTGACAGCCTCAGATGGCCGGCAAGATCGATGGCCTCCTGGCTGATGCCCTCCATCAGGCAGCCGTCGCCGGCGATGACATAGGTGCGGTGGTCCACCAGCGCGTCGCCGAAGCGGGCGTTCAGGTGCCGCTCCGCCAGGGCCAAACCCACGGCGGTGGTGATGCCCTGGCCTAGGGGGCCGGTGGTGGTCTCGATGCCCAGGGCGTGGCCGTATTCGGGATGGCCGGCGGCCTTGGAGCCCAGCTGGCGGAAGCTTTTCAGCGCCTCGATGGGCATGTCGGCATAGCCCAGCAGGTGGTGCAGGGCGTATTGCAGCATCGATCCGTGGCCGGCCGACAGGACGAAGCGGTCGCGGTCCGGCCAATCCGGCCGCGCGGGGTCCAGGCGCAGGATGCGGGTGAACAGCACGGTGGCGACGTCGGCCATGCCCATGGGCATGCCGGGGTGGCCGGACTTCGCCGCCTCCACCCCCGCCACCGCCAACATGCGCACGGCGTTGGCCAGGGTGGTCAGGTCGGGGGCGTCGTCGGTTTGCTCCACCGTGCGCAAGGATAGGGTCGGGGTCATGTTCATGCCCTCCTTCAGCCGGCGCGGCGCTTGCGTTCGACCAGTTGCAGGATCAGCGGCGTCAGGATCAGCTGCATGGCGAGGTCGAGCTTGCCGCCCGGGATGACGATGGAATTGGCCCGCGACATGAAGCTGCCGGCGATCATCGATGCCAGGTAGGGGAAGTCGATGCCGCGCGGGTCGCGGAAACGGATGACGACGATCGACTCGTCGGGCGTGGGTATCCAGCGGGCGATGAAGGGGTTGGAGGTATCGACCGTCGGCACGCGCTGGAAGTTGATGTCGGTCTGCGTGAACTGCGGGCAGATGTAGCGGACGTAATCCGGCATGCGCCGCAGGATGGTGGTCATCACATCCTCGGTGCTGTAACCGCGATGGGTGCGGTCGCGGTGGATCTTCTGGATCCATTCCAGGTTGATCACCGGCACCACGCCGATCCTCAGGTCCGCATGGCCGGCAATGTCGTTGCCGTCGTTGACGACGGCGCCGTGCAGGCCCTCATAGAACAGCAGGTCGCTGGGGCCGGGCAGATCCTCCCACGCCGTGAAGGTGCCGGGGGGGCAGCCGTAATGTTCCGCCTCGCGGGCATCGTGGACATAGTGGCGGGTGCGGCCCGTACCCTCGTCACCATAGCGGCGGAACAGCTCCTGCAACTCATCCAGCAGGTTGGCCTCGGGCCCGAAATGGCTGAAATGGTGGTCGCCCTGCTTTTCCGCGTCACTGATGGCGCGCTTCATCTGGGCGCGGTCGTAGCGGTGATAGGCGTCGCCATCGATGCAGACGGCGTTCACCTTTTCCCGCCGGAAGACGTTCTCGAAGATCTGGCGGACGCTGGTGGTGCCCGCACCCGACGACCCGGTGACGGAGATGATGGGATGGCGCATGGACATGGGGTTAGCCTTCCTCAGGCGCGCAGCAGGCCGCGCTGGCCGAACAGGGGCGCGCGGTCGGCCAGCAGGTGCGGGGCGGTGTGGTGGTCGGCCACCCGTTCCACCTCGGTGCGGGACCCGAAGACCAGGGCGGTGCGCTCGTGCAGATGGGCCGGCGCCAGATCCAGGATGCGGTTCTGCCCGTCGGTGGCGGCACCGCCCGCCTGTTCGACGATGAAGGCGATGGGGTTGGCCTCATAGACCAGGCGCAGGCGGCCGGCGCGATAGCCCGGGCGCTCATCCGCCGGGTACAGGTAGACGCCGCCCCGGCGCAGGATGCGGAAGGCGTCCGCCACCAGCGACGCGATCCAGCGCATGTTGTAGTCCTTGGCCCGCGGCCCGTCCGTTCCCGCCAGGCAATCATCGACATACCCACGCACGCTGGGCGGCCAATGGCGCTGGTTGGACGCGTTGATGGCGAATTCCTTGGTCTCCGCCGTCACCGCGACCGGGCCGGTCATGCGCACGAATTCCGCCGTGGGCGTGGGCGGCGGCGGGGCGGCCCAGCCGTTGCCCGCCTGCACCGCCACCACCGGCTCGACCGGCCGCTTGTCCAGGATGAAGATTTCCGTGCCTGCGCCCAGGGTCAGCACCAGGGCCGTCTGCGGGCCGTAGACCAGGAAGCCCGCCGCCAGCTGGCGATGCCCCGGCTGCAGCAGGGACGCCGCCGGGTCGCCCGCATCCTCCACCCCCAGGATGGAAAAGATGGTGCCGACCGACACGTTGGTTTCGATGTTGGACGACCCGTCCAGCGGATCGATCGCCACCACCAGGCTGCCGGTGGGGTCCAGCAGGACGGGGGCGTCGCTTTCCTCCGACCCCACCACGGCGACCGGCGCGCCGGTCAAGCGGTCGACCACGATGTCGTGGGACAGCAGGTCCAGTTCCTTCTGGGTGTCGCCGTTGCTTTCGCCGCGCACGGCCGCCATTTCGCCCGCCAGCGGGCCGATGGCCACCAGGTCGGCGATGGCCAGGCCGGCGTCGGCCAGGGCCAGGATGGTGCGCACGACATCGCCCTTCAGGGCGGCCGCCGCATCAGCGCTTCCGTCTTTTGTCTCATTGCGCCAGGCGACCAGATGCCGTGCCAATGTCGTGGCGTCCGCCATGATGTCCTCCCGTTATTGGCGGGTGCTTCCCCGCTTCGTCGGTGTCGAGGGGCAGTGTGTGGGCGGTGGCAACGTAAGAAAATTCGAATTAATTTAGCGACACATTCAGTTTTTCTGAAAACACCCTGAAAGGCACCCATGCGCAACGTAACCCTGAAGCAGTTGCGGGCCCTGGCGGCGGTGGCGGAAACGGGTTCTGTCACGGCGGCGGCCAAGCGCCTGCACGTGACGCCGCCGGCCGTGACCATGCAGGTGCAGTCGCTGGAGGAACTGCTGGGCGTCCCTCTGCTGGACCGGCTGGGTGAACGCTTCAAACCCACCGACGCGGGGCGTGAGGTGATCGAGACGGTGTCGCGCATCGAGGCGGAATTGCACAATTGTTCCGCGGCGATGGAGGCTTTGCGCAACCTGTCCGGCGGCCGGGTGGCGGTGGGGGTGGTCAGTACCGCCAAGTATTTCGCGCCCTACGCCCTGGGCGCCTTCCGCCGCGAATATCCGCAGATCGAGCTGTCCCTGATGGTGGGCAATCGCGAGGATGTGATCGCAGCATTGAAAGCCGACATGATCGACATCGCCATCATGGGCCGGCCGCCGCGCGACCTGGCGGTGGACATGCATTCCATCGGCGACCATCCTCATTTGATGATCGCGCCGCCGCATCATCCTTTGGTCGGACGCCGTCATCTGAAGCTGGCGGACTTCGCGCATGAGACCTTTTTGGTGCGCGAGGTCGGCTCCGGCACCCGCACCCTGATGGAATGGTTCTTCGCCCAGGCCGACATCCACCCCGCCATCAGCATGGAGGTGGGCAGCAATGAGACGGTGAAGCAGGCGGTGATGGCCGGCCTCGGCCTGTCCTTCATCTCCGCCCACACCATCGCCGCCGAACTGGAAAGCGGCCGCCTGGCGCCCCTGGACGTGGAGGGCCTGCCCATCGTGCGCCAATGGTTCGTGGCCAAGCGGTCGGACAAACGCCTGGCGCCGGCGGCAGCAGCGGTGAAGGCTTTCCTGGTGGAGCGGGGGCGGGAATTCCTGCCCAGCGTGAAACCCATCGCGTGAGGGCGGGAGCCCCGATCCGAAAGGGGTAATGCGGCTGAGGGGGTGGCCGGGGGCCGCTGGGGACGGATCTTAAAGGAAGGATCCCCAACGACTGGTTCGCCCACCATGAACGCCCCCGCCAAGATCCTGGTTTCAGTCTCCGCCGCCCTGCTGGTGGCCATCACCGCCCAGGCGGCTCCCCGCCGCAGCATCCCCGTGGTCTGCCCCTATCAGCCGGTGGAACCGGCGTCGGGCAAGGTCCGCGCCGATACCCTGACCCTGGATTTGGGGCCCTCCGCGGGGGGCAAGGCCAAGTCCTGGAAGGGGCCCCTGACCATCACCCAGCAGGATGGCACCACCTGCACCGCCGATGCCGCCGTGGCGCCCATCGAGGGCACGCTGTACAGCGACGGCCAGCACCTGCTGGTCACCACCGCCGCCGGCGGCGGGCGCAAGCTGTTCGTGCTCAGCACCACCAGCTGCCAGCCCCTGTGGAAAAGCGGCGGTTTCACCGGGGCGGTGCGCTTGCAGGACGGCCAGCTCTACACTGGCAAGAACGCCAACAAGCTGAACCCGGACTGTCTGCCGCTGCCGTAAGGTGCCGGCGGACGAAATGGCGCTGGCGGGACATGTCCCCCTTGGGCGATGATCCGCCCAACCAACATTTGGGGGGCGTATCGCCGATGATCGACCAAAACGGCCAACCGGTCCGCAAGGCCGGGCTCAAGACTCATCTTGAGGTCTATAACGCCGGCGTTCGCGGCTCCAAGGAGTTCGGCGGCCTGCCGCGCGCCCTGGTGATCATTTGCGATGGGCTGACGCCGGGCAAGACCACCTATGTGAAATGCGTGGACGGCCAGGTGCAGTTGTCCCGCCGCAAGGACGGCTCGGTCGTGGGCGGTGGGTTATGATCGCACGGCGGACTGTGCTCGCCGGTGGGGCCGCCGCCGCCACGACGCTGGCCTTCGGCGGTGGGCGATGGGCGTCGGCCAATGACGCGCCCGCCATTCCGACGGCGCGGCTGGGCAACGGGCTGGATATGCCGGCCCTGGGCTTCGGCACCTATGGCTTGCGCGACGACCTGTGCCGCAGAAGCGTCGCCGATGCCATCGCCGCCGGCTATCGGCTGATCGACACCGCCAAGGTCTACGTCAATGAGGAGGCGGTTGGCGCCGGCATCCGCGACAGCGGCATCGACCGCAAGGCGCTGTTCGTGACCTCCAAGATCTGGGTCGACGATGCCGGTTATGAGTCGGGCAAGCGCGCCTTCCAGACCTCCCTGGACAAGCTCGGTCTCGACTATCTCGACCTCTACCTCATCCACCGTCCGCGCGGCGACCTGGTGGGCGCATGGCGGGCCATGGAGGAATTGCACCAGGCGGGTCGGATCAAAGCGATCGGGATCAGCAATTTCGATGACGCGCAGTTGGCCACCCTGATGGCCCACGCCCAGGTGAAGCCCGCGATCAACCAGCTGGAAACCCATCCCTTCTTCCAGGAAGGGGCGGCGCTCACCGCCCTGACGGCGGGCGGCATCACCATGGAAGCCTGGGCGCCCTTCGCCGAGGGCCGCAACGGCCTGTTCACCAACCCCACCCTGCAGGCCATTGGCCGCAAGCACGACAAGACGCCGGCGCAGGTCGTGTTGCGTTGGCACCATCAGCGCGGGGTGATCGCCATCCCGCGCTCCTCCAACCCGGCCCACCGGCGCGAGAACCTGAACATCTTCGACTTCCAGCTGGGCGCTGATGACATGGGCCGGATCGCGGCGCTGGACCTGGGCCGGTCGCAGTTTCCCGAGTGGACGTGAGCGGCTGGCCGCGTTTCTGCACGCTGGCGAAAGCCGGAAAAACTAAGGCCCGCCTCGGATATCCAGGGCGGGCCTTGAACTTCAGATACTGGTCAATTCAGGGAGGTGGTGGTGTTTTCCTGTGGAGCGCACCATAGTATTGCTCAACCGTCACCGTAACCTATTGATATGTATTATCTCGATTTTGGGATTGATAGGCCAATCTGGCTAAACCGCAGCAAAGTTGTTCCGCAGCTCGGCGGCGGATAGGTCAAAAAAAGCCCCAGTTCGACCGGGGCTGACTTCCGACAGATGAAGAGATTTAGTGAAGGTCATCTCTAGCATAAAACGTCGCAGGAATTATGGGGCGCCCGAGCACTGGGTAGATGCCCGCAGCTTCTAGATCGGCCTTCAGCTTCAGAGGGCTGGCACCTCGCTCCTTCGCCAGGAAGCGGAGTTGGACGAACCTTTTTCCGAACGCTCGGATGTCTGCCTGGCTGATGACCGTTTGCGGCAGACGGGTGACGGGATTCTTTATCATCACTGTGAATCGGCGTGGAATAAGGACCCCGTATGAGGGGTGATCGGCGTCCAATCGGGACCCCTTTTGTGCGGGTCCATACTGGCTCCCATGGCAATGGCGGGAGCCTTGATTGGGATGCTGATAGTGGAGACGATCGCGAAGATCCGGCGCGCCTACTTTGTTCAGCAGAAGCCGATCAAGGCGATCTGCCGTGAACTGGGTTTGTCGCGGAAGGTAGTCCGCAAGGTGCTTCGTTCGGAGGCGACGGAGTTCCGGTACGAGCGAACGGCGCAGCCCCAGCCGAAGATCGGCCCGTGGCGGGAGCGGCTGGACGCGCTGCTGTTGGCCAACGAGACCAAGGCGGTGCGTGAGCGGCTGACGCTGGTGCGGATTTACGAGGAACTGCGGGGTGCCGGGTACGACGGCAGTTATGACGCCGTGCGGCGCTACGCCCGTTCCTGGCAGAAGGCGCGCGGGGCGTCGCAGGCGGCGGCCTATGTGCCGTTGAGCTTTGCGCCGGGGGAGGCCTATCAGTTCGACTGGAGCCACGAGGTGGTGCTGATCGGCGGGGTGACGGTCACGGTAAAAGTGGCGCATGTCCGGCTGTGCCACAGCCGGATGCTGTTCGCGCGCGCCTATCCGCGCGAGACGCAGGAGATGGTGTTCGACGCCCACGACCGGGCGTTCGCCTTCTTCAAAGGGACCTGCACGCGCGGGATCTACGACAACATGAAGACGGCGGTGGACACGATCTTCGTGGGCAAGGAGCGAGCCTACAACCGGCGCTTCCAGCAGATGTGCAGCCATTACCTGGTGGAGCCGGTGGCCTGCACCCCGGCGGCGGGATGGGAGAAGGGCCAGGTTGAGAACCAGGTGGGCCTGGTGCGGGAACGGTTCTTCACGCCGCGCCTGCGGGTGGCGAGCTACGAGGAACTGAACGGCTGGCTGCTGGACCAGTGCGTCGCCTACGCCAGGGCGCACCGGCATCCCGAGCAGCGGGACCGCACCGTCTGGGAGATGTTCGAGGCGGAGCGGCCCAGCCTGGTGGGCTATGCGGGGCGCTTCGACGGCTTCCACGCCACCCCGGCGTCGGTGTCCAAGACCTGCCTGGTGCGGTTCGACCACAACAAGTACTCGGTGGCGGCCAAGGCGGTGGGTCGCCCGGTGGAGGTGCGGGCCTATGCCGACCGGATCGAGCTGCGCCAAGACGGCCAAGTGGTGGGGACGCACGCGCGTTGCTTCGGCCGCGACCGCACCGTCTACGATCCCTGGCACTATGTGCCGGTGCTGGCGCGCAAGCCGGGGGCCCTGCGCAACGGCGCGCCCTTCAAGGATTGGGTGCTGCCCACGGCGCTGGACCGGGTGCGGCGCAAGCTGGCGGGCAGCGACGACGGCGACCGGCAGATGGTCGACATCCTGACGGCGGTGCTGAGCGACGGCCTCCCGGCGGTGGAGGCGGCCTGTGCCGAGGCGCTGCGCGAGAACGTCCATTCCGCCGCCGTCATCCTCAACATCTTGGCCCGGCGGCGGGAAGCGGCGGCGCCGGCGCCCATCCAGACGCCCGAGACGCTGCGGTTGCACCAAGCCCCCATGGCCGATTGCGCCCGGTACGACACCTTGAGGAGGGTACAGTGATGGAGCGCCCGGAAATCCTGGCCGCCATGGCCGAGTTGAAGCTCTACGGCATGAAGGCGGCGTATGACGAGATCATCACCACGGCCGTCAAGCGCCAGCACGAACCCCAGCGCATCGTCGGCGACCTGCTGGGTGCGGAGATCAGCGAGAAGCAGGCCCGTTCCATCCGCTACCAGATCACCCTGGCCAAGCTGCCCCTGGCCAAGGACGTCGATGACTTCGCGTTCGAGGGCACGCCCATCAACCAGACCCTGGTCCGCGACCTGGCGGGCGGCGACTTCCTGGCCCATCAGCGTAACGTCGTCCTGGTCGGCGGAACCGCTCTCGCGTCATGATGCCCACCTCGCTACGTTATTGGAAATCAAAGGTCTTCTGATCCGGATTTTTTGTTACCGGACGGTAAGCCGGATTGAGCCCGGATAGCTGGGCTTCAGGAATCGCCCAAGGCGCTCCCTTACACGCCTGGTTTGCCTGGATGGCACCACCGGCGATCAGACGCAACACCGTCATCTTGCTGATCTGTAGGCGTGTGGCCGCTTCCTCCAAGGTCAGTTCCCCTCGTTCAGCGATCTCGCCCTCCCTGTAGACGGCTATGCCATGGGCGCTGCGGAAGCTGCGCACCCGCGCTTCGGTCCAACTATTACCCTTGCCGGTACGTTTACCGGCCCGGTTCAGGATCGCGGCGATACCCCCGTCCGGCTGCTGCCGTGCCAGGGTCCGAATGAGGTCACCGGTGTCGGCGTCGGTTCGCCAACGGTGTTTGCCGGTTTGGTTCTTCGGCACGGTCAGACTGGTGTGATCGCCTCCCTGCCAGTGAATGGTGAGGTGGATCGTGTCGGCGGCGACCCTCGCGACAATCTCGATGATGACCGTGCGCAGGATACGCTTGCGCGTCTCCGCCGTCGCGCCAGCATGATGCCAGAGCGTATGGATGTCGGCGCCCAGCGCCATCAGGCGGGCACGGTCCTGGGCCTTGAAACTGGCCCGTGGGTTGGCGTCAAACGCCCCTATGCGTTCCTCCAGCCGGTGGACCTCTACCAGCCGGTCATTCCACCGACGCTCAAGCTCGGCCGCCACGAGACGGTTGCCGGGATCAACCGCATCATACTGGCGGCGTGCCAACTCGGCCTCATAGCGGGCCTGGGTCAAAGCGAGTTCCGTCTGTCGGCGCGCCTCGGACCCCTCGGCCTCGCGGGCTTCGATCGCCTGCAAGGCCGCCTCGATGCCCAATGGGGCCAGAAACCTGAGGACCTCTGTCGCAACGGCACCATCGACCCGCAAGCCGCCAAACGAGATGCAGCGTTCGCTTCCATGATTGATGTGTGCGCCACGGCAGTTGTAACGCACACAATAGCCGCCCGTGCCGCTGTAGGAGACGTGCAGTCGTCGACCACAGTGCCCGCAGCGCAGCAGCCCAGCCAACAGCGCGTCACCGCGGCGCACCGAACCGCGGGCCATAAGCCCTTTGCCGTTGGCGTTATCGGCGATCAGTGCCTGGTTCCTTCCGAACTCCGCCCACGAGATGTAGCCCTCGTGATGCTCGGGGATCAACACCTCCCATTCCGACTGGGCGCGACGGAAGCCGCGCACGACATGTTTGCGCCCATCCCGCACGCTGACCCGGCTGCCGGTCCGACCAAACACGTAGGCGCCGCCATAGACGGGATTGGTCAGCAGATGGTGGATGGTGTTGTAGACAGGCAGCTTCCACGCGATGCGGGGGCCGTCGGCGGTCTGTTCGACAGCCGGTAGCCTGATCTGCTCCTGACGAAGCCAGAGGTGGACCTGCCGGATACTCTGGAACTCGGCGAACTTGCGAAACACCAAGGCGAGCGCCTCGCGCACCCGTTGGTCCGGATTCAGGGCGATCCGGTCATGGCGGGTTTTGACGTAGCCGACCGCCACGGTCAAAAACAGCTCGCCCCGGCGGGCCTTCTGCCGCAGAGCTTCCAGCGATCGCTGGCGCAGGATGGAAAGCTCCATCTCGCTCATGGTGCCCTTCATGCCCAAGACGAGACGGTCGTTCGGAAGCCGCGCGTCGTAGACCCCGTCCTCGTCCGCCAGCAGGCAGTCAACGAGGCCGCAGAACTCCAACAGCGTGTGCCAGTCCCGGCCGTTGCGGGCGAGCCGCGACGCTTCGATCGCCAGGACAATGCCGACCCGCCCTTCGCAGATCGCCCCCAGCAGCCGCTCGAACCCGGGACGCGCGATGCCACCACCTGATCGCCCGAGGTCATCGTCAATCACCACCACATCCGTCCAACCGAGTTGGCGGGCACGATCCGCCAGTCCGTATTGGCGCCGTCGGCTCTCATGGTTGTGCAGGAGCTGGTCGGCACTGGATTGACGGACGTAGATGTAGGCGCGACGGGCCAGGTGGTCAGGGGTGATCTTGTTCATCGTTCCCCTCCAGCGTCACGGCCTCGCTCGCCAGGACTTCCAGCAAAAGTTGTTCCAGAAGCGGCAAGACTCGGCGCGCAACCTCCTGCGGAAGAGCTGCCAGTGGCCGGGTCGCCGTGAACAGATCCGTCTGCACCATCATTCCGCGATGCCTCATGCCGCCCTCCGTTGCGTCGTTCACACAGCAACGATAGGGCCGCGTCAGCGGTCAGACGCAGAGCCTGCAATACCTCCATGGGAAAGCGGGGAGCGTCACGGATGGCGGCGTCACGGGCTGCAGGGGCGGTCATCCATTCCGGCACATGGGTCAGCGTGCCGTCCGGTTGCTCGACCACCAGCATGACGCTACCGCCAAGGCAATGGCGCCGGATGATGCCTACGCGTTCACCGCATCGCGGATGAAACGGATAATGGATCGTCGCGTCCTGCCCCTGATATCGGGCAGTATGCCGCTGCCTCGACTGGCACCGGCAAGAGCCACCTGGCCATCGCCATCGCGCGTGCCTGCATCCGGGGCGGCAGGCGCGGCCGCTTCTTCAACGTCGTCGACCTGGTCAACAAGCTGGAGGCCGAGAGCCGCCTGGGGCGCCAGGGGCGGTTGGCCGATCACCTCAGCCGCCTGGACTTCATCATCCTGGACGAACTGGGCTACCTGCCGTTCCCCCAGGCGGGTGGCCAGCTCCTGTTCCACCTCATCAGCCGCCTCTATGAACAGACCTCGGTCATCGTCACCACCAACCTCGCCTTCGGCGAATGGCCGTCCGTCTTCGGCGACGCCAAGATGACCACCGCCCTGCTCGACCGCCTGACCCATCACTGCGAGATCGTCGAGACCGGCAACGAGAGCTGGCGCTTCAAGAACCGCGCCTGACCGCCCTCCCATCACCGCCCCCCGCCCCGGACCCCACCCCCGCGGGTTCCCCCGGTGGGCGCACAGGCACCTCCCGTCCCCTCCGCTCCGCGCATCGCCGGAGGCGCTGCGCTCCGGGGACAGGGCCCTCCTATGCGCTACCGGGACAACCCGATTGCCAGCACATCACTGGGGTCCCTATTGGGCGCCGATACGGGGTCCCGTTACGCTGCCGATTGACACCTTGGCCGCATATGCCCGGCGGGGACAGCACTCCTAGAGCAATTCCACCCCATCCACACCCCCGCCAGGCCACTTCTCGTCGGCGCGTCGGGGCTTGGTGATGCCGTGTACGGGCTCGGCGCACGGGGCGATAGGCGAGATGTTTTGGAAATTGAAGCGGACGACGTACGGGACTACGACCTGAAGGCCCACTATGCCGACGCCGATCGGGCTGTCATGGAAGCCTTGGGCGTCTTGGACCGGCCAGCCTTGCCTCCGCCAAGGGAAGTGGCGTGACGCTTCATCGCGCAATTTCGCGAAGGTGCAGGTCTATTCACCGAATCGCGCAGGATTATGCGCCGCTTTGCGCAACTTTTGCGCCGCTAATCAGACGCCGATCAGTCCGCGGGCGACCTGGTGCCGGGAAACGAACCTGAGTTCACGGATTTGCAGTCCGTCGCATCGCCGAAGGGGCAGAAGCCACCGCCGCCTGACGGCCTCGCCTGCCGGGGGCGATATATTCCAACTGGCCCCTGGACGCCCGACACTTCCGGTTTAGATTCTTCACGCAAAGGATTACCGGGAGGAACATCATGCCGGCCGCGGGCCTCATCTCCAGCTTCCTTCTGGGTGGCCAGCCCCAGGCCGATCCCGCGGAAAGCGCCTTCCTTGCCTCCTTCCGCAGGCCTGGCGGTGCCGACGACGGCAGCCCGCACCTGTTCCAGCGCGTGGGCGAGTCCAACGGCAACCCCAGCCTTCCCATCGCTGCCTGCCCAAGCCATGGCGTCGGGCAGCAGGTCGTGGACGGATTCGTTTCGTTCCCCCAGGGCTGGGTCGGGGGGCTGCTGCAGCTATCCATGCTGGCCGGCGCGTGGGGCTCGACGCAGAAGCACCACGCCGAGATCCGGAACCATGAGCTTGCGGCCATACTGTGGGTGGCCGACCAGGACCACGACCGCACCAAGCAGCTCGTGCGATGGATGGCGGTGAATGTCCTGCCGCAGGATGCCGTGTTCATGGCAAGCCGCTTCGGCGGCGGCTACTTCACGGCCTATGCCCTGCGCTTCACCAAGCTGAAGCCGAAGATCCTGGCCTTCCTCGGCAGCGTGTCAAATTTCGCCCTCGCCGGGTATGGTTCGGCGATCATGGCCATCGCCAAGGGGGATCGCAGGTTGGAGTCGATCATCTATTCGATCATCAGCGGGCGCTATGCTCCATCTGCCTGCCGGCGGGCATGGACGAGAAGCTGAAGGGCCTGGACGGAAGCGACGGGCCCGACGTGGCGCCCATGGTCGAGATGCTCCGCGAAGTCATGCATTTGGCCCAGGCCGCCGGGGAACAGTGATGCCGTTGTTCCCGCCCCGCCGCTGCCCTTCCTGCCAGGCGCCTACCATCCCGGCCACCGGCTCGTCCGGCCTAGGCCGCAGGGCGGCCTTCACCTGCCCGGCCTGCGGCGCCCAGGTCCACGCCCGCGCGGGGTTCCTGGCGCCGGTCGCCGTCACCGTCCTGGCGGGCCTGGCCTTCGTCGGCGGGGCCGTGGTGTGGGCGTTCACCTCGGTCGGTCTGGCCGTGGCCTGGTTCGTCGGATTGGCCCTGATCGCCGGCGCGCTGGACTACGTATGGCCGCTGGGGCTGGGGCGGGCAGATGGCTCGCCAGCCAAGGGGCGGTCGACCTGACACGGCTTTGATGTCGAGGGTTCTGGTGATGGCGATGAAGGGCGGGCAGGGGCTCTATCGTCTGGCGGCATGGCTGACCAGGGAAAGTGTTTAATTATCAGATCGTTGAAACGAAAAAGCCCGCCGCAGATCGTCTGCGGCGGGCTTTTTGGTCACGTCCCACTGCGTGGTGTAGGAGCGCCTCCGCCGTGTCAGGCGTGGAGGCCGGCATAGCCGGCTGGAAGGCCTGACACGGCGGGCGGTCATCGCGGTTCTTCGGTAGAGTTTGGTCACCACAACACATCCCCAACCGAGGGTGACCACGATGACCGACCCGATGATGGCGCTGCGCGTGATGCTTGAAAAGGGCGCAGACGCCGATGTCCTGAGACAGATGATCGGCTTTGCCGCCGAGCGACTGATGGAACTGGAGGTTCAGGAGTTGACCGGTGCCGGCCACGGCGAACGGTCGGCCGACCGCCTGGTTCAGCGCAATGGCTACCGTGACCGCGATTGGCATACCCGCGCCGGCACGGTGGAACTGCACATCCCCAAGCTGCGCAAGGGCAGCTACTTCCCAGGCTTCCTGGAGCCCCGCCGCATGGCGGAGAAAGCGCTGACCGCCGTGATCCAGGAGGCCTACATCCAGGGCGTCTCCACCCGCGCGGTGGACGACCTGGTCCAGGCCATGGGCATGACCGGCATCTCCAAGAGCCAGGTCAGCCGGCTGTGCGAGGAGATCGACGGCCGGGTTAAGACCTTCCTGGAACGGCCGCTGGAAGGCGACTGGCCCTACCTGTGGATCGACGCCACCTATGTGAAGGTCCGCCAGAACGGCCGCATCGTCTCCGTGGCCGTCACCATCGCCGTGGCGGTCAATACCAACGGTCGGCGAGAGATCCTGGGCATGGACATCGGCACCTCGGAAGCCGAGACCTTCTGGGTAGAGTTCCTGCGCAAGCTCAAACGCCGCGGCCTGGGTGGCGTCAAGCTGGTCGTCTCCGATGCCCACGAGGGCATCAAGGCCGCTGTCGCCCGCGTATTCCGTGCCACCTGGCAGCGTTGCCGTGTCCACTTTATGCGCAACGCCTTGGCCCACGCCGGCAAGCAAGGCCGCCGTGTGGTGGCTGCCTTCATCGGCACCGCCTTTGCCCAGGATGACGCCACCGCCGCCCGGACCCAGTGGCGCCAGGTCGCCGATCAACTCCGACCCAAGGTCGGCAAGCTCGCCGCCCTGATGGACGAGGCCGAGGAGGACGTCCTGGCCTTCATGTCCTTCCCCGCCGCCCACAGGGCAAAGCTGCACAGCACCAACCCCATCGAACGCCTCAACGGCGAGATCAAGCGCCGTACCGAGGTCGTCGGTATCTTCCCGAACGAGGACGCCATCACCCGCCTGGTGGGTGCCGTCCTCATGGAGATCAACGATGAATGGGCAGTTCAGCGCGGTCGCTACATGACCCTGGAAACCATCGCCGCCGTCGGCGATGATCCAACCATCATGCTGCCCACTGTCGCCGCATGATCGTCCCGGCCAAACGCGCCGGAGACCAAAATGACCGGGCGCTTCTTACACCACGACCTGGGACACGATCGGCTTTTTTCGTGAGATGCAAATCAAACTATGGTGCATTTCGAGGCGGACTATGGCCCCAAAAGACCAAACTATGATGCGTCTCACAACAACCGACAATCCCGGCGCGGTTCAGGGCGCCCGGGTTCGAACCGGCGATATCGAGTTTAGAAGACGCGTACTTTATCCGGGGAAATCCGACCTGATCAGAGAATGGCAAAGACATATTTAAAATCAGATACTTATGAAAGAAATTAAGCCCGCCGCAGATCGTCTGCGACGGGCTTTTCATCTTAGGCCTGAGTCAGGTTATGGGTATCCTGAGTCATTTTATGCGGCATTTCACATTTCCCTCCCCGCAGTTCAGCTGCATCCCGTCGTGCTGCCGCAGGTGTCGCACTTCAGGCAGGTGCCGTTGCGCACCATGGTCATGTTCTGGCACTCGGGGCAGGGGTCGCCCTCGTAGCCCTTGGCGCGGGCTTCCTTGGCGCGTTCCCAGCGGGCGTCGCCGCCGCCGGAGATGGCGCCGCCGTAGCTGGTGCTGGTCACCACCTTTTCCGCCCGGGTCAGGGCGGAGAAGGCCTGGGCCGCACCGTGGGTGCCGGTGGCCGCGTGGGTTTCCACGGTGGTGGTGGCCGTCGCGGTGGCGGTCTGGAAGCCGGCGACGGCGCGGCCGGCCTGGCCGCCGGGCAGGACCCGCAGGTTGGGCAGGTTGTTGCGGACATAACCGGTGGAGGTGATGCGCGCCACGGCGTTCAGCGTCTCTTCCGCCACTTCGGCCGCGTGCGGGGGCAGGTCACTCTGCGCCACGCCGCCGCCCATGGTGTCGGGCAGGATGTCCTCCGGCGTGGCGTGGGCCAGGTCGGTGCGGGACAGATAGCTGATGGCCAGCTCACGGAACACATAGTCCAGGATGGACGTCGCCATCTTGATGGCATCGTTGCCCTGCACCATGCCGGCGGGCTCGAAGCGGGTGAAGGTGAAAGCCTCCACATACTCCTCCAGCGGCACGCCGTACTGCAGGCCCAGTGACACGGCGATGGCGAAGTTGTTCATCAGCGAGCGGAAGGCGGCCCCTTCCTTATGCATGTCGATGAAGATCTCGCCGATCTTGCCGTCCTCGTACTCACCGGTGCGCAGGTAGACCTTGTGGCCGCCGACCATGGCCTTCTGGGTGTAGCCCTTGCGGCGGTGGGGCAGGCGGTCGCGCTGGGCGCGCACCACCTTCTCCACCACCTTTTCCACGATGCGCTCCGTCACCACCTCGACGCGGGTGGCCATCGGGGCCTCCAGCACCTTGTCCAGGGTGGTCTCGGCGACGTCTTCCTCGTCATCCTCCAGCACCTGGGCGTTCAGCGGCTGGGACAGCTTGCTGCCGTCGCGATAGAGCGCGTTGGCCTTCAGGCCCAGGCTCCACGACAGCATGTAGGCGTCCTTGCACGCCTCCACCGTGGCGTGGTTGGGCATGTTGATGGTCTTGGAGATGGCGCCGGAGATGAAGGGCTGGGAGGCCGCCATCATGCGGATGTGGCTTTCCGCCGACAGATAGCGGGTGCCGATCTTGCCGCACGGGCTGGCGCAATCGAACACCGGCAGGTGCTCGGCCTTCAGGCCCGGCGCGCCTTCCAGGGTCATGGCGCCGCAGCAGTAAACGTTGGCGGCCTCGATCTCGCCCTTGCTGAAGCCCAGATGGGCCAGCAGGTCGAAACCGTATTCCTCCAGCTTGTGCGCCGGCACGCCCAAGGGCCCGGTGCAGAAATCGACGCCCAGCGACCATTTGTTGAAGGCGAACTTGATGTCGAAGGCATTGGCCAGGCCCGATTCCAGCTTTTCCAGCTGTTCGGCGCCGAAGCCTTTGGCGGCCAGCGTCTCATGGTTCACGCCCGGCGCGCCCTTCAGGCTGCCATGACCCACGGCGTAACGCTCGATGCGCGCCACGTCGGTGGGGGCGTAACCCAGGCGGGACAGGGCCTCCGGCACCACGCGGTTGATGATCTTGAAATAGCCGCCGCCGGCCAGCTTCTTGAACTTCACCAGGGCGAAGTCGGGCTCGATGCCGGTGGTGTCGCAATCCATCACCAGGCCGATGGTGCCGGTGGGGGCGACCACGGTGGCCTGGGCGTTACGGTAGCCGTGCTTCTGGCCCAGCTCCAGCGCCTCATCCCAGGCGCGGCGGGCGGCGGCGATCAGGCGCTGGTCGGGGCAATCCTCGGCGTCCAGCGGCACGGGCGCCACCGACAGCTCCTCATACCCCTCGCCAGCGCCATAGGCGGCGCGGCGGTGGTTGCGGATGACGCGCAGCATGGCCTGGGCGTTGGGGGCGTAGCCGGGGAAGGCGCCATGCTCGCCCGCCATCTCGGCGGAGGTGGCATAGGCCACACCGGTCATGATGGCGCTGATGGCGCCGCAGATGGCCCGGCCCTCGGCGCTGTCATAGGGGATGCCGGCGGCCATCAGCAGGCCGCCCAGGTTGGCGAAGCCCAGGCCCAGGGTGCGGTACTCATACGACAGCTGGGCGATTTCCTTGGACGGGAACTGCGCCATCAGCACCGACACTTCCAGCGCCACCGTCCACAGGCGGCAGGCGTGGCGGAAGGATTCGGTGTCGAACGAGCCATCGGCCCGGCGGAATTCCATCAGGTTCATGGACGCCAGGTTGCAGGCGGTGTCGTCCAGGAACATGTATTCCGAGCAGGGGTTGGACGCGTTGATGCGGCCGGACTCGGGGCAGGTGTGCCAGTCGTTAGATGGTGGTGTCGTACTGCACACCCGGGTCGGCCGACTGCCAGGCGGCGTGGCCGATCTTGTCCCACAGGTCGCGCGCCTTAATGGTCTTGGCGACCTTCTTGTCGGTGCGGCGGATCAGGTTCCAGTCGGCATCGTCCTTCACCGCGCGGATGAAGCTGTCGGGCACGCGGACGGAGTTGTTGGAGTTCTGGCCGGAGACGGTCAGGTAGGCGCTGGAATCCCAGTCCGTGTCATAGGTCTGGAACTGCATCTCCGTGTAGCCCTGGCCAGCGAACTGGATGACCCGCTGGATGTAGTTTTCCGGGATCATGGACTTGCGGGCGTCGATGATGGCCCGCTTCAGCGCCTTGTTCCGGGAAGGATCCAGGCGGTCGGCGTCCGCCCCCATGCCCTCCGTCGCGGCCGCCATGATGGCGTTCAGGTGCTTGTTGGCCAGCTTGGAACCGGCGACCAGGGCGCAGACCTTCTGCTCCTCCGTCACCTTCCAGTCGATGTAGGCCTCGATGTCCGGATGGTCCAGGTCCACCGTCACCATCTTGGCGGCGCGCCGCGTGGTGCCGCCGGACTTGATGGCGCCCGCGGCGCGGTCACCGATCTTCAGGAAACTCATCAGGCCGGAGGACTTGCCGCCGCCCGCCAGCTTCTCCCCCTCGCCGCGCAGGCGGGAGAAGTTGGAACCGGTGCCGGAGCCGTACTTGAACAGGCGCGCCTCGCGCACCCACAGATCCATGATGCCGCCCTCGTTCACCAGATCGTCGGCGACGGACTGGATGAAGCAGGCGTGCGGCTGCGGATGCTCATAGGCGCTCTGGCTCTTCACCAGCTGGCCGGTCTTGAAGTCGACATAGTGGTGGCCCTGGGCGGGACCGTCGATGCCATAGGCCCAGTGCAGGCCGGTGTTGAACCATTGCGGGCTGTTGGGCGCCGCCATCTGGCGGGCCAGCATGTGGCGCATCTCGTCATAATAGGCGCTGGCGTCGGACTCGCTGTCGAAATACCCGCCCTTCCAGCCCCAGTAGGACCAGGTGCCGGCCAGGCGGTCGAACACCTGGGTCGCGGACCGCTCGCCACCCACGCGTTCCTTTTCCGGCAGGTCGGCCAGCGCGTCGCTATCGGCCACATGGCGCCACAGGAAGGACGGGACGTCGTTCTCTTCCACCTTCTTCAGGCGGGCGGGCACGCCGGCGCGGCGGAAATACTTCTGGGCGATGATGTCACAGGCCACCTGGCTCCAGTCCGCGGGGACCTGGATATCCTTGGCCTGGAAGACGATGGAGCCATCGGGGTTGCGAATCTCGCTCGTGGCCGTTCGGAAGGCGATGCCTTCGTAAGCGTCCTGCCCCTCGACCGTGAATCGTCTCTCGATGCGCATGGTGCCCCGACCCCTCAATGGCTCAGTGGTATGGTGTGGATGGTGTCGCCGTGCGTGCCGATTCCAGGGCCGTCGCCGCCCCCGAAAGCAGGCGGAAAACAGGCAAAACCGCTCCCAGACTTGGGTTCGGTCCCTGGTATCTACGCTGCGACAGCACCCCAGATGCTGTGTGTGGAGAAAGCCTATGCCACCAGGTTTCGTCCATCAACGACATTTTGTGGTGCCAAATGGGCAGGTCCCCATGGGTTGTGGTTGACAGTTGGGATAGCGGGCGATTCCCGGTGTAACGTCCCTGTCACATGCCTATTCGCACGGTGAATAATGGGGGCGCCGTTTCACCTGGCCCCCCACCCCCCATGCCACCGGCCCGAACGGGCGCTTTTGGGTTTCCAACCCCGGTGGAAGATGGCAGGGTGCCCGCCTTGGCACCGGTGTCGGCGCCTGAAACCCTGTCTTTTCGAGAATACCTGTCCCGCATGTCCCCTGAGCGCAGCCCCGACCAGCGCCACCCCCCTTATCATCATTCGGTGGTGATCGATCCGGCGGCGCCCCGTTCGACGACGGGCAAGGATGCCTTGAAGGGCGATGGGAACGATGGCGTGCCTGGCGCTTCCCCAACCGCAAAATCCCGATGGATCAAGCGTGTTACCACCCTGGTGACGGCCCTGGTGCTGTTGGCGCTGGTGGTATTGGCCATCCGCCACGTGGCGCGGGATTTCCGCCCGGCGGAGGTCTGGGCCTATGTCCGGCTGCTGCCTTGGGCGTCGGTGGCCCGGGCCGCGGGCCTGGTGGCGGCGGCCTATCTGGTGATGACGCTTTATGACGTGTCGGCGCTGAAGTACCTGGGCATCAAGCTGCCCTACCGCACCGTGGGTCTGGGCAGCTTCGCCGGCTACGCCATTTCCAACAATGTGGGCTTCGCCGTCATCAGCGGCGGGTCGGTGCGTTATCGCGTCTATTCGGTGGCGGGCCTGTCGGCGGCCGACATCGCCAAGATCGTCGTCTTTTCCACCACCACCTTCACCCTGGGCATCACCTTCACGGGATCGCTGGGCGTGGCCATCGGGCCGGAGGTGGGGGCGGGCCTGCTGAACGTTCCGGCCTGGCTGCTGCAGGGCATCGCCTGCCTGGTGCTGGCGGGGCTGGCCGTCATGACCGTGGCGGCGGCGGTGACACACAAGCCGGTGCGGCTGTGGCGCTGGTCTGTGGCGTTGCCGTCCTCCGGCGTGGTGCTGTCGCAGATCGTCATCGCTTCGATGGAGATCATGCTGTCGGCCGCCGCCCTGTGGACCCTGCTGCCGCCTGAGGCGGGGGTCGGCTTCATGGAATTCACCGCCCTGTTCTGCGCCGGCCTGGCCATCGCCATCGTCAGCCATGTGCCGGGCGGCCTGGGGGTGTTCGAGACCATCCTGCTGCTGGGCCTGCGCGACCATGGCCCCGCCGGCGGGGCCATCGGCGCCCTGCTGGCCTATCGCTTCCTTTATTATGTACTGCCGCTGGTCTGTGCCGGGATCCTGCTGCTGGTATGGGAAATCCGCGCCGACCACGGCCCGGTTGCCGCCTGGCGCCGCTGGCGGGCGCGGCAGGCGGCCAAAGGGAAGTAGGCTGATGCCCGGCTGGTGCGCTGCCTCTGCGTATGGACGCGGGTTTCTTAAACTGCCATAGTCCCGCCGGTCCGTTTTCGGGGGGCCGGCGGCATGCCCATCTGGGCAGGCGCTTGGCCCCATTCACACTTTCCTGGTTTCGGCTCATGACCCAACGCATCTCCATCATGACCCTGCTGTCGCAAGTGCAGATCCGTCTGCTGCTGTGGCGCCGGGGCGAACAGGTGGGTACCGACCGCCTCGGCAACCGCTATTTCCGGGAAAAGAAGGCGCGGCCCGGCATGAAGGTGCGTCGCTGGGTGTTGTTCGCCGGTGAGCCCGAGGCCTCGGCCGTCCCGGCGGAATGGCACGGCTGGCTGCACTATTCCATGGACCAGCCCCTGCCGGACAACAGCGCCTACCACAAGCCGTGGGTGAAGCCGCATGAGGCCAACCACACCGGCACCGTGGAAGCCTACCGCCCGCCGGGTCACACCTACGAAGGCGGCCACCGCGCCGCCGCCACCGGCGATTACGAGCCCTGGACGCCGGCCTAAGGCCGGGATGGGTCGTTCTGTCGCCGTCGCCCGGTGATCCCAAGGCGGGTGATCCGGGCCTCACCGACGACAATTGCGGCCCGCTATCGTAACAGGGCAAGGGGCTGGCGCCCTTGGCGCCGGATTTCCCCACCGACAGACGTCGGCCAAGGCCCCACCGGGGCCTTGTGCCGTTCATAGGGTGTCACTTCCGGGGCTTGTCGCCAATCCGGGGACACCGGTTCAGGGGTTCAGAGGAAGCGAATGCGCAGCAATGTGATCGAGACCGTGCTGGGGGCCGTCGTCCTGGTGGTGGCGGGGTTCTTCCTCTACTTCGCCTACACCACCGGCAATGTTCGCGCCGTGACCGGCTATCCCCTGCAGGCCCGTTTCGCCAGCACCGGCGGCCTGACGGCCGGCAACGACGTGCGCATCAGCGGTGTGAAGGTGGGTTCCGTCACCAAGGCCTATCTCGATCCCAAGACCTATCAGGCGGTGATCGAGATGCAGA
Source organism: Azospirillaceae bacterium (assembly GCA_028283825.1). NCBI lineage: Bacteria > Pseudomonadati > Pseudomonadota > Alphaproteobacteria > Rhodospirillales > Azospirillaceae > Azospirillaceae bacterium. The sequence goes on along the minus strand of JAPWJW010000001.1, from coordinate 384,305 downwards.
TCGACAGCCAGGTGAAGCTGCCCACCGACAGCAGCGCCGGCATCGCCTCGGAAAGCCTGCTGGGTGGCCGCTATCTGAATGTGCAGCCCGGTGGTGATGAGGAAATGCTGAAGGCCGGTGAGAGCATCCAATACACCCAGTCGGCGGTGAACCTGGAAGATCTGCTGGGCCGCTTCATCTTCAGCGCCGCGGGCGGCAACAAGGGTGGCGATGCCCAGCAAGGCGGCCAGCCCGCGGCCCAGCAGCCCGCCAATCCCCCGTCCGCCACGCCGGAACAGCCCAAGTCCGACCCGTCCAAGGGCCTGCTGCAGGGCGGCAAATGACCATCCGCGTCCAGGCACTGGGCGTGCTGATGGCGCTGGCCCTGGCCGGTGCCGCCCAGGCCCAGACGGCGCCCCAGGGCGCCCCCACCATTCCCGGCACGCCCCCGGCACCGCCGGCGGCATCGTCCGCCAAGCCGGCCGACGGCGTGCCCGACGAACAGCCGCCCACCAGCCAGCCGGTCGCCGGTCCCGGTGCGGCGGGTCAGCAGTCGGGGGATGCCACGGGTGCCGCTCCGGCCCCGGCGGCCGGTGAGGCATCCCCGGTGACGCCCCTGCCGCCGCTGCCGCCCGAGGCCAGGGCACCGCGCACGTTCGAAGACATGAAGATCGCCGTGCTGGGCGGGCTGGACAAGGTGACCGGCCGCGTCTCCACGGTGGAGGTGCCGGTGGGCCAGAGCGGCCGCTTCGGCCAGCTGACGGTGGCGGCCCGCGCCTGCCGCAAGACCACGCCGATCGAAGAGCCGGAATCGGCCGCCTTCCTGGAGATCACCGAGGCCAAGCCCGACGATCCGGCGGCCCGTGTCTTCACCGGCTGGATGTTCGCGTCCAGCCCGGCCCTGTCGGCCATGGAGGACCCGGTCTACGATGTCTGGGTGGTGGATTGCAGGAACCCGGCCACCAAGGCGCCGTCGTCCAAGCCCGCTTCGGGCAAGCCGGCGTCCGGCACCGCGCAGTGAAACCGCGCCGGTCCCGCCAGCGCGCCGGCCAATAGGGCGTGATAGCGGGCGCGGGGGATCTCCACCGTGCCGAACTGCGACAGGTGGCTGGTGACGAACTGTGTGTCCAGCAGGCGGTAGCCGCCGGCCCGCAGGCGGGCCACCAGATGGACCAGGGCTACCTTGCTGGCGTCGGTCTCACGCGAGAACATGCTTTCCCCGAAGAACGCCCCGCCGATGGATACGCCGTACAGGCCGCCCACCAGGCGCCCGTCCAGCCGGCATTCCACCGAATGGGCGTGGCCCATGCGGTGCAGATCGGCGTAGGCCTCCAGGATCTGGTCGTTGATCCAGGTGTCGGGCCGGCCGGTGGTCGATTCAGCACAGGCCCGCATCACGGCTGGGAAGTCGGTATCGGCGCTGACGGCGAATCGTCCCTGGCGCACGGTGCGCAGCAGGCGGCGCGGCGCGTGAAACCCGTCCAGCGGCAGGATGCCCCGCTCCGGCGGGTCGAACCAGAAGATCTCGTCATCGTCCGCCGCCTCCGCCATGGGGAAGACGCCCATGGCGTAGGCGCGCAGCAGCAGTTCCGCCGTCAGGCGCATCACGCCGCCTCCCCGGATTCGGCATTGCGCGCCGTCCCGAACACCACCCGTTGGTAGACGTAGCCGATGCCCATCAGGCACAGGCCCAGCCCCAGGAAGGACAGGATGCGCAGGAGGCCCGTCAGGTCCGCCATGTCGGACAGGAACACCTTCAGCACCGTGACCAGCAGCACCGCCAGCGAGGCGTAGCGCAGGTCGGCCCGCCGGGTGCGGATGCCCAGCGCCAGCAGGGCCAGGGCATAGGCCAGCCACGCGGCGGAATAGCTGTACCATTCGGTGTCGCCATACCCCCCCGTCTTCCAGACGGACAGATGGTTGCCATGGAAGGCCTGGCGTACCTCCAGCGACAGCAGCACGAAGGCCAGCACCAGGACCAGGATGCCCAGGGCGCGGCGCGCCAGCCCCTGTTCCTGCCGCCAGGCGACAGCGGCGAACAGCAGGGCCGGCAGGCCGTAGACCAGCAGCAGCAGGTTCAGGACCGGCCACGGCCCCACCGTCTGGTCCGACCACAGCGGGTTCAGCACACCCAGTTGCAGGAAAACCACCTGTGCCGCCGCGATGCGCACCAGCACGCGGGCGCCGACGCGCGCCACCAGGCCTGGGGCCGTCCCGGGCCGGCCGGCCAGCGCCAGGGCCGCCACCAGGAACAGCACGGTACGCAGGCTGGTGGGCAGCAGGCCGAACGGGTCTTGGTCCAGGGTGCCGGTCTGCATCACCTGGATTTCCAGGCAGGCGAACAGCAGGGCCAGCACCAGGGCCGTGGCCTGCAGGCCCCACACCGGGCGGTCCATGACCGGCACGCCCGCATTCCGGCGCTGCAGCAGCCAGGCGCCGGCGGTCGTGGCCAGCGCCGGGACGCCATAGCCCCACAGCAGCCAGTTGACGGGCGAGGTGCCGTTCAGTGGATAGTCCAGCAGCCAGGGGTTCAGGGTCAGGCGCACCAGGGCGACCAGCGCCACCGCCAGCGCGCCGCGCCGCAATGCCGTGGCCAGCGGGTTCCCCGCGGCGGCCACGCGATTCTCCAGCAGCGCCAGGGCCGGCACCAGCAGGGACAAGGCCGCCGTCAGCCAGGCGGTGCGCAGCAGGGCCGCCAGCGCCAACGCCGCCAACAGCAGCCCGGCCGCGACGAAGGGGCCGGGAATGCGCCGGTTTTCACGCGAGGCCCAGATGGCCGTCACGGCCGCGCCACCCGCCAGGACCGCCGCCAGCAGGGCCCAGCCGATGTCGGGCAGGACGGACTGGTGGTCGAAGGCCCAGCCGGCCCAGGCCAGCGCCGCCAGGGGCAGGGCCGCCGTCCAGGCCCACAGCGCCGGCTGGCGCACACGGTCCGCCCGGTCCAGGCTATGCAGCCCGGCCGCGGCCAGCATCAGGCCGAAACCGCCGGCCACGGCCAGGCGTCCGGCATAGGAAAGGTCGGCCGCCGAAACGGTGTAACCCTGGATCAAGGCCAGCATGGCGATCAGGCCGGCGGCGGGGGCCAGGGTTTCCAGTCCCTGGACGCGCCGCGCGGTGATTAGCGCCAGCACCGTCAGGACGGCCAGCGCTGCCAGGCCGGTACCGCTGAAATCCGTGGCCGCCAGCAGGACCCAGGCCAGGCCGGCCGGCACCGCGCCCAGGCCCCAGGCGGCCAAGCCATCGGCCAGGGAAACCGGGCGGCCGTCGTGCCGGGGCGCCAGGCCGATGCCAAGGCCAACGGCGGACAGGGCCACCAGGAACAGGGCGATGGGCAGGTCCGGCGCGGCATTCCCCAACGCCGTGATCACCCACAGCGCGGCACCCGCCAGGACGGGCAGGCCCAGCCAGCGGGCCGGCAGGCGCCAGCCCACGGTCAGCGCCGCGGTGTTCAGCACCGCCAGATAACCGAACAGCACCCAGGCCGAGGGCTGGTCGCTGGACACCAGGGCCGGCACGCCCAAGCCGCCGCACAAGCCCAGCAGGGCGATGAAGGCGCCCGCGGGCCGCCCGTCGCTGATGCCATGGCGCAGGGCCAGCAGGAAGGCCGCCCCGGCCAGCGCCGCCAGGCCGACGAAGGCGGTGGCAGCACCGATCAGGCCATGCAAGGCGTGGGCGGCATAGACGCAGGCGAAGGCGATGGCCAGGCCCGCTGCCGTCAGGGCGGCCGGGATGGAGGCGGCACTGAGGGGCGTCTTGTTCGACTCCCGTCCCGCCTTGTGGCGCAGGATATCGCCGGCCACCACCAGGGCCGCGCCGAACAGCACCCCCAGCGTCAGGCGCACCGCCGGGCCCAGCAGGCCCTGGTCCACCGCGTACTTGGCCAGGAAGACGCCGGCCAGTGCCACCGCCAGGGCGCCCAGCCACACCAGCCAGCGGGTGCCCAGCGCCTGTTCCAGCGAGGGGCGGTCTGATGGCTTGGCGGGTTTGGGGGTGGGGGCAACCGTCGGCCGCTGCGCCCAGGCGGGCAGGGGGGCGGCCGGTGGGGCGGCTGGCTGTGGGACCGCCGGGGATGCCGCCTGCGGCGGTGCCGGGGCTTCCACCGGGGGCGGTGCCATGGCCTGTACGGACTTTTCGCCGGCCTCCAGCGCCGCCAGGCGCCGCTGCATGTCGTTCAACGCCAGGGTCAGCTTGAGCACACGGCGCTCGGCGCCTTCGCTGCGCAGCAAGGCCCATAAGGCCACGACAAGGACGACGAAGACGAAAAAGGCCATGCCAGCATCCGGGAATCATTTTTCTTTGACCGGCAGGGTAGTGCATTTCCCCGCCGGCGGGCAGCCGCTATCGCCGCCGCCGGCATCCCCAAAACCCCGAAAAGCAACAGGCCCGGGGCCGACCATGATGGTCGATCCCGGGCCTGTTCGTACCGGATTGCCGTCGGCCTATCAGCCGGCCGGCTGGTTCTTCATCCACTCTTCCAGCCAACGGATGTCGTAGTCACCGTTGATGAAGTCCTGCTGGGCGATGATGCGCTGGTGCAGGGGCAGGGTGGTGTCGATGCCGCCGATGACGAATTCCTCAATGGCGCGGCGCAGGCGCATCAGGCACTCGTTACGGCTGTTCCCGTGCACGATCAGCTTGGCGATCATGCTGTCGTAGTGCGGCGGCACGCGATAGCCGTCGTACAGCGCGCTATCGACGCGCACGCCCAGGCCGCCCGGGGCATGATAGCCGTCGATCTTGCCGGGGCTGGGGGTGAAGGTCAGCGGGTTCTCGGCGTTCACGCGGCATTCGATGGAATGGCCGTTGAACTTGATGTCTTCCTGGCCATAGCCCAGCGGCGCGCCGGTGGCCACCCGGATCTGCTCACGCACCAGATCGACGCCGGTGATCATCTCGCTGATGGTGTGTTCGATCTGCAGACGGGTGTTCATCTCGATGAAGTAGAACTGCCCGTTCTCGTACAGGAACTCCATCGTGCCGACGCCGCGGTAACCGAAGGCCGCCGCCGTCTTGGCCGCCAGGTTGCCGATGAAGGCGCGCTCTTCCGCGTTCAGCGCCGGCGACGGCGCCTCTTCCACCACCTTCTGGTGGCGGCGCTGGATGGAACAGTCGCGCTCGCCGAAATGCACCACGGTGCCATGGTGGTCGCCCAGCAGCTGGATTTCAATGTGGCGCGGCTTGGCCAGGTACTTTTCCATGTAGACCTGGTCGTTGCCAAAGGCGGCGCGCGCCTCGCCCCGGGCCAACTGGTAGGCCTCGCGCAGTTCGCCTTCGTTCCAGGCGACCTTCATGCCCTTGCCGCCGCCGCCGGCCGCCGCCTTGATCAGCACGGGATAGCCGATGCGGGCGGCGTTGGTCTGGGCGATCTCCACCGTCTCGACCGGGCCGTCGGAACCGGGCACCACCGGCAGGCCCAAATCCAGCACCGTGCGCTTGGCCGTGACCTTGTCGCCCATGATGCGGATGTGTTCCGGCGACGGGCCGATCCAGGCGAAGCCGTGCTCCTCCACCATCTGGGCGAACTGGGCGTTCTCCGACATGAAGCCGATGCCGGGGTGGATGGCGTCCGCCCCGGTGATGGCCGCCGCCGACAGGATCGCCGGGATGTTCAGATAGCTTTCCTTGGCCGAGGGCGGGCCGATGCACACGCTCTCATCCGCCAGGCGGACGTGCATGGCGTCGGCGTCGGCGGTGGAATGCACCGCCACGGTTTTAATGCCCATCTCGCGGCAGGCGCGGTGGATGCGAAGTGCGATCTCGCCGCGATTGGCGATCAGGACTTTTTCAAACAGGCCGCCCATGGTCAAACCCTCACTCGATGATCAGCAGGACTTCGCCGTATTCCACAGGCTGGGCGTCGCCGACCTGGATCTGGGTAACCGTGCCGCCCTTGGCGGCCTTGATCGGGTTCATGACTTTCATCGCCTCGATGATCAGCAGGGTCTGGCCGACCTTCACCGTGTCGCCGACCTTGATGAAGGCGTTGGCGCCGGGCTCGGGCGCCAGGTAGGCGGTGCCGACCATGGGCGACTTGACCGCACCCGGGTGCTGGGCCGGCGGCACGGTGGCGACCGGGGCCGCCGCGGGGGCCGCGACCGGTGCGGCGGCGACGGCGGGGGCCGCGATCATGGCGGCGGGGGGCGCCGCGCGGGACAGGCGGATGCGCTTGTCGCCTTCCGCGTATTCGATCTCGGTAAGACCGGTCTCGCCGAGAAGCTCGGCCAGCTTGCGCACGAATTCGTTGTCGAGTTCGAAGGTCGCCATTGTCGTGATCCTGGGTACTGGGCTGCGGTTAGGCCGCCGATGGGTCGATGTCTGGATGGATTAGGCCGGGTTGGGCGCCGGGCGTCATGCCCGTTCCGGTGGGGTGTCGATCAGGCGGGCCGCCGCTTGCAGCGCCAGCAGGTAGCCCTGCGAGCCGAAGCCGCAGATGACGCCCCGCGCCACCGGCGACACATAGGAATGGTGCCGGAACGCCTCGCGCCGGAAAATATTGCTCAAGTGTACCTCGACCACCGGCAGGGCCACGGCGCTGAGCGCGTCGTGGATGGCGATGGATGTATGCGTGTACGCGCCGGCGTTCAGGATGATGGCGTCGTGTTCGCCGCGCGAGTCCTGGATCCAGGTGACCAGTTCGCCCTCATGGTTGGACTGGCGGAAATCGATCTCCAGGCCCAGGCGCGCGGCCGTCTCCTGGCAGGCGTTCTCGATATCCTCCAGCGTCTCCGCGCCATAGATGTGCGGTTCGCGAATCCCCAGCATGTTGAGGTTCGGCCCGTTCAGGATCAGGACGGAGGGCGCGATGGCCAAGGGTGTATCGCCTTTGCGTACGTACGTCTCAAAAACCCGAACGCCCACAGGGGTGCACCCCCCACGGGCGTCCGTCGAAGGCCGCTTTATAACACGGGCGGCGCCGGGGGCAATAATTCCGACACGCGCGACGGGGGCCGTCCTGTCGCGTGACGCAACGGCCCCCCATCCGGCCTGACGTAAGCTGGTGCGGGGATGTCAGCCCTTGGCGCTGCGGGCCTTGGCGAACAGGTCCTTGAAGGCGTCGGCGCCGATGGCGCCCGGCACCACGGTGGCGCCGATGACGAAGCCGGGGGTGCCGTGGATGTTCAGGGCGTCGGCCAGTTCCAGGTTGGCGTCGATTTCCTTCTGCACGGCCGGGCTGTCCATGTCCTTGGCCAGGCGGTCGGTATCGGCGCCGGCATCCTTGGCGATGGCCAGGATGCGGTCACGGTCCAGCTTGCCGGTGGCGGCCATCAGGGCCGCGTGCACGGTGTCGTACTTGCCCTGCATGTTGGCGGCCAACGCCGCCTTGGCGGCGACCACGGACGCCGGGCCCAGGATGGGGAATTCCTTGTAGACGATGCGGACCTTGCCGTCCTTCTTCACGGCGGCGTCCAGCTCCGGCTGGGTGTGCTTGCAGTAGCCGCACTGGTAATCGAAGAACTCGACCATGGTGACATCGCCCTTGACGTTGCCGCCGACGGGCGAGGCCTTGGACGCCACCAGGTCGTCCTTGTGCTTCACCAGCGCCTCGGCCGAGGCCTTGGCCTCTTCCGCGTCCGCCTTGTCCTGCAGGGCCTGTGCCGCCTCGCTGATCACCTCCGGGTGGGCCAGGATGTAGTCGTGGACGATCTGTTCGATCTGCGCCTTGTCGTAGGGGCCCTTCTCGGGTGCGGCCTTGTCGGCGGCGAAGACCGGGCCGGCGGCCAGGGCGGCCAGGGCCACGGTGGCGGTCAGGGCGGAAACGAGGGTGCGCGACATCAAAGGAAACTCCGGTTTGCGGCCTCGCCAGCGACAGGGCGCTTCAGGGCGGGGCCGGCGGCGATTGGCCGGCAGCATGGACCACCGGCGGCGCGGGCGCAATCCTCGGGCCGGCGCACGCCCCTGTGGTGCGGCGTCATGTGCCGCCGCCAGCCTGTGATTTCAAGGGTGATCCCTTGTCGCGTCATGCCATCGTCGCGCTTGTCAGCGCGACGGGGCTGTGCGGTCATGGGGCCCCGGATTCGCCGCCGATGCCATTGGGGGGCATGGGGCCTCCCGGGATGAGGGACGGGTAATTCCCATGACCATGGCCGATGACGACGACGACTTCCTGTTCCAGGACGAGGAAGAGGATGAAGACGCGCACGAGGGCGATGAACTCGTCCCCGGCATGCCGCCATGGCAGGTGCTGATCGTCGACGACGACGCGGAAGTCCACGCCATGACCCGGCTGGTCATGCGCAAGTTCGCCTTCCAGGGCCGCGGCCTGGCCTTCATCTCCGCTTATTCCGCGGCCGAGGCGCTGACCGTGCTGCGCGGCGAGCATGACATCGCCATGATCCTGCTGGATGTGGTGATGGAAAGCGAGGACGCGGGCCTGAAGCTGGTGCCGCGCATCCGCGACGAACTGGGCAACCGCGCGGTGCGCATCATCCTGCGCACCGGACAACCGGGCCAGGCGCCGGAGGACGATGTCATCGCCGGCTATGACGTCAACGACTACAAGGCCAAGACGGAACTGACGGCGCGCAAGCTGATCACCGCCACCATCACGGCGCTCAGGGCCTATCACCACATCCGCACGCTGGAACGGTCCTGCCAGGGGCTGGAGCGGGTGGCGGGGCTGGGCCTGTTCCAGGTGGCGCTGTCCGGCCCGTCGGCCGCCGCCGGCGCCGCCCTGGACCAGATCGCGGAGGTGCTGGAGCAGCCGGCCGAGGGCCTGTTCTGCGTCATCCATGGTACGGACCGCCTGGCGGCCCGCATCCTGGCGGGGCGCGGGCGCTATCAGGACGCCGCCGGCCACCCGCTGGCCACGGTGGCGGACGCGGGGGCCCTGGCCACCCTGCTGCGCCGGCCAGGCGAGTTGCGGCATGAGTTCACGGATGGCGCCATGACCCTGGTCTGGCCGTTGACCGCGCCCGCCCAACGCCCGCTGCCGATGGCGGGACTGGATGACGGTGGGGCGACCGCCATCCTGCACCTGCATCTGGTGCGGCCGCTGGATGAGATCGGCCGCCGGCTGGCCCTGCTGATGATGATGCGCATCGCCGATGCGCTGGTGACCGCCTGGGCGCTGGAGCAGGCGCGCGAACCCGGCTGATCCGCCCGAAGGGGGGCGGTGGATTCGGCCACACGATGTGGTGCCCCAACCAGCAGGCGTGGATATTGCTTAACGGGGTAGCGCAGATGACTGCGGCGGCTATTTATTGCTGGTCGCGGTAACATTATGACCCTTGTCTTGCAATTTGTCCGTGCTACATGTCCGATGGGTTGGCAGATGGTCTAAGGGTCTGAGAATGCGCAATTTTTCTTTAATTTTTCGCATTGCCATCATCATGGCCATCATGGTCGTGTCGATGCTCGCGATCTCCGGCGCCCAAGTGTGGAGCCTGCGGCAATCCATCTATGCGGAGCGTGAGCAGAAACTGCACGACATGGTCGGCAGCGTGGTGAAGCTGATCAAGGCGTATGACGACGAGGTCAAGGCCGGCAAGGTGCCGCTGGACCAGGCGCAGCAGGAGGTGAAGAAAGCCATCCGGGGCATGCGCTGGGGCGAGGGCGACTATTACGGCGTCTATCAGTTCGACGGTCTCACCCTGGTGCACGCCAATCCGAAGAACGAAGGCGTGAACCGCATGGGGTTCAAGGATCCCCAGGGCACGCCCGTGGTGGCGAACATCATCGCCGCTGCCCAGAAGGGCGGGGACCTGACCACCTACATGGTGCCGCGCGGTACCGCCGGTGCCGAGATCCCGGCGCTCAAGCTGGCTTACGCCGCCCCCTACGATCCCTGGAAATGGGCGGTGATGGCCGGTGTCTACATCGACGACATCAACGCCGTGCTGTGGCGCCAGGCCCTGTGGACCGGCGGGTCGGCGCTGCTGGTCCTGCTGGTGGCGGGCGCCTTCACCGTGATGATCGCGCGCAGCATCACCCGGCCGTTGGGTGATCTGTGCGGCACCATGGACCGGCTGGTGGCCGACGACCTGTCCGTCGCCATCCAGTATACCCGTGATCGCAGCGAGATCGGGCGCATCGCCCGGGCGCTGGCCCAGTTCCGCGAGCATATGCAGGCGGCTGCATCCTTGCGGGCGGAGCAGGAGCGGTCGAAGACCGAGGCGGCGGCCCGCCAGCGCCAGGCGCTGACCAGCGTGGCCGACACCTTCCAGTCCAGCGTGGGCGGGGTGGTGGTGACCGTCACCACCGCTTCCACCGATCTGGAGAGGCTGGCGGGGACCTTGGCCACGGCGGCGGACCAGGCGCTGACCCAGGCCCATGCGGCCTCCAGCGCGGCGGAGGAGGCCTCCACCAACGTCAACACCGTGGCGGCGGCCAGTGAGGAACTGTCAGCCTCCATCAGCGAGATCAGCAGCCAGGTCGTCCGGTCCGCCAAGATCGCGGGTGAAGCGCTGACCGTGGTGCGCGAGACGGATGAGGTGGTGGAGGGGCTGGATGGCGATGCCCGCCGCATCGGGGAGGTGCTGACCCTGATCCAGACCATCGCGGCGCAGACCAACCTGCTGGCCCTGAACGCCACCATCGAGGCGGCGCGGGCGGGCGATGCCGGCAAGGGTTTCGCCGTGGTGGCCAACGAGGTCAAGGGCCTGGCCAACCAGACCGCCAAGGCGACGGAGGAGATCGCGGCCCAGATCACCACCATCCAGAGCCGCAGCAGCCAGACGGTGACGGCTATCCGCCGCATCGGCACCACCATCGCCGATGTGAACGAACTGACGGTCACCATCGCTTCGGCGGTGGAGGAACAGAGTGCCGCCACGCAGGAGATCGCCCGCAACGTCCAGCAGGCGGCACAGGGCATTGGTGAGGTGGCGGGCAGCCTGGGCGACCTGACCGGCGCGTCGCGTGCCGTGGGTGACGCCGCCCAGGGCGTCACCGGCCTGGCGGAACGGCTGTCCAGCCAGTCCGCCGTGCTGGACCGCGAGGCCTCGGGCTTCCTGCGCACGGTGCGGGCGGGCTGAGAACCGGCACCCACATCGCCTGAAAAACAGACGGCCGGATGGGGACATCCGGCCGTTTTTGTATTCGCGTGAGGAGGGGACGTTATCGTCCGCCGGGACGGCCACCGCCCCCCATGCCGCCGGGTGCGCCGCCCATGGTGGGTGCGCCCATCCCCGCACCGCCGGCCCCCATGCCGTCGAGCGTGCCGCCGGGCATGGTGGCGACGGACGGGAAGCTGGGACCGCTGGCGGAAACGCCGCCGCTGTACAGCAGGTCGTCCGGCATGCGGCCGGTGGAGATGATGGGCGTGTCGGACGGGGTCTGGCCGCCGGCGGCCAGGCCGCTGGGGGCCAGCTGCGGGCGCATATTGGTGGGCAGGCGGCTTTCCACCAGCACGCGGATATCCTGCGCCCGCACCCAATCGGGGGAACCGGCCGGCAGCATCTGTTCCGCCCGGTCGGCGTGATAGCGGGCGGCGCGGATGTCGCCGCGGGCCAGCGCCTCTTCCGCGCGGGCGTAGGCCAGCTGCGGCGCCATGTCGGCGCGGGCATAGGCGGAGGCCAGCAGCAGCCAGGTCAGTTCCACCAGCGGCTCGTCGCGGGCGGAGGCGCGCAGCACGTCGATCGCCTCATGCACCAGCTTGTCGTCGCCGGCCTCCAGCAGGGCGTGGCCCAGGGCCATGCGCAGCTGGGCGCTGTCCGGCGCGTACTTCACGGCGTTGCGATAGGGCTCCACCGCCTCTTTGGCGCGGCCGTTCTCAAACAGGATCTGGCCCTTAAGCTCATAGAAATAAGGGTTCTTGGGTTCCTGGTCGATCAGGCCGTCGACGAGCTTCAGGCCCTTGTTGATGTCCCCCACCTGGTAATAGGCGATGGAGCGGGCGTAGCGGGCCGGCACGCTGGTGTCGCTTTCCGGATACCGGCGCAGCGCCTGGTCGGGGTGGATGAAACCGAAGAGCTTGGCCCGCATGCGCTGGTGCATGTCGTAAAAGGCCGAGGGCATGCGGGCGTTGGAGAATTTTGAGACGTGATCGACGAAATTCTCGATGTATTCGATGCGGTTCTTGGTCAGCGGGTGGCTCATCAGGAACTCCACCTGCTTGGTCTGCGGCAGGCCGGCATCCATCTGATGCAGCTTTTCCATGATCTCCAGCATGCCGCGCGAGGAATAGCCGTTGGCCTCCATGTAGGACATGCCGGCCTCGTCGGCGGAGGCCTCCTGTGCGCGGCTGAAGGCATAGAAGGACCGGGCGCCCAGTTCCTGCGCGCCGGCGATGCCGCCCATGGCCGCCCCGCCGCCATCGCCCCGGCGCGTGCCGCCGATGGCGGCCGCCACGCTCAGCAGCGTGGCCAGGGTGGACAGGATGATCGCGTTCTCCATGGCGTCGCGCGACCGCACCATGTGGCCGCCCGCCATATGGCCGGTTTCGTGGGCCAGGACGCCGATCAGCTGCTCCGGCGTGTCGGCCGTCATGATCAGGCCGGTGTTGACGAACATGTTCTGGCCGCCCGCCACGAAGGCGTTCAGTTCGTCGTCGTTGACCAGCACCAGGGTGACCGCGTCGGGCACCAAGCCGGCCGCGCGGAAGATGGGGCTGGCGAAGACGCGCAGCGTGTGTTCGATTTCCGCGTCGCGCACGAAGCTGATGCCGCGATCCTGCGCCACGGCCGACTCCATCGCCAGCACCAGGGACAATGTGCTGGCCAGGATCAGGCGGGCAAGGCGGCGCGGGCGCAAGAACATAGTCAATTCCATCGGCGGTGCCGTTGATACCCGATCAGGCGAGCAGCAAGGCATGACCCCTACCTACTCCAAGGACGAATTTCCACGCGCGGCATCAAGGCCGGCTGTCGCTATACGCACCAGCACCATTTCTCCCTTCATGGTGATGGAGGTGTTGCGGGCCGCCAATGCCCGGCAGGCCGCCGGTGGCGACGTCCTGCACCTGGAAATAGGCCAGCCGTCCACCCCGGCACCGATGGGGGTGATCGCGGCGGCCACCCACGCCCTGACCGCCGATCGCCTAGCCTACACCGATGCCTTGGGCCTGCCAGCCTTGAGAGAGGGCATAGCACGTTGGTACCGGGACCGCCATGGGGTGGTGATCGACCCACAACGGGTGGTGGTCACCACCGGTTCCTCCGGCGCCTTCCTTTTGGCCTTCCTGGCGGCCTTCGACGCGGGCGACCGCGTGGCCCTGGCGGCGCCGGGATACCCAGCCTATCGTAATATATTGAAGACGGCGGGCCTGGTGCCGGTGGAACTGCCCGTCGGGCATGACACCCGCTTCCAGCCCACGCCGGCCCTGCTGGACGGACTGCTGGCCCAGGGGCCCCTCAAGGGCCTGATCGTGGCCAGCCCCTCCAACCCCACCGGCACCATGCTGGATCCGGTGGCCATGGCCGGTCTGGGCGCCTGGTGCCGGCGCCACGGTGTCTGGCTGATCTCCGACGAAATCTACCATGGCATCGAATACGGTACGGTGGCGGCGGCCACGGCGCTGGCGGTGGAGGACGGCGAGGGGGCCATCACCGTCAACAGCTTCTCCAAGTATTTCTCCATGACCGGCTGGCGCCTGGGCTGGGCCATCGTGCCGGAACGGCTGGTGCGGCCGGTGGAACGCCTGGCGCAGAACCTCTACATCTCCCCGCCCACTTTGTCGCAGCACGCCGCCGTGGCCGCCTTCGATTGCGTGGAGGAACTGGAAGGCCATGTCGCCCGCTATCGCCGCAACCGCGACATCCTGCTGGAACTGCTGCCCGGCGCCGGTTTCGGCCGCCTGGCGCCCGCCGACGGCGCCTTTTTCCTCTATGCCGACATTTCCGACCGCACGGACGATGCCCAGGCCTTCTGCACCCGCCTGTTGAACGAGACGGGCGTGGCGCTGACGCCGGGGGTGGATTTCGACCCTGTGCGCGGCCATCACACCGTGCGCATCAGCTTCGCCGGCGCCGAATCGGAAATGGTGGAGGCTGCCCGCCGCCTATGCGCCTGGCGGGGATAACCAAAGGGCCGGCGGAACTGTCCACCGGCCCTTCCTGCTTCAACCTCTCCACAACTTCGCTCCGGGCACCGGTCGTTTGTCGCCGGCCCCTCGGATATTCAGGAACCTCAGTTCAGCACCACCAGCCGGTGCGGCGTGTGATAGCCGTGGGTCCCCCGAGCCTTGTTGGGGGTACCCTCGACGGCGCAGGGGGCGAGCGTGCCCGCCTTCATCGTACCGCTGGCCGGGATGACCTTTAGCTTGCCCGAGGGCGAGGCGGCCAGCGTGGCGGTGGGGGTGACCGCCGTGGCCTGGGTCTGCGCCACGACCTGCACGTCGGGGCGGGGGGCGGCGAACAGGATGGCGGGGGCGACCACGAAGGGCAGACCCAGGAACAGGCCGGTGAGCAGGGTGCGGGTGGTCGGCATGATTCCGTCTCCTCTGATGTTCGACGCCCCGGTCTTAAGCCGAAGGGCTGATGTGCTTGTGTCTTGATTACGAAACTCGGGGCCAACCGTGGCGGAACCATGGCGAGAGTCGGCACATCATGGGGCAGCCGCAGACTCTCCGGGACCTGTGGCGGATGGGCAACACCCCAGGCCAAGCGCCCCTCCATGGCGTGCGGGTTACCTATGCGGCTTCGATCTGTCATTGGATGAAAGAGAAGGCTTGCAGCCCGCGCCGGATGCCGATATATACCCGCCCACCCCGAGACGGAGAGTAGCTCAGCCTGGTAGAGCACTGCTTTCGGGAGGCAGGGGCCGGAGGTTCGAATCCTCTCTCTCCGACCATCTCAGGGACGCAAAAGCGGCCGGCTTCACCAGAAGCCGGCCGTTTCGCTTTCCGGGCTCAGGCGAAGTCCAGGTCGCTCAGCAGAACCACGTGCCTGGCCAGATACGGCTTGGATGCCGTGATGTTTTGGAAGCGCTTGTCGGCGGTGATGACCGTCGCCCCCTCCGCCATGGCCAATGCCAGATAGACGCAGTCGTAAATGGGATGGCTGAGTTCCTTGGCCAGGGACAGCGCGGCTACCGCGGCGTCAGCGTCCAGGGGCTGGGTTATCAGGGGTGCGCCGGAGAGATCCTGCAACGCGTCCGTGGCGGCGGCTGATTCCAATTCGCCTCGTTTCGCCTTGATGGCGAGGGCGTTGCCCGCTTCGGCCCAGAAGAGGGCGCTGGTTACCAGTTGGCGGCCCGTACGCAGCAACTGAATGGCCTTCCCGCTGTCGTTCTCGGCCACCACCCACTTCAACCCCACGCTGGCATCGACGACCAGGCGTACGGCCAACTGCTCAACGCGCATCGCGGCCTTCGCGGATCAGATCGGCGCTATCCGTCTGTGCCTGTCCCTGGGTGCGGGCCTGTGCCCGCAGCGACAGGCCCTCCGCCCAGTTCGAGATGGATGAGGCGGGAAGACAGGCCGCCGCCAGAATTTCCCGGGCCTCGGCTTCCACGCTGCGGCCCGCGTGCGCCGCGCGCAGGCGCAGGGCGTCCTGGACCTCCTCCGGCAATTTCCGGATTGTCAGAACCGATGCCATGGCGAATCTCCCCACGCCGTATGCATGCATTGAATGCATTCTAAGGTGGGGTGATGTGCAAGTCCCGTCAAGCGCCGGGATGGCTTCAAAAGAAAAGGCGCGCCGGCCGAGGGCGCGCCTTCTTCCCGCTTCGTGGGTGAAGCCGCCTCAAAAATCCCGGTCGACCACGAAGTCGATGACGTCCAGCAGGGCGCGCTTGATGGGGCTGGCGGGGAATAGGCCCAGGGCGTCGCGGGCGACGGCGCCGTAATGGCGGGCGCGTTCCACGCTGTCGCGCAGGGTATTATGGCGCTGCATCAGTTCCAGCGCGTGTTCCAGGTCGCCGTCCCGCTGGTCGATGTCCTCCAGCGTGCGGCGCCAGAAGGTGCGTTCCTCGTCATCGCCGCGGCGGAAGGCCAGCACGACCGGCAGGGTGATCTTGCCCTCGCGGAAATCGTCGCCGATGGTTTTCCCTAAGCGCGCCTGCACGGCGGAATAATCCAGCACATCGTCCACCAGCTGGAAGGCGATCCCTAAATTCAGGCCATAGCTGCGCAGCGCCTCTTCCTCCGCCGAGGGGCGGGCGGCCACCACCGCGCCGATGCGGCAGGCGGCGGCGAACAGTTCCGCCGTCTTGGCGCGGATCACCTCCAGATAGGCTTCCTCGCTGGTGGTGGTGTCGTTGGCGGTGATCAGCTGCAGCACTTCGCCTTCGGAAATGACGGCGGAGGCGTTGGACAGGATGCGCAGCACGTCCAGCGACCCATCCTCGACCATCACCTGGAAGGCACGGGAGAACAGGAAATCGCCCACCAGCACCGACGCCTTGTTGCCGAAGACGGCGTTGGCGGAAGGCTGGCCGCGGCGCAGGTCGCTCTCATCCACCACGTCGTCGTGCAGCAGGGTGGCGGTGTGGATGAACTCCACGCACGCCGCCAGCGCATGGTGGCGGTCGCCCGGGTAGCCGCACAGGCGGGCGGCGGCCAGGGTCAGCACCGGGCGCAGGCGCTTGCCGCCGCTGGCCACGATGTAGCCCGCCAGCTGGGGGATCATCTCCACATCCGAATGCATGCGCCGGACGATGATGTCGTTCACCGCCGCCAGATCGGTCGCCACCAGCTCAACCAGCGCTTCCAGGGCATCGGTGCCGGCCTTGCGGCGCTTGGTATCGAGGGGGGTGACGACGGCCACGAAAGGAACTCCTGCCAGTAGGGGCCAACGGCCTATGCCTGTTGACGGCCCTGGATAGGGCAGTGAGCATACCGGCGCAACCCCTGTGGTCAAGCCGACAGACCGCAATGCCGCCTCCGCGTTCGGTGCGTGACGCGCACCACTGCCCCGGAACCGCCGCCGATGGCATATTGTTCAGCTGTCATGCCGGCCAGCCGGTGGAAAACCGCCTTATAAGGAACACCGCATGCAACCTGTCCTGCGCAGCAACGATCTGGTGGAACTGTCCTGGGCGCGGTCGGTGCTGGCCGACGCCGGCATCGAGTCCGTGCTGCTGGATGATTTCACCGCGTCGATGGAAGGCAGCATCGCCGCCATTCCCCGCCGGCTGATGGTGGCGGACCCGGTGGTGGCGCAGGCGAAGGGCCTGTTGGACGCCGCCCGCGCCGACCTTGAGGTGCCGCGGGACGCCCACCTGGAAACCGGTCCGTGACGCCGTTGCCCGTTTCCGCCAGCCCGTTGCCCGATCCACCGCCGGAGGGGGGCGAGCTGACGGAGGACGCGCTGCTGGGCGGTCGCGTACGCCTGCTTCAACCGGCCGCAGGGTATCGCGCCGCCATCGATCCGGTGCTGCTGGCGGCGGCCACCCCGGCGCGCGAGGGCCAACGGGTGCTGGATCTGGGCTGTGGCGCCGGTGCCGCCACCTTCTGCCTGGCGGCGCGCTTGCCCGGCGTGCAGATCGCGGGGCTGGAAATCCAGGAGGCGGCGGCAGGCCTGGCCCGGCGCAACGCCCACCTGAACGGCGTGGCCGACCGGGTGGCGATCACCGTGGGTGACGCTGCCCAGGCGCCGGCGCATCTGCCGCCGGGTTCCGATCCCGACCTGGTGGCCGCCCGGTTCGACCACGTCATGACCAATCCGCCTTTCTATCCCGGTGGGCGGCATACCCGCTCACCCAGGGGGGCCAAGGCCCTGTCGCATGGCGAGGGCACGGCCGATCTCGCCACCTGGGTCGCCGCCGCCGCCCGCCTGCTGGCGCCGCGCGGCATGCTGACCATGATCCACCGCGCCGATCGGGTGGATGAGATCCTGGCCCGCCTGGCCGGGCGGTTTGGCGCGGTGGTGCTGTTCCCGCTCTGGCCCCGCGCCGGGGCGGAGGCCAAGCGGGTGATCATCCAGGCCCGCCTGGGGGCCCGTAGCCCGGCCCGCCTGCTGCCCGGCCTGGTGCTGCACGGCGAAGGGGGGCGCTACACGCCCGGGGCCGACAGGGCGCTGAGCGGTGGGGCGGCCCTGGACATCTGACGGTCGCCAGCGTATTCCGGGCGCGACGACGCCTTTATTTATGCGGGGATGGTTACAGCATGGAAGTGAAGCGCCTGGAAATCGATGGCCTGGTGATGGTGAAGCCGCGCCGCTTTGGGGACGAGCGTGGCTGGTTCACCGAAACCTGGACCGCCGACAAACACGCGGCGGCGGGCATTGCCGGTCCCTTCGTCCAGGACAACCAGTCCATGTCCCGCATTCCGGGCACGGTGCGCGGCCTGCACTTCCAGTTGGCGCCGGCGGCACAGGGCAAGCTGATTCGCGTCGTCCACGGCCGTATTCTGGATGTGGCGGTGGATTTGCGCGCCGGTTCCCCCACCTACGGCCACCACATCGCGGTCGAGCTGGACGATGTTGACGGCTGGCAGCTGTGGGTGCCCGCGGGTTTCGCCCACGGTTTCTGCACTTTGGTTCCGGACACGGAAATCGCCTACAAGGTGACCGCACCCTACAGCCCGGCGCATGACCGGGGCCTGCTGTGGAACGACCCGGCGCTGGGCATCCAGTGGCCTGATTTCGCCGGCGCGGTGCTGTCGGACAAGGATGGCAAGCAGCCCACCCTGGCCGAGATCGGCACGCCGTTTCCGGTGGCCTGATCAGGGCCTGATGAGCTTGGCCAGGGCCGCCGTCAGCCGGGGGCCCAGCACCGCCAGGTCATAGTCGCGGGCGACCAGGGCCTGGCCGGCCGCCGCCAGCCGCCGGCGCAGGTCCGCGTCGGCGCGCAAGGCGGACAGCGCCCGCACCCAATCCTCCGGGCTTTCCGCCCATAGGCCGGTGGCGCCGTCGGTGACGATGCGGCGGTTCTCCCCCACGGGGCTGGCCACCACGGCCTTGCCCGCCGCCATGTACTGCAGCAGCTTGAAGCCGGACTTGCCCTGGGCGAAGGCGGTGGGCGCCAGGGGCATGATGCCCGCGTCCACCCCGGCCAGCGCTGCGGCCTCTCCCGTCTCGCTCCAGGCGATGAACTCCTCCGGCACGCCCGGCAGGTTCACTGGTGCCGATCCGATGGTCACCAGGGTCAGGGGACCGGTCGCGGCCACGTCCGCCAGCGGGCCGGCCAGCGCCTCCAGGTATCGCGCCGACGACGGCGTGCCGATCCAGGCCACGCGGAAGCCGCCTGTCGGTCTCGGCGGCGCGGATGCGCTGCGATAGCGCGCCAGATCCACCGGTGTCGGCAGGCGCAGCAGGGCGCGGGCGCGGGCGCCGGTGGCCCAGTCGGCCAGCGTCTCGTTGGCGACCACGGTCAGGGCGGCACCCGCCACCAGCCGTTCCAGCTTGTCGCCCAGCAGTTGGCGCAGGGGCGCCAGGCGGTGGCCGGCATACCGCAGATGCCAGGCGTCGTCGAAGTCCAGCACATAGGGCCGCCCCCGGAACAGGCCCCGCTCCAGCGCCGCCGGCAACCAGGGCAGCGCCTCCTTCTCGATCCACAGCAGCTCACCGCCGCCACGTGCCAGGGTGGACAGGCGGCGGCGGTAATGCCCCGCCAGCGCCAGGCGATCGACGCCCTGGCCCGCATACAGGCGCGCCAGATAGGCGTCGTCGAAGAACGGCACCGTCGTCACCGTCAGGCCGGCATCTGCCAAGTAGGGCAACAGGTCGAAGAAGCGCAGCCGGCTGCTGGCGCCCAGCCGGTCATAACGGGGCAGCGCCAGGATGCGACCCGGGGTGGCTCCCCCGGGTACTGACGTGGGGTGCGGGGACATGGCGGCGGGTATCGGCCGTTGCCTCAGCCCTTGCGGGCCACGGCCAGCAGGCGCTCCGGCCCGTCAGCGGCGACGGGGGCCAGGGACACCACTTCCAGCACCGTCAGGCCGGCTTGGCGCAGGGCGTTCTCCACGTGGTCGCGCCGATGCAGGTAACGGCCGTTTTCCTTCAGCGTCACGGCGGCGGCCCAGGGCTCCGCCGCATCCACGACGATGGCCAGGGTGCCGCCCGGCAGTAGGGCGCCGGCGGCCACCGTGGCCAGGGGCGCCAGGTCGCCCACATAGTTGGCGATGTCGGTGGACAGCACCAGGTTGGCGCTGTCGGCCGACCGTTCCAGCGCCACGGTGAAGTCGCCGTGCAGCAGATGGTCGTACTGGCCGCCACGGGCCGCCGCCTGGATGGCGGTGGTTGAGGGATGGACGCCCACCAGGGTGGCGGCATAGGGCTTCAGCAGGGGGGCCAGGGCACCCACGCCGCAGTCGATCTCCACCACGTTCAGGGTGCCGGCGGCGGGCCCCAGGTGACGGGCCAGGGTCGCGGCCAGGGGGGCGGTCAGCGGCGCCACCAAGGCCGCCACCGCCTGCTCCGTCAGCACGGTGGCCTGGGCGTCATGCAACTGTTCCAGATAGGCGGGATCGGCGCGGGGCGGCACGGGCGCCAGGCCCAGGGCCGCCTCCGTATGGGTCAGGATGGGCGTGGTGCCTGCGCCCGCTCGCCACTTGGCGACCAGGGCCTGGGCAGCCGTGCCATTGCCGCCGGCCTGCAGGGCCGCCGCCACCTGGGCGGCCTCCAGCTCGGCGGAGACGGGTGGTTCCGGCCGGTCCAGGGCCTTTTGCACGGAGGCCGCGGCCTCCGGCAGATGGCCCAGGCCGCGCAGCGCGGTGGCGCGGCCGACATGGGACGCCGCCTCGAACGGGCGCAGCGCCGCCAGGCGGTCGAAGGCGGACAGCGCCTCCTGGTACTGCCCGGCCTCGTTCAGCACCAGGCCCAGATTGCTGTGCGCCTGCGCCAGGTCCGGCTGGGCCTGGGCGGTGGCCCGCAGATAGTCCAAGGCATCGCCGAGCCGGCCCAGGCGGCGGAGCACCAGGCCCAGGTTGGCGGCGGCTTCCACATAGGTGGGGCGCGCTTCCAGGGCGTTGCGATAGTGCTGCTCGGCGATGTCCAGGTGGCCGGCGTCCTGGAACAGGGTCGCCAGGTTGAAATAGGCCTCCGCCAGCATGGGTTCGCGTTCCAGCGCGTCCACGTAATGGCCGGCGGCCTCATGCCCCAGGCCCAGGCGCTGGCAGGCAGCACCCAGGTTGAAGCGATAGATGGGATTGTCCGGGTCCAGGGCCACGGCCATGGCGTAGGCGGCCTTGGCGGCGTCGTTGTCCTGCTGGCGTTCCAGGGCCATGCCCAGGTCGGCGCGCAGGCCGGCATCGTCCGGCCGCAGGGCCACGGCCTGGGTCAGCAGCATGGCGGCATGGGCGTTGTCGCCTGTTTCCAGCGCCGTCAGGCCCTCGGCCTGCAAGGTCAGGGCGGCGATGTCTTCCGGGGTGGCGGGCGTGCTGTCGTTCGTGTCGCTCATGCTTCCTCCGCCGGGGTGGCCTGTGGCGCCGGCCTTGCTACTCTTGTGCGCAGGATAGGGTTCGCCGCCGCTGATGGATAGAGGCAAGATCGCTCCCTAACCCTGAGATTCCGCGCTTCTTTCATGCCCTGGTCAAATTCCCGTCAAGGCTGTGCGCCGGTCAGCAGGCCGTGGCGGGCCAGGGCGGCG
Organism: Azospirillaceae bacterium; assembly: GCA_028283825.1. Classification (NCBI taxonomy): domain Bacteria; kingdom Pseudomonadati; phylum Pseudomonadota; class Alphaproteobacteria; order Rhodospirillales; family Azospirillaceae; species Azospirillaceae bacterium. The sequence continues at coordinate 362,921 of JAPWJW010000001.1, read as the reverse complement.
CCATGGCGGTCGACATGGTCATGCAGCAGCCCCGTCTGAAAGGCGCGCAACGCCGGATGACGCAGGATGCGGAAATAGCCCGCCAGCGATTGTCGCCCCACCTGCACGCGGCCGTCATAGACGTCCATGAACCAGTGGCGGGCGGCCGTGCAGTGCACCAGCCGCACCGGCCGGCCCCGCACCTGGAAGCCGTCGGTGGTCTGGGTGATCAGCGGCAGGGCGTGGTTTTGTGGCTGCCATTCCCAGGGATCCAACAACAGCGTCCGGCCGGCGTACCCCCAGCCGGGTCCATGCGCCAGCAAGGCCATGACGTTCTGTTCGAACAGCGGATGGGGCACCAGGCCGCGGCTGCGCCGGTCCCAGTCGGCCAGCAGCGTGCGCGACCGGCACAGCCAGAAACCGACGCTGAGATAGGGGGCGGCCGGGTCGGCGGCGCTGTCGGCCAGCAGGGCGCGGAAGGGCGCCATGGCAGTGCCGCCCTCGTCCATGGCGGCCACGTCGCCCAGGGTCAGGCCGTTGATGTCGGTGGTCAGAGCGATGTCGGCATCCGCCGCGACCAGGCGATCCCACAGATCGCCCATGACGGTGGCGTCCAGGCCGGTCACCAGCATATCGGCGTCGATCCAGCACAGTCCTTGCCACGGCAGATCGCCGACGTAGGCCAGGATGGTGGCCTTCTTGGCATAGGGATGCAGGCTGGCCGGCACGCTGGCCGGCCGGGGCAGCAGTTGCCCGCGTTCCGCCAGGTAATCGCGCTGCCCCGGGGCCAGGCCATAGTCGCAGACCATCAGCCGCTGGCCCGGCAGGCGGCGTTCAAAGCTTTCCAGCAGGAACAGGGTGGTGGCGAAATAGCGCCGGTCGGCCCCGGTGATGTAGAGGATGTCGCTCATGGCGGGGTTTCCGCCAAGGCCGCGGCCGTCCAGTCGGGCCAGGCGTCGCCATGCGCCAGGCGGAAGGCCGGGTACCAGGGGGTGGCTTCAAGGCCCGCCGCCGGCCAGCGCCAGTCGGCATCGGGTGGCACCAGCACCACGCCGGCCCGTCCCAGGCCGCCGGCCACATGGGCCAGCAGCCCCGCCGGCAAGGCCACGGCGTCCAGGGCCGCCAGCGTCGCCGCCAGGGCGGCCCAGCCCTCAGGCGCATCGGCGCCGGGCAAGGCCAGGGGAACGGCCGTGGCGCCGGGGGGCAGTGGGGGCAGCGGCCCATGCGCCGCCACGCCGATCCGCCGGCCTTCCGGCGGGGTGGGCGCCCGCACATCGGCGGGGGCCGCCAGATAGGGCCCCGTCCAGAAGGCGGCGCCATCCCATAGCTCCAACCGGTCGGGCAATTCCTGCAGGGGGATTTGCAGGTCGCCCGCCGCCTCATCCCGGCCGCGCGTCGCCACGGCGATGCCGGCTAGCGCCTGGCCCGGCCCGGTGGGCAGCAGGGCGGCCCAGCCGGGCGGCACCTCCACCCGCACGTCGGCGCCCAGGTCGCGCAGCGCGGGCAGCAGGCGGGCCAGGTGGGGCAGGGCCGCCCCATCGGCCTCATCCCAGACCAGCAGGCGGCGGCCGGCGATGTCCTGATCCGCCCGTTCCCACAGGGGGATGCCGCCGAAGCGCCGGGTGGTGGCGGGCTGCATCCAGCGCCAGGCCAGATCCGCGAAGCCGTCGCGCCAGGCGCCCAGCCGCAGGCAGGCCTCCGCATGCGCCAGGCGGGCGGCGGCGTGGGCGGACTCCAGCGCCAACGCGCGGGCGTGGTGGTCCCGGGCGCCGGCAACGTCGCCCCGCGCCTGTCGCAGCCGGCCCAGCAGATGGTGGTGCGTGGCGTCCATGGCCACGGCGGCCGCCACGGTATCCAGCAGGCCCGCCGCCAGGTCGGGCGCGTGGGGGATCAGCAGTTGGGCCCGTAGCCGGTGGGCGGCGGCGTTGGCCGCATCAGGCGGGGGCAGGCCGTCCAGCAGGGCCAGGGCCTCGGCCACCCGTCCCCGGCGGACCAGCAGGCGGGCCAGGCCGGTACGGACGCCCAAGTCGACGGGTGCGGCCTCAAGCAGGGCGCGGTATTGGCCTTCCGCCTCCGCCACGGCGCCGGCTGTCGCCAGGCTTTCCGCCAGCGCCAGCCGGTTGGCGGGCGTCAGGGGCAGGCCGCGCCCGTCAGCCTCCAGCCAGGCTTCCAGGGCACGGTCGGGTGCGCCGGCCTTGGTGTGCGCCTCGGCCAGGGCCGCCAGGCCCCGGGCCAAGTTGGCGGCGATGTCGGGCACGCCGGATGAGGCCGGCTGGTCATGGGCGCGGCGGATCAGGTCGATGCCGGCGGTCAGGCGGGCGATGGCGGGGACGGCTACGGCGGTGGCCCGTTGCAGGGTCAGGACCCCCAGCAGGTGCAGGGCATCCAGCTGGTCCGGCACCTGTTCCAGGATGGCGGTGTAATGCTGTTCCGCCGCATCCAGGCGGCCGGCGCCATGATGGGCCACGGCGGCGGACAACACCTCGGCCAGGGATTGCCCGCTCAACGCGCGTGCCGGGCCGGATCAGACGCTGAGATCGACCATCTGGCCGCGCCCGTCGCTGGGGGCCGGGCTCTGCCCGGTCAGCAGGGCGGTGGCGACAGAGGCCTCGGCATCCGTGGTCTGCTTCAGGGCGCCGACCTGGAACTGGGTGCGGGCCTGCAACAGGGTAGCGGCGGTGGCGTTGGCGGCCTGACTGTCGATCTGCATCACAAAAACTCCAAACAGGCCGTCATTCGCGGGAAAGGGCGATCACAGGAATGCGAACGACGATTTGTTCGCAGTATCGCGCCGATTGGCTCCCGCCTCAAGCCTGGCGTTCGGATACAGGCGTTTCAGCTGAGCGAGCTCATGATGCTGAAGCACAGCTGATCGCCCTGGGCGTGCAGGGTCTTCAGCGCGTCCTTGGGCAGGGGGATGCGCTTTTCCCGGCAGTACGCCACGATCAGGCGGGCCAGCTGGTAGGATTCCACCTGGATCTCTTCCCGCCCGCCGCCGGCGGCGAGATCGCTGGCCAGTTTCACCGTGGGCGGCGGCCCTTCCACCACCTGGATGCCGGTGATGCGGCGGCTGGTGTCGAAGCCTTCCAGCGGCACCGTCTGGAACACCAGCTTCAACTCGTCATTGGAAAAAATGATGTGCCGGATTTCGGTGATCATCGCTGTCTCTCAGTCGGGGCCGACCAAAGGCCCCTCAAAACGCCGGGCGCCGGCATCCGCCGGCTTGGCTTATCCTTGGGTTCAGCGGTCGCGCTGGCGGCCCTAAAAACCTGCGGCCTGATATCAGGCCGTGGCGCGCTTCTTCTGGCGGCGCCGGTAGATGGTGCAGGGGTTGATCTCCAGCAGCGCCGCGGCGCGGGTGATGTTGCCCTGGCAGAGGCGGATGGCCTCCTCGATCGTCTCCTCCTCCACCATCCACAGCGGGCGGATCCGCCGCTCGGGATTGGGGTCGGCATCGTAACCGTGTGCACCCATAGGGGCGCCGGGATGGATGTCCGGAATGGGGCCGGTCCAGCTGGCGCCGGACGTGCGCTGTCCGCCACCCAGGGCCATCCCGCCCATGGACACGCCACCGGGCGCCGGCACCAGGCTGGGCGGTGCCATGGGGCCCGATCCGGCCAGGTTGGCGGGCGGTGGCGGGGTGAAGGGGAAGGGCATGGGGCCCGCCATTGCCGACCAGCGCGGGTCGTTCAACAGCGGCGGGACGATCATGGTGGGCTTGTTCAGCGGCGGCGGCAGCATGAAGGGCTGGATGACGGCGCCGTCGTTCAGCACCACCACGTTGCGCACCACGTTCAGCAACTGGCGCACGTTGCCGGGCCAGGCGTAGGTGCGCATGATCTCCTCCGCCTCCTCGCTGAAGCCGGTGAAGGACTTGCGTTCCTCCTGCGTGTACTTGGTCAGGAACTCGCGCGCGATCAGCAGGATATCCTCGCCGCGGTCGCGCAAGGGCGGCAGTTCGATGGAAATGACCTGCAGGCGATAGAACAGGTCCTCGCGGAAACGGCCGGCCTGCACCTCGGTGAAGGGATCGCGGTTGGTGGCGCAGACGATGCGCACGTCCACCGCCTCCGCCTTCTCGCTGCCCACCTTCTTGACCATGCCGGTCTGCAGGAAGCGCAGCAGCTTGGCCTGCAGCGACAGGTCCATCTCGCCGATTTCGTCCAGGAACAGCGTGCCGCCGTCGGCCTGCAGGGCGGCACCGGCATGATCCGTCGTGGCGCCGGTGAAGGCGCCCTTCACATGGCCGAAGATCTCGCTTTCCATCAGGTCTTTGGGGATGGCGGCGCAGTTCACCGGGATGAAGGGCCGGCCGGTACGGGGGCTGCGGCGGTGGATGGCCTCCGCACACACTTCCTTGCCGGTGCCGCTTTCGCCGGTGATGAACACGGTGGCCTTGGACGGGGCCGCCGCCTCGATCATGCGATAGACGCCGCGCATGGCGGGTGAGATGCCGACGAAGCCCAGATAGCCCAGCGGATCTTCGACCGGTGCCGCCGGCGGCGCCGCCTCCAGCACCTTTTCCCGTTCGGCCAGCGCTGTGGCCATGGCCTGGCGCAGGCGCTCCGTCCCGGCGGGCAGCAGCAGCACGTCCACGGCGCCTGCGCGCATGACGTCCACCGCCACCTGGACCGAGCCTTGCGCCGTCAGGGCCACCACCTGCGGTGCCTTGGCATCGGCCTTCAATTCCCGCAGAAGGTCCAGCCCGCTACCGCCCGGCAATTGCAGGTTCAGCAGCACCACGTCGGCCGGCGCCTCCGCCAGGGCGCGCCGGGCTGCCGGGCCGGTGTCCACCACCTGCAGCGCCAGACCATCCTTGCGCAGGGCCTGGGTGTAGGCCGCCGCCAGCGACGGCGTGGGTTCGACGATCAAGACGCGGCGCGGACGGGTTTCCATGAAGCGGGCGCTTTCGGGGATTCTAAGGCGCCAGGACCACCCCCTCCTTTGGAGAGGGGTGGTTACGGGCCCGGGGCGGTTGGCATTGCAGCTTGCAATATTTCAAGTAATTTCTTCGTTAAGTCAACGCGGACCTTGCAGGATGCAATGCCGCATCCTGGGCCCCGACCTGTTCTTTCGGTCAGGTCAGTGGCTACCCGCCTTCCCATCATCTCCCGATCGCACAGGCAACGGCACGTTGCAGACGTCGACGTGGCCGGCCGGCACGGGAAAGAATTCTTCCCGCCGGTTCCGGCGCGCCTCGACATAGGCCGCCCAGGTGGGCGTGTCGGTGCGCAGGACCAGCAGCTTTTCGCGCTGCTCGGGGGGCAAATCGCCGGCCAGGGTCACCTTGGTGATGGGCGGGCGCTCCTTGGGATCGTCATAAAAACCCATGGTGGCACGGCCGCGCGGCAGGCCGCTCAGCAAGTCCATGCCGCGCAGCACGCGGCCGACCACGGTGATGTTGCGGTCCAGGTGGCGCGGGGCCTGGCCGATGACGGCGTACAGCTCCGCCCCGCTGCCGCTGTCCAGGGCCATGTCGCGGCCCACGCCCACCATGCCGTAGCAGTGGATCAGCCAGGCCTCATGATTCTTGGAGTCGCGCGCCGTGGGGAAACCCTGGGTAAAGCCCGCCTCCGGCGCGTAGGTGTCACGGTCGGGCAGGGGGGTGAAGGGCAGCTTGGCCACCGTGGCCCCGCGCACCACGAACTCCGGCGCCAGCTTGGTCTGCGCCGTCTTCGGCGTGCGGGTGTTGTCGGCGTCGCCCCATTGGGTGACGTAGTTGTCCTGCACCCGGTCGATGGCCAGGCCATCGAACCAGCCCTCGCGCGCCAGCAGGCGCAAATTGGCGACGTGCGCCGGGGCGAAGGCGGGCGCCAGCTCGATGATCACCCGGCCCTGGGGCAGGTCCATGTACAGCAGGTTGGCCGGGTCGGGCTCGCGCCAGTCGCCGGGGCTGGACGCGGCCAGCACTTCCGAGGCGATGGGGCCGGTTTTGGCGGCCGGCTTTTCGGCGGCATGGGCCACATTGGACAGGGCCACACAGGCCAGGGCCACGGCCCAGCGGGCGGGCAACATCGGACGACGCATCGCTTCCCCTCATTATCGTCCGGCCCCCCGCAAGGGGCCGGCATCAGGGGGTCAGGATCGGGGCGGTATCAGCGAAAGCGCAAGCGTTTTCGCTTACTTGGCGGCGATGGAGACGGTGACCGTGTCCTGGTAGTGGCCCGCGACGGCTTGGGCGTTACCCGGCAGGCTGACGGCCAGGGTGCCCTGGCGGTTTTGCGTGGCGGTGGTGCGGTCGGCGGTCAGGGTGCCGGTCTTGCTGGCGGTGTTGCTGTCGTAGGTCAGGTTGTAGGGCACCGACGTGGTGGTGGTGCTGCTGCTGCTTTTCAGCACGCCGCTGTTGGCCGACGCGACGGAGACGGTATAGCCGTTGCCGGCGTTGCACTGCTCCGTCACCGAACCCACGGTCAGGCTGTTCTGCCCGTTGACCAGGTCCAGGGTGGCGTTGCTGTCGGTGACCGACACGGTGCAGACGGTGGCGACGGTGGCGCTGAGATGGATGGTGCCGCTGCTGCCGTCGGCCCAGGCGGCCGAGGCCCACAGGCTGGATGCCAGCGCCAGGGTGGCGGCGACGGTCAGGGCCAGGCAGACGCCATGATGGTGGGTGCCATGGGGGGTGGGGTACGAAAGATGGGACATTTCAGTCTCCCAAGGGGGCGTCCCCTTTCGGGCGTCCCTGTCGGTGATGATAGGGAACCGCCTTGTGCGGTCCCTTACGCTGGATCAATGAGGGTCAAATGGGCCGGCCCCACGCTTGATCCAGCGCCATGGTACACCGCAAACGTTAATTGGCGGTGACCGTCATCAGAAGATAATCCGTGTAGGTGCCGGCGATCACCTTGGTGACGTCGCCCATGACGATGACGAAGGTGTGCCGGTCCAGGCTGGAATAACTGTAGTAGTTCAAGGTGGCGGTGCCGCTGGACGATATGCCCCTGCCGTCCACCGTCATGCTGTAGGGGATGCGGGTGTTGGCGGCGCTGTTCACCATCTGCCCGCCGTTCTGCGACTGCACCGTGACCGTGTAGCCGGTGTTGCCCGCCACCTCCAGGTCGAAGCTGCGGCTGGCGCCGGTGGTCAGTTCGCCGAAATCCACGTTGGCGGTGGCGGCCCCCAGCGTCGTGCGCAGGCCGCCGACATTGATGGTGGCGGAGACGGAGGTGCGGACGGTCGTCCGCACCTGGACGATGGCGGTGTCCATGATGGCGACGATGGTGCCGGCGCTGTTCAGTTGGTACAGCGTCACCGTCACCTGGTCGAAGTAGTAGGACGATCCCACCAGTTGCCCCGCCGGCACGGTGCTGTAGAAGCCCAGGGTGGCGGTCTGGCTGTTGCGGCCGTTGCTGACCGACCCGGTGATCAGGTTGCTGGTGTTTCCCGTGCTGCTGTCACCCACCCGCTGGGTCAGCGCGGCGTCCTTGTACAGATCATAGGTCAGCCAGTTGCCGGTCAGGCCCAGCATGCGCCGGGTGCTGCCCCACAGGCCGGTGTCGATGCCGATGCCGAAGGTGCAGTTGCTGCCCGCCAGATACTGCACCGTCACCGTGTTGTATGTGGGCGGCAGCAGGCTGGCGAAGGGGTCGTAGCTGCTGACCGGCGTCACCTGCGACAGGCCGGTCAGCTGGGCGTAGCAGGACTGGGCCGCCCGCGCTGGCAGGGCCGCCCCGCACAACAGCAGGAAAAGGATCAGCAGCGCCCAGGGGCGGAGGCGGGGGGCGAAGTGGCGGGGCGGCTGTCGCATGGTGTTCAAAATAACGGCCTCATCGCCGGGACGCACCCGGGCAAGCGGATGGGCCGGAAGGCGGCCCGTTCCATCTTTACGCAAGAAGCGTTCCGCGCCGCTCATGGTTTGTCTTTTGGCGGGGCGCCGGCCAGGGGAACCAGATGCACCTCGCCCAGGGGCAGGGCGCCCTCCGCCCCGCGCGGCACGGTCACCGGGATGGGTTTGTGCGCCACGCCGTTCAGGGTCATCACCCAATCGCCCGGCCGGACGCCTTCGACGCGGAAGCGGCCCTTGCGGTTGGTGAAGAACGGCACCTCCGCATTGGCCTTGGCGTCCTTTCCGCCCGGCGCCGGCTTGCCGTCGGCCCGGCGCAGGGTCCCGGCGGCCAGGACCAGGGGTTTGCCCTCCGCATCCAGCAGCGCGCCTTCCAGCGACACGGTGGCGTCGGTGCCGATGGGCACCAGCGTGCCGGTATGGTTGCCCGGCACCACGGCGGGCCGGTCGTTGCCGATGTCATAGCCGATGGGCGCGTCCGGCACGTCCAGCAGCAGCGGCCGCACCAGGTAGGCGGAGATGTTGGGCACCACCGGCGGCCCCAGCCAGTCGCTGGACGACAGGTAATGGCCCGTCACCGGGTCCACGCCCACCTCCTCGTCCGCGATGCGGGGGTGGGGGACCACCATGGCGAAGCTGTTGGTCACCGGCCGGGTGACGCCCACATGCCCATCGGCGAAGACCAGGCCGGTGGCGAAGTTCAGGGTCGTGCGTTCATCATTCTCCACCGGTCCGCCGACGGTCGACAGGCGCTGGCTGTAGTCGTGGCGCACCGACGCCTCGAACCGGTCCATGGTGTAGCCGATGGTGCCGTTGGCCTGGTAGGTGCCGGTGGTGTTGATGGCGTCCAGGTCCAGGTTCCAGCTGTCAGTGGGCCAGGGGTCCTGGTAACGCCAGTCCAGTTCGCGCTGGCGGGTCAGGGTGTCCACCGTCAGGCCGGCGGACTGCACGCCGTCGCCGAAGGTGTAGCGGAAGGCGACATAGGCGCTGTTGTCGGCCTCACCCGTCACGGTGTTACGGGCGCGGCTGAGCGTGAATTCCAGGGTGGCGTGGCGGCCGAAGCGGCGGCGGAAACCCAGATCCACCGAATAGCCGTCGATCTGGCTGGGGTCGCGCACCAGCTGATAGCGGCCGCTCAGGGTGGCGGTCAGATCCTCGTCCAGCGGCTGTCCCAGCCGCGCCGACAGATCATAGGCCACGGTGTTGCGGGCGGGGATGGTGCCCAGGCTGGTATAGCCGCCCGACCGCCAGGCGCCCTGGGCGGTCAGGGTGCGCTGCTGATAGAACGCCTCTTCATTGGTGTAGTCGCGGTAGGTCAGGTCCAGGGACGCGCCCCGCGACGCGCCCAGGCTGGCGCCCGGGTCGATGCCGATGGTGCCGATGCCGGTGACGAACAGGGCTTCCGCCCCCAGCACCTGCTGGCTCTTGTCGGCCTGCAGGCTGGCGCCCACGGTCAGACTGTCGGTGATGCCCTGGCGGTGATATCCCGAAAATGTGGGGCGGCTCTGGTCATAGATCAGGCGGTCGCTGCCGGTGGTGTAGGGCACCCCCACGGTGTAGTTGAACTCCGACACCCCGGCCGCCAGCAGTTCGGCGTCGAAGAAAAAGGGGAAGTCGATGGTCTGGGTGCGGCCGAAGGCGTCGGTGATGCGCACCTCCACATCGTTGGTGCCCGACGTTCCCGGAAAGTCCGACAGGGACACCGGCCCCGCCTCTTCCCGGAACACCCGGGTGGGGCGGCCGTTCACCAGCACCTCCACGGTGGAGGGTGAGTCCAGGACGAAGTTCTGGCTGCCGGTCGGCTGGATGGCGCGGTAGGGCTGCAGGGTGTAATTGCGGGCGATGGACAGGCCGGCCAGCGGGCGGTTGGTCTGGATGCCGGTGATGGAATAGTCCAGGTCGCCGGCCTGCAGGCGCACGGCGTCATCGGGGAAATCGCGGATCAGGCGGGCGGGGCCGCGCATGAAATGGTGGCTGTACTGTTCCTGGTACTCCCCCTCCCATTCATAGGACCAGCCGTCGATGTTGCCGCCGCCGTCCAGGCCCAGCAGCAGGGGCTGGCGGTAGCCGCCGCTGTCGGTGTCGGGCTGGGCCAGGAAGATTTGCGCCGCGCGCAGATTGACGTAGGAGGCGACGTCCGCCGGCTCCAGCACCTGGTAGCCGTCGGCCGCGTTGGCGCGGTTGACCACAGTCAGCGACCGCTGGGCGCGCAGGGCCGGCGGCACCGCCACCGCCAGGGTCAGTTCCTTGGCGTCGAACGCCAGGCTGATGGCGTCGCCCTTGCCGTTGGCGACCAAGGCGCCGATCTTGCCGAAGCCGTCGGGGCCGGCCAGGGCCTTCAGGTCGCTGAGCGCCTTGGGCTGGACGAAGTCGCGCAGCAGCAGGGCCAGGCGGTTCAGATCCACCTGGGTGTCGGCCGGGTCCGGGGCCACCTTGGCCGGCACCTGGCCCATCTCCCGCCCCTCCACCTTCACCGGCAGGTCCAGGGTGGTGGCCTTCTCCGCCTTTTTCTTCTTGCCGAAGGTCTTCTCGAACAAATCCTCGCTGCTTTGGCTGGCGGTGGGGGATTGCGCCTTCACGGATGGGGCGGACAGCAGCAGGGAAAACGCCGCGCACAGGGCGAACACGAACACGCCCCGGCGTGATCGGCCGGGGCGGTGTTGCGAATCCGGTAAGGGGTGCTGGCGTGACGGTTGCACCGCCGGCCTCGTGTCAGGGCACGGACAGGGTCACGGTGGCCGGGCCCTGGGGCAGGTCGGCCGGCCATGGTATGTGGAAGCGGCGCGTGACCCCCGCCAGCACGTTCTCACCCACCATGCCGGTCAGCTGTTCCTTGCGCAGGGTGACGGTCTTGCCCCCCACCTGCGCCGTCAGTTCCAGGTCGCGCATCACCTGGCGCGAGGCGCCGTCGTTGCGCACCACCACCTCCATCACCGTGCCGGTGGCGGGTGCGATGGCCGGCTTCGGCTCGGCCGACACGACGGTCAGCTTGGGCTTGGCGCCTTCCGGCACGACGTAGAGCGAGGCCACGTACTTGACCAGCAGCTTGACCTGTCCGCCCTGGGTGGGGGTTTCGCCCAGATCGATGGGCAACTGCTCCGCCACCAGGCGGAAGGGCAGTTCCTTGGCCGGCTTGGGGTCGCCCACCCACTGCACGCGGATGGATTGGTTCTCGCCCGGCTTCAGGATGATCTGTTCGGGGAAGATGGCGAAGCTGTCCTCCACGTCGGTCAGGATGTCCTGGCCATCCTGGTCCATGCCGCGGGCCATGACCTTCACGTCGATGGCCACCGGATCCTTGCCGTCATTCTCCACCCGGAAGATCTGGGTGGCGCCGCGGCCGCTGGGCTCCATGTCCATTTCGATGGGCACCAGGCGGAAGGATGCCCGGGCGGCCTGCATCGGTACCAGGCCGGCCAGGGCCAGCAGCAGGATGGCCAGCGGGGCCAGATGCCGCCGGGGATTGGGAATTCGGAAGATTGCCGACATGCGAAGCCGCCCGCGTCTTTTGAAAGTGTTCACGTCTTTTACGGCACCGAATTGGGCGGTGCCGCCGCCCCGATCCTCTATTCCTTAAGAGTGGGCAGCGTCGCGCCAACCATACCCAGATGTTGGCGGTGTTGCATCCGCTTCCGCGCCATCTTCGCGCGAATTATTTCGGGTGTGATGCTAATACCGGCAGGGTAATCCTGGTCAGCGCGGCGACGCTGCGGTAGAGGTTGGGTTCTCTACTTCACCGACGATCTTCGGTACGACCGCCATGGCCATTCTTTTCGTCGCGCGCAGCGCCGGCTTCTCCAAATGGGCGTCCGACGTCGGCCTGCCCAAGAACATCTTCAAGGTGGGCGTGGCCGATGACGCCGACGCCGTGGCGGCCGCCATCGCCGCCGGCTGGGGCGGGGAGACGGACTGGGCCCTGGTGAAGAAGGTCGACGCGGGCGACCTGACGGAGGAAGAGGCGCTGGAGCGCCTGGCGGCCAAGGAAAAGCCGGTGGACCCCAACTATTATCCCCGTTTGAAAGGGGCCGCCGGCATCTTCAAGCTGACGCCCACCATCGTCGGCAACCACATGATCATCGCCCGCGCCATGGCCGGTAATGAAAGCCTGGATTTCAAGCTGAAGGTGGTCGACTACGCCAACTACCTGATCCAGTTCGCCCAGCCGCCCAAGGCGGCGGATTGATTGGGGTAGGGCGAAGTGCCGCATCCGGCCTCACGGCGGGGCTTGTAATCCACACTTCAAAATCCGGCGCGTCATCGCCTAAAACGCGATCCAGGCGGCGCCATTACCAAGCGCGCGCTCCGGTAAACATCGGATATTCAGGGTCTTCCTTGCCCAGCCGTGCGTTATTGAGCACCCGCCGTTACGCAGCCTGATGGGCAGGCAAATAAGAAATCAATGATTTGAAGAAAAGATTTGCCGTGCCAACTGGTTTGCGGGGGACGGTTGCCATCTTCTGAGCCATATCCCCTTATCCAGAACTTCGAAAGTTACGTCCGCTGCCATTGCTTCGCAAAGGTTGCCCTTATTTGATTATGTGGCAAACGACGAGAAAATTTCCAATATAAATTCCATATTAACGGCCATTAACGCTGATAAGCGTCCGCAAATTATCACATTTCGTCACTTTAAGACTTCAGCATCGGCATTTATGTTTGTTAACCACATATGAAATTTGAACATTCTTCACATGGCGCCCCTTCATCAACTTGACGACATACCCCTAAATCAGTAGAGAATTTGCTTAAATGCTACGGTGGTAATCGAGCCGCCGCGGCGGTTGGGCATTGGGGGGCGTGGTCTGGCGCCGCCCCGGAAATAAAGCTGAAGGGGCTATAAGCTATGGTTGGGACTGTCGAAACGATGGGCGCCGCCCGTCGTCGTGATCGCGCGCGCGCTCTTCTGGCCGGCTCCTCCGCCCTGGCCATCGTCACGGTCCTGGCGGCCGCGGGGGCCGCCCGGGCGGACACCACCATTTCCAGCCCCACCACCATCCAGGTGGCGAACCCGTCCTCCGGCAACGTCACTGTCTCCCCGGGCGGCAGCATCATCGTCGGCGGCAGCACCGCGGTCGTGAATTCCGGCACGCTGGGCAGCATCAGCAATAACGGGCTGATTTCCGGCACCTTCAGTGGTGTGGGCCTGCGGAGCGGGTCCAGCATCGGCACGCTGGTCAATGCGGCCGGGGGCGCCATCGCCGGTGCCGGTACCGGTCTTCTCGTCAGCGGCAGCGCTGGTTCGATCATCAACAGCGGCACCATTTCCGGCGGCAATTATGCCGCCGTGTCCGTGCTTCGCGCGGGTCGGGTCGGGGTACTGTCAAATGCCGGCACCCTGGTAGGGGCCTCCCTGGGGATCAGTACAGACGGGATCATCCAAACCCTGACCAATACCGGCACCATCAGCGGCAGCCTGGGCATCCTGAACTTCGCCTTTGCCACGCTGGCGTCCATCGGCGGGGCTCCGGTATCGGTGACATTGGGCACCGTCGCCCAGGCCTATAATTCCGGCCTTATCGCGGGGGTCCAGGCCGGCTTGGCCAACGGCGCCGTCATCGGCAGCCTGGCCAACGACGGCCGCATCACCGGTAGTGGCGTCGCCGGCCTGGACAATTCCGGCAATCGCAGCAACGTGGTGTCGGGTAGTGGCGCCGGTGTCACCCCCGTGGGCGGCACCATCGGCACCCTGGTCAACAACGGCACCATCAGCGGCCTGCTGGGCGGCGTGCTGAACACCGTGACCAGCGGCAGCATCGGCACGCTGAACAACAGCGGCCTCATCATCGGCACGGACCACGGCACCACCAGCGGCCATTTCGGCGGCGTCGACAATGCCGGCACCATCGGCACCCTGGTCAACACCAGCTTCGTCGGCACCCTGGGCACCATTCCGGGCACGATCGAGGGCGTGTGGGGCGTCCGCAACAGTGGCAGCATCGGCACGCTGAACAACAACGGCATCATCAAGGGCGACCTGCGCAGCGGCGTTTATTCCTCCGGCACCATCGGCCAGCTGTACAACAACGGCGGCGCCGGCATCATCGGTGACGCCAGCTCCTACGGCCTGGTGATCGGCACCAATGCCGGCGCCGGCGGCAAGCTGGGCACGCTGACCAACTACGGCCTCATCACCGGCGGTTCCGGCCTGGGCGTGCAGGGTAACCTTTCCACCGGCGCCCTGGTGACCAGCATCACCCAGCTGACCAACGGTTCCATCGCGGGGACCGTCGGCTCCATCATCGCCACCGGCGGCACCGGCCCGGGTGTCGGCATCCAGAACGTGCTGGCGGTCATCGGCTCCATCTCCAACGCCGGCGTCATCCGGGCCAGCGGCACCGCCGTGGGTGTCAATAGTCGCCATCGGCATCGAGAACGGCGGCGGCATCATCGGCACGGTGTTCAACACCGGCTCGATCTCCGGCGTTGTCGGCATCAGCAACGAACCCAATGACCTGACCCAGCAGACCAACGGCACGGTCGGCGGGCCGATCACGGCCATCATCGGCACCATCGGCCTCATCCAGAACAATACCGGCACCATCACCGCCTCCCGCACGGGCATCGTCAACGCGGGCGTCATCGGCACGCTGAACAACTACGGCGTCGTCACCGGCGGCAGCGGTGCCGGCTTCGCCAACTACGGCACGTTCAGTCGGGGCGTCTCCAATACCGTGTCCAACGCCTCGTACAGCACGGCCGCCATCAGTGGTGGCCACCTGGGCACGCTGGCCAACGGCGGCATCCTCAGCGGCCTGGAAGGCGGCGTGGTCAACCCCGGCAGCATCGGGGCCATCGTCAACGGCACCGTCGGCACCATCCTCAGCACCGACCGGGTTTCGACCGATGTCCACCAGGGTGGTGTGGAAAACACCGGCACCATCAACAGCATCACCAACAAGGGCTACATCGCCGGCTGGTGGGGCGTGCGCAACGCCGGCGGCCTGCTGGTCACCATGGCCAACAGCGGCACCATCAAGGGCACCGACCGCAGCGGCGTCTACAACTGGGGCAGCATCAGCTCGCTGGTGAACCTGGCCGGCGGTGTCATCAGCGGCGTCACCTACGCCTATGGCATCGTCAACGGCACCAACCTCACCGGCGCCGGCGGCATCGGCACCATCAGCAACACCGGCACCATCGTCGGCGGTTCCGGCATCGGCAACAACAGCTCCAGCGCCACCCTGCACCCCAGCATCGGCACCATCCTCAACACCGGCCTGATCCTGGCCCAGGGCGGCACGGTCAACGGGGTGCCGACCCCGGGCGTGGGCGTTCAGAACGTCTACGGCACCATCACTTCCATCACCGCCAACGGCACCGGTGCTGCCGGTACCGGCAGCATCATCGCGGGTGTGGCGCCTCCAACGGCATGTACGTCGCCATCGGCATCGAGAACGACGCCGGCACCATCGGCACCATCCGCACCAACGCCACCGCCCTGATCAGCGGCAGCATCGGCATCTCCAACGAAGCCGAGATCGTGCCGTTACAGATCAACGGCACCAGCACCATTTACGGCGGCCGCATCAGCGGTTACGTCGACTACATCAGCAACGTCGGCGGCACCATCCGCGGCGTCACCGCCGGCATTGCCAACAGCGGCGCCATCGGCAAGGTGACCAACACCGGCACCCTGATCGGCACGGGCGGGTTCGGCCTGGAAAACGCCGGCACCATCGCCTTCCAGACGCTCACCACCGTGGGCACCGTCGTCTCCAACACCACCAATGTTTTCGCCCTGGGCGGCACCATCGGCACGGTGTTCAACAGCGGCACCATCCAGGGTGTCAGCGTCGGCCTGGCCAACCTGTCGACGGACAGCACCATCGGCCTGGTGGACAATGCCGGGCTGATCACCGCCGCGACCACGGGCACCATCCGCAACTACGGCATCGACAATCTGGGCACCATCGGCACGTTGCTGAATGAGGCCGCCGGTACCATCACCAGCACCTGGTATGGCGTGCGCAACAACAACGTCCTCGGTACCCTGGACAATTCCGGCCAGATCCTGGGTGGCCAGCGCATGGGCGTCTACAACCAGGGTGGCGCCATCGCCAGCCTGGTCAATGAGGCCACCGGCACCATCACCGGCAACACCATCTCCTACGGCCTGCTGAACAACACGGGCGGCCTCTACGGTGGCGGCACCATCGTCAGCCTGGTGAACAACGGCCAGATCCTGGGCGGCACCGGCCTTGCCAACGATGGTGGCCAGGGCACGGGCACGGCGACGCTGCACAGCACCATCGGCACGCTGGCAAACAATGGCGTGATCGCCGGTATCGTCAGTGCCACGGCGCCGGCGGCGGGCGTGCAGAACATCAACGCATTGATCGGCACCCTCGTGAACACCGGCTCCATCTTTGGCGCCGGCACCTACACCCTGGGCAACGGCGTGACCATGGGCGCCCTGGGTATCGACAACGCCGGCACCATCGGCACGCTGGTGAACAGCGGCGGGATCGCCGGCGTGACCGGCGTCCTTAATGAAGTTGCGTTCGTCGGGGCCGGCACCGTCGCCAGCACCATCGGCCAGTTGTCCAACAGCGGCACCATCACCGGCAGCATCGTCGGCGTTGCCGATGCCGGCACCATCCTGGCGCTGGTCAACACCGGCACCATCACCGGCGCCACCGGCGTGGCGGCCGACGCCGTCATCGTGGTGGGCGGCAGCAGCACGGCGGTCGCCACCGTCATGTCCGGTTCCATCGGCACCCTGACCAACAGTGGTCTCATCAGCGGTGGCAGCTATGGCATCGATGTCGGCATCGGCACCATCGGCAGCATCCTGAACCTGACCGGCGGTACCATCACCGGCAGCGTTGCAGCCCTCACCATCGGCAGCACCGGCCTGCTGGGCACCCTGGTGAACCAGGGCGTGATCGCGGGCAACGTCATCAACGCCTCGGCCAACGACCTGACCATCGTCGGCGGTAGCGGCAGCCTGTACGGCACCTTCACCGGCCTGGGCGGTACGCAGGCGACCATCACCAACACGTCCAGCAACGTGGTGCTGGCCAGCGGCAACATCGCGCTGAACGACGCGGTGAATGTCGGGACCCACACCCTGACCAACACCGGCAGCGCCACCCTGCGGCTGGACACCATCGTCAGTGTGACGGGCAACTACGTCCAGTCGGGCTCGGGCGCCCTGCTGATCGGCGTGTCCTCGGCCAGCAGCTACGGCGGCCTGGCCGTCAGCGGTAATGCCGGCGTCAGCGGTGGTTCCGTCATCCTGAACACCAACGGCGACTTCGCCCTGGTGGACGGCCAGACCTACACCATCCTGGCGGCGGGCGACGCTGCGTCCTCCTACGCCGGCTATACCCTGGTGGCGCCGGGCCACAGCCTGACGGCGGCCACGGCCACCATCGGCGGCCTGACCGACCTGGTGATTACCATCGGTGATGGCGTCACCGGTACCGGCGGCTCGGGCTCTACCGACAGCGGTTCCGTGGGGACCATCGGTTCGGGCACGACCTCCACCATCGGCAGCGGCCAGACCATCACCGGAACCCAGACGGTCAGCGTCTCGTCCGGCGGTTCGCTGAACCTCACGGGCGTGGTCACCGCACCGGTGGCCGTCAGCGGCGGGGACGTGTCCGTGGGCAGCGGCGGCATCGTCAACACCTCTACCCCCATCCAAGTGTCCTCGGGCAGCCTGTCGGTGGCCAGCGGCGGCATCGTCGCCAGCGACCAGCCGCTGCAGGTCTCGGGCGGCAGCGTCAACGTCTCGGGTGTCGTGGCGGCCCCCGTCCAGGTGACCAGCAGCACCGCGACCGTGTCCATCGCCAGCGGCGGTGTGGTGACCCAGTCGGTCACGGCCAGTGCGGGCACCGTCAACGTGGCCGGCACCATCACCGCCCCGGTGACGGTCAGCGGCGGCAACGTCAGCCTGGCCGCCGGCGGCACCATCGTCAGCAGCCAGCCGGTGTCGGTGACCAGCGGCAGCCTGTCCATCTCCGGCAACGTCAACGCGCCGGTACAGATCACGGCCGCCGCCGTCTCCCCATCCCAGATCGCCACCGCCACGGCGGTGATGACGGTGGATGCCGGCGGCACCATCAGCCAGTCGGTCACGGTCGACAGCGGCAAGGTGTCGATGAACGGCACCATCACCGGCGACGTCTCCATCGGTTCCGGCGGCGCCCTGCGCGGCGCCGGCGTGGTGACGGGTGAGGCGACGGTGGCGGGCATCCTGGCGCCCGGCAACTCGCCCGGCACCCTGACCTTCACCAACGGCCTGACGCAAAGCCCCAACTCCACCCTGTCGATCGACATCGACGGCACGGGCACCGGGGCCGGCTACGGCAACTACTCCCGCGTCCTGGTGACGGGCGGCAGCTACATCATCGGTACCGGTGCCGTGCTGCAGCCCAACCTGCGCGGCATGTCGGGCAAGGCCACCAACACCTACACCCCCAGCCTGGGCACCGACTTCAATATCGTTCAGGCGGCCGGTGGCGTGTCGGGCAGCTTCGCCAGCATCACCCAGCCGGCGGCCGGCCTGTTGACGGGCACGCAGTTCAGTGCCGTGTACACCAGCAACGCCGTCGACCTGTACGTGACGCCGACCTTTGCCAAGCTGACCGGCGCCAGCGCCAACCAGCAGGCGGTGGGCCGGGTGGTGTCGGGCCTCAACGGGTCCGGCAACAGCGATTTGGGCACGGTGCTGAAGGCGCTGTACAGCGCGCCCACCATGGGGGCGTCGCTGGACGCGCTGTCGCAGATCGGCGGCTCAAGCCAGGCCAACATCGTCGCCTACAGCCTGACGCGCGGCTTGCAGGCGACGCAGGTGCTGGGCCAGCGCCTGGCGGCGGTGCGCGACGGCATGTCGGGGTCCATGCAGGGCACGATGCAGGCCGAACTGGTGGGCCGCACCCTCTACACCGCCGTCAGCAACGGCGATGGCGGGGCGCCGGTGCAGCAGGAGCGTGGTGCCTCGGCCGGGTCGGCGCTGCCGGAGGACGGCTGGCACTTCTGGGCGCAGGGCCTGGGGGCGTTCAACCGGGTGGACAGCGACGGCAATGCCGGCGGCGGCCACAGCAACACCGGCGGCGGCCTGTTCGGCGGCGACCGGGCCATGGCGCCGGGCGTGACGGTGGGCCTGGCCGGCAGCCTGCTGCAAAGCACCTCCGGCGGGTCGAACGAGACCGCCAGCTACGGCCTGTCGGCCTATGGCAACGTCGACCTGGGCGATGGCCTGTTCGTCACCGGCAACGCCGGCTACACCTACGACCAGTACGACACGTCGCGGACGATGAGCTTCGGCGGCCTGACGCGCACGGCGGTGGGCAGCGCCTCGGGTGGTGAGGTCAACGCCGGTGTGTCGGCGGGCTACCGGGTGCGGGTGTCGAACCTGACCCTGGAGCCGCAGGCGGGCCTGCAATGGCTGCGGGTGTCGCGCGACGGCTTCACCGAGACGGGGGCGGGTGCCTTGAACCTGGCGGTGGATGAACTGGACACCACGGCGCTGCAAAGCAGTGTCGGCGGCCGGGCGTCGGCCAACTGGACGACGGAAGGCGGCACGGTGATCACGCCGACGGTGCGGGCGGCGTGGGTGCACGACTTCCGCGACCGCGCGTTGACCAGCGAGGCCTCGCTGCTGGGCAGTGGCTTCGCGGTGACCGGTCCCGACACCGGCCGTGACGGCCTGGCCATCGGCGGCGGGCTGACGTTGCAGGAAGGGCGCAACCTGAACCTCTACGCCAACTACGACGGCACCCTGCGCCGGGGCGAGACCGACCATGTCTTCACCGCCGGCTTCCGCCTCAGCTGGTAAGGACGGGAAAGGCTCAATACAACAACGGCCCGGCGGGGAAACCTGCCGGGCCGTTGGCTTTTGGGGGCAGCAAAAACCTAAGCCGCTTCGGCCGCGATCTTGCGCAGGGCGTTCTCATACGCCTCCACCGGCTGGCCGCCGGAGATGAGGTAACGCTCGTTGACCACCACGGCGGGGACGGAACGGATACCGCGCGACAGCCACAGCTGTTCCTCCGCGCGCACCTCTTCGGCGTAGCGGTCCGATGCCAGGATGGCCTGGGCCTCGGCCTGGTCCAGCCCGGCCGTCTCGACGGCGGCCAGCAGGACGGCGGGGTCGGAAGGTGCTTCGCCTCGGGTGAAGTAGGCGGCGAACAGGGCGTGCTTCAGCGCCAATTGCTGATCCCGCGACGCCGCCCAGAACAGCAGGCGGTGGGCGTCGAAGGTGTTGTAGATGCGGCGGCCCTCACCAAAGTTCATGGTGAAGCCCACACCCGCCGCGCGTGCCGTGATCATGGCGCGGCTTTCGGCCATCTGCGCTGGTGTGGAGCCGTATTTCTCCGCGATGTGCTCCCCCAGATCCTGGCCGTCCGGTGCCATGCCGGGGTTCAGTTCGAAGGGGTGGAACCGGATGTCGGCCGTGACCTCGCCCTCCAGCCGCTCCAGCGCCTGTTCCAGGCCCTTCAGCCCGATGATGCACCAGGGGCAGGACACGTCGGAGACGAAGTCGATTTTCAGGGGGTTGGACAAGATCGCTCTCCCGCGGCCGATTTGGGGGCGGCAAAGATGGACCTGGGATAGGGGGCGCCGCGATGGCGCCGATCACAGCTGGCCCGGCTAATAGACCAGTTCGTCGTCACCCTTGCCGGACGCGATGACGATTTCGCCGCGGGCCGCCATGTCCTTGGCCAGCTGCACCATGTACATCTGCGCCTCGTCCACGTCGCGCAGGCGCACCGGCCCCATGGAAGCCATGTCCTCGCGCATGATCTTGGCGGCGCGTTCGGACATGTTGGTGAAGAACAAATCCTTCAGCGTTTCCGAAGCCCCCTTCAGGGCGGTGGCCAGCTTGGACTTGTCGACCGAGCGCAGCAGGGACTGCACGCCCGAGGGATCCAGCTTGCCCAGATCCTCGAAGGTGAACATCAGCGCGCGGATGCGTTCGGCGCTGTCGCGGTTGCGCTCTTCCAGCGCGGCGATGAAGCGGCTTTCCGTGCTGCGGTCCAGGCTGTTGAAAATTTCCGCCATCATCTCGTGCGCGTCGCGGCGGTTGGTGCGGGCCAGGTTGGACATGAACTCGGTGCGCAACGTGCGCTCGATATCGTCCACCACTTCCTTCTGCACCGATTCCATGCGCAGCATGCGCATGATGACTTCCATGGCGAAGCTTTCGGGCAGCAGCTGCAGCACGCGGCCGGCATGGTCGGCCTTGATCTTGGTCAGGATGACGGCGACGGTCTGCGGGTATTCGTTCTTCAGGTAGTTGGCCAGCACCTGTTCGTTCACGTTGGCCAGCTTGTCCCACATGGTGCGACCCGCGGGACCGCGGATCTCCTCCATGATGGTGTCCACCTTCTCCTTGGGCAGCACCTTCATCAGCAGGCGTTCGGTGCTGTCGAAGGTACCGACCAGGGAACCGGTGGAACTGATCTGTTCGGCGAATTCCACGAACAGGCGTTCAACGATGTTGGAACTGACCGAGCCCAGATTGGCCATGGTCTGCGACAGTTCCTTGATCTCGTCTTCCGCCATCAGGGCGAACAGGCGGCTGGCATGTTCCTCGCCCAGCGCCAGCATGAGCACGGCGGCCTTTTCCGGCCCCGTCAGACCCCGGTAATCTTCACGTACCCGGATCGCCATCGAACACCGTCTCCCGCCACACCGCGGCGGCTTTAGTCATAAGCCGGCGCCTGAACCACTAGGGAAAGTACACCCGGCCCCCACGACTGGATAGAATTTTTGTCGCAAGCGGGCTTGAGGGCCTTTCGTTCGTATAAGGGAAGGGGACGGTGGTGTTCAAGCCGCCCCAAAGGCCTCACCAGGCCCGATCATTTGTGGGAGTACAGGCGATGATCCAACGTTTCATGCGGGCCATTCGCGCACGTCACATGGCGGTGCTGGCCCTGGCCGGTCTGCTGGCCGCCTGCCAATCGGATCCAGGCGCCGGCGGTGGTCCGGCCAATAACGATCCTAAGGTGGCCGCCCTTGAGAAGAGCAAGGCGTCGCAACCGGCCTGCTTTTCCACCCGCGACATCGACGGCTGGAACAGCATTGATCCCGACACGGTGCGCATCACCGTGGGCGTCAATCATAAATACGATCTGAAACTGTTCACGCCCCAGCCGGACCTGACCACCCGCCTGCATCTGGCCATCGTTACGCCGCCCGGCGGATCGGATTGGATCTGTTCGCCCATGGATCTGGAGATCATTGGCGAACCGCTGCACATCCGCGTGCCGATCCGCGAGATCATCGCCGTGCCGCCGCCCATCAAGGGCGGGGGGGCCAAGGATGGTGCCGGCAAGGAGGGCGCCGCCCCGTCCGGGGCTTAAAGGGATTCCAGGGGAACAAGGGAAAAGCGGGGCGCCGGTATCGGCCGGGCCCCGCTTTTTTCCTTTATTCCTCGCCCTCGCCCTCGGATCCGGAGGTCGCCCGGCGGCGCGGCGGGAAACGGTCCCCGCCGGCGGGGCCGCCATGGCTGCGCGGCGGTGCCTCGGCCCGCTGGGCGCCGGCGCCGTCGATGGCGCCGGTCCAGCCGGTGGCCCGCGGGCGGGCGCTGCGTTCCTCGGCGGCGGCGATGGTGCCTTCCAGTTCGCGGATGCGTTCCTTCAGCGGACCGATCATCGCGCTGTTGCGGTTGCGCGCCAGATATTGTTCCAGATCGCCCTTCAGGCGCTGCAACTGGTTGCGCAGCGTCGCCAAATCCGTCTTCGGTTTGGCGGAGCGGAAAACCCGTTCCTCGTGTCTGGTCACACCCGTCCTCCATTCGCGCCGGCGCCGATGCCGGCGGCCAGTCGCCTAAGATATAGCAGCGAACGGGCCTTTGGGGAAACCCGGCGAAAAAGGGTGATCCGCTGAATGGTTCCACCCCAGGAAAGCGTTGTCGCGCGGACCGGCCTCAGCCGGCCGCGGCGGGCGCCAGGCAACGCCGGATGGCCAGGCGCAGGCGGCGGTCGTCCAGCGGCTTGGGCAGGATGGTGTAGCCCTGGCTCTCCGCTTCCGCTAGCCGGTCGCCATAACCGCTGACCAGCAGGATGGGCAGGCCGGGGGACAGGCGGCGGACGTCTTGCGCCAGTTCCAGGCCGTTGCGGCCGCCGGGCAGCACGATGTCGCTCAGCACCAGGCAGATGTCCGGCCGTTCCAGCAGCAGGGACTGGGCGGTGTCCGCCGTGACGGCCGCCAACACATGGAAGCCCGCTTCCTCCAGCATATGGCGCACTACCTTGGCCACGTCCGGGTTGTCCTCCACCATCAGGATATGGCGGCCCGATCCGTCCAGCGGCACCGGACCATCATCCGTCGATAGGCCGTCGCTTCCGGCTTCCTCCTCCGCCCGGGGCAGGTAGAGGGTCAGCGTGGTGCCGGCTGACGATGCGTCCACCAAGGCGGCATCCGTGCTGTCCACCATGGCCGCCCCACCGGCCTGGCGGGCGAAACCCTGCACCTGGGCCAGGCCCAGGCCGGTGGATTGGCCGCCCTGCTTGGTGGTGAAGAAGGGGTCGAACACCTGGTCCAGGATTTCCGGGGGAATGCCGCCGCCGGTGTCGGTCGCCGACAGCCGGACGAAATCGCCGATCAGGCCGCCGGTGCGGTCACTCTCCGGCCCGCCCGCCGGGATGTGGACGTTGGCCGCCACCACCCGCAGCAGGCCGCCGCGGGGCATGGCGTCGCGGGCGTTGACGGCGATGTTCAGCAGCGCCAGGTCGAATTCCGTCCTATCGACCCGTAGCGGCCACACATCGGCCGGCAGGTCGATCACCAGCTGGATATCGCCGCGCAGCGCCGGGTGCAGCAGGTCGGTGATGTCCACCGCCCTGTCGGCCAGGCGCAGCAGGTCCAGGTGCAGGCGCGGCCGGCGCACGAAGGTGCGAAGATTATGGGTCAGCCGCTCGCCCCAGCATATCGATTGCAGCATGGCGTCGATGATCTCGCGCTGCGGTTCGGTATGGGGGCGGCGGCGCAGGATTTCCGCGCCGCTACGCACCGACATCAACAGGTTGGCGAAGTCGTGGACGATGCCGCCGGTGATCTGGTCCAGCGCCTGTAGCCGTTGGGTGCGCAGCAGGGCGCTTTCCGCGTTTTCCCGCCGCGTCTCCGCCGCCGCCAGGGCCTGGGCGGCTTGGCGTTCCCGTTGGGCGCGGCGCATGGAAAGGGCGGTCGCGGCGCACAGCGCCCCCATGGTGGGCAGGGCCAGCAGTGTCAGCAGGGCCAGGCGCCGATGCCACTGCCCATCCAATTGGGCGCGGTCCACCCCCACCAGCACGGCCAGCGGCGCGTTGGCCACCAGCCGGCAGGCGGTCAGCCGTTCGCGTCCGTCCAGCGGGGATGGGCGCCAGCCGGCATGCGGGCCGGCACAGGCCGGGTCCACCCGCGTGCCCTCCGCCACCATGGGGCGGCCGGCGATGACCGTGCCCGCCCGGTCGATCAGCAGGACGGCGGTATCCGGATCGTCCTGGGTGACGCGGCGGTAGAACTCATCGAAATAGGCCGGGTACATCGACACGGCGGCGATGCCCGCCAGGCCGCCGTCCGGCCGGCTCAGGCGCCGGGCCAGGTTGAAGACGCGCTGGCCGCTGATGCGCCCCTCGAACGGCGGGGTCACCAGTTCCATCTGCCCGGCACGCAGCGGGTCGTAGAAGTGGCGGTCGGATATGCCGGGCCGGCCGGCCATGGGGTAGAAGCGGCTGGAGACCACCGGCCTGCCCTGGGCATCCCACACCCACAGGGTCTGGATCTGGGGGATGCCGGTGACCATGCCGGCCAGGGTGGCGTGCACCGCCGCCTCATCGATGGCGCCGCCCCGGGTCCAGCCGCCGGCCAGCAGGTCGCGCACCCGGTCCAGGATCAGCCGGTCACTTTCGATGACCTTCTGTGCATGTTCGTCCACCGCGGCGGCGATGCGTTCCACCCGGTCGGCCGCCGTGGCCAGGATGTCCTGCCGGCTTTCCAGGGCGGCGGCGATCAACAGCACGGCCGGGATCAGCACGGCCGCCGCCATCTGCAGGCGCAGGGCGGCCAGGGTGCGGCGGGCCAGCACGGCATGGTTCGGCCGCCTATCCCGCCGGTCGCCGGCCATCCTGGCGCTGGGAACCCCCGTCAAGTCGAAGTCAGGATTGGCCGTCACGTCCGTCTAACGCCCGTGCACATTTGTCGGGTCCATCACCCGCAACCGATCATACGGCCCGGTAGATGTGCCCCGCACGGGCGCCCTGGGGGTAAATTCTACCCCTTTCGTCGTGTATTACCATTCATCATGGTAAACGGGACGGCCGAACATTTGGCGCTCAGGTAATACCGCCAGTATTGACCGGCTGTTCTGGGAAGGCCAGTTCATGGCGCGCCCGCCATTCGGGCTTCACGTAATTGATGATGATGGTGCGGCGGATGCCGCGGAAGGAACGGCGGGCGAAACCGTGCCAGGTGTCGCTGGCCGGGATGAACACCAGGCCGGTGTTGAACCGGCCGGAAGCGCGGCCGGCATGGCCGCCGTCCGGGCCGTCCATGATGTCGGTGCCCAGCTTTTCCGCGTCCGGTCCGGTGCTGAGATAGACCAGCATGGTGAACAGCTTGGCGCCGATGTCGGTGTGCGATTCCAGCCAGAAGCCCTCGCGGTCCAGGCAGTATTCGACGCGCAGCGACGCCCCCGTCAAATCCACGCCGAACTGCCGCGCCAGCAGGGCCACCGTTTCCGGTGCCTGGAAGGCCTGGGCCACGGCGCCGCACACCGGGTACAGCATCTGGTTCTCGGCCGCCATGAAGGTGCGGGTGGAGTTGTGGGTCTCCCGCCGGCCCCGGGTGTCGTCGATATCGGGTGCGGCGAAGGGCAGGGTGGCCAGCGCCTCGGCCACCGCCGGAGGGAAGACGCCGTCCAGGTACCAGTGGCGATAGGGTTTGTCGTCCCGCTCCGCCGCCGCCAGGCTGGCGCGCAGGTGGGGGGCGGTGCCGGTGTCCAGGATATGGACGTTGCCGTTGCTGTTGGCGGCGATCTGGGTTTCGGCCACGGCGCTCATGCCTTGTCTCCCATCATGTCGCTGCGCGAACCCACGCCGAAGAAACCCTTCAGGCCGGCGGTCACGCCGTGGCGCAGGGTTTCGCGCCGGGCGGTGCCGGCGTCCACCATCCAGTTCAGCATGATGTAGCGGCGCACGCCGTCATGCGGCTTGTGCCCGTGGAAGGAATTGTCGGTGCGGCGGAACACCACCAGCGTGCCGTCCACCGGCAGCACCTCGGCCAGCATGTCGTCCATGTCCTCCGGCCCGCGCAGCAGGCGCAGGCGGCCGCCGGGGGCGGTCCATTCCTCGTTCAGGTACAGCAGCGCGGTCAGGCGCTTGGTGATGCTGTCGGTGTGGATGCGGCCGTCCTTGGGCACGCAGCGGCTGCGCACCGTCAGCATCAGGGCGGCCGGATCCAGGTCGATGTCGAAGGTGCGGGCGAAGGCGGCCGTCGTCTCCGGTGCCGTCAGGGCCGCCAGCAGGCGGGTGAAGCCGTCCAGGTCATCCCGCGCCAGTGCGGCCTTGGACGGGGCCGGCACCAAGCCGCCGTGCGGACTGTCCGGGAAGTCGCGCCGCGCCGCCGCCGCCACGTCCGGCGGGATGAAGCCGTTCATGACCAGGTGGGGGAAGGGCACGGTCGCGGGCGACAGGGCGCACAGGCCGGCCAGGTTCAGGACACCGTCCGTCCGGCTGTGCGGCGGGCTGTGCGGCGTTGCTGACGGTGAAAGCGCGGGCATGGGGTGTGACCTTGGGGCCGATGACGATGACCCTTCTTGTCCTCCGCTCCACCCCGCGCGGCCTTGATCCAGGTCAAGCGCATATCCCCTGCGCGGCCGCCGCCGCGCTTGCCGGAACAACCTTCGCAGGAAGAATTCTCAGTTGTGTGATCTTCCTCAGGTTGACAAGAACAAAAAAAGAACATACGTTGCCACTTCATCAACAAAGGATTGGGTCATGGATGGCTGGCAGCGTCGTTATCGTCTGGGCGCCGGGTCCGGCGGCCTGGGTCTCAGTTGCACGGGTGAGGGCCTGGCCCTGGCCGGCGTGCCCCTGCTGGCCAAGGGGGCGGGTGGTTTCCAGGCCCGCCCGGCGGCAGAGGTGGCGGTGCTGCTGCGGCGCGCCTATGCCGGTGCCGCGCCGGACGCCCAATTCGACGTCCCACTGGGCGCCACCGTCCTGCCGGGCTTGGCCAAGATCGCCGACGCGCTGAACCGGGGCGACCTGGTCCAGGCCATGATCCGCGCCGTGCACCTGCGCCTGCCCGAGCTGGATTGGGACGCGGCTGTCCGCCTGGCCCAGGCCAATGACAATCTGGCGAAGTACAGCCCCGACCAACCCCGTGACGACCATGGGCGCTGGACGGACGCGGGCGGGGCGGGGGAGGAAGCGGCGGGGCCGATCGAGGAGAAGCCGAAACAGGAAGGCACGGCCGCGCCGGTCAAGCCCACCGCCAGGCCGAAGCAAAAGAAGGACGCGCCCAAGCAGGCGGCGCCACACTACGCCACTGCGGCTGATTTCGTCCTACCCGCTTCGCCAGCGGCTGCGCCACTGTCCTTTCAATTCTCACCAGCGTTCGACCAGCAATCCCAGACGTTCTGGGAGCAAAGCCTGGCACCCCTGCGCAACGCCAACGGGGCTCCGCCACCCAAGGGGCAGAAGGAATGGGTTGTTGAACAGGGTGCCACCATCGTGGCGACAAAAGATGGTGCCTTGGAGTTCCAGAACATCGGGGGATTGCCCAGGCCGGCTTCCGAAAAAAATCGCGAATTCTTGCCGGACCTGAAGATAAAAGACCCCGAAAATTACACCCTGGTCGGCACCATCCACACCCATCCGTATGACAGTAGATTGACGGGTGTGTCGTTTAGCGGCGGGGATACTGAGACGGTAATGGATTATAATATTAACATGTCATTTCTCCAAAGTGGCGAGAAGCAATTTCTTTTTCTGAAAACAAAACAGACACCAAAGGCATTTAACGCTAAAGATATAATAAAATATCAAGATGAGAGAGTGCATAATCTAATGAAAGAAAATAAAGAAATGACAGAAGAGCGAGCGAGTAGCATAGCGAATTACGAAGCGGCAAGAGATAATAATCTTGCTTATTATGAGGGGAATCATGGGAAATTATATAGAAACTACCCGCCATCGGGATATTAAAGTAAGGCATCATCATGTGTGATCGCTCGACGGCACGGGTAAATTCTATTATAAACGGGTTACGGAAAAGATGGAGCTACGGATGATATTTTCCTACATAAAAATGATTCTCTACGGAGCTATCATTTCATCAATTCTGGCCTGTCCGACGGGAAGTGCTATGGCTGGCATCTGTAAGAAGTTTGCCGCTGAAAATGACAGAGGTAAGATACCAGGCGTAATTACCATAGATGCGGCGCGATTCAACGACGTAATGTGGAATTGGTATTTGGCTAAGATTTCATATGATAGAAAGAATTATAAGAGTGCCAATCAAGATCTTATACGCGCTCTAGCTATTCTGGGGAGATGTACGAATTTCAAGAGACCGACAAATGATGATTCCGGGTATGTAGAAATAGAAGCGGATCAATATGAAATAAGAGGCAACGCAAAAGCCGCGGCGCGCATTAGGATCGGTCTTCTTGAAGGCTATTTTGCCGATTGCATGGATCAATTCCTTGATATTGGGGAATGACACCTCCATCCAAGCGTGAGGTGGGTCTTGAATGTGGGTGGCCACAGAGCCCCCCGAATTGCCGCTCATATTCCGATTTCGGGCACAGGCGGTGTCCGCATCCGGACACTGTCCGCATCCGAACGCGCGGCGCGTCTTCCCAAACCATTGAGAAACAACAAACTGCCCACTTGGCACACCCCTTGCCAATCCCTTCCCCATCATAGTCGCGTTTTGGCCGCCGGCATGGGCGGCGCCCCCGGACGGGGGACAAGGGAAGTGGGGTTGTTGAGATGGTCCGGAATGATGTCCTGTTGGATATGGAAGGCGCCCAAGGCGTTCCCCTGATCGAGCGCATCGAGGATGCGCTGCTGGCGGTCAATCCGGATTTGTGGCTGGCCGGCGCCCTGGTGGTGGTGGTCGTCCGTTGCTTGGGTGCGCTGGCATGATGGGCGCGCCGGGAAACGGTCCCGCCGCCGCCACGCCGGGGGTCGCCACCCTGGGCATGGACCGCCGGGTGGAAAGGCCCAAGGGCTGGAAGGGCTGGGTGCGCCGTGCCCGCACCGACCGGCGCCTGTGGGCCGCCGGGGTGGCCCTGATGGCGGTGGCCGGCGCCGTCGTCTGGTCGCAGAACCAGGGCGGCCAGACCGTGCGGGTGGCGGAGGCGCGGCTGACCGTGGCCACCGTGTCCCAGGGCACGTTTGAGGATTTCATCCCCGTGCGTGGCGCGGTGGAGCCGCTGAACAGCGTCTACCTGGACA
Source organism: Azospirillaceae bacterium (assembly GCA_028283825.1). NCBI lineage: Bacteria > Pseudomonadati > Pseudomonadota > Alphaproteobacteria > Rhodospirillales > Azospirillaceae > Azospirillaceae bacterium. The sequence goes on along the minus strand of JAPWJW010000001.1, from coordinate 333,767 downwards.
GCACCGAGGGCGGGCGGGTGGAGAAAAAGCTGGTGGAGGTGGGGCAGAAGGTCACCGCCGGCCAGCCGCTGGTGGAACTGTCCAACGCCCAGCTTCAGCTGGACGTCATCTCGCGCGAGGCGCAGGTGATGGAACAGATCAACCGCCTGCACGACACCGAACTGCAACTGGAAACCAACCGCCTGGCCAACCAGCGTGAGCTGGCGGAGTGCGAGTACAACGTCTCCTGGCTGTCCAAGGATTTGGAGCGCAAGAGCGTGCTGATCAAGACGGGGGCGGCCTCGCAGCGCGACATCGATATCATCAAGGACCAGATCACCTGGTACCAGCGCCGGCGCGAACTGACGCTGGAAACCATGCGCACCACCGACGCCATGCGCGCCCGCCAGTACAGCGAGTTGCAGGAATCCACGCAGAAGCTGCAAGAAAACCTGGCCATGGCGCGCAAGAACCTGGACAGCCTGATCCTGCGGGCGCCGGTGGATGGGCAGATCACCGTATTGGATGTGGAGATCGGCCAGACCAAGCAGAAGGGCGAACGCCTGGGCCGCATCGACCGCGACGACGGCTTCAAGGTCCAGGCCCAGATGGATGAGTTCTACCTGCCGCGCCTGGAACTGGGCCAGACGGCGGAGGCCGCCATCGGCAGTAGCGGCGACTACAAGCTGAAGGTCGCCAAGATTTATCCGCAGGTCCATGACGGCCAGTTCCAGGTGGACCTGGAATTCCTGGGCGCCGCGCCGCAGGATATCCGCAGCGGCCAGACCCTGCAGATGCGCCTGAAGCTGGGGGCGGCCACCACCGCCCTGCTGATCCCCAACGGCGGCTTCTATCAGGATACGGGCGGCGACTGGATATTCGTGGTGCAGCCGGGCGGTACCTATGCCGAGAAGCGGCGCGTGCATCTGGGCCGGCGCAACGCCCAGATGATCGAGGTGCGCGACGGCCTGTCGGCGGGGGACCGGGTCATCGTCTCCTCCTACGGCGACCTCGCCCGCATGGATCGCATACAGCTAAACTAATCCGGATCCGGAACGATCCTTATCTATCAAGTCAGAAGACGGGGATGGCACGATGCTGAAGCTAGTCAACCTGACCAAGGTCTACCGCACGGAAGAGGTGGAGACCACGGCCCTGAACCAGGTGAACATCCATATCAAGGCGGGGGAATTCGTCGCCATCATGGGCCCGTCGGGCTGCGGCAAGTCCTCGCTGCTGAACATCGTCGGCATGCTGGACAACCCCAGCAGCGGTGAATACTGGTTCGCGGGCGAGGACGTGGCCGATTACGGCGAACGCCGCCTGGCCGATATCCGCAAGAAGAACATCGGCTTCATCTTCCAGAGCTTCAACCTGATCGATGAGCTGACGGTGTTCGAGAATGTGGAGCTGGCGCTGCTCTACCACGACATCCCGGCGCGTGAGCGCAAGGAACGGGTGAAGGCCGCCCTGGCCAAGGTGAACATCGCCCACCGCGAGACCCACCTGCCGCAGCAGCTGTCGGGCGGCCAGCAGCAGCGCGTGGCCATCGCCCGCGCCGTCGTCAGCCGGCCGAAGATGCTGCTGGCGGACGAACCCACCGGCAATTTGGACAGCGCCAACGGTGAGGAGGTCATGAACATGCTGACCGAACTGAACGCCGAGGGCACGACCATCGTCATGGTCACCCACTCCATGCCCCACGCCCAGTACGCGCGGCGCATCATCAACCTGTTCGACGGCCAGGTGGTGGCGGAAAACCTGCGCGCCGCCTGACCCGGCGCCGTCCGTTCCGCCCATGCCCGCCGTTTGTCGCCGCCCTTTATCGGAAGGGGGAGTGTCGCCCCATGTTCGCCAACTACCTGACCGTGGCCCTGCGCACGCTGGTGAAGCACAAGCTCTATTCCGCCATCACGGTGGTCGGGCTGGCTCTGGGCCTGGCGGCGGCCATCCTGATCGGCCTGTTCGTGCGCAACGAGCTGACCTACGACCGGGGCTTCACCGCGGTGCTGCGCCGCGACGTGGTGGATGACGACTACTTCACCACGCTGGATGTGCCGGTGCTGGCGGGCCGCGTCTTCGATCGGCGCTTCGCCGGCGACGCCATCCCGGCGGTGGACAAGGCTGATCCCATGCGGTCGCGCCGGGCCGGCGTGGTCCTTAACCGGTCAGCCGCGCGCCGCCTGGGTTACGCCTCGCCCGAGGCCGCGGTGGGCCAACCCCTGGTGTTGCCCGGCAATGTGGGGGCGGCGCCGGTGGACCTGACGGTGGTGGGGGTGGTGGAGGATTTCCACCAGGGCAGCCTGCACATCGCGGTGGAGGCCGGTTTCTTCGTGCAGAACCCCAGCGATTTCAGCCAGGTGCTGATCCGGGTGAAGCCGGGGCAAATGCCCGATGCCTTACGCCTGATCGACGATGCCTGGCGGAAGCTGGTGCCGGACCAGCCGGTGCCCCGCCTGCTGCTGGGCGACCAGTTGCGGACCGTCTACCGCAGCGAGACCAAGACCGGCCAGATGTTCGCCGCCTTCTCCGGCCTGGCCGTCGTCATCGCCGCCCTGGGCTTGTTCGGCCTGGCCGCCTTCACCGCCGAACGGCGCACGAAGGAGATCGGCATCCGCAAGGTGCTGGGCGCCGGCGTAATGGACATCGTGCGCCTGCTGGTCTGGCAGTTTTCCAAGCCGGTGCTGGTGGCCAACCTGATCGCCTGGCCGGTGGCCTGGTACGCCATGCGCCACTGGCTGGACGGTTTCGCTGATCGTATCGCGCTGAACCCGCTGCTGTTCATGGCGGCCAGCCTGTCGGCGCTGCTGGTGGCCTGGGCCACCGTCGGCGTCCATGCCGCCCGGGTGGCGGCAACCAAACCTGTTGCCGCCCTGCGGTACGAATAAGGGGGCCCTGCCGATGCTGAAGATGCCCATGTTCAAGATGCTGGGGAATTTCCTGACGGTGGCGGTCCGCATCCTGGTGCGTGATCGCCTGTACACCTCCCTCAACGTGGCGGGCCTGGCCATCGGCATCGCGGCCGCCAGCATGCTGGGCCTCTATGTCTGGCATGAGACGCACTACGACGCTTTCATCACCAAGGCCGACCGCATCTACCGCGTGGACAAGACGGAGTTCGTGCCCGGCCGGCCGCCCGTCACCTATGATTCCACGACCAAGCCCCTGGGCCCCCTGCTGCCGCAGAATTTCCCGGAGATCGAGGCGGCGGTGCGCGTCCATAACGAACCGGTGGTGGTGACGCGCGACGCCAGCGTCTTTCGCGAACGGGTCATGGTGGTGGACGGCGATTTCTTCCGGCTGTTCGATCTGCCCTTCATTGCCGGCGATCCGGCCACGGCGCTGGCCAGCCCCGGCACCGTCGTCCTGCCCGAAGCGCTGGCGCGCAAATACTTCAACGACGTGAACGTCCTGGGCCGCACGCTGACGCTCAGCAACGGCGTCAGCCTGACGGTCAGCGCCGTCATCCGCGACCTGCCGTCCAACACCAACCTGCGGCGGGACGCCATGCTGACCCTGATCACCACGCGGTTGGGGGAGAATTTCGACGGCTGGTTCAATCGCATGGACACGCGCTGGAACTCCAACTTCCTGCGCACCTACATCCTGGTGAAGCCCGGTACCGATCCCGCGGCGCTGACGGCCAAGTTCCCCGCCTTCCTGGCCGCCAATGACCCCGGTTACCTGGCGTCCGGCACCGACAAGCCCGGTAAGGCCCTGGTGCTGACGGGCCTGGCCCATGCCCACACCGATCCCACCGGGGCCACCGCCACCTTGCTGGATGTGTTGCGCGGGCTGGTGGCCGTGGCGTTGGTGGTGCTGGGCATCGCCGTCATCAACTTCATCAACCTGTCGACCGCGCGCTCCTCCCTGCGCACGCGGGAGGTGGCGGTGCGCAAGGCGCTGGGCGCCCACCGGGGCATGCTGGTGGCGCAGTTCCTGGTGGAATCCACGCTGCTGACCCTGGCGTCGGCCATGCTGGCCCTGGCCATCCTGGAGGTCGCCATGCCCTATTTCGTGTCGCTGCTGGGCGTGCGTTTCGACCGCGGCTATCTCACCAGCCCCTGGCTGGTGCTGGCGGAACTGGCGGGCGTGGCGGTGATCGGCGGCCTGGCCGGCCTTTATCCGGCCCTGGTGCTGTCGCGGCCCGCACCCTCGGTGCTGCTGCGGGGCGGGCCGGCGGCGGCGGGGGGCGGGGGCGTGCGCACCCTGCTGGTGGTGCTGCAGTTCACCGCCGCCATTCTGCTGGCCATCTCCACCGTCGTCATCTTCCAGCAGACCCGTTACGTCAGCACCCAGCAGCTGGGCTTCCAGGCGGACGGCGTGCTGCTGATGCGCGACCTGCACCAGCCGGAGGTCCGCACCCACATCGACAGTTTCCGCGAGGCTTTGCTGCGCATTCCCGGCGTGATTGGCGCCGGCGGGGCCGACCATATGCCCAGCGACGGGTCGGACAGCACCTCCAACTATCACCTGCCGGGCACGGTGGACGACGGCAGCATCGTCTTCCGCAGCGAGTCCATCGGGTACGACTACCTTCAGGCCATGAACGTGCGCCTGCTGGCCGGCCGGCTGTTCGACCGGACCGCCACCGCCGACGTCCAGGAAAAGCGGGAAAAGGGCGCCGAGGATCCGCCGGGCCGCACCGCCGTGCTGTCCCTGCGCGCCGCGCAGCGCCTGGGTTTCGCCTCACCCGAGGCGGCGTTGGGCCAGCAGGTGATCTTGGAGAAGACTTATCCCCTGACCGTGGTCGGCGTGATCGACGACGTCCAGTTCAACAGCGCCCGCACGGAACTGCAGCCCACCGTCTTCCTGTTGGATGAGCGCGGGCTGGACGTCATGGCCGTGCGCCTGGCGCCCACCGCCGGTCCCGCCGCCCTGGCCGCCATCGACCGGCTGTGGCAGGATAGTTTCCCCACCATCCCGGTGAACCGCGAGTTCCTGGACGACCATGTGCGCGACACCTATGCCGCCGAACAGCGCCAGGGCGTGCTGCTGGCCGGCTTCTCGGGCCTGGCCATCCTGATCGCCTGCCTGGGATTGTTCGGCCTGGCCGCCTTCACCGCCGAGCGGCGCACGCGGGAGATCGGCCTGCGCAAGGTGCTGGGCGCCAGCATCATGGACATCGTGCGCCTGTTGGTCTGGCAGTTCAGTAAGCCGGTCATGGCGGCCAACCTGATCGCCTGGCCCGTCGCCTGGCTGTTGCTGCACCGCTGGCTGCAGGGTTTCGCCTACCGCGTCGATCTGGACCTGACGGTGTTCGCGGTCGCGGGCCTGGCGGCGCTCAGCATCGCCTGGGTGACGGTGGCGGGGCATGCCGCCCGGGTGGCGGCGGCCAAGCCGGTCACCGCCCTGCGTTACGAATAAAGCCAACCGCATGAGGCAGGGCCTCATGCGGTTGTAGGACGCGACCGCGTCCGCCGGAACGAGCGCCGCAGGGCGCAGTGAGGAAGCCAAGCTGCCGTATGGCAGCGCCCGGCGTCTGAGGGGACGATTGATCGGTCCCGATTGAATAAGGGGGAACGCGCTATGGGGATGCTGGGCAATTTCCTGAAGGTGGCGGTGCGGGTGCTGCTGCGCCAACGGCTGTACACTGCCCTGAACGTGGCGGGGTTGGCGCTGGGCATCGCCACGGCGGCCATGATCGGCCTCTGCGTCTGGCATGAGATGCACTATGACGGCTTCTTCGGCCACAGCGACCGCATCTACCGCCTCGTGCGCACCTACCGCACCCCCAGCGGCGCCCCCATGACGGTGGCGGCCCAGCCCAAGCCCCTGGGTACCGCCCTGGCCCGCGACTTCCCGGAGATGGAGGCGGTGGTGCGGGTGGTGAGCCACGGCGTGGCGGTGCGGCGCGACGGCGCGGTGTTCGCGGCCCGAATCACCGTGGCCGACGCCGACTATTTCCGCCTGTTCGATTGGCCCTTCCTCTCAGGCGACCCGGCAACCGCCATCGCCCAGCCGGGCACCGTGGTGCTGACCGAGACGGCGGCGCGCAAGTATTTCGGTACGGGCGAGGCGCTGGGCCGGGGCCTGACCCTCACCTCCGGCGTCACGCTGACGGTGGCGGGCGTGATGCGCGATCCGCCGTCCAACACCGTCCTGCGGCCGGAAATGGTGACCAACATCGCGACCCGCTTCAACGACGGCTGGGATGAGATGTTCACCACCGCCGACGGTGAATGGGGGCACAGCTTCCTGCGCACCTACGCCCTGCTGAAGCCCGCTGTGGACACCACCCAGTTGCAGGCGCGCTTCCCCGGTTTCCTGGCCGCCCGCATGACGGACTATCTGGACGCCGCCACCGGCCAGCCCGTCGCCATCCAGGCCCTACAACCCCTGACCCGCATCCATGTCGAGGGCATCAGCGAGGATGGCGTGCCGCTCAGCCTGCTGTTCACCTTCGTGGGCATCGCGCTGCTGGTCCTGGGCATCGCCATCGTCAACTTCATCAACCTGTCGACCGCGCGTTCGTCCCTGCGGATGCGGGAGGTGGCGGTACGCAAGACGCTGGGCGGCCGGCGCGCGCATCTGGTGGGGCAGTTCCTGATGGAATCGGTGCTGCTGGCGTTGGTTTCCGGCGTGGTGGCCCTGGCGCTGGTGGAACTGGCCATGCCGTCCTTCCTGGCCCTGCTGGACGTGCGGATGGACCAGCACTTCCTGTCCGGCGCCTGGGTGGCGGCGGTGCTGCTGCCCCTGGTGCTGGTGGTCGGGCTGCTGGGCGGGCTGTATCCGGCGCTGGTCCTGTCGCGGCCGTTGCCGACCGACCTGCTGCGGGGCGGGGAGGGCATGATGCGGGGCGGCGCCCTGCGCGGCGTGCTGGTGGTGGTGCAGTTCGCCGCCGCCATCGTGCTGGTGATCGCCACCGCCATCATGGCGCAGCAGACCCGCTACGCCGCCACCCAGCGCCTGGGCTTCCTGCCGGAGAACGTCGTGCTGCTGCGGGGCCTGGACAGTCCCGCCGGCCACGCCCACCAGGATGCTCTGCGCCAGGCGCTGCTGCGCGTGCCCGGCGTGGAACAGGCGGGCGGGACGGAGGCGCCGCCGGCCGACGGGTCGGACTGGTTCTCCGCCTACCATTTGCCGGAGGCGCCGCATGAGGGCTGGCTGCGCCTGCGGACCGAGGGCGTGGACATGGGCTACATGGAAACCATGGGCATCCGCCTGTTGGCCGGCCGGCTGTTCGACCCGGCCCACGCCGTGGATACCCGCCTGGACCGGGGCGAGCCGCCGGAAGACCCCAATGCCCCTCTGGGTGGCAGTGTCATCCTGTCGGCCCTGACCGTGGCCCGCCTGGGCCTGGGCACGCCGGAACAGGCCATCGGCCGGACCCTGGTGATGGGGGAGCGCACGGGCCTGACCATCATCGGCGTGGTCGATGACGTGCAGTTCAGCACGGCACGCGAGGTTTTGGAGCCCACCGCCTACGTCATCTATCCCCAGGCGATGGAAACCATGGCCGTGCGGGTGGCGGCCGGCAGCGGTCCCGCCACCCTGGCGGCCATTGACCGGACCTGGCAGGCGCTTTACCCCGACCTGCCGGTGAAGCGGGAGTTCATGGACGACAACGTCCGCGCGGCGTATTCGGCCGACCGACACCAGGCCGTCCTGCTGGCCACCTTCGCCGGCCTGGCCATCCTGATCGCCTGCCTGGGGCTATTCGGCCTGGCCGCCTTCACCGCCCAGCGGCGCACGAAGGAGATCGGGCTGCGCAAGGTGTTGGGTGCCACCGTGGCGGACATCGTGCGCCTGCTGGTCTGGCAGTTCAGCAAGCCGGTGCTGGTAGCCAACCTGGTGGCCTGGCCCATCGCGTGGGCCGTCGCCGCCCGCTGGCTGTCGGGCTTCGTCTACCGGGTCGATATCAATCCGCTGGTGTTCGCCGTCGCCGGGCTGTCGGCGTTGATGATCGCCTGGGTGACGGTGGCGGGGCACGCGGCGCGCGTGGCGGCGGCCCGGCCGGTCAACGCGCTGCGGTATGAATAAGGGGAGGTGGCGATGTTGGTTCATAATCTGCGGGTCGCAATGCGCGTGCTGCTGCGCCAGCGGCTCTACACCGCCCTGAATGTGGCCGGCCTGGCGCTGGGCATCGCCACGGCGGCCATGATGGGCCTCTACGTCTGGCATGAGACGCATTTCGACGGCTTCCACCCACAGGGCGGCCGCATCTTCCGCGTGCTGAACGTGGCCCGGCAGTCGGCGCATGCGACCCAGCGCATCATGGAAACGGCCAAGCCGCTGGGGCCCGCCCTGGCGCAGGATTTGGCGGGCGAGGTGGAAACGGTGGTGCGGGTGGTCCGTCACGCCACCGTGCTGCGCGACGGTCCCACGCCGGTGGAGCAGCGCATCTTCCTGGTGGATGCGCCCTTCTTCCGCCTGTTCGGTTTCCCCTTCCTGGCGGGTGACCCGGCCACGGCGCTTGAACGTCCCGGCACCGTGGTGCTGACGGAAAGCGAGGCGCGGCGTCATTTCGGCACCGCCGACGCCCTGGGCCGCACCCTGACCTTGACCTCCGGCGTCGGCCTGGTGGTGAGCGGCGTGGTGCGCGACCTGCCGTCCAACACCCTATTCACCCGTGAATTCCCCGTCACCCTGTGGACCAACATCACGACCCGCCTCAATGACGGTTGGGATGCCGACTTCGCCGCCAAGGATGACAAGTGGCGCAGTGAATTCATGCAAACCTTCGTCCTGCTGAAGCCGGGCGTGGACCCGGCTGCCTTGGCACCCCGTTTCCCCGCGCTGCTGGCCGCCTATCGCCCCGGGCTGGGCGACGTGGCGCCGGACCTGGTGGAAACGCTGGAACTGCAACCGCTGACGGCCATGCACACCGATCCGCTGGAGGGCCTGGGCGTCTCCCCCGTCACGCTGGCCACCTTCGCGGTCGTGGCCTGTCTGGTGCTGGGCATCGCCGTCGTCAACTTCGTGAACCTGGCGACCGCCCGTAGCGCGCTCAGGGCGCGGGAGGTGGCGGTGCGCAAGACGCTGGGCGGCCGGCGCGGCCAGCTGGTGGGGCAGTTCCTGCTGGAAACGGTGCTGCTGGCGCTGGTGGCCGGCCTACTGGGCCTGGCGCTGGTGGAATTGGCGCTGCCCCGCTTCCTGGCCTTGCTGGACGCACGGTTGGATTCGGGTTTCCTGTCCGGCGCCTGGCTGATGGCCGTGACCCTGCCGCTTTCCCTGCTGGTGGGTCTGCTGGGTGGCATATACCCGGCCCTGGTGCTGTCGCGGCCCCGGCCCACCGACCTGTTGCGCCAGGCGCGGGCGGCGGGGGGCGGGCGCCTGCGTGCCGTCCTGGTGATGTTGCAATTCAGCGCCGCCATCGTCCTGGTGATATCCACCCTGGTGATGGGGCAGCAGACCCGCTACGCCAGCACCCAGGATCTGGGTTTCCGGGCCGACGGGGCGCTGGTGCTGCGGGGGCTGGACCGCCCGGCGGGCCAGGCGGGGGTGCAGACCCTGCGTGAGGCGGTGCTGCGCATCCCCGGCGTGGCGGCTGCCGGGGCCACGGCCAACCTGCCCAGCGACCATAGCGAATGGACCAATAACTACCGCCTGCCGCAAACGCCGGCCGGCACGCCCGACCTGCTGATCCGCACCGAACAGGTGGATGTGGATTATATGCAGACCCTGGGCGTTCCCCTGCTGGCCGGCCGCCTGTTCGACCGGCAGCGGCCCGGCGACCTGACCAGCCGGCCGGCGCTGCGCACCGGGACCAGCGGCGGCGTCCATGCGGCCATCCCGGCCGTGCTGTCCATCACCGCCGCGCGGCGCCTGGGCCTGGCCACGGCGGAACAGGCGGTGGGGCGGACGGTGATGTATGGCGGCGACACCGTCCTGACCGTCATCGGCGTGGTCGATGACGTGCAGTTCGGCACCGCCCGGTCGGGTTTTGAGCCGACAGTGTACTTCGCCATGCGGGATGAACTGTCGGCCCTGCTGGTGCGCCTGGCGCCCAACGCCGACGGCGCCACCCTGGCGGCCATCGACGACACCTGGCGCCAGCTGTTCCCCGACCTGCCGCTGAGGCGGGAGTTCCTGGACGACCATATCCGCCAGCTTTATGCCGACGAGGCGCGGCAGGGCGACCTGCTGGCCCTGTTCTCCGGCCTTGCCATCCTGATCGCCTGCTTGGGGCTATTCGGCCTGGCCGCCTTCACCGCCGAACGGCGCACGAAGGAGATCGGCCTGCGCAAGGTGCTGGGCGCCACCGTGGCCGACATCGTGCGCCTGCTGGTATGGCAGTTCAGCAAGCCCGTGCTGGTGGCTAATCTGGTGGCGTGGCCGGTCGCCTGGGTGCTGATGGGCCGCTGGCTGGGCGGCTTCGCCTACCGCGTCCAGCTGGACCCCCTGGTCTTCGCCGCCGCCGGCCTATCGGCGCTGCTGATCGCCTGGGCCACGGTGGCGGGGCATGCCGCCCGCGTGGCGGCGGCGCGGCCGGTTGACGCGCTGCGGTACGAGTAAGGGCATCATGCTGCGACACCTTTTTGCCATCGCCCTGCGTATCCTGCTGCGTCAGCGGCTCCATACCGCCTTGAATGTCATGGGCCTGGCACTGGGCTTGGCGGCGGCGTCCATGATCGGCCTGTTCGTCTGGCATGAGACGCATTACGACGGCTTCTTCCGCGACGCCGGCCGCATTTATCGGCTTGGGCTCACGGAGTATGTGAAGGGTCGGCCGCCGGTGTCCTATCCGGTCACGTCACTGCCCATGGCGGCCCCGCTCTCGGGCGATTGTCCGGAAATCGAGCGGACGGTGCGGGTGGATTACGAACGCCTGGCGGTGGTGCGGGACGGCACCTCCTTCTCGGAGGTCGTGGCCATGGTCGATGCCGACTATTTCCGTTTGTTCAATTCCCCCTTCCTGGCCGGTGACGCGGCGGGGGCGCTGGATCGGCCGGGTACCGCCGTGTTGACCGAACGGCTGGCGCGCAAGTATTTCGGAACCCCAGATGCCGTGGGCCGCGTCCTGGCCCTGGCGTCGGGCACCAGCCTGACGATCACGGGGGTGATGCGCGACCGGCCCAGCAACAGCCAGTTGATGGGGGATCTGATCACGCGTCTGGACACCCGGCTGAACACCGGTGTCGATGACGTATTGGCCCGCCGGGCGACGATCTGGGACAGTTATTTCGTCGAAACCTATGTCCTACTTCGGCCGGGCGCCGATCCATCGGCGTTGGCGGCGCGCTTCCCCGCCTTTCTGGCCGCCCATTTTCCCGATTACCTCGATACCGCAACCGGGAAGGGGACTGTCGCCCTTTCGCTGCTTCCCTTGCGGCGCATCCATCTTGAACCGGGAAATGGCGGCGCCGGTGTTCAGGGTTTTCTGGGTGTCGCGGCCATGGTGCTGCTGATCGCTATCGCCAACTTCGTCAACCTGTCCACCGCCCGTTCCACCCTGCGGGTTAAGGAGGTGGCGGTGCGCAAGGTTCTGGGTGCCGCGCGGCGGGCCGTGGCGGCGCAATTTTTGCTGGAATCCGTGTTGCTGGCGTTGGTCGCCATGGTGGTCGGTCAGGCGCTGCTGGAACTGGCCATGCCCGGCCTCTTGCGGGTCCTGGATATTCGTATGGACATGGATTTCCTGGTCAGCCCCTGGCTGCTGGCGGCCAACGTCTTCGGGGCCATCGCCGTCGGCCTGCTGGGCGGACTCTACCCCGCCTTGGTTCTTTCGCGCCCGGCCCCCACCACCCTGTTGAAGAAGGAAGGGGTTGCCCTTGGCGCCAGCTTCCGCACGGGCCTGGTGGTTTTCCAGTTCGCCGCGTGCATCGCGCTGGGCATCGCCGCCATCGTCATCTTTCAGCAAACGCGCTACGCCGGTTTCCAGGCACTCGGCTTTCGCCCCGATGGTGTGATGGTCGTGCGGGACAGTTTCCCCCGGCCTGAGGAGCAGCCGCCCCGGCTCAAGGCTTTTCGTGAGCAGGTGGTGCGCCTGGAGGGCGTCACGGCAGCCGGTGGGGCGCACGACATGCCGGGCGATGGCGATGAGGATCATCAAAGTTTCCGCCGGCCCGACGCGCCCGACCATGGATCAGTGACGCTGCGGACGGAAACGGTGGACTACGACGTCCTGAAGACGTTGGACGTGCATCTGTTGGCCGGACGTCTGTTCGACGCTATGTCGCCTGCGGACGCGGTGCGGGCGGACGCGCAAAACGACCGGTACCCGGCGGGAAGGACGACCGTCCTGTCCTTGGACGCGGCCCGGCGCATGGGTTTCGCCACCGCGCGGGATGCCGTGGGCAAGACGGTGGTCTTCGGCAAGGACTATCCGCTGACCATCGTTGGTGTGGTGGATGAGGTGCGTTACACCGATGCCCGCATGGCGGCGCAGCCGGTGGTCTATGTCCTGGATCCCGAGGATGAGCGGACCTTGGCGGTTCGGCTGGCTGCTGGCGCCGGCCTGGCCACGCTGGACGCCATCGACGCGCTCTGGCGGGGCATGTATCCCGACGCGCCCATGGTCCGCGCTTTCCTGACGGACAGGCTGGCGGACCAGTATGAGGATGAACACCGCCGGGCCCTGCTGCTGGGTGTCTTCACCGGCCTGGCCTTGGTCATCGCCTGTCTGGGCCTGTTTGGCCTGGCGGCCTTCACCGCCGAACGCCGCACGAAGGAAATCGGCCTGCGCAAGGTCATGGGCGCCAATGTGGTCGATATCATCCGTCTGCTGGTCTGGCAGTTCTCCAAGCCCGTCCTGCTGGCCAACCTGATCGCCTGGCCGCTGGCTTGGTGGCAGCTGCGACATTGGTTGGCGGGCTTCGTGCTGCATATCTCCCTGAACCCCCTGGTCTTCGCCGCTGTCGGCCTGTCGGCTCTGTTGATCGCCTGGGTGACGGTGGCGGGGCACGCCGCCCGCGTGGCGGCGGCGCGGCCGGTGGACGCGCTCCGGTACGAATAGCGGGCATCCGCACCGGCCCGCTTGCGTGAGCGGCCCCGTCGATGCCAGCCTGTGGCCCGGATTCGGATGAGGGGATGGGTCATGGGCTTGGCGGTCACCGGTGCGGACATTGAATCGGCGGCGCAGCTGCTGGCGGGCAAGGCGGTGGCGACGCCGCTGATCACCAACGCGGCGCTGGATGCCGCCGTGGGGGCTCGCGTGCTGCTGAAGCCCGAGGTGCTGCAACGCACCGGGTCCTTCAAGTTCCGCGGCGCCTACAACCGCCTGGGCCGCCTGACTGAGGATGAACGGGCGCGCGGCGTCGTCGCCTGGTCATCCGGCAACCACGCCCAGGGGGTGGCGGCGGCCGCACGCCTGGTGGGCACCAAGGCCACCATCGTCATGCCGGCTGACGCCCCGGCGGTGAAGGCGGCCGGGACCCGCGCGCTGGGGGCCGAGATCGTCTTCTACGATCGCCTGACCGAGGATCGCGAGGTCATCGGGCGCGAGCTTAGCACCCGCACCGGTGCCGTGCTGGTGCCCTCATACGACGACGTGCACATCATCGCCGGCCAGGGCACCGTGGGGCTGGAGATCGGCCGCCAGGCCGCCGCCCTGGGCCTGACCGTGGATGCCTGCCTGGTGAATTGCAGCGGTGGGGGCCTGGCCACCGGCACAGCGCTGGGCCTGAAGCAGACCTTCCCCGATGCCCGCGTGCACACGGCGGAGCCTGAGGGCTTCGACGACATGGCGCGGTCGCTGGCCGCCGGTGAGCGGCTGTCCAACGTGCCCGGCGGGAAATCGTCGTGCGACGCCCTGCTGGCGTCCATCCCCGGCACCATCACCTTCCCCCTGGCCCAGGCCCTGCTGGGCCCCGGCCTGGTGGTGACGGAGGAGGAGGTGCGGGCCGCCATGCGCTTCGCCGCCGCCAACCTGAAGCTGGTGGTGGAACCGGGCGGGGCCGCGGCCCTGGCGGCCTTGCTGTCCGGCAAGGTGGAAACCGCCGGCCGCACCATCGCCGTGGTGCTGTCCGGCGGCAATGTCGACCCGGCCTTCTACGCCCAGGTGCTGGGTGAGGCTGGCTAATTCACCAGGCGACGGCTTCGCCCAGCAGGTTGACGAAGGTGCCGCTGGCGATCCCGGCGGCGCCGGCCAGCACGGCGCGCTGGCGGCGCACGCTGTCGTCCACCTCCCACACCGCACCGTCGCCGCCCAGGTCCGTCTTGGTCCAGCCCGGCGCCATGGCGATGACCTTCACGCCCTGTTGGTGCAGGTCGATGGCCAGACCCTTGGTCAGCATGTTCAGCGCCGCCTTGCTGGAGCGGTAGGCGTGTGAGGTGCCATGGGTGTTGTTGGTGATGGAGCCGAGGTCGGACGACATCATCACCACCAGCCGTTCCCGCCCCAGCAGCAGGCTGGGCATCAGTCGGGCGGTCAGGCGGAAGGGGGCGATGACGTTGATGCGCATCATCTCCTCCCACAAATCATAGTCCATGCCCTGGACGGTCTGGCGCTCGCCACCGCTGGCCCAGCTGCCGCCATAGATGCCGGCATTGTTCAACAGCATGTCGATGGGCGTGTCCGACAGCCGGGCCGCCAGGGCGTCGATGGAGGCACCATCATTCACGTCCAGCGCCTCGATCCGCATCTGGTCCGGATAGGCGGCGTGCAGGTCGGCCAGGGCCGCCGCCTCGGCCGGGCGGCGACAGGTGGCGATCACCGTCTCCCCCGCCGCCAGGGCCTGGCGCACATGCTCCAGCCCGATGCCGCGGTTGGCGCCTGTGACGAGTATGGCGCGGCTCATGCGGCACCATCCAGGCGGATCACCACCTTGCCGAAGGCGCCGGCATTGGCCCGGGCGTAGGCCTTCTCCGCCTCATCGAAGCCGAAGACGCTGTCGATGACAGGGCGGATGCCCTTGTCGGCCATGAACTGGCTCAGCGCCTGCTGGTCGGCGCGGTTGCCCACCAGCACGGCGCTGGCCCGCAGGCCGGCGAACACCATGGGCAGGGCCGAGATCTCACCACCGAAGCCGTCCAGCGCGCCGATGATGGCCAGATGGCCGCCTAGGCCCAGGCAGGCCAACGACTTCGGTAGCGTGCCCGCACCGCCCAGTTCCACCACGTGCTGTACGCCGATGCCGCCGGTAATGGCCTTCACCGCGTCCACCCACTCCGGTGTCTGGGCGTAGTTGACGCCGGCGACGGCGCCCAGGGCCTTGGCGCGGGCGATCTTGTCATCGCTGGACGACAGCACGATGGGCTTGGCGCCGGCCGCCGCCGCGATCTGCACGGCGAACAGGGCGACGCCGCCGGTGCCGATGATCAGCACCCAGTCATCCTCCTGCACCTGCCCCAGGGTCTGTAGCGCACGCCAGGCGGTGACGCCGGCGCAAGGCAGGGTGGCGGCCTCTTCCCAGCTCCACCCCTCCGGCGCGCGGGTCAAGCCGTTTTCGGCCAGGATGACCTGGTCGGCGAAGACGCCGGGGCCGCCAGCACCCATGGCCGACATCACCGCCGGCAGGCTGACGCGTCCGTCCGCCCAATGCTGGAAGAAGGTGGAAACGACGCGGTCGCCGGCCTTCCACGCCGTGACACCAGGGCCCACGGCCACCACCTCGCCCGCCGCGTCGGTCAGGGGGGCGAAGTGGTTGGCACCGTTCACCGGGTAGCTGAGGTCGCGGATGCTGACGTCGCGGCGGTTGACCGACACGGTATGCACGCGCATCAGAACCTCGCCCGCACCCGGCGTCGGCACGGCCCGGTCGGCGCGTTTCAGGTCATAGCCGCCGGCGCCCAGGGCCAGCTCGTAGGCGCGGTTGGTCATGGTCGTCGTGTCCCTGTCGGTGTGGATGAAGTCGAGGAGGGCGCGGCCCATCTGACCGCTCTGCCGTTCCGGCGTCGCCAGGAAGGCCGGGCCGATCTGGCGCACCGGCACCTGGGGGAAATCCCGGCGGAAGCGGTCCAGCATGCCGCCCAGGGTCAGGGGATCGTCGGCCGCCTGCACCACCTGCACCGGGCATACCACGCGCCGGAACACATCGCCGAAATCCTGGGTGAAGATGGCGTCGAACGCCTGGTCGCGGCCCGCCATGGCGACCAGGGCGCCCAGGGTCTCCGCATGGACCAGGTCGCCGTCATAGTCGGGGTAGAGGCTTTTCATCAGCGACCAGGTGTCGGCCATGTGGCGGCCAGCCCGGTCGATGGGCGGCGCGTCGCCGATGTCGCGGCGCATCTTGGCCCGGTCTTCGGCCGGCGCGTACAGCACGCCGGACAGGGTCAGTGACAGCACGCGGCCGGGGGCCGCCGCCGCCATCTCTGCGGCGAAGTGGGTGCCGGTATGGTGGCCCACCAGATGGCATTGATCGATGCCCAGCGCATCCAGGGCGTCCAGCAGCCACCGGCCGTATTCTGGCGCCGTCGGGCGGCCGCTGGGCTGGAACGACTGGCCGAAGCCAGGGCTGTCCAGGGCGATGGCGGCGTGTCGTTCGCTCAGGAAATCCAGAAGCTTGGCGAAGCTGGCGGAGGACACCGGCGTGCGGTGCAGCAGCACGATGGGCGCGTCGCCGTGCGGGCCATCGACGCGGCGGTAATGAATCTGCCCGGCGGCCGTGTCGGCGTAGCCGTTGCGGATGGTGGATGTCATGCGGTCGTCCCCTCGCGTGGTCGGATCGACCTTGGCATCGGGGCCAAGGCCGCGCCACGCGGGGGGATCGCCTGCCCGACAGATGGTCGGGTGTTACTACTTTGTTCCTCAGGCGCCGGCAGGCCCATCCGGGCCTTTGGCTGTCCTCCCTTTCCAGTCCACTTCGTTTCCTGGAAAGGTCCGGCGGCCGCCGTCGCGGCCTAGCGGCGGCAAGGGCCTCCCGCCGCCGTTCCTACTTCGGCTGGGGCACAACCCGCAGATAGGGCTTCAGCGTCTTCCAGCCGTCGGGGAACTTGGTCTTGGCGGCCTCATCCGATACCGACAGGGCGATGATGACGTCCCCGCCCGCCTGCCAGTCGGCCGGTGTGGCCACGCTGTGGCGGTCGGTCAGCTGCAGGCTGTCGATCACCCGCAGGATCTCATTGAAATTGCGGCCCGTGGTCTGCGGATAGGTCAACAGCAGGCGCACCTTCTTCTTGGGGTCAATGACGAAGACCGTGCGCACGGTGTGCGTCTCGTCATGGTTGGGGTGGATCATGTCGTACAGTTTGGCGACGGTGCGGTCCGGATCGGCGATCAGGGGAAAGTTCAGGGCGGACCCTTGCGTTTCCTCGATGTCGCGGCCCCAGTCGCGGTGGCTGCCCACCGGGTCCACCGACAGGCCGATGGGCTTCACGCCGCGCTTGTCCCATTCCGGCTTCAGCCGGGCGACGGCGCCCAGTTCGGTGGTGCAGACCGGCGTGAAGTCGCGTGGGTGGGAGAACAGCACGGCCCAGCCGTCGCCGACCCAGTCGTGGAAATGGATGGGGCCGTCGGATGTCTCGGCCTGGAAATCAGGGGCGATGTCGCCCAGGCGTAAGCTCATGGCAATCCTCCATCGTTAAGGGGGCATTGATCAGGCGGGCATGGTGCCGCAGGCGGTTATGGGGTATCGGACAAGGGCCCGGTGTCGAGGGGCTCTTCAGCACGTAAGGATATCGGTCATGGAACTTGAGGATCGGCTGGCCGTGAAGCTGCTCGCCCAGGCACAGGCCTTGTTGGGCAAGGCCATGAACGAGACGCTGTGCACCCATCCCGACCGCCGCGTGGTGCGGGCGATGGTGGCGGAGGCGCAGGCCATGATCGCCGAGTTCGGCGACACCTATTTTGAGGATCGGTCCGGTTCGGGCCAGGGACGGGATCAGGCCGCTTCGGGCTGACCCGGGGCCTGGTCGCCCGCCTGCCAGCTGCGCCAGATTTCGCCGCGGCTGTCGCGGGTGCGGCGCTGGTCGGCCAGCGCGGCCTCCAGGCTGCTCACCGCCCGCTCCAGCGCCCGCACGCTGCGGAAACGCTGGCCGTCCAGGGCCTGGAACAGGCTGTTGGAGGCGAAGAACTGCACATCCCGGCCGTCCTCGACGGCCAGTCCCGCCGTGTGACGGGCGGTTTCGATGATGACGGCGGCGGGTGTGGGGGCCCGGCCCGTCTGCCGGATTTCGGTGTGCTGGCTCATGATGGCTTCCCTCTACACCCCCGCCATTACGGGGGTGTGAATGCAACACGATGGTTTTATGGCGGGTGCGGCTGTGGCCGGCGGGACGCGGATGCCGCGTCCGGCGGGGCATCAACAGCGGCTGCCCATTCGTGCGGGGGGACAACACATCATCAGCCCATGGGCGCAGGATTCGCCTTTGGCGGGGGATGTCAGGGTCGGGAAAGTGTTGGTCATAGCCTTGTCCTTCACGTTCCGGAGGAACCACGAAGGGGCTTCGTGGCGCTTTAGCGGTTGGTGACGCGGCGCAAGCTGCTCCGTCAAATGGCCGCGGGCCGGTGGCCGGGATCCTGCCTGGTGGGGAACGAACGGGCGGTTGTTCCATTAAGGGCAGGACCCCGGTGCCGGGCCGGGGAAAGGGGCTGGGAAGGTCCCTTTCCGTGAAACCAAAACTGTCACTGGCGGGCTTTGCTGTCAATATCGATTCAAATGACTAAATTTTAATGTGCAATTGAGAATTGCGCGATACGCCGCCCTTTTTGGGGCGTGATGGGCCGGTTCGGTAGGGCAATCGATCACCCGGCATGGGCCGAGACCGGTGGATGGGTTTTACGGGTCTGCGACAATTCAACATATTGCCGTGTGAATTGAATATATGTCCCGCCCGCCGGGATGGGCATTGACAGCATTCTCTCCCTGCTGATCCTATGCCGCTCGGCTTAATCCCCATAATTCCCGTTCAGGTGGCATCGTGACGCCACACCCCAAGAACGGATCGTCCTGGAAGGGAGTGTCCTCATGCGTCGTCCCGGTTCTTTCCTGCTGCGTGGCCTGATGACGGCGTTGCCGGTCGTGGCCGCCCTGGCCGCCGCCATTCCGGCGCGGGCGGCCGACCCGGTGATCCACATCGGCTACATCCCCGTGCTGGGGGCGGCACCCGCCTACATCATCAGCCAGGAAGGCTGGGACAAGCAGGCGGGGTTCGAGCTGAAGCTGACGCAGTTCGACAGCGGCCCCAACATGATCCTGGGCCTGGCCTCGGGCACGCTGGAGGCCTACATGGGCGGCATCGGCCCGCTGATGGTTGCGGGCTCGCAGGGCATCGCGGTGAAGGTCGTGGCCTCCACCGCCGTGGAGGAACTGGTGGTGGCCGCTGGCCCGGATCTCGCGGCCGAGGTGGCCAAGGGCGGCACGAATGCCGAGGCCATCTCCCGCCTGGCGGCCAAGCTGGGCCGGCCGGTGAAGATCGCGACGCAGCCGCCGGGCTCCATCCCCGACACGGTGCTGAAGTACTGGCTGCAGGAGGATGAGCATGTGGACCTCACCAAGGTCCAGATCGTGGCCCAGGGCATCGACGCGACACAGCAGTCGCTGCTGGCCGGCGCGGTGGACGCGGCGGCCGTGCGTGAGCCGGCGCTGACCATCATCCAGGACCGCCTGCCCGGGGTGAAGGTGCTGGCCTACGGCAAGGACATGCTGAAGGATCAGCCGGGCACCGTGCTGGGCGTCACCGGCGCCTTGGCCAAGGACCATCCGGAACTGGTGCAGAAGCTGGTGGAACTGGTGGACAAGGCCGTCACCCTCATCCACCAGGATCCGGCCCGCGCTGCGGCGGACGTGGAAAAGGTGCTGGGCCGCGGCATCATCGACGTGAAGACGATGCAGCGTGCGCTGACCTCCCCCGCCTCGCAGTTCGTGGTCGATCCCCGGCGCATCGTGGAAAAGACCAAGACCTTGCAGGACTTCCAGGTGAAGATCGGCGTCTTGAAGAAGGCGGAGCCGCTGGATACCCTGTTCGACGCCAGCTATTACGAAAAACTCCACAAGTGAGCATCCTCGTTTGACGTCACCGCCTGACGCGCCCGGGACGGCCCTGCCGGCCCCGGGCAAGCGCATTCCGCCCTCCGTGTTCCAGACCCGTCCGGCCAAACGGCACCGGGGGCTGTGGGCGTTGCTGGGCGTGATCGCCTTTCTGGCGGTGTGGGAGGCGGTGCCCCGCCTGGGCCTGGTGCGGCCCGTGCTGCTGCCGCCGCCCAGCGCCATCCCTGCCGCCTTCGTGGCGGAGGTGCAGAGCGGCCAGTGGACGGACGCCATCCTGCACAGCCTGGTACATTATCTGTGGGGCCTGGTCGTCGGCTCGGTGGCCGGCATCGGCCTGGGCGTCGTCACCGGCATCAGCCCCCGGCTGGAGGATTTCACCAGCTGGGTGGTGCGCCTGCTGCGGCCCATTCCCGGCCTGGCGTGGGTGCCGTTCGCCATCATCTGGTTCGGCATCACGCCGCTGGCGGCCACCTTCATCATCGTGCTGGGCGTCTTCTGGATCAATTACTTCGCGGCGCTGGCGGCGGTCCAGGCGGTGGACCGCGACCTGCTGGAACTGGCCGACGCCTTCGGCCACCGCTCCACCACCGCCAAGCTGGTGAAGGTCGTGCTGCCGGCCTCATCCGGCGCCATCCTGGCGGGCCTGCGCACCGGCCTGGGCCAGGCGTGGATGTCGGTGGTGGCGGCCGAGCTGTTCGGCGTGCCGGGCCTGGGCCAGCGCATGATGCAGGCCAGTTCGCTGCTGGCGACCGATATCGTCATCGTCTACATGGCCACCATGGCCCTGTTCTACGGCCTGGTCGACATGGGTTTCGTCGCATTGCGCGACCGTCTGATGCGCTGGAAGCCCTGATGCCCGATACCGATACGGCAAGCATGATCGAGATCCGGGACATCAGCCTGGCCTTCCCCAACCCGGCCAGCCCCGACGGTCGCACCGTCGTGCTGCGCGACTTCACCCTGTCGGTGGCGCCGGGTGAGTTCATCGCCATCGTCGGCGCGTCCGGCGTGGGCAAGTCCACCCTGCTGCGCGTGGTGGCCGGGCTGGTGAAGCCCAACAGCGGTACCGTCGTCCATGCCCCGGCCGCCCCCCTCAACGGCCGCCGCCCTTACGGCCTGGTGTTCCAGGATGCGCGGCTGCTGCCCTGGCGCACCGTGCGCTCCAACGTCGCCTTCGGCCTGGAAGGCCTGGGCCTGTCGCGCGCGGAACGTCGCAGGCGGGCGGAGGAGGCGTTGGCCTTGGTCGGTTTGGCCGACAAGGCTGGCCGCTGGCCGCATCAGCTGTCGGGCGGCCAGCGCCAGCGCGTGGCCATCGCCCGCGCGCTGGCCATCGACCCTGACCTGCTGATGATGGACGAACCGTTCGGCGCGCTGGACGCCATCACCCGCCAGGCCCTGCAGGATGAACTGCTGGACCTGTGGCGGCGCACGGCCAAGACCATCCTGTTCGTCACCCATGATATCGACGAGGCCGTCTATCTGGCCGATCGCGTCATCCTGCTGGCGGGCGCCCCGGCGACGATACGGTCGGAGGATCGCATCGTCGCCGACCGGCCGCGCCGCCGCGACGACGGGGCCGCCCGCGCGCTCGCGACCCTTATCCGCGACCGGTTGTCCGACCTGATGGACGGCGGCGGCATTTAGAGCGGACCGCGATCAGGTGGACCTGATCGTGTGAATTCGCTCTATCATCAACAGCTTAAGAGCAAGATGCGATCACGGGTGATCGCATCTTGCTCTAGTTATCCCTATTGTTTCCTTCGTTTTGCGGAGAAGAAAATTAGCTGGTTCATCGGGTTTTTGATTGCGGTTGCAACCACGTGCTGTGCTGTTGTAATGAAGGTGTGGGATATTGAGACAAAATCTCTTCCCGCCTCTAAGAAGCGGCTCGCTGTTGTCAGCAGGGCAATGATATTAAAATTCATGTCAGTGTATCGATTTCAGTTCGATTTAGATATGTTCGAATATTTTTTTGGAAAAAGCATCTTTTCAATAAAGAGAGTCTTTGCTGTTCTCGTTTCTACCGTCATGTCTTTTTTATTTGTTACTGCGATGTATGGTGTATTTTTGCCATCAGCTAATTACCAGTTATTTGGGGCGATTAGAATATACACTAGGTGGATGGCTGAGGGTGCCATTGGGCTCTTTGTCGTTACGCTATTCATAGATATTGTTTCTACCCAAAAGACAATATTCTTCATAAGAGCATCAAGCGGAAAAATTAGGATGAGAATATTTTTTTTATTGATAGATACAATATTAACCCCAGCTTTTTTCCTGATTCTATTCCCTATCGGTTATTCATTGGTTTCCGTCGTTTCGATGTATGGAGTTAATCTGCCATTTGATCTGAATATGCCGGGAGGATCAACTGTACACATAAGCAGCTGGTTTGATTATTTTTTTGCTGGAGTCCGATATAATTTTAATGAGTCGTCCTCGTACGTGGTTGAGTTTCTATCAAATATCTCTCATGGAAAAATTCAGGCGACGTTTTTAAGAATTCCTGTATCATTGAACGGGATGAATTTGGCAGATTATGTAGATACTACTGGTAGGTATCCCGTTGCTGGTTATGCTTATCCATTCTTGCATTCATTCTTGGCAAGTTTCTTTATAATAATATGGATGTTTGTGTTAATTTTCGGAAAGATTATTGCCTTTATTGTCAGATTAATCCCCAGGTTTATGAGAAGAATCTATATATCAGCGTCACAAGACGTGGCAATCAGAGAGTATCCTGCAGTATTTTTAGCACTTACTGTGGCAGCTATTAGTTTTTTTGTAATTGCGGCTGTCGCCACGGTGGTGAAAATAATGAAATAGCCATGCGCCCAGTCGAGGTCTAAATTTGTCGTTGTTGCGCCGCAGCACTTCCCAGACACCGCCTTTCGTGTAGGCTACGGCTTGGGACAATCGTGCAAGAGGGGGCTATGACGGGGCTGGACGGCAGGGCGCTATTCCTGTTCATGTCTTCGGTCAGCCTGGCCGTGGCGCTGTTCCTGTTCCTGCTGTGGCGGCGTGACCGCGACCGCCACCTGCTGGTCTGGACCGTAACCTTCCTGCTGAACGCCGGCGGCCATGCCCTCCTGGGTGCACGCGGCGTTTTCCCGGATTTTCTCAGCATCGTCGTCGCCAACACCATGCTGTACGCCGCCATGCTGACCCTGGTGTGGCGGCTTACGGCTTTTCCTGGGGGCGGGGGTCGGCCCCCGGCGCTTGATGGTCTACGGGCTGCTGGCGCTGGCGTGCGCCGTGGCGCTGCACATCCATTCCGCCTACCGGCCGGATATCGGCGTTCGCGTCTGCCTGATGTCGGCCCTGACCGGCGGGGCGGCAATGGCCGTGCCGCTGATGGTGGCGCGGGACCGGGACCGGCGCCGGCGGCCGGTGGATCTGGCGCTCGCCGCTTCCTTCCTGGTATTCGGCCTTCTCATCGGGGCGCGCATTCCCCTGGCGCTGTGGCGTCCGATCCAGGGGGATGCGCATGGCCTGCCCGTGGATCTGTTCCTGCTGGCGGCCCTGCAGATGTTCATGCAGGTGTTCTGGGGCGTGGGCCTGGTGTCCATCCATGCAGAACGCGTGATGAAGCAGTTGCAGGACCTGTCCAACACCGACGAGCTGAGCGGCCTGGGCACCCGCCGCGCTGTGGAACGCGCCCTGGCACGGGAGATGGAGCGCGCGTCGCGCACCAGCCAGCCGTTGTCGGTGCTGATGCTGGACATCGATCATTTCAAGGCCATCAACGACTGTTACGGCCATCTGGCGGGCGACGCCGCCATCCGCCAGGTCGGCCGGACCATCACCGGCCTGCTGCGGCCCTACGACATGGCCGGCCGCTTCGGCGGCGATGAGTTCTGCATCCTGCTGCCCCACACGGCGGTGTTCCAGGGGCAGTCCATCGCCCAGCGCCTGTGCCGGGCGGAGTACCAGGTGATGCGCGATGGTGGGGAGCCCCTGGGCCTGACGGTCAGCGTCGGCGTGGCGGCCTTCGATCCCGCCGACGCCGATCCCCACGCCCTTATCCGCGCCGCCGATGCCGCGCTGTACCGCGCCAAGCGGGGCGGCCGCAACCAAGTCGTATCGGCTTGATTACACTGCTTCCCTCAAACGGCGGGCGCGGCCATCCGGCCGCTGGGCTATCCTCGGTTTCCAGTCCGCCTGCGGCTCCCCGTAAAACCTGCGGCTGCTGCGGTCGCAGCCTATGGCGGCATGAGGTAGACCTCATGCCGCTGGTGGGCTCTCTTCAGAACTGATCCTCGCCCAGCGCCACTACGGTGCGGTGGCCGTCGCGGATGACGTCGGCCAGGCCCAGGGAGGGGTTGAGCACCTGTTCCACGAAGAACCGCGCGGTGATCAGCTTGGCCTCATGGAAGGCCGCGTCCTGGCCGCGCATCAGCGCCTGGTTGGCGGCGATGGCGCCGCGGGCCAGCAGGAAGGCGCCGGTGACGTTGCCGAACAGGGTCAGGTAGGGGACGGCACCGGCGGCCGCCGCGCGCGGATCGGCCTTCAGATGATCCACCAGCCAGGCGGTGGCGCCCTCCAGCGCCGCGATGCCCCGCGTCAGGCCCTGGGCGATGGTGGCCAAATCGTCGCCCGGCTGGCCGGCGGCATCCTCCGCCGTCTCCCGCATCAGGGCGAACAGGGTGTGGGCGGCGGCCCCGCCATCGCGGCCCAGCTTGCGGAACACCAGGTCATTGGCCTGGATGCCGTTGGTGCCCTCGTAAATCGGGGCGATGCGGGCGTCACGGTAATACTGGGCGGCCCCCGTCTCTTCGATGAAGCCCATGCCGCCGTGCACCTGCACACCCAGGCTGGCGACCTCCACCCCGATGTCGGTGCTCCATGCTTTCGCCACGGGGGTCAGCAGGTCGTTCAACAGGCCGGACGCCCTGGCGGCTTCCGGGTCGGGATCGCTGTGCCGGCCGTCCAAGGCCGCGGCGGTGAAATAGACGATGGCGCGCGCCGCCTCCACCTTGGATCGCTGGGTCAGCAGCATGCGGCGCACGTCGGGGTGATGGATGATGGTCACCGGCTGCGGTCCGCCGGCCAGGTCGCGGCTCTGCACCCGCGTCTTGGCATAGTCCACCGCCTGCTGGTAGGCGCGTTCACCAATGGCGACACCTTGCAGGCCGACGCCCAGGCGGGCGTTGTTCATCATGGTGAACATGTATTACGATGCCGCGGTTCTCCTGCCCGACCAGATAGCCGACGCAAGCGCCCTCGTCGCCGTAGCTCATCACCGCCGTCGGACTGCCGTGGATGCCCAGCTTGTGTTCCAGGCTGACGCAGCGGGCGTCGTTGCGGGCGCCCGGTGTGCCGTCGGCGTTCAGCAGGTATTTCGGGACGATGAACAGTGAGATGCCCTTGGTGCCCGCCGGTGCCTCCGGCGTGCGGGCCAGCACCAGGTGGACGATGTTGTCCGACCAGTCATGGTCGCCATAGGTGATGAAGATCTTCTGGCCGCTGATGCGGTAGGTGCCGTCGTCCTGGCGCACCGCGCGGGTGCGCACGGCACCCACGTCGGAACCGGCCTGCGGTTCCGTCAGGTTCATGGTGCCGGTCCATTCGCCGGTGATCAGCTTTTCCAGATAGGCCTTCTTCTGCTCCTCCGACCCGTGGGCGGTCAGCAGTTCCACCGACCCTTGCGTCAGCAGCGGCCCCAGCGCGAAGGACATGTTGGCGCTGGTCCAGGTTTCCATCAGGGCGGTGGACAGGGTCCAGGGCAGGCCCTGGCCGCCATGGTCGGGCGCGAAGGGCACGCTGTTCCAGCCGCCCTCCACGAACTGGCGGTAGGCGTCCTTGAAGCCCTCGGCGGTGCGCACGCCCTCATCCGTCAGCTTGGCCCCCTGGCGGTCACCCACCACGTTCAGGGGGGCCAGCACGTTGTCGGCCAGTTTGGCCCCTTCCTCCAGCACGGCGTCCACCAGGTCGGCGTCGGCGGCCTCGAAGGCGGGGAACTGGGTGATGCGGTCCAGCCCGACCACGGAATTCAGGACGAAACGGATTTCCTTCAGCGGGGCGCGGTAAGTCATGGGTCCTCCCGGGGACCCGCCGGTGGCGGCCCAACGCTCCCGGGCTCAGGTTTCCGGAGGCGGGCCCGCTGCTGCCGGCGGAATGCTCAATGTTGTTGGGCGGGCGGGCCCGTCATTGAACAGCCAGGGCCGCGTCCCGTCGACGCGGGCACCATCCTGCCGGGATGGTGCGGCGTGGGCAAGCTTTGGCGCGCGGCGGCCCATGTCGCCGCACTTGGCACGTCCCTTGCTTTCCTATTCGGCCAACAATGGGTCGGCCCCGTCGGCCGGTCGTTTTCCAGTTATGTGAGGCACGGTCGTGAACACCGCACTGTCCACCACGCAGTTGACTGCAGCACAGGGTTTCGGCACCTCGGCCCCCGCCCGGATCGTGGCCGCCGTTCAGCAGGCCAGCAACCGGGCCGGGGTAGATTTTTCCTATCTGATGAAGCAGGCGTCCGTGGAAAGCGGATACAACGTCAACGCCAAAGCCAGCACCAGCAGCGCCACCGGCCTGTATCAGTTCACCGACTCCACATGGCTGAACATGGTGCAGCAGCATGGAAGCGAGGTCGGCCTGGGCCAGTACGCCAGCGCCATCAAGACCCGCAGCGACGGCAGCCTCTATGTCGCCGACGCCGCCACCCGGCAAAAGATTCTCGTACCTGCGCAAGGATGCCGGCACCTCGGCCATGATGGCGGCCCAGCTGGCGCAGGACAACAAGACCACGCTGCAGCAGCAGGTGGGCGGCAGCATCGGCAGCACGGAGCTGTACCTGGCCCATTTCCTGGGTGCCGGTGGCGCCTCCAAGTTCCTGAACGCGCTGAAGAAAAACCCCAACCAGTCGGCTGATGCCGTGGTACCCGACGCGGCCGACGCCAACGACGCGGTGTTCTACGACGACAACGGCAAGGCCCTGTCCCTGGGCCAGGTCTACGACCATTTCGCCAAGAAGTTCGACGGCGCCACCTCGGACAAATATGCCGGGTCCACCACCCTGGGCACGGTGCAGACGGCCGACAGCTCTTCCCAGCCCTGGGACATGGTGCGGGGCGCCAGCTCGTCGAAGATGCCGCTGTCCACCTACACCATCATGATGCTGAACGCCCTGGCCGCCCCCACCGACGATGATGATCAGGAAAAGCAGGACGGCTACGACCAGCAGCAGGACCGCATGACCACCAACCGCGCGCCCAACATGGCCGCCGCCTATATGGTTAATGCATGAGGCGCGGCCCTCAAACGCCGGTCGCCTGGGCTTATCCTCGCATTTCAGTTCGCTGACGCTTCCCAAAACGCTCCGGCGGACGAGGGGAGCGTCCTAGCGGCATGAGCCAAAATCCCATGCCGCCTGGATGATTTTAAGTCTCGGGCGTTACGGGCACCGATAGCCAGGCTTTCAGGCCACCGTCGCTGGCCTGGCCCAACTGTCCGCCGCATTGCCGGGCCAGCTGCTCCAGCAGGGGCCGGCCCAGGCCGGTGCGCGGCCGCAGGGTCTTGCCGGCGGGACCGGAATCTTCTGCCGGCCCTGGCGTGCCCGGCGGGGCGGAAGTTGCCGTGGGCGGCAGGCCCACGCCGTCATCCTCCACCCGCAGCACCCACTGGTCCCCCTCCGCCGCCAGGCGCACGACGATGGTGCCGGCGCGGCCGTCCGGGAAGGCGTATTTCAGGGCGTTGATCACCAGTTCGTTGGCCGCCAGGCCCAGCGTCACGGCGGCGCGCTGCGGCAGGTTCAGATCCCCGACCTCCACCGCGAAGGTGATGGGCCGGCCGCCGGCATGGGCGGCGGCCAGATTGTCGACCAACTGGCCCAGGAAGGTTCGCGCCGGCACGAAGGGTTCGCGCTGCAACCGTTGCAGGCTGGAATAGACCAGGCCCAGCACCCGCACCCGTTCGCCGGCCTTGGCCAGTTCCGCCGCCTCGGCCCCGCCCGCCCGCGTCTCCGCCACCATCAGCAGGCTGGAGATGGACTGAAGGTCGTTGCGGATGCGGTGATAAATCTCACGCAGCAGCATCGCCTGCTGCTGTTCCGCCCGTTCCAGGCTGTCCATGGTGTGATGCAGGGCGGCGACGATGGCCACGACCACCAGGCTGATGACGATGAACAGGGCAGGGCCCATCCATCCCCGGGGCGGCATCGCCGCCAGCCGGTCGCCCAGGGTGGCGGCCTGCCGCATCAAGGTCATGCCGTCATCGGCAGGTGCGATGAAGGGCAGGGCCAGCAGGGTGCTTAGCGCCACGGCCGCCAGGCCGGGCCCCCGGCCAAAGCACAGGGTGCCCAGCACCAGCGCCGGAAAGAATTGGATGACGGGATAACCGTCCAGGAAATCATCCAGGACGACGCGCAACCCGAAGGCAAGCAGGACCAGCAGGGCGGCGCCGGCATAACGCAACGATGCTGGGCGCCGGCGCAGGGGCAAAAGGGCGGCGATGACAGACTTCATGGGGCGGATCATACCGCCCTCCCGGACCGTCACACTATCCTTGATCACAACCCCCGGCCGAACACATCCTTTTGGTTACGCGGCCCGCGAAAACAGGACCACTAGAAGTGGACGAGTGCCGGGTCGTCGGCGCGACCGGCCACCATCTGGCCGTTGCCGCAGCTGCCGGACATCTGCCGGCTATCGCCAGCATCGTCCTGGCCGTCGGCGTCGTAAGATTGCGAGGTGGGACGGCGGCTGAGGGTCCCCCGCAGCAACCGCATGTAGGTGGGCGCGGATGCGGAGGTGGTCGGGGTGGTCGAGGTCTTGGCAGGCATCGGCTCTCTCCCTCTGTCCAGGCTACCCCCGCGAACGGGGGCGGCACCACGGGGCTCCTTTATCTACTACCAAGGGTCGCACGGCCGTCGAGTCGGCGTCAATTCACGCCAAAGGTCAGGGTCGGTCTAGGCTTGTAGGGGGCGCCAGCCGCGATGGCCTGCCTATCGGGGTAGTATTTTTCCCGGATTCATGAGGTTGTCCGGGTCCAGCAGGCGTTTGACGCTTGCCATCAGCGTTACTTCCAGTGCGTCGCGGGCACGGGCCAGTTCGTCGCGTTTGCGGCTGCCGATGCCGTGTTCGGCGCTGATGGACCCGCCCAGGTCCAGCACCACGTCGTGCACCGCGCGCATGATGGCGGGGCCCTGGTCCAGGAAGGCCTGGCGCCCGGCGGCATCGTCACCAATCGGCCGGGCGATGTTGTAATGGATGTTGCCGTCGCCCAGATGGCCGAAGGGGTAGGGGCGGGCGCCGGGGCAAAGTGTGGCCACCGCCTTGTCCGCCCGCGCGATCAACTGCGGGATGCGGCTGACCGGCACCGCCACGTCGTGGTGCAGGGCGCCGCCCACCTTGCGCCCGATCTCCGGCAGGCCCTCGCGCAGGCGCCACAGCTTCTGCCGCTGGTCGCCGCTGGCGGCCAGGGTGGCGTCGGTGACGTCGCCGGCCTCCATGGCCTCGCCCAACGCCGCCTCGATGGTCTGGCGCAGGGCGTCGCCGGCCGTGCCCGCCGTCAGTTCGGTCAGGATGTACCAGGGGGACGGCTCGGCCAGCGGGTCGTTCTGTTCGCCCAGGTAGCGGGCGGCCCCATCGATGGCGAAGCGGGGCATCAGCTCGAACGCCGACACGGCGTCGCCGCTGGCCTGGCGCAGGCGCTTCAGCAGGCGCAGGGCGGCATCGATGTCGGGCACGGCCACCAGCGCCGTTTCCAGCTGGCGCGGCCGGGGCACCAGCGACAGGACGGCGGCGGTGATGATGCCCAGCGTGCCTTCGGCGCCCAGGAACAGCTGCTTCAGGTCATAGCCGGTGTTGTCCTTGCGCAGGCGGCGCAGGCCGTTCCACACCTGCCCGTCGGGCAGCACCACCTCCAGCCCCAGCACCTGGGCGCGGGCGTTGCCGTAGCGCAGGGTCAGGATGCCGCCGGCGTTGGTCGACAGGTTGCCGCCGATGGTGCAACTGCCCTCGGCACCCAGGCTCAGGGGGAACATCAGGTCCACGTCATGGGCCGCCTGCTGCACCGTGGCCAGGATGACGCCGGCCTCCACCGTCAGGGTGTGGTCCAGGGCGTCGATCTCGCGGATGCGGTTCAGGCGTCCCAGGTTCAGCAGCAAGGTGCCTTGTCCCGCCAGGGCGCCGCCCACCAGCCCGGTGTTGCCGCCCTGGGGCACCAGGGCGATGCCGGCGGCCCGCGTCAGGCGCACCACGGCCGCCACCTCGTCCGTGGTGGACGGGCGCAGCACGGCCAGGGGCGTGCTGACGCCGTTGCCCCGCGCCTCCGTCAGGTAAGGTTCCTGCGCGTCCGCCGCGGTCAGCACGCCGGTGGGGCCCAGCAGGTCGGCCAGGGCGGCCAGAAGGTCGCGGACGGTATCAGGGGAGGGGGTGGTCATCATGCCTCATCCGGAATCAGGGCCGACAGGTCGGTGGCGCCCACATCCTGGCCGGCCTGGCTCAGCAGGGTGGTGGCTTGGCCGCGATGGTGGGTCTGGTGGTTGAAAAGATGCAGGACGATGTCGCCGAAACGCTTGGCGTAGGCATCGCCCCGGTAACTGGTGAAGCGCAGGGTTTGATCCAGCACCTCGGCCGGCAGGGTGGCCGCCCAGGCTTCCATGGCCTGGTCCATCCGGCGCCGCGCCTCGGCCAAGCCGTCCAGCTCCCGGTATAGAATCTGGTCCAGCCGATCAGGACGGGGCAACTCCAGCACCGGATCCAGCGCGGGATAGCCCGGCGGATGCTCGCGGAAGCGGCGCAGCCACAACAGGTCAACCACCAGCAGGTGGTTCAGCGTGCCCAGGAGGGAACGGAAGAAGGCGCCCCGGTCGGCCGCCAGCTCCGCCGCCGGCAGGCGTGCCGCGGCCTCAAACAGCTTGGCGTTCATCCAGCTGTTGTACTGGGCCAGAAGGACGATCTGCCGGGGATCCATGGGGGGCCTTGGGGCAAAGGACGGGGGTGCCTGGGAACCTAACCGTTTACCCGCCGATGGGCCAAGGTCAAGCCCGGGGGGCCGCCGCCCGGCGCAGGCGGTCGTTGATGGCCAGGCCCAGGCCGACGTCGGGGATGGTCATGACGGCGATGCCAGCCAACTCCGGCTTGTCCAGGCGGCGCAGCATGGCGAACAGGTTGGCGGCCGCCTCGTTCAGATCGCCGCTGGGCGACAGGTTCAGCCGTTCGGCACCGCCCAGGACGAAACGGTCGGGGCCGAAGCCCAACAGCGCCTCATCCTTGGCGGCGTTCAGCGCGTTCAGGCGGACGGGGATGCCGGGGGCGTAGTGGCTTTCCAGCATGCCGGGCGCCTTGACGGCGGCGCCGGCGGCGGCGCGCTGGAGGGGGCCCAGCACGGCCTCGATCTCCTCCGGCGTGATGGAACCGGGGCGCAGCAGCACCGGCACCGCGCCGGACAGGTCCAGCACGGTGGATTCCACCCCCACCGGGCAGCGGCCGTCGGCCAGGATCAGGGCCAGGCGCCCGCCGCCGCCCTCGGGAAATTCCTCGCGCACATGGACGGGGGCGGTGGGGCTGACATGGCCGGACCGGTTGGCGCTGGGCGCCGCGATGGGGCGGCCGCTGGCCTGCAGCAGGGCGCGGGCGGTGGGATGGCGCGGCACGCGGATGGCCACCGTGTCCAGCCCGGCGCTGACCAGCAGCGACAGGGGCGCGTCGGGCCGGCGGGGCAGCACCAGGGTCAACGGCCCCGGCCAATACAGATCCGCCATCTGGTGCGCGCGCTCATCCATCACGGCGTAGCGCTCCACCGCCGCGACGTCGGGCAGGTGCACGATCAGGGGGTTGAAGCTGGGGCGGCCCTTGGCGGCGAAGATGTCGGCCACCGCCTGATCGTTGCCGGCATCACCGCCCAGGCCGTAGACCGTCTCCGTCGGGAAGGCCACCAGTTTGCCCTGCGCCAGCGCCTCGGCGGCGCGCGCCAGGGCCGGCGGCGTGGGCGGGGACATGTCCGGGGCGGGACCAGAGGGCGGAAGGGTCTTCGGTTCGGTCACGGGGGCGGCCATCTTGCTTTGCGTCCCCCTATCTAGCCTTCCCGACACCGCCCTGTCCAAGGGGCGATGCCGCAAGGCCGGCTCCCCCTTTTGGAAGGGTGGGTTTTGTGCGGTGCACACTTGCCGGGCACGGCGGCGGGGTCCACACTGCGCCCGACCTAAACCGGCCCCGGGGGGAACCATCATGGCGGGACACGTCGTCACCATCGCGCAGCAAAAGGGCGGGGCCGGCAAGACCACGCTGGCCATCCAGCTGGCCGTGGCCTGGTCCCTGGCGGGCCTGCGGGTGGCGGTGGTGGACATCGATCCCCAGGGCAGCCTGACCGCCTGGTTCGGCCTGCGCGGCCAGACCCTGGGCGATCCCGGCCTGACCCACATGCAGATCAACGGCTGGCGTACCCAGAAAGAGGTGGAGCGCCTGGCCCGCGAACACGACGTCGTGGTGGTCGACAGCCCCCCACATGCCGAGACGGAGGCGCGCATCGCCGTCCGCGTGGCCGACCTGGTGGTGGTGCCGGTACAACCCAGCCCCATGGATCTGTGGGCCACCCGCCCGACCCTGGAGATGGCCAAGGCGGAAAAACGCCCGGTGCTGCTGACCCTCAACCGCGTGCCGCCCCGCGCCAAGCTGGCCGACCGCCTGACAGAGGCGGTGGCCGGTCTGGGCGTGCCCATGGCCGACGCCGCCATCGGCAACCGCGTGGGCTTCGCCGGCGCCATGATGGACGGCCTGTCCCTGCAGGAAACCGACCGCCGGGCCAAGGGCTCGGAAGAGATCGCCGCCCTGGCCGGCGAAATCCTTGCCCGCCTGGGCGGCACCCTCACCGCCGGCGCCAGCAAGGCCAGCGCGTGAGGGCTATCGGGCCAGGCCGCGAAGGGCTTCCATCCAACCGTGGAAGTGCGGGCACTCACGTTCGATTACGGCCAGAGTGATTTTTTCCGCCGCCAGAGGGCCGTGCCGGGTCTTGTGGTACCCGGGCTTTCGCCCCCCCCCCTCCCCCCCCCCCCCTCCCACCACCCCCCCTCCCCCACCCGCCCTGTCCCCTCGTCCAGATTTCACCGAGGACGTGGGTGTATCCCAACCCCTCTCGTTTCCCACTTTGTAGTTGGTTGCAGCAGCAGGGTCGCCAAACAGATGAAGCGTAACGTGCCGTCCGACAGCATGTGTGCTTTGAAGGGCGTGTCCGGCCGGCCGGCCTGCGTCCACTCCAGTTCCACGTAATCAGCATCGTCCCGGTGAACGAAGTCGCCAAAGAAAGGGGCGACCAGGCGGATGGTCTCAACGATACGGCTATATTCGTGGTCGTGCCTGTGATGAAGAAACTCCAAATAGGCGGCTAGATTTGCCGCATCTATCTTGAGTATCAGGTTGTCATTCATGGCATGGCGTTGTTTCACCAAAGCGGTGTCACTTGTGTCGTGGAAGTGATAGACGCGCCAATTTTCCACCGACCTACGTACGAAAGGAGAATATAGATCCTTCGCAGATTTTAGTTTTGATTCGCTATGGCCAGTTCCCAAAATGGCACTGGGCGTGGTGTCATAATAAACACCCCCAAACCAACTGACCTCTCGCTCATAAATAAGGCGATTGTCTGTCGTTGGAATGAGGTCAAACTTATATGCATTTCTATCAAAATAGAATTCAGCGTGAATCTTTTTTGTTAGCTTTCGGCCAAAATGCAAAAGGGCATCAGGGCCACCTTGGGTTTGGACGTAGGTTTGCAGACGTTGCTCATACATCTGGTTGAGCAGGCGAAAGAGGCCGATGAAGTTGCTCTTGCCGGCGCCGTTGGCGCCGATCAGGACGTTCAGCGGGTTCAGCTTGAAATCGCACAAGCTCCGGATCGACTTGAAACCGGTGACAGTCAGGGAACGGACGTCGGACATCAGAACTCTTTCGCCTTGGCTCAGGTCAGGATGTCACAGCCCCTTCACCGCCGCCAGCACGGCCTCCACGTGGCCGGGCACCTTGACCTTGCGCCACACCTGGGCGACGCGGCCGTCCTTGTCGATCAGGAAGGTGGCGCGTTCGATGCCGAAGTATTTGCGGCCGTACATGTTCTTTTCCACCCACACGCCGTAGGCCTCACACACGCCGGTGTCGGCGTCGGACGCCAGGGTGAAGGGCAGGTTGTACTTTTTCTTGAACTTGTCGTGGCTGGCCACACTGTCCTTGGACACGCCGATGATGGTGGCGTCCACTTTCTCAAAATGCGGCAGGGACTCACCAAAGCCGCAGGCCTCCGCCGTACAGCCGGTGGTGTCGTCCTTGGGGTAGAAGTACAGCACGACCGGCCGGCCTTTCAGCGCCGACAGCGTGACGCTGCCGCCGCCGTCGGTGGGCATGGTGAAATCGGGGGCGTCGGTTCCAACCTCAGCGGCCATGGTGCTGTTTTCCTTCAGGTCTTGTCGGGCGGGGGTGCCAGGCGGGATGCCGGCTCCTCCACGATTTTGCGGAACAGGGCGTAGGCCTGCCCCGCGGCGGCACGGATTTTGGTTTCCGCCGCCGCGAAGTCAAGGCCGCCCTCCGCCTCCGGGCTGACCGCCGTGGCCAGGGCCAGGCGCAGGGCCGGCGGGGCGTCGGCCACCTTGCCTTCGCCATCCAGCGTCAGGCGCAGGAAGGCCTGCACCCGCCGCCACAGGCGGTGGATGTCGATCAGGGTGTCGGCGTCCTCGGCCGCCAGCAATCCCGCGTCGCGCAGTCGGGCCAGGGCGCCGGTGGTGTTGGGGTCCAGGATGTCGGGATGGTCGGCGGCGTGGCGCAGGGTCAGGTACTGCACCAGGAACTGGATGTCGACCATGCCGCCGCGCACGTGCTTCACCGCCCACGGGTCCTTGGTGTGGTGCTCCTTGTCCATGCGCACCCGCATGTCGGCGACGTCGGCCAGCAGCTTGTCAGGATCGCGCGGCCGGATCAGCACGGCGCGGATCTCCTGCTCCAGGCGCTGGCGCAGGTCCGCCGGGCCGGTCAGCACCCGGGCGCGGGTCAGGGCCATGTGCTCCCACGTCCAGGCACTGTCGCGTTGGTAGCGGCCGAAGGCGTCCAGGCTGACGGCCAGCGGCCCCTTGTTGCCGGAGGGGCGCAGGCGCATGTCCACCTCGTACAACGGCCCCTCGGCCGTGGGCACGGTGATGGCGTTGATCAGGCGCTGGGTCAGGCGGATGAAATACTCGCTGGGCGACAGCGGCTTGGGGCCATCCGACTGCTCCGCCCCCTCCGGCACCTGAAAGACGGTGATGAGGTCCAGGTCGGAGCCCAGGGACAATGAGCCGGCGCCCAGCCGGCCCATGGCCAGGATGGCCATGCCGGTGGTGCCGGTGCCGCCGTCGCCGTCGGGGAAGCGGCCGTGGCGGGGGGCGTATTCCGCCTCCACCCGTTCCTGCAAGGTGGCGAGTGCGGTGTCCGCCACCAGGGTCAGGAAGGGGCCGCAGCGGTCGCCGTCGGTCAGGTGGCGCAGGATCTGGACGCCGGCGCGCAGGCGCTGTTCGTTGGTCCAGCGCCGCGTCAGGTCCAGCACTTCCTCGAAATGGTGGGCGTCGGCCAGCAATCGGGTCAGGCTTTCCCACAATTCACCGGCATCCGGCAGGCTGCCGAAGAAGCCGGGGGTCAGCACCGCGTCCAGCTGCGACGGCCGCCGGGCCAGGCTGTCGGCCAGGCGGGGTGCTGTGCCCATGATCAGGGCCACCAGTTCCAGCAGTTTCGGATTGGCATAGAACAGGCTGAACAGCTGCACGCCGGCCGGCAGGCGGCCCAGGAACTCATCGAACTTCAGGAAGGCCTGGTCGGGGTGGGCGGTGCCGCCCAATGCGGCCAGCAGGCTGGGCACCAACTCGGTCAGCAGTTCGCGCGCCCGGGTGCTGCGCGTGGCGCGGTAACGGCCGTGGTGCCAGGCGCGGATCTGGGCCGCCACGGCGGATGGGTTCTGGAAGCCCAGGCCCCGCAGGGTGGCGATGGTGTCGGGGTCGTCGTCCGTGCCGGTGAAGACCAGGTTGCCGGGACCGGACAGGGGCGGCGCCTCCTCGAACAGGGCGGCGTAGCGGTCCTCCACCCGGCCCAGGGTGGCCAGCAGGTCGGCGCGGAAGCGGCCGGCGTCGGCATAGCCTAAGAAGGTGGCGATGGCGGCCACGCCCTCGTCGCTGGCCGGCAGCTTGTGGGTCTGCTGGTCGTCCACCATCTGCACCCGGTGTTCCACCCGGCGCAGGAAGCGGTAGGCCGCCTTCAACTCATCCGCCGCCGTCTCCGTCACCCGGCCGGCGGCCACCAGCGCGTCCAGCGCCATCATGGTGGCGGGAATGCGCAGGTGGGCGTCGCGACCGCCGAAGATCAGCTGCTGGGTCTGGGCGAAGAACTCGATCTCGCGGATGCCGCCCCGGCCCAGCTTGATATCGTGGCCATTCACCGCCTTGTCGCGGTGGCCCTTGTGGGCGCCGATCTGGCGCTTGATGGAATGGATGTCCTGGATGGCGGCGAAATCCAGGCTGCGGCGCCAGACGAAATGGCGGATCAGGCCCATGAAGTCCTGGCCGGCCTTGCGGTCGCCCGCCACCGGCCGCGCCTTGATCATGGCCGCCCGTTCCCAGTTCTGGCCCAGGCTGCCGTAATAGGCCTCGGCGGCGGAGACGGACACGGCCAGCGGCGTGGCGCCGGGGTCGGGGCGCAAGCGCAGGTCGGTGCGGAAGACGTAGCCGTCGGCCGTCCGCTCCTCCATGATGCGGACCAGGTCGCGGGCCAGGCGCACGAACAGGCGCGTCAGCTCATCGGGGTCGCGGGCCTGGACCACGCCGTCATCAAAGAAGACGATCAGGTCGATGTCGCTGGAATAGTTCAGTTCCAGGGCGCCTAACTTGCCCATGGCCAGCACGATCAGGCCGCTGCCCAGCTCCGGGTCGTTCTCCGCGTCGGGCAGGCGGATCTCACCCTTGGCCGCCAATTGGCGCAGCAGGTGGCGGGCGGTCAGGCGCAGGGCCGTTTCCGCGAACTGGCTGAGCGCGCCCGTCACCTGTTCCAGGGGCCAGGCCTCGGCGATATCGGCGGCGGCGATCAGCAGGGCGGCGCGGCGCTTGGCCACGCGCAGGGTCTTCATCAGGGCGTCGGTGGTGGTGGCGCCGCCGCATGTCGACCATAGGCTTTCCAGCATGTCCATGAAGGCGGCGTCGAACCCGTCTTCCGCCACCTGGCGGAAGAACGCCTGCTCGCGCAGCAGGGCCTGGCCCAGGAAGGGGCTGTTGCCCAGGATGGCGGCCAGCAGGGCGGATCCAGCTGGTTCGGCAGCGTAACGACGCGCGAAATCGGCCAGTTCCGCGTCGCCTGATTCCTCTGCCCGGCGGTGCCAGGTGTCCAGGCCGCGGGCCAGAAGGCCTACATCTCCCGCCAGGGGTAGGGATTTCACATTGAACATGGCTATCTGACCGGGCTATGCCAGGAATTGGGCCTTGCCCCCGTGTAACCTGTCCAATGTTCCCCTATGTTGTTGGGAATCGGATGGTTGTCCGGGGGCGGGGGCCCCGTTCACCGTCCGAGGGGGCCGGGGCAGAGTGCCCATGGCCCGCCAACGCGGTCAAGCCATGCCGGAAGTCTGAACCTTTGCCCCGTCCGACGCCTCCCATCCCCCCCGCCGAGGCGCCTGAACCGGCGTCCCCCGGGCTGCAGGCGCCTGAGGGTGACGCATCGCGCAAGGAGCCCAAGCCGCGCGGGCGCAAGCGCCGCGGTTTCCTGGGCAGCGCTTTCGGCCATACGCTGCTGGTGCTGTTCGAACTGGCGGCCGGCGTGCTGCTGGTGGTCCTGGTCAGCGCCGGCCTGCTGACCTGGCGGCTCAGCCGGGGCCCCATGCCCATGTCCTGGTTCGCCCCCTATCTGGAACAGGCGGCCAACGCCAGCGGTCCCCTGCATGTCGCCATCCATAAGGTCATGCTGGCCAAGGCGCCCAAGGGGGCGACGGTGGAGGTGCTGGCCGACGACGTGGTGCTGACCGGCAAGGATGGCGCCCTGGTGGCGACCCTGCCGGAATTCCGCATCGCCCTGTCGGTGCCGGCCTTGCTGCGTGGCCGTTTGGCGCCCACCCGCATCGTGCTGGTGCGCCCGCGGCTGAACGCCATCCGCGAGGTGGACGGCCGTTTCCGCCTGGCGCTGATGTCGGACGACGACACCGACAACGGCAACGACTTCGTGAACGACCTGGTCGCGGCGTTGCAGCGGCCGCCGGACCCGCTGGAACCGTTGGGCGCCCTGACCAAGCTGGTGGTGTCGCAGGCCAAGCTGTCGGTCGATAACCGCCAGCTGGGCCTGGTGTGGTCGGCGCCCCGGGCCGACATCACCCTGTCGCGCGACCGCACCGGCATCGCCGGCAGCGCCCTGCTTCAGGTGGATCTGGGCGGACACATGACCGAGGTGTCGGCCGATTTGGGCTATCGCCTGGCCGACGGCACCGTCAGCGCCGTGGCCCACTTCTCCGGCGTCAGCCCGGCGGACCTGGCGCGCGTCACCAAGGCGTCGGACGGCGTTCTGGCGGCGGTGGGCGGCATCGACATGCCGCTGGCCGGCACCGTCACCCTGGACCTGGCGTCCGACTTCTCCCCCCGCATCTTCGACGTGGCGCTCAGCGGCACGGCGGGCACCGTCACCCTGCCGGGGCGGCTGAAGGCGCCGCTGGCCGTGGCCAACCTGGACCTTCAGGCCCGGCTGGATGCCGGTGGGGTGACCCTGTCGCACCTGAACCTGGATCTGCCCGGGGCCAACGGGGCCGGGCCCGGTTCCGCCATCACCCTGAACGGCAAGGCCGCCAAGCGTGACGACGGCAGCTACAAGGTCGGGCTGGCGACCGAGGTCAAGGCGGTGCCCCTGGGCGCCCTGGATGCGCTGTGGCCCCTGGACGCGTTGCCCAAGCCGCGTGCCTGGATCATGCAGAACCTGTCCGACGGCGCCTTCGACAAGGTGACCTTCACCATGGAAGGGACGGCGCCCGCCGACCTGTCGGACCTGGTGCCCACGCGCATGGCGGCCGGCTTCACCTTCTCCGGCGCCACCGTGAACTATATGGACGGGCTGCCCAAGGTGAAGGGCGTGGGCGGCAGTGCCACCTTCGACGGCAGCCGCCTGGCCATCGAACTGACGCAGGGGCATTTGCTGGACCTGTCGCTGGGCACGTCCAAGCTGGACATCACCGGCCTCGACAAGTCCCAGCAGAAGATGGACATGGAACTGCCGGTGACCGGCCCCATCTCCGCCGCGCTCACCGTCATCGACACGCCGCCGCTGGGCTATGCGCGCAAGGTCGGGCTGGTGCCGGCCTCGGTCGCCGGCACCGCGGACATGAAGCTGCATTTCAGTTTCCCCCTGGTCGCCACCCTGAAGATGGACCAGGTGGATCTGGGCGTGCGTGCGCACCTGAAGGACATGGCGGCCGACGGCCTGGTGGCCGGCGTCCGCGCCACGGACGGCCAGGCCGACCTGGTGCTGGACAACAAGGGCATGGACACCAATCGGCACCGCCCGCCTGAACGGCATGCCGGCCCGCATCCTGTGGCGTGAGAACTTCCCGGCGGAGGCGCCGATCGGCACCCGTGTCGCCCTGCAGGCCACGGCCACGGAGCGCGACCGGCAGCAATTCCACCTGGACTTTCCCGACTGGGTGCGCGGCCCGGTGGGTGTCGCCATGGTCTACACCCGCGATGCCGAGCATCGGGAGAGCATCCTGGCCGATCTGGACCTGACCGGTTCCTCCCTGGCGGTGTCCCTGATGGACTGGCGCAAGATGCCGGGCACGGCGGCGACGGCGCATGTGGAGGTCGGGTTCGACCAGGGCCGCCCGCTGCACATCACCCGCTTCCAGCTGAAGTCCGATGGGGCGCAGGCCTCCGGCAGCCTGGATTTGAAGCCCGACTATTCCATCGGCCATCTGGCGGTGGACCGCTACCGCCAGGGTCGCACCGACGTCGCCATGACGGTGGACGTGGACGAGGGCGGCGGCATGCGGGTGAAGGCGGCCGGCCCCTCAATGGACGCGCGGCCCTTCCGCCGCTCCGCCAGCGCCGGCGGCGGCGCCAACCGCCCCTACACCGACGTCGAACTGAAGGCGCTGGACGCGCGGCCGCCGCTGGATATCGATTTCAATTTCGAGCGGGTGGTGGCCGCCAACGGCACGGGCCGTGAGATCGGCGCCACCAAGGGCCATTTCCTGCGCCAGGGGCGCAGCTGGCGCAACGTCACGCTGGAGACCCGCGTGGGCAAGGACGATGCCGGCCATCTGTCCGTGCATTACGTGCCCGATGGCGGCGCCATGGCGCTGACCATTGTTTCCGACGATGCCGGTGCCGCCTTGCAGCAGTTCGACGTGCTGGACCATCTGCGCGGCGGCAAGCTGGTGGTGAAGGGGCACAGCGTGCCCGGCGACCCGCACGAGGTGGTGGACGGCACCCTGGATGTCCGCGACTACCAGGTGGTGGAGGCGCCGGTGATGGCGCGCCTGCTGTCGGCCGCCAGCTTCCAGGGCTTCTCCGACTTCATGACCGGCGCGCCCATCAATTTCAGCAAGCTGGAGGGCGGTTTCCACTGGACCGACACCGGCGTGTCCTTCCATGACGTGCGCACCTCCGGTGCGGCCATCGGCCTGACCATGGAGGGCGATATCAACATGCGCCAGGGCACGGCCGACCTGCAGGGCACCATCGTGCCCTTCTCCACCTTCAACAAGCTGCTGGGCGCCATTCCCCTGGTGGGCGACCTGCTGACGGGCGGTGAGGGCCAGGGCCTGCTGTCGGCGACCTACAAGGTGAAGGGGCCGCTGGACGATTTGGACGTGTCGGTCAACCCGCTGGCCGTGCTGGCCCCCGGCTTCCTGCGCAACCTGTTCTTCCTGTCGCCCACCGATGACGACGGCAAGGTGGAAAAGCCGGCGCCGAAGAGGAAGCCGTCCAAGCCCGCTGCCGCCGAACCGCAGGATGGTGTGACCGCGTCCGGCGGCGAAGTGCCGAGGTAAGGTTTCAGTCCACCGGTGGCGCTGGCCGCAGGCGGGCATCCAGCCAGCGTCCGACCAGATCCACCATCTCGGGTGCCGCCGCCGCCGGCGGCACCACCGGCAACCGGCTGATGTCTCCCAGGCCGGGTTCATGAAAGACGTGATCAAGGCCTGGCAGTTCCACCACCGTGGCGTCGGGATTGCCGCGCAGGGCGACCTCGGCGGCGGCCATGCTTTTCGGGGTTGAGACGATATGGTCGTCCCCGGCGTAGACGGCCAGCACGGGGGCGCGCACCTTGGCCAGGACATCATCCAAGGGCGCCAGGTACATCGACAAGGTCACAGGCGTGTCCAGCGTGGCCAGCGCGCCGCCTGCTTGCTCCGGCGTCCAGCCCGCGGCGATGAAGGCGTCCAGCAGCGCCTGCCGGGCGGCCGTTGTCGGTGACGCGCCGGCGGCGCGGGCCTCCATCAGGGTACGGGCGGCGGCGATGATGGGGGCGATCCTGTCGGCGGCCATGCCGCCGGCGGCGAGCGTGTTCGCCATGGCGTCCAGGAACATCGTGCCCTTGGCCCCCACCGGGCCGGCCAGCATGACGATGGCGGCGATGCGCGGATCGTTCGCGGCGGCGCCCGGGCCGACCACGCCGCCCTGGCTCAGGCCCAGGAAACCGATGCGGGCCCCGTCCACGTCGGGCCGGGCGCGCAGATAGGCCACGGCCGCCGTGGCGTCCCGTTCCATCAATTCCAAAGTATCGACGAAATCGCCGGTGGATTCGCCCACTCCACGCTTGTCGTAGTCCAGGGTGGCGATGCCGTCGGCCAGCAGCCGGTCCTCGATGCGGGGAAAGACGCCCCGCCGGCCCGGCCCGCTGCCGTTCAGCAGGATGACCACGGGGAACGGCCCCGGTCCATGCCGGCCCGGCAGACGCAGCCGTCCCGCCAAGGTCACTCCGGGGTCGGAGGGGATGCGTACATCCCGCACCACCTCCACCGGCTGGAAGTGGGCGAAGGTCGCCTGGATACGGGTGTCATCGGGCTCGCCGGCCATGAACAGCACCGGTCCCAAGGTGGCGCCGGCCGCCGCCTTGCCCAGTTGCAGGGTCAGGAACTGCGTGCCGGCGGCCAGATCCGAGGACGCCACGCCGCTGATGGTGTAGCGTGTCCATGTCGGCGTCAGGTCGATGGGCGCCAGGGCCAGGACGGCGTAGCCGGGCGCCTGGCCCTGAAGGGTGGCCAGCACCCGCGCCGGCCGTGCCGATCGCGCCCAGAAGACGCCGCTGATCCGGTCACCCGCCTTCAGCGCGTGGGGCACCATCATCCCCGCGCCGTTTGACCAGTCCACGCCGTCGGGACCGTATGCCGCCACGGATACTACGGTGCCGCCGGGCATC
This sequence comes from Azospirillaceae bacterium, assembly GCA_028283825.1. NCBI lineage: Bacteria > Pseudomonadati > Pseudomonadota > Alphaproteobacteria > Rhodospirillales > Azospirillaceae > Azospirillaceae bacterium. Next base: position 291,649 of record JAPWJW010000001.1, on the reverse strand, counting down.
TGGTCGTCGGCCATGAAGGTGGGGCTGCTGCCCCACACCGACCAGCGGCCGGCGTCGGCCATTTGCGTGTCCGGTGCGGTCTGGGCTGAGGCCGGCGGGGTGATCGCCAGGACAAGCGCCAGGCCGGTGGCATGAACCCATCGTGCAGGCATGATCATCCCTCCGCCGGTTTGCGCGGTTGTGGCAAGCCTGAACGCGGTGATGTCCGCCTATATGTCAGGTCGGGTTTGGGCCCACCCGTGGGGCGGCCGGGGGTGGCTTGGCGGACGCCGGGGGGGCCCCGTCCTTCCACACGACCCAGAAATGGCCGACGGTGTGGTCGCGGCCCAGGACCGTCTTGTTGAGCATGCTCACTGTCAGGATACGGCTGCTGCTGTATTGCTCATCCCTCAGGGCGGGCCAGACGCCCTTGCCGCAGGTGGCGCGCAGCGCGCATTCGTCCATGGCGGCCGCACGCTGCGAGATGCCGCAATAGACGGCGACCACCTGGGCCGTCGCGGGCAGCAGGACGCGCAGGTTCTGCTCCGACCCGGCGCGGAAGGGTTCCTGGGTCCCGACTTCCGTGACGTGGGCGCCGGGGGTGTCCAGGGCCGCCTGCATGCGGTTGCCGCCCTTGTAATCCGTCCAGCCCTGGCAGAACGGGTATTCCACCAGGTTGCCGCCCAGGAAGGTGCCGGGGTTGTGGGCCAGCCCCGCCCGCATCCACCAGGGCGGCGGCACCAACTGCGATAGCAGAACAAAGGCCAGGGCCAGGGAAAACGCCCCAGCCAGGATGGATTCCAGCGCCTTCAGCCGGTCCAGGAACCGCAGCAGCACCAGGTTTTCCAGCCGCCGATAGGCGATGGCCAGGATGCAGGACGCGATGTCGCGCCGGTAGCGCCGCAAGGCCTCTTCCTCGCCCCAGGCCGCCAGGTTGTTGGCGTAGACCTCCTGTAAATCGCCCATGCGGTCCTCCACCTCGTCGGCGGTGGCGACCAGCATCAGGCACAGGCGGGGGAACAGGGGCAGGTTCAGAGGGGTGATGACGGCGGCGGAATGGGACCTTGGCGTCGTCGTCATGGGATCACCGCCCGGCCAGCAGCGAGGAGGCCAGGCCCAGGCCGCTTTCCAGTTCCTGGCGCGCGTTCACCGCCCCGTCCAGCGCCTGCCGGCCCTCCGGCGTCAGTGTGAAGAAACGCTTGGCCCGGCCGCCGCGCTTCTGGGTCGGTTCGCCCAGGTGGGTGATCAGCAACTCCTTGGCCACCAGCCGGTCCAGCGTGGTGTAGACGGCGCCGAAGGAATGGTCGCGCTGCGTGCGCCGCGACAGCTCATCCCGGATGGCGACGCCGTAGGCGCCGTCGCCCAGCGCCAGGATGACCATCATGATCGCCTGTTCCAAGGCGCCCAGCGTGTTTCTGCCCATGGGGTTTGCCCTCCCTGATTTCTTCTACAATGTAGAATCGATTCGAAGGGGGCGTCAAGGGGAGCTGTCCCGTCTTGACTGCCGGTCCGTTCGCGGGCCTTCTGACCGGGTTTGGCGTCATTGCGGCGTCCTCCCCGACAATTTGTGCCCACCCGAAGGACGCCCGGCATGCGGCCCGCCCTTTATTGGATCAATAGCGAGGGCCTGTCTTGGACAGGCCGGCTGGCCATCATGGCGCGCCCCCGTTCCGGCGATTGGCTGGAGGATGAAATCGCTGGCTGGCGCGATGCCGGCGTGGGCGAGGTGGTCAGCCTGCTGGAGCCGGCGGAGGTCAGGGAACTGGGGTTGGAAGAGGAGGCGGCCCTGTGTCGGGCCAGCGGCCAGGCCTTCACGGCATTCCCGATTCCCGACCGGGGCGTGCCGGATTCGATACGCCAGACAGCCGCGCTGACCCGCCGTCTGATCCAGGCGCTGGCAACCGGCCAATCCGTTGCCGTGCATTGTCGGGCGGGTATCGGCCGGTCTTCGCTGATGGTGGCCGGCGTGATGGCTTGCGGCGGCTTGGATGTGGGGCAGGCGTTCGCCCGTATCGCCCAGGCGCGCGGCGTGCCCGTGCCGGATACGGAAGGGCAGCGCGATTGGGTTCAGGATTTTGCCCGGGCGTTGCCGCTGCTGCCTTGACCCTTACGCCGCGTCTTGCAGCTTCACGCCCAGGCTGGCCAACGCATCCCAGTAGCCGGGATAGGTCTTGGCGACACAGCCGGGATCCAGGATGGTCAGCCCGTGGATTTTCAGGCCGGCCAGGGCGAAACTCATGGCGATGCGGTGGTCGGCGTACGTCTCGATACGGGTGGGCAGGGTCTGGCCGACCAGGGCCGGGTCGCTGGCCACCAGCAGATCGTCGCCCTCTTCAACGCCCAGGCCGGGGCGGATGCGCGCCAGTTCGGTGGCCAGAGCGGCCACCCGGTCGCATTCCTTGACCCGCAGGTTGGCGATGCCGGTGAAGCGCACCGGCGTGGTGTTGAAGGCCGCCAGGACGGCCAGGGTGGGGATGGCGTCCTGCATCTGCGATCCGTCGATGACGGCTGGCAGGTGGGGGAACAGGCGGATAAAATCGTAGGCGCGGGCGTCGGGCTGGGTGAAGGCGGCGGCCGGCGTGCCCAGGTCGATGGCGCCGCCCGTCAGGGCCTCCGCCGCCCAAAGATATGTGGCGGCTGACGCGTCGGGTTCGATATGGAAATCGGCGGCCCGGTAGCCGGTGGCGGCCACGGTCCAGACGGTGTCGCTGGGGTGGCTGACCTGGGCGCCGAAGGCCGCCATGGCGGCGGTGGTCAGATCGACGTAGCCCTTGGCGCCGATGTCGGCGCCGGTCAGCACCACGTCGGTGGCCTGGCGGCCCAGCGCGCCCATCATCAGAAGGGCGGAGACGTATTGGCTGGACAGGCCGCCGTCGATCTCCACCCGGCCGCCGGCATAGCCGCCCCGACCATTGACGGTGACGGGGGGGCAGCCGGTCTCGGCGGTAATGTCCACGCCCAGGGTCTTCAGGGCCGCGACCAGGGGGGCGATGGGGCGCTTGCGCATGTGGGCGTCGCCGTCCACCACCACGGTGCCGTCCACCGCCGCAGCGACCGCCGCCGTCAGGAAGCGGGTGGCGGTGCCGGCGTTGCCCAGGAACAGGGGTTGGGCGGGTGCCGCCAGCCGGCCGGTGCCGTGGACGACGAAGGTGGTGTCGTCCGGCTCATCCACCGCGACACCCATGTCGCGCAGGGCCTGGGCCATATAGCGGGTGTCGTCGCTTTTCAGGGCGCCGGTCAGCCGGCTGGTGCCTTGGGCCAGGCCTGCCAGCAGCAGGGCGCGATTGGTGATGGACTTGGACCCCGGCGGCGCCACCCGGCCCATCAGTGGATCCTGTGGCGGGATGATGATAGTCGCCATTTTTTCCCTGTTCCTCAAGCGCCGGCGCGGCCATCCGGCCGCTTGGCTATCCTCGCTCCGCCCTGCGGTACTCGCTCCGGCGCCCGCGGTCGCGGGCTACCCGATGGCGTGATGTACGCCATCGGGCCTTTTCCTAAGACAACCCTTACCCCTGGAAAGGATCACGCATCAGGATGGTGTCGTCGCGCTCGGGGCTGGTGGACAGCAGGGTCACCGGCGCCTCAATCAGTTCCTCGATGCGGCGGATGTACTTGATGGCCGTGGCCGGCAGGTCGGCCCAGGACCGGGCGCCGTAGGTGCTGTCGGTCCAGCCTTCGAAGGTCTCGTAGATCGGTTCCACTTCCGCCTGGGCGGTCTGGCTGGCCGGCAGGTGGTGGATGATCTCGCCCTTGTAGCGATAGCCGGTGCACACCTTCAGCTCTTCGATGCCGTCCAGCACGTCCAGCTTGGTGAGCGCGATGCCGGTGATGCCGCCGACCTTCACCGCCTGGCGCACCAGCACGGCGTCGAACCAGCCGCAGCGGCGCTTGCGGCCCGTCACCACGCCGAATTCCTTGCCCTTGGCGCCGATCAGCTCACCGATGTCGTTCAGCAGCTCTGTCGGGAAGGGGCCGGAGCCGACGCGGGTGGTGTAGGCCTTGGTGATGCCCAGCACGTAACCCACCGCGCCGGGGCCCATGCCGCTGCCGGCGGCGGCGTTGCCCGACACGGTGTTGGACGAGGTGACGAAGGGATACGTGCCGTGGTCCACGTCCAGCATGGCGCCCTGGGCGCCTTCGAACAGGATGCGCTTGCCCTGGGCGCGGGCCTCTTCCAGGCGCTGCCAGACGACGGCGCTGTAGGGCAGGATGCGGGGCGCGATCTCACGGATCTGGGCCAGCAGTTCCGCCCGGTCGATTTCCGGCGCGTTCAGGCCGCGCAGCAGGGCGTTATGGTGGAACAGCAGCTGGTCCACCTTGTGTTCCAGCACCGCCTCGTCCGCCAGGTCGCACAGGCGGATGGCGCGGCGGGCCACCTTGTCCTCGTACGCCGGGCCGATGCCGCGGCCAGTGGTGCCGATCTTGCCGGCACCCTTGGCTTCCTCGCGCGCCTTGTCCACCGCGCTGTGCAGCGGCAGGATCAGGGTGGCGTTCTCGGCCACGATCAGGCTTTCCGGGGTGATCGTCACACCCTGGCCGGCGATATTGTCGATCTCGCGCAGCAGCGCCCAGGGGTCGACCACCACGCCGTTGCCGATGACCGACAGCTTGCCGGGCCGCACCACGCCCGAGGGCAGCAGCGACAGCTTGTAGACGACGCCGTTGATGACCAGCGTATGGCCGGCGTTGTGGCCGCCCTGGAAACGGACGACGACATCGGCGCGGCTGGACAGCCAATCGACGATCTTGCCCTTGCCCTCGTCACCCCACTGCGAGCCGACGACCGCGACATTGGCCATGATGGTTCTCCCTTGAACGCAAACGCGAGAATTCAGACGCGGGGCCGGCGCGATGCCGCCCGCAGGATAAACAGATAGGGCGGTTCGGTCAGACCTCGACGGTCCAGCCGTCCCGCAGCAGATGGGTGCAGCCCAGGCGCTTGGCTTCCGCCGCATCATCGGCCAACGGCTCCAGCGCCGCCACCGTTTCCCAACCCTTCTCACGCAGGCGCTGGGCCTGCGCCGCCGGCGTGCCGTGGGGCACCAGCAGGCGGCGGGCGGGGGTGGGACCGGGCACGGCTTCGATCACCGTGTCGGTGAAAAGCGTGAAGCCGGTGGCGGGTTCCCCGGCATCGGTGCGGTAGCGCCCGCCCCGGCCGATCTCACCGCGTACGCCGCGGGCGAACAGGGTGAAGCTGACGCCCGTCTGATATTCGAAACCGCGCTGCTCCACCGGGTCGATGGTGATCTGCACATGGGGCGCGGCGCTGACGATCAGGTTGACCACGGTGGCCAGGCGCTGGCGCTCCGGCTCGGCCTCGGCCGGCAGTTCCACGGCGGCCAGGGCCTCCACGGCGGCCGGGGCGTTGCCGCAGCAGGCCATGACCCGGCCCAGCAGATCGGCGGCCGTGCCGCCGATGGCCTTGATGCCGGCGGCATCGCGGTGGTCCAGCGCTTCGCGCGCGGCACGCTGCGTGGCCTCATCCAGGCCCAGTGAGCGGAACAATGCGGGCACCAGGGTCGGCACGGTCAGGTCGACGGTCAGGCCGTCGGCGCCCAGATTGGTCAGGGCCTCCGTCGCCAGCAGCACGATCTCGGCGTCGGCCTCGGCGCGCAGGCTGCCGATCAGTTCCACGCCCACCTGGCCGAACTGGCGCTGGTGGCGCAACTGCGAGCCCTTAACCCGCAGCACCTGGCCGGAGTAGGAGAGGCGCAAGGGGCGCGGGGCGTTGCCCAGGCGGGTCTGGGCGATACGGGCCACCTGCGGCGTCATGTCGGCGCGCAGGCCCATCATGCGCTGGGACACCGGGTCCATCAGGCGGAAGGTCTGGTGCGCCAGCTTGGCGCCCGGGCCGGCCAGCAGGCCTTCCTCGAACTCAAGCAGCGGCGGCTTGACCCGGTCATACCCATGGCGGGCGAAGTCCGCCATCAGCTGTTCCACGATGCGGGCCTCATGCTGGGCGGCGGGCGGCAGCAGATCGCGCAAGCCGGCCGGCAGCAGGGCCTTGGCCGCAATGGCCTCGTCGGCGCTGTCAGTCATAATGCAGAAGGGTCCCGGGCGTCGAAAGGGCGACAGTGCCCGTTACGGGTCTTTAATCGCAGCGTGGCCGGCGCGCAATTGTTTAAGCCCCGCGCCCGCCGGGGAGGGGATATGTGTCTTTCGCCCTCAGGCGCCGGGCGCCACCTCCGGTGGCTGGGCTTCCTCGTTTTCCAGTCCGCTCCGTTCCCCGGAAAACTGCGGCGGCCGCGGTCGCGGCCTTGTCGCTACGCTCCGGGGAGATTGACTACCTTGGTGGCAGGGTCAGGAAACCCGGACGTTCTTGAACTGCCAGGCGTCGTCGCGGTCCAGATCTTCCGGGAACAGGGCCTCGCGGCCGTCCAGGGGGGTCCAGTCGGTGTAGACGCCGACCACCGGGCCCAGGTAGGGCGTGGCGATTTCCATCACCCGCTCGAACGAGACCTCATCGGCCTCCACCGGGCCCAGGGCGGGGTTCTCCAGGGCCCAGACCATGCCGCCCAGCACGGTGGCGCAGACCTGCAGGCTGGTGGCGTTGTTGTAGGGCACCAGTTCGCGCGCCTCGGTCACGGTCAGTTGCGAGCCGTACCAGTAGGCGCCCTTCTCATGCCCACACAGCAGCACGCCCAGCTCGTCGATGCGCGTCGACGATCTCGGTCATCAGCAGGCGCTGGCGTTCCTGCTGGACATAACCCTTGCCCACGAACTCATGGATCGAGGTGATGGCGTCGTCGCAGGGGTGGTAGGCGTAGTGGCAGGTGGGGCGGTAGACCGCCTTGCCCTCCGAATCGACCGCCGTGAAATAGTCGGCGATGGAGATGGCTTCGTTATGCGTCACCAGGAAACCGTGGAAGGGGCCTTCCATGGGGGTCCAGGTGCGCACCTTGGTGCTGATGCCGGGGCGGTTCAGGAAGATGGCGGCCTGATCGCCGAACGCGTGGCGCTGGCCATCCACGGGGAAGTGGCGCTCATGCGTGCCCCAGCCCAGTTCGGCCGGCTGGCAGCCTTCGCTGACGAAGCCGTCGATCGACCAGGTGTTGACGAACTCCCCCCGTTCGCGCGGGCGGTCGGCCACCTGGGTGTCGCGCTCGGCCACGTGCACGGTCTTGATGCCCAGGTGCTGCGCCAGTTCGGCCCAACCCTGGCGATCCTGGGGCACGGCCACGTCCAGGCCGCTGTCCTGCGCGATGTTCAGCAGCGCCTGCTTCATGAAGTGCGACACCAGGCCGGGGTTGGCCCCGTGGGTCAGCACGGCGGTGGGACCGCCGGCGCAGCGGGCCTTCAGGGCCAGCGCTTCCTCGCGCAGGGCGTAGTTGCTGCGCAACGACGGCGTCAGGCTGGCATCGGTGTAGCCGCCGGCCCAGGGCTCGATGCAGGTGTCCAGGTAAAAGGCGCCCGCCTCCTGGCACAGTTCCACCAGCGCCAGGGACGAGACGTCCACCGACAGGTTCAGCACGAAGTCGCCCCGGCGCAGATGCGGCACCAGGATGTCGCGGTGGTTGTCACGGGTCAGGGGACGGATCTGGAAATCGACCTGGTACCGCGCCGCCTCGTCCCGGCCGCGCTCGTCGGCCGTGATGATGGTGATGCGGTCGGCCGTGATGTCCAGGTGGCGCAACAACAACGGCAGCACGCCTTGGCCGATACTGCCGAAACCGATGATAAAGAGTCGCCCGGGGATGGCGGCATGTTTGGGGAACTGGGGCATGATACTGTCTCCGGGCTTTACTAACGGTTGACCGACCGTCTGTTGCTGTCGCGAATTCGCCGACGACCTTCCAGCCGCCGACCCCTTTGTTGGATTAAGAGCGCCGTGTTTGCCTTAAGCGATGCGGCGACGCAATACGCCGTATCGATAATTCCGTCGAACCGTGGTGGGGGCCAGACCTGCGGTGACCACCAGCGGGGCGTCGCGCACCTCCACCAGGCGGGCCTGGTCGAAGCCGTTGAACGCCGTGCGCAAGGCCGCGCCATAGGCGCCCAGTTGCCCGATCTCGATCCAGTCGCCCTCGCGGATGTCGGCGGGCAACAGGAAGGGACCGCGCATATAGTCGGCACTGTCGCAGGTGGGGCCCCAGAAGCTGAACGCCTGCAGTTCCTCCGCCTCCGTCCGGCGCACCAGGCGCACGGGGAACTGCATGCCCAAGGCGCCGGCGTCGGCCAGGCTGCCATAGGCGCCGTCATTGATGAAAAGTTCCGAACCCCGGCGGCGTTCCACCTGCACGACGACGGAAGCGCCGGTGGCGACTAGGGCGCGGCCCGGCTCGCACCACACCCGCACGCCCGGCGCCAGGTCCATGGCCTTCAGCCCGTCGCGGATGGCGGCCATGTAGTCGGCCAGCGGGGGCGGGTCCATGTCCGGATAGCGCGCGGGGAAGCCGCCGCCCACATCGACGATGTCGATGGCGACACCGGCGGCCTTCACCACGGCGTCGGCGATGGCCAGGGCGCGGGTGTAGGCCTGCGGGTCCATGCACTGCGAACCGACGTGGAAGCAGACGCCCACGCGCAGGGCCAGGGGCCGCGCGGCGCGCAGCAGGGCCACCGCGTCGTCGAAGGCGGCGCCGAACTTGGCGGACAGGTCGTAGGCGGCCTGGCCCTTGGGCATGGCCAGGCGAATCACCAGGCCCAGATCGGCCGCCACCGGATCCAGGCGGGCATCCACGCCGTCGATGCCGGGCATGCCCTCCGCCGCCACCTGGACGATCTTGGCCAGTTCATCGGCCGAATCGAGCGAGAAGTCGCGCACCGCCTGTTCGAAATAGGCGGTGCGGATGGCGGCACGGTTCTTCACCGGGTGCATGTAGTGCACGCCGGCGGCCGGGTACATCTGGCGGGCCAGGCGGATTTCGGCCGGCGACGCGCAGTCGAAATGATGCAGGCCGCCCGCCGTCAGGGCGCGCAGCATGGTGGGATCGGGATTGCACTTCACCGCGTACAGCACGGAACCGCGCGCGCCGTCGCCCAGCGCCTGTTCCACGGCGCCGTGGAAGGCGGCGATGAACTCACGCGCGTTCTGGGCCACCTGGCGCGGGCGCAGGCAGTGCATGGGCTCCGCCGGGGCCAGGCTGGCGACCAGGCTGTCCACAGTGGGGGCTTGGGCGGGGAAGGCGGAGGCAGTGGTCTGGGCGCGCACGCGGCGCAGCGGCGAAACGGCGGAACGGAAACGATAGGCCATCGGGCGATATCCCTGTCCGGTCACCGCGCCCTCAGGCGTACGGCGAATCCGGTTGTCATTCGGCTGATCCAGAGATTGCGCGAGAAATGGGGCGTGGTCCTGTCAGGACCGGGCCGATTTCCGGGTGCTGCAATCGGGGGAGAAGGGGAATGATCTGATCCAGCGCCGTGATTACCGGGTCATCGGGCCGTTTTCACGACCTTAAGACCTCAAAGCGTCAACAGACGCGGCGGATCAGAAGGGGCTTACCGCCTCACCGCCCGTGTCGGGGTGGAAAGCATGATGTTGGTTCCCTCTCAAGGCCCGGCCGTCGGCCGGATCTGCTCAAAAAGGACGCCTAACGTCGTTGCTTAACATCCAAGGGGCCGGCTGCCGGTTCACGGCGGCGGGGACCCAGGGGCCAGTGGCACGTGCGGGTGCGTCGCGAACTTTCTATTTAAGCGATTCCACACGGCGTGCAAGCTAAAATTTCAGAGGGCGGCATCCCGGCAGCGCAAGGCTGGGCTGGGAACTTTTTCAGGCGGCCGTGTCCGGCTTCCTCGCCGCGGGTGTGACGCCGCGCGCCATCCAGAACAGCAGGGCGGCCACCGTCAGGGGGGCGGCCACCGCCCAGCCGGGCTCGGTGAAGGCCAGGATGGCGGTGGCCACCAGGGCCGTGTTGGCCGCCAGGATGGCCAGGGCCACCAGGTCGTGCCGGCCCAGCCGGCGCACCGCCTGCTGATAGAAATGCTGGCGGTGGGCCTGCCACACCGGTTCCCGCCGCCACAGCCGCTTGGCCAGGGTGACGCTGGCGTCGGCCAGGTAGTACAGCGGCAGGATCAGTGCCGGCAGCCACAGGCCGTCGGCGGCCGCGCGCAGCAGCATCCAGCCGGACAGGAAACCCAGTGGCACGCTGCCGACATCGCCCAGGAAAACCTTGGCCGGATGCCAGTTCCAGGCGATGAAGCCCAGCGCCACGCCGGCGAGTGCCAGGGCGTAGGAGCTCATGAAGCCCATCTGGCCGGCGGCGAAGTAGGCGGCGGCCAGGCCCAGGCCCAGGCACAGCGTCTCAACCGCGCTGATGCCGTCGATGCCATCCATGAAGTTGAACAAATTGACGAACCATACCCAGGCCAGGCCGGCCACCAGGCGGTCCAGCCAGTGCGGCAGCCAGCCCTGGAACACCAGGGCGTCGGACGGCAAGGCTGTCAGGGCGATGGCCACCGCCAGCACTTGCGCCACCAGGCGCCAGCCGGGCGGCACGCCCCACAGATCATCGGCCCAGGAAATGGCGGCCAGCGGCAGGGTGGCGGCGATGACGGGCCACAGCACGTCCATGTCGCCCGCGAAGGCGCCGGTCACGGCCCAGGCGCCCAGCAGCGCCGGCACCACGCCCAGCCCGCCGCCGCGCGGCGTGGGCAGGGTGTGGCTGGATCGTTCATTGGGCCGGTCCATGACCTGGCGGCGCTTGAGCCACCAGGTGGCACCCCCCGTCAGGCCAAGCGCCAGCAGGAAGGGCAGGAACAGGCAGAGGAAGGGGGTCAGGATGGACATGGGCCCCTCTTTTAAGCGAGTCGAGATGGCTTCACAAGAGAGAGGCCCGCAGGATGCTACGGCGCCTTGCGCCACACCGAATAGGCCACGGTGCCGTCGCCGGACGCGCTGGCCGGCACGCCATAACTCAGCAGCCCGTCGTCATAGGTGTAGTCCCGCACCTGGCGCTTGCCCTCCCAATTGGGGAAGGAGGCCGCCTGGACGTCGAACACCAGCTGATGCTGGGCCCGGTCGATATGGACCGTGCCGAAGTGGGTGCTGGAGCCCAGCACGGCCAGCCGATACTCCTCAGCCGTGCCCTGCGTCTTGACGCCGCTGGCGAACGCGGGCCGGCCCACCTTGAAGATCTGCATGTTGTAACGGCCCGCCGCATCCACGGTCAGCAGGCCCATCGGATGCTCCCCATAGTTGGTGGTGCGGCCACCGTCGGCGTGAATCTCGTAGGCGGCCTCCATCACCCAGGTGCCTTCCAGCGACGGAAGGTCGGCGGCCATAGCGTAGGCCGGCAGGCCGACGGGCGCGCCCAGCGCCATCAGGACGGTGAGGACGGGCAACAATTTGTCACGGCGCATTCGCGGGCTCCTCTCATGTAACTGGCTCATCAGGTTTCAATGCCTCTGTGTTGCCACCGCGTTTGAAACCTGTCAATACGGTTACATGAAACATGAAGACATCAAGGCCGGCGAGGTTGAGGAACGGGACGGTTTCCGTTTCCGGGGCGGCTGCCCCGCCATCGACCTGCCGGCCACCTTCCAGGCGCGGCTGAAGCCGGCGCCCCGCGAATTGCTGGCCACACCCCGGGACGTGGAACGATGGGTGGCCGCTGCCGGCCTGACCAATGACCCGCCCTCGGCGAATGAGGCGGACCTGGTGCTGATGCGGCAGGTGCGCGAGGCCATCTACGACCTGGCCACCCGCCTGCATGGCGGCAAGGGGGCGGCCGGCGGCGGTGTGGAGGCGGCGCTGGATGTCCTTAATCACGCAGCCGCCCAGCCGGCGGCGACACCGGTGCTGACGCTGGGCGACACGGCGGATGTGATGTTGCGCGGCGACATGGCGGCCTTCATCGCCACCCTGGCACGGGATGCGGTGCATTTGTTCGGCGGCGAGATGGGCGGCCACATCCGGCAATGCCAGTCGCCCACCTGCACCCTGTTCTTCGTCGACACCTCACGCGCCGGCGACCGGCGCTGGTGTTCCATGAAGGCCTGCGGCACCCAGGCCAAGGTGGCGGAGTTCAGGCGGCGCAAGCGTGAGGATGGATGATCCTTACTTCAGGAGTTCGTCGTCCACCCGGAACACGCCCTTGATCATCTTCGGGTTCCGGACGGCGATCTGGATATGCGTCTTGTCGTTGAAGCCGGAGCCCGGATAGGCCTCCGTGCCTTCAACGAATACGCCTTTGACCGTGTCGAAGGGCGGCATGTCCCGACCTTCGGACGCGAGTGTGTGAGCGGCTTCGATTACAGCGCAATCCAATCGTCGAAGATTCGGGCCGTTCACGGGCAGGGGGCGGCCCAAGAGATCGAGATTTGCCTTCAAGACCGCATGTGCGGTTTTCAGGATATCGATTCCGGCTTCTGTGGTCAGGTCGAGGCAATGGCCCAAGTCGATAACGGTTCCGATGACCGCCGGGCGTTTTCTGGAATTCTTGCGTTTCAGCGCCTCTTTGGCGAAAGCCAAGCCGCGCTTGGGGTTTGCTTCCCAGAAGTAGACTCCATGACCCAACCAGTCGTAGTCGTTCTCAGATGCCTTGAAGGGGGCGCCCGCCAACAAGGCCTTGGCGACCGTTTGCGGGCAGCCATGATAACCCAGAACAAACCCGTAAGTTAGCTTATGCACTTACGATCTGTAGGGTTTGGAAAGTTTGCCATCTTCATCGACAACCCCCGCCCGCTGCAGAAAGTCGAGCGCTCGCCGGCGGGCCGTTTCAGGGTCGCCCGAAAGGGATGGGGCCGCCTTCTGGAACGCCTGCAAAAAGCCGGGATCCCCTAGTCTCAACGGGGTGGTCGCGGCGGGAACGGTGGAACGCTTCGGCATGATCTCAGGGTTCCAAACTCATAATGGCATTCCTAATATTGTCCCATGTCGGGGCTGCGTCCAGGGGCCATGAAAACGCCCACCGACACGGGGATTGAAAATCCCCGTGTGGCGATGCATCAGCTCATTCCACCACCCGCACCTTCACATACGACCCCGGCGCGTCCTCAATGGGCTTCAGCTTGCCGTCGCCGGGCGTGCGGGCGGGGACCTTGGGGCCGGCGTGCTCGGCCACCCAGGCGGCGTAGACGGGCCACCAGCTGCCGTTGACCTGGGTGGTGCCGGCCAGCCAGTCGTCGGGCGACGCCGGCAGCGTGTCGTTGAGGAAATGGCTGTACTTGTTGGCCGCCGGCGGGTTGACCACGCCGGCGATGTGGCCGGACGCCGCCAGCACGAACTTCACCGGGCCGCCGTACAGCTGGGTGGCGGCGTAGGTGCTTTTCCACGGCGCGATGTGGTCCTCGCGCGTCGACAGCATGAAGGTGGGCGTCTTGATGGTGCGCAAATCGATGGGCACGCCCTTCAGGCTGATGCCGCCCGGCCGGACCAGCAGGTTCTTCTGGTACATGTTGCGCAGGTAGAAGCTGTGCATGGCCGGGGGCATGCGCGTGCTGTCGGAATTCCAGTACAGCAGGTCGAAGGGGAAGGGGTCCCGGCCCAGCAGGTAGTTGTTGACGACGAAGGACCAGATCAGGTCGTTGGACCGCAGCATGTTGAAGGTGGTGGCCATGGACTGGCCGTCCAGATAGCCCCGGCTTTTCATGCGGGTCTCCAGGGCGCCCAGCTGTTCCTCATCGATGAAGACGGACAGTTCGCCCACGTCGGTGAAGTCGGTCAGCGTCACCAGGTACATCGCACTCTTGATGCGCTGGTCCTTCTTGGCCGCCATGTAGGCCAGCGTGCCGGACAGCAGGGTGCCGCCGATGCAATAGCCGATGGCGTTGACCTCATCCTCGCCGGTCGCCTGTTTGATGGCGTCCAGGGCCGCCAGCGGCCCGTCGGCCATGTAGTCCTCGAAATCCTTGGCCGCCAGGGCCTCGTTGGGATTGACCCAGGAGATGACGAAGACGGTGTGGCCCTGGTCCACCAGCCACCTGATCAGCGAATTGGCCGGCTTCAGGTCCAGGATGTAGAACTTGTTGATCCAGGGCGGGATGATCAGCAGGGGCCGCTGGTGGACGCTTTCCGTCGTGGCTGAGTACTGGATCAGCTGCATCAGGTCGTTCTGGAAGACCACCTTGCCAGGGGTGACGGCGATGTTGCGGCCCACCTCGAACGCGGAATAGTCGGTCATGGAGATGGCCAGTTGCCCGTGGCCGCGCTCCAGATCCCCCAGCAGGTTCTCCAGCCCCTTCACCAGGTTGTCGCCGCCCGATTCCAGGGTGACGCGCAGCACCTCGGGATTGGTCAGGGGGAAGTTGCTGGGCGACAGCGCGTCCACGAACTGGCGGGTGAAGAAGTCCAGCTTCCGGGCGGTCTTGCCCTCCAGCCCCTCCACCCCGCGCACGGCCCCCTGCACGTACTTGGCGGTCAGCAGGTAGGACTGCTTGATGAAGTCGAAGACGGCGTTCTCATCCCACGACTTGTCGCGGAACCGCTTGTCCTCTTTGGCCGGGCTGATGACCGGCTGCGCCTCCTCCCCCATCAGGCGCTGGGCGGTGCGCTGCCACAGTTCCAGATAGTCCTGCCACAGGCCGATCTGCGCCTCGATCAGGCGGTTGGGGTCGGCCATCATGCGGGCCGTCATCTCCATGAAGGCGCTGCCCAGGTTGAACGGGTCCAGGTTGGCCATGGAGGTCGGCAGGTTGCCAAAGGGGGCGCCGAACGACATGGGGTCGGCGGTGGCCGCACCGTCCGCTGGCGGCGGCGTCTGGCGGGCCAGGAAATCCGCCACCAGCCGCTGCGCCTGCTCGGCGATGCGGTTCACGGCCAGGGTCAGTTCCATCGGGTCCGGCCGGCGGACTTCGCCGTCCTTCGGGGCGGCCGTGACGGTCGCGGCCGGCTTGGGCGCGTTGGCCTTGGTGAAGGGCGGCGGCTTGGGCGCCTCAGGCGCCGCGGGCTGTGCCGCCGCCGGCATCTTCACGGACGGGGGCAGGGGGGCGGACTTGCGCCGGGTGGCCGTGGCGGTGGCGGCCTTGGCCGTCTTCCGGCCGGGGGGCGCCTTGGCCGGTTCCGCCGTCACGCCCGCCACGGGCATGGGGGCCAGCGGTTCGGACTGCAGGTTCTTGTGCGCTTTCAGGTGCGGCGCGCCCGGCACCGGCGGGGCGATGGGCGTGGCCTTCACGATCTTCTTCGTGGCCGCCGCCTTGGCGGGCGTGGCCTTGGCCGCGGGTGCGGCGGCGACGGTGGCTTTGGTGGCGGTGATCTTCCGGGCGGTGGCCGTCTTGGGCGCTGATGCCGGTGCCGCCGATTCTTTCACCTGGGCGCTGGCGACGACCTTGGCGCGCGGGGCCTCGGGCGGGGCGGTTGTGCTCTTCCCCTTGGCCGGCGCCTTGGCGGCGCGGGATGCGGCGGGTTTCGGGGCCGGTGCGGTCTGGGGCGCGGTGGCGGAAACGCGTGGGGTCCGGGTACGCTTGGGCGGGGTGTCGGCCATGCTTTCTTGCTTCCTTCGCCTCGGTTACCAGTGGGGCTTCTTAGTAAGGCTTGGTCGGGATCAGGGGGGCGGGATGGGCGCCGGTTCCGCTGCGACGCCCGCCGGCCCGCCCGCCGACCGGCCGTTCCGCCGCCGAAAAGAAGGCAGGGTTGCGGCTGGTGACGGCGCTTGCGGCCGGTGGGGATTTAATACACGATCCGGCCATGATTTTCACCGACGCAGACGCAAGGCCCCTGGTGGACGCCCTGAACACGGACATCACCCGCGACGGCCGGCCGGACAACTCCGGCGCCCCCTTGGCTGGTACCCTTTCGGCCGGCACCCGTCGGGGCGTGGCTGGGCGTGCGGTGCTGTTGCTGGCCCTGTCGGTCGGTGCCTTGGGGCTTGGCGGCTGTGCTGGCCAGTTCGTGCCCAAGGCGATCTTCCATGACGGTCCGGAAGATCCGGAGCCGATGGCCAACGACGACAGTTCCAAGGCGCTGCTGCTGGGCGAGCGCCCGGTGCGCCATGTCGGACCGGCGCCGGATGCCTGGACCAACCTGGCGGCCGTGCCTGAGCGGCCGAAGAATATTCCCGATCCCGCCGCCCGGCAGAAGGATGTGGACAGCCTGCTGGCTGACCGCAACACCGCCGGCCAGGCCGCGACCCAGCTGACCGTCTACCAGAACTCCCCGGACCAGCAGGGGGTGCAGCGCGCCTCCGGCTCCGGCGATTCCCTGTTCGGGCCGTCTGCCCCCAAGGACGGCGCCAAGGATGCCGGCCAGCCCGCCCCGTCCAAGCTGCCGGTGGTGCCCAGCGCGCCGCCCGCCGTTCCCGGACGCGTGCCGGAGGCCACGTCCGCCATTCCCGTGGCGACCCCTCAAGTGAACGCCCACACCGCCGGCGCCCCCGCCGCCGCCGCGGTTCCTGCCGCGCCAGCCACCGGCGCCGCTAGCCAGGCTGGTACCCCCGCCGCCAACGGTACCAGCCAGACCCCCCAGAACTGATCCGGGCAGCTTTTGGCCGATAGGCCAACTGACCGGAGTCGGGGCGGAAAATTAGGCTGGGGCGGGTAATCTTGTAAGCAAATGTCTTGAAACGGGATGCCCGCCCTGTGGAAATTGCTGTCGCCGGCCGCGTGCCGGGACGATACAAACCCCTGGCGACCCTCCCATGTCCTCGACCGAATCCCCCACCAACCCCCAAATCGGTACAGACCGTCCCATGAGCGAAGAGTTCCACCGCATCAAGCGCCTGCCGCCCTATGTGTTCGCCGAAGTGAACGCGATGAAGGCGCGAGCCCGCGCGGCCGGTGAGGACATCATCGACCTCGGCATGGGCAACCCCGATCAGCCGACGCCGCCCCACATCGTGGAAAAGCTGGTGGAGGCCGTGCGCAATCCCAAGACGCACCGCTATTCCATGTCCCGCGGCATCCCCGGCCTGCGCAAGGCGATTTCCGCCTATTACAAGCGCCGCTTCGACGTGGACATCGATCCGGAGACGGAGGCCTGCGTCACCATCGGCTCCAAGGAAGGCTTGGCCAACCTGGCCCAGGCCATCACCAGCCCGGGTGATGTCATCCTGGTGCCCAATCCGTCCTACCCCATCCACCCCTTCGGCTTCATGCTGGCGGGGGCCGCGCTGCGCCACATCCCGGTGGTGGACGGGGTGGAGAATTTCGTGGAGACGCTGGAACGCGCCATCCGCCATTCGGTGCCCAAGCCCATCGCCGTCATCGTCAGCTTCCCGGCCAACCCGACGACCCAGACGGTGACGCTGGATTTCTACCGCCCGATCGTGGAGCTGTGCCTGAAGCACGGCATCTACATCCTGTCGGACATTGCCTACGCGGAGATCTATTTCGACGGCAACCCGCCGCCGTCCATCCTGCAGATCCCCGAGGCGCGCGACATCACGGTGGAATTCAACAGCCTGAGCAAGACCTACAACATGCCGGGCTGGCGGGTGGGCTTCGGCGTGGGCTCCAAGAAGCTCATCGGCGCGCTGGCCAAGTTCAAGTCCTACGTCGACTACGGTGCCTTCACCCCCATCCAGGTGGCGGCCACCGCCGCGCTGAACGGCCCGCAGGACTGCGTGGAGGAAATCCGCCAGATGTACAAGGCCCGGCGCGACGCCCTGATCGAGGGCCTGTCCGCCGCCGGCTGGGACGTGCCGGCGCCGTCGGCCACCATGTTCGTCTGGGCCCGCATTCCGGAACCCTTCCGCGCCCTGGGCTCGCTGGAATTCTCCAAGCTGCTGCTGCAGGAGGCGCAGGTCGCCGTCTCCCCCGGCATCGGCTTCGGCGAATATGGCGATGAGCATGTGCGATTCGGCCTGGTCGAAAACGTGCAGCGCATCCGCCAGGCCTGCCGCAACATCCGGGGCTTCCTGCACCGGACGGGCAACGGCGCCGATGCGCCGGCCGTCAAAAAAGTGATCTGAGCCTGATGGCGATCGTTAGGGATAAGGGGGAAAGCATGGGTACGGCACCGCTGCGCGTGGGCATCGCCGGTCTCGGCACCGTGGGTGGCGGGGTCCTGAAGGTGCTGGCCACCCAAGCCGACCTCCTGTCCCGGCGCGGCGGTCGCCCCCTGGTGGTGACCGCCGTCAGCGCCCGCGATCGCAACCGCGACCGTGGGGTGGACCTGACGGTGGCGCGCTGGCACGACAACGCCGTGGACCTGGCGTCCGACCCTGAGGTCGACGTGGTGGTGGAACTGATCGGCGGGTCGGACGGCATCGCCGCCCGCACCGTCGAGACCGCGCTGGCCCATGGCAAGCATGTGGTGACCGCCAACAAGGCCCTGCTGGCCCACCACGGCACGGCGCTGGCGCTTCAGGCCGAGGAGAAGGGCCTGACCCTGGCGTTCGAGGCGGCGGTGGCCGGCGGCATCCCGGTGATCAAGGGCCTGCGCGAAGGCCTGGCCGCCAACGCGGTGCGCGAGGTGCACGGCATCCTCAACGGCACCTGCAACTACATCCTGACGGAGATGCGAACGACCGGCCGCGACTTCGCCGACGTCCTGGCGGAGGCTCAGGCCAAGGGTTATGCCGAGGCCGACCCCAGCTTCGATATCGACGGCGTGGACGCGGCCCATAAGCTGGCCATCCTCACCTCCGTCGCCTTTGGCACCAAGGTCGATTTCGCCAATGTGCATGTCGAGGGCATCCGCCACGTGTCGGCCCTGGACATCGATTATGCCGGCCAGCTGGGCTATCGCATCAAGCTGCTGGGCATCGCCCGGCGCACCGAAAACGGCATCGAACAGCGGGTCAACCCCTGCATGGTGCCCATCGGCTCGCTGATCGCTGCCACCGATGGCGTGTTCAACGCCGTGGTGGCCGACGGTGATTTCGCGGACAAGGTGGCCCTGGTCGGGCGCGGCGCCGGGGCGGGGCCTACCGCTTCCGCCGTGGTGGCGGATCTGGTGGATATCGCCATCGGTCGCCGCACCCCCACCTTCGCCGTGCCGGCCGGCCAATTGTCCACCCTCACGCCTGCCCCCTTGTCGGCGCGGCGCGGACGGTATTATGTGCGCCTGATGGTGGTTGACCGTCCGGGCGTCATCGCCGATGTCGCCGCGGCCCTGCGTGACCAGAACGTCTCCATGGAGTCGTTCCTGCAACGGGGCCGGGCGCCGGGTGAGGCCGTTCCGGTGGTGTTGACCACCCACGATACGGAAGAAGTGGCAATGCTGCGCGCCCTGGCCGTCATTGGCGGACTGGGCGCGGTACAGGAAACCCCGCGGATGATCCGTATCGAGGATTATTGACACACCACCGTCACGGACCCCGTCCTTATAATAAGGGGTCCGACGGAAACACACTCGGGGAAAGACAATTATGAGCAAGGCTACTGAGGCGCCCGTCGATCCGAGGGGCGATATCAGCCTGGTGATGGATCGCAACCTGGCCCTTGAGGCGGTGCGCGTGACCGAGGCCGCGGCCCTGTCGGCCTCGCTGCTGATGGGCCGGGGTGACGAGAAGGCGGCCGACCAGGCCGCCGTGGACGCGATGCGCAAGGCGCTGAACAGCCTGGCCATCGAAGGCACCGTGGTGATCGGCGAGGGGGAGCGTGATGAGGCCCCCATGCTGTACATTGGTGAAAAGGTGGGCTCCGGCGCCGGTCCCAAGATCGACATCGCGCTGGACCCGCTGGAAGGCACCACCATCACCGCCACCGGCGGCCCCAACGCCCTGGCGGTCATCGCCATGGCCGAATCAGGGGGGTTCCTGAACGCGCCCGACGTCTACATGGACAAGATCGCCGTCGGTGCCGGCCTGCCCGAGGGCGTGATCGACATCGATGAGAAGATCGAGACCAACCTGAAGAACCTGGCCCGGGCCAAGCACGCCGACGTGTCGGAACTGGTGGTCTGCATCCTGGACCGTCCCCGCCACCGCGACCTGATCGGCCGGGTGCGCGCCGCCGGCGCCCGCATCATGCTGATCGGCGACGGCGACGTCTCGGGTGTCATCTCCACCTCCCAGCCCGACAGCGGCATCGACATGTATGTCGGTTCCGGTGGCGCTCCGGAAGGCGTGCTGGCCGCCGCGGCCTTGCGCTGCATCGGCGGCCAGATGCAGGGCCGCCTGCTGTTCCGCAACGACGATGAACGCGCCCGCGCCAAGCGCTGGGGCGTCACCGACCTGGACCGGAAGTACGGCCTGACGGATCTGGCCAGCGGCAACGTCATGTTCGCCGCCACCGGCGTCACCACCGGCACCATGCTGCGCGGTGTGCGCCGGTATCCGGGCGGCGCCTACACCCATTCCGTTATTATGCGGTCGAAGAGCGGCACGGTGCGCTATGTTGAGGCGCACCATAACCTCCGCACCAAGACCAAATTCGTTCCGGATGCTGAATAACCAAGCGTTTACGGGCTCGCTGCTGGGGGATGTTCCCGGCGGCGAGCCTCGCCCCCTGTTGGGTGTCTCCCATTCCGCCACCGGCCGGCGTTGGCTGGCCCGTCCGCATGACGAACGGCTGGCCCTGGCGCATGCCCAGCGCGGGGGGCTACCGGAACTGGTGGGCCGCGTCCTGGCGGCCCGTGGGGTGGATCTGGACGCGGCCGAGGATTTCCTGGCCCCGACGCTGAAGCGTTTCCTGCCCGATCCGCATTCCCTGCTGGACATGGCCGCCGCCGCCGACCGCCTGAGCCATGCCGTGCGCCGGGGGGAAAAGCTGGCGGTGTTCGGCGACTATGATGTCGATGGCGCGACATCCTCCGCCCTGCTGGTGCGTTTCTTCCGCGCCGTGGGCGCCGATATCCAGACTTACATCCCCGACCGCATCAACGAAGGCTACGGCCCCAACGCCCCGGCGCTGCTGCGCCTGCGCGAGGGCGGCGTGGATCTGGTCATCACGGTGGATTGCGGCGTCACCTCGTTTGAGCCGCTGGCCGCCGCCGCCCAGGCCGGGCTGGAGGTCATCGTCGTCGACCACCACAAGGCGGAGATGGTGCTGCCCACGGCCACCGCCGTGGTCAACCCCAACCGCCTGGATGAGACGATGACGGCCAGCCTGGGCAACCTGGCTGCCGTGGGCGTCGCCTTCCTGCTGGTGGTGGCGGTCAACCGCGCCCTGCGCCAGGCCGGCTGGTACGCCAACCGGAAAGAGCCTGACCTGATGGCCTGGCTGGACCTGGTGGCGCTGGGTACCGTGTGCGACGTCGTGCCCCTGGTGGGCCTGAACCGCGCCCTGGTGGCGCAGGGCCTGCGGGTCATGGGCCGGCGCGACAATATCGGCATCGCGGCGCTGGCCGATGTCGCCACCATCAACGAACGCATGGACGCCTACCACGCCGGCTACATCCTGGGGCCGCGCGTCAACGCCGGCGGCCGGGTGGGCCGCGCTGATCTGGGCACCCGCCTCTTGTCCACCGATGATCCGGTGGAGGCCCGCGACCTGGCGGCCCAACTGCACGCGCTGAACGCCGAACGCCGGGCCATCGAGGCCCTGGTGCTGGAAGAGGCGCTGGCCCTGGTGGAGGCGCAAGTTGCGGCCAATCCCACGGCCGGGGGATCGCTGGTGGTGGCCGCCCCGGGCTGGCACCCCGGCGTCATCGGCATCGTCGCCTCCCGCCTCAAGGAACGCTATGGCCGCCCGGCCTGTGTCGTGGCGCTGGAAGGCGGCATCGGCAAGGCCTCGGGCCGGTCGGTGCGCGGCATCGACCTGGGCTCCGCCGTCATCGCCGCCCGCCAGGCCGGCCTGCTGATGGCCGGCGGCGGCCATGCCATGGCGGCGGGTTTCACGGTGGCGGAGGACAAGCTGCCGGCGCTGCGCGACTTCCTGGCCGACCGCATCGCCCAGCAGTTGGAAGGGCAGGGCCCGGTGGTGCCCACCCTGCACCTGGACGGGGTGGTCAGCGTGCGTGGCGCCTCCACCGACCTGCTGGGCCACATCACCCGGCTGGGTCCCTTTGGCACCGGCAATTCCGAACCGCGCCTGGCGGTGGCGGACGCCAAGGTGGTGCGGGCCGACGTGGTCGGCGGTAACCATGTGCGCTGCGTCCTGGCTTCGGCCGACGGCGCGCGCCTGAAGGCCATTGCCTTCCGCGCCATGGATGAGGATCTGGGGCCGGCCCTGCTGCAGCATGGCGGCCGGCCGCTGCACCTGGCCGGCACCTTGCGTCCCGACCGTTGGAACGGGGCGGAGGGCGTGCAGCTGATGATCGACGACGCGGCCCTGCCCGGTGGCGCGTGAGGGCGGCGCCAACCAAAACTTATAATTTATCTAAAATACTAAATGATTATCCCGTAAATCCGGGAAAGGGATCGCCTTTTCGTTTCGAAATCCCGGCGATTCATTAACCAAAGTTTATTGAAATGGCATGACAGTAGCGGGAAGATCCGACGGCAACTTCTGCTTGAATACCTATTGGCTGTCACCGTTCCATCATTTTGATCGCGAATCTGGAACTATCCCGCGACTGGATTGACAGCACCCCTGCATTAAACGATGCTTAACCATCCGAAGTCATTCCACCTGTCGTTATTCCCGATGGGGTGGGCGCTAATGGGCGGCCGCCAAAAAAATCAAGGCCCAAGGCAGTGACGGGTGGAAACGATTCCGCGGCCTGCCGGTCGCGGGGCGGACACGCTCCGGGGTAGGGGGAACCGATGTCAGGACAGCCAGGGGCTGATCGGGCGGCGACGGCCGCACCGGACGCCGACGTTGAATCGTCTGGCGTGGAGTCCTCGCTCAGCAAGCTGGAATCGCATTTCCGCACGCTTGATGACGGTGCCTTGGTCCGGGTGGCCAACGCCGTGGAAAAGGCGCGCGCCACGGAAACCGGGGCGGCGTCGGACGAACAGATCCTGACCTGCCTGCGGCCCATGCTGCGCAGCCTGCGCCCCGTGCGCGTGCCTACCTTCCAGCGGGCGCTGTGCGTCTGCCTGGAACCCTATCTGGTGGATGGCGAGGCGGTGGTGGGCGCCCGCCGCGCGGTGGTGGCGCGGTCCAGCCTGGCGCCGTGGTGGCGCCTGCTGATGGGCTCCGGTTACCGGCCGCGCCTGGCGGCCGCCACGGCGGAATACCGCAACGCCATGATGGCGGAGCGGCAGGATGAGATCGACAGCGTCATCCAGTTCGGGCGCAGCATCGCGGCCGAGGCCACCACCCTGCTGCTGGCGGAGGCGGCGGAATCGCCCGTGCGCCGGCGGGAGGTCCAGGTGCTGCTGGGCAGTGACCGGGCCATGGCGGATGCGGGGGAAATCGCCCGCATCCTGGGACTTGACCCCTTGCTGACGCCGTGGTTCGACCAGATCCGGGCCGTCTGTCCCCGCACACCCGATGGGCGCGTACAGGACTTCAGGCCCCAGGGTACGGTGGTTGCCAAGAACGGCTACATGCACCTGCACGCCGCCGACCGTGAGGTGGTGGACTATTATTTCCACGGCCTGCTGCGCCTCTTGGCCCAGCCGTGGCAGTCGCTGCGCCTGGTGCGCCTGTTGTCGGCCGACCTGCTGCGCACGGGGGATGAGGGGGCGGCCGGCCTGCAGGCGATCCCGGCCCGGCTGTTCGGCGACCTGACCCGCACCTTGGCGGAGATCGGCCGCACGGCGACGGGGGACCGGGGCATGACGCGGCGGGTGTGGCTGATGACCTGCGCCCGCCTGATCTCCGACGCTGGCGCCATGGTGCAGGGCATGGCGGAAGAGGCGCGGGATTTCGCTCACGCCCATGGGGGCCATGCCAAATGGGACACCATGATGGTGGAGGCGCGGCAGAAGGTGACCCAGGCCGCGGACCAGTTCGCCAGCGTGGCGGTGCGTGACGCCTGCCTGGTGTTGCCGCAGCGTGAGATGCGCGAAAAGCAGGAGGTGCGGTTGGTGCCGGACATGGCGCGCATCCCCGGCGATGAAGAGGTGGCGGTGGCCCAGGCGGCCGCCACCCTGTTCACCGCCTGCCGCAAGGTGGCGGAGAAGGAAGGTTTCGACCGCTCCATCCGCGCCAAGGAGGCGGATCTGGAAACCACTTTCCACACCGCCATCAGCTTCCGCTTCGAATATCTGCGCGCTCGCGGCAAGAACAAGGCCGTCACCGCCCAGTTGCAGGCGCTGGAAAAGGTGCTGCGCGCCATGCCCAAGACCGAACCCATGCTGGACCTGATCCTGAAGGCGGACCGCGCCATCGACCGGTTCCGCTGAGATCGTTTCCGTTGCCCGCCCGGCCGGATGCCGTTTCCCCGCCCAATCCGGCCGTGCAATCCGGCAGACCCCCTATGCGCGAAAACCGACGAAGGGGCCTTATTTATCCGCTTGCCTTCTCGAGGCCGGATCATTATCTATCCGCCTCGCCGTCCCCTTCGTCTAGAGGCCTAGGACACCGCCCTTTCACGGCGGCGACACGGGTTCGAATCCCGTAGGGGACGCCACGCTTCCAGCGTTTCGGCTGGATTTTGCGGGACAGTTTGGGGACAGTTGTCTTCGCGGAACACTGCGAAGGCCTTTCCCCTCATGGCTACCATCATCCCCCGAGAGAATCGCGAAGGTCAGATCATTGGCTATCAGGCCAAGGTTCGTCGCGTGGGCCATAAACCGGTTTCCAAGACCTTCGAGAAAAAGAAGGATGCCGAGCGCTGGGCCAAATCCATCGAGACGGACATGGATCGCCGGGTCTTCGTGGATCATAGCCAAGCCGACAGCACCACCTTGGGGGCCCTGCTCCACCGCTACCGCGAGGAGGTTACGCCAACCAAGCGGGGCGCGGTGCAGGAAGCTGGCCACCTGCTTGTCATCGAGGACGACGAGATCTGTCTGCGCCGGCTGAGCGGCCTTGCCTCCCAGGACATCGCCAGCTATCGGGACAGGATGCTGGCCGTCGACTACGCGCCCGCCACGGTCGTGCGACGCCTCAACCTGATTGCCACCGTGATTGCCCATGGCCGACGGGAATGGGGCATGCACCTGCCCACAAACCCGGCGGAAGCCAAATTGACGGCCCGCCCAAAGGGCGCGGACCGGAAGCGGGAGCGCCGCCTGCAACCCGCCAGGGTGGAAGTGCTGCGCCAGCTGGATCCGAGTGGCGGCGCGGAGGTGGAGCAATGCCACCATGAACCGCGCCGGGATTGTCGGAGGCTTTCACTCCTGAGAGACTGAAGCCACGATGAGCAAGACGACGAACAAGTTTTCCCCCGAAGTTCGTGCCCGCGCGGTGCGGCTGGTGTTGGATCACGAGAAGGATCATCCGTCCCGTTGGGCGGCGGTGATGTCGATCGCGGCGAAGATCGGCTGTTCCGGACAGACGCTGAACGAATGGGTGAAGAAGGCCGAGGTTGAAGCAGGCACGCGGGCCGGTGTTCCCAGCGATGTCGCGGAACGGCTGAAGGCGCTGGAACGGGAGAACCGGGAACTGCGCCAAGCGAATGACATCCTGCGCAAGGCGAGCGCGTATTTTGCGGCGGCGGAGCTCGACCGCCGGTTCAAGCCATGATTGCCTTCATCGATGAGCATCGGGGTGCGCACGGGGTCGAGCCGATCTGCCAGGTGTTGCCGATCGCCCCGTCGACCTATCACCGGCATGCGTCGCGGCGTTCCAACCCGGACCGCCTGCCGGCGCGGGCCAAGCGGGACACACGGTTGAAGGTCGCAATACGGCGGGTGTTCGACGAGAACTTCGCCGTCTATGGCGTGCGCAAGGTCTGGCACCAGCTCAAGCGGGAGGGCCAAGCCATCGCGCGTTGCACGGTCGCCCGGCTGATGCGGGACCTGGGCCTGCGAGGTGTGATCCGGGGCAAGCCGGTGAGGACGACGGTGAGCGACAAGGCGGCACCCTGTCCGCTGGACCATGTCAATCGGCAATTCCATGCGCCCCGGCCGAACATGCTGTGGCTGTCGGACTTCACCTACGTTGCCACCTGGCAGGGCTTCGTCTACGTGGCCTTCGTCATCGACGCCTACGCCCGGCGCATCGTCGGCTGGCGGGTATCGCGGACGGCCCATGCCGCCTTCGTGCTCGACGCACTGGAGCAAGCCCTGCATGAACGGCAACCGGCCAAGCACGGCGGCCTGGTTCATCATTCGGACAGGGGCGTTCAATACGTCAGCATCAAGTACACCGAGCGCCTGGCGGACGCCGGGATCGAGCCCTCGGTCGGCAGTGTCGGCGACAGCTACGACAACGCCCTGGCGGAAACCATCAACGGCCTCTACAAGGCCGAGGTGATCCACCGGCGTGGGCCATGGCGATCCTTCGAGGCCGTCGAATACGCCACCCTGGAATGGGTCGATTGGTTCAACCACCGGCGGATCCTGGGCCCCATCGGCAACATCCCACCCGCCGAAGCTGAGGCTCGCTTCCACGCCATGACGGACACCCCGGCGATGGCCGCCTGACTCAAACCAAACGGCCTCCGACAATCCCGGCGCGGTTCAGTTCGATCAGATGGCCGGCCCCTTGGAAGACTCAAAAGAAGATCTGATCGATCATATTCGCGAGATCGCAGAGGACGGTGGCGATGACAGTTGGACAGTCCAGTTCGGCTGGTTCCATCGAGCCAAGGTACCCGGAGAGGGACCGCATTACACAGGTTCGGGTATCATTAACGACGAGGAGTGGCGTGTCGTCGCTTACTTACAAGGCATTGATGCCCTTTGGGAACTGGGCGGAAAGGCCCCCATCATGTAAACTATGGGCGCCCATTTAAAAGTTTCTCTGTATTGTAAATAACTGATTTTGCATGATATTTTTATGATGAAGCGATACTCAATACCCATCGACGCCTTAAAGGCAGTGGTTAATCCACTAGACGGGACTATGTGGACCAATGTGGGCTTCCAAGCGCTTGATGACCAAAGAGCGTCGTGATCAAACCATCGATAAGATGGGTCCTCAGCTTGGACGCTCCAGCACCAGGGCGATCCCTTGCCCACCGCCGATGCACATGGTGACAAGGCCGTAACGGCTGTCGCTGCGTTCCAGTTCATACAGGGCCTTGACTGTGATGATGGCGCCGCTAGCGCCCAGGGGATGCCCCAGGGCGATCGCGCCGCCATTGGGATTGGTTTTTTCCGGCGGCAGCTCCAGTTGTTGCGACACGGCACAGGCCTGGGCGGCAAAGGCTTCGTTGCTTTCGATCACGTCCATGTCGGCGACTGTCAGCCCGGCACGTGCCAACGCGACGCGCACGGCGTCCACCGGTCCCAGACCCATGATCTCTGGCGCGACGCCGGCGAGGCCCCAGGACATGATCCGCGCCAATACGGGCAGGCCCCGTCGCTCCGCCTCCCCGGCGGACATGAGAACCAACGCCGCAGCGCCATCGTTGATTCCGGAGGCGTTGCCGGCGGTGACGGTCCCATCCCGTTGGAAAGCCGGACGCAGGGTGGCCAGCTGCGATGCGTCGGCATCGGGCCGCACATGCTCGTCGGTATCGAAAAGGGTCGTGCCCTTCCTGCCTTTGATTTCAACGGGGACGATCTGGCTGCGGAAACGTCCCTCGGCGATCGCCCGTGCGGCCCGCCGATGGCTCTCGGCGGCGAAGGCGTCCTGATCCTGGCGGGTGATGCCACAGCGGCTGGCCACGTTCTCAGCCGTCACGCCCATATGGCCGTGGCCGAAGGGATCGGTCAGGACGGTGAGCATGGCATCGACCAGCGTGGCGTCGCCCATCTTGGTGCCTGTGCGGGATGATGTGAGCACGTGCGGGGCATTGCTCATGCTCTCCGCGCCGCCGGCCACAGCGACGTGGCACTCGTTCAGGCGGATCGATTGCGCTGCGGAGATGATGGCCTGCATGCCCGATCCGCAGAGACGGTTCAGCGTCATCGCCGGAGCCGCCGCCGGAATGCCGGCGCGCATGGCGGCGACCCGGGCCAGATAGGCGTCATGGGGATGACTGGGGATGACTTGGCCCATCACCACCTGGCCGACGTCTTGCGGTGCCGTGCCGGCGCGGCGCAAGGCCTCGGCAATGACCAGGGCGCCGAGGTCCGCCGGCTTGACGTCCTTCAGCGTCCCCAGGAAGGTGCCCACGGCGGTCCGCACCGCTCCTACGATGACAACGTCATTGTCGATCAACATTTTCTACCTTCCTTGTCCGCCTGGGCCTTGTCCGCCCGGGATTTCGCCTGGCCGGAATACCCATGGACGGCATCCGCTCCGCGCGGCTGATTTCCTGAAAAAGGCGGCTTCAGACTTGGCCGGTCAATTCCGGCACGGCCTTGAACAGGTCGGCGACCAGGCCGTAGTCGGCGATCTGGAAGATCGGCGCCTCTTCATCCTTGTTGATGGCGACGATGACCTTGCTGTCCTTCATGCCGGCCAGATGCTGGATGGCGCCCGAGATGCCGACGGCGATGTACAGTTCCGGCGCCACGATCTTGCCCGTCTGCCCGACCTGGTAGTCATTGGGCACGAAGCCCGCGTCCACCGCCGCGCGCGACGCGCCCACGGCGGCACCCAGCTTGTCGGCCAGGGCCTCCAGCAGCGGGAAGTTGTCGCCCGACTGCATGCCGCGACCACCCGAGACGATCACCCGGGCCGACGTCAGCTCCGGACGTTCGGACTTGGAGACCTCATTGCTCACGAACTTGGACAGGCCGGAGTCGGTGACGCCGGACGCCGCCTCGACGGCAGCACTGCCGCCCGTGGCCGCCACCGCCTCGAACGCCGTGCCGCGCACCGTCGCCACCTTCACCGGGTCGCTGGACTGCACGGTGGCGATGGCGTTGCCGGCGTAGATGGGGCGGGTGAAGGTATCGGCACCCTCCACGCCGGTGATGTCGCTGATCTGCGCCACGTCCAGCAAGGCCGCGACGCGCGGCGCCACGTTCTTGCCGAAGGTGGTGGAGGGCGCCAGCACGTGGCTGTAGCCGCCGGACTTCACGAGGGCGACCACCAGCGGGGCCACGTTCTCCGCCAGGCCGTGCGCCAGCTCGGCGGCATCGGCCGTCAGCACCTTGGCGACACCGGCGACCTTGGCGGTGGCGTCGGCGACACCGGCGAGGCCCTGGCCGGTCACCAGTACATGCACGTCGCCGCCCAGCTTCGCGGCGGCACCCAGGGTGGTCAGCGTCGGGACCTTCACGCCCTCAACCGAGGGCTCAGCGATAACAAGAGTCGTCATGGTCAGATCACCCGCGCTTCGGTCTTCAGCTTGGCCACCAGCTCCTCGACGGAGCCCACCTTCACCCCACCGGCACGCTTGGGCGGCTCCACCACCTTCAGCGTCTTCAGGCGCGGGCTCAGGTCCACACCCAGGCCGGCGGCATCCACCACCTCAAGCGGCTTCTTCTTCGCCTTCATGATGTTGGGCAGCGAGGCGTAGCGCGGCTCGTTCAGGCGCAGGTCGGTGGTCACCACCGCCGGCAGCTTCAGCTCAACCGTCTCCAGGCCGCCGTCGATCTCGCGGGTCACGGCAACCGTGCCTTCCGCCGGCACCACCTTGCTGGCGAAGGTGCCCTGGGCCCAGCCCAGCAACGCCGCCAGCATCTGGCCGGTCTGGTTGGCGTCGTCGTCGATGGCCTGCTTGCCCAGGATGACCAGGCCGGGCTGTTCCTTCTCGGCCAGCGCCTTCAGCGCCTTGGCCACGCCCAGCGACTGCGTCTCCGCATCCGTCTGCACCAGGATGGCCCGGTCCGCACCCATGGCCAGGGCCGTGCGTAACGTTTCCTGCGCCTGGGTCGGGCCCACGCTCACCACCACGATCTCCGTGGCCTTGCCCGCCTCTTTCAGGCGGACCGCCTCCTCAACCGCGATCTCGTCGAACGGGTTCATCGACATCTTGACGTTGGTAAGGTCGATGCCGCTGCCGTCGGGCTTCACCCTGACCTTCACGTTGTAGTCGACCAGGCGTTTCACTGCGACCAGGACCTTCATCACGCCGCCTTCTCCAGGATGTGCACGCCGACGGCCGTGCCCCAGCCCAGGACATGGGTCAGGCCGATACGGGCGCCTTGTACTTGCCGGGCGCCGGCCTCGCCCCGCAGGTGCTGGGCGATCTCATAGATGTTGGCGATGCCGGTGGCGCCGATAGGATGGCCCTTGGACAAAAGGCCGCCGGAGACGTTGACGGGGATACGGCCGCCCAGCGCCGTGGCGCCGCTGTCGATCAACTGTCCGGCCTCGCCCTCGCCGCACAGGCCCAGGTTCTCGTAATGCAGGATCTCCGCCGTGGCGAAACAGTCGTGCAGTTCCACCAAGTTCACGTCCTGCGGTCCCAGCCCAGCCATTTCGTAGGCCCAGCGGGCCGCCAGGCGCGTCGGGGTATTGGCATCGAACAGGGTGGGGCTGCGCGGCTCATACGGGTCGGAGGCCAGCGCGGAGGCGCGGACCTTGACCATGCGGCCCATGCCCAGCTCCCGCGCCTTTTTTTCCGACACCAGGATGGCGGCGGCGGCCCCATCGGTGTTCACCGAGCACATCAGCTTGGTGTTGGGATAGGCGATCATCTCCGACGCCAGCACCTGCTCCAGCGGGGTTTCCACCTGGTGCATGGCTTTGGGGTTCATGGTGGAGTGGTGGTGGTTCTTCACCGACACGCGGGCGAATTGCTCGAAACTGGTGCCGTACTTGTTGGCGTGGACCATGCCGGCCTCGGCGAAGACGGCGGGCATGGCGTGCGATCCCATGACGCCTTCCGGTTCCGCGCCCATGGCGCCGCCCACCGGCAACATGCCCTTGGGCACCTGCTCCGTCCCCACGGCCAGCACCACGTCGTAGAGGCCGGCCTTAATCGCGATCCAGGCGTCGCGGAAGGCTGTGGCGCCCGAGGCGCAGGCGTTGGACACGTTGGTGACCGGAACGCCGGTCTGGCCAATCAGACGCAGGATCTGCTGCCCCATCAGGCCGCTGGCTTGGAACAGGTTGGAGCAATAGACCGCCTGGACGTCCCCGATGCCGAGCCCGGCGTCGTCCAGTGCCAGCAGGGTGGCTTGCGCGCCCAGGTCCGCCGGCGTCTTGCCGGGGTAGCGGCCGAACCGGATCATGTCGATACCGGCGACATATACGTCAGTCATGCTGCGGCGTCCTTCTCAGGGGCGAAGAAATAGGTGAGGTAGGGCAGGCCCTGGGCATCCTTCTGACCCGGAACCTCGTCGAAGACGACGCGGATGGGCAGTCCGAAGGGGATTTGCGTCGGGTCGATGGGCACACCGGTCAGGTTGCCCTTCAGCACCAACCCGTCATCCAGATCGACGATGGCGGAGACGAAGGGCACCTTGATGCCGGGATAGCTGCGATGCACCACGGTGTAGGTGTGGACATGGCCGCGACCGCTGGAACGGAAGGGAACCAGCGCGTCACGGCTGAAGCAACGGGGGCAGGCCAGGCGGGGCAAGGTGTAGGCCGCACCGCAGGCGCCGCACCGATGCCCTTCGATGTAGGGCTGGCCATGCGCATCGGCTTTCAGGAAAGGCACGCCGGGGGCGTATCCCGGCACGAAGGTGGTCTCCGCCGCTGGTGCCGTGGTGGCTTTGGCCGCTGTGGCTGTCACCGATCTCTCTCCCGTGAGGCGCCACCGGATGAGGCCGGGGCGATTGAGGTGAGATGAAACAGTGTCAGTTTTCCTTATGCCGAGACAGGGAACCGAACCGAACGGGGCGCTGATATCCCATAGATGATCAAATTGCGGTTACAGCGGCCCCGGGCGTGGGTTGGGGGTAGGAAGGAAAGGCAACCAAAATAATGGAGGAGCGCGATGAGCGTCTGGACATACGAAGGCAAGCGGGTGGTGATCGCCGGCTGCTATTCCGGCATGGGCGAAGCGGCGGCGCGTGAACTCGTGCGATTGGGGGCTGAGGTGCACGGCGCCGACATGCGACCCTCACCGGTCCGGATGGCGTCCTTCCACACGGTGGACTTACGCGACCCGCTGTCGATCGATGCCGCGCTGGATGCGATAGGCGGGCCCATAGACGCGTTGTTCAACTGCGCCGGCCTGCCCCAGACCTTCCCGGCCGGCGACGTCATGAAGGTGAATTTCATCGGCCTGCGTCACTGGACGGAGAAGGCCCTGCCGATGATACGACCGGGCGGCGCCATCGCCTCCATCTCCTCCACCGCCGGGTTCGCCTATTTCCAGCACCTGCCGCAGATCCTAGAACTGCTGGCGACGCCCGGGTTCGAGGCGGCGGCCGACTGGTGTGAACGTCATGCCGATCTCGTGGGCGATGGCTATGCCTTTTCGAAGGAGGCCAGCATCGTCTGGACCATGATGATGGGCACCCGCACCATCGCTCAGGGCGTGCGCACCAACTGCATTTGCCCCGGCCCGACGGAGACGCCAATGATGCCGGCCTTCGAAAGGACGGCGAGTGCACGCATCATCGACGTCTTCACCACCCCCATCGGCCGGCGGTCCAAGCCGGAAGAGCAGGCCTACCCGCTGATCTTCCTTAACAGTGGGGCGGCGTCCTTCATCAACGGCCATGCCTTGAACGTGGATGGCGGCTTTGTCGGCGGCATCACCGCCGGCCAGATCGACCTGCAAGGCTTGCTGGCGCAGGCCATGGCGGGCTGAGGAGGGGGGCTTCAGGCCCCCACGATCTTGTGGATGGCGGTGGCGGTGAAGATCAACTGACCCGCCACCTCGGCGCGCGCCTGGGCGAAGACCAGGCTGCGTGTGCGCTTCGTGGTCCAGCCTTTGACCTCCAGCAGGTCGCCCAACTTGGGTGCCGCGATGAACTGGGTCGCGAGGTCGATGACCACCACCGGCGGTCCGCCGTCGACATAGGCGGGTCCCGCCGTGCCGATGTCGGCCATACCGGCCATGACGGCGGCGTGCGCCAGGCCCCAGGTATTGACGTGGTGCGGCTCGATGCGTAGCGCCGCCCATACCAATTCCGTGCCGTCCTCAGCCGTGGTGCGGCGATGATAGATGCGGCCGATATGGTTGATGAAAGCGCTGGGGCTGGGGGTGTGGCTGTAGCCCTCGGGGAGTTCCGGCTGGTCGGTCATGATGGCCTCAAGAAAACAGACGTGTCCTTGAGCTATCAGCACTGGGCAACCCGGCCTAGGCAGAGAGGCATCCGACGGATACCGGCATCCCCTGTGTGATGAAGCGGTGGTGCCGCGCGCCCGGGCATTGACGCCCGGGCCCGTTCGCTGGCACGACCCATAAGATGTCCCTGTCCCCCACCTCTCCTGATTTGGCGCAACACCAGGATCCTGAAATCCCGGCTGCGCCGGTCATCAGCAACAAGAACGGCCAGAAGCTGGGCCGCAAGGGCCTGGAGACGCGTGGGCGCCTGACGGATGCCGCCCGCCGTCTGCTGGCCCACCAGTCGCCTTTCGACTTGACGGTGGTGGCCATCGCGCGGGAAGCGGCCTTGGCATCCGCCACCTTCTATCTCTACTTCGACGACGTTCAGGACGTATTGTATGCCTTGAGCGATGAGGCCGGCGCCGAGCTGCGGGAACTGGATCTACGCGTCCGTCCCGGCCATGCCGAGGAAGATGCCCTGGCCTTCGTTGAGACCTTCTATGAACTATGGCGGCGGCATGCGGTGGTCCTTTCCTATCGCAATTTGGAGTCGGATCGGGGCAATCCCCGTTTCATGCGGCTGCGCACCGCGACCGCCATCCCGGTGCTGAACCGGCTGTGCGACCTGATCCTGGCCGGGGCCGTCCGGAACGGTTCCGGCAAAGGGCCCAGTCGGATGGAGGCGTATGCCGAGGGCATCGTCATCTTCTCCGCCATTGAGCAGATCGCCGCCGTGACCCTGCAATATCCGGAAGAAAGCCTGCATCCGGTTGAACTGAAGAGGGCCCAGGCCCGCATCTTGGCCCGGACGATAGGTTGGGCGGGCCAGCGGTGATGCTGGCGGGCTGCCCCAATTTCCGCGATCTCGGTGGCTTGCCCACGGCTGATGGCCGGAGGATACGTCCAGGACTGCTGTTCCGCGCCGGTGAACTGCACACGCTGACCGACGATGACCGCGCTCTGCTGCAGAACCTGGGTTTGAAACTCGTGGTGGACCTGCGTACCACCCGGGAACGGGCGGCACGGCCCGCCTCTCTGGGGGACGGCCACGGCATTGAACTGGCCTTCCACAGCTATGATCACAGCGGTGCCGATCTCGCGCGGGCGCGGTTGGAGGGGGCGGCCGCCTTGCGTGACCTGATGCTCTCCATCTACGCCCGCCTGCCCTTTGAGCAGACGCCCGCCCTGCGCCTGCTGTTCATCCGGGTGGGTGAGGGGCGATTGCCGCTGCTGTTCCACTGTGCCGCCGGTAAGGACCGCACCGGGGCAGCGGCGGCCTTGCTGCTGACGGCGCTGGGAGTCTCGCGCCCGGAGATCGAGGCGGACTACCTGGCGACCAACCGGCACTATGATTGGCTGCATGCCCGATTTATGGCGGCCGGCACCGGCATGAGCCCGGACCGGGCTGAGGCTGCGCGGCCGCTTCTGCAAGCGGATGTAGCCTATCTTCACCGCCTGTTCGAGACCGTGGAATCCCGGCATGGAACGGTGGCCGCCTATTTGTCCGACGTCCTGGGCGTGGACGATGACGCATGCGAAGCGCTGCGCCATCAGTTGCTGGAGCCCTGAGGGGGCCCTTTCCCTTTCACAATGACGGACGGGCGGTACCGGACCCTTTCCCGGATTACCGGCGTAGCGCGCATTGTTGCGTTCGGAGGTATGTGGAGTCTTCCTGCGCATCTCTCCAAATAAAGCATAAGTGTGCTGGTTAGAACCGTTTGCCTGCCGCCGCATTGCGTAGGACGGGCCATGGCCGCAAGCATGCGCGAAATAACGGTGTAGGTCCGGCGAAGAAGCGGGCCCGCGCATTTAGGGGAGGAAGAACATGGCGTTAGGGAAATCCCGCTATCTTTTTGCCGTTGTCATGGGCACGTCCACGATCGCCCTGGCGGCGGGGGCGGCCTTTGCCGCCGCTCCAGCCCAGGACCCGGCGGCGCCCGATCCGCAACAGCCGGCATCCGCGGTGTCCGATGAATTGCAGGAGGTGGTGATCACCGCCCGCCGCCATGCCGAAACCGCGCAAACCGTGCCGGTGTCCGTCACTGTCATCGATTCCAGCACGCTCGCCTCCGCCGGCCTGGAGAGCACCAGCGACCTGCAGCGCATGGTGCCGGGCGTGATCCTGAACGGCTCCGGTTCCGACGCCAATACTACCTACACCATTCGCGGCCAAAGCCGAGCCGTCATCGGCCCGGGTTTGCCGTCGGCGCTGACCTACCTGAACGATGTGCCGCTGACCCGGTGGGGGGCGGTGCTGCCTACCTTCGATGTCGACGGCGTCCAGATCCTGAAGGGGCCTCAGGGTACGCTGTTCGGCCGCAACACCACCGGCGGTGCCGTCCTGGTCAACACGGTGAAGCCGGGCTTCGATGTGAATGGCTATGTCCAGGCCGACATCGGCAACTATGCAAAGCACAACTTCCAGGGCGCCATCAACATTCCGGTGGTGGACAACAAACTGGCCTTCCGCATCGCCGGTGATATCGAACAGCGCAACGGCTACACCAGCAACATTTCCACCGGCAAGGACCAGGACAACGTCAACTCCAAGGCCGTCCGCTTCTCCGTCCTGCTCAAGCCGACGGAATGGCTGCAGAACACGACGGTGTTCGACTACTACCATGCGGACGACAACAATTCGGGCGTGGTGGCGGTGACGCCGCCGGTGAGTCCGGTGCTGTGGCCGGCCATCACCGCCTTGCAAGGCCAGAATCCGTATACGAACGCCTCCACCACACAGCCGTTCAGCAAGGTGAAGGTCTGGGGGGTGTCCAACACCACCGAGGCGGAATTCGACGATTTCTCCATCAAGAACATCTTCGGCTACCGTTCCTCCGACGTTGACCAGGTCAACTCCGCCACCGGCCTCGGCCTGGCGCCTATGCCTTTCCCCCTGGCCTCCCTGGGGGTTGCGGCGGGTACTCCGGTCACCCTGTTCAACAACTACAATGCCGTGGTGGAGGAGCAGTTCACGGAGGAACTGCAGTTCTCCGGCACGGCGTTCAACAAGTCGCTGACCTGGCTGGTCGGCGCCTTCTATCTGAAGGAACAGCCTACCGGTCCGGATTATCTGGCGGAGGATTTGTTCCGTCCCAGCGCCGCGAGCGCGTCGCCCACGTCGCTTTACATCACCCAGTTGTTCGGAGGTATCTGGCCTGCAGGAACGCTGGCCGACAACCTGTATACCGATGAAAGCAAGGCGGTCTTCGCCAACGTCAGCTACGACCTGTCGCACGTGGCGGACGCCTTGCACGGCTTCAAGCTGAACGCCGGCCTGCGCTACACCTGGGACAAGGAGGGCGTCTGCGCCAACTCCAAGGCCTCCATCGACTTCGCCACCGGGCTCAGCGTGGTCGCCCCGTACAATTCGCTGGCGCAGTGCCAAGCCGACAAGGGTGGGACGGTCGGCTCGGCCCTCAATCCTTATTATGCCAGTTACCAGGGCTCGGCCAGCTTCGAGGCACCCACCTACACCCTCGGCGTGGATTATGAGGTCAACGACAACCTGTTCTTCTACTTTACCACCCGGCGCGGCTACCGTGCCGGCGGCATCAACGCCCCGGCGCAGGCGCCCATCCTGCAGCCTTACCAGACCTATCAGCCGCAGACGGTCACCGACTATGAAGTCGGCGCGCATGTGAAGTGGCGCGTGGATGAGTGGGCCGGCCGGTTCAACATCGCGGCCTTCACCGCCTCCTATACCAACTACCAGCTGGAAGCGACCGGCATCATCGCGGGTAGCCTGCCCGGCGTGACTGCGATCAATCAGCCCGCCAATACCGCCCTGACGCTGAATGCCGGCGACGCCACCTTCCAGGGTGTCGAGGTGGACGGCCTGATCTCGCCCTTCCGCGGGCTGGACTTCACGTACTCTGCCTCATACCTCTACCCGAAGTACGACAGCCTGAACGTGGCGTCCTTCCTGAGCGCCGGTGGCTTCTTCAAGGCGGGCCCATTCTCCGGCACCCCGCGCTGGAGCTATTCGGCCAGCTTGAACTACAAGCTGCCCTTCCAGACCGAGGCGTTCGACGCCCATTTTGTCGCCGACTACTATCACATGGGGTCCGTGTGGCAGACGTCGGTCCTGCTGCCGGCGTATGACCTGACCAGCTTCAATCTGCGCTTCTCCAACATCATGAAGCAGGACGTCGACCTGACCCTTTATGTCGACAACGCCTTCGACGCCAAATACATCCACAACATCCTGCTGGGCTCGCCCAGCTTCGGCACCTACTCCGGCAGCTACGGCGCGCCACGCATGTTCGGTGCCCGGTTGCGCTACGGCTTCTAACGAAGTGATGGACAAGGGCCGGGTGCCAGAGGCGCCCGGCCCAATCCTTTTCCGGGGAGGGACACGGCATGACGCAGAATTGTGTGTTTCTGCATGGCGGCCAGCATGGTGGCTGGTGCTGGCAGCGGTTGCTGGGCCCGCTGGTCCAGGAGATGGGGGGCGACAGCCGCTTCCTGTGCCTGGACATCCCGGGCTGCGGCGCCAAGCGGACGCGGGCCGTCGATGGCCTCACCACCGAGGCCGTGGTGGAAGAACTGCTGGCCGACATCGCGGCGGCTGGAGCGGGCCCCTGGACCCTGATTGGCCACTCGGCTGCCGGCCTGCTGTTACCCAGGATGGTGGTGCGGCGCCCCGAACTGTTCGCCCGCGTCATTTTCCTGGCCACCTGCGTGCCGGCGGAGGGTGAAACGGTGTTTGACGCCTTCGGACCCGGCCGGCGTGGGGAAGACCCTAACCGTATGGGCTGGCCCTTCGACCTGGCGGCGAGCACGGATGAGGAGCGATTCCAGGTCATGTTCGCACCCGACATGGATGCCGCCACTTACGGCTGGGTGGTGCGGGAATGCGCGCAGGACATCTGGCCGCCGGCGGTGATGGGCGCGGCCAGCCGCCTGGACGGGTTCCCCGGATTGCGGCCGACGAGCTTCATCGTCACCGCCCGCGACCCCATCCTGCCGGCGGCCTGGCAGCACCGCTTCGCCGCTCGTGCCGGCGCCACCGACGTGGTGGAGATCGACACGCCGCACGAACCTTTCCTGACCCATCCCGACCTGCTGGCGCGGTGTTTGGCGGCCCGCGTGGCCTAATAAGCGGACTCAACTCACGTTGATAACGATCTTACCCATCGCTTGCCGCGCCCCCAGGGCCTCCAAACCCTCCCGCGCGCGGGCGAGGGGCAGGCGCATACCGATGTGGGGCCTGATCCGCCCATCGGCCAGCCAAGCCATGATTTCATCGAGATAGGTCTGGCGCAGTGCCGGCTCCCGACGGGCGAAGTCCCCATAGAAGACCCCCAGCACGCCGCCGCCCTTCAGCAAGGTCAGGTTCAAGGGAAGCTTGGGGATGCCGGCGGTGAAGCCGACCACCAGGTGGCGCCCGTTCCACCCCAGGGCCCGAAAGGCCGGCTCGGCATAAGCGCCGCCGACAGGATCGTAAATCACGTCGGCCCAGCCTTGAGGACAGGCGGCGCGGATCTCGGCCGTGAGGGCCTTGGCGGTGGTCGGCTGGTGGAGGGCACCGGGATAGACCAACACGGCATCCGCCCCGTTTTCCCGGGCGACGGCGGCCTTTTCCGGTGTGGAGGCGGCTGCGACGACATACGCGCCCATGACCTTGCCCAGTTGCACGGCGGCCAGGCCGACGCCGCCGGCCGCCCCCAGCACCACCAGGGTTTCGCCCGGCTTCAGGGCGGCACGATCGCGCAGGGCATAGTGGCTGGTGGCGTAGGTGACGCGCAGGGCGGCGGCGGATGCGTCATCCACCCCGGCGGGGACCAGGGCGCAGTCGTCAGCCGCCACGATCGCCTTCTCCGCCAAGCCACCATGGGCAAGCAGCCCGATCACACGGTCGCCGACCTGAAAGCCTTGGACACCGGTGCCCACGGCCTCCACCACGCCCGCGATTTCCGATCCTGGTGTAAACGGCCGGGGTGGGCGGGCCTGGTACAGGTCCTGGATCAGCAGCAGATCCGGATAGTTCAGGGCGGCGGCCGTGACGGTCACCAGCACCTCGCCCGTTTTTGGCACCGGATGCGCGACATCCTCATCCAGGACCAGGGTATCCGGGCCGCCGGCCCGGTGGCTGCGCCAAGCCCGCATCAGATTCCGCCCCCCACGGCGATGTTGGCACCCGTCGTGTAGGATGACGCGTCGGAGGCCAAATACAGGGCGCTGCCGATGATTTCGACGGGCTGGCCGAAGCGCTTCAACGGGATGCCAGCCTGCATGGCCTCCGTGTTCTGCCAGTGATGGGAAATGTCGGTGGCGAACATGCCGGGGGACAGGGTGTTGACCCGCACCTTGGGCGCAAACTCGCGCGCCAGGCCCACCGTCATGGCGTTCAGGGCGGCCTTGGCCCCGGCATAGGGGATGATGCCCGGCTGGGGGTTCAGGGCACCCAGCGACGAGACATTGATGACGGTCCCGCCGTCTCCCGCCACCATGTGGCCGCCCACCAAGGCGGCCAGGCGGAAGGGGCCCTTGAAGTTGACGTCCATCACCTTGTCGAACAGGGCCTCGCTGGTGGCGGCGCTGCTGGGTTCCACCGGCGACAGGCCCGCATTGTTGACCAGGACGTCGATCCGCCCCCAATCGCCATAAACCCGTTCCACCAACGCGTCGATCTGGGGCCATTCGCCCATGTGGCAGGCCAAGGCCAGGGCGCGGCGGCCGAGGTCGCGGATCGCCGCCGCCACGACCTCACAGGCGTCCTGCTTGCGGCTGACGACGATAACGTCGGCGCCGGCCTCGGCGAAGGCCAGCGCCATCTGCCGGCCCAGGCCCCGGCTG
This sequence comes from Azospirillaceae bacterium, assembly GCA_028283825.1. Taxonomy (NCBI): domain Bacteria; kingdom Pseudomonadati; phylum Pseudomonadota; class Alphaproteobacteria; order Rhodospirillales; family Azospirillaceae; species Azospirillaceae bacterium. The sequence goes on along the minus strand of JAPWJW010000001.1, from coordinate 252,105 downwards.
CCGCCGGTGACCAGGGCGACCTTGCCGTCCAGGCGGAACAGGGCGCTCATGGACGGAAACCCTGGCGCTTCACGCCGAAGTGGGCCTCGGCCTCGGCGATGCGGTGGGGCAGGTAGTTGCTGGGGAAGCGCCCTGGCGCGGTGGCTTTATTGGCTCTCAGCACATGGCGGCCGGCATAGATCTGATGGATCTCCGTCGGGCCGTCGGCCATGCCCAGGATCAGCACCGTGCCCCACATCCGCGACAGCGGCGTCTGGTTGGATATCCCCAGAGAGCCCAGCAGATGCATGGCCTTGAAGATGATCTTGTGGGTCACCTGGGCGCAGGCGACCTTGCAGGCGGCGATCCAACTGCGCGCCTCTTCCTCCTGGTGCGTGTCGAACATCCAGGCGGTGCGCAGCACCAGCAGCTTGAACTGTTCCAGGTCGATCCAGCACTGGCCGATGTCCATCTGCACCAGTTGCTTGTGCGACAGCGTCTCCCCTTGCGTGGTGCGGGAATGGGCGCGCTCGCACATCATCTCCAGCGCCTTGCGGCACATGCCGATGGCCCGCATGGCGTGGTGGATGCGGCCGCCGCCCAGGCGGGACTGAGCCACCATGAAGCCTTGCCCGCGCGGGCCCAACAGGCTGGACGCCGGCACCCGCACATTCTCGTATCGCAGGTGGGCGTGGGACCCCATTTCCAGCGGCTCGCCGGCGATGCCGGGTTCGCTGACGAAGGTCAATCCGGGGGTGCCGGCCGGCACAATGATGGCCGACATCCGCTCATGCCGGGAGGCGGCGTCCGGATCGGTCACCGCCATGACGATGAGGAAGCCCGCGAACCGGGCGTTGGAAGAGAACCATTTCTCGCCGTTGATCACCCACTCGTCACCCACCAGCTCAGCCTTCAGTGTGAACTGGGTGGGGTCGGAGCCACCTTCCACCTCCGTCATGGAGAAGCAGGAGACGATCTCGTTCTCCAGCAGGGGCTTCAGCCAACGGTCCTTCTGTTCCGGCGTGCCGAAGCGGGCCAGGATTTCCGAATTGCCGCTGTCGGGCGCCTGGCAGCCGAAGATGGTGGGGCCCCAGATGGTGGCGCCCAGGATCTCGTTCAGGTGGCACAGTTCCACCTGGCCGAAGCCGGGCCCACCCAGTTCGGGCGGCAGGTGCAGCCCCCACAGGCCTTGGCGCCGCACCTCCTGCTGCAGGGGGCGGACGACGGCCATGGCCTGTTCGTCATGCGGGTTGAAGGGCGCATCGGGGTCGGGAAACAGCGCGTCCACCAGTTCGACCTGGTCGCGGACGAAGCCGCGCACCCAGGTCAGTTTTTCCTGAAAGACGGGATCTATGCTGAAGTCGATCATGACTGGGCCTTTCGCGTGCCAGAGTTCTTTCCGTCATGCTCGCGCGCCATTTCGGCGGCGCAGCGCAGCAAGTCCAGGACCAGGGCGCCCATTTCCTCGCCCTGTTCGCGGGGCAGGCGGCCGTTCAGGCCGCGGGCGTAGTGCCGCTCCAGCAGCATGGCCAGCTTGAACTGGGCCAGGACCATGTAGTAGGTGAGGTTGGCGACGGGGCGGCCGGTGATGCTGGCGTAGTGGTCCACCAGCGCCTCGCGATCGGGATATGCCGGATCGTGGAACAGCTTGGGCGGCTCCACCGCGCTGACCGGCGAGGGGGCGCTGTAGACGGTCCAGCCCAGATCGAGCAGCGGATCGCCGATCGTGGACAGCTCCCAATCGATCATGGCGGCCAGACGCACGGGCATATCGGGTGCGATCAGCGCATTCGGCCAGCCATAGTCGCCATGGATGATGCCGGCGCGCGGCATCGCCGGCGTGTTGGCGCGCAGCCAGTCGACCACGGCATCCTTGTCCGGCAGAGGGCGGTAACCATAGCCCTCGGACTCCGCGTAGCTGGCGTGCTGATGCAGCCAGCGGTCCACCTGCCGCTCCAGGAACCCGTCGGGCTTGCCGAAGCCTTCCAAACCCAGCGCCTTGTAATCCAAGGCCCCCAACTGGGCGATGCCGCCCACCAGGGCCAGGGGAAGCTGGCGGCGGACCTCCGGCGCCTGGAAGGCGGGCGGCAGGGTTCTTTCCCCCAGCGCCAGCCAGCCGTCGATATGCTCCATGACGTAGAAGGCCGTGCCGATGACCGCCGGATCGTCGCAGGCGGCATAGCAGCGGGGCGCGGGCACGCCGCTGCCGTTCAGGGCCGACAGCACGCGCGCTTCACGGGTCAGCACCTTGACGCTGTCGGGGCGGGGGGCTGCCGGGGGGCGGCGCAGCACGACGGGGATACCGCCGCGATCGACGCGCAGCACCACATTGGTGGCGCCGCCCGCCAGCTTGGTGGCGCGGACGGGGCCGTCGCCGGCCTCTGGAACATGGCGGTCCAGCCATGGCGCCAGGGTTTCGGGTCGGTACAGGCTTTCCAGGGACGGCTGTCCGTCCGGGATCGCCCGCGTGATGGGTTCAGTCATGGGTGACCTCCTCGCTGGACAATTGTCTAGCGAGTGGGCGATTGTCTTGTCCATGAACCAGCGACCGATCCCATCAAGGCATCACGGATATGAAGGCTGACGCTGCGCACCCCGGCCCGCGCCTGACTTTGCGTCAGGAACAGCGCGACCTCACCCGGCGGCGCATTACGCGGGCGGCCCGGGCCTGCTTCTATGAAGGTGGGGTGGAGGGAACGTCGATGGAGCAGGTGGCCGCTGCGGCGGGCGTCAGTCGGGCCACCCTGTACCTGCATTTCGTCAACAAGGACGCGCTGTTGCTGGCGCTGCTGTCATCCAATCTGCGCGGCGTGCGGGAACTGTACCGCGGCCTGCCGGCACGATTGGACAAGGCGGCCGCGGCGAAATGGCTGACGGATTATGTTCAGGTGCTGCGGGGACATCGCGATGCCATGCGCCTGTTCCATATCGGCTTGGCCAGCAGTGGTGAGGCGCGAGAGCTGGTGGACGACCACCGTGAGGCCGTCATCGACATCCTCGCGGAATCCTTCTCCGCCCTGGCCCGTACGGGCGAGAATGCCCGCCACCGCCATGCCCGCGCGATACTGGCTTTGGCCCGCGTCGACCACGTGGCCAGCGCGCTGGCGGAGGACGAACCCCGTATCGATGCCGACGCCAGCCTGGACTTGGTGGCGGAGGAGCTGGTGTCAGTGCTGACCGGCTGATCAAGAGCCGGTAAAGGTCCGGCCAGCCGACGCCAGTTTGAGCAGCAGAGGTGTGGGGGCTATGCCCATGGCCTCAAGGCCGGCGACAACGGTGGCAAGGCCGATGAGATCGGCATGGAACAGCGGCCCTCCCTGATGAGCGGGCCAGCCAAGGCCGGTGACGGCGGCCAGGTCGATATCGGAGGCGCGGGCGGCAATGCCCTGTTCCAGCAGCCGGGCCGCTTCGTTGACCACGGGATAGAGCACGCGTTTCAGCGTGTCCGCCGCCGGAACGCCGCCGTCTTCCCCCCCGACATCCTCCGTGAAGCCAAACTCCATCAGGGCGGCGTGGGCGCCGGCCAGTCCTTGAACCTGGCGGTGGAGGATTGTCGCCAGCGGGCTGGCGATGCCGGTGGGACGGGTTACGACGGCGGCCTTGCCCAGCTTCTTCGCCAGCTGCATCGCCGTCGCCAGCGCGGCGGGATGGGTGGCGGCGCCTCGGACGATTTCCAACAGCCGATGGGGCGGCCGCGCGAAGCCTAAGCCCAGCAGGCGGTCGGGATGGCGATTTGGCAGGGCGTCCAGGTTCTCCAGGCCATCGGTGATGGCGATGAGGGTGTCGGGGCGCAAGGTGGTGTCCAACCGCGCTACCCAATCCCCTGGCGCGGCGGCGAGGATCACCAGGTCGGCGCCGTCGCTTTCCACCACGGCGTACCCGGCCTTGGCGGCCCTTTTCGATAGGGCCGCCGCCAGTTCGCCATTCCCCACGATGCCGATGGTGCGCAGCGCAGGGGGCGGGGCGTCGGCGGCAAGGTCGGGGATTTTCTGGGCCGCACGTTCCGCGGCGAAGAGGTGGCGCAGCGCTGCCGACTGGGGACCATGCAGGAGCTTGCCGAACTCCCGCCGTTCCACCGCCAGCCCCTCGTCAAAGGACAGGCAGACAGCGGCCTCCACACAACGCACGATGGCCTGGGGCGCATCCAAGCCGCGCAGGCGGCGGGCATGCTCGGCGCGGAACCGGTCGAACAGGCCGGGATCGTCACGGTCGGCCTGGATGGCGCCCTCCAGGTCGCGCACGCGCTTGGGGGCAGCCCCAGCGGCGATCAGTTCGCGGACATAGGCCAGCGCGCCCCCACGCAGGTCATCTTCCGGCACCAGATGATCCACCAGGCCCAGGCGCAGGGCTTCAGTCGCGTCCACTTGGCGGCCGGTGGTGAGCATGTCCAAGGCCGCGCCGGCGCCGACGATGCGGGTCAGGCGTTGCGTGCCGCCGCCGCCGGGCAGCAGGCCCAGGGTGACCTCCGGCAAGCCCATGCGGGCGCTGGGCACTGCCACGCGATAGTGGAAGGTCAGCGCCACTTCCAGCCCGCCGCCCAGCGCCGTGCCGTGCAAGGCCGCCACGGTGGGCTTGGCCGCCGTTTCGATGCGCGCCTGCAAGTCGAAGAAGTCGACCTTGGGCTGGACCTTGCCCAGGGACTTCAGGTCTGCGCCCGCGATGAAGGTTCGTCCGTCGCAGGTCAGCAGGATGCCGGCGACCTTAGAATCGTCCAGGGCGGTGGTGATGGCCTCGAACATCCCTTCCAGCACCGCGGGCGACAGGGCGTTGACGGGGGGATAGTCCAGGGTTACGACCGCCACGCCATGTGTGATGGTCAGGTCGGTCACGTTGTTGATGGCAACCATGGGCATGGTCCTTAGCGGCTGGGCCGAATCTGGTCGAAGGGCAGGCCCTTGTCGGGGCGGTAGTCCTGGGGCAATCCCAGGATGCGTTCGGCGATGGTGTTCAACAGCATTTCGTCCGCCCCGCCGGCGATGCGGCCGGTGGGCGCCGTCAGCCAGGACTGGGCCCAGTCCGACTGGGGGGAGGCGTCCGGTTCCAGGATTGAACCCGCGGTGCCCATCAAATCCATGGCGGCGGCGGACAGCTGCTGGCGTGCCCGCATCGAGACCAGCTTATGGATGGAGCCCTCCGGCCCGGGCTCGGCCCCGGCGGCCAGCGCCAGGAAGGTGCCGGTCCGGATGGCGGCCAGGGCGCGCTGCTGACGAAAAGCGGTGGCGATGTCGCGGCGCACGCGGCCATCCTCGATGGCCGGCCGGCCATTGATTGTCGTCTCAAGCGCCTGATTGACGAACAGCGACAGGGCGGGGCCGAAGCCCGCCTCATCGGCGGCCGCGTAGCGCTCTATCATCAGGGTGTCCATGGCGACGCCGAAGCCTTGGCCCACGGCACCCAGCCGTTGGTTGTCGGGGATACGGACGTCGTCGAAGAAGACCTCGTTCACGTCATGGCCGCCGTTGGCCAGGCGGACCGGCCGGACGGTGACGCCCGGCGCCTTCATGTCCAGCCAGAAATAGGTCAGGCCCTTGTGCTTGGGCTGGCTGGGGTCGGTGCGGGCCAGGATGACGCCGTAGTCGGCCAGGTGGGCCCAGCTGGTCCACAGCTTCTGGCCGCTCAGCACCCAGCCATCGCCATCCCGGACGGCGCGCAGGCGAATGCCGGCCAGGTCGGATCCGGCCGCGGGCTCGGAGAACAGCTGGCACCAGATCTCCTCTCCCCGCAGGGCGGGAAGGGCGTACCGCTGCCGCACCTCTTCGGGAGCGTATTTCAGCAGGATGGGCACCGGCTGACCCAGGCTGATGCCGAAATAGACGCTGGGAAAGCCGAAGGGCAGTTCCTCTTGCGCGAAGATGGCGGCCTGCAATTCGGTGCCGCCGGCGCCGCCGTATTGCGGGGACCAGGCGATGCCGGCGTAACCATTGTCGGCTTTCAGCCGCTGCCAGCGCCGGCCCAGCGCCAGATCGGCCGCCTCATCCAGGCCACGCCGGGCTTGGGCGCCGAACTCCGCCGCGTGGTCGGCCAGCCAGGCACGGGCCTGGGCGCGATAATCCTCAAGCGCTCCGCTCATGCCGCTTTTCCTTCAAGCACGGTGACGATCAGATCTTCCCAGTAGGGGCGGGCGCCCGCCTCCACCGCCAGTGTGCGGGACCGTCGGTAATGCAGGTGCAAATCCGCCTCCCACGTCACGCCGATGCCGCCATGGATCTGGGTGGCTGATGCCGCCGACGTCTCATAGGCCTGGACCGCGTTCAGACGGGCGGCCGCGGCGTAGGCGGGTGCGTCGGCGTCGCCCCGATCCAGGCGCAACGCGGCGTCGAGGACGGAGGCGCGGGCCATCTCGTTCAGCACCCACATCTCGGCGATGGCATGCTTCACCGCCTGGAACTTGCCGATCGCCTGGCCGAAGGCCTGGCGTTCATTGGCATAGTCGCGGGAGAGGGCGATACAGGCGTCGGCGCCACCCACGCTCTCGGCGGCCAGGAACAGGCCCAGCCGAAGCTGACAGGCCCCGGCCAGCGCCTGGGCATTGGTGGTTGCCAGCCGCACGGCGGGAGCGCCGTCGAAGGCCAGGTGGGCGATGGCGCGGCTTGGGTCCAAGGTGGGGGGGGCGTCCCGGGTGACCCCGGCGCCGTCCAGATCGGCCAGAACCAGGCAAGGCACGCCACCATCCGTCGCCAGCACCAGGGCGACATCCGCGGCGGCTCCGCCCAATACGGCTGTCTTGGTCCCGAACAGACGCCCTTCCTCCAGTCGTGTGGTGGGGCTGGCGGGCAGGGGCTCCGAACCTTCGGCGAAGGCGAGGGCGGCGATGGCATGGCCATCGGCGATCCGGCCCAAAAGGCCGGTGGGATCGCTGGCCGCGGTCAGGGCATGGGCCACGGCCAGATTGGTCGCCAGGAAGGGTGCGCCGGCCAGCGCCCGGCCGCATTCCTCGGCCACGATCAGGCTGTCCACCAGGCCCATGCCCAAGCCGCCGTGCGCCTCCGGAATGGCCATGGCGTTCCAGCCCAACTCGCGGGCCGTCTGCCAGAAGACGGTGTCGTGCATGCCCGGCTTTTCCAGCAGGTCGCGCAGACGGGCGTTGGACGCTGCGGTGGACAGGGCGCGGCGGACCTCGTCCCGGATGTGCCGCTGCTCGTCGGTATAAAGATGGGGCATCGTTCCCTCTTGGGGGCGGTTCAGGTCAGGCCGCGTTCGCGCAGTTGCCGCAGAATGTCGGCATGGCGTTCGGCCGTTATGGGATGGCGGCGGATCAGCAGGGCTGCCCCCAGGCTCAGCGCCGCCGCCAGGCCGCCGTAGAGGCCCATCAGGACGGCCAGCGCCAAGGGTGGGTTGGTGGCCCCCGGCGCGGGATTGAAACCCACCAGGTCCAGCACGTAGAACATCAGTCCCACGGACAGCGCCTGGCCCACCTTGGCAATGCCGATGAGCAGGGCGAACAGAAGGCCGGACCGTTCCTTGCCGGTATTCAGCCGTTCCAGATCGCCGACGTCGGCCAGGATGGCCCGGGGCAGCATGTTGGTGGCCCCGTAAAAGGCGCCGCTGGCGGCCCCGCAGGCGACCATCAGGCCCAGATTGCCGGCCGGCACCACCAGGAACAGCAGTTGGACCACGGCATAGCCAACGGCCGCCACGATCAACGCGCGGTGCTTGCTGAAACGTGTGGCCAGGGCCGACCATAAGGGTGTCAACAGCAGGCCGACGACGAAGTTGGCCACCAGGATCAGCCCGATGTCGGCCGGCGCTATGGCCTTCAGCCAGCTGAAAAAGAAGACGGTGAGGGTGGAGGTGCAGCCGCCCGCCAGGCCCAGCAGGCCTTCGGTCAGCAGCACGCGGCGCACCGTCGCCACCCGCATCAGGCCGAAATAGTCGCGCCAGGTGCTGGGCACTTCCGCCTTGATCACCGAACGCTCGCGCACCACCGCCATGGTCACCAGCACCATCAGCGGCATCAGCAGAAGGACCAGCCAGGCCATGGCCTGCATACGGTCGCCGCTGCTGGCGTGGCCCAGGGCGGCGAGGCCCTTGGGCAGCAGCATGGCGGCGATCATGCCCACCATGAAGGCGGCCTGCCACCAGCTGTAGGCCCGGGTGCGCTCGTCATAGTCCCGGGCGACGTTGGCCGCCAGCGCCACCAGCGATAGGCTCAGGATGGACCAGCCGGCGTAGGCGAGGCTGAGCCACGCCGTCAGGTGAACGGGACCGACGCCCGGCTTGGCCATGAACAGCATGGCGATGCTGGCCATGACCATGGGAACGCTGGCCATCAGCCATGGCCGGTAGGTGCCGAAGCGGGTACGCGTTGCGTCCATGAAGGTGCCGACGAAGGGGTCGAAGGCGATGTCCAGCAGGCGGATGACCATGAATATCGATCCCACCAGCCCCAGTCCCAGGCCCAGGTCGCCGGAATAGAATTGCGGCAGGTAGACCACCAGCGGCAGGCTCATGGCCGACTGCGGGATGCCGGGCGCCGCCAACGCCGCCAGCACGTGGCGGGGCACGCGGGATGCCGGGCGTGTGGTCGCCGGCTCATCCCCGGCGGCAAGGACGGGACTGACGCTCATCACGTGCCTTCCTTGTTGAACCACGGATTACGGTTCCTGTGCGGCGTGCGCATGCGGCCTCCCTGATATTTGGGGCAGCTTGGCGCCTGCCGGCGGCAGGGGCCAGTCCATGGCCGGAATCCAGCAGATATGGGATGGGGGTGCGCCGCACCTCAGTCGGCCAGCGCCCAGGCCAGTTTCACCCGGCGGCGGCGGATCAGCCACTGTCCGTCCTGGCGAACGTATTGGTCGATATAGGTGCCTTCCTCAATGACCGTGCCCCGACGCATCACGAAGAAATAGGTCCAGCCCCGGGCGCTGTCGGCGCCATCGACTTCGACGCGGCTGGTGGTCAGGTGGTGGCGGGAGCCGCCGGACAGGTCTGTGCCGCCCACCGCGCCCGCAACGACGTTGCGCATGAAGGCGCCGATGGCGTCCCGCCCCTCATGGGTGGCCCCCGGTACCTCCAGCGTGGCGTCAGGGGTGAAGACGGCCAGCATTTCGTCGATGCGGCCCCGGTCGCCGCTGGTGTTGTAGACGGTCAGCAGGTGGGCGATGGCCCCACGCGCCTCAGCCGCGATGTCGGCCATGGTTTCCTCCCCTCAATCCCGTGTCGCAGAGCCGTGAGCCGACCATGGCGACGATCGTCCGGCAACGTCCCTGCGGGCTTTCAGCACATGGGTGATGCCTTGAGGGGCGGGGGGGCGGAAGGTTTGACCATCGCGCTTCCCTGGGCCGAAACAGGGAATGAGAGGGAGGTTGACGCGGAACGACGTGTCATCCGCGTCGCCCCACATCGGGAGCGGACCATATGAGCGTAGTCGCCAAGGATTTCAGGCCGGCGGGCAGTGCCGGCCTCTACCTGCCCAAGGACATGGTGTTCAAGGTGCCGGAAGACCTGAATCTGTGGGTCAAGCGGCCGGCCGGGCATTATTACCTGCCCCTGCTGTTCGACGTGTCGGCCGGCATCACCGTGAACATCCTGCGCTATCCCAAGCCGGGCGTCATCGGGCGGCATGTCCACGACGGTCCCGTCTTCTCCTACACCATCGAAGGGTCCTGGTTTTATCCGGAACACGACTGGGTGGCGGAAGCCGGCACCTTCATCTGGGAGCCGCCGGGGGAAATGCACACCCTGACCGTGAAGGAATCCATGATGGCGTTCTACGTAATGCACGGCGGCCTGACATCCCTGGATGCGGACGACAATCCGATCCGGGTGGACAACTGCCTGACGCTGCTGGCGGCCTGTGACGAATACTATCAGGCCAACGGTTTCGGCGCCGACTACATCAAGCAGTACATACGCTGACAGTGCATGCGCTGAGGGCGATTTGACGGCGGCGTGGGCCCGATGCCCCGCCTTTTTCGGAATATCAAGGAATGGACGACGACCATGGCGCGTGAAGGCTGGTCCAGCGGCAAGCAGACGACCGTCACCGAAGTGTTCGAGGCCGCGTTGGCGATGCGCGGCCCCAGCTTCGACTACATCGACTATAATGGCCGCAAGTACACGCTGGGTGAGTTGCAGGAGCGCAGCATTCGCCTGGCCCATGGCCTGCTGGCGGCCGGCGCCCGGGCGGGGGAATGCGTGACCTCCGTCCTCGACAATTCGGTGGAGCAGTTGCTGCTGCTGCTGGCATGCTCGCGCATCGGCGCCGTCCATGTGCCGCTGAATACCGCCTACAAGGGGGATTTCCTGCGTCACCAGGTGGCCGACAGCGCCGCCCCGGTGTTGGTGGCGGAACGCGAATACGTTGAGCGCCTGCTGGAGATCGAGGACGGCCTGCCTGATGCCCGCACCTTGCTGGTGAAGGGGGAAATAGGCGCCCGTCCGGCAAAGCGCCTGGACCTCCGGTCGCTGGATGAGGCGTTCACCGCCAACCCATCGGAACCGCTGATTCCGGCGAAGCCGTCCGACCTGGCCATGTTGATCTACACCGCTGGCACCACCGGCCCGTCCAAGGGCTGCATGGTCAGCCAGAACTATGTTTGCCACATGGCCTGGCAGATCGCCGAAAACATGTTGTACAACAAGGACGATGTCATCTGGACGCCGCTGCCGGGCTTCCACGCGAACCAATATACCGCCACCATCCTCTCGTCACTGATGGTGGGCGCCCGGGCCGCCGTCTACACCCGCTTCTCCGTCTCCAACTTCTGGCCCGAGGTCGAACGCACCGGCGCCACGGTGACGCAGATCCTATCGACGATGGTGGCCCTGATTGCCGACGCCCCCGACAATGACGCGGCCAAGCGTTATTACGGCAAGTTGCGGGTGGCGGGTGGCACGCCGTTCCCCAAGGTGCTGCAGGACAAATGGCGGGAGCGGTTTGGCGCCCACACCTTCGGGCAGATCGGTTTCGGCCTGACCGAATGCGCCATCGTCACCAGTTGCCGCGTGGACGAGCCGCGTCCGGCCAACGCCTCTGGCCGCGTTGACCCCGATTTCGACGTCCGCATCGTCGACGACCATGACAACGAGGTGGCACCTGGCACGCCGGGCGAGATCATCGTCCGGCCCAAAATGCCGCACGTGATGTTCGAGGGGTACTGGCGGCGGCCGGCGGAAACCATGAAGGTGCTTCGGAATTTCTGGTTCCACACCGGTGACATCGGGCGGTTCGACGACGACGGCTGGTTCTATTTCCTGGACCGCAAGAAAGACTACCTGCGCCGGCGGGGAGAGAACATCTCCAGCATGGAGCTGGAGGCGGTGTTCCGGTCCCATGGCGCCATCCGCGAAGTGGCCGTGCATGCTGTCCTGGCCGACATGGAAGACGACGTGAAGGTCACCTGCACCCTGGTCGAGGGCGCCGAGGTGACGGAGGAGGAGCTGTGCCGCTGGTCCATTGAAAAGCTGCCCTATTTCGCCGTGCCGCGTTTCATCGAATTCCGGCCGGAGCTGCCCAAGAACCCGGTGGGTCGGGTTCTGAAGTACGCACTGCGTGACGACGGGATCACCGCCGCCACCTGGGATCGTGATAAATCGGCGGTGCAGCTGGTGAAGCGCTAAGTCGGGTCGTTTCGTATCTATATAACTGACATGATGTTAGTTTTTGGCGAAGGAGGAAAGCCATGAAGGTCGAAGACATGATCATCGTGAGCGTGGACGACCACGTGGTCGAGCCGCCGACGATGTACGACAACCACTTGACCCAAGCCCAGAAGTCCTTCGCGCCCATCATGCGCAAAGACAAGAAGGGCGCGGATTACTGGCTGTATGAAGGCAAGCGCACCGGCGCCATCGGCCTGAACGCCGTGGTCGGCCGCGTGCGGGAAGAGTATGGGTGCGAACCCGTGTCGCTGGAGCAGATGCGCCGCGGTGCCTGGGATATCCATGCCCGGGTCGAGGACATGAACGCCAATGGCATCTTGGCTTCGCTCAATTTCCCCAGCGTGGTCCAGTTCGACGGCGTGCTGTTCCATAAGTTCGAGAACAAGAAGAACGCGCTGACGCTGCTGCAGGCCTATAATGACTGGCACATCGACGAATGGTGCGGCACCTACCCCGGCCGTAACATCCCTATCGCGCTGGTGCCTTATTGGGATGTCGAGGCCACGGTGGCGGAGATCAAGCGCGTGGCGGACAAGGGCTGCCGCGCCATAACCTTCAGCGACAACCCGGCCACCCGCGGCTATCCCAGCATCCACAACCCGCAGTGGGAACCGATGTGGAAGGCCTGCGCCGACCACGGCATCGTCATCAACATCCACATCGGATCGGGCGCCCAGGCACCCCACGCGTCGATGGAATCGCCCATCGACGCCTGGATCACCACCATGCCCATCTCCATCGTCAATTCGGCGGCGGATTGGCTGCACCTGAAGGCGCTGCAGAAGTATCCGCTGAAGGTGTCCCTGTCGGAGGGGGGCATCGGCTGGATCCCCTATTTCCTGGAACGCGCCGATTTCGTGCATGAGCACCACCAGGCCTGGACCCATGCCGACTTCGGCGGCAAGAAGCCCAGCGAGGTGTTCCGCGAGCACTTCATGACCTGTTTCATCGACGACCAGTTCGGGCTGAAGAACCTGGATGCCATCGGGGAGAACAACATCGCCTACGAATGCGACTACCCGCATTCGGACAGCGTCTGGCCCGAATCCGCCAACCTGCTGCGCGAGACCTTCGGCACCCTGCCGGATCGGATCGTGAATAAGATCAGCCATGAGAACGCGCTGCGTTTGCTCAACTTCGACGCCTTCGGCCTGATGGGCGGGCGGGAGAAGTGCACGGTTGGTGCGCTCCGCGCCCAGGCCGGCCACGTGAACACCGCGCCGGTATCCTATGGCGGGCCGACCCCGCTGGCGGCGGGCGAGGTGCGCCGTCGTGTGACGTCGGGCGATATCACCCGCATGTTCGCCGAGGTCGCCAAGAACGACGGCGTGGGCGAAGCCGCCTGAAACGCCGTTTGGATGCCTGACAATAAGAACGGACGGAGGAACCGATGGCCATCCGCAGCGGCGTTCCCTACACCGGGATCCAGGACCTGTATATTGGCGGGCGCTGGATCAGGCCGGAGGACGGGGCGGTTGAGCCGGTGCTCAACCCCGCGACGGAGGCGGTCATCGGTTCAGCGCCCGTGGGCGGCAGGGGAGAGGCGGAGGCTGCCATCGCTGCCGCCCGCGAGGCCTTCGATCGGGGCCCCTGGCCCTGCCTGTCCTTCAAGGAGCGGGCGGAGGTCATGTGCCGCATGCACGGCGTCCTGACCGGCCGGCTGAACGAAATCCGTGCCCTGACTATTGCCGAGGCCGGCGCCCCCTGGGGCCTGACCCAGCTGACACAGACCGCGACGCCGCTGCGCCATCTGGACTACGGCATCGAATTGGCCAACCGGATCGAGGCCAACACCACCCCGGTGGAAACCTTCCCCAATCTGTTCCAGCCGGGCGGGCCGGACAGCATAGGCGCCATCGCCACTATCAAGGAACCGGTGGGCGTGGTGGCCGGCATCACCGGCTACAACTTCCCCTTCCTGCTGAATCTGTCGAAGATCGTCCCGGCGCTGCTGGCCGGCAACACGCTGGTGCTAAAGCCCTCGCCCTTCACCCCCTATGCCGCGTTGCTGTTTGGTGAGGTGGCGGACGAGGTCGGGTTGCCGCCAGGTGTGCTGAACGTCCTGACGGGCGGGCTGGAGGTTGGCCAGCTTCTGACCAGCCATCCGGACGTGGACCTGATCAGCTTCACCGGTTCGGACACCGTGGGCGCGGCTATCATGGCCCAGGCCGCCCCAACCCTGAAGCGCCTGGTCATGGAGCTGGGCGGCAAGTCGGCGCTGATCGTGCGCGAGGACGCTGACATTCAGAAGGCGGCGCTGACGGCCGTGGCGGCTTTCACCGCCCATGCCGGCCAGGGCTGCGCGCTCACCACCCGTTTCCTAGTGCACAACAAGGTGCGTCCCGCCTTCGTCCAGGCCTGCGCCGCCATCGCCGCGCATTGGACGGTGGGCGATCCCAGCCAGCCAACCACCATCGTCGGCCCCCTGATCCGCGAAAGCCAGCGGGCCAAGGTGGAGCGTTACGTCCAACTGGGCCACGACAGCGGCGGTCGGCTGGTGTTCGGGGGCAAACGCCCCGGGCATTGCTCCAAGGGCTTCTTCTATGAGCCCACTCTGTTTGACGGCGTCGACAATGGTGCCGCCATCGCTCAGGACGAGATTTTCGGGCCGGTCGGCGTGGTCATCGGCTTCGATGACGATGACGAGGCCGTCACGCTGGCCAACCAATCGAAGTTCGGCCTGGCCGGCGGCGTCATGACCGCCGACCGCGCGCAAGGCTACCGCATGGCCCTGCGGATGCGCACGGGCACGGTCTGGCTGAATGGCGGTTTCGGCGGCGACATGTCCAGCCACGCGCCCTTCGGCGGCTACAAGCGGTCCGGTTTCGGTCGCGAGTACGGGCCGGGCTGGCTGGACGAATACCTGCAGCAGAAAGCTATTTCCTTCCCTATCGGATGACTGCCGTGGACTTGGAATTGACGGGCAAGCGCGTGCTGGTGACCGGCAGCACGTCGGGCATTGGCGTCGGGATCGCGGAACTGCTGGCGGCCGAGGGGGCCGCCGTGGTGATCCATGGCCGGGATGGAGGCCGGGGCCGGGCGGTGGCGGACCGGTTGGCCGGCCGTGGCGCTTCGGTGCAGCTGGTTTGCGGTGACCTTGCCACCGACGCCGGCGCGGCTGAGGTGGCCGAACGGGCCGTCTCGGCGCTGGGTGGCATCGATATCCTGGTCAATAACGCCGGCGGCAGCGCCGATGTACCCAACAAGTCCTGGTTTGCGCTGGGCACATCGGACTGGATGGTGACGTACCAGCGCAACGTCCTGGCGGCGGTGCGGCTGATTCACGCGCTGGTTCCGCCGATGCGGGGGCGGGGATGGGGCCGGGTGATCAACATCGCCACCGGCGCGGCGCTCACCCCGACGTCCGCCCAGCCGGATTATGGGCCGGCGAAGGCGGCGATGCTGAACTTCTCGCTGGGCCTCTCCAAGGCTATCGCCAAGAGCGGTGTCACCAGCAATTGCATTTCCCCTGGCATGATCCGGACGGAGGGGTTGGAGCAGTTCCTGCGCCATTTCGCCACCAAGCGTGGCTGGGGCGATGACCTGAAACAGGCCGAGGACTACGTCGCCAGCGGTTCCGGCCAAACGGTGCGCCGTATCGGTGAGGTGGCCGACATCGCCTATGCCGTGGCTTTCCTGGCCAGCCCGCGGGCCGACTTCATCAACGGCACCAACCTGCATATCGACGGCGGCATCACGCCGTCGATCACCTGAAGGAATCCCAAACGATGCGACCCTTCCAGGTCCAATGGACGCCGGCTCAGATCAATGCGACGAAGGCCCAGCTGGCGGCCTGTTCCTTGCCGGAGGCTCCGCCGGGCGCCGGCTGGGCGCTGGGTTGCGACCGGGAATTCCTGGAACGCTTTCGCCGACATCTGCTGCAAGGATTTGATTGGCAGGGCGCGCAGGACAACCTGAACCGCTATCCTCAGTTCCTGGCGGACATCGACGGCCAAACCATCCACTTTGTGCATGTGAAGGGGGAGGGTCATGGTACCCGGCCACTGGTGCTGACCCATGGCTGGCCGGGGTCGCACTACGAGTTCTGGGGGGTGGTGGACCGCCTGGCCTTCCCGTCGCGCCATGGCGGCCAGGTGAAGGACGCCTTCGACCTAGTGATCCCCAGCCTGCCTGGTTACGCCTATAGCGGCAAGCCGGTCCAGCCCATGGGGCCGAAGGCCACGGCGGCGCTGTGGAACCGGCTCATGACGGAGGTGCTGGGGTATCCCCACTACCTGGCCCAGGGGGGGGACTGGGGTAGCTTGGTGGCCTCGCAATTGGGCATGGGTTTCGCAACGGCGGTGCGAGGCATACACCTCAATATGGCAGGTCTGCGAAGCGAGACGCCGCCACAGAACGCCGAGGAGGGGGCCTGGGCGCAACGCTCCGCCATGGCCCAGCAGATGCTGAGCGGTTACAGCATGGTCCAGATGATGAAGCCGCTGTCGCTGGCCTGGGCTACGGCCGGAAACCCTCTGGGCCAGGCCGCCTGGATTCTGGAGCGCTTCCATGACTGGGCGGACTTGCGTGGTGGTGATCTGGAGGACGTGTTCGGTCTGGATCACTTGGCGACCAACGTCCTGCTGTACCTGATGACCGGCAGCTTCCCCACGTCGCTGTGGTTCTATCATGGCCTGATCCGCGAGGGCGGCATCAACCTGCCGCCCGGCCGGCGTTGCGAGGTCTCCACCGGCTTCGCGGCCTTCCCTGGTGACGCCCTGATGCCGCCGCCGCCGCGCAGCCGCATCGAGCTGCTGTACAACCTGGTGCACTGGACGGAGCCTGCGGCGGGCGGCCACTTCGCCGCTATGGAGCAGCCAGACGTGTTTGTGAAAGATGTGACGGCGTGGGCGAATAAGGTCTGGTCGTGAACATCCGAGACTGAATTGTAGTCACGTCAACTCCAATCACAGATATAATCATTGTTTCCACGAATGCGGAAACGCCAAGTGGAATTGGTAGATCGAATAGTATCCATGACAGCAAATTTCTCTAAATAATGGAGAGGGAGAGCATCATGGATTTCGGTATCAGGGACAAGGTCGCCTTCGTGTCGGGCGGCAGCAAGGGCATGGCGCGCGAGGCGGCGCTGATGCTGGCGGAAGAGGGCTGCAAGGTGGCCATCGTCGCGCGCACCCAGGGGCCCATCGACGACACGGTGGAACTAATCCGCAGCCGGGGTGGAACGGCGATGGGCTATTCCTCGGACCTGACCACGCGGGCGGGCGTCCATCAGGCGGTGGCGGCCGTAACGGCGGAATTCGGCGCACCGGACATCGCGATCAGCAACGTCATGGAAAACATCGCCGGCGACTTCGACGATGTGAGGGACGAGGATTTCGAGCGCTTCTTCATCGTCTACGCGATGTCGGTGGTCTATCTCGCCCGCGAGGTCATTCCGGCGATGAAGAGCAAGGGATGGGGGCGCTTCGTCGCCATCGGCTCAGGTACGGCCAAGGAACCGGCGGGAAACATCCATCATATGCTGGCCAACACCACCCGTCCGGCCGCGGTGGGCTTCATGAAGACGCTGTCGGACGAGGTGGCGAAATTCGGCATCACCTGCAACACCGTGGCGCCTGGCTGGATCGGCACCGACAACATGTACGGTTATCTGGAAAAGAAGGCTGGAATCACGCCCGACAAGGTCGGCGACTTCCTGCATAAGCTGATCCCCGCAGGCCGCGTCGGCCGCCCGCGGGAAATCGCCTCGACCATCGCCTATCTCTGTTCCGACCTCGCCGGCTACATCAGCGGCGAATGGATCGGCGTTGATGGCGGAAGCCACAAATCCGCCTTTTGAAGATGGGTCCCGTGACCGCCGCCTAGCCCAGCGCGGCGGTCACTTCCTCGCTGGTGCTGATCGTGGCCAGGACCCGGAGCTGGTTGTCCACCAGCGTCCGGTGGACGGCGGGGTCTGTGCCCGCGACGCAGTCTTCGGGGATCACCACCTGATATCCCAGATCCACCGCGGCCATGGTGTTGCCCGGAAGCGCGACGTTGACCGAAACGCCGGTCAGCACCACGGTCTGCACGCCCAGCCGGCGCAAGGTGGCGTCCAGGCTGGTTTCCAGGAAGGCGATGAAGCCGGATGATCGGCTGACGACGTAGTCGGTCGGCCCCGGCCGCAGGATATCGATATAGTCAGCCTCAATCGATCCCGCCGCCATACGCCGGCCCTTGAGGGTGACGCCGCTGATCAGGGAATTGGGCGTCACATCCGCGAAATCGGGGCGGTGCACCACCGGCAAGTGGAAGATGGGCAGCCCGCGGGCCCGGAACTGGTCCATCAAAGCGGCGATCCGCGGCACGATACCGCGCGCCTCCACCTGCTGCGCCAATGCGGGGAAGATCGAATAGGCCGGATCCATGACGCCGACTTGGGCCTCGTTCACCAGCAAGGCCACCTTCTGGCCCTTGTCCAAACCCCTAACCATGTATCGTTTCCTCTTCGAACAGACGGCGCACGGCCGCCAGGTCAACTTTCAGCGAAGCGGTGCGGGGTAGGGCCTCCATCACCCGCACGCGGATCGGGACGTGATGGGCCACCAGTTCCCGCCGGGCCAACGCCAGCAGGTCGGCTTCCGTGGGGACTGGCATCCCGGCCCGCGCTTCGACGGCGGCCACGGGCACCTGTCCCAGGCGATGGTCGGCCAGGCCGACCACGGCGGCGTCCAGCACCGCGGGATGGCTTTGCAGGACGGCGGCCACCTTTTCCGGCAACACCTTGAAGCCGCCCCGCAGGATGGCGCCATCGCCCCGGCCCCGGTGGAAGACGAAGCCGTCGGCATCGATGAGGGCCAGGTCCGTGGTGCGGATCCAGTCGGCGCTGACTGCCGGCACCAGGGCCTCCAGATAGCCTTCCCGGTCGGCCGGCAACGGGGCGCCCGTCACCGTATCGACCACCCGCAGGCTGATGCCAGGCAGGGCCTTGCCCATGGCGCCCAGCTTGGCGTCGCGATAGCGCTCATACAGTGCGGGCGTCCAGCTGACGACCGTGCCGCAGAACTCCGTCGCGCCATAGGCCCAGATGACCTTGATGCCGTAGGTCTCTTCGAATTCGGTCTGCAGGGCTGGCGGCATGGGGGCGCCACCCCCATAGAAGCATTCGACACTGGCCAGGTCTTCCTTGGGCACCTGGGCGTCCAATACCATGCGCGCCACGGCGGGTGGCCCGCTGACCCAGCGTGGTCGCCGCCGGCGGACAGCGTCGGCCCATTCGGCGACGTTGAACTTGTCGAACAGCGTGGTGTGGCGGCCAATGACGGCGCTGGCGACCAGATTGCACATGCCGCCGATGCCGCCGTAAGGCCAGGTCAGAATCTCCGGTTCCGGTACCGCGTCGTTATGTCCGGCCGTGACGCTCTCCACTGCCCGCACCAGCATGCGGAACGGAAACAGGATGCGCTTGGGCTTGCCCGTCGTGCCGCTGGACAGGATCTCGATGCCGGGTTCGGCGGTGAAGTGCCGGAAGGGGCCGGGACCGATCCGGTCGCGCCCGGGGACCAGATCAGCCGTTCCGTCCGCGGCAAGGCGGATGCCCAACAGGCCGTCGGCGGCGGTCCTCACAGGATCGCTCCAGTCCCGGGTATCGGCGATGATGGCGGCGAACCCGCCCTCCCGCACGTCGCGCGCCAAGGCTTCCGGTGATTGCATGGCGTAAAGCGTGGTCATCGCTCGGCGGGAGGAAATCAGCCCCAGCATTGCCGCCGCGTGTTGCGGTCGGTTGCGCACCACCACGCCGACGGCGTCGTCGGGACCCACCCCTGCCTGGTCCAGCAAGGCTGTGACCCGGGTGGCCAAGGCGGCCACCTGCGCCCGCGTCCAGGCCCGGCCCTGATAGTCAAACAGGGCGGTGTCGGGATCGCCCCGCAAAGCGGCGGCCACTTGTGCGGTGATGTCGATCATGCCGGCAGGCCCGCCGCCAGTTCCCGGACCGTGGCGTAGGCCATGTGCACGGCGTCGCCGATGCGGCCCATCCGCCGGCTATCGCCCACCAGCCCACAAGCCAGGCCTTGGGCACGCAGGTCGTCGGCCAGCGAACTGGCCGGCTGCCGGCCCTGGGCCAGAATCAGGCGGTCGGCGGCGACATCGTGGACCTGGGGCCCGGCGCCCTCGATCACCACGCGGCCGTTCCCCACCGCTCGCACGTGGCTATTGTCCAGAATGGCGACCAATGGATTGGCCGCCAGGCGTTCCAGCAGCGCGCGGCGGTAGACCCATTCAGCCGAGCGCGCGAGGCTGTCACGCGGGCTGCGGGTCACCAGTGTCACGCGAATGGCGCGGTGTGCCAGGTATTCGGCCGTCTCACACCCCGTTTCCCCGCCGCCATATACGACGGCGTGGCCGCCGGCGGCCAAGTCGACATCGCATTCCCCCATCAACAGGTCATAGGCGTCCATGACCATGGGGTCATCCAGACCGGTGATGGGCAGGCTGATGGGCCGCGTGCCCGTGGCGATGATGGTCAGTGCGGGGCTCAACGCCAGCACAGCACCCGTGTCGGCCGACTGGCCCAGGTGCAGGCGCACGCCACTGCCGGTCACCTGACGCTGAAGGTAGTCGTTGTACCAGAACAGCTTTTCTTTCCCCGGTGGGGTGGCGGAAGCGACGATGCCGCCGCCGGTATGGGTTCGCTGTTCGAACAGGTGGGTTTCAAACCCGCTCTGCTGCAGAAGCAGGGCGGCGGCGATGCCACCGGGGCCAGCCCCCACCACCACGGCGCGGCGGTCGCGGCCCAGGTCGGTGGGCAGGGCGGCGTCCAGCTCGTTTCCGGTTCGGGGATTCTCGGCACAGCCCACCTGATGGCGCCCCTCGTGCGGGCTGATGCACCAATTACACGAGGTGCAGGGACGGATCAGGTCCCGGCGGCCGGCCCGTGCCTTGTTGGCCCAGTCCGGATCGGCCAGCATCGGGCGGCCCAAGGCCACGAGGTCGGCGTCCTCGTGGGCCACCGCGGCCTCCGCCATTTCCGGCCAGCGGATCTGGCCGACGGCGATCACCGGCACTCCGGCCGCGTCACGCAGGCGGCGGGCATAGGGAATGCGCCAGCCCTCGGCGGTGGACATGGGTTCCACCACCTTCTCGAACGAGGCCCCGACACCCCAACCGGTGGAGATGTGCAGGGCGTCGGCCCCGGCCGCCGCGAGGCGTGGGGCGATGGCTTCCATGTCGTCTATGGTCAGCCCGCCGGGGGTGAACTCATCAGCCGACAGGCGGTAGACCAGAGCCCGATCACCCATGGCTTCCCGCACCGCGCCGATCACGGCCAAGGGAAACGCCAGCCGCCGTTCCACGTCTCCGCCCCAGCGGTCGTCGCGCCGGTTGGTAAGGGGCGACAGGAACTGGGTCAGCAGATAGCCGTGGGCGCCGTGCAGTTCCACACCGTCATAACCCGCTTCCACGGCCAAGCGCGCGGTGTTGGTGAAGGCCTCGACCAGGTCCGCCACCTCCACCTCACTCAAGCCGCGCGCCACCAGCCGCGACGGGTCGCGGCGGTGGGGGACGTCGCTGGGCGCCACCGGCATGCCGCCGGGCAACAGGGTGCGGTTGGCATATTGGCCCGAGTGCTGAAGCTGCATGAAGACATGCGCCCCGGCGGCGTGCACGGTCTCCACCAGGCGGCGATGGCCGTCCAGGTTGCGGCGCGATTCCAATGTCAGCTGGAATTCATGGGCACGTCCGGTGTCGGGGCTGACGCAGGTGTATTCCACCACGATCAGCCCCATGCCGCCGAGCGCCCGTTCCCGATAGAAGGCGATCATGTCGGGCGTCACCTCACCCTCGCGCCCTCCCAGTTCGGTCGACATGGGCGCCATCACCAGCCGGTTCTTCAGGCGCACGGTACCTAGCTGGAAGGGGCTGAACAGATGGGGATAAGGGGTTGTGGCGTTCATGACGTTCCCCCTCATCCGCGCTGGTTGAAACGCCGGCCCACCAGGCTGGCCGCGATGTTGGTCTTCTGCACGTCGATGGTGCCGCCGGCGATGCCCCAAGCGAAACTGTCGCGCACCCGCTGTTCCATCCGGTACTCGCGCGAGTAGCCGTAACCGCCCATGAGCTGCATGCCGGAAATGGCCACATCGCGAACCATTTCGTTTGCGAAACATTTTCCGACACTGGATTCGAATACGGATGGCAGGCCCTGCTGGGCATTGACGGCGGCGCGATAGATCAGCAGGCGCGACGCCTCCACCCGCATGGCCATGTCGGCCAGCCGCAACTGCACCGCCTGGAAGTCGACGATGGGCTTGCCGAACTGTTCACGCCCCTGCACGTATTCAACGGAGTCCTCCAGAGCGGCGGCGGCGATGGCCAACGACATGGTGGCGTTGCCGCAGCGCTCCAGGCTGAAAGCCTGCATCAGGCGGGCGAAGCCGCCGGCCGGCACGATGATGTTGCCGACGGGCACCCGCACCTCATCCAGGAAGATGTCGGCGCTGGGGATGCCGCGGAAGCCCATCAGCCGTTCAGGCCTGCCGAAGCTGATGCCGGGCCGGTTCTTTTCCACCAGCACGGCGCCGATGCCCTTGGCACCCGGCTCGTCCGACATGCGGCAATAGACGATATAGACGTCGGAATGCCCGCCGCCTGAACACCAGCGCTTCTGGCCCGTCACCACCACCTCGTCCCCCTCGAACCGGGCGCGGGTCTTCAGGTCGGTCAGCGCGGTGCCGGCGGCGGGCTCGGACATGGACACGGCCACGATCTTGTTGCCCCGGATCACCTCGGGGATGATCGCGGCCTTCAGCGCTTCCGGCGCGAAGTGCTGCACGGTGCGCACGGGGCCGGTGGCGCTTTCGAAAATTGGCCAAGCCACGGCGGGGGAGACCATGGCGAACTGCTCCAGCACCAGCAGCGCCTCCAGATGACCCAGGCCCAGTCCGCCGTAGTCGGTGGGCAGGTTGATGCCCAGGAAGCCCATCTCGGCATAGCGCTTGCGCATCGCCTCGGGCAGGGGCTCGTCCTTTTCCTCCATCTCCCGGGCCAGGTCCGGCAGCTCCGCGCGGGCGAAACGCCGGGCCGTTTCCTGCAGGTGGCGCTGATCTTCGGTAAGCGTGAAATCCATGATCTGACCCGTTCAGGCTTTGGTGGTTTCGATGACGGCGTCCAAGGCCACGATGCCGCCGGTACCGGCACGCACCACCAGGGGATTGACCTCGATGGTGGAAAGGCGGCCCGCATGGGCGGCGGCCAGTATCGACAGGCCGGAAATGGCCTGGGCCAATGCCTCGATGTCATGGCGGGCGCCGCCGCGGTAGCCATCCAGCAGGGGGAAAGTGCGGACGCTGCGGATCATGGCCAGCGCCTGGGCCGGGCTGACCGGGGCCACATGGCAAGTGGTATCGCGCATCAGCTCCACCAGCGTGCCGCCCAGGCCGAAGGTGACGACGGGGCCGAAAGTCTCGTCGGCATGGATGCCGACGATGCATTCCACTCCGCCGGTAACCATTTCCGACACCAGGTATCCCTCGATGCGGGCATGGGGCAGATGGGCGGGGATGGTCTCAGCCATTTGCCGCACCGTCTCCGCCACCGCCTGGGGCGAGGTCAGTCGCAGGGCAACGCCGCCCACTTCGGTCTTGTGCAGGATATCGGCGGACACCACCTTGACCGCGACGGGGAAGCCGATGGCCGACGCGGCTTCGGCCGCCGCCTCCGCTGTGGCCACCAGGCGCTCCTGCGGGCTGGGCACGCCGCAGGCGGCCAGCAGCGTCTTGGCCTGGGCCTCGTTGAACCGGCCATCGGGTGGGATCACCACATCTGGCGGGGGCGGCAGTGTTTCAGCGGCCGGCGGTTGGGCGAATGCGCGCTCAAACCCCACCAGGCCCGCCAGGGCGGCGATGGCGCGTGATGGATCCTCGAACACCAGCAGGCCCTTGGCGTCGTATTCCGCCACCATGTCCGGGCTGGTGGTGACGGAGACCAGCGCCAGCCGGTCCGGGTGGCGGCCGCAGGCATTGGCGATGGCCTGCTGCAGCGGGCGCGCCATGGAGGGCGCGGCGCCGGCGATCCCCAGGAAGATCAGGACGGCATCGAAGGCATCGGCTTCGAACACAGCGTCCAGCGTCTTCTCCATGATGTCGTGGTTGGTGGTGACCAGCCCCGTCATGTCGATGGGATTGTGCGGGGAACAGTGGGGGACCAGCGCCTTGAGGCGCGCCTGTGTCTCCGCAGGCACCTTCCCCATGGCAAGGCCGGCATCGCCCACGAAATCGGCGATCTGCACACCCACACCGCCCGAAATGCTGATGACCCCGACCCGCTGTCCCCTTGGGCGCCGGCCTTTGCTGAGGGCGTAGGTCAGGTCCAGCAATTCCTCGGTGGTGCGGGCGCGGTGGACGCCGTAGTCCCGGAAGACGCTGTCGTAGACGGCATCCTCACCGGTCAGCGACGCGGTGTGGGAGGCCGCGGCCGCCCGGCCGTCGGCGGTGCGGCCCACCTTCATCACCACAACGGGCTTGTGGTTGCGCCGGGCCAGGTCCAGCGCCGCGACCAGCGTGTCCTTGGACCGCAGCCCTTCCATATAGGCCAGCAGAATGTCGGTGTCGGGCTGCCCCGCCATCCAGAGCAAGGCGTCGCCCACGTCCACATCGGCCTCGTTGCCGGTGGTGACCCATTGGCTGATGCCCAGGCCGCGCTGGAAGACGTGCTTCATGAGATAGCCGCCATAGCCGCCGCTCTGGCTGGCCACTCCGATACGGCCGGCCGGGCGCACCCCTTCCTCCAGGGCGGAAGCGAAGGTGGCATAGAAGCGGCTGCGGGCGTTCATCAGGCCCATGCAGTTGGGACCCAGCAGGCGCAAGCCGCCGGCGCGCGCCGTTTCAACCAGGCGATCCTGGCGCGCGCGCCCTTCCGCACCCGTTTCGGAAAAGCCGGCACCGAACAGCACGGCTGCCTTCACGCCCTTGCGGATGCAATCCTCGACCGTCTGCTGGGTCACGTCGGCGCCGACCGCCAGCAGTGCGCAGTCCACTGGGCCGGCGATATCCAGGATGGAGGGATAGGACTTCAGGCCCTGGATCTCCACCCGCGCCGGGTTGACGGGATAGATGCCTCCCTCGAACCCGGCCTCCAGCATGTACTGGATGGGCCGGCCGCCGAAGCGGCGCTGGTCGCTGGAGGCGCCGATGATCGCGACGCTGCCGGGCTGGAAGAGGGCGTCCAGGCCGGTGGTGTCGTCAACGGAGGGGGTGGGTTGGGGGGCGGCCATCATGTCCGGAAAACCGATAGGGGGATCGTTGTCTCCAACCACTCCTGTCAGCGTTTTTCCGCCTGCGGAAGGGGACGGCTGCCGGGGCCCGGGAAGCAGCATGTATGTGCTAACGGCCCCACCTTGCGGCCCAAACGCTAGGCGGCTCCAAAACCCCCGGGTTACATCGAAGCCAAGCGAAGACGGCACCGCACCAGGGCCGCGACACCCCTCTGGCCCGGAAGCACCAGACCCATGAGCCCAACGCCTGTCATCGAGAGTCGCCAGGATGGGGACGTCCTGATCCTGACGCTGAACGCGCCCGACCGGCGCAACGCCATTTCGCTGGAAATGCGCGAGGCGCTGCTGGATGCGCTTCGTAAAGCTTCCGCCGCACCCGACTGCCGGGCCATCGTCCTGACCGGCGCACAGGGAAATTTTTCCTCCGGTGGAGAGGTGAAGGCGGCCAACGGGGTCAACCCCGCGCCCGATCCGCAGCGGACCCGCCGCAATATTGCCGTGTTGCAGGATATCGTCCGCCTGCTGGTGGCGGGAGCCAAGCCCACGGTGGCGGCGGTGGAGGGTTACGCCTATGGCGCCGGCCTGTCGCTGGCGGCGGCCTGCGATTATCTGGTGGCCAGCGAGACGGCCAAATTTTGCGCTTCCTTCGCCAAGGTGGGGCTGATCGCCGACGCGGGCTTGATGTGGTCGCTGCCCCAGCGGTTGAGTCCGGCCCGCGCCCGCGACATGCTGCTGACCGGTCGCCCGGTAGAGGCGGCCGAAGCCCAGGCGGTCGGCCTGACCGACCAAGTGGTGCCAGCCGGCGAGGCGGTATCGGCCGCTCTGGCGGTGGCGCGGACCCTGGCCCAGCTGGCGCCACTGGCGCTCGCCTCAATGAAGGGCGTGATGTCGCGCGGCGGCTCGCTGGAGCAGGTGCTGTCGGCGGAGGCCGACCTGCAGCCCATGCTGACCCTGTCCCAGGACTATGCCGAGGGGCGAACCGCCTTCAAGGAACGGCGCCCTCCGCAATTCCGTGGTGTTTGAGGAACGCGAGCATGGATTTGAACATCGGGCCCGAAGTGGAGGCGCTGCGCCAGGAATTCCGCGCCTTCTTCGCGGAACATCTGCCGGCAGGGCTGGCGCGTAGGGTCTACAATGGCGAGAAGGTGCCCAAGGCCGACCATCAGGCGTGGCAGCGGACATTGGCCGCGCGCGGCTGGCTGGCGCCCAGTTGGGCCAAGGATTGGGGCGGCACGGGCTGGGGCCCGCTGGAGCGCTTCGTCTGGGATGAGGAGTCGGCGCTGGCCTGCGCGCCCCGCGCCAACATTCCCGCCATCGATCTGCTGGGGCCCGTGCTGATCGAATTCGGCACGGATGCGCAGAAGCGCCGCCACCTTCCCCGCATCCTGTCCAGCGACGACTGGTGGTGCCAAGGCTTTTCCGAACCACAAGCCGGGTCCGACCTGGCGGCGCTGAAAATGCGGGCGGTGCGCGATGGTGACCACTATGTCGTTACCGGCACCAAGTTGTGGACCAGCCACGCGCAGCATGCCAACTGGATCTTCTGCCTGGTGCGTACTTCGCAAGAGGCCAAGAAACAGGCCGGCATCTCCTTCCTGCTGATCGACATGGATCAGCCGGGCATCACGGTCAGCCCCATCCACACCCTGGGCGGTATCCACGCTGTCAACGAGGTACGCATCGAGGATGTGCGGGTACCGGTTGAAAACCTGGTGGGACGGGAGGGGCAGGCGTGGGAAATCACGCGCTTCCTGCTGGGTCATGAACGGCTGGTGGGTGCGGGCATTGGCCCGTCCATGAAGCTGATGCGCCAAGTGCGCGACCTGCTGCGCCGATCCGGCCCCGATGGACACCCCTTGCGCGACGATGTGCGGCTGCGGGATCGCGCGGCGCTGATCGAGACCGATCTGCTGGCGTTGCGCTACACCGCCTACCGTGTGCTGGCCGATGAGCTGTCGGGAAAGGCGCCAGGTCCTGAAGTCTCCGTCCTCAAGGTGCGGGGCGGGGAGATCCAGCAGGCGCTGACCGAATTGCTGATGGATGCCGCCGGCTTGGCCGGCCTGGTGCACCCCTTGAGCCTGCCCGCCGGTGAGTCCCTGGTGCCCGACGATCTTGCCCACCTGGCGCAGCAGTTCTTCGACCGCCGCAAGCTGACCATCTACGGCGGCAGTTCGGAGATCCAGCGCAACATCATCGCCCAGCGCATCCTGCGGGTTTGAGGAAACGGCCCATGGACTTCTCCTACACTGAAAACCAGGTGCTGCTGCGCGACAGCGTCGACCGCTTCCTGACCGACCGCTATGATCTGCGGGCCCGCGACATCCTGATCCGCGACCCGGCCGGGCAACAGCGCTTCTGGCGTGAGCTGGCGGATCTGGGCCTGGTCGGCGCCGCCCTGCCGGAGGCAGCGGGTGGTTTCGCGGAATCGCCCGTGGATACGCTGGTGGTGATGGACCGGCTGGGCCGCCATCTGGTGGCCGAGCCGTACGTCATCACCGCCGTGGTCTGTGGCCGGCTGCTGCTGGACAGCCTGCCCGGCGCGCAGGCGCGCGACGCCCTGGCGCCGGTGATCGCGGGGGAACGCCAGCTGGCCCTGATGACCTGCGGCAACCAACCCCTGTATGGGCCCGCATTCGGAACCCTGACCGCACGCCGGAGCGGCGGCGGCTACGTGCTGGACGGCCACATGGCGGTGGTGATCAACGGTGATCGCGCCGACCAGTTCCTGGTCGCGGCGCGGACGGCGGGGGCGGACGGCGAACGTCCCGGCGTGACCCTGTTCCTGGTCGATGCCGGCGCCGCCGGGTTGGGACGGCATCCCTTCCGCATGATCGATGGCCACGGCGCCGCGGCGGTGACGCTGGCCGGCGTAGTGGTGGGTGCCGAGGCGGTGATCGGCCCGGTGGATGGGGCGGTTCCGCTGATCGAGCGGGCGCTGGACCACGGCATCGCCGCCACTTGTGCCGAGGCCACCGGCTCAGCCGCCTACCTGCTGGACACCACCATCGCCTATACCAACGCCCGCGAGCAGTACGGCCAGCCCCTGGCCCGCTTCCAGGTGCTGCAGCACCGGATGGCCGACATGTACATCGCCGTGGAGACCGCCCGGTCCATGGCCTGTTTCGCAGCACTGTCGCTGGACCAGGTGGACGTGGCCCGGGCGCGCGACCTGTCGGCCGCCAAGGCGCAGGTCAGCCGCGCCACCCGCTTCGTCGGCCAATACGCGGTGCAATTGCACGGCGGCATGGGCGTGTCGGAGGAGCTGGACGTTGGCCACCACTACATCCGCCTGGTGGGCCCTGGGCCGCCTGTTCGGGGACGAGGGACACCATCTGCGCCGATATGC
Organism: Azospirillaceae bacterium; assembly: GCA_028283825.1. NCBI lineage: Bacteria > Pseudomonadati > Pseudomonadota > Alphaproteobacteria > Rhodospirillales > Azospirillaceae > Azospirillaceae bacterium. The sequence goes on along the minus strand of JAPWJW010000001.1, from coordinate 223,963 downwards.
CGACGCCTCGGAAGCCATTGATCTGGGAACAGTCTGGGCCGCCTGACGGCCCTTCATTTGAACGGGAGTAGACCGCCGATGACCTATGCGCGGTATGACAAGATCGACGTGGTGCTGGACGGCGCCGTCCTACGGGTGACGCTGAACAATCCGGAAAAGCGCAACATCATCGATGATGAAACCAACCGGCAGTTGTCGGATGTCTTCGTCGATGCCTCGTTCGACCCGGCGGTGAAAGTGGTGGTGCTGACCGGGGCGGGGGCGGTGTTTTCCGCTGGCGGCGACATCGTGAAGATGCAGCGCAAGATCGATGATCCCGGCCTGTTCTACAAGGGCGTATTCAATTCCCGCCGCCTGGTGTTCTCCGTCCTCGACTGTCCCAAGCCGGTGGTGGCGCGGGTGCATGGCGACGCCGTGGGCTTGGGTGCCACGCTCGCCCTGCTGTGCGACATCGTCATTGCCGATGAAGAGGCGAAGTTCTTGGACCCTCACGTCAATGTCGGCCTGGTGGCGGGTGATGGCGGCGCGCTGCTGTGGCCCCACCTGGTGGGCTATGCCCGGGCCAAGCGATATCTGCTGGCCGGCGAGCCTATCCTGGGGCGTGAAGCGGCGGACATCGGCTTGATCGCTTTTGCGGTGCCGTCGGCGGAGTTGGATGCCCTGACGGAGAAGTGGGCCGCCAAGTTCGCGCGTAGCGCCACGCAGTCCGTCGCCGGTACCAAGATCACCCTCAACGTCCTGCTACGGCAGGCGGCCCAGGCCGTACTGGACGTGGGCATGGCTTATGAGGGCCTGTCCAACATCACCAAGGATCATCAGGAGGCGGTCACCGCTTTCATGGAAAAGCGTCGGCCCAACTTCACTGGCGATTGAACCATGTCCGACCACTTCCAAGGGTATCGCCGCCGCATCCTGATCCGGCCCGCGCCGGGCCGGGTGTCGGCGGCGGTGGAGGACGACTTCCACCACATGACGGTGGTGGTGGACCACGCCGATGGTTTGGTGACACGCCTTGAGGCCTGCACGGAGCGGGCGCCTTGGAGCCTGTGCCCGGCGGCAGCCACCTTTCTGGAGACGCGGCTACCTGGATCATCGCTGGCCGGCGCCGCCGATGCCGATGATCCCCACATGCACTGCACCCATCATTACGACCTGTTCGTCGTGGCGGCGGCGCATGCCGGCGAAACGGTATCCATCACCTATGACATCACGGTCAGCGACGCCGTCGACGGCCTTCGGCAGGCGGAGATCCGTCGTGATGGCGTGCCGCTGCTGTCCTGGGGGCTGGCCGGATTGGTGCTGAGCGTGCCGGCCGACCTGGCAGGCCAGGATTTGCGGCGCTTTGCTCAATGGATGGACCGTTTGCCATCGGCATTGCATCTGGCGGCCCAGATGCTGCGGCGGGGCATCCTGGTGTCGGGTGGCCGCGACCTTCCCATGACCGGGCTGGACACGGCGGCGGCGTTGATGCCGCGTATGGCGGGCGCCTGCTTCACTTTCCAGCCGGCGGTGGCGGCAATGGCCCGGCGGTCGCCGGAATTCCGGCGGGATTTTTCCGATAAAGCTGACGATTTGCTGCGCGGAGGCACGCCATGACCACCGTCCTTTCCCACATCCGCGTGCTGGACCTGGGGGGTGGGCAGGCCGCCTCCATGGCCGGCTTGATTCTGGCCCAAGCGGGCGCCCAGGTGACGAAGATCGACGACGGCACCAGCACCTTCACGCCGGTGGAGGACGCACTGTGGAACCGCGGCAAAAGCCGATTGGCGCTGGACCTAGGCGCTACGGAAGGCCGGCACCGTTTGCAGGCCCTGCTGGCCGACAGTGACATCCTGGTGCACGATCGCCTGCCGACGGCCGCCAGCCTTCTGGGGCTGGATGCCGCGACACTGACCGCCCAATTCCCCATGTTGATCCACGTTGCCGTGGGCGGCTGGCCCGCCGGGCATCCCAACGCCGAAACCCCGGTGCGCGACAACCTGGTGCTGGCCAAGGCTGGCATCCTGGATGAGCAGGCGGCGATCGGGCGTGACGGGCCGGTCTGGCTGCGCTTCCCATTGGGCAGCAACCATGCCGCCTATCTGGCGGCCATCGGCGCATTGGCGCGGCTATATGCCCGACGGCGCAAGGGCAGGGGTGGCCCCGTGCATACCAGCCTGCTGCAGGGCGCCCTGGTGCCGATGATGATGCACTGGTCGACGGCGGAACGGCCCACGCCGGCCTTGCGCTTCGGCATGCCCAAGGACGCGGGTGCCACGCTGTTTGAATGCAGCGACGGTCGGTGGGTTCACACCATGGGGCAACCGGTGAAGGCGCCCGGCATCAAGGCGGCGCTGGACGCCATGGATGGGGTCGAGCGCGCGCGGCTGAACGCCAAGTATGAGAAGGCGATCATCAAGTACATCGATGATCGCGGGGCCATCGAGGCCATCTTCAAGACCCGCCCGCGCCAGGATTGGCTGGAAGAACTGTGGGCGTCAGACGTGCCGGCCCAGCCGGTGCAGGCCATGGGTGATCTCTATTTCGATGAACAGACGCAGGCCAACGGCTATGTCGTGCCGGTGGACGATCCCCGCCTTGGCGCCACCCGCCAGCCGGGCTCCCCCATCCAGATGGATGAGGGTGTGCCGCTGGCGGCGGAACCCACGGTGGCGGCGCAGGCCCTGTCCCAGCCGCTGGATGGCCTGAAGGTGTTGGACATCGGCAACTTCCTGGCCGGCCCCTTGGCGCCCATGCTGCTGGGGGACCTGGGTGCCGAGGTCATCAAGGTGGAGGCGACGTCGGGCGACCCCTTGCGGCATGCCGACTGGGCCTTCAACGGCTGTCAGCGCAACAAGCGGGGCATCGCCCTGCAGCTCAAGGACCCGGCGGCCAGCGCCTTGCTGGGCAGGCTGTTCGACTGGGCGGATGTAGTGCACCACAATCAGCGCATGATGGCGGCGGAAAAGCTGGGCTTTGGCTACGCTGCCGTCCACGCCCGCAACCCCAGGGCGGTCTATTGCCACGTCAGTTCCTACGGTGCCAAGGGGCCCCGCCGCGACTGGCCAGGCTATGACCAGCTGTTTCAGGCCGCGTCGGGGTGGGAAGCCGCCGGCGCGGGCGAGGGCAATCCGCCCGCCTGGCATCGCTTCGGCATGATGGATCATCTGTGCGGGCTGGCGTCGGTCGTCGGTACCTTGCTGGCCGTGCTGCGCCGGGACGCGACGGGGCAGGGGGAATTCGTGGCCGCGTCGCTGCTGGGGGCCAGCCTGGCAACGGTGGAGACCTTGGTGCTGCCGGATGGGAGCCTGGCGCCCACCGCTCAGCTGGACCGACGCCAGATGGGCGTAGGACCGACACGCCGGCTATACCCATGCGGTGACGGCTGGTTGGCGGTGGACCAGCCGCATGCGGCGCCGGATGCCCTGGCCGACGCCGAAGCGCGCTTCCGGGATGTCGGTGTTGAACAAGCGGCGCGCATCGCTGCGGAGGCGGGGGTAGACGCCGCTCCCGTTGCCTTGGCGAACGGCCAGGCCTTCCTGGCCGATCCCGTCAACCAATCCTCGGGCCTCAGCGTTGCCCTGGATCATCCGGTCTATGGCAGCCTGCGGCAGATCGGGGCGCTATGGGACTTCGGTGATCTCCGCCTGCGCCTTGAACGCGCGCCGCCGCTGCTGGGCCAGCACAGCCGGGACATCCTGGCGGAGGTCGGCGTGTCGGCGGGTGCCATAGACGAAGCCCTGGCCTCGGGCGTCGTCAAAGCGGCGGGTTAGCCATGGACTGGTTTTCAGGTGAGGGCGGTTTGCGCCTGGCCGCCGACCTGTTTGGTCCGGATGCGGGCGTGCCCGTGCTGCTGCTGCCTGGCGGCGGCCAGACGCGGCACAGCTGGCGGCGCACGGGACAACGCCTGGGGGAAGCCGGTTTCCGGGCCGTGGCCCTGGATTTACGCGGCCATGGTGACAGCGACCGGGCGCCGGAGGGCGACTATGGCTATGCCTGGCTGGTGGCCGACATCCGCGCGGTGGCGGACGCCTTGGGGCGGCCGCCGGTGCTGGTTGGGGCGTCGCTGGGCGGCAAGGTGGCGCTGGCCGCGGCCGGCCATGCCGGCATAGGCCGGGCGCTGGTGTTGGTCGACACCGCGCCGCACGTCAATGCCGACGGAGTGGCCAGGGTGCGGGGCATCCTGCAGGCACCGCCCGAGGGCTTCGCCAGCCTGGAAGAGGCGGCGGGCGTGGTCGCGGCCAACCGGGGCCAGACGGCGCCGCCGGGTGCCGGCGAGCGCTTGCGCCGCACCATGCGCCAGGACGCGGACGGTCGGTGGCATTGGCATTGGGATCCGCTGTTCTTCTCCCGCGACCACCGCCTGGGCACGGCGGCCGCGTTGGACTATCTGGAGGGGGCGGCGCGCAAGCTGACCGTTCCGGCCCTGCTGATCCATGGGGAGCGCAGCGATGTCGTGGATGCCCACGCCATCACGGCGCTGCGCGCCGTCCTGCCGGCGGTTGAGGTGTGCGCCATCCCCGGTGCCGGCCATATGGTGGTCGGTGACCACAATGATGCCTTTGCCGACGCTTTGCTGGATTTCCTGCGGCGGGTGGCGCGCTGACGCCGCTCTGGTGAACACCCATGTGATCGATTCCGGCGGCCGTCTTGCCCGGCCGGCCGCGATGCCGGATGCAGAAGGGGTCACTCCCCAATCGTCCCAATCGCAAGGATCGCCGTCCCGTGCTGTCCAGTTTCTTTCACCCTTCCAGCGTCGCGGTCGTGGGCGCGTCGGATGATGTCGGCAAGCTGCGCGGCAAGCTGCTGAAGCTGCTGAAGGCCAGCGGCCACCGCGGCGCCGTTCATCCCGTCCACCCCAAGGGGGGCACCATCCAGGGCCAGGCGGCCTGGCCCGATCTTGCGTCCATCCCCGGCGGGGTGGAACTGGTGCTTGTCGCCACGCCCGGCGAGAGCGTACCCGGCATCATCGCCCAGGCTGTGGACGCGGGTGCCAAGGCCGCCGTCATCCTGTCATCGGGGGTGGACAAGGCGGCGCTGGATGCCGCAGTGGGCGACAGCGGCCTGCGCTACATGGGCCCCAATACCGAGGGTTACTACATCACGAGCGGGGTCGCCGCCACCTTCGCCGCGGTGGTGGAGGAGGCGCTGGCGGCCGGTGCCCAACCGCCCCGCCCCGGTCGGCCCATCAGCATCGTTTCGCAGAGCGGTGGCCTGGGCTTCGCCCTTTACGGCCGCGCCTTGGCCGAACACCTGGACGTGCGCGCCGTCATCACCACCGGCAATGAAGGCGACCTGGAATGCCTGGACGCCGTCGACCACCTTCTGGATGAACAGCAGGACGCCGCCATCCTGCTGTTCATTGAGGGCTTGAAGGACCCTCAGCGCTTCCTGGTGACGGCCGCGCGCGCGGCTGATGCCGGCGTGCCGCTGGTGGTGATGAAGATCGGCCGGTCAGAGGCAGGCCAGCGCGCCGCCATATCCCACACCGCCCACCTGACCGGCGCCGACACCGCCTACGACGCGGTGTTTGAGCGGCACGGCGTGCTGCGGGTTCTGGACCAGGAGGAAATGCTGGCGGCGGCGGCGGCCTTCTCCCGTATGCCACGCGGCCGGGTGCAGCGGGTGGCGGTGGTCACCACCTCCGGCGGGGCGGGGGCCTGGGCGGCCGATCTGTGCGGCTCTGTCGGCATCGATGTCCCCCTATTGAGCCCGGCGCTGCAGGCGGACATCTCCACCCACATCCCCGCCTTCGGCTCTGCCGCCAATCCGGTGGACGTGACGGCGCAGGCGGTGGAAGACGGTGGCGCCACCCTGGTGAAGGTATTGGCCAAGCTGCAGGCCAGTGACGAGGTCGACGCCGTCATCGTCAATATCGGGTTGGCAAAGACGGGCCGGATCCACGCCCTGGCCAATGTGCTGCGCCCCCTGTTCGCGGCGGCCGCAAAACCCATCCTGTTCCATTCCCACATTCTGCCCGGGGAGGAGAACCTGGCGGCGCTGGCGGCCCTTGGCGGCCAGGGCTTCCGCAGCTTCCGCGCCTGTGCCTTGGCCTTGCAGGCCCTGGACCGGCATGCCGTTTTCCAGGAACGCTGGCGGTCGCGATCGCCTGCAGCGCCCGTCGGCGCGGCCGTGCTGGGTCCTGTCCGGGGAGTGCTGGGGGAGGCCGACACCCGTCACCTGCTTGAGGCGTACCGCATTCCCGTGCCGCCCACGGCGCTGGCGACCAGTCGCGACGAGGCGCTGGCCGTGGCCCAGGCCCTGGGCGCGCCGGTCGTGCTGAAAATCCAGTCGCCCGACATCGCCCACAAGACGGAAGCGGGCGGCGTCGCCTTGAACGTGGGGCTGGATGCCGTGGCCGCCACGTTCGATCGCGTCGTGGCCGCGTCCAAATCCCATGCGCCGGATGCCCGAATCGAGGGCGTGCTGGTCCAGAAGATGATGGCCAAGGGCCATGAACTGGTCATCGGAGTCACCCGCGATCCGGACTTCGGCCCCCTGCTGATGCTGGGGTCCGGGGGCATCTATCTGGAGGTGCTGAAGGACGTGGTGTTCGCCCCGTCTCCCATCACGCCGAAAGAGGCGATGGCCCTGATTGGCCGCCTGAAGACAGCCCCCATCCTGCATGGGGTACGCGGGCAGGAGCCTGCGGATCTTCAAGCGTTGGCCGACCTGGTGTCGCGGGTGGCGGATTTGGCCCGCACCGAGACATCCCTGGACCAATTGGACCTGAACCCCGTCTTCGTCTACGGGCGCGGCCAGGGTGTCGTCGCCGTGGATGCGCTGGCGGTCGCGGCGGAACCTGAGACTGGAGATCATCAATGAGCGGCCCCCTTCTTCGCGCGTCCGGGCCGGATGCCGAGTTCCAGGCTTTTCTTGCGGAGGGCCGCTTCATGATCCAGCGCTCCGCCTCCAGCGGCCGGCATGTGTTTTATCCCCGCGTGGCGGAGCCGGGGACGGGTGTTCAGGACCTGGAATGGGTTCCCGCGTCGGGCGACGGCACGATCTACGCCACCACCGTGGTGCGACAACGGCCGCCAGCGCCCTCCTACAACGTCTGCCTGGTCGATCTGGCGGAAGGTCCCCGGATGATGAGCCGGGTTGTGGGGGTGGCACCGGAGGCGGTGCGCATCGGCATGGCGGTCAAGGCCAGCATCCAGGATCTGGATGGCCAGCCCGCCGTCGTCTTCACGCCAGCCTGAAGGGATGTCCATGTCCGCCGATGAGAGTTTTCCCCGTGGGCGTACCGCTGTCGTGGGCGCCGCCACCTTCGGCATGGGGGAGGCGCCGGGCTATCAGGCCATCGACCTGCTGGCCCAGGCCAGCCTGAGGGCCCTGGCCGATGCCGGCCTGACCGTGGCCGATGTCGATGCCGTGTTCGCCATGCTGCCCCAGGACCCGTTCTGCGCCCTGACCGTGCCGGAATACCTGGGTATCCGGCCCAAGCTGGTGGAATCCACCCGCACCGGCGGTTCCGCCTTCGAAATCCACGCGATGTGGGCGGCGCTGGCGCTGGAGGCTGGGCTTTGCGATGTGGCGCTGATCTGCTACGGCAGCAACCAGCGCTCCGCCGCAGGCGGCCTGGTGCGCAGTGGCGGCCAGCCCTTCCCGTATGAAGAGGTGTACAAGCCGGTCAATCCGCCATCGTCCTATGCGCTGGCGGCGTCGCGCCACATGCATCAGTACGGGACCACGCGGGAACAGCTGGCGTCGGTGGCGGTGGCAGCCCGCCAATGGGCCCAGTTGAACCCCGATGCCTTCATGCGCGCGCCGCTGAGCCTCGAGGATTGCCTCGCCGCGCGGATGGTGTCCGATCCCCTGACCGTGCGTGATTGCTGCCTGGTGACGGATGGTGCCGCCGCCGTGGTCATGACCCGGGCCGATCGGGCGCGGGACCTGCGTAGGCCGCCGGCCTATCTGCTGGGGGCTGCATCGGCCACCTGGCACCGCTATATCGCCCAGGCGCCGGATCTGACGGTGACGGCGGTGGCGGAGTGCGGACCGCGCGCCCTGGCGCAGGCGGGGGTGACGCCCGCTGATATCGACGTCGTCCAGCTCTACGACGCCTTTACCATCAACCCCATCCTGTTCCTGGAGGATCTGGGTTTCTGCAAGAAGGGAGAGGGCGGGGCCTTCGTCCAGGACGGACGCATCGCCCCGGGCGGCGCCCTGCCGGTCAACACCAACGGCGGCGGCCTGTCCTGTGTCCATCCCGGCATGTACGGCCTGTTCACGATGGTGGAAGCGGTGGAGCAGATCCGGGCCAACGCCGGCGATCGTCAGGTGGCGGGCGCCAAGCTGGCCATCGCCCAGGGCAATGGCGGCGTCCTATCCAGCCAGGCGGTCACCGTCTGGGGCTCCGCTGAAACCCTGTGAAGGAACATCCGCAATGCCGCTGAATATCGACTACCTGCGGGCTCTGGAGTTCCCGGCCATTGAGACAGCCATCACCGATCGGGACGTGATGCTGTACGCCCTGACCATAGGCCTGGGGCGCGACCCATTGGACGCCCACGACCTGACGTACGTCTATGAGCGTGATCTGGCGGTCTTTCCCACTATGCCTTTGATCGTCGGCCATCCCGGCAACTGGATGGTGGACCAGCGCACCGGTATCACCCGCGCCATGGTGGTTCATGGTGGCCAGCGGCTGCGCACCCTGGCGCCGCTGCCGATCGGGGGCACGGTCGTCAGCCGCAACCGCATTGTCGACATTCTGGACAAGGGGGCCTCTGGCGCAGTGCTGGTGATTGAGCGCGAGACTCGGGATCGCGCGACCGACGCCCTGCTGGCCCACAGCCAATCCTTGGTTTTTTGCCGGGCGGATGGCGGCTTCGGCGGCACGCCGGGACAGGGGCAATATGACTTTATGGCCGTACCCCAGCGTCCACCGGACCAGGTGGTGGACCTGCCGACTGACGCTAACGCAGCCCTGCTATATCGCCTGAACCAGGACCGCAATCCCCTGCATGCCGACCCGGAGGTCGCGGCAAAGGCAGGGTTCCAGCGGCCCATCCTGCATGGCCTCTGCACCTATGGCCTGGCGGCGGTAGCGGTGGCCAAGGCCAATCCCGGCCGCACATTGGCGACCGTCGAGACCCGCTTCTCCAAGCCGGTCCTACCGGGCGAGACCATCACCGTGGAGATGTGGAAAGAGGCGGACGGCATCGCGTTCCAGGCCCGGGTGGCGGCCCGCGATGTCGTGGTGCTGGACCGCGGCCGGGTGACATTCACGGATAAGGAAGCATCATGATCAGGACCTTCGGATCGCCCCGCCGCTATGTGCAAGGGCCGGGCGCGCTGGACCATCTGGGCCAGCAGCTGGCTGGCTTTGCCCGTCGCCCTGCGGTGGTCGTGGATGCCGACGTCCTGCCTTTCGTCCAGGCCCGGCTGCAGGCCACGCTGGCCGACCTTTCCCCCCTCGTCATGCCCTTGCGGGGGGAGGTGACGTGGGCCGCCATCGACGTCTTGTGCGCCCAGGCGGCAGAGGCTGGGTGCGACCTGGTGGTCGGGCTTGGCGGCGGGAAGGGGCTGGACGCCGCCAAGGGCGTGGCCTTGCGCCTGCGCCTACCTTATGCAGCCGTGCCTTCCATCGCATCCAACGATGGACCGACCGGACGGGCCATGGCGATCTATGACGACGCCCATGCCTTGGTAGCCATCGAGACGCTGCCCGACAGCCCCGTCCTGGTTCTGGTCGACACGGGCTTGATCGCCCACGCGCCATCGCGTTTCCTGCGCGCCGGCATCGGTGATGCCATCGCCAAGAAGTTCGAGGCGGAACGGGCCAAGGCCGACGGCGCCCTCAATTTCTTCAATACCATGCCGCTACTGACCGCTGGCGCCATCGCCGACGCCTGCTATGCCACCCTGCGCCAGCACGGCGTCGCGGCGATGGCGGCCGCCGAGACCCATCTGCCGAACGCCGCGTTCGAGGCGGTGGTGGAGGCCAACGTGCTAATGGCCGGCCTGGCATGGGAGAGCGGCGGCTTGTCCTATGCCCACGCTGTGGTGCGGGGGTTGGTGAAGGCACGTGGTGCCAAGACGGCCTTGCATGGCTATCACGTCGCCTATGGCACGCTGGTGCAGTTGGCCATTGAGGATCGCACCGACTCCTTTCTGCTGGATTTGATGGGTTTCAATCGTCAGGTGGGGCTGCCCGCATCCCTAGCCGACCTGGGCATGGCAGATGTCACGGACCGTGAGATTGCCGACATCGCCCATCTCACCACCCAAGGCCCCAAGGGTGGCCGCATTATCGTGGCGGCCACCCCCGGAATCATCGCTCAGGCGATCATCCGGGTTGAGACTCTGGCGACTCATACCAAGTAGCGATGATCCTGACCTATGGTCAGTGTCATCGCCCTCAGGCGCCGGCGCCAACATCCGTTGGCTTGGCTCACGCGCCTTGCGGCGCGCGGCGGCAGTCGCCGCCGATACCAAAGCACGATGAGTTCCACTCAACGCGCTTTGGTATCAGGCGGCGGAATAGCCGCCGTCCACCGGCAGGATGGCGCCGGTGATGAAAGAGGCTTGCGGGCTGCAGAGGAAGGACACGGCGTCGGCGATATGCTGGGGCACGCCCCATTGCCGCATGGGCGTGCGCTGGATCACGCGCTGACGCAGGTCGGCGTCGATCTGTGCTTCTGTCAACGGCGTGATGATCCAGCCGGGCGCCACCGCGTTGACGCGAATGCCGTGTTCCGCCCAGGCGATGGCCAGGCTCTTGGTCAGTTGCGCCACGCCGCCCTTGCTGGCCGCATAGCCCGGTGCCGTGCCGCTGCCGAAGAAGCTCATCATCGATGCGATGTTGACCACGGTGCCCTTGGCCTGGGTCAGCTGCGGCAGGAAGGCGCGGGCCGCCCGCATGGTGCCGAACAGGTTGACGTCCAGCACCAGGTCGAAGCCCTCCTCGGTGAAGGCCCTTTCCCCCCGTACCGTGGTGCCGGCGCAGTTCACCAGGATGTCCAGTGCGGGGAAGCGGGTGGCGAAGGCCTGCACCGCCCCATCGTCCCGCACATCCAGCAGCGCACCCGCCACCCCGGCGCAGGCCGGGTCGCCGCGCAGGCGGTCGATCTCCGCCGGGTCGAAGGCCGTGGCAGTGACACGGGCGCCCAGCCGAGCCAGGGTGGCGGAAATGGCGCCGCCGATGCCGCCGGCGCCACCGGTGACGACGGCGGTCTTGCCTGTGAAGTCCATGGTTCAGGCTCCTTATTCGGCGGCCAGCTTGCGCAGGCCGGACTTGGTGATGGCGGGCCACAACGCCGCGTGGTCCAGGCCGGCGAAACCGCCGGCCAGGTGGCGGCGCCAGGCCGGCACAGTGCGGAAGTCGTCCCGCCACGCCATCAGCCGGCGGGTGCGATGGTTGAGGGTGTATTCGCGGCTGAAGCCGATGGCGCCGTGGACCTGGTGGCCGATGGTGATGGCCGCATCGGCCGCATCGCCCAGGCGCGACAGGGCGGCCGCCACCAATACCGGGGTGAAGCCTTCCGCTGCCGCCTCGGCAATGGCCCTGGCGGCCAGGACATGGCCCGACAGTTCCGCCAGCATCTGCTGCACCACCTGGAACTTGCCGATCTCCCGGCCGAACTGCCGCCGCTCCATGGCGTAGTCGACGCTGCGCGCCAGGATCCACTCCAGGGCGCCCAGCATCTGGCCTGCCCGCAGCACGGCGGCGGTGGCGACCACGGTATCAAACGGCAGGTCGGGCAGATCGGCCACGCGCACCGGCACCACGGCGGCGCTGAGATCGTCGCGGGGCTCCCCGGCCGCGTCGGCACCCGTGGCCACGGTCCAGTCGGCGGGCGCGCTCACCGCCAATCGTGTGCCGCCGCCTGCGGGCAGGATCGCGACGATCCGGTCGGCCAGCCGGGCCCACGGGACGGCAGCCAGGCGTGGCGGGGCCGTCCATTGAGTGGCGCCAGCCTCCGGCGCCGAGCCTTCGGTGACGAAGGCCAGCGCGAGGGTGCCATCAATGTCCAGGCCGGCTTGGGCCAGCAGGGATTGGCCCAGTATGGTTTCCAGCGCTGGGCCTGGTGCCGCGGCGGCACCCAGCGCCCGCAGGATGGTGAAAGCCTCCGTGAGGGTCGCGCCGATGCCGCCCTGCGCCTCGGGCGCCAGCATCGTCAGTATGCCGTTCTGGTCCAGTGCCCGGATCAACGCGCGCGGCAGCCGGCCTTCCTCGGCGGCCTCGACATCGGCTGGGGTCAGGGTGTCGGCCAGGATGCGTTCGACGGTGTCCCGGAAAAAGCTGCGGTTATCGTTCATCGCAGACCTATCCCCTTCGCAATGATGCCGCGCAGGATCTCGTTGGTGCCGCCACGCACGGTGAAGGCGGGTGCCATCAGCTGGGCATGCATCAGCAGGGCGCGCAGCCGGCCGGATCGCGGGTCGCCGCCATCGGCCAGGCCCTCGGCGCTGACGATGTCGCGGACCACCCGCACCGCCTCCTGCTCGAACTTGGTGCCCAGATCCTTGACGATGGCGGCCTCCACATTCGGGGGGCGCCCCGCCTGGATCATGCTGGCGACCGAAAGGGACAGCTGGCGCAGGGCCAGAAGGTGGGACAGCAGCCGGCCCAGCGCCTCAAGGCTGGACGGTCGTGCCTCGGGCCCCAGCGCCGTCGTCAACTCGTTGATCAGGCGAAAGCTGCTGAGCCACCGTTCAGGGCCGGACCGCTCATACGCCAGTTCCGCGGACACCTGATTCCAGCCATTGCCTTCCTGCCCGATCAGGGCGTCATCGGGCACGAACACGTCTTCGAACAGGACTTCGTTGAAGTCATGCTCGCCCGCCATGCTGACGATGGGGCTGATGGTGACGCCCGGCGCCTTGAGATCGACGATCAGCTGGGTAAGGCCGGCGTGGCGGCTCCCCTCCACCGTCGAGGTGCGGACCAGGGCGATGATGTAGTGGACGCGGTGGGCATTGGTCGTCCAGATCTTGCGCCCGTTGATGCGCCAGCCGCCCGGCACCTTCTCAGCCTTTGAGCGCAGCGAGGCCAGGTCCGACCCGCTGTCGGGTTCGCTCATGCCGATGCAGAAGAAGCATTCGCCGCCGGCGATGCGGGGAAGATAGAAGGCCTTCTGCGCCTCGCTGCCGAATTTCAGCAGCACGGGTCCGCTCTGCCGGTCGGCTATCCAATGAGCGCCGACGGGAACGGAGGCCGCCAGCAACTCCTCCGTCACCACATAGCGCTCCAGGGCCGACCGCTCCTGGCCGCCATAAACGCGAGGCCAGGTCAGGCCGATCCAGCCGCGCTTGGCGATGCGCTGGGTCATTTCCACGGAAAAGCCCAGGCCGACCTTGGTCGGCGGCGGCAGGCGGCCGCCCGCCCGCTCCTCGGCGATGAAGGCACGGACGTCCAGACGCAGGTCCTCGGCGGCGGCCGGCAGGATGGGCACCTCAAGGTGCAGGGTCGCGGCGCTCATGATGTCACCGATCTCAGGCGGTGATGTGCGAGCCGCCGTTCACCGACAGGTGCTGCCCTGTGATGAAGGTGGCGGCGGGGGACAGCAGGAAGGCGATGGAATAGGCGGCTTCCTCCGGCTGCAGGAAACGGCCCAGCGGGATGTTGGCGAGGTAGCGGTCGCGGAATTTCTCGCCCCGGACCGTTTCGGTCATGTCGGTCTCGACGATGCCATAGGCGACGGAATTGACGCGGATGCCGAAGCGGCCCCATTCGCGCGCGGCGCTCATCGTCAAGCCCAGGACGCCCGACTTGGCGGCGCCGTAGTTGATCTGTCCCACCGTCCCCTTGCGCCCGGCGTCGGACGAGATGTTGACGATGGCACCGGGGTCGGTATCGCCGGCCTTGGCCCGGCGGATCATGTCGTTGCCCACCGCCTGCAGGCAGTTGAAGGCGCCCGTCAGGTTGACATCGATCACGGAGTGCCATTCCTCGAACGTCATCTTGTCGATCATGGCGGTGCGGGTGATGCCGGCGTTGTTCACCAGGCCGTGGATGCCGCCGAAGCGTTCCACGCCATCCAGCACCGTCTGCTGGATGAATCCGCGGTTGGTGATGCTGCCGACCCGGCCCAGGACGGTGTCGGGCGGGAAGTGGGGCAGGGCTTGAGACAGCGTGTCCTCGTTCCGCTCGACCAGTGTCAGGTTGGCGCCCAGCCGGGACAACAGTTGGGCGGTGGCCAGGCCGATGCCTTGGCCGGCACCCGTGATCAGGATGTTGCGACCCGTGAGGTCCATGGGGTTGGTCATGATCTCTCCTAGCGGCCCTTATAGTCGGGCCGGCGTTTTTCGACGGCGGCGGCCACTGCCTCGCGCTGGTCATCGGTCTGCTGGACCACGGCCTGCATCGCGGCGGCCAGTTCCAGCGATCCCGTCAGATCCAGGCGGGCGGATTCCCGCAGCAGCCGGGTGTTGAGGCGGATGGAGTGCAGGGGATGGCGAACGATCCGGGCGGCTAGGGCGTGTGCGGCGATCAGCAGATCGTCATGCGGCACGACCTGCGAGACCAGGCCGATGGCCAGGGCGCGCCCCGCATCGACGGTGTCTCCCGTCAGGGCCAGTTCGGCCGCCATCGCCGGACCCACCACCCGATTGAGGAACCAGGCACCGCCGGCGGCGGACGTCAGGCCCAGCTTGATGAAGCTTTCGGCAAAGACGGCGCGGTCGGACGCGATGCGCAGGCTGCACATCAGGGCGAAATCCAGTCCCGCCCCCATGGCCGCGCCGTTGACGGCGGCAATGACCGGCACTTCGCAGGCATACAGGGCGCGGGCGATGGATTGCACGCCGTTCAGGTAGGATCGGCGCATTTCGGCGGCGTTGCCGGCGAAGTGCCCACGGCGGGCATACATGTCCTTGAGGTTGCCACCGGCGCAGAATACGTCGCCGGCCGCGGTCAGGATGGCGCAGCCGACGGTCATGTCGGCATTGATGTCGTCCAGCGCCGTCACCAGCGCCTGAGTCAAGGCAGGGCTAAGGGCGTTGCGGGTGGGGGGATCGTCTATCGTGAGGGTGACGACCGCGCCCTCGCGGCTGATCCTGATGATGCTGTCGGGGTCCGACACGGGCGGAAATCCTGAGGGTTGGTTTCCGGTCGGCGACCGGGCTCCCCTCAGGGAATGTCGCCCCCCAGTTCCCTTGGCAACGCCGGGGCGGGGGACACGGTCTATCGATCACATTCCTGTTCACATCGGGCCTGCCTACATCCAGCCCGTTCAGGTCAGGCGCGCCGGACCTCCGGCAGGGAAACATCGGGCTGTCCCGCCTGGTCCCGTCCCTTTAATGCCAAGATGGGGCCGGGGAAGCGTTCCGGCGATTGGATGATGGCCTGGACGTGGCGCCCCACATCCAGGTCTGTGACCCAGGCGGGATCGGCCACGGCGCGCTTGGCTGGCCCGTTGACCATAGAAATGATCATCAACTCACGCACCGCCGGGCCTTCCTTCGCCTCTTTCGCGATGGCGCGGTACATCATGCGCAGGGCTGCCTGCGCCATGGAAAGCTGTCCCGCCTTGGGCAGGACGAAATCGGCGGTGCCTCCGCCGATGCCGATGAACACGCCGCTGGCGCCTAGACAGGGGATGAAAGCCTGGGCGGCGGCGAAGTGGGTCAGGACGTTGCTGTCGAACACACCCAGCAACTCCTGCGGCTGCCACGACAGCAGCGGCCTGGACACATTGGGTGCGTTTACGGCCACCACCACGGCATCCAGTCCGCCAAGGTCGGCCAGAACCTGATTCCTCAGGTTCGCGGCGGTCGTGGCGTCGGCGACGCTGCCCACGAACGGCGTGGCCTTGTCCCGCCCCAGCCGGTCGGCCAGGGCATCGAGGGCGCCTGCGCGCCGTCCGGCCAGAGCCACCCGCCACCCGGAGTCGGCGGCGACGGTGGCGATGCCTTGACCGACGTCGCCGGCGGCGCCGATGACCAGTAGACGCTTGGCGTTCAAATCATCTCTCCTGTGATGGATGCGTCAGGCAGCGGGGGCGCCGGCCGCGGGAGGAGGCACCTTCGCGAAGCGGGCCAGGTAGTCAGCCACCCCGCGCGGCTCGGGCCGTTTGGCGGGATCGTAGAAGGGCGACAAGATGGCCTTAAGGTGTTCGCCCGCCCGCTTCCCGGCGGCGCGACGCACCTCGGCTTCGCGGGCCTGCGACCGCGCCAGTTCCTCCGGCGTCATGCCCTCGCGGTCCTTGGCCAGCAGGTACTGGCTGACCCGCCGGACGTGGCCGCGGATATGCGAGACAGCATAGATGAACCCGTAGATACGGTAGAAATAGGCCGCTACCCTGTTGCGGCCGAACAGCGTGTGGAAGACGGCGTGCGCCACCTCGCGATGCTCAAACTCCTCCGCCAAGTGCCACTTCCACAAATCCACGGCGCCGGGATCGGCATCCTTCAGGAAAGGATCGAATTCCTCAAAGAAGGCGGTAACGGCGATAGCACTCATCGCCTCAAAACCCTCCGAGTAGGCGCAGTTGAAACGCAACGACTTGGTGGCGAGGAAGTGGTCATAGTCAGCGGCGTATCGCTGCTCCATTTCTTGCATGCCGGGATAGCTTGCCCTCAACATCTTGTTGAACGACAGATGCTGTTTGCAGTGCTGCATTTCCTGCTTGATGAAGATGGCCAGGTCTTGGTGCAGGGCCTCGAATTCAGGGGCCAGGACCGCCTGCGCCTTCAGCATCACCTTTACCAGATACGGTTCGATATAGGCCGGCACGGTGGACGCCGCGTTATAGATTTGGGCGAACTCGTGGTTCGGGGCCCAATGCGGGCTCACCTTGGAAAAATCCCATTTGGGGAATCGCACCTGCATGGTTGGTCTCCCGAATTTTATACGCTTGAAGATAACACCGTATCAGTTATTCTGTTCTGACAGCCGGTGATGGTGAGTTTGGCGCCGAATAAGGCGCCCGCCACGCCCAATGGCTAGGGAGACAAAACGATATCCCATGTGTGATGGATGCGTGCCGCCGGACGTGCCCTTCATCAGAAAAACGCAAGTCAATGCACTTGGACCGGTTGCTGATGGGCAGTTATCGGGTGGGTGATGGCGTAAGTTGAAATATAAATAAAATCGGGAGGAGTACTATGGGTAAGCGGAAAAAGGCCGCCGAACGCCCCTGTATTGTCGCGAAACCACAGATTGTGGATCGGACGGTTAAGTCGGCGGTTCGTGTCCTGGAAATACTCGAGTATTTTGACGACATCCAGCGCCAATCGACGGTGATGGAAGTTGCCGATGCCCTAGGATATCCACAGTCCAGCACGTCAGCCTTGCTGCGCAGTCTGGTGATGCTGGGTTATCTGAACTACGATCCGAATGCCCGCACCTATATCACTTCCGGCCGGGTGGCATTGTTGGGCAGTTGGATGAGTTCGCAGTTCGTCGGCGACGGCAAAATCGTCCGTCTGATGAAGGCGCTGAACAAGCGTACCGGTGACACCATAGTCCTGGCCGTCCGCAATGGCCTGAATGTGCAGTATATCCATGTCGTCCAAGCGTCCGCTCCCGAACGGGCGCACCTCACGCTGGGGACTGTGCGTTCGCTGGTCATGTCGGGTGCCGGGTACGCCCTGCTCAGTACTATGAGCGACAGTGAAGCTGTCCGTTTGGCAGTGCGCATCAACGCTGAAGCGCCGGAGGGTGAACCGCATGTGGATATCCGCAGCCTGCGCGACACCCTGTCCCAAGTGCGCCGCCAAGGGTACGCCTTTACCTGCAACCTGGTAACCAACGGGGGCGGAATTATCGCGGCCCCGCTTCCCAGGATGGCCGATCAGCCGCAGATGGTTATCGGCATTGGAGGCGTCAGCGACGTGATGCGGAGCCGAAAAGAGGCTCTGGCCGCCACGCTGAAGGAAATGATCGGCCTTTATGCCGCTTCGGAGCGCCAGCCCTTCATGATGGCGCCGCGCCCGTTGCCTGCGCCTGTCTTGCAGGCGGCGGTCCCGCGCGGCGGCACCACCTCGATTTTCCAGATGTGATCAGAAGGGCACTGCTGCCGATCTGGACTCCTCTCGCGACGGCGGCCCGGTCTCGGGCCGCCGTATCGCTGTCTCCCTCTCGAGAAGAAGCGTGATCGCCTTGGAAAATTCCGGTTCCACAAGACCGCCGCCTTTGACGGGCATCCGTGTGCTTGACCTTTCCCGTGTACTGGCCGGGCCCTGGTGCACCATGATCCTGGCCGACCTGGGGGCGGAGGTTATCAAGGTTGAGAACCCCAAGGGCGGCGATGATACACGGCATTGGGGTCCCCCATATGTTGGGGGCGAGTCCGCCTATTATCTCTGCGCTAATCGGGGCAAGCAAAGCGTCGCCGTGGACTTGTCGCATCCCAACGGGCAGCAGCTGATCCGCGACCTGGCCCGGCGGTCGGATGTGGTGGTGGAGAACTACAAGTCCGGCGGGCTGGCGAAGTACGGCCTCGACTATGATGGGCTGTCGGCGATAAACCAACGCTTGGTCTATTGCTCCATCTCCGGCTACGGCCACGCGTCGCCTCTGGCTGACCGGCCGGGCTATGACTACGTCATCCAGGCGGAAGGCGGCCTGATGGCCGTGACGGGCGAAACGGATGGCCAACCCATGAAAGTGGGCGTGGCGGTGGCCGACCTCTACACTGGTATGGCGGCAGCCCAGGCCATCTTGGCGGGCCTGATGGCGCGGGACCGCGATGGGGTGGGCCAGCATATCGACATGGCATTGTTCGACTGTCAGCTGGCCATGCTGGCCAATGTCGCCAGCGCGGCCCTGATCTCGGGGCAGGAGCCGAGGCGTTACGGCAACGGCCACCCGACGGTGGTGCCTTACCAGGCCTTCGACACTGCGGACGGCCGCATGGTGGTGGCGGTGGGCAACGATCGGCAATTCGCCATCTTTTGCCGGGATCTGCTGGGACGCCCCGACATTGCCGCTGACCCCCGGTTCGCCAAGAATTCCGACCGCGTGCGCAACCGAGACGCGTTGCTGGAGCTGCTGTGCCCGTTGATGAAGGAATGGGGTAGCGACCATTGGCTGGCGGGCTTGCGGGCGGCCGGCGTGCCGGCGGGCGAGGTGCGGACCGTGACCGCCGCCCTGCAAGCGAAGGAAGCGGCGGCGCGAGGGATGGTCACCCGGATCAGCCATCCTACGGCGGGCGAGGTGAACCTCGTGGCCTCGCCGCTCAAACTGTCGGGCACGCCAGTTCGTCCGCCGGAGGCACCGCCGCTGTTGGGCCAGCACACCGATGCGGTGCTGCGTACCGTGCTCGGCCTCAGCGGTCAGGCCATCGCGGGCCTGCGCGCCGAGGGCGGCATCGCCTGATTTCCGCATCCATGTGATGGATATCCAGCACCAGGCGCTTGGGCCGGGCGCGCCTGGGGGAAGGGGCGTAAGCAAGCTTTCAGGACCATCCAAGAACAGCATGGGTACATCCGCATGGACGTCGTCATTTCCGGGATCGGCCAGTCGGCGGTGGGCCGGCGGCTGGAGCGGTCAGGCCTGGGCCTGACGGTCGATGCCACGCTGGAAGCGCTGGCCGATGCCGGCCTTGAGGTCCCCGACATTGACGGCATCGCGACATATCCGGGCTTCCGGCCCGACATGCCCGCCTTCTCCCCCGTAAGCTCGCTGGATTTGAAGGAAGCACTGGGCTTCCGCCTGGATTGGTATTCTGGCGGGCTGGAGGGCCCGGCGCAGCTTGGCGCGCTGATCAACGCATATGCCGCCATCAAGGCCGGTTTGGCCCGCCATGTCGTCTGCTTCCGTACCGTGAAGGAAGGGACCGGCGGTGCCGCATGGAAGCAGTCCTCCCTGCCCAGCACCGAACGCACCCGGGTCAGCGGTGAGTTCCAGTGGATCCTGCCCTTTAACGCCATTTCCGCCACCAACTGGTTGTCGCTGTACGCCCAGCGCCATTTCCACCTGTACGGCACGACGCGTGAACAGATGGCGCAGATCAGCCTGAATGCGCGGCGGAACGGCGCGCTGAATCCTAAGGCGCTGTACCGGGAGGCCATCACGTTGGACGATTATCTGTCGTCGCGCATGATCTCCACGCCGCTCTGCCTATTCGATTGCGACACGCCCTCGGACGCCAGCACCGTCATCATCCTGTCCAGCGCCGATGCCGCACGGGATCTGAAGTCCACACCCGTCCACATCGATTCCGTGGGCAGCGCCATCCATGGCAAGGCCAGCTGGGACCAGGCGGACATGCCCTCCATGGCGGCGTTCGACGCCGGGCGCATGCTGTGGTCACGCACCGATTGGAAGCCGGCGGACGTGGATGTGGCCCTACTTTACGACGGCTTCACCTTCCTGACACTGACCTGGCTGGAAGCCATGGGCTTCTGCGGCGTGGGTGAAAGCGGCGCGTTCGTGGATGGCGGCGCCCGCATCGCCCGCGACGGCGTCCTGCCGCTCAATCCCCATGGCGGCCAGTTGGCCGCCGGCCGCACGCATGGCTTCGGTTTCGTGCATGAGGCGGTGACCCAACTGCGCGGCCTTGGCGGCGACCGCCAGGTCGCTGGCGACGTGAAGCTGGCCGCCGTTGGTGCCGGCGGTGGCCCCATCGGCGGCGCACTGCTGCTGGCCCGCCGTTGATACCCCAGCCATTATCCCGAGCCTTTAAGGGTGGAACCCCATGACGACGCCCACCTACCAGCGCACGTTGCCCCTGCTGGACGACAGCAACCGCTTCTTCTGGACCAGCGGCGCCGAGGGCGAATTGCGCCTGATGCGCTGCCAGGAATGTGGACATTGGCTCCATCCGCCAGGACCCCTTTGCCCCGTCTGCCGCAGTGAGCGCCTGGCGGCGGAGGCGGTGTCCGGCCTGGGCAGCATTGAGACCTATACCCTGAACATGCGGTCATGGGGTCCCGGCCTTGAGGTGCCTTACGTGGTCGCCATCGTGCACCTGGACGAACAGCCTGGCCTGCGTCTCACCACCAATATCGTCGGCATTCCCGCCAGTGATGTGCGCATCGGCATGCGGGTGCGGGTGACGTTCGAGCGGGACGAGGATGTGTGGCTGCCTCTGTTCACGCCAGCCTGAAGCTGACTCAAGGAATTACTGGACCATGTCCGCGGATCTGGAGAGGTCGTTCCGACTGGAGGGCCGGGTCGCCGTCATCACCGGCGCGGCGTCCGGTATAGGCCTGGAGGCGGCGGCTGTGCTGGGCGGGGCCGGCGCCCGCCTCATGCTGGCCGATGTCAACGCGGCCGCCCTTGAGGCGGCGGTGGGCGACCTGCGGGCGGCGGGCATCGCCGTCGAGGGCCGGCCGCTGGACGTGTCCGACCGGGCGGCCGTGGAGAGGGTGGCCGACGCGGCGATTGATCGGTTCGGCCAGATCGACGTGTGGGCCAATGTCGCCGGCATCGGCCGGCTGTGCGCCGTCGTCGACATGGATGAGGCGACGCTTGACCAGCACCTGTCCATCAATCTCAAGGGCAGTTACTGGGGGGCCGCGGCGGCCGCGCGGCGGATGATCCCCCGGCGAAGCGGTTCCATCATCAACATCTCCTCAACCGCCGGCGAGGCGCCACCCTTCAAGCTGTCCGCGTATGCGATCAGCAAGGCGGGGGTCAACATGCTGACGCGCTCCCTGGCCATCGAGCTGGGGCCGCATGGGATCCGCGCCAACGCCGTGGCGCCCGGCTTCATCGCGACGCCCCTGACGCTGTCGGCCGTGCCGGAGGAGGGGCGGGCGGACTTCCTGGCGGCACGGGCCCGCCAGAATCCCCTGGGCATCGTGGGTGAGCCCCGCGACGCGGCCCTGGCCATGCTGTATCTGGCCAGCGATGCCAGCCGCTACGTCACCGGCCAGATCTTGCGCCCGAACGGTGGGCACTTGATGCGGTGAAGGTGTCCGTCACGGTGGTGAGTGCCGGCTGAACAACATGACCAGGATATCCGCCTCCGCCCGGTACAAATCCTCAGCATTGATGTCGTCGGTCAGAAAGCGACCGCTAGCAATACGAGTGGCCAGCCGTTCAATGGCTGCGTAGATAATGACACTGCGGGCCATGGCGGTACGAGAGTCCATGGTGCCAGCCGCCTGTGCCGCCTGTACACGCCTGCTAATGGCGTGGACGATGGGAATGGCGGAGCGTTGGCGCACCAAATCAAATCGCTCGTCGCCCAGATCGGAACGGAAGTTGCGGAAGTTCAGAACTTCGCGGTGGCGGTTCCAGTAACGATAGAATGCATCGATGAAATCCCGGCAATGCTGAGGCAACGTATTCTCCGGCCAAGGACCGCTCAGGCTTGCCACCACATCGTCCGTGTCCTGGCAGGCCGCCTCGCTTAGGGCCAGCAGCACATCCTCGGTATCGCCAAAGTAGAGATAGAAGGTTGGGCCTGAGGTGCCGGCCTGTTTGGCGATCTGCAGCGCAGTGAGGCCAACCGGGCCCTGTTGGCGCAGCAGGGCGCGGGTTGCATCCATCAGGCGCTGGCGGGTTTCCGCCCCTTTGCGCCCTAAAGCTTGGCCATGCAGGTTTTCCCGTACCGGTTGAGGGTCTCGGCTCATTATTTGTACGGGTCCAAGATCACGAGAATACCACCCAATGTTAAGCCCACTGAAGCGCCATCGGGTGCCCATGGTCAAGACTCTCTGACATGGACGAGTTCCGTCAACTGCGGGAATTCGGCATGCCCAGTGTTTTTTCGGCGATCAGGCTGCGGTGGATTTCGCTGGTACCGCCATAGACGGTCATGCCCAGGGCCCGGCGCATGGTCACCTCGACCATGTCCAGGTCATGGTCCAGCCCGCGCACCAGCGACCAGGGCGCGGCGGCGGCCACGATGGCCTGGCCGTCGGCGTACATGGTTTCGGTGGTGAACAACTTGGCCATAGGGCCGTATGCCGGGTTGTGCACGCCCTGCGCCTCCGCCCATATCTGGCGGCGGCACAGCACCTCGGCCACGGCGTCGTTCACCGCCGCCCGAGCCAGGATACGGCGCAAGGCTGGGTCGGCCAGGGGCGCGACACCGTTTCGGGGTTTGCGCGCCCACGCCACCGCGTGCTTCATCATCGCCGTCTGCGCCGCATGGTAGCCGGCACCGCCGTGCTCGATGCCCAAAGCGGAGGCCATGACCCGGGCGCCGTCGCCGATCTCGCCCAGGCGATAGCGGTCAGGCACGCGTACATCGCCGAAATAGACGATGTTGGTCCGCTCGTCCTGCAATGTGTAGACGGGATGGATGTCCACGCCCGGCACGTTCAGGGGGCAGACGAACATGGTCAGCCCCTGATGCTTCTTGCCGCTATTGTCCGTGCGGGCCAGCAGCAGGATGTAATCGGCGTTATGGGCGTTGGTGGTGAACATCTTCTGGCCGTTCACCACCCAGTCGTCACCGTCGCGCACCGCCCCCAGCTTGGCGGCGAACACGTCCGAGCCCGAGGCCGGCTCGCTGAATCCCAGGCAGCCCAGGGCGTCCCCGCTGATGAAGCGGGGCATGATCTCGGCCTTGGCTTCAGGTGTCGACCACATCTCCGTCATCTTGGCCACGAACTCGGTCACGGCGATGGGGGTGCGGGTCCAGTTCAGATCCTCCCACAGGGGGGCCGCCGCCATCACCTCGTATCGGTCGCGGCCCGGCTGGCCGCCGACAGCCATGTCGGGAAACAGGTGGCCAGCCTCCGCCAGCTTCTTGTGGAAGCCCGCATGGTGGCCGGAAGTGGAGTGGTGCTTCTTCTTGACCACGTCGGGCGTCATGTTCGCCTCGACGAAGGCGCGCAACTCGGCGGCATAGGCTTCCGCCTTGGCGCCGAAGCCGAAGTCGATACCGATATCGCCGGCGTCCGGCAGTGGCACCGGGGCGTCATCCCACAGGCGCGCGGCCACCTGGTCCAGCAGTTGGGCAGGATCGCCCGCCAGCAAGGCGGACAGCTTGGCGCGGCGGAAGTAGAGTTGAACGTCATACTCCAGCGACAGGCCATACCCGCCGAAGGTGCGCAGGGCGCGCTGCGTCGCGCGCTCCGCCGCCTGCCCCGCCCACCAGTAAGCCATGGCGACCGCCGCGCCAGCATCGGGCCGTCCTTCCGCGATTGCCCACGCCGCTTGCCAGGCCAGCAGGTTGGCGCCGTCAACCTCGGTGGCGGAGTCCGCCAGCGGGTGGGCGATGCCCTGGAACGCGCCGATGGACTTGTTGAACTGCACCCGCTCCACCGAATACGCGGCCGCCAGTTCCAGGGCCCGCTGCGCAAGGCCAGCCAGCGACGCGGCCGTCAGCAGCTTCCATTCCTCCACGGCGGCGGCATGGGCATCCGCGGCGGCGGGACCTTGGCCGATGACGAAGCGCTCGCCCGCGCCGGCGGCGGACAGGTCCAGGATGGCAAGGGCGCTGTCGGCACTGTTGGGTGCCTTGGCGGCGGGTGTCGGCCGCGTCAGGGCCACGACGCGTTCGCCTTCCCGCATCACGATGATGTCAGCCACGGCGGCCGCCGGCACGACCTGGACCTGGCCTTCCACCACGGGGGCCAGGGCAAGGGTGGCGACGGCGCCTTGCGCCAGCCGTTGCCGCAAGGGCTCGGGCGTATCCAGGCGCAGCAGCAGGGCGCTGGCGGTGATGGCTTCGGCGACGGGAACGGCCGCCACGTGGCGGCCGGACTCCGTCGCCGCCAGCAGGGCATCCAGCAGGCTCAAGCCTCCGCCACCCCTGTCCTCCGGTGCCCGCATGGGGATCAGGCCCATCTCCACCAACTGGGCCCACAGCGCGGGATCGAAGCCGGTGGACTCGGCCGCGCGTACCCGCCCCGGTGTCGATTCCTCGCGGAACAGACGGGCCAGCGTGTCCTGGAGGATGGTTTGGTCTTCGGAAAGGGCAAGCTTCATCATTCAGTCCTAATCACGTCAGGCCTTGCGGCTTTCCTTGTTGGCCTGGGTCATCTCCGCCAGGCCGGCGGTGGTGACCTTGCCCCAGGTCGCCCAGGCGTTGGCGTGCCCCAGGGAGTGCAGGTCGAAGCCATGGGCCAGTGCCTGGTGCTGACCCATGGCATCCAGCGTGGCGTTCACCGACCGCTTGGCCATGCGCAGGGCGTGGGGGTGCATCTTCGCGATCTCCCCCGCCAGGGTCAGGGTCTGGGATTCCAACTCGGCCCGCGGCACCACGCGGTTCACCATGCCCAGGCGGTGGGCCTCGGTGGCATCGATATAGCCAGCGGTGAACAGCAGCTCCTTGGCCTTGCGGGCGCCGAATTCCCAGGCGTGGCCATGGTATTCGACCCCGCCGATGCCCATGCGCACCACCGGGTCGGAAAAGCGCGCGTCGTCCGCCGCGATGATCAGGTCCATGGGCCAGGCCAGCATCAGGCCCGCGGCAATGCAGGCGCCCTGGACGGCGGCGATGGTGGGCTTGGGCAGGTCGCGCCATTTGCGCGAATAGCCGAAGTAGTGCTTTTCCTCCCAGTCGTACATGCGCAGCAGGCCGGTCTCGCCCACGTCATCGAACATGGATGACCATGGTTCCTTCTCCGTCACGTCCGGCGCGATGTCATGTCCGGCGGAGAAATGCTTGCCGTTGGCCAGCAGGACGATGACCCGCACACCGTCGTCGGCCACGGCCCGGTCGAAGGTCTCGTCCAGTTCCTTGAGCAGGTCGGCGTTTTGGGCGTTGTTGCGGTCCGGACGGTTCAGGGTGACCAGCGCCACCCGTTCCCGCACCTCATAGAGGATGTGCCCCATCGTCAGGTCCTTCCTTCAGCGCGGCGGCATGCGGATGGAGCCGTCCAGGCGCACCGTCTCGCCATTCAGGTAGCCGTTGGACACCATCTCCAGCACCAGGGAGGCGTACTCCGGCGGACGGCCGAAGCGCTTGGGAAAGGGGACCGAGGCCGCCAGGGCCGCCTTGACGTCGTCAGGCGCCCCCTGCATCAGCGGCGTGTCGAAGATGCCGGGCATGATGGTGCAGATGCGGATGCCCTCGGCCGACAGGTCACGGGCGATGGGCAGGGTCATGCCGACGATGGCCGCCTTGGAAGCTGAATACGCAGCCTGTCCGATCTGGCCGTCCTGGGCAGCGGCGCTGGCGGTGTTGATGATGACCCCCCGCTCGTCATCGAGGGTGTCCAGCGTGGCCATGCCGGCGGCGGCACGGGTGATGCAACGGAAGGTGCCGACCGTGTTCAGCATCAGCACCCAGGCGAATTTGTCGGTGGGGAATTGCTTGATCTCGCCCGTCTTGCGGTCGCGGCTGATGGTCTTGATGGCGTTGCCGCCGCCCGCACAGTTCACCAGCACGCGCTCCTGCCCATGGGCGGCGCGGGCCTTGGCGAAGCCGGCGTCGACGCTTTCATCCGACAGCACGTCCACCCGGGCGAACACCCCGCCGATCTCACTGGCGATGCGCTGGCCCGCCTCCTCGTTCAGGTCGAAGATGGCGACCTTGGCGCCCCGGGCCGCCAGCGCCCGCGCCGTGGCGGCGCCCAGGCCCGAAGCCCCACCGGTAACCACGGCGGCGACCGAAGAATCGATAAGCATGCGTCTCTCTCCCACGTGAGAATTTCGGCCCCAATAAAGGTTTCGAAACCGAGTTAAGCCCGCGGCATGGGATGGGACAACGACACCTCCGGTTCCCGGCGCGATTGCCCACGGATGTGATGCGTTGACCGGAAATCGCGGCCGGATATGCCGGAATTGAGGGGCGCTCTGTATGGTCGGGCAGGAATAAAAAGCCCGATGCGGGCCCTTGAGACTTGAGGGGACTATGCCGTTATTGACCGTCGTGGATCGTGCTGGTGTTGAAAAGGCGGTGGACGCCGAGGCCGGCGTTTCGGTGATGGAGGTTCTTCGGAATGCCGGGTTTGACGAAATCCTGGCGCTGTGCGGCGGGTGCTGTTCCTGCGCCACCTGCCATGTCTATGTCGATCCCGCTTGGCAGGAAGCTGTAGGGGCACTGAGCGCGCAGGAGGATGACCTGCTGGACAGTTCCGATCATCGTCAGTCCGGCTCCCGCCTGTCCTGCCAGATCAAGATGACGGATGGTCTGGACGGCCTGCGGGTCGCTATCGCCCCGGAAGACTAAGCGTTCCTCCCGGGGCTCGTTCGGCTGCGTAGCAGCGAGCCCCGCCTTGGCCGTCCGCCCCGGGGTCAGCGTCGCCCCGGGGGCGGGCGGCCTTTTCTTTGATGGCGATATCCCATGGCGGACCGCGATGGGGTATGCCGCCGAAGTCAGGAAGGTTCGGCGAGGGACTTCAGGGGAACGGTCAGGTCGGCCAAGGCGGCGCGGTCGGGGCAAGCGCCCAGTTCCACCAGTTTCTTGCCGGCATTGAAGTCGCGCAGCGCATTGATGGTGTCCAGCGCCACCACCCGCCCCGCCCGCAGATAAATCAGGCTGAAGCTGCCCGTGGCTGGATCGCCGCGCAGCACCGTGTCGTCGTATCCGTGGTTCAGGCCGACGGTTTGCAGTTTCAGGTCATACTGGTTGGACCAGAACCAAGGCAGAGCGCGATAGGGTTGGGGCGTGCCGAGCAGGACCGATGCCACCGTCTTGGCCTGGTCGATCGCGTTCTGCACGCTTTCCAGGCGCACGCGCATGCCACCGGCATAGGCGTTGGGGTGGTTGGCGCAGTCGCCGATGGCATAGATGTCCGGCAGGCTGGTGCGGCAGAACTCATCCACCAGGACGCCGTTGCCGCACTCCGCCCCCGCGGCGGTCAGCACCGCCTGGTTGGGCAGAAGGCCGATGCCGGCGATGACGATATCGGCCGGTACCAGGGTGCCGTCGCCCAGCGCCACGCCCATGACCCGACCCTCCCGCCCTTCCACCGCCGTGATGGTGACACCGGTGCGCACGTCCACGCCGTGGGCCCGGTGCTGAGCTTCGATGTGGCGGGAAATGGGCTCGGCCGACATGCGGGCCAGCACTCGGTCTTGGACTTCCAGAACGGTGACGGGGCGCCCGGCCTTGGCCAGCACCGCCGCCGCCTCCAACCCGATATAACCGCCTCCTATCACGCACACACGGATCGCGTCGGCCAGCTCCGCCCGTAGCCGGTCGGCGTCAGCCCGGGTCCGCAGCATATGGACGCCGGCCAGGGTGGCGCCGGGTAGCGGCAAGGGACGGGGATGTCCGCCCGCCGCCCAGACCAGGGCGCGATAGGCGATGGTTTCGCCCGTTTCCAGCGTGGCGGTATGGGCGGTCGCGTCTATGGACACCACATGGGCGTGGGTCTGCAGGGCGATGTTTCGCTCCGCCCAGAACCCTGCTGGCCGCAGATATAGCCG
This sequence comes from Azospirillaceae bacterium, assembly GCA_028283825.1. Lineage (NCBI taxonomy): Bacteria > Pseudomonadati > Pseudomonadota > Alphaproteobacteria > Rhodospirillales > Azospirillaceae > Azospirillaceae bacterium. Next base: position 195,810 of record JAPWJW010000001.1, on the reverse strand, counting down.
TGCGGCATCACGTTCACCGGCCAGATAATCCTTGGACAGGGGCGGGCGTTCATAGGGCGCGTCGGGTTCGTCGCCCACCATCAGGATGGACCCGGCATGGCCGCCCAACCGCAAGGACAAGGCCGTCTGAGCGCCCGCCTGGCCGGCCCCAACGATCAGCACATCGGCCGGTGCCATCAAACCCTGCCCGTCACCGGGATCAGCGCACCATGGACGGCGGCGGCGGCATCGGAACCGAGGAAGCAGATTACGTCCGCCAGTTGTCGCGGGCTGACCCAGCGGCTGAAGTCGGCGTCCGGCATGTCGCGACGGTTGGCGGGGGTGTCGATCAGGCTGGGCAGCACGCCGTTGACGTTGATGCCGTTGTCGCGCAGTTCCCCGGACAGGCTTTCCGTCAGCCGCATTACCGCACTCTTGGCGGCGCAATAGGCGCCCATGCGCGGCAGGCCCTTCACGGCCGACAGCGCGCCGACGGTGACGATCTTCCCGCGCCCACGCGCCAGCATGGTGGGAACCACGGCGGTGACCGCATTCTGCAGCGTCGCCACGTTGATGGTCATCATGCGCGCGAACAGATTCGGTGTGGTTTCGTACACAGCGGGGCCCATGTCGAAGCCACCGGCGATATGGAACAAGGCATCGATGGCGCCGATGCCGGCCAACGCGTCGCGGGTGGCGGCGGCATCGGTCAGGTCCACCGTCACCTGACGCTCCTCGACCGAGGCTGGGAAAGTCTTGAAGTCGACCAGGATCGGGCGTGCGCCCAGTTCCAACGCCCGGTCGGCGACGGCAGCGCCCAGGGCACCGGCGGCGCCGGTGATGACGATATGTTTGCCCGCCAGATCGATCACCGATTTTCTCCCCGTTTCTGTTTGGGCCGTAAAAAGCGCGGACCCATCGCCGCCGGCAAGACGGCCGGTCCGTTTCATCGCGTATGCGATTGCTATGTCCAGGCCGTCAGCAGGGCTCTCAAGGCGGATACCAGCGCCAACGGCTGGTCGGCCATCACATGGTGATGGGCCTCCGGTATCTCGATGAAGGGTGTCCCTGCGGGCGCGGTTGCCCGCATGCGCCGGGTCATGGCCCCACTGGTGATCTCCGATAGCGTCCCGCGCAGGATGGCCAGTGGCACCTTGGCGTTGGCCATGTTGGCCCAAGGCTCGTCCACCTCCACCAGGCGGAACAGTTGCGGGTCGAAGCGCCAGGTCCAGCCTCGGCCCGGCTCCTCCCGCAGCGACTGGTCGGCCAGGTGGTCCATCACCCAGGCGTTGGCACAGGGCTGTGGTGGTGACAGGCGGAACCGTGCCAGGCCGGTATCCTTGTCGGGATAGAAGCGCTGTACCGCCCGCGGCACCGGCGCCACCAATTCCGGCCCAGGCAAGGCAGTGTCGATGATGATGCCAGCGCGGATGGGGCGATCGTCCTGGGCCGCCAGGTGCAGCACCGACATGCCCCCCATGGAATGCCCGACGACGACAGGTGGTGCTTCGGCCGCCAGGATGCCAGCGGCCTCCGCCACCGCCCAAGCCTCCTTCACGAAGGTTCGTGTGCTGTAGGCTGGCCGCCAGTCGGATCCGCCCATGCCGCTGAACGACAGGGTCGCCACCCGGTGGTCTCGGGCGAAAAACGGCGCCAGGAACGACCACCAGCCCAGATGGGCGGCATTGCCGTGCAGCAGGATCAGGCCGGGGCTGCCCCGCTGCCCCCAGGCCCGGGCCTCAATGCGGGCACCGTCCACCACGACGTCACAAACCTCATAAGGGGTGGCCAGGGCACGGACGAACCAGTCCGGCGCCCCGTCCGCGGTTATGGGATCGGCGGACGGGGCCAGGGAAAGTTCAACCATGGACGGGGTCAGTTCCGCGCGCCCGCCAGCAGACCCTTCAGGTTGCTGCTGAAGATCTTCTCCAGGTCGTCCTGCTTGAAGGCGCTGAACTCCTTCACATAGTCCAGCGGCTCCGCCAAGCCTTCGGGGTGGGGGTAGTCGCTGCCGAACAGGATACGTTCCACGGGGATGCTCTCGGCCAGCTTGGCGGCGTCATCCTCATAGAAGGGAGCGACGAAGACATGCTCGCGGAAGGTATCGCGGGGATGCCGCGTGAACGACTTGGGCATTTGGCCGTAGGCGCGATCCAGGCGGTGCAGGAAGGGCTCGACCCACGACGCTCCGTTCTCCACCGACACTACCCGCAGATTCGGGTGCCGGTCGAACACGCCATGGCAGATCAGGGCGGACAGGCTGTCGGAAATGGGACGGCCCAGGTTGTCCAACGTCTGCTTGAAGGGATCGTTGTCAAACGCGATCCACTCGCGCCCGCCGGTCCACCAGCGATTGATCTGGTCGTAGCCGGAGTCGGAGGCATGCATGCACACGAAGATGCCGGCCTCGTTGACCCGGGCCCAGAAGGGGTCGAACTCGGCATAACCGAAGGACCGGCTGCCGCGGAAGCCCGGCACGGGGGCGGGGCGGATACCGATGACCCTGGCGCCCGCCTCCAGCACGAATTCCAGTTCGGCGATGGCGCGATTGAGGTCGGTCAGGCTGATCATGGGGACGGAGTATAGGCGGTTGTCGCGGGCGAAACCCCATTCCTCCTTGGTCCAGCTGTTCAGTGAATGGAACAGCGCCGCCATGGCCTCGGGCTCATGGTTCAGGCGGGCCTCGATAACCGATGCCAGGGTGGGGAAGACCAGGGCGGCGTGCACGCCCTGTTGGTCCAGCACGGCCAGGCGGCCGTCGCCCAGACGCCACTCGGGTGGCGGGCGTAGCGGCTTGCCCGACAGCTCGCGCATGGTCAGGCCCTCGGTGTTTTCCGCCCGGTACCATTTCTCATGCGTGCCGGGGGCGGCGACCACCTCGAACGTGGGATTGGGGATGTATTCCGACAGCATCCCGCCGATCACCAGCTTGGTGCGGCCGCCCTTTTCCACGAAATAGAACTGCTTCTCGAACTCCTTGGGCAGATGGCGGGTGAAGGCCTCCGCCGGCTCGTAGATGTGATGGTCCGCGTCGTATACGGGAAAAGGCAGGGACGCCATGGCAGCACTTCCTTTGGAAGGTCGGGATAGCTGATGCTATGTCAGCTATGAGGAGGCCTGCAAACCTCACCGCGTGATTCAGCCGCTCGTATCACGCCTGTGATGGTTGGGCCGACATGGGGCCGGCGACGTCCTGAAACCCCAGCCCCGCATCCACGCCTCCCGTGTGACGTGGCAGGCCATCGTCCCATCACGAGTGGAATGATTGTTACCTCCGCCTGTGCCGGATCGTTTAGCGCTTCGCCGCCCATGGCATACAGGACTCCCACCTCAGACAGGATATTCGCACCATGCTGAAGTTGAGCATGAAGCCCACCGGCTGGTTCCATATCGGCTGGAGCGCCGAAATCCCCCCCGGCGGCGTGAAGCCTTTGCGCTATTTCGGCCAGGACCTCGTGGCGTTCCGGACGGAGCAGGGAACGCTGGCCGTGATAGACGCCCATTGCCGTCATTTGGGCGCCCACCTCGGTTATGGCGGCAAGGTCAAGAAGGGCTGTGTCGTTTGTCCCTATCATGGCTGGGCTTGGGATGCGGAGGGACGTAACGCCCACATCCCCTATCAGGACACGCCCACGGGGGCGAAGCTGTCCACCCGGTCGGTGATCGAACGCCACGGTTTGATTTTCCTATGGCATGACCCGGCCGGCGGCGGCCCGCGAGAGGGCTGGGATGTGCCCGACGTGTTCGCGGACTTCCCCGAGGTGCCAGGTCAGGAACAGGACTATTATCCCTGTTATCCCCTGGCCATCGTCGACAAGCCGGGCGAGCCCATACACCCCCAGCTGATCCAGGAAAACGCGGCGGACAGCATGCACTTCCGCCACACCCACGGTGCACCCGAGGATCCTGAGCTGTTGTGGTTTGAAACGCCGGGCACGCGCTGGCGGTCCAAGATGGGGTTCAAGTCGCCGAAGACTAAGGAGGTGGCGCTGACCCTGCATACCCTGAACGCCGGCGTGGGCCTGTCCTTCGCCACCTTCGACGGCGCCCGCCAGCACTATCGCCTTATCCTGACGGCCACGCCAGTGGATGACACCACCTCCGACCTGCGTGTCAGCTATTTCCTGCCTCGCGACCCGACCTCGCCTGAGGTGATGCCCGCGGCCCAGCGCGCCTTCGCGCGGCATACGATAGAACTGTTCGAGGAGGACGCCCGCATCTGGCGGCATCAGATTTTCATCCAACGCCCCGTCTTCGCCCGTCAGGACATCGCCGGCTATACGGCACTGCGCCGTTGGTGCCAGCAGTTTTATGAAGCGCCGGAGGGGAAAACGCCTTTGATTGCTGTAGCGGAGTGAAGAGTTCGTGATCCAAGGGTGTAAATCGGCAAGCGCCTTGGACGCCGATCGGCGTCGTAACCCCTTGATTCTAATAAAACTGGTGGGGTCATTTGATCGCGCTGATTTACATTCTTGAGCACCGGGCGCCCCTCTTCTCAAGGGAAGTGCGCCCGGGCTCATACCCGCCCCTGACATTGATCGCGTCCCACGACGGGCAACTCGTGGCGTCCCACGATGTCGCCAGCGGCATGGCGCCGGCCGCGGGCCCTCAGTGCAGCTTCAACCGAGGACGGACGATGCGGTTCACGTGACCGACGGCAATCAAGGCGAAGCCCTTCACCCATCCGTGGATGGCAAGTAAGTGCATGCGGTAGAGGGAGAGGTAAATAAAGCGCGCAAGCCGCCCGCTCACAGCCATGCTTCCGCCGATCAGGTTTCCCATCAGCGAGCCGACCGTCGAAAACCGGCTGAGCGAAACAAGTGAGCCGTGGTCCCTGTAGACGAAGGCCTTCAGCGGCTGGCCCTGCATCGAACGGCAAAGATTGTGGAAAACGATATCCGCCATCTGGTGCGCGGCCTGCGCGCGTGGCGGCACCGGCCGCTCCTGCCCGGGCAGCACGCAATAGGCACAGTCGCCCATCGCGAACACCCGGTCGTCCGTCACGCTTTGCAGGGTCGGGCGCACCACGACCTGGCCGCCGCGCGCGAGTTCCAGGTTGTCGAGCCCGTCGCGTATGGGCACGGCCTTCACGCCCGCCGCCCAGATCTGCAGGTCGGCCTGGATGATTTCACCGCTGCCGGTGACCATGCCTTCCAATGTCGAGGCGGTCACGGGCGTGCTCGTGCGCACCTTGACCCCCAGCGCCTCCAACTGGGATTTGGCCGCCGTTGCCAGGCGTTCGGACAAGGCGGGCAGGATGCGCGGCCCCGCCTCGATCAGGCTTACATCCAGCCGGCTGCCATCGAACACCTCCAGGCCGTGATAGCCCAGGGCCTCCGCCGCATTGAACAATTCGGCCGAAAGTTCAACGCCGGTCGCGCCGGCACCCACGACAGCCACGCGGACGCGCGCGTCGCTGCCGGCATCCAGCGACATGGCCCGCGACACGCGCAGACATTGGTTGAGCAACTGGTCACGAAACTTGTCGGCCTGCTCCCGGCCATCCAGGAAGAAGCAATGTTCCGCCACGCCGGGTGTGCCGAAGTCGTTCGTCACGGAACCGTAGGCCAGCACCAGATAGTCGTAGCGGATCGCGTGCGGCGCGATCACCTCGTCCCCCCTGTGGTCCGCGACCGCCTCCAGATGAACCATGCGTGCGGCACGATCGATGCCGGCCAGCGTGCCGTAGAAGTAACGGTAACCCCAGCGGTGGCAATGACTCCGATAGCCGACCTCATCCATGTTCGCGTCGAGCGAACCGGTGGCCACTTCGTGCAGCAACGGCTTCCAGATGTGCGTTCGGTTCCGATCGACCAGGATGATGTCGTGATGCTTACGCCCGAAGGTGCCGCCAAGTTTGGTGGCGAGTTCCAGGCCCGCGGCACCTCCGCCGACGATGACGATCTGAATCTTGTTGGCGACCACGGCTAATTCCCAAAATGCTGTCTGTAAGGCGAATGATGAAGTAATGGAATTGAGATTGGCACATCCACGGGCCTCAAGGCGATGTCAAACTGGCATTCACCGCCAGGCGGGAAGCGGGTTCTGTACGGATCTCCCTGAATAAACATCGCGAATAGAGAGGGTTATGCTGACCGGGGGACTGGTAACGACCCGGTGAGGAGCAGCCCACCCGGGTGGCGACCGTTAACCGGTTACCTGCCAAGCCTTGGCCGATCGCTGATCTGGGCTCCCCATTCCGGTTCAGGCCATCAGGTACCCCATCGCGTCCCACAGCGTGGTGTGGAAGCGCAATGGCCGGCGACGTGGCTACCTCCGTTGGCGGCTCAACCTTATGCTTCCGGCTGCAGCCCTGGGCAGGGCAGGGTAATTGTCGCCACCGCGCCGCCGCCCGCCCCGTTGCCAAGACCCAGTTGGCCGTCGTGCTTTTCGATGATGGTCTTGACGATGCTGAGGCCCAGGCCGGTTCCCTGAACGGTGCCGACATTGTCGCCACGGAAAAAACGCTGGCCGATAAGCGGAATCTGGTTGGGCGGGAAACCGATACCGTTGTCGCTGATGGTGACGATGATGGCGCTGCCGTGGCGCACATCGATGCGGACCGGCTGATCGGGTGGGGAGAACTTCAGCGCGTTGTCCAGCAGGTTGCCGATCGCGGCGGCCAGCATTTCACGGTTGCCCCGAACCATTGCGGGCAGGCCCGGCAGGGTGGCGGCGATGCGCCCGTCCTCATATTTGTTCGCCAGCAGGCGCATCAGGTCGTGGACGATGCGGGCGACATCGACCAGTTCGCCATCGGACCCTTCCAAGGCCACGCGCTCGGCCATCAGCAGATTGTCCATCAGGCCCCGCAGCCGGTCGACGGTGGACCGGATGGTGCCCAGGCGACGCGCCACCTGCGGCTGTTCGGGATCCAGCAGTTCCAGGCTCATCTCCGCGGACCGGTTGATGACAGCCAGGGGCGTTCGCATCTCATGCGCCAGCATCGCCAGGAACTGGCGCAACTGGGCATGCATGTCGCGCTCCGCCGCCAGGCTCAGGGTTCGCTGCTTGAGGGCGGCGTCCAGCCGCGCGCCGACCATGATCATGATGGAGAAGAAGGTCAGCGTCATCACCACCGCCCCCTCCAGCTGGAACCAGGGCAGGACGTAGGGTGAGAAGACGAAGGACGGATCGGGATGCAGCAGTGCTGCCGCCATGCGTGCGATCAGGACCGCGATATGCAGGACCAGGGTGATGATCAGGCAGGTGCGGGCGCTGCTGACCTGGGACCGGTTGCGGATGACTTCGATGAGCAGGCGCAGGTAAAAGCCGATGTAGATCAGCGTGGCGGCCACCACGCGTATGGGCGTGTTCCCGGGATCCAGCCACAGCAGCAGTTCCCACAGCATCACAACGAACGCGGTCAGGGCGATGACCAGCCGGCGCCGCGCCCTTCCACCCGCCAGCACCACCATCCCGTCCGTCACCAGCCCGATCGCCAGCACCAGGGCGGCGTTGCTGGCGGTGATCAGATGGGCGCCCCGGAACAGCATCAACGCGAATCCCGCCGTCAATGCCAGGCATCCGGCGGAGATGGCGACCAGCCCGTGCAGGTCGCGATATGCCCGCCACAGCACGAAGGCCGCGATGCAGTTCACCGCGGTCAGCACCTCGACGAAGACCATGGACGTGGCGATGTCCAGCATGGCGTCCTTATCCGTCAGCCGGCCCTGGGGGTGGACGTCATCGCAGGCGGAGCGGGGCTGCGAAGCTGTACCCCCTGCCGTAAACGGCGCGCACCGGGGACTCCTGGCCTGTTCGGTCCTCAATCTTCTGCCGCAGGCGGCGGACCATGGCGTTCAGGCCGCCTGAGGTTAAGTCCCCGCTATCGCCCAAGCCCTGCGCCAACCGGGCATGGTCGCAGACATTCGTGCCGGCTTCCGCCAACAGGGTCATGAACGTCAGTTCCCTGGGGGTCAACGGCACGTTTTCGCCGCCAGGGGCGATCAGCAGCCGGCCGCGGGGGGCCAGCGTCCATTCCGGCCCCGGCGCCGCGCCGGGCGGTGGCGGCCCCTCCGGCAGGCGCTTCAGCACATTGCGGATCGTATACTCGATCTCGCGCAGGCTCGCATGCTTCACCAGGTAGGCGTCGCTTCCGGCCTCCAGTGCTTGCAGCTTGTCTTCCAAATCCTGATGCGCGGTCAGGACGACCACGCCGCAGTGCAGGCCCCGATGGGCGCGGATGTCGGACAGCAGCTGCACGCCATGGCCATCGGGCAGACCGAGGTCGAGGATGATCAGGTCGAAGGTGTCCGTCGCCATGCGGTGCAGGGCCTCGGCCAGCGAGCCGACGCCGATGGTGGCATGGCCCTTCGCCTCCAGGAAGACGACGAGGTCGTCCCGCAACGAAGCTTCATCCTCGACAATCAGCAGGCGCGGCATCGTCCGTATCTTTCCGCCGGGTCCGTGGCGAAGGGTGGCGGTTGGTCCATTATTTCACCCACCGCCACACCGCATGTACCTGCCCATGCCATGGCCGTGCAAGACCATCGCGCGATCCAAGCGATCTTTCGGGGGAAACAGACAATCCTGACGGTCGGATCATCAGGATTGTCATTATTTGACGCGTTGTCGTTTTCATTTCGACAAATTCCATCGTTATTTGAATTCATTGTGTCGTTGATCGCGTGCTTGCAAATCGGCTATCGTCGCCCCGCTCCTATACGGAAGTATTACTGCTCTGGCGGCAGTCATCACAGGAATTTGCAGCGGGCGGCCAATGTCGCCCGGCGACTGCGCGTGCGCTTGGGTTCGGGGGAATGGTCAAGATGCTGAATGGAAATGTAACGCGCGGTACCGCTGGCCTGCGGCGCTCGCTGCTGACTGGTTCTTCGCTGCTGATGCTGGGCGTCGCCGTCGCATCCCCCCAGCCGGCCCAGGCCGCCCAGACCATTTCCGGCGCCAATTCGAACCTGCTGATCAATCAGGCGCTGGACCTGCTCACCATCACCAGCGGTGCGACGGTCAGCGGAACGTTTCCGGTCAGCATCAGCGGCAACATCACCATCGGGACATTCGCGAACGCGGGATTGGTGAACGGCACCGTCGATGGCAACGGCGGTGTCGGGGTCGCCATCGGCGTTTCCTCCACCACCCTCAATCCGTCCGTCGGCCTGTTCAGCAACACCGGGTCGATCATCGGCAGCCTCGCCGGTGTCGCCAACTCCGGCACCATCGGCAGTGTCAGCAATGCCGGTTACATCAAGGGTGGCTTTTTCGGCTTCGGGAACAGTGGCTCCATCACCGCCATCACCAACGGCGGCATCCTGGCCGGTACCGCGATGGCCTTCATGAACGCCGGGTCCATCCAGACCCTCACCAACACAGGAATCATCGGCGCCGACGCCGTCGTGGGCCTGGCCAATAACAGTTCCATCGCGTCCATCGGCGTGATCAACAACCAAGGGACCATCCTGTCCGGGGCCACCACCGTGGGGCCGTCCGGTGCGGCCGCGGTGATGAACGCGGGGACCATCGGGACCCTGAACAACAGCGGCGCGATCCTGGCGCCCACGACCGGGGCTGGCGTCGTCGGTATCGACATCACCGGAAGCATCGGCCTGATCAACAACAGCGGGCTGATCCAGGCGCGCACCGCGGTTTTCGTGGATGGAACCGGGACCCTGGGCACGCTGGTGAACACCGGCACCATCGCCGGCACCGTCCTGAACGGCAGTTCCCGCGCCCTGACCATCGCCGGCAACACGGTTTCCGGTGCGTTCGGCACCCTGACCGGTACCAGCGTCGGCAGCCGGGGCATCCTTTCCAGCTATGGCGGCGACATCGTCCTGTCCGGCGGCAACCTGCTGCTGGATGATGACGTCAAGGTTTCGGGCCGCGCGCTCAACAACATCGGCGCCCTGCTGAAGCTGACCGCCAACACCAGCGTCACCGGCACCTATCTGCAAAGCGGGGGCACGCTGGACCTCAGCAACGGCGCCGCCCTGACCGTTAGCAGTGCTGCCCGCATCACCGGCGGCACCATCCTGGCCTCGGTCGCCAGCAGCGCTTATTACCTGTACGGCCAGACCATCGCGTCCACTTTGGTGCAGGGCGGGGCCGGCAGCGACTACACCGGCGCCACCATCCGCGGCAACCTGTACGGCCTGGCGCTGTCGGGTGTGACCACCGGCCAGGCGCTGCAGGCCCAGGTGGCCAACGACTACATTTTCGGCACCCTGGCGGCGCTGAACGAAACCCACACCATCACGGCCACCACCGGCATCTACGTCTCCGGCGTGGGTGCCGTGGGTACCCTGACGAACAGCGGCAGCATCGTCAGCAGCGGCACCGGCCTGTCGAACCGTGGCAGCATCGGCCAACTCACCAACACGGGAACCATTGAGGGACGGCGCGGCATCTTCAGCAGCGGCACGATCGAGACGCTGATCAACGCCGGCCTGCTCGCGTCGTCGGGCAACTCCTTGGCGCTGTACGACATCGGCTCCATCGGCACCCTGGTCAACAGCGGCACCATCAGCGGCAACGTCCTCTACTCCTCCAGCTCCGCCAGCGCCCTCACCATCATCGGCGGCGGCGGGACCACCGTCGGCACGTTCACCAACGGCTATATCAGCAGCAATTCCAGCCTGGTCTTCGCCGCCGGCAACACCCGGCTGGACGCATCGGTTTATCTGAATGGTTCTTCGGTCGCGGTTGTGAACGCTGGCGCCAGCCTGCTGGTGAACAGCGGCGTCACCATCGGCGGCACCTACAGCCAGTCGGCGGGCACCCTGGCGCTGGGCCCGGCGGCGGCGCTGACCATCACCGGGGCGGCCAGCATCACCGGTGGCACCCTCTCGGTCGTCTCCTCCGTGGCGGGCAACTATCTGGCCGGCGCGACGTCGACCCTGCTGTCCGCCGCCGGGGGCCTGAGCTACAGCGGCGCCACCCTGGCGATCGGCACCACCACCGGCCTCAGCCGCGGCGCCACGGTGATCGGCAACAACCTGCTGGCGGTGGCCCTGAACGACTATGTCGGCGGCACGCTGGGAACACTGTCCAACGCCGGAACCCTGACGGCCAGGACGGCGGTCTATGTCGCCGCGACCGGCACGCTGGGCGGGCTTAGCAACACCGGCACCCTGGCGGGCACATCCTACGGCATCTCCAACAACAAAATCATCGGCACGCTCAGCAACAGCGGCCTGATCACCGGCACGCAGGCCGGCCTGCTCAACCCCGGCGAGCTGACCCTGCTGTCCAACCAGGCCGGCGGCACCATCGCCGGCGCCACCGGCATCCGTGCCAGCGGCTCGTTGTTCACCCTGACCAACGCGGGTCTCATCACCGGGACGCTGGCTGGTATCGTCGACAGCGGGGTGGTGTCCCTGGTGTCGAACCTGGCGGGCGGCACCATCACGGGTGCCACCGGCATCCGTAACACCAGCGTCATCGAGACGCTGGTCAACAGCGGCCTGATCGCCGGTTCCACCATCGCCATCAACAGCCAAGGCCCTCTGCGGACTCTGACCAACAACGCTGGCGGCACCATCACGGGTGCCACCGGCATCTACGACAACAATTCCCTGGACGTACTGGTCAACAGCGGCCGGATCGTCGGCACGACCATCGCCATCAACAACCAGCTTGTCATCCAGACACTGGTCAATAACGCTGGTGGCACCATCGTCGGGCCGATGGCCGTCTACAGCGGCAATTATCTCGGGACGATCCTCAACAGCGGCGTCATCGCCGGCAACCTCAGCCTCACCTCCGGTGCGCCGCTTATCATCAACGGCGGCAGTGGCACGACGGTGGGCACCCTGACGGGCGCGTCCTTCACCAACCAGGGCACCATCGTCAGCGCGGGCGCGGTCACGCTCGGGGCGGGCAACCTGCTGCTGAACGACAACATCAATGTTGGCACGAACGCGGTGTCGAACACCGGTGCCGCGCTGACGCTGGCCAACACCGTCAGCATCACCGGCGGCTACACCCAGACGGACGGCACGCTGGCCATTGGCGCAGGTGCTGGACTGGTGCTCAGCGGTGCGGCCAGCATCACTGGCGGCACGGTGACATGGCGCGCGGCCACCGCCACGAGCTATCTGGCGGGTGACCGGCTCGCCACCCTGGTGGCGGCCGGTGCCGCCTCCACCTATCAGGGCGCCACGGTGCTCAGCGCCTCCACCGGCCTGGCCGGCTTGGGCACAGTCGTGGGCAACAACCTGGTGCTGGTGGCCCTGAACGACTATGTCGGCGGCACGTTGGCGACCCTGACCAACAGCGGCACGCTGTCAGCCAACACCGCCGTTTACGTCGCGGCGGCCGGCGTGCTGGGGACGCTGGGCAACACCGGAACCTTGTCCGGCACGTCCTATGGCGTTGCCAACAACGGGTTGATCGGTACGGTCGGCAACAGCGGCGTCATCGCCGGCGGACAGGACGGCCTGCTCAACAATAACACCATGACCCTGGTGTCGAACCTGGCCGGCGGCACCATCGCTGGTGTCACCGCCATCCGTGACACCAGCCAGTTGCTCACCCTGACCAACGCGGGTCTCATCACCGGCATCCAGGCCGGCATCGTCGATAGCGGGGTGATGTCCCTGGTGTCGAACCTGGCGGATGGCACCATCACGGGCGCCACCGGCGTCAGCATCAACAGCGTCCTCTATACGCTGGCCAACAGTGGCCGGATCGCCGGCACCACCATCGGCATCAGAGACCACGGCAACTTCCAGACACTGATCAACAACGCCGGCGGCACCATCACCGGGGCCACGGCCCTCTATAACGACAGTCTCCTGGGAACGCTGGTCAATGCCGGCCTGATCGCCGGCACGACCATGGCGATCAACAACCAGGGCGCCGTCGAGACACTGATCAATAACGCTGGTGGCACCATCGTCGGGCCCACGGCCGTCTACAGCGGCAACTATGTCGGGACAATTCTCAACAGCGGTGTCATCGCCGGCAATCTCAGCCTCACTTCCGGTGCGCCGCTTATCATCAATGGCGGCAGTGGCACGATTGTGGGCACCCTGACGGGTGCCTCCCTGACCAACCAGGGCACCATCGTCAGCGCGGGCGCGATTACGCTCGGGGCCGGCAACCTGCTGCTGAACGACAACATCAATGTCGGCACGAACGCGGTGTCGAACACCGGTGCTGCGCTGACACTGGCCAGTATCGTCAGCGTTAGCGGCGGCTACAGCCAGTCGGCCGGCACGCTGAACCTGGACCTTGGCGCCCGGCTGGTGGTCAGCGGCGTGGCCAGCATCGGTGGCGGCACGGTGGTGGGCAGTCTGTCCGGCACCGGCAATTATCTGGCTGGTGCGGCGGCGGCCACGCTTGTGACCGGCGGTGCGGGGTCCAGTTATTCGGGCGCCACGGTGGTCAGCAACGTGGCCGGGCTTGAGGGCACCGGCACCACCAGCGGCACCAACCTGGCGTTGCTGGCGCTCAACGACTATGTCGGCGGCACCCTGGGCACGCTGTCCAACAGCGGCACCGTCAGCGCCGGAAACGCCGTCTACGTGGCGGGTGGCGCGCGTCTGGGCACGCTGTTCAACACCGGCACCCTGGTGGGCGTCACGGCGGCGATCAACGTCGTGGGCAGCCTCACCAGCATCCAGAACGGCCCCCTGACGATCGGCACCAGCCTGGGCACCATGATCGGCGGCGTCGGTATCCAGAACAGCGGCACCGTCGGCACGCTCACCAGCTACGGCACCATCCGGGGCACGACGGGTGCGGCGGTGGACAACCAGGGCGCGCTGTTCGGCCTGGGCAACGCCGGCACCATGACCGGCGTGACGGCGGGCCTGAACAACAGTGGCAGCATGGCCATCGTGACCAATGCGGGCCTGGTCTCCGGCTCCATCGGTATCAACAACACCGGTTCCATCGCCGCGCTGAGCAACATCGCCTTCGGCACCATCCTGGGCACCATCGCCGGCGTCCAGACCGGCATCCGCAATACCGGCACGATCAGCCAGTTGGCCAACAGCGGGCTGATCAGCGGCGTCACCGCCATCTACAACGGTGCCTCCGCCACCCTGGGCGTGCTGTCCAACGGCGGCACCATCTCCGGCAACATCGTCAACCTGTCGGCGGCCGACCTGACCGTGGGCGGCACCGTCGGCGTCACCGGCATGCTGACCGGCGGCACCATCACCAACACCGCCTCCAACCTGGTGTTCACCAACGGCACCCAGGCCGTGGCCGACGTCCTCAACGTCGGCAGCCATACGGTGATCAACAGCGGGGCGGTCATCAGCCTGCTGAACACCCTCAGCATCACGGGCAACTACGCCCAGGCCTCGGGCACGCTGGCGCTGGGCGGCTACAGCCTGGTGGTCAGCGGTGTGGCCAACATCAGCGGCGGCGCCATCACCACCACCCAGGTGGACGCCACCGGCAACTATCTGGTGGGCAGCGGCACCGGCACCCTGGTGCAGGGTGGCCTGGGCTCCAGCTACACGGCGGTCGGTGTGCTGTCGGGCATCACCGGCCTGACGCTGACCACCAGCGTCGCCACCATCGGGTCGACGGTGGACCTGCTGCTGGCCGGGGCCAACGACTATGTCGGCGGCACGCTGGGCACCCTCTCCAACACCAGCACCATCAGCGGCGTGAACACCGCGCTGTACGTGGCGGCGACCGGTAGCCTGGGCCGCCTGTCCAACACCGGCTTGCTGGACGGCACGCTCTACGGCATCCGCAACCTGGGCAATGTCGCCCTGGTGGACAACCGCGGCACCGCCACGGGCCGGGTGGGGCTGTACAATCAGGGCAGCATCGGCACGGTACTGAACAGCGGCAGTCTGCTGGACTCTCCCGAGGTGGCGGCCGCCGGCCTGAACAACGCGGGATCCATCGGCGCGGTGGCCAACAGCGGCACCATCAGCGGCGCCAGCTACGGCCTGTATAACAGCGGCAGCCTGGGCAACCTTTCCAACAGCGGGCTGATCAGCGGCGCCACGGCGCTGTACAACAGCGGCGTCCTGGGCACGGTGGCCAACAGCGGCACTCTCGCCGGCAACCTGATCAACACCAGCGCCCAGGCACTGGTGCTCACCGGTGGCGGCGACGGCACGGTGGGCACGCTGACCGGCGGCAGCATCGTCAGCACCTTGGGCGGCGTGGTCCTGGCGTCCGGCAACCTGTTGCTGGCCGACAGCGTCACGGTGGGCGGCGCCACGATCAGCAACACCGGCGCCAGCGTCACGCTGGGGGTGCCGGCCACGACGATCACGGGCAACTACGCGCAGACGGCCGGCACGCTGGCACTGGCGGGCCAGGTGCTGACGGTTTCGGGGGCGGCCAGCATCAGCGGCGGCACGGTGGCGGCCGGCCTGGCCGGCACGGCCAACTACCTGGCGGGCGGCAGCACGACGCTGGTCAATGGTGGCGCCGGTTCCCGCTACGATGGCGCCGTGGTCAGCAGCGGCGTGACCGGCCTGATCAGCACCGGCGGCGCCAGCGGCGACGCGCTGGTGCTGACGGTGCTCAACGACTACATCGGCGGCACCCTGGCCAGCCTGAACGTCACCGGCGCGCTCAGCGCCGCCACGGCGGTCTACATCGCCGCCGGCGGCAGCCTGGGTACGCTGGCCAACAGCGGCACGATCAGCGGCAACATCGTCAACGCCGCGTCGGGCGTGCTGACCATCGCCGGCGGGGCCGGCACGGTGGTGGGCACGCTGACGGGCGGCACCATCACCAGCACGGGCGGCAACGTGGTGCTGGCCTCGGGCAACGTGCTGCTGGACGATGCGGTCAATGTCGGCGGCGGCACGCTCGGCAACACCGGTGCCTCGGTCAGCCTGGCGCAGAGCCAGACGGTGACGGGCAACTACAGCCAGACGGTCCGGCACGCTGGCGCTGGGTGACAGCACGCTGGTGGTGACGGGGGTCGCCAGCCTGACGGGCGGCACGGTTTCCACCACCCAGTTGGTGTCGGCCACTGCCAACTATCTGGTGGGTGACGCGGCGACGCTGGTGCAGGGCGGGCTGGGGTCCAGCTATACCGGCGTCGACGTGGTCTCCGGCATCACCGGCCTGGCGCTGGCCAGCGGCACGGCGACCATCGGATCGACGGTGGATCTGCTGCTGGGGGTGGTCAACGACTATGTCGGCGGCACGCTGGGCAGCCTGGGCAACAGCGCCAGCCTCAGCGGGGTGGATACCGCGCTGTACGTGGCGGCGACCGGCCGCCTGGGGACGGTGTCCAACAGCGGCACGCTCAGCGGCGACCTGTACGGGGTCCGTAACCTCGGCACCGTCGGCGTGGTGGTGAACAGCGGGACGATCAGCGGCGCCACGGCGCTGTACAACGGCGGCGTCCTGGGCACGGTGACCAACAGCGGCACCATCGCCGGCAACATCGTCAACACCAGCGCCAACGCCCTGGTTCTCGCCGGTGCCAACGGCACGGCCTACGGCACCTTCACCGGCCTGGCTGGCGCCCAGGGCACCATCGCCAGCACACTGGCCAACGTGGTCCTGGCCGGGGGCAACCTGGTGCTGAACGACGCCGTGGACGTCGGCACGGGCACGCTGGTCAACAGCGGCGCCATGGTGCTGCTGTCCAGCATCGTCAGCGTCACCGGCAATTATGTCCAGACGGCGGGCACGCTGGCCGTGGCGGGCCATGGCCTGAGCGTCAGCGACGCTGCGGTGGTCAGCGGCGGCGTGGTCGATGCCGGGCTTGCCGGCGCGACCAACTACCTGGTGGGCGACAGCGCCACGCTGATCAGCGGCGGTGCCGGGTCCAACTACTCAGGTGCCACGGTCACCAGCGGCGTCACAGGCCTGGATGTCAGCGGCGGCACCAGCGGCACCAGCCTGCTGGCCGTGGCGGCCAACGACTATGTCGGCGGCACCCTCGCCAGCCTCGGCGTCACCGGCACCCTCGCCAACACCGCCGGCGGGGCCACGGCACTCTACATCGCGGCCTCGGGCACCTTGGGCTCGCTGGTCAACAGCGGCACCATCAGCGGCACCATCACCAACCTGTCGGCCCATGACCTGACGGTCATTGGTGGCGGCGGCCTGTTCACCGGCGGCACCATCGCCAACACATCCTCCGACGTGGTGTTCGGCAGCGGCGCCATCAGCCTGGCCGATGCCATCAACGTCGGCAACCACACGGTCAGCAACGCCGGCGCCAACGTGACCCTGGTGGCCAACGTCAGCGTCACCGGCAACTATGGCCAGACGGCGGGCACCCTGGCGGCCAACGGCCATGTGTTGAGCGTCAGCGGGGCTGCCGGCATCAGCGGCGGCGTGGTCGATGCCGGCCTGACCGGCACGACCAACCACCTGGCCGGTGACAGCGCGACGCTGGTCAGCGGCGGTACGGGCTCCAGCTATGCCGGGGCCACGGTGGTCAGCGGCTTGGGTGGCCTGGACGTCAGCGGCGTCACCAGCGGTACCAACCTGCTGGTGGTGGCCGGCAACGACTACATCGGTGGCACCCTTGCCAGCCTGGCGGTCGGCGGCACCCTCTCCAACCTGGCGGGCGGGGCCACGGCGCTCTACATCGCCAGCACGGGCAGCCTGGGCGGCCTGGCGGTCACCGGCACTATCGCCGGCGACATCGCCAACCACTCCGGCAATGAGCTGACCATCACCGGCGGCACCGACAGCGCGCCGGGCGTGCTGACCGGCACCAACGGTTCCATGGGCACCATCACCAGCAGCCTGGCCAACCTGCGCTTCAGCGGCGGCACGGTGCTGCTGAACGATGTCATCAACGTCGGCAGCCACAGTGTGGTGAACAGCGGCGCCACGCTGCTGGTCAACAGCGCCGTCAACATCACCGGCAGCTACAGCCAGACGGCGGGCAGCCTGGTGATCGGCGTGACCTCCACCAGCAACTACGGCAGCCTGGTGATCTCGGGCGGCGCCAGCCTGACGGGTGGCACCGTGACGCTGAAGGCCACCAACGGCGGCAGCCTTTCGGTCGGCACCTATACCATCGTCTCGACGGGCGACGGCTTGTCGGTCAGCGGCGTGACGTTCAACGCCGCCGGCTACACGGTCACCTCATCCACCGTGGCGGTGGGCGGCGACACCGACCTGGTGCTCAAGGTTGCCAGCGCCAGCACCAACTATGCCGCCGTCGGCGCGGCGCAGGGTGGTGCGGCGGTGGGCACCGGTGCCGCCCTGGACCGGATCGCGGCCGGCACCAGTGCCGCGGCCCAGGCCGTCCAGACGGCGGTGCTGACGCCGCTGTCCACCCTCAGTGCCGCGGCCAAGCAGGTGGCGGTGGCGCAGTTGTCGCCCAGCCAGTTGACGCCGCAGGTCTCCACCGCCGTCGTCACGCCCACCACCTCGGCCATCAGCCAGCACCAGCAGACGGTGGCGGGATTGATGGACGGTGGCACCGGGGCGGCGGCCGGTTCCGGCGGCCAGCAGGGTGCTATCTGGGGTGAGATCCTGGGGGGCGGCGTGCTGCGTGGCACCACCACCGACGCCGCCGGCTATCGCGCCAGCAGCGCCGGCCTGGTGCTGGGGGCGGATTGGTTCGCCGATCCCGAGGTCATGGCGGGCCTGGCGTTCAGCTGGCTGAACGGTGCCGCCGTGGGCCAGGATGTTATGGCCGGCAGCCTGACGCGGGTGGGCAGCTACCAGCTGACGGCCTACAGCGTGTGGCGTCCGGATTGGGCGGACAAGCGCCTGTCGGTCGATGGCCAGGTGGGCTTCGGCTACAACCATTACGACCAGCGCCGCATCATCGCTTTCCTGGGGGCCCGGGCCAACGCCAACTATGGCGGCGAGCAGTATCTGGGCAAGGTGACGGTGGGCTATGACCTGCCGGTGGCGTCGGGCCTGACCCTGACGCCGCAGTACAGCCTGCGGGCCGTGCGCCTGACCAACCATGCCTATGACGAGCATGATGCCGGTGCCGCCGACATGGCGGTCGGCGCCCTGAAGGTGGACAGCCTGACCCAGGAAGTGGGGGCCAAACTGGACACGGCATTCAACACCGGCCTGGGCCGCCTGGCACCCGACCTGCGGGTGGCCTGGGTGCACGACTACCTGAACGGCCCCATTGCCACCACTGGCGCGCTGGGCGGCGTCAGCTTCGTCAGCACCACCGGCCGTCCGGAGGCCGATGGCGTGGCACTGGGTCTGGGCGCCACCCTGCAGCAGGGCGAAGGTGTCAGCCTGCGGCTGGAGTACACGGGCGAACTGCGCCGCAGCTACCAGTCCCATGGCGGGATGCTGCGTGCCACCTGGGCCTTCTGAAAGTGAGACGCCAATAGGTCCTCCACCCGATCCTGACCGAGGAGACTGAGGTTGCGAAGCTTCAGTAATCCTCGGTCAGGATCAAGCGAATGTGCACAAGGGCGCCTGATTGGCGCCGGAGGGTTGGGGCGGCCGCTGTCCCTGCGCGGCGCTATCCTTTTTATTGCATGTACTTGCCGCCGTTCACCGACAGGGTTTCACCGGTGATGAAGCCGGAGTCCTCCGCCGCCAGGAAGGCCACGGCGCGGGCGATCTCCTCCGGCAGGGCCAGGCGTTTGGCCGGGATGCCGTTGACGATGGTTTGCAGGATGTCGGGCGGGACGGCATCGACCATGGCGGTCCTGGTATAGCCCGGCGCCACGGCGTTGACGGTGATGTTGCGGGAGGCGCCTTCCAGGGCCAAGGCCTTGGTGAAGCCGATCAGGCCGGCCTTGGCGGCGGCATAGTTGGTCTGCCCCGCCTGGCCGGACAGGCCGTTGACGGAACTGATGTTGATGATGCGGCCGTAGCGGCGTTCGCGCATGCTTTCGATGACGGCGCGGCACATGTTGAAGCAGCCGCCCAGGTCCACGTCGATGACGGACCGCCACTGCTCGGCCGTCATCTTGTGCAGCCATGGCGTCGCGGGTGATGCCGGCGTTGTCGACCAGGATGTCCACGGGACCGTGCGCCGCGGTGACCCGCGCCACGCCGTCCGCACAGGCGGCGAAGTCAGCGACGTCCCAGGTGGCGGTGGACAAGCCCGTGGCCTGCCGGAAGGCCGTGGCCGCGCCCTCCTCCGCAGGGGGACAGGTGGCCACCACCGTGTGGCCGGCGGCCTTCAGGGCAAGGCTGATGGCGGCCCCTATGCCGGTGACCCCGCCCGTGACCAAAGCGACGCGTGCCATTGGAACCTCCATCCCGTGAGTGTCGGTGCGGAGGGATGGAAACACGCGGGAGGCCGGTGCCTCCTTGCGGTGCGTCAAGACGCCATCTGGTTGAAACGGAATTGCGGCTGATCAATGCCGGGATGCGGGGTTGTGATGTCTGATGGAAATTGGCCGGAAACCATCCAGGTGGAGGTGACGTCATGCGCGCCATGGTGCTGGGACGATCAGGTACTCTGGAGGAGATGGAGTTGCCGGAGCCGCAGCCCGGCGCAGGCGAGGTGCGCATCGCCGTCCGGGCCTGCGGTGTCTGCCGCACCGACCTCCACGTGATCGACGGGGACCTGCCGCCGGGCGGGCTGCCCCGCATCCCGGGCCATGAGATCGTGGGCGTCGTCGACCGGCTGGGCCCCGCCGTCACCAGCCTGCGGCTTGGCCAGCGGGTGGGTGTGGGCTGGCTGGGGCACAGCTGCCAGCATTGCCCCTACTGCCTGTCGGGACACGAAAATCTCTGCGACGCCCCGGGCTTCACCGGCTACACCCGGGATGGCGGCTTCGCCACGCACACGGTGGCCGAGGCGCGTTATGTCTATCCGCTGGACGGCATCGACCTGGACGACGCGACGGCGGCCCCCTTGCTGTGCGCCGGCCTGATCGGCTGGCGGTCGCTGGTGATGGCGGGGCCCCACCGCACGCTGGGCATCTACGGCTTCGGCGCCGCCGGCCACATCATCCTGCAGGTGGCCCGCTGGCAGGGGGCGGCGGTGTACGTCTTTACCCGCCCCGATGATCTGGTGGCGCAGGAATTCGCCCTGTCGCTGGGGGCGGTCTGGGCCGGTGGATCGGACGGTCCGGCGCCCGAGGCGCTGGACGCGGCCATCATCTACGCGCCGGTGGGCGCCCTGGTGCCGGCGGCCCTGCGCGCCGTGCGCAAGGGGGGCCGGGTGGTCTGCGCCGGCATCCACATGAGCGACATCCCGGCCTTCCCCTACGATTGGCTGTGGGGCGAACGGCAACTCGTTTCCGTTGCCAACCTCACGCGGGCTGATGCCCTGGATTTCCTGCGCGTGGCGCCCCTGGCCGGTGTCCGGCCCCAGGTCACGACGTATCCCCTGGCCCAGGCCAACCAGGCGGTGGCCGACTTGCGCGCCGGTCGCTTGCAAGGGGCGGCGGTGCTGGTCCCCTGACGGTCAGTGCACGGCCGCCAGATGGCGGCGGAAGCGCCAGAGGCTGAGGCAGAAGAACAGCGCCCCCATGCCCGCCACCGCGGCGAAATGCGGCCACACCAGGGTGATGTCGGCCCCCCGGTACAGGATGGCCTGGGCGAAGGCCACGAACTGGGTGGCGGGGGAGAATTGCATGATGTGCTGCAGCCACACCGGCATGCTCTCGAGCGGCGTGTTGCCGCCGGACAGCAGGTTGAGGGGCAGGACGATGAGGATGAACAGCAGGCCCAACTGGGGCATGGACCGCGCCACCGTGGCCAGGAAGATGCCCAGCGCGGTGGTGAAGAACAGATAGACGGCCGTGCCCATCATGAACAGTGGCAGGGACCCCGCCAGATGGATGCCCAGGGCCCAGCGGATGATGACGGCCAGGGACAGCGCCGTCATGCCCAGCACCACCAGGCCGTTGGCCAGCACCTTGGCGCCCATGATCTCCAGCGGGCGCACGGGCATGACCAGCAGGTGCTCCAGCGTGCCGTGCTCGCGCTCGCGGATGACGGCGGCGCCGGTCAGCAGCACCGACAGCATGGTGACGTTGAACAGGATGGCCATCAGGCCGGTGAAGCGCGTCGTTTCCAGCGTCTGGTTGAAGGCGAAGCGCAACTGGACACTGACCGCATCCGGCGTGGTGGCGGTCCGGTCGCGCGCCAGGAAGCGGGTGACCTCGTCGCTCAGCACCGACTGGATCTGGGCGGCGCCGATGCCGGCCTGCATCATGGCGGTGGCGTCCACCAGGATTTGCAGTTCGGCCCCCCGGCCGGCCAGCAGGTCGGATTGAAAGTTCGGCGGCACATCCAGCACGAAGGTGTAGCGCGCCTCCGCCATGGCCCGGTCCACCTCGCCCTTGGTGATCAGGGCCGGGGCCTGGAAGTCCGGCTTGCGGAAGGCGGACCGGAAACGCAGCGCCAGGGGCGACTGGTCCTCATCCACGATGGCGATGGAGGCGTTGCGCAGTTCGTGACTGATGCCGGTGGCCTGAAGATAGATCATGCCGGTGAAGGCGTAGAGCACGAAGAACAGCATGAAGCGGTCGCGCAGCAGGCCCGCCAGTTCCTTGCGCGCCAGGGTCAGCAGGTTGCGCAGGAAGGTCATGGGCCTCACGCCTCCTGCTTGCGCAGCAGCACGGCGGCCGCCAGCACCAGGACGGGGAAGAAGGCGGCCTGCGTCAGGATGAAGGGCATCAGGTCCGTGAAGCCCAGCCCCTTGGTGAAGGCCCCCACCACCGTCTTCACGAAGTAGGTCGTGGGGAAGACGGCGCCCAGCAGGTGGGGCATGCCCGACAGGGTGGAGACGGGCTGCATCATGCCGGAGAACTGGATGGCCGGCAGCATGGTGGCGATGGCCGTGCCGAACACGGCGGCCGTCTGGGTGGCGACGAAGCAGGATACCAGCAGGCCCAGCGCGGTGGTGGCCATGACATAGGCCAGCGCCCCCAGGCTGAGGCCCGCCAGGCTGCCTTTCAGCGGCACCTGGAAGATGACCAGGGCCATGACCACCATGATGGCGTAGTTGAAGAGGGCGATGGCGATATAGGGCGCCTGCTTGCCCAGCAGGAACTCCAGTCGCGACACCGGCGTGACGTACAGGTTGGTGATGGAGCCCAGTTCCTTCTCCCGCACCACGCCTAGGGCCGTCAGGATGGACGGGATGAACACCAGCAGCAGGCCGATGACGCAGGGCACCATGGCATCGGCGGAGCGGAAGGCCTGGTTGTAGCGGAAACGCGGCACCAGGCTGAGGCCGGGGGCGGCGTCGATGCCGGCCTCCGTCCGCCAATCCTCCTGCAAGCGGCTGAACAGGCCTTCGACATACCCCTCGATGGTTTCGGCGCGGAAGGGCATGGCGCCGTCGATGCGCACCGCCACCTCGGTCGGCGTGCCCTTCTTCACGTCGCGGCCGAAATCCGGCGGGATGTCCACCACCAGGGCCACGTCGTTGGCCTGCAGCCGCCTCAGCGCCTGGGCCGCATCCGTGGCTGGTGGTGTCGCCTGGAAATAACGGGAGCTGGAGAACGCCTCCACCACCGCGCGCGACAGGGGGGAATGGTCGCGGTCCAGCACGGTGTAGCGCAGGTTCTCCACATCGAAGTTGATGCCGAAACCGAAGACCAGCATCAGCATCAGGGTGCCCAGCAGGGCGACGGTCAGCCGGACGGGGTCGCGCCTGAGTTCCAGCCCCTCGCGCAGGGCGTAGGCCGACAGCCGGCGGAGGGAGAAGCCGCCGGATGCGGCCGGCGCGGTTTCCACCGGGGCCAGGGGCGCCGGCTGTGCGGCCGGTTCGGCGGCCGCGTTCTCCCCCATATAGGCGACGAAGGCGTCGTCCAGGCTGGCGGCGCCCTTGGCCTGGCGCAAATCTTCCGGGGCGCCCACCGCCAGCACGCGGCCGGCCTGCATGAAGGCGACGCGGTCACAGCGCGCTGCTTCGTTCATGTAGTGGGTGGAGACGAAGATGGTGACGCCCTGGTCGCGCGACAGGGCGGTCAATTGCCGCCAGAAGGCGTCGCGCGCCACCGGATCCACGCCCGAGGTGGGCTCATCCAGGATCAGCACTTCCGGCTTGTGCAGCACCGACACCGCCAGGGACAGGCGCTGGCGCACGCCCAGCGGCAGGCTGTCGGCCAGCGCCGGCAGGTAGGGGCCGAGGCCGAAGTCCGCCACCACCTCGGCGATGCGCTCCGCGGCGGCCTTGCCGGTCAGGCCGAACAGGGTGGCGTGCAGGTCCAGGTTCTGCGCCACCGACAGATCGCCGTAGAGCGAGAAGGACTGTGCCATGTAGCCGACCCGCCGGCGGGTGGCGATGTCACCAGGATCCACCGCCTGGCCAAACAGCAGGGGCGTGCCGGCGCTGGCCGGCAGCAGGCCGGTCAGCATCTTCATGGTGGTGGTCTTGCCACAGCCGTTGGAGCCCAGGAAGCCGAAGATCTCCCCCTTGGGGATGGCGAAGCTGACCCGGTCGACGGCGACGAAATCGCCGAAGCGGCAGGTCAGTTCGCGCGCCTCGATGGCGATCGCACGGCCGGGGGGCAGCGGCGGCACGGGTGGTGCTGCGCCCGGTCCCCGCCGGTCCGCCGGCAGCAGCGCCACGAAGGCCGCCTCCAGGTCGGTCGTGCCGGTGCGCGCCATCAGGTCGGCCGGCGTGCCGTCGGCCAGGACGCGGCCGCCGTCCATCATCACCGCCCGGTCGAAACGTTGCGCCTCGTCCATGTAGGACGTGGCCACCAGCAGGGTCATGCCCGGCCGGTCCGCGCGGATGCCGTCGATCAGGTCCCAGAACTGCCGGCGCGACAGGGGATCGACGCCGGTGGTCGGCTCATCCAGGATCAGCAGGTCGGGGTCATGGATCAGGGCGCAGCACAAGCCCAGCTTCTGCCGCATGCCGCCCGACAGCTTGCCCGCCGGCCGGTCGGGGAAGGGGGCCAGGCCGGTGGCCGCCAGCAGATGCGCGATGCGGCGGCGGCGCTCCGCCGTGCCTTGCCCGAACAGCTTGCCGAAGAACTCCAGGTTTTCCCGCACCGACAAGTCGGGATAGAGGTTGCGGCCCAGGCCCTGGGGCATGAAGGCGACGCGGGGTTGCAGGCGCCGGCGGTCCCGGCCGCGCGCCATGTCGCCGCCGAGTACCGCGAGGTCGCCCCGTTGCAGGCGCTTGGCGCCGGCGATCAGGCCCAACAGGGTAGACTTGCCCACGCCATCGGGGCCGATCAGGGCCAGGGTGCCGCCCGCCGGCACCACCAATTCCACGGCGTCCAGCGCCTGGGTGCGGCCATAGCGGTGGCTGACACCCGCGACGCGTACGGCGGGCGGCGGGGATGCCGTCATTTTGCCGCCGGCCCGGTCAGGCGCGACTGCAGCCAGTCGGGCCAGGGGGCTTGCGCATCCAGGCGGACATAGGCCGTGCCGCTGACGCCGGTCTTCACCTGTTCGATATGGCCGGTCACCAGGGCTTGGGGGATGCGGGCCTTCAGGCGGAACATCATGCGGTCACGTTCCGCCCTGGTTTCTACCTGCTTGGGCGTGAACTGCGCCTTGGGCGCCACGAAGCTGACGGACGCCGGGATGGCCAGGCCAGGCAGGGCGTCCAGCAGCAGGCGGACGTCGGCGCCCAGGGCCACGCGGTTGGCGTATTCGGTGGGCAGGAAGAAGGTCATGTAGACGTCGGACAGGTCCAGCAGGGTGGCGACCTTGCCGCCCGCGCCCAGCATCTCGCCCGGCTGCGCCAGCTTGTAGAGGACGCGGCCGGTGACGGGTGCCCGCAGGATGCCGTCGTCCGCCAAGTCGCGCATCCGGTCGGCGTCCGCCTCCGCCGCGTGGATGGCCTCGTCCGCGGCGCTCAGGCCGCTTTTGGCGGATTGCAGGGCGGCGCTGGCGCTGCGCAATTGGTTGCGGTTGGTGTCCACCCGCTGTTGCGAGACGTTGCCACGCGAAAACAGCTCCGTCGCCCGGTTCATCTCCTTGCTGGCGAAATCCAGGTCGCTCTGCCGTTGCACCACCAGGCTGGCCGCCTGGTCCCGGGTCTTCCTGGCCTGGGCCAGGGTGGCCTGGGCGGCGCGATACTGGGACTGCACGTCGCGGACGTCCAGGCGGGCCAGGATGGCGCCGGTCTGCACCAGTTGCCCCTCCTCGAACGCGATGGACAGGACGCGGGCGGCATATTTGGCGGCGATGTCCACCTCCTGCGCCTCGATGCGGCCATCGGCGGAGACGAAGCCCGCCGGCAGCTTGCTGCCCTGGGAACGCAGCCAGTACACGTAGCCGCCACTGGCGGTACCCGCCAAAAGGATCAGCGCCAACAGGAACTTCAGGAAACGCATGGGGGCCGTCCTCCTGGCTCAGCGGTTGGATGCCGGGGCGCCGGTCTCGGGTTTCAGCAGGGCGGCGATACGGTGCAGCAGGGCCAGGCGCCGGGCGTCGTCGGCGCCGCGCAGGGCCTCGCCCAGGTCCAGCACCGTCGCGGCGTAGAGGTTGTGCCAGTCCTCCTCCGGCACGGCGGCCAGGCGTGGTGCTGCCGCCGGAACCCGCTCGGCCTTGCCGGGGTCGAGGACGATGGTTTCATCCAGCGCCGGCTGGTGGATGGGCACGGTCAGGCCGGTGGCGGCCAGGGCGTCCGCCAGTGCCTGGCGGGGCGCCGTCTCGCCGTGCATCAGGGTGACGCCGCCCCGGATGGGGCCGCGCGCCGCCAGCCAAGCCAGCAGGTTGGCCTGGTCGGCATGGCCGGAATAGCTGTCCAGGGTGCGGATGCGGGCCCGCACCTCGATCTCCTCACCCTGGATGCGGACGTGGCGGGCACCCTGGACCAACAGGCGGCCCAGGGTGCCCGGCGCCTGGTAGCCCACGAACAGCACCGTGGTGTCGCGCTGCCACAGATGGTTCTTCAGGTGGTGGCGGATGCGGCCGGCGTCGCACATGCCGCTGGCCGCCATGATGATGGCCCCGCCGCCCAGGCGGTTCAGGCGCTTGCTGTCATCCACCTCCGTGACGGGGTGGAAATAGGGGCGGTCGAACGGGTTGGCCACGGCGGCGTGGTTGATGTCCGGCAGGTGCTGGCGGAACACCTCCGTCACGTTCACGGCCAGGGGGCTGTCCAGGAAGATGTCGGCACGCGGCAGGGCGCCGCCGTCCATCAGCAGGTCCAAATCGTACAAAAGCTCCTGCGTCCGCTCCACCGCGAACACCGGGATCAGCAGGGCGCCACCGGTCTTCAGGGCCGCGGCCACCTCCACGCCCAGCTGGCGCCGCCGTTCCTCATTGTCCACCGGCGGACGGACGGTGCCGCCGTACGTGGACTCGCAGAATACCCAGTCCACGCCGGCAGGCCCCTCGGGCAAGCCGTGGAACGGCTTGTCGCCCGGCCCCAGATCGCCGGAGAACAGCAGCGTCCGGTCCCCGCCGTCACCCGCCACCCGCAATTCCACGGAAGCCGAGCCCAGCAGGTGCCCCGCGTCCCAGAAGCGGATCTTCACGCCGGGCATGACGTCCACCCAGACGCCGTAGCCGGCGGGCATCAGTTGGTCCAGGCAGGCTTCCGCATCCTTGCGGGTGTAGATCGGCTGCACCTCCGCCCGGCCGCGCTGGCGGTTGCGGCGGTTCAGGTGCTCAACCTCGGTTTCCTGGATGAAGCCGCTGTCCGGCAGCATGAAGGTCAGCAGGTCGCGGGTGCCGGCGGTGCAGTGGATGGGCCCCCGGAAGCCCTGGCGGCACAGCTTGGGCACCAGGCCGCTGTGGTCGATGTGGGCATGGGTCAGCACCAGGGCCGCAGGCTCTGCGGGATCGAAGGGGAAATCGCGGTAATTCAGTTCCTTGACCGTCTTCGGCCCCTGGAACAGCCCGCAATCGATCAGCAGGACGCCGCCGTCGTGGCGGATCAGGCTGCACGAACCGGTAACGGTGCCGGCGGCACCGTGGAAGGTGACGGTGGGGATCATGGGGCAGGCCTCAGGCTTGGGAATGTCAGGCGGCGGGGGTGCTGGGGGAAGGGGATTGGGGCACCTTCAGGCCGTGCGCCAGCAGGGCGCGCCATATCCCCTCCGCATCGTCGGCGAAGCTGAAAAGCTCCAGATCGCGGGGGGAGATCATGCCGGTCCTGGCCAGCGTGCTGAAGTCCAGGACGCGCGTCCAATAGGCCTTGTCCATCAGCACGACCGGAATGGCAGGGGATTTGCCCGTCTGGCGCAGGGTCAGGATTTCGAACATCTCATCCAGGGTGCCGAAACCCCCGGGGAAGATCACCAGGCCGGCCGCCCGCATGGCGAAGTGCAGCTTGCGCATGGCGAAGTAATGGAACTGGAAGGTCAGTTCCGGCGTGGTGTAGGGGTTGGGCTCCTGCTCCTGCGGCAGGGCGATGTTGAAACCGATGCTGGGGGCGCCCACCTCCCACGCGCCACGGTTGACGGCACCCATCAGGCCGCCCCCGCCGCCGGTGGCGATGACGTTGTCGCGCACGCCGCCCGCCACACCGTCCAGCGCGCCGCCGCGCAGGGACGCCAGGCGGCCGAAGGCCAGGGCCTCGGCATACCAGCGATCCGCGCCGGGGAATTCCGCGGCGCGCGCGACCTCTTCCGTCGTGGCTGGTGCCGAACCTGTCGGGCGTACCCGCGCGCTGCCGAAGGCGACCAGGGTGGAACGCACCCCCCAGGTCCGCAGGCCTTCCTCCGCCTTCTCATATTCCAGCATCAGGCGGGCGCCGCGCATGCTGTCGCCCAGCAGGAATTCCGGGTCCAGGATGGGAAGGCGGTAGGCCGGGGACGCCATTTGCGCCCGGTTGGCGGGCTTGGGCTCTGGCACATCGCGGGACATGGTGGCGGGCGTCCTTGTCACGATCATTCGGATGGTTCCAGCACCTGTCCGGCCCATCCGTTCATGACCTAACTATTCGCCATCCCGGTCGTTGGCAAAATGATCCACCTCAATCTCCGGTCGCAATTGGTTCAAGCCGCAATTCGGGCGCCTGGACCTGTCTTGGCAGCCGTCTTCCAGCACATGGAAAATCGCCTGCACAACCGACCGCAGTTCCACCTTTCGAGGATGACCTCGCTTGCATACTTCAGATGGCCCCGCCGATACTGACGATGGGCTGTATCAGTCCACATAGGCTTGCGATCCATTCTGGTCTTCGCAAACCGAACGAATCACAAGCGACTGATATCACTCAGCTTATTTGTGGGCCGGGTTCTCAGGGGGCGGCGGCGCTGGGGCCTCAAGGGAGGCCGAGTGCGGCACGTTCGGCCTCCAGATCGGGATTCACCTCAAGGGCGCGGGACCACAGGGCACTCGCCTGGGCGTTGTCCCCCCGTTCGGCGAACAACGTGCTCAGCGTCGCCAGCACGGCCGCATCCTGGCACCCCCGCCGCCATGCCCGCTCCAAAGGCTCCAGGGCTTCGTCGCCTTTTCCCTGTCGATAAAGGGCCAATCCCAGTCGTCCGGAAAGCTCGGGATGGTCTGGGCTTTGGGACAGGCCATCCCGTGCCAACTCCTCGGCGCGGGATGGGTTGCCCGCCACCATCGCGCTTGCGGCCAACTCGACATAACCGCTCGCCGGAAAGTCCGGATCCACCTGTCGTGCCGCCGACATGGCTTCGGCAGCCGCCGGGGCGTCCCCAATCCGTTGCAAAAGCTGTATCAGCTGCAGCCGGGGGGCCATCGCTTCCGCATAAAGTTCGATGGCGCTCCGGTAATGGGTTTTGGCGGCCTCGGTGGCGCCGTCGCGGGCCAGCGCCTCCCCCATGTGGAAATGGTAATTAGCGAAGGTGGAGCGGCGAATGCGGTCCCGCCAGCCATCAATATCCATGGATTATATCCTGTCCACCTGCTGTTTTGGCCGGATATGACGCACCAGCGCATCTTGGATGCGGGGCCGGCTCTTAATGGAAGTCACGAAGAAGGGGCGTTTTGTCTGTTTGTTCCGGTCATTATCATACCGTTCTCCGGGCCATCCTCTTCAGTCTAACGGAACCAATCCTTGGCCGCATCGGCGATATTGTCCAGCGCCACCTTGTCCATCGCCACCGCCCGGCGCGCCGCAGCCAAAAACGCGCCCCCCAGGTGGCTGCCGATGAAGCCGGCCTCGCCGCTGGCAACGTTGAGGCCTTGATCCATCATGATTTGTGGTCCCGCCTTGGTCACTGAGGAATACCGGTTCCTTGGGAAAAGCGGTGGAGTATAGCGTCAACAGTCCCACGAATATCAACACTTTGCGGCTTCTGCCGATACAGGCCTCTTCCGAGTTCGTGGGCACCTTCGCCAAGTTCGGTTGCGAGGAAGGGGGCACGTCCCACCGCATGGTATAGGGACGCCGATCTCCCGAGAGATGATTCGGCTTTGTTGCCTGCGGCGCCCACACCATCAGTTCAGATGGTCTGAGCCCATGCCGCCGAGAACTTGCTGCTTGAACACCGTAGAAGGTTGCTCTAGATTCAAGTAGGTCATGAAGGACCAATTACTTAACGGTGCAGGCTCAAATGAGCTATGTTGAACAGTATTTCGCCCAGGCGCGTCTGATCGCCGAGCGGATTGATTATGCGGCCGTAGACCGCCTCGCCCATGACTTGGCGGCGCTTCGCGAGCGCGGGGGACGCCTATTTTTGATGGGGGTTGGCGGAAGTGCCGGTAATTGCGGCCATGCCGTCAATGACTTTCGCAAGTTATGCGGAATTGAGGCTTACGCGCCCACGGACAATGTATCGGAACTGACCGCCCGCACCAATGATGAGGGGTGGGAGACGGTGTTCGCTGCCTGGCTCCGGACGAGCCGCGCCAATTCCGACGACGCGCTGTTGATTTTCTCCGTTGGTGGCGGTGACGCCGAGCGCAACGTTAGCACCAACCTGGTGCGTGCGATCGACGAGGCCAAATCCCGTGGCCTGAAGGTGTTCGGGGTCGTGGGGCGCGCCGGGGGCCATACGGCCGAACGCGGCGATACCGTCATCATAATCCCAACCGTCGATGAGCGGATGGTTACACCCCATACCGAGGCGTTCCAGGCTGTGGTCTGGCACTGTCTGGTTTGTCATCCGGTGCTGATGCGCCAAGAGAACAAGTGGGAAGGATTGGGGCCGGCTTGATGCCGGGGCCGCGATGCGCGCCACCCCATGCCTTCGCGGGGGGCTGTATCGCCCGCAATCAATTTCCCGGCGCCCAGGAGACCGGATCAGTCTACGGCGGCTGATCACCTGGCTTATGGCGTGCTTCTTGCGTTGGATTCTGCCCGGGGGCGCCGATGGTCCGCTTTTCGCCGATATCATCCGTGGGATACGGCGTCATCCCTTCCCTGGAGGCCGACGCCATCGGAAATGGCGGTCGCCTGTTCCGGGCCAAATCGTGATCGTGCGCCACCCGCAGCCAGGGCTGTGAGACCCAGGCGGCAACCTATCGGCAAGAAAAGCCGGCAAGAAAAGATGGAGAGTGAACATGCGGCAAACGGAGGATCTGTCGGTAAAAATTTTTGCCGATGGCGCCGACCTTGAAGGGATTGCCAGTTTGGCGAGAAACCCGTTGATCAAGGGCTTCACCACCAATCCTACACTTATGCGCAAGGCGGGAATCACGGACTACATCGCCTTCGCGCGTAGTGTCCTTGATCTGGTGCCGGACCGGCCCGTGTCCTTCGAGGTCTTTGCCGATGACTTCGACGGGATGGAGCGGCAGGCTCTGGTCATCGCGGCGTTGGGTGCCAACGTGAACGTCAAAATCCCGATCACCAACACCCAGGGGGAATTTACTGGCCCGGTGATCCGACGCTTGTCGTCAGCCGGTGTGACCGTCAACGTCACCGCCCTGATGACGAACGAGCAAGTGCGACAGGTTCGCGACTGCCTCCAGCCCGATGTCCCGGCGCTCGTTTCGGTCTTCGCCGGCCGCGTGGCCGATACCGGTCGGGATCCGGTTCCGCAGATGGCGGAAGCCGTCGAAATCCTGCGCGATTTACCCCGCGCGGAGTTGATCTGGGCCAGCCCCCGCGAACTGTTGAATATCTTCCAGGCTGACCATATCGGGTGCCATATCATCACCGTAACCCATGATGTCCTGGCCAAATTGTCGTTGGTGGGTAAGGACCTGGACCAGTATTCGCTGGAGACCGTTCAGATGTTCTACCGCGACGCCAGCAGCGCCGGCTTCAGCATCCCAACGTCCGGCTCACACTGATTGGGAGGGGAAGCCTTGACCAATTCCAACACAGTGCCGCCGACCACGAAGGAAGCGCAGTATCAGCGCCTCCTCGATATTGATGACCAAGTCGGCCGGAGCAAGCTGGGTCTGATGATGAACCAGACTTGGCACGATGACCCCAGAAGGCTGGGGTTCACCTTGGCCCGCTATAAGTTCGTGGCGAAGATGTTCGACGGATGGGACGAGGTTCTTGAAGTTGGTTGTGGCGACGCATTCCCCAGCCGGATCGTTCAGCAAGCCGTGAAAAGGCTCTCTGTTTGCGATTTCGACCAGACCTTCATCGACGACATCAATTCCAGGGCTGAGGTGGATTGGCCGTTCGCCGGGGTGTTCAGGCACGATGTCCTGGATGGCCCGCCACCGGGGCGGTGGCGGGGCATCTACGCGCTGGATGTGCTGGAGCATATTCAGCCGGAGCTTCAGCATCGTTTCCTTGGCCATCTCGTGGATTCGTTGGATCCCCAGGGTAGTCTGATCATCGGCATGCCGTCCCTGGAGAGCCAGGCCTACGCCTCGCCCATTAGCAAGGAGGGGCATGTCAACTGCCAGACGCTGGAGCAACTCCGCGCTACGATGGCCGAGCACTTCCACACTGTTTTCGTCTTTTCCATGAATGACGAGGTTCTGCACGTCGGATACGGCCGGATGGCGCAGTATCTTCTGGCCATCGGCTGTGGCCCCCGGTGTCCGCCGGCCTTGGAATCAGGCGGCGCAGGTAATCGATGACTGGGGATCTGCCATGGCCGCTCCAGCGCCTGCGGGCGGAGCTCGACGGCAAGGCCACCCTGGCGGCTTTCGCGCAGGCGCTGCCCACACTTCAGCGGCTTTACAGCGCGCCCCGTGACCAGCAAACGCTTGCTGCCTGGGCGCGGGAGCGCCTTCCTGCGGGGCGGTACGTCATTTATGGCGCTGGAACCATGGGGGCGACACTGTGCCAGGCCGTCTCCGATCGGTCCGATGTCGAGATTCAAGGCTTTCTCGATCGCCGGGCTCAGGATATCGGAGAATTTTGTGGCCGGCCGGTCCTGCCGCCTGAGGCCGCATCCGCACAGGTGGTGGATGGCATCCTGGTTTTGCACCACCACAGGGGGCAGTCGATAGCGGCAGCCCTCCATCAGCTGGGATGCGCGCCGTCCCACATCCGTGACGTCCTCGCCGACCCTGACTATGTCGCGTTCGCTCTTGCCCAGCACATGCCCGAAATCCGTTCTTGGCAGGGCAGGGGTATTGAACACCTTGTGGTGTCCTGCGCGGAGCCCCAATGGTCGTTGCTGCGCGATTGCGAGCTGGACGCCCTGCCGCGGGACAAGACCTTGCATGTCTGGTTCGGTAGACCGGAATCCCCGCAGGCTGGCCGGCTTGATGACCATTTTCCGCTCTTCGACGCGCATCTCTCGCTGACCTTGTTGGATGCGTTGATCAGGAGTTTGCCCCTGCGGAGCGTCTATGTCCGGGTATCAGCGCATTTTGCAGGCCAGTTCCTCAGTGGCTGGCTAAAGCTGCGCCACCCCGACATCGTCGTCGTGCAGGAAATGTATGATCAGACGCTGATGCTGACCGATGAGAAGCTGATGCGGGCGTATGATTGCGACGCCGAGGATATTTATCTCGCCCGTCTTTCTGAATTGGCATCCCTTGAACTCTGCGATCTGGTCCTGGTGAAGAACGGCGGGCTCCTGTGGGAAGATGCCTGCCATGGATTGGGGGCGCCGCAATGCTTGATCTATCCGCGGGTCGACCTCCCGTTGCCGGTGGCAGGGACGCCCGATCCCGAGGCGATCATTTTCGCGGGCACGCTTCCCATACCGTCGACTGTCGACCAGGAAAGCGATCATCTGGACATGCGCTATGTCGAGATGATCCAGCGGCTGCCGGCGGACTCTGGATTAAGGATCGATCTCTTCAATGCCGCTCACCGCTTGCCGGGGCATGACGCGCTGTTCGCGCCCTACCACGCCTTGGCTGGTGCGGGACAACTGCTACGGTATCACCCGGGGCTGCCATTCGATCGCATGATCCAGCGCCTGCCGGACTATGGCTGGGGATGGCACATCATGCATGGCGACGAGGCGGACGCCGAACCCGTGTCCCGCGTCGGCATTGGCAATAAGTTCACCACCTACCTGGCGTGTGGTCTGCCCGTCCTGATCGACCCCCAGTTCCAATTCATGGCCGATTTGGTCCGCGCCTACGGTGCGGGGTTGGTTGTCGCACCTGCGGACCTTCCAACATTACCCCAGCGCCTCGGGGCTGTGGATCGTGAACATCTGCGGCTGGGCGGACAGAGGTTGATCGCCATGATGCGGGCGGTCAACGCCACGTCGCGGGGGCATGTCATGACGCTTCTGGCCGGGGGATAAGATGACATTATCGTTGTCATTGTTGTCGCAGCCGCTTGGGCACAGCGTCGGGCGCCCGCCATTCCGGGGGACTGGAAGGTGACGGCGCGCGGAACCACCTTTCCCTATCCCCATGTGGGGACGGAGCCGGCGTCTGTGATCAGCGCCTGCGATGCCGTCGAAGCCGATGAGGCATGTGTGCCCGCTCGATGGCCGCGGGTTGGGCTCCCGCTGTCGCGGAGGTTCCGTTCGACATGACGGCCAAGATGGTTTTCCTGGATCGCGATGGCGTCCTGGTGCGCAACGTGGTGCGTGATGGCCGATACCTTGCGCCACGGCAGTTGGCGGAATTTTCTCTTTATCACAACGCGGGCGCCGCAGTCGCCGAGCTGCGCGCGGCCGGCTGGCAGGTGGCGGTGGTCACCAATCAGCCGGACCTGGGAAATGGGCTGATGGATTGGTCCACCCTGGATCGGATGCACCAGATGTTGACCGCGCAGATCGGAATCACGGGCATTTTCATCTGCCCCCACCGCCAGGAGGAGGGCTGCGCTTGCCGCAAGCCGGCGCCAGGGCTGCTGTTGCAGGCGGCGGCGGCACTTGGCCTGGAAATTGCTGATCTCGTTGACTGCTGGATGGTCGGTGATCGCGCCAGCGACATTGTCGCCGGTCAAGCCGTCGGGTGCCGCACGATCATGATCGACCACGGCACCGGTGACAGCGCCGGCGGCTGTCCTGATCTGGTCGTTGACAGCCTGTCGGCGGCTATCGAGGCGATCCTATCGACGGGCGATACCCGGGGCGCCCTATGATGTGTACGGAGGGAATGATGGCGGAAGAGCCGTGGAAAACGAAGGCGCTACCGGCCGGTGGGTTAGGGGCTCCTGTCCTCCTAGGGCTTGGTATCGTCGGCGTGAACTTTCTTTCCTGCCATCGGGAAGTTCACTGGCGCGCGGCGACCGTTGCGGCCAGCGCCGCAGAACGCAACATCGATCTGCATTATTCGACCGGCGTGACCCAAACCGCCTGCGTGGATGCATAGGCATCCCTAATCCTTAGGAACCGGACCCATGAATAAACATGTCTTAGTCACTGGCGGGGCAGGCTACGTCGGCGCCCTTCTGACCCCGGCGCTCCTGGAGCGCGGCTACAAGGTCACGGTCTACGATATTCTCTATTTTGGCACACCGGGATTGCCGCTTGACCATCCCAACCTCCGGGTCATTCAGGGGGACATCCGCGACACGGCCCGTTTGGCGGAAGCGTTCCGGAGCGTGGACACGGTCATCCACCTGGCCTGCATTTCCAATGACCCCAGTTTTGATCTGGACGAGGGCCTAAGCCAAAGCATCAACTTCGACTGTTTCGAGCCAATGGTCGTTGCGGCAAAAGCCGCGGGGGTGCGGCGCTTCATCTATGCCTCCAGCAGTTCGGTCTACGGTGTCTCGGACGCGCCGGACGTTACTGAGGAACATCCGCTGGTGCCGCTGACCCTTTACAACAAGTTCAAGGGGATGTGCGAACCGCTGTTGTTCCGCCACCAGTCGCCGGATTTCGTGTGCGTCACCATTCGGCCGGCCACGCTGTGTGGCTATAGCCCGCGCATGCGTCTGGACCTCAGCGTCAACATCCTTACCAATCACGCGATCAATAATGGCAGGATCACGGTTTTTGGCGGTAGCCAGAAACGCCCCAACCTGCATGTGCAGGATATGGTCGACCTGTACCTGCTGTTGCTGGACGTGCCTGACGAGGCTATCGCAGGACAGACTTTCAATGCCGGCTACCAGAACCACACCATCGCCGACATTGCCCAGATGGTACGGGAAGAAGTCGAGAAGGAGTTTCCAGGGAAAGCTCCGATCGAGGTAATTTATACGCCGTCCAATGACTTGCGCAGCTACCACATCAATTCCGACAAGATCTCCCACCACCTGGGTTTCCGTCCAAAGCGGGGGATCGGCGACGCAGTCCGGGACCTTTGTCACGCGTTCAAGCAAGGGCTGTTGCCGGACAGCATGACCGACGAGCGTTATGTCAACGTCAAGGTCCTGAAAAGTGGGAACGCCAAATGAGCGCATCCCACCCCCTCGCCGTTATTACTGGTGGCGCGGGCTTCATCGGCAGCCATGCCGTCGATGCCGCCCTGGCTGCGGGCTATCGTGTCCATGTCATCGACAACATGACGGGCGGGCGGCTGGAAAACTTGGCCGCCCATCACCATAATCCCGATTTGCGCGTGGACTCCCGCGACATCCGTCAACTTGCACCCGATGATGCCCTGTTCCGCGGCGCCGAGATCGTCCTGCATTTCGCAGGTATCGGTGACATCGTTCCGTCGATCGAACGGCCGGCCGAATACATGTCAGTCAACGTCCAGGGAACGGTGGCGGTGCTGGAGGCGGCCCGGGCGGCTGGTGTGGGCAAGTTGGTATATGCGGCGTCGTCGTCCTGCTATGGGCTGGCGACCGTGCCAACGGATGAGGACCACCCGATCGACCCCTGCTACCCGTACGCTTTGAGCAAGTACCAGGGCGAGCAGGCTTGTTTGCATTGGCACCGGGTCTATGGGCTGCCGGTCAACAGCATTCGCATTTTCAACGCTTATGGCACGCGCTCCCGGACTTCCGGAGCTTATGGCGCCGTATTCGGGGTGTTCCTGCGCCAAAAGCTGGCCAACCATCCCTTTACCGTCGTGGGTGATGGCGCCCAGACCCGGGATTTTCTGTACGTGAGCGATGTGGCGGCCGCATTCCTGGCGGCTGCCCGTACTGATCTGGTTGGCCATATTTGGAATCTTGGGGCGTCGGCGCCCCAGTCCGTCAATCGGCTGGTCGAGCTGATGGGGGGTGGATCGGTCACGCACCTGCCCAAGCGCCCCGGGGAGCCTGATTGCACGTGGGCCGACACCCGCCGCATCCGTGATGATCTGGGATGGGCACCCTTGGTTTCATTCGAGGAAGGGGTGGCCAAGGTTTTGGCTGACATCGACTATTGGCGCGACGCTCCGCTTTGGACCCCGGATCGGATCGCCGAAGCCACCCGCACCTGGTTCGCCATGCTTTCCCAGGAGAGTTGAATGGAAGAAGCGACGCTTTTTCGCTATCGCAAGAAGATCAAGACGGCGGACGAACTGCGTGCGCTTATCGGTGATCGGCCGCGCGACCAGAAAGTCATCATGTGTCACGGCGTCTTCGATGTCGTCCATCCTGGACACTTGCGGCATCTGATCTACGCGAAGTCGAAGGGCGACGTATTGATTGTCAGCCTGACGGCGGATCAGCATATCAGCAAAGGGAACGTTCGGCCCTATGTGCCCGAAGACCTGCGGGCCTTGAATATCGCTGCTTTCGAACTGGTCGACTGGGTGTTGGTTGACCAGAATCCAACGCCGATCGAGAATATTAGGAAAATACAGCCGGATTATTTCGCGAAGGGATACGAATACGTCAAGGGATCGGTCCATCCCAAGACCCAGGAAGAAATTAATGCGCTGGAAAACTATGGCGGGGAGATGATCTTCACGCCAGGGGATATCGTCTATTCCTCCAGCGCGCTTATCGAGATGGCTCCGCCCAACATCGCCCTGGAAAAGCTGATGTTGTTAATGGAGGCGGAGCAGATCGGTTTTCAGGATTTGCGCGGCGCCTTGACGCGGATGGCCGGGCTGCGGGTGCATGTGCTGGGTGACACCATCATCGACAGCTATACCCAATGCAGCATGATTGGAGGCATGACCAAGACCCCGACAATGAGCGTCCGCTATGAGAGCAAGCAGGACTTTTCCGGCGGGGCGGCAATCGTTGCCAAGCACCTGCAGGCGGCGGGTGCGAAAGTGACCTTTTCCACGGTCTTGGGGGATGATGCATTTCGGGACCATCTGCTCAACGATCTCGATGCCGCCGGCGTGGACTGCCGCGCGGTGATCGACCCCACCCGGCCGACCACCAACAAGAACGCCGTCGTGGTCGGTGGCTATCGCATGTTGAAGATCGATACGCTGGATAACCGCCCCATATCCGAGCGGATTTTGCGGCAACTGACGGCCCAGCTTCGCGAGGTGCCGGCCGATGTCGTCATCTTCTCGGATTTCCGTCACGGCGTGTTCAACCGGGATAGCATTCCCGCCTTCATCGATGCGATTCCGGAGGGCGCGTATCGCGTTGCCGACAGTCAGGTCGCCAGCCGGTGGGGGAATATCCTCGATTTCCCGGGATTCGACCTCATCACGCCGAATGAACGGGAGGCCCGGTTCGCCCTGGGGGACCAGGACGCGACCGTCCGCCCTCTGGGCTCGGAACTGTTCAAACGGGCGGATTGCAAAACCCTGATGCTGAAGCTGGGCGAGCGGGGCATGATCACCTTCCGTCAGGCCGGCCACGACACCAGGAGCTTTTTCATACTGGACAGCTTCGCCGACCAGATAACGGATCCGGTTGGGGCGGGTGACGCCTTGCTGGCATACGCGTCGTTGGCCATGGCGGTAA
This sequence comes from Azospirillaceae bacterium, assembly GCA_028283825.1. Lineage (NCBI taxonomy): Bacteria > Pseudomonadati > Pseudomonadota > Alphaproteobacteria > Rhodospirillales > Azospirillaceae > Azospirillaceae bacterium. The sequence goes on along the minus strand of JAPWJW010000001.1, from coordinate 157,049 downwards.
CCGGCAGCGAGGTCATCGCCAGTATCCTCGGATGCTTCGCCGCGGGTCTGGAATGCCAGCACGATGGCAACATGCCGATCACGCCCAAGGAACTGTTAAGCCGCATCGACAAGGCTGAACGGGACATCAGCTATGACTGAACCGGCCGCCTTCCGCTGTGTGGTCATCGGCCTGGGCGTCCAAGGTGAAAAGCGCCGCCGGGTCGCCGGCAAGGACTGTATCGGCACGGTCGACCCGGTCAATGACCGGGCGGACTGGCGCGACGTCGGCCAAATCCCGGCTGATGCCTACGACGCCGCCCTGGTTTGCACCCCAGATGTCGTGAAGCCGGACCTGCTGCGCCATCTGCTGCGGCTTGGCAAGCATGTCCTGGTGGAAAAGCCGCTGGTAGGTGACCACCCGGACGCGTTGACGGAACTGGCGGCTGAGGCCAGTCGGCGGAATCTAACGCTCTACACGGCGTACAACCATCGCTTCGAGCCGCACTTCGTTCGCATGAAGGCGCTACTGGACGGCGGTGGCCTGGGGCGGATCTACCGCTGCCGCATGTCTTATGGCAACGGCACCGCGCGGGACGTCCGAAACTCCGCCTGGCGGGACAAGGACCCAGGCGTTCTGGCAGACCTGGGTTCGCACCTGTTGGACACGGTGCTGTTCTGGTTCGGCGACCAGTGCGGTCCTTTTCGCGTGGTCACGGCCCGGCGGTATGAGAACAACGCTTTCGACCATGTGGTGATCGCGAGCGACGGCGTTCCCGGGATAGAATTGGAAATGAGCCTGCTATCCTGGCGGAACGACTTCACCTGCGACATCGTCGGCGAAGCCGGGTCCGCGCACATCCGCTCGCTCTGCAAGTGGGGGCCGTCCAGCTTCATTCATCGTGAGCGCGTGCTGCCCAGCGGTCGCCCGGACGAGGAAAGTACCGTACTCGTACGTTCCGACCCGACCTGGGAGGCCGAGTACGGTCACTTCCGTCGTCTCTGCCGCACCGGCGGCAGCAACACTGACAACGATATTTGGATCGCGACCCGGCTCAGCGCGCTGGTGCGGGAGGCTTTGACACAATGACGACACGGCCGTCCATCGCCTTTGTGGGCATGACCCATCTTGGCATCGTCCACGCCGCCGCTGCCGCCGCGAAGGGGTTTGACGTTGTGGCATTTGACCAGGATGCGCAACGGGTTGCTGATCTGGTGGCGGGACGGTTGCCGGTGTTGGAGCCGGATCTGCCGGAGTTGTTGGCGGCGCATGCCGCTCGGCTGCGCTTCACCTCCGACCCATCGGATCTGGAAACAGTCCCGCTCTGCTATGTGGCGCCCGATGTGGCTACGGATGCCCAAGGGCGTAGCGACCTGACCATATTGCTGGAACTGATCGCGCTTGCGGAGCGGAATCTGACGTCCGAAGCCGTGCTGGTGGTGTTGAGCCAGGTGCCTCCCGGTTTCACCCGTGGACTGTCCCACCCAGTTGCAAAGCGCTTCTATCAGGTCGAGACGCTGATTTTTGGCCGGGCAGTGGAGCGCGCCCTTCAGCCGGAGCGTTTCATCCTTGGCTGCGCCGATCCGGCAGCCCCCTTGCCTTCCGTCCTTGCCGATTTCCTGGCGGCGTTCGGGTGCCCCTTGCTGCCCATGGGCTGGGAAAGCGCGGAACTGAGCAAGATCGCCATCAATCTATTCCTGGTTTCGTCCATCTCCACCACCAACATGGTGGCTGACCTCTGTGAACGGATCGGGGCTGATTGGGGAGAAATCGCGCCGGCGCTTCGTCTGGACAGGCGTATCGGCCCGCACGCCTATCTGACGCCGGGCCTGGGCATCGCTGGTGGCAATCTGGAACGGGACCTTGCCGGGTTTCGCCGCCTGGCTGGGGAAACGGGTGCCGGCGCTGCTTCGATCGACGTCTGGATCCGCGACGCCGCCCGCCGGCGCGACTGGGCGTTGAGGATACTGCACGAGCATGTCTTCCGTGATGATCCCGGCGGGCGCCTGGCCGTTCTTGGACTGGCCTATAAGGAAAATACCCGATCCACCCGGAATTCGCCGGCCCTGGCCCTGCTGAACGCCTTGGGCGGGAAGGAAGTGGCGGTGTGGGACCCGGAAGTGCCGGCGGATGCGGTGGCCCGCCCCGGCCTTCGCGGTGCGGCCGATGCTCTGGATGCCTGCGAGGGGGCGTGCGCCCTGGTGATAATGACCCCCTGGCCCGAATTCCGCCGCCTGGATCCGATGCGGATCGCTGAAAGGCTGGGGGGGCGGACGGTAATAGACCCATGGCGGCTGCTTTCCACCTCGGCCGTGCGCGCGGCGGGCCTACGCCACTTCGTATTGGGCGCTCCACCGTCCGACCCTCTGGATGCACGAGAAAAGTGAAATGCTGATCCATTCTCCCCTGCCGGTTCATCTCGATCGCGTTGTAATCCTGGGTGGGGGGGGCTTTGTCGGCCGTCTCCTGACGCAGCGATTGCGGGAGCAGGGCGTCCCGGTTCTGGCGCCTGGTCGTCAGGAGCTGGATCTTGCGGCGCCCGACGCCGGACGGCTGCTGGCTGACCGGCTACAGCCGCGCGATAGTCTCGTCCTGTTGGCTGCCCTGACGCCCGACAAGGGGCGGGGTGTTCCGCCCTTCATGGCCAATTTGCGGATGGGGGCCGCCGTGGCCAGCGCGCTGGAGACAGTGCCTTCGGCCCATCTCGTCTATGTCAGCAGCGACGCGGTGTATCCTTTTGCTGACAGCCCCGTGGACGAAGCGACCGCGGCGGAGCCGGGTGACCTCTATGCGGCCATGCATCTATCGCGCGAACTGATGCTGAAGCCGTTGGATACGCCCCTGGCCATTCTCCGCCCTACTTTGATCTATGGCGCTGCCGACACACACAACTCATACGGCCCCAATCGCCTACGCCGTGTTGCGCGCGCGGACGGCCGCATCACCCTTTTTGGCGATGGGGAGGAACGCCGGGACCACATCCTGGTCGATGATGTCGTGGAACTGATTTTACGCACCCTGGCCGCCAGGAGCACCGGCTTGCTCAACCTTGCGACCGGGCAATCGGTTTCCTATCACGACCTGGCGAACCGCGTCGCGGCCTGCTTCACACGTCCCGTCGACATCATTTGCACGCCGCGGAAAACGCCGGCTACCCATCGGCATTTTGATATCTCCGCCTTGCGCCGCGCGTTCCCCGATTTCCGTTTCACGCCGCTGGATCAGGGCTTGGCCAAGGTTCACGCCGACATGATGGAAGGAGAGTGATGGAGGCCTTCGATACCCGGTTTGATTTTCAGATGGCGTTCTGTGGGCGACCGGGCATTTCGCGGGCCTTTTTCCTGGCTCGGCTGCCGCCTGGCGAAGAGACGCGGCTGACGGTGCGCGAAGGGCAGGGCCTTGGCGTATTTGACGCCCGGTCGCTACAGACGGAGGCTCTGGTGGCGCCCTACGACGGGTATGCGCTTTGGTTGCACATGCACCGCGACCGTCTGACGGCACGGGGGTAAAATGGCGGAGGAATTCAACCTGCTGCGATCGGTTCCGAAAGTCGTTCGTGATGTCGGCGCCCGTTTAATCGATAAAGAGGAAAATCGGCGTCTGTCTTTGCAGTTCGGATTTGACTATTTCGATGGGCCGCGCAGCCGGGGATATGGCGGTTATCATTACGACGGGCGCTGGGTGCAGGTTGCCCACGACATCATTGAGCGCTGGGATTTGAAGCCGGGCGACCGGGTCTTGGACATTGGCTGCGCCAAAGGCTTTTTGGTCAAGGACCTCGCGGACCAACTGCCTGGCCTGGAGGTTTGGGGCCTGGATATCTCTGCTTACGCTCTGGCCAATAGCCACCCCGATGTCCGTGGACGACTGGTCCGCGGCAATTGCGATCGGCTTCCGTTTCCCGACGGTGCCTTCACTTTGGCCCTGTCCATCAACACCATCCATAATCTTGAGCCTGAGGGCTGTTTGGCTGCGCTGCGCGAGATGCGGCGGGTGGCGCCCGGCGGGGGATTTGTTCAGGTCGACGCCTACCGTACCGAGGTCGAGCGGCAGATCTTTCAGGACTGGATGCTGGCCGCAAAGACCTGGTGCCGCCCTGAAGAGTGGCGGGCGCTGTTCGATGAGGCCGGGTACAGGGGGGATTGGTATTGGACAGTCATGGAGGCGGGGCCTGAGGTGATAGGGCGGCAGCCATGACCCGACCGATTGCATCGCCCGACGATTTGAAAGGGCGAGCGACCAATTCGCTGTCGAGGACGGGAATGCAAAACAGGGATGGGCTTTGCCCACGCCGCAACCGCGGGATCGGTGCCCTGTCATTCGTCGATTCCAGGATACCCGATGTCTTGCGAAGATTATGGGTTCAGGGGCCTGGAGACGGGCTCAACACGTACAATGGATTGGTTCTTCACCGATCAAATGCCACCCCATGGCGCAATATTTCGGCTGCCCCCCGGCAGTCGTGAAGTTCGGCTTAAACAGGAGCAGATGATATGCTTCCCCCCCTTGCCACCCCGTCCGACCTTTCGAAACTGCCGCCCCTGGTGGACGGTGGCGAGGGGCTCGACCTGACGCGGGCCTTCCAGGACCTGTTGCGGGTGCGCCTGACGGAGGAGACGCTGGCATCCCGCTACAAGGAACAGGAGATGCGCACGCCCACCCATTTCGGCACTGGCCAGGAAGCCGTGGCGGTGGGCGTGTGCCAAGCGCTGGCGCCGGCGGATGCCGTGTACAGCCACCATCGATCACACAATCATTATCTGGCTCGTGGCGGCAGCGTCTATCGTCTGGCGGCGGAAATCTATGGCCGTGAGGATGGATGTTCCCGAGGGCGCGGCGGTTCCGTGCACCTCACCGCCCGCGATAGCGGCTTCATTATTTCCAGCGCCATCCTCGGCCAAACGGTGGCGACAGCCGTGGGGAGTGCCCTGGCTTTCGCCATGGATGGCACCGACGCCGTCGCGGTCAGCTTTTTTGGTGACGCCACGCTGGAAGAAGGCGTGTTCTATGAAAGCCTTAATTTCGCGGCCCTTCATCACCTGCCGGTCCTGCTGGTCTGCGAAAACAATCTGTATTCGACCGAGAGCCCGGCCGACGTGCGGCAACCCCCGGGATCAAGCCTCTGTGGCCGGGTGCGCAGCTTTGGCGTGACGGCGGACCAGGTGGACGGAAACGACGTGGCGGCCGTATTCAAAGCGGCGGCGGCGGCCCGGCTGCGCGCGCGCGCAGGCGGAGGGCCAGTGTTTCTGGAATGCATGACGTATCGCTGGCGGGAACATGTGGGCCCGGCTTTCGACCATGAGTCCGGACGAACCTATCGTTCAAAAGCTGAACTGGACCTGTGGTTGGAGCGCTGTCCGGTTCGTCGGGCGGCAGCCCATCTGGTTCGTACCGGGCAGGCGGGTGTCGATGACGTGAACACCATGGCGGATACGACAGCCACCCATGTCGCGGCGGAAATCGAGCGGGCCCGTGCCGCCCCTTGGCCCTCACCGGATAGCCTGTTCGACCATGTTTGGCGCGCCACAGCGGGGAACGTAGCATGAGCCGTATACTGACCTATGCCGAAGCCATCTCCGAGGCGACTGTCCAGGCGATGGAACGCGATCCGAATATTTTTATCACGGGCATCGCTGTTGACTATCCGTCCGGCATTTTCGGGACGACGACGGCGGCATACCAGCGGTTCGGCTCCGCCCGGGTTTTCGACGCGCCGGCCATGGAAAACGCGCTAACCGGGATCGCCATTGGTGCCGCGGCATCTGGCAAGCGACCGCTAATCGTCCATCCCCGCAACGACTTCATGTTCCTCGCCTTTGATAACCTCATCAACCTGGCGGCGAAGTGGTCATACATGTACGGCGGGCAAGCGGGATCGGTACCCATCGTCGTGCGCGCCGTGATCGGTAAAGGCTGGGGACAGGGGGCGACCCACTCCCAGAGTCTGCAGGCGCCGCTCGCACATTTTCCTGGCCTGACCGTCGCCATGCCGGCGACGCCCCGCGATGCCAAGGGGCTGCTGCTGGCTGCCCTGCAGGCCGATGGCCCCGTGGTCCTTCTGGAACACCGGGCTCTTTACAATGTTTCCGGGCCGGTGCCGTCAGAACCGGAACCGACCCCTCTGGGCCGAGCCGCCGTTTTGCGGCCCGGCCGCGACATCACCATCGTAACCACGTCCCTGATGACGATTGAGGCGGAGCAAGCCTGCAAAGACCTCGCGAGACTGGGCGTCGAGGCGGAGTTGGTTGATCTCCGTTCCATTCGCCCCCTTGATTCCGAGACCATCCTCGCTTCCGTGCGCAAGACCGGGCGGCTGCTTGTCGCGGATACAAGCTGGGAATTGTGTGGCGTCACGAGCGAGGTTGCGGCTCTGGCGGCGGAGCAGGCGTTCGGGTTCCTGAAAGCGCCGGTGCGGCGCATTGCTCTGGCGGACTGTCCGGCTCCCGTATCACAGGTTCTGGAGGCCAGTTTCTATCCAAGGGCGTCGACGCTCGTCCGCGCGGCCCTTTCCCTTCTGGGAAAGGCCGATCAGGTCGAAACCACAGATCGGCCCGATGATTTCAAAGGGCCGTACTGATCATCGTTCCGAAACACCTTGATGCGGGAATACAGTGATGCCGTTAGAGACTCCCCTCCCGTCGCTGGCACATCGTCTACGCGCGGAATTCGAACAGCGCCTGGCGACAGCCCTGCGTGAAGCCGGCGTGGCTGCCGAGGAATGCGTTGAGCGGGTGCGCCTCGTAATCCGGACGGCAGAGGCCGACTCTTTGGACATTTGGGCGATTTATCACCTGCTCGGTAACGCTGGCCGGTTGCGGGAATTGGTGGAGGCAGCGGTTGGTCGGCCGGTCGGAAAATTAGCCATCGCGCCCGTGCCTGGCTATTTCGAGCCCCTGATCCCGCTTTTCGAGAAGCAATTCGATCAAATCGTTCTTTGTGACAATTTCAAGGTCGGCAAGCAGATGTCCGACGCACCGGCCGTCATCGACCTACCCTCCCTGCAAGCGCAACTCGATGACGTGGATTGCATTCTGATTGGCACGGTGGATCAAAAAATCCGTGGATTATTTTCAGCCCAATTGCCCGCAGAAAAAACTATAAGCATCTATGACATTTTGGATGATTCGGTAATTGTTTCGGAGAACTCAATAAGAAATGCGCGCGAATTAGAAGGGGTGATAAGGGAATTTGATAATCCATTTATTATTCTTTGCCATCGTTTTACGCCTCCTTACGTCTCAACGGTCTCGGCTTTGCGCGATGCCGGTTATGACGTCGTTATTCTATCCAGATTCAAGGAAAACGCTGGCTTGGGCATCAAGCAGACAGATCTTCACCTGCTCGGAGCCAAAGCCGTCTATCCCGTCAATCTGATTGAAAACCTGTACCTGGCGCAAGTTCTCGACCACTGTCCGTGGTGGTTCCTCAATGACGGCTTTCTTCACGCGTCGTGGAGTTTTGAGCGGGCGACCTGGCACTATGCTTATACGGCGGCGATGTTGGAAATGATCAACGCGCCGCGGATATTGTGTCTTTATGATCCGATCAAACCGGCCATTAAGGACTGGGAATACGAGCAACCGGCGCTGGCGGCCTGGGCCGCTGCCATTCGCCGGGCTGACGGCGTGCATGTCGGATGCGCCAACCAACATCTCGTCGACTTCATGATACGGCAATCGGGTGGGCGCTGTCCCTTCATCGGCTTCCTGCGCTACAATCTCCCCGCTCATAAGCGGCGGCCACCCCGAACGGAATCGTTCTCGCTTGCCCTGGTAAGTCCCATCGCGGACGAGGTGTCGGACCCGGGGACGGACTTGCGCGCGGTTATTCGTGAACTGCTGCGGCAGGGTTTGGATCTACATTACTATACCGGTTCTCCAGCTAGCTGGGTCTTCAGGGATAGTCTTCCCGAAGAAGAGGCCCGTCATTTGCATGTGCATCGCCAGATCATTGATCAGCAGGAATTGATTTGGGAAATATCTCGCTACCACGCAGGCTGGTGCGTTGGCAATTTTGACGTCTTCGATGATATCGTCGTTAAAATGGAAAGCCGCGAGGGTACGTGATTTTTATTCTCTATTTCCACGGACAACGGTTCCATCACGCGCGCTTGCCTTCGGTTCTGCGGGGCTGCCAATTATTTACAGCAATATCCTGCATGAGGTCGCTGGCCTGTTCCCAGCCGGTTGCGCCATTCCCTTCAATGTTTCTCAAGCCCGCTTTTTGGGAGATATCTTGCGACGGCAGGATTGGCCTAAGCTATGGCGGCAGATGGACGACGCGGTTCCCGGCTTCGCGATGCGGGCACATTTCCCGCGCTTCCAAGACTTCATTGGGCAAGCCAAAGCGCACTGGGCGGAACGACGCGCGGACAGTGCTGTCGCGGTTTCCGACGCCGGCGGCGGGACAGCCGCCCTATCTATGCGATCCGTGGAGTAGCCAAAATGACACACGACGATGCAGCCGCCGCTCGCCTCCTCAAGCCACTGCTTCATCGGACTTTATCTCAACAGCCCCGCACTCTTGGTATAAGTAACTGATCTTGATCAGGAAATACGCCCATGTCCAAGGCGCGTGAGACACACTCCGGGGACGCTATCTTGGGACTTCGCACTTGCTCGTCCAACGTCGCCAGTAATCTTGCCTGCGTGTGCGCCCCATTGGTCATGCGGTTGGGTCCGGGCCGGGGCCCCTTGAGATGAGTGTGGCGACCGCCTGCCTGCCGGGGATGGCGGATCGGGCGCCTAGGGCGGTGACCGCCAGGCCGGCGGCGGCGGCGGCGAAGCGCAGGGCGGCGGTCAAGGAATGCCCTTGCAGCAGGGCGGCCAGGCAGGCCCCGTTGAAACAATCGCCGGCACCGGTCGCATCCACCAGGCGGGTTGGGAACGCCGGCTGTTCGACGGTCTGGTCCCGGGTGGCCGCCAGGGCGCCCCGCGCGCCCAGGGTCACCACCGCCAGGGCCGGCCCCGGACGCCCCGTGCCGCCCAGCACGGCGCGCAACGTGTCAAGGCCGGGCGGCTGGCCGGTCGCAGCCCGGAAGCCGCGTTCGTTGAAGAACACGATGTCGGCCCAGGGGGCCAAGGCCTGGAAAGCGGCGGGCGTGGGGGCGACCGCCGCCTCCACATCGATGGCGACGGTGGTGCCGGCGGCGCGGGCCAGCGTGCTGAGCGTCGTGAACTCCGCCAGGTCATAAGGCATGGCGTAGACCAGGCGTGCCTGGCCCAGGGCGGCGGGCAGGGTTGTCCCGTCCAGAACCGGTCCCGGAATGGGCGCGTAGACCAGGGCCTTCTCACCCGCGTCATCGACCATGACGGCGGCGGTGGCGCAGGGGCAGGGCACCCGGCGGACCAGGTTGGTGTCAACGCCGAAACGCTGGAATTCCCGTACCAGGAAATCGCCGTCGGCATCCGCCCCCACCCGGCCGTAGGCGGCGGCACCGGCCCCCAGGCGGGCCGCCGCGCAGGCGACATTGGCCGCCGTGCCGCCGGCCTGGGGGGGCAGGCGCCGGCCCAGGACCTTTTCATCCGCCGCCGGGGCGTGTTCCACGGCGAACACCAGGTCAATGGTGGGGTCGCCAAAGGCCAGCAGGTCGAAACGCCGGGCGCCGGGAAACATCATGGAAGCCTTGCCTGGCTGGATGAGGTGCGGAAGCCGCTACCAGCCTGTGCCACGGCATCGCCGGCCGCCAGCGTCATCTCCTGCGCCAGCATCAGCAGGGGCAGGGGTGACAGGAACTCATCCACCACCGGCAGGGGATGGTCGGGACCACCCAGCGTCACGGCACGGGCGCCCGCCGCCTCCGCCACCCGTATGGCGTCAAGCAGCCGGGGGGCGGTTCGCGCGCCGGGCGGCACCAGTGCCAGCACCAGATCGTCCCGCCCCAGGGCCCAGGGGCGCAGCGCGTGTTGGAACTCCTCCGCCTCATGCGGCAGGGCGGCCAATGCCGCTGCGGCGGTCAACAGGTCGGCCACCGCGTGCGCCGTGCCGGCGTTGGGTCCGGCGCCCACGATGTGCAGCATGCGATGACGCGGCAGCGTGACGCCCAGGGTGCCTGCGGCGTCACGGCCCCGATGGCGCACCTGTTCCAGCAGGGTGGGCATCGCGGCCAATTGCGCGCGGACGCCCGCCGGTGTCCGCGCGCCGCCCCAGTCGATCGCCAACAGGAACAGCGTGGCCAGGGTGGCGCTGGTCGCCTGGGTGGGGATGCCGGCCTTGGCGGCACCGGGGCACAGGCTGCCTGCCGACACTGCCAGGAAAGGGTTGCCGGGCGTGTCCCGGTCGCTGATGCCGATGACGAAGGCGCCGCTGTGCCGGGCGCGGTCCAGCGCGTCATGGGCTGGGCCCGGCCGGCCGCTGGAACTGACCACCGCCACGGCGGTGCCGGGCCCCAGGTCCGGATGGCCGTAGGCCACCAGCTCATGGGCCGGGACCGCCTGGCAGGGGATGCCGGCATAGGCGGCGAAGGCCGGCGCCGCCATGTGGCCGGCGGACAGGCTGTCGCCCGATCCGGTTATGATCAGGCGCGTGATGCCGTGTGCCGTCAGCGCGGCCGCCAGCCCGGCCACCGGATCGGCCAGCCGCGCCAGGGCCCGGCCAATGGCTGCCGGGGTGTCCGCGACCTCCGCCGCCGTGGCGGCTAGCGGCATGATGTCGTCGACGACCGTCATGCGGCCAGCCGCCGGCGGGCGATGGCCGCCAGCCCGTTCGCCAGCCCGTCCAGGTCATACTCCCGCCCGTTCACCGCCCGGAATTCCACCGTCAGGTCGGCCGGCAGCGCCGTGGCACCCTTGAGCGCGCCGGCCAGCGCGCCGGCCATGGTGGCGATGGAATCGGTGTCGTTGCCCACCGTGGCCGACAGGGCGATGGTGCGCAGCGGGTCGCCCTGGGCGTAGGCCAGGATGGCGATGGCGGCGGGCACGGATTCCGCCGCCAGGACGGATGCGCCGATGCGCTCATCCAGGGCGCGCAGGAAGGCCAGGTCGTCGCCGGCGGTGGCGGCGATGTCCAGCGCTTGCTCCAGCCGGGCCTGGAAACGCGGGCCGGGGCCCACCCGCGCATGGGTCGCGGCCAGGGCGGCCCCCCGTCGGCCGCCCTCCACGCAAGCGGCGACCACGGCGGCGATGTCGTCCGTCACCAGCGCCTGGGCGGCCCCGGCGGCGATGGCGCAGGCGGCGGCGATGGCGACGTCGGTGTCGTGGGACGGCAGGCAGGTCACCAGCGTCTGGGCGCAGGCGCCCTCGATATCGCCGGGATGCACCAGGCCGGCCGGTGCCACCCGCATGGCGGCACCGTTGGTGGTGCCGATGGTGGTCATCTTGCGCCGCGACCGGCCGATGACACCCACCAGTGCGGGGTCGGTGCCGGCGCGGAGCGCCGCCACCACGCCCACGGTGCTGGGCCCCATGAAGCCGGCCTTGGGCGAGGTGTCGGCCCAGTCCAGCAGGCAGGCGATCCAGCCGGCCTGATCCAGGTCGCCGCCGCCCCGCACCAGGGCGCGGGCCAGGTAATACATCTGGCTGGCGTCGTCGGTGACCTCCCCCGTCTTGCCGGCATTGGCGCCGGCGAAGGTGTCCGGCGTGGGTTCGACGAAGCGGGTGAGCGGTCCGCCGTGGGCCGCCAGGATCTCCGCCATCGACCATTGTTCGGTAGGGGCACCCAGGGCGTCGCCCATGCCGGCCAACAGCAGGGAACCGGCGATCTTGTCGTGCAGGATGTCAGCGCTCATGGGGAAACTCATGTCGGGTTGGAAAGGGTGGCCAGCACCGCGGCGGTGCGACGGCGCTGGGCCCGGCGGCGGCGCACATTGACCAGGACCAGGGCGGCGATGGTGACCAGCGGCGGGATCATGAAGACCACCTCCGCCGGGATGGCCAGCAGGCCCAACTGGGCGGCAGCCACGCCGCTGGCGCCGAACACCAGGGCCGCGATCACCGTGCCCAGCGGCCGGCGGGCGCCCAGGAAGACGGCCGCCAGCGCCAGATAGCCGCGCCCGGCCGCCATGTCGGCCTGAAACAGGGTCAGGTAGCCCATGCCCAGGAAGACGCCGCTGGCCCCGGCCAGCAGGCCGCTCAACAGCAGGGCCGCGTAGCGCAGGCGCTTCACGGCCAGGCCGGCGGCCAGGGCCGCCTCCGCATTCTCCCCCGTGGCGCGCAGGCGTAGGCCGAAGAGGGTGTGGCGTAGGGTCCAGCCGATGGCCAGGGGGGCCAGGAGGACGCCATAGACCAGCACGTTGTGGCCGCCGCCGTCGCCGTTCAGCAGGACGCCCAGCACCGGCACCTCGTCCACCCCCGGCCAATGCAGGCTGGGCAGGGCGAAGCTGGCCAGGCTGGCCGTCGATCCCTTGTCACCCGTCAGCGCCGCCATCAGCAGGACGGTCAGCCCCTGGGCCAGGATGTTCAGGGCCACGCCGGCCACGATCAGGTCGGCGCCCAGTTCCAGGTGGAAGACGGCCAGCATGCCGGCCAGCGCGGCCCCCGCCGCCAGCCCGGCCGCCGCCCCCAGCCAGGGGTGCAGCCACAGGGGTGCGTCCGGCCACCACTGCGCGGAATAGGCCGACACCACCACGCCACAGAAGGCGGCGACCAGAATCGACCCTTCCAGCGCCACGTTGATGCAGCCGGCCAGTTCCGACACCAGGCTGCCCAGGGCGGCGAACACCAGCGGTGTCGCGGCGCGCAGCACGGCCACGGCCAGGGTGGCGGCGATGGTGCCGCTGGCGATCAGGTCCAGGCTCATGACGCGGCCCCCCATCGCTGGCGCAGGGCGGCGGCCCCCTGGCGCGCCAGGGGCCACAGGCGGTCCGATACGACGAACAGGATGATCAGCGCCTGGATGACCTGCACCATCTCACGCGGGACATCGGTGGTGCGCTCCATCGCTTGGGCGCCCACCCGCAGATAGGCGTAGGCCAGGGCGGCCAGGGGGATGGCGGCCACCCGGTTGCGGGCCAGCAGGGCCACGACGATGCCGTCGAAGCCGATGCCCGGCGTCAGATCGATGGGCAGGCGTTGCAGCAGGGCGTTGGAAACGTGGAAGCCGCCCAGGCCGGCGAACAGGCCGCCCAGCGCGAAGGACAGGGCGATGGCGCGCGGCACCGCCACGCCGGCCCGTGCCGCGAACCATGGGTTGGCCCCCACCAGGTCGATGGCGAAGCCCAGGGTTGTGCGGTGTAGGAGGAAGGCGGCCGCGGCGGTGGCGGCCAGCGCCAGGCCCGCCATGGCGGTGACGTTGGTGCGGGGGATCAGGGGCGCCAGGGTGGCGGCGTCGGGCAGGGCCGGGGTGGTGATGAAGCCGGCCGTGGGATCGTTCAGCACATGCCCCACCACCAGGCGGTAGATCTGCACCGCCACCACGTTCAGCATCAGGGTGGTGACGATCTCATTGGCCTCCACCGCCGTCTTCAGCAGGCCGGGCAGCAGGCCCCAGGCCGCACCACCCAGGGCCGCCGCCAGTAGGGCCAGGGGCAGGGCGATGACGGCGGGCGCGCCGTCCAGCGCCAGGCTGACCGCTGCCGCTGCCAGTGCCCCCATGAACAGCTGGCCGTCGGCGCCCAGGGAGAATTTGGCGGGCGCGGAAGGGGATGGCGACCGCCAGGCCCACCAGGGTCAGGGTGGTCGCATCCTCCAGCCAGGCGCCGAACCGCACCAGGCGGCGCACCACCATATGACCGTCGGGCGCGTGCGCCAGGGTGGGCAGGGGCCCCGTCAGCAGGGCGCGGAAGGCAGTCAGCGGTTCCGCGCTGACACAGGCGGTCAGCAGGAAACCCAGCAGCAGGGCCAGGGCGATGGCCAGGACCACGCGGGTGATCTCGTGGGCGGCGGTCATGCCACACCCTCCGCCAGGCCCGTCATGTGCAGGCCCAGGGTGTGGGCATCCACCGTGCCGGTGGCGAAGGTGGCGACGATGGACCCGCGATACAGCACGGCCACACGGTCGGACAGGGCCAATATCTCCTCCAGGTCGGCGGAGATCAGCAGGATGGCCGCCCCCTGATCGCGCAAGGTTCGCAGGCGCTGGCGCAGGCTGGCGGACGCCGCCGCGTCCACGCCGCGCGTGGGTTGGCTGGCGAGCAGCAGGGCCGGGTTGTCCGCCACCTCCCGCGCCAGGATCAGCTTCTGCATGTTGCCGCCCGACAGCGCGCCCATGGGCTGGTCCGGCCCGGTGGCGCGCACGCCGAAGGCCTGGATCACCCCCGTCGCCCAGCGATGGACGGCGCCCCGGTCGATCAGGCCGTGGCGGGCCAGCGGCGCCCGGTCATGGCGGGTCGCCATCAGGTTCTGGGCGATGCTGAGGGCGGGGGCCACGCCGTCATGCAGCCTGTCCTCCGTCACCACGGCCACGCCGGCTGCGCGGGCTGCGCGCACGCCCCGGCCGGTGATGGGCCGGCCGTCCAGCAGTGCCTCGCCGGCGCTGGGCGCCTCCGTCCCCGACAGCAGGCGGGCCAGCGTGTTCTGGCCGTTGCCCTCCACCCCGGCGACGCCCAGGATTTCACCGGCGGCGATCTCGAAGGAAACGTTGCGCAGGCGGATCGATCCTGCCGCGTTAACGTGGGTGAGGTTGCGCACGGCCAGGCGGCGGGCGCCCACCGGACGGTCGCGACCCGTGACGGGCGGCGCCGGATCGACACCCATGACCAGGCGGGCCAGCGCGTCCCCGTCCAGGTCGGCGGTACGGCCGCCACCCGTCACCCGGCCCTGGCGCAGGGCGGTGACGTGGTGGGACAGGGCCCGCACCTCATCCAGCTTGTGGGTGATGATCAGGACGGTGCGGCCCGCCGCCGCCATGCGGCGCAGGGCGTCGAACAGGCCGGCCACCTCCGGCGGGGTCAGGACGGCGGTCGGCTCGTCCAGCAGCAGGAAACGGGCGCCACGATGCAGCACCTTCAGGATCTCCACCCGCTGGCGGATGCCCAGGGGCAGGCTTGCCACCGTCGCGGCCGGATCGACCTCCAGGCCGGACTGCCGGGCCAACTCCGCCACGCGCGCCAGGGCCGCGGCCCGGTCCAGCCGTCCGCCCGGCCGTCGGGGTTCCTGGCCCAGCACCACGTTTTCCGCCACGCTCAGCGACGGCACCAGGTTCAGGTGCTGGGCCACCAGGCCGATGCCGGCGGCGATGGCGTCGGCGGGGTGGCGGAAATCCACCGGTCGGCCATCGACGCGCAGGGTGCCGGCGGTCGGCCGCTCCAGCCCGTACAGCATCTTCATGATTGTGGATTTGCCGGCGCCATTCTCCCCCACCAGGGCGTGGATTTCCCCGGCGACGACGGTGAAGCTGACATCGCTGTTGGCCAGCGTGCCGTTGGCATAACGCTTGGTGACGTTTTCCAGCGTCAGGGCGGGGGTCATTTCGGCCCTCCTGCGAAGGCGGTGGGTACGGTGACGCGGCCGCTGATGATGTCGTCCCGTGCCTGGTCCACGGCGGCCCTGACCGCCGGCGGTATGGGCAGGGCGGCATCGGGGTTGTCGGCCAGGCCGATGGCGCCCTCCTTCAATCCTAAGGATTCCGTGGTGCCCAGGGGCAGGCGGCCGGCCACCAGCAGGCGCAGGGCGCGCAGCACGGTGGCATCCACGTTCTTGAGGACGGAGGTCAGGATGTGCGCCGCCCGGCCGGGGTTGGATGTCCGATAGAGCGCCGCCTGGTCGGAATCCACGCCGATGACATAACGCCCGGCCTCATCCGCCGCCTCGATCACGCCCTGGCCGGTGGCCCCCGCCACCTGGAAGATGATTCCGGCGCCCTGGCCGTACTGGGCCTTGGCGATCTCCTTGCCCGTTGCGGGGTCGGAGAAGGAGTTGGCGTACTGGCGCAGCACGGTGACATTGGGCGCGGTGGCGGCGGCACCGGCGATGAAGCCGGCGGCGAAGTCGTTGATCACCGGGATGGGCATGGCGCCGATCAGGCCCACCGTGCCGGGATCGGCACCCGGCACGGCGCCCGCCTGGGCCAGTCCCGCCGCCAGCACGCCGGCCAGATAACCGCCCTCATTCTGGCGGAAGCGGATGGTGTGGACGTTGCGGCAGGCGCACTTGGTGAAGTCCACCGCCCCGTCGAACAGGATGAAGGTGACCTCCGGATAGTCCGGCGCCACCTTCTGCACCAGCGGGCCCATGGTGTAGGTGCCGGTGACGATGATGGGGAAGTCGCCGCTGTCGGCCAGGTCGACCAGCCCGCTTTCCCACCGCGTCGGGTCGAAACCGCCCTCCACCGTGCGCACCGGCAGATGCAGTTCGTCGCCCGCCTGGCGCAGGCCGCGCGCGGCGCTGTCGAAGAAGGATTTGTCGCCCAGCACGCCGTTGACGAAAAAGGCCACGCGTGGCGGCGTTTCCGCCCCGGCGCCGGCCGGCATCATCAGCAGGACAAGTGCCAGGACGATCCATCCTCTCATGGCAGGCGCGCCAGCCGTTCGGCCATCAGCGCCAGCAGGCCGGGCGCGTCCAGGCCGGTGTTCAGCATCACGGCACCCTCCGCCGCGGGCGTGAAATGGCAGCGGCCCTCTTCATCCCCCGGCCGGTAATCCACCGTGAGGGCGCCGGTGCCGCCCTGGAACAGGCCGGGGCGCAGCAGGGCCGCGACCGGGCAGGCGTCGTGCAGCAGCGGGTCTTGCGTGCCATAGACCGCCAGCATGGCGGCCAGCGCCTGGGTCGAACGGCCGGGTCCGGCAGCCAAGTCCTTCAGCCAATCGGGCGTCATGGCGGCTTGGGCGGTGACGTCCAGGGGGAACAGGTCCAGCCGTGCGCCGGCGGTCATCACCACGTGCGCCGCCGCCGGGTCGGCCCAGAAGTTGAACTCCGCCGCCGGCGTCACGTTGCCGGGGCAGAAGGCGGCACCCCCCATGATGTGGACGCTGCGCGCCCGGGCCAGCAGGCCGGGGTGCCTGATCTCCGCCAGCGCCAGGTTAGTCAGGGGCCCCATGGCCACCACTGCCAGCTCGGGGCCGGTCGGCGACAGCAGCAGGCGGGCCAGGGCGTCGGCGGCGTGCTCATCCTCCACCGCGTCCCCATCCTGCGGCAGATCCACCCCGCCCAGGCCGTCGGCGCCGTGCACCAGGTTGGTGCGCGGCTCGGGATGCAGCAGGGGGCGGGCCGCACCGGCATGGACCGGGATGTCCGGCCGGCCGAACAGGTCCAGCAGGCGCCGGGCGTTGCGGGTGGTCACGGCCACGGGGCGGTTGCCGGCGACACAGGTCACCGCTCGCACGTCCAACTCGGGTGAGGCCACCGCCAGGGCCAGGGCCAGGGCGTCGTCAATGCCGGGATCGCAATCAATCACTACCGCTGTGGAAGGCATTTAGGTCTTTCGTGAAGCAAAACAGAGATTTGTGTCAGGCGTGCAGGCGGTCCAGCGCCACCGTGTGCTGGATGCCGATGGTGCCGTCCGCCAATCGCACCTCCATCACCACCTGCGGTTCCGGCGGTTCCCACAGGATGTGGATCATGCCGAAATTGCGCTGGGTGACGGTGCCGATGGGCAGGCGGTTCGAATTGGGGCCGGGCAGGGGCCAGTAATGGGTCAGGCCGCTGCTGGTGATGTCGTAAAGTGGGTAGGGTGTGTGCTGGTCCAGGCGGCTGATCTCGCCATAGTGGATTTCCCCGCTCAGGAAGACGACACCGCCGGCGCGGGTGCGGCCGATCAGGTCGGCCAGGCGTTGGCGTTCCAAGGGGAAGTTGGTCCAGGCCTCATAACCGCGATGCCCGGCGGCGTAGGGCACGCTGGACCCGATCAGCCGGACCTTGGCCGGTCGGCGCAGCTGTTCCTCCAGCCAGCGCCACTGCGCCCCGCCCAGCATGGTGGCGGCCGGGTCCAGGTTGGGCAGATAGGGACCGAAGCCGCTGGGTGCCGTCCGTTCCGGCTCCGCATGCCGCAACAGCGGGTCGCGGTTGTAGCGCAGATCCAGCAGCAGGATTTGCACCCGCCGCTCCGGCGCGCCCAGTTCGATGGCGCGATAGACGCCGTCGGGGCGGGTGCGGCGCGGGTCGTCGGCCGGCGCCTGGAAGAAATCCAGGAACAGGGTGCGGGCCGCGTCCTTCTGCGGGAAATCGCCGCCGCCGTCGTGGACGCCGAAATCATGGTCGTCCCAGGTGGCCTCGATGGGCACCCGGGCGCGGAAGTCGCGGAATTCCGGGCTGCCGTCCAGCAGGCGGTACATCTTCGCCAGGGCCGGGATGATGCCCACCTTGGCCGTCACCGCGTCGTCGGCATAAACGGTGTCGCCCAGGAACAGGAACAGGTCGGGATCGGCGGCGGCGATGGCCGGCCAGATGTCCTGCGCCATTTCCGGATGGTCGCAGCAGCCGAAGGCGATGCGGGTCAGCAGCGGGCTGCCCTCACGCAGGCCCGCCCGGGCCAGCCGCGTGCGGGTCAGCAGGGCGGCTCCGGTGCCAGCCAGCAGGGATCGGCGGTTGAACATCATGCCCCCAACGGGAAAGTGCCCCCGCCGTTGGTGGCGGGGGCGGGTTCCAGGCTCAGTACTTGGCGCGCAGGGTGACGACGAAGGTGCGCGGGCTGCCCAGGAAATAGCGGCCCGAACTCAGCGGGTTGGTGGTCGTCAGTTCCATCCCGATGCCGGACAGGTAATGTTCGTTCAGCAGGTTGTCGACGTTGACGGCGATTTCGGTGTCGTGCAGCGGCCCCACCCAATCATCGGGCAGGCGGTATGTCGCCGACAGGCCCACCAGGGTATAGGCCGGCATGTATTCGCGGGGGTAATAGGCGGGCCCGCCGGTGACGACGGTGTTCTGCACGGCACCATAGGTGCCAGCCTGGCGGCCGACGTAGCGGGCGTTGACCATCAGGCGCAGGGGATCCAGCGGGCGCCAGCCCACCTCGCCATACAGGCTGTGGCGCGGCTGGCCCAGCACCGGGTCGCCGGCGGCGATGCCCTCCGCCGGGGTCGCCACCTTGTAGAAGGCGTCGTTGAAGGCGTAGTTGCCATACAGGTCGACTGCGCCGAACTGGGCGGTCGCCGTCACCTCCACCCCGCGTGAGGTGATGCCGCCCTGGTTCAGGAAGGTGGTGGTGGCATCGCGGCTGAAGATGTCGCCGTCCGGGTTGCCGTACTGGATGGAGATGCGGTTGTTGTAGTCGATCCAGTAGCCCTGGACGGAAAAGCCGAAATTGCCCAGGGCCCAGCGGGCGCCGATGTCGTAGTTGTTCGACGTCTCGGGCTGGATGCCCTTCTTGCTGTCGATGGCGGCGGTGCCCTCGAACACCGTGTCGGGCAGGGCGCTGAAGTTCTGCGACCCGCTGGCGAACAGTTCCAGATTGTCGGTCAGGTGGTACAGCAGGCCGGCCTTGGGCAGGATGTCGGAATGCACGCTCAATCCCCGCGTGCCGTAGAACTCCACCGGTGAGCGGTAGGTCTCATCGAAATCCTGGTAGGTCAGGCCGGCCGACAGTTCCGCCTTGTCATCGAGGAAGCGCAGCTTGTACTGGCCGTAATACATGTGCGTGTCGGATGCGTAATGGCGGTCCTGGGTGATGGAATACAGGCCGCTGTCGCTGTAGACGTCGCTTTGCGCCGCGTCGGTGACCTTGTACCAGTCGCGGGTCTTGGAGCGGTCGATGTGTTCGAACCACATGCCGACGCGCACCTCCTGGTTGTCGCCGATGCTGCCCTTGGCCTCGCTCAGCATGCCTTCGCGGTTCATCTCGTAACCACCCTTGCGGCGGGAGGCTTCGCGGTCGCCCCACTGGCTGGTGGGGTTCATCTGGTACTTGGCGGCGGCGGGGCAGCCGGCGGCCTTCAGCGCCGCGGCGCTGGTGCCGGTGGGGTAGGTCACGGCCGCCAGGGGGATCAGGGCGCCGCTGGCGCTGTGGGCGTACTGGTTGGCGTAGCATTCCTGCACCGTGCCGGTGACGCTGCCGCCCTGGGGCACGGCGCTGTACAGCTGGCCGTTGGCGGGCAGCTGGACGTAGGGCACGTAGAACCAGCCCGCCCCCTCCTCATGGTGGTAATAGGGTTTGACGGTGAAGGAGATGTTGTCCGTCACGGGCACATAGACATCGACGTGGGTGAAGTATTCCCGGCTGTCGATGCCGCGGGTGCCGCGGTTGTTCTGGTCGATGCTGGGATTGCCGGTCCAGGTGTCGGTCAGCCCGTCGGTGTTGGGATTGCTCTCGAAATTGGCCTTGTAATAAGGGGCGGTGACGGCGCGCAGGGCGACCGCGTCATAGTCGTTGTCCGCCAGGTTGTTGTAGCTGAGGCTGGCCTTCACCTTCACGCCGCTGTCGAATTCCTTCACCAGCTTGAGGTCGGCATGGTCGCGCCGGCTTTGGCCGGATTGCGCGCCGGGCCAGGTGTTCAGTTCCTCATGCGATACGCTGAGGTAACCCGTCAGGCCGCGCGCCATTTCGCCCGTGTCCAGCCGGGCGAAGGCGCGGCGATAACCCACGTCGCCGGCCGACAGTTCGACGGCACCGCCGGCCGTGTCACTAGGATCGCGCGTCTGGTAGTCGATGAAACCGCCCAGCGCCTGGTTCGACGGCGTGCCGATCTCCCCCGCCGACTGTGAGACGGAGATGTGCTCCAGGTTGCCGCCATCCAGCAGGCGCGACGGCATGGTGCCGCCGTTGGACAGGGTGGACCCGTTGGGGATGCCGTCGACCGAAATGCCGATCTGTTCCTTGTTCAGGCCGCGCATGCTGAGGCGCATGGAAAAGCTGCCGGTCATGGCGTCGCTGGACCCCACCAGCACGCCGGGCACCCGGTTGATCATCTTCAGCGGATCCAGCCCAGGCGGCTGTTCCTTGATGGCGTCCTCATCCACCACGCTGTTGGCCCGGGTCTCCCCCAGGCCCAGCTTGTGGGCGGTGATGACGATCTCATCCAGGCCGCTGTCGTCGCCCGCCGGCGACGCCGCGCCATCGGCGGCATGGGCAGCACCTGCCGCCAGCGCCCACAGCGACACCCCCGCCAGCCACCACCCACCTAACCCCATGCCCCGCCGCGCCATTTTCCGGTTCATTTCCCCAATCCCCTTCCTGGTCCCGGCCTGCGACTGCCCCGCGGCCGCCAGCGCCACCCCAATGCGGCGCGATTTGATGAAACGTTTCATAAGTTGGATTCGGGATATGGTCAATTAGCAACTTATACGTTTCATCTAAATGTCACGGACGGTAACCGGTAGGTTTTAGCCCGCGCGGCGGGCGGGAAGGGGACGCCTGGGGGTGAAGGGCGCTTAAAGTCGGGCCGGGGCCACGCTGCCGCGCTCGACATAGGCGACGTCGAACACCAGGCGGCGGCGGGACTCGCCGGGCCGGGCGATGCGCCGCAGCAGGGTGTTCACCGCCTCTATCCCCATCTCCTCCACCGGGATGTTGATGGTGGACAGGCCGGGGAAGGTCAGGGCCGCGTAGGGGATGTTGTCGAACCCGATGATGGAGATGTCGTCCGGCACGCGCAGGCCGCGCTGGTGCAGGGCCTTGATGGCGCCCAGGGCGATCAGGTCGGCGCCGACGCACAAGGCCGTGACCGACCCGTCGGTGACGGCGGCGGCCACCGACGGCTCCAGGTCGAAGGAATAGGAGTTGTGCAGGTGCCAGGCCAGGGCGTCGTGGTGGCGCAGCACCTCCGCGCTGCTGTCGGAGCGCTGGCGCGAACTGCGCACGTCGGCAGGGCCGGAAATGACGCCGACGCGACGGTGGCCGGCCTGGATCAGGCGTTCCGCCGCCATGCGGCCGCCGGAGGCCACGTCGATCTGGATGATGTCGTGCCGGGGGTTGTCGCGGTCCAGCACCACCACGGGGATGGTGTCGACCAGGCCGGACAGCGTGTCCTCATCATTGATGGGGAACCAGATCAGGCCATCGACGCCGCGCTGGACCAGTGCCTCGGCCGCCGCCCGCTCCGCCTCTTGCGAGCCCTGGGTGTCGGTGACGAAGACGCTGTAGGCGCTTTCCCGCGCGGCGTGCACCACGTTCTGCGCCAGGGCGGGGAAAAAGGGGTTGGTCAGGTCGGGCAGGATCAGGCCGATGGCGCCGGTCTTGCCGGTGCGCATGGCCTTGGCGCTCAGGTTGGGACGGTAGCCCAGGCGGGCCGCCACCTCCAGCACGTGCCGGCGGGTATCGCCCCCGACGGAACCCGCATCGTTCAAGGCGTATGAGACCGTGGCGACCGACACCCCCGCGGCCAGGGCCACGTCCTTCAAGGTCGGGCGCCTGCCGCCCGTTCCTTCATCCCGGTTCATCTGAATGCACGGTCCTTAATCGTTCGATCCGGGCCGGGACGAACGTACCACCCACCCCCGCCGGCCCGCCCATTGGGTGAGCTGGCGGGGCCGGTGTCAAGCGATGTGGTGGCAAGAACGAATGAAACGTTTCATTTTTATTGCTGTGCCTCGATCGCATCGCTGTACTGGACCAGAAGGCGCTTACGGTCGATCTTGCCGAAGCGGGTCAGCGGTATTTCGGCCACCGTGCGGATGTGATCGGGCAGCTTGTAGGTCGCGACACCCCGCGCCCGCAGGAAACCCTTCAGGTCGCGCAGGCTGGGTGGTGCTTCCAGCGGCCGGATGAAGGCGCAGGACGCCTGGCCCAGTTCCGGGTCGGGCACGCCGATCACGGCGACCTCGCGCACCAGGGGATGGTCGATCAGATGGTCCTCGATCTCGATGGCGGAGAACTTCTCCGCCCCCCGGTTGATCTGGTCGCCGGCGCGGCCCTCCACCACCAGATGTCCGGCGGCAAGGCGGCGCACCATGTCGCCGGTCTTGTAAAAACCGTCCGGGGTGAAGGCGCGCTCGTTCACCTCGGGTGAGGCCGCATAGCGGCGGATGGTGTAGGGGCCACGGGTCCACAGTTCGCCGACCTCGCCGGCCGCCACCTCGGCCCCCGCCTCATCGACGATACGGATTTCATCGTCGGGCGACAGCGGCCGGCCCTGGGTGGTTTCCACCAGGTCGATGGCGTCGTCGTCGCGCGTGAAGTTCAGCAACCCTTCCGCCATGCCGAAGACCTGCTGCACCCGGATGCCGAAGACCTCGTGCAGGCGCGCCGCCAGGGACGGGGCCAGTTTCGCCCCGCCCACCTGGATGACACGCAGGCTGGAAAGGTCGGTGTCGTCGAATTCGCGCGCTTCCAGCCACAGCGCCGCCAGGGTGGGAACGGCGGCGGTGATCGTCACCCGGTGTTTCGCGATCAGGGTGAAGACCGACGACGGGCTGGGGTCGCGGGCCAGCACCACGGTGCCGCCGGCCGCGAAGGTGCCCAGGATGCCGGGACAGGCGAGGGGGAAGTTGTGCGCCGCCGACAGGCTGACCAGATAGACGGTGTCCTCATCCAGGCCGCACAGCTCGGCGCTGGCCCGGGCGTTGTACTCATAATCATTATGGGTGCGCGGGATCAGCTTGGGCAGTCCCCCCGTGCCACCGGAATGCAGGAACAGCGCGACCGCAGCCGGGTCCGGCGCCGCGAACCGTTCGGCGTCCACCGCCCGGCCCAGCAGATCGTCGTAGCGGGTCGCCGCCGGGTCGTCACCAGGGTCGCCGACCACCAGGATTTGACGCACCGTCGGTGCCGCCTCGCGCACGCGCCGCGCCAGCGCCCGGAAGTCATAGGTGGCCATGACGTCGGGGATGGCGTAGGCGACGGCACCCGATGCGCGCGCCAGGTGGCCGACTTCCTGCTCCCGGTGTGTGGGCAATACCATGACGGGGATGATCCCGGCGCGGATGGAGCCCAGCAGCAGGGCCACCAGTTCGACGACGTTGGGAAGTTGCAGGATCAGGCGGTCGCCGGCGTTCAATCCCCACTGGCGTAGCGCCGCCGCCGCCCGGTCCGCTGTGTGGTCCAGTTCGGCGTAGCTGAGCCGGCGTCCGGCGGAATCGATCAGCGCGATGCGGTCAGGCGTAGTCCGGGCCCGTTCCCGCACGGGGGCGGTCAGGTCGATCCCGCGCCAATAGCCCAGCGCGCGATACCGTGCGGCCAACTCGGCCGGCCATGTCGAGGGGGCGATTTCAGCCATGATGAATCCTAAGGTTCACGGATGCCGCGGGCGTGTCGGCTGTCGCGGGCGCGCCGCGCAGATAGTCGAGGATGAGGCGGTTGACCTCCTCCGGCCTCTCCAGGTAGCCGTAGTGCCCCGTGTCCGGCACCTCCACGTACCGAGCGCCGGGGACGACGTCGGCCACCTCCCGGCTCAGCCGGGGCGGGATGGCGGCGTCATCGGCGAAGCCGACGGCCAGCAGCGGCACCGCCACCTTGCGATAGGCCGGGCGGCGGTCGCCCAGGTCCGCCGAGATCTGAAGCTGGGCCTTGTGGCCGGCGCTGATGCGGCCGTCATTGAAGGCGAACATGTCTAGCCAATCCTGGGCGGTGCGCTCATCGCGCAAGGTGGCCGGCGACAGGTACTGCAACGCATCGATGGCAGCGCGATAGTCCGCCGGCGGGGGGACGGCCTGGTCGGCCAAGGCGATCTCCCCCAGTGTCATGGCCCGCTGCACCGGTTCCAGCCGGGCGTGGGCGGCCAGCGCCACCACGCGGGCGACCAGGTCGGGCCGGGCCAGCGCCGTTTCGACCACGATCCGGGCACCCAGCGAGGTGCCGATGAGGGTAACCTTGCCGCAGCACAGATGCTGGATCAGCCCGACGACGTCGCCCACCATGTCATCCATGGTGAAGCCTTGCGCGCACTCATCACTGGGCGGGATGCCCCGGTTGGTGAGGGTGACGACCCGGAACCCGGCCGCCCGGAAGGCCGGCACCTGGTGCAGGTGCCAGACGCGGCCCGGGCTGCCGGTGCCCATCACCAGCAGGATGGTCTCACCCGTCCCGCCCGTATCCTCATAGGCGATGCGGATGCCGTTGATCTGTGCGACCGTCATGCCGGTTTCCTCAAGCGGGGCACCAGGAAGCGGCTGACGCTGCGCAGCTTCTCCCGCGTTTCCTCCAACTCGCGCTCCGCGTTGGATTGCGAGATCAGGCCGGCGCCGGCGCGCAGCCAGGTGGCGCCGGCCCGCTGGTACACCGACCGCAGCACCAGGGCCGCGTCCAGCGCGTCCTGGTGATCGACGGTCAGCACGGCGCCGCTGTAAAGGCCCCGGGGGGATTGCTCGCGCCGGACGATCTCCACGCACGCCTGGCGCTTGGGAATGCCGGAGGCGGTGACGGCGGGAAAGACGCTGCCGAACGCGTCCCAGCAACTGGCGTCGGGGCGCAGCCGGCCACGGACGTACGAGGCCATGTGCTGGACGCTGCCCCGTGCCACGACGTGCATGAAATCTTCCACGACCACGCTGCCGTCGGCGCTGACGCTGGCGATCTCATCCTGCGCCAGCTTCACCGACAGGGCGTGTTCGTAAATCTCTTTCGGATCGGCCAGCAACTCGTCGCGCAGGGTTGCGTCGGTGGCGGGCTGGCCGGTGAGCGCCCGGGTTCCGGCCAGCGGCTGCGTGGCGATGGCGCCGGCCGGGCTGACCTCGATGATGGCCTGCGGGCTGACGCCGGCGGCGGCGATGCCGCCCAGCCGCAGCAGGAATGAGCGCGCCGGCGTGTTGTTGCGGCGCAGCGCCTGGTAACTGCCGACCAGGTCGACCTCCCCCGCCACGGGCACGGAGCGGGAAAGGATGACCTTGCGCAACCGGGTGCCGTCGATCACTCGGATGGTGTCGGCGGCGGCGGCCAGATATCCACTGGTGTCGCTGACCTCATCGACCAGGACGCGCTCGGGACGCTCCTCCGGCCGCGCGTCGCGCAGCGCCTGTTCCCACAGGGTCGCGAGGGCCGGATCGGCCACCCGCATTTCCGCCTGTCCGGATTGCAGGTGGACCTCATGGCGCGGCACCGACAGGTGCAGCAGCGTGCCGGCGTCCTTCGGGATCGGCAGGCCGTGCAGCAGGCAGGAGAATTCGAACGCGGCCCAGCCGTAGGCGCGCCACTGCGGGTCCGGCAGGCCGTCAGCCTCGGCCAGGCCCGCCAGTGCCGCCTGGATCTGTTTGAGGGGGCGGTCGCCCAGCGGTTCGGTGCGTGTGCCCCGGGAGGTCCTGAGGTGCAGGCCGGTCTGGTCCAGCGTCAGCACCACGGCCTCACCCGCCGCGAACAGGATCTCCCCATCTTTCTCATACAGGACGTAGGGCATCGACGCCGCATCGGGCGCTGCCGGCGGGTTTTCCTGCATCGTCGCGGCCAGGGCGCCGGCCGCGGTGATGATGTCGACTTCCAAGGGGACGACATGGCGGGCTCTGGCTTGGGTCGCACCAAAGCTGTTCACGGCCATCTCGGGATCCTCCTTCCTCTTATTGGGATTATTGGGACTGGCGTCAATTGGCCCGGCCCGACGGGCCCTGGGCGATCCGGTCACGCAGCGACTTGGGACGCATGTCGATCCAGGTCCGGTCGATCCAGTCCAGGACCTCCTGTCGCGGGGCGCCGTCGGGCGCGCCGTAGACGATGGTCCAGCCCTGGGGAACGGCCTTGAAGGCCGGCCAGAGGGAATGCTGCTCTTCAGCGTTGGCGAGGGCGTAGAAGGTGCCGGTGGCGTCGTCGAACGGGTTGCTGCTCATGGGGGTGCGTCCCTGGCGTGGTGGTTTGGCTTTGAGGATCAGGCCATGACGGTGGCGTAGGGGGCGTGGGCCCCCTGGGTGCCGCGCCCGCCGTCGGCCACGACGGCGTTAAGGATGTCGGCGGACCGCATGGGCACGTTGGACAGCAGTGCCGAGGATAGGCCGTGGCTGTGCTCCACGCCGCCGTTGAGGTAGATGCGCCCGGCCACGGGAAGACGCAGGCCATAGTCGCGATCCACCACCGGAAGGTCCCCATCGAATGCCCCGGCGGCGTCGATGGTGGGGCCGAGCAGGTCACGGACGCTGGACGGCTGGAACCCGGTGGCCAGCACGACGGCATCGACCTTGATCTGCGCGCTGTGCCGGTCGCCCAGGTCACGCAGGGTGACCGTCACCCCGTCGAGCGCCTCCTCGAACCGCCCGATTTCCGTGGTCCGGTGGATGTGCAGGCGCCGGGTTCCCCGGACGGATTCATCATATTCCCGCCGGTAAAGCTCGTTGATCAGGTCGGCATCGACGGCGGAGTAGTTGGTCAGCCAGTGGCATTCCAGCAGCCGCTGCTTCAGGTCCGGCGGGGCGGTATAGAACTCATCCACCGCGGCGGGATCGAAGATGCGGTTGGCGTAGGGCGTGTCGTCGGAGGTGGAGTAGCCGAAGCGCCGGAGGGCGGCGTGGACCTCCGCATCGGGGTAGGTCTCATGCAGGTATGCCGCGACCTCGGCCGCACTCTGTCCGGATCCGACGACCAGGAAACGCCGGTTGGTGCGGGACGGAATCTTGGCCAGGTTGGGCAGCAGCTCATGATTATGGAACATTCGGGGGCCGGGTACGATGCCCGGCGGCAGGACGGCGCGCAGGCCCATGCCCATGACGATGTTGCGCGCCGTGACGGTCTCCGCAGCACCGGCGCGGGTGGCCGTCGTCACCACGAAACGACCGGCCTGCCAATCGATGCGGGTCGCCGCCATGCCATAGGACACCGGCAGGGACACCCGTTCGGCCGCCCAGACAAGATAGTCGTGGAACTCCTGGCGTGTCGGATAGAAGGTCTTGAGGTTGATGAAGTCCGACAGTCTTTTCCGGTCGTGCAGATAGCTCAGGAAGGTGTAGGGGCTGGTGGGCGTCCGCAGGGACACCAGGTCCTTGAGGAAGCTGATCTGCATGGTCGTTCCCGGCAGCAGCATGCCGTTGTGCCAACCGAAGCGGGGTTTTGATTCGATGAAGCGGGCGGTCAGCCGCTGATCGCGCGGCAGTTCCTGGTTGCCCTCTTCGATGGCGATCGCCAGGCTCAGATTGGACGGGCCGAACCCGATGCCCAGCAGGTCGACGTCGGGAAGGCCGGCGCCCTTCGGCGCCTGATCTGACGGTATGGCGCGCACGGCAAATTCCTCAGTCCGGGGCATGTGGGGTCCGTTCGTTTCGCGGCTTGCGGCGTCAGTCGGAAGAAACGTCACATCGGCCTCCTACGGGGCGGCGGGTTTCAGGGCGATCACACTTGAAGTCGGGCCAACCTGGTTTTCGGGGCTGGGGATATGGGGGAACGCCGGTCCGTGAAATCCGGGTGGATTTATCTCGAAGGCCTTGGGGGAGACATGGCCCCGCACCGGAAGCATGGTCGGGCACTGGCGTCAGAAGCGTGATCGCAATCCCATTATGAATGCAAATGCGAATTACTATCACTATTCTATAATGCAAACGGGACGGTTCCGTCTAGATAATTCATGCGGGGCGTTGCGAAAATCGCGCGCCGTCCCGCGTCTCTCCCCCCAGGGTTGCGCACCCGTCACGTCGTGGGGGCGGGGCCATCGATTTTACCGTCGAACAGGACATGCGGCCGGCCCTGGGAACAGCGCTCGATCCGGGCCGCGACGTGATAGCAGGCAGCCAGGGTCTCCGCCGTTACCGCCGCTTCCGGCGGGCCGGTTGACACCAGCGCGCCGTCGGCCAGCAGGACGACCAGATCCGCCCAGCGCAGCGCCAGGTTCAGGTCGTGCAGCACGACCAGGACGATCATGCCCTCCGCCCGCGCCGTCTCCTGCACCGCCGCCATCACATCGATCTGGTGGCGGGGGTCCAGCGCGCTGGTCGGCTCATCCAGCAGCAGGATGCGGGGGCGGCGCACGATGGCCTGGGCCAGGCTCACCAGCTGGCGCTGGCCGCCGGACAGCTCATCCAGGGTGGCCAGCGCCAGGGGGCCGATCTCCAGCCGTCGCAGCACGGCGTCGGCCTCGGCGTGGAAACGGGTGTCCGACCGTTCCCCGGGCGGCGGGGACACGCGCAGCGCGGTGATGACGGACTCGATCACCGTCAGCGCCACGCCCTGGGGCAGGCTCTGCGGCATGTAGGTGACAAGGCGCGCCAGGTCGCGGGGCGCCAGCCCCAGCAGGGATTGTCCGTCGTAGCCGACCTCCCCCTTGGCCGGCAGCAGGCCTGCCAGGGCGCGCAACAGCGTGCTTTTGCCGGCACCATTGGGACCGATCAGCGCCGTGATCGTGCCCGCCGGCAGGGGTGGCAGCGACAGGTCGTGGATGACCTGCCGCCGGGGATAACCGACACCCAGGCCTGAGACGTGAAGGGCCTTTTCCGTCATGCCGGACGCTCCCTCAGGATCAGGGTGACGAACAGGGGAATGCCGACCAGGGACGTGACGATGCCGATGGGCAGCAGGACGCCGGGCACGATCAGTTTGCTGGCCAATGAGGCCAGGGACATGATGATGGCGCCCGTCAGCACGCTGGCCGGCAGGAAAAAGCGGTGATCCTCCCCCACCAGGAACCGGGCGATATGGGGGCCGACCAGGCCGATGAAACCGATGGTGCCGACGAAGGCGACGGCCAGTGCCGCCGATAGGCTGATCCGCAGCAGGGTGACGAAGCGCAGCCGCGCCACCGGCACGCCGAAGCTGCGCGCCCTGTCCTCACCAAAGCGCAGGGCCGTCAGCTGCCACCGTGCGCGGAACGCGGCGGGGTAGGTGATGGCCAGCGCCACGGCCAGCAGGGCGATTTCCGGCCAGCCGGTCCGCGAGATCGATCCCATGGTCCAGAACACGAACTGCTGCAACGCCGTGTCGGACGCCACGAACTGGACCAGCGCCACCAGGGCGTTGAAGGTGAAGACCATGGCGATGCCGAACAGCACCAGCCGTTCCGCCCGCGCCCCGCGCCGCGAGGCCACCGCCTGCAGCAGGAGCACCGATCCGAAGGCGAAGACGAAGGCGTTGGCGGGAACCAGCCAGCTCGCCGGCAGGAAGGGCAGGCCCGCACCCAGGATCATGGCCAGCGCCGCCCCGAAAGAGGCGGCGGATGAGACCCCCAGGGTGAAGGGACAGGCCAGCGGGTTGTCCAGGATGGTCTGCATCTCCGCCCCCGCCAGGGCCAGGGCGGCACCCACCAGGATGGCGGTCAGCGCCTGGGGCACCCGCACGCCCCACAGGATCAGGCGCCCGGTCCGGCTGGCCCCATCCAGTCCCAGCAGTGCCTTGACCGTCTGCTCCACGCCTAGGCTGGCGGGACCGGTGGCGATGTCGAGGATCAGGGCGATGAGCAGCAGACCGGCCAATGCCGCGATCAGCAGTCGGCGGCGGCGCAGCATCCGGCGATAGCCCGTCGCGGGTTCCGGGGGCGTTGCCTGGTGCATGTCGATCACCTGGGTCATTCGTGCCGGGGTCATGCGGTGACGGCCGATATGCCGACCTCGGCGATGGTCTCCTCGCTCATCCCCCGCCGCCAGTGGGAAAAGGCGATCATGCGGGATGCGGGCACGCCGATGTTGGTGCGCAGATAAGTCCGCATGTCGCGGAAGGTCGAATATTCGGCCCCCACCCAGCAGAAGACGTCGTCGCGGCCGGCCGGAAAGGCCACGGCCCGCAAGGCATCGGACAGCAGCGGGGTGGTGCCCGGTGCCGCGCCATCCCGGTGCAGCCAGCGGATCTCCACGCCCGGCGGCCCGGCGATCATCTGTTCCTCCGCCGCGTCGGCGACCTCGACCAGCGCTACGCCCGTGGCGGTGGCGGGCAACCCTTCCAGGATGCGGGCGATGCCGGGCAGGCCCGTCTCATCCCCCGCCAGCAGGTACCAAGCCGCCGGCCGCAGGCCATAGGCGGCGGGCCCCAGTATGCCGACGATGTCGCCCGGTGCCGCGTTCGCCGCCCAGGATGAGCCCGGGCCCGTCCCCTCATGGATGACGAAATCGACGTCCAGCGTCCCCGCCGCCGCGTCGATGCGCCGGATGGTGAAGATGCGGGAGGTGAGTTTGCCGGCGTCGGGCCAGACGATGCGGCCGTTGTCGTCCAGGTGCGGCCATTGCGGGGTGGCGACACCCTTGGCCTGGAACATCAGGCGGCAGTGGATCTGGTCGGGGGCGGCATAACGCGCCAGATCGTCGCCATGGAAGGTGACGCGGCGCAGGCGTGGTGTCGGCGCCTGGACGTGGGCCACGGTCAGGACGCGCAAGTCCGGCGGCAATGCCGCGCCGGCCGTGTCGCCCGTCCAGGCGATCTCCAGGTTTTCCGGGCGGGCGACGAAATCGAGCAGGCCGGTCAGGTCATGCTTCAGGCGGTTGAAGTCGGTCCGCGTCCGATGCCTCCACGAACAAATCCAGCGCCGCCGGCCTGGCGCGCATGCGCGCGGCACCGAAGGACGAGGTGATGGCGTGGCCGTCGCCATCGGCCTGCAGTTCCATGTTATGGGCGGAGAAAGAGTGGATGAGGGTGTCGAAATATTTGGCGATGTTGGGGAAATGGATGGTGGCCTGGGCCTTGAGATGCGGCATGCGTTTTTTCTTTCGTGTTCAGTGCGTCATCCGCCAATGCGGTGGCGGTAGGGGTTTATTCAGTTGCCCCTCAAGCGCCGGGCGCCCGCATCCGCGGGCTGGGCTTCCTCAGTTTTCAGTCCGCTACGCTCCCCGAAAACTTCCGGCGGACGCGATCGCGTCCTACAGCGGTACGGGCTGAAGGCTCGCACCGCTGGTATCAGCCTCCGTCGCTCGTTGTTCCGGGCGGCGTCAGGCTCAGCCAGCAGGGACCCGGCAGCGGCTTTGCCAGGAAACGCCGGTTGATCTCGGCCAGCGTGGCGGCGGGGTCGAAGTCCTTGAACTTGTCCGGATGCAGCCACTTGGCCGCGATCTCGACGAACAGGATGTTGAGCGGGGCGACGGCGATCAGGCCGGTCCAGATGCCGTGCACCCGCCCGTCACGGACGGCGGGCAGGGTGTCCAGGCCGGTGCGCTGGGTCAGCCGGCGCAGGCCCGCGCGCGCCGTTTCGGGGTCAAGGCCGGGACCGATGCCGGGCCGCATGCCCGTCCCGAACGCCCCGCCCGACGCGATGTAGACCGCCGGCGCCTCGGCCATCAGCTGTTCGGTGGCGATCTTGGCGTACCAGGATGCCGCGACCGCGGACAGGTTGGCGCCGCCGGCCCGGGCCAACAGGTCGCCCCAGATGTGTTGCCCCGCCGCCCAGCAGCAATCGTCGTAGGTGGATTGGACCTCAAGATAGGCCTTGGTCGGTGGCGCGGCACCCAGCCGGTCCTTCACCCGGGCCAAATGTTCCTGGACAAAGGCGATGTACGCATCGGCCTTTTCGCCCCTGCCCAGGATGGTGCCCCACATCCTCAAGGTCCGGGCCATGTCGTTGAAAGGATCGCTGGCCGTTCCCGTGCCGGATGGCCGGTTGCTGGCGGCGTTGCTGAAGATCACGGGGATGCCTGCCGCGTTGAGGCGCCGGGTCAGGGCGCCGTTGCCTAGTTCCGGCTCCACATAGGCGGTGGCCACCACCAGGTCGGGCTCCAGCGCCAGGATGCGTTCGACCGACAGGGTGTCGGCGGTCTGGCCGCCGACAGCCGGGATGGGGCGCCCGTCGGCCCCCATCTCGTACTGCCGGCGCACCAGGTCGCTGTCGAAGGTGTCGACCCCCGCCCAGCCGACCACCAGGGCCGACGGGTCGGGATGCAGGATCGCCATGCCCAGCACGTCGCGGGCATCCAGCAGCACGATCCGCCGCACCGGTCCCGGCAGCGTGACGGTGCGGCCGACCGCATCGATCACGGTTCCGGCCGGGGGTGGCGCCCCCATCGCCGAAGACGGGATGAGGGCGGCGGCCGTGCCGAGAAGGAGGAAGGCGCGACGGTGAAGGTGCATGGGATCCCGCCGCCTCACATCTGGTAGCGCAGGCCGACCAGCACCTGCGCGCCATTGCCGTACTGGCAATAGAAGTTGGACGTGCAGCTGGAATAGTAGACCCGGTCGAAGATGTTGGTGGCGTTCACCGTGGCCTGCATGCCGTTCAGGCTGGGGCTGAACTTCCGCAGGTCGTAACGCACCGCCGCGTCCACCAGGACATAGCCGTCGGCCTTGATGGTGTTGGCGTCGTCAGCGTAGCTGCTGCCGACGAAGCGGACGCCGCCACCCAGGCTAAGGCCGTCCAGCAGGCCGCTGTCGATGTTGTAATTGGCCCAGACGGAACCGTAGTAGTCGGGCACAGCCTGGGGCCGCTTGCCCAAGGTCGTCGCCACCGTCGTCTCCGTGACCGCCGTGTCCAGCAGCGTCAGCGCGCCGATCAGTTCCAGGTTCTTGGTGATGTTGCCCCGCGCCTCGAACTCAAGGCCACGGGACCGCACCTCACCCTGCTGCACGTTGAAGCCCGGGACGGCACTGGGCGTCAGCACGTTCGTCTGCTCGATATTGAAGGCGGAAACGGTGAACAGCGCCTGGATGAAGGTCGGCTCATACTTGACGCCCACTTCCCACTGCTTGCCCTTGGTCGGCTTGAAGGCCGTGCCGTTCACGTCCACGCCGACGGTCGGCTCGAACGACGTGGAATAGCTGAAATAGGGGGCGACGCCGCTGTCGAATTTGTACAGCAGGCCGGCGCGATAGCTGGCCGCGCTTTCCGACTGGCTGGTGGTGGACCCCGCCAGGCGGCTCAGGGTGTCCTCGTCCGTCCAGTCGTTACGGGCGCCCAAGGTGGCCTGCAGGCCGCCGAGGCGCAGCTGGTCCTGGATGTAGGCGCCCGTCTGCTCCAGCGTCTGCCGGCTGTTGAGGTAGGTCATCAGGGCGGGAACCGACACGCCGTACTGCGGGTCGGTGACGTCCAGCGACGGCGCGCCGCCGAAGCGGTATTCCCAGTTGCTCACCGAATGCTGGTAGTCGACGCCGGCCAGCACCGTGTGCCCGATGGGGCCCGTCTTGAAATCGAATTGCGCGTGGTTGTCGGTGGACACGCCGCTGACATCCTCGATCGACCGGACGGCCTGGCGCGCCAGGATGCCGGTGTCGGACAGGGCCGCCGCCATCTGCATGCTCTGGAAATCCAGGTCGATGCCGGAATAACGCGTCTTGGAACTGAAGCTGACGACATCGTTGAAGCGGTGGTCGAAGCTGTAGCCGACGCCGTATTGCTTGCGGTTGTAGCTGTCGAACTTGGGATCGCCCACGTTCAGGTCGCGGTTCAGGGCCGATTGATAGGCCGTCGGCGCCAGCGAGCGCATGTAGATCGAGTTGAAATAGCCGCCGCTGGGATCGTACTGGTAGAAGCCGCGCAGGGTCAGCTGCGTGTTGGCGTCCGGCTGCCACTTGATCGCCGGGCTGACGGCCAGCCGTTCCTCCTTCACGTCGTCATAGCGCGTGTCGGCGCGGCGGCCGACGGCGCTCAGGCTGTATTGCCAGTGGCCTTCGGGGTCGATGGCCCCCTGGGTGCTGACGCCGCCCTGCAGGCGCGCCTCGCTGCCGCCTTCGATCCGGGCTTCGGTGTGGGGCGTGGCGGTGGGCGCGCGGCTGGTCTGGTTCACCAGGCCGCCGGGGCTGGTCTGGCCATAAAGGATGGCGGACGGCCCCTTCAGCACGTCGATGCTGTCCAGCAGGAAGGGGTCGACCGAGGGCAGGGCGAAGGCCTGGCCCCGGGGCAGCTTCAGGCCGTCCAGGAAATCCACCACCCGGGTGGCGGTGCCGAAACCGCCGAAGCCCCGGATGAACAGGCTGTCGAAGCGGCTGTTGGTATCGGGGGCGGACAGGACGCCCGCCGTGTAGTTCAGCGCGTCCTTCACCGTCTGGGGATTCTGGTCGTCCAGCTGCTTGCGCGTGACCGTGGTGACCGACTGCGGGGTCTCAAGAACCGGCGTGTCGGTCTTGGTGGCGCTGGTGGTGTCCGCCTTCAGATAGGCGTCCCGTGTCGACTCGACCAGGGCCTCATCCTCCACCCGGACCGCCGGCAGGGTGATGGATGATTGCTGGGCGTAGGCCGCCATCGGGCACAGAATCGCGGACGCCGTGAGCAGTTCCGCGCACAGCCGCTTTGAGATTACCCCCACCATTTCTTTTGGATCCCTTCTCGTTCGTTCGCCTGGAGGAGCGCACGCGTCCCCATTATGCGAATGCGCATCATTATCGATAGTAACTTCTATAAAACAAACGGAACGATCCCGTCCAGATGTTATATGCTGTCGGTGTTAATGGCGATGGCCAGGTGGCGGCGCGGTACGAATGTCAGGGGTTTAGGCGTTGGCGACACGTCGCCCGTCTGTTAGGACGGATATCTGTCGCGCGCCGGCCCGCAGCCGGATTGGGGACGAAAAGTGAGGAAAGAGAATGGTCGGCGGTAGGTTCACGAAAGATCGCGGTCTTTCGTTCACTGGGGTGCGACCCGTTGCTGAACGCCGGATGCGGGCGCGGGCATGACTGTAAAACCCAGGACACGTGTCGGCCGCCCGCCCAAGGAGGACGCGGCGGAAACCTCCAACCGCATCATCGACACCGCGGCCCAGCTTTTCGCGGCGCAGGGCTTCGCCGGCACCTCGATCGAACAGGTTGCCTCGGCCTGCAGCGCCGGCAAAGACACCATCTATCGGCGGTTCCCGTCGAAGATCGCCCTGTTCGAGGCGGTGGTCGAACGCATGCGCGGGCGCACGCTGGAACGGCTGGAGATGGAGATCGACGCCGCCGGCGGGGATGGTGACGCGTTGGCCCGCCTGCGCCGCATCGCCCGCTGGTGCCTGACGGTCAACCTGGATCCGGAAAGGATCGCATTCAACCGGATCGCGCTCAGTGAGGCCGTCGTCTTCGGCGAGGGCCGGCACGACCAGTGGGAAAGCGATCCCATCACCGACCGGCTGGTCGCCCTGGTCTCCGAAGCCCAGGCGGGCGGCACCTTGGGCAAAGGCACGCCACAGGTGCTGGTCGCGCACCTGTTGCACTCCATCGTGTTCGGGCCGTCCAACGACGCCATGATGGGCCGCACCACCTATGCCGCCACCGATGCCCAGGACACCTATTTCGACCAGGCCTGGACGCTGTTCCTGCACGGCGCCGGACGCTGAAGGCGCCCCCCGGATAAGCCCCGGGGGGGCCCGTTCGCGGGTCCTATTTCCCCTGACCTTCCGGCGGCGGGAAGAAGCCGGCGTCGATGAAATACCGGACATAGCGGTCCAGCACGGCATCGGTCACCGGCATCGGCGCGATGCCGGTGCCGCTCAGCGCCGCCATGATCCCGTCCTGGCCCAGGGCCGATTCCGCCTCCGTGCCATCGTACTTGTCGATATGGCCGGCCAGCAGCAGGGCCGGCGTCAGGGAATCGTCGCCGTCCCTGGCCCGGGCCTCCGCCGTGCGCGTCAGGTGCCGGCGCCAGGCGTCGAACGGCAGCGTCTCCAGGGCATATCCCGCCCCGCGCGCCGCCGCCACGATGGCGCCGATGCTGGTCTGCGTGCGGTTGGAGATGTGATAGGCCGCACCCGGATTGCCGTGTTCGATCAGGGCCACCAGCGCCCGCGCCACATAGTCGACCGGCGCCAGGGTCAGCCGTTCGGAACGCAACTCGGGGGCGGCCCCCAGGATCAGCATGGACCGGATGAAATGCCAGAAGCCGACGCCGGTGGCGCAGGCGCCGGTGAGACTGTGCCCGGAAACGCGCCCCGGGCGGTGGACGGTGACCGGCAGGCCCTTTTCCGCCGCCGCGAACATCAGTTCCTCCGCCACCCATTTGCTCTGGACGTAGCCCGTCGGCTCGACCTCTTCAGCCGGCAGGCGGGTTTCCTCGGCGATCACCGCCGGGTTGGCCCCGCGCCGCGCCACCACCGAGGCGGTGGAGACGAAGTGGACGGGGGTGAGGCGGCCGCCCGTCGTGGCCAGCCGCAGGATCTCCCGCGCACTCGTGACATTGGTGGCGGCCAGGCGCGAATAGGGGTCGAACTCGTTGGTGGCGCCGCCGTTGTGCAGGATCACGTCGATCTGGCCGGCCAGATCCGCGAACGCCCCGTCCGTCAGGCCGAAGCGGGGCAGCGCCAGGTCGCCCGGCACGCCGCGCAGCCGTGGCTCGAAGGTGTCCTGCCATATGCCATAGGTGGTGAGTGCCGCCCGTATCCGTTTCAGGACCGCTGCCGGATCCTTCGCCCGGACCAGGCAGTGGATGGTGGCCGGCGTGTGGCTCAGCAACTCGGCCAAGGCATGGGCACCGAGGAAGCCGGCGGCGCCAGTCAGCAGGACGGCGCCCAGGCTGGCGAGCCTTGGCCGGGATGGTGCGGTCGCGGGCCGGGTTATCGTGATGTCCGGCGGCAGCACGGCGTCGGCCAGCATCAAGGCGACGTCGCGGTCATCATTGCCGGCTGCTTCAGGTGCCGCCGCCTGAAGGGTCGCCGCCAGGGCGGCCGGCGTGGGGTGGTCGTAGATCCGCCGCACGCCGATGTCCGGGTGGACGGTGTCCCGCAGCCTGGCCACCAGGCGCACCGTCAGCAGGGAATGGCCGCCCAGATCGAAGAAATCATCAAACCGGCCGACCGAAGGACGCTCCAGCACGGCGGCGAAGGCGTCGCAGATGGCGCGTTCGGTCGGGGTCAGCGGCGGTGCCGACCTGGTGTCGTCGGCCGCCGGAATGGGCAGGGCCGCCGCATCCAGCTTGCCATTGATGTTGCGGGGCAGGTCATCGACGGTGACGATGGCCGCCGGCACCATGTAGGACGGCAGGCGCGACCGCAGCTGGTCCCGCAGCGTCTCGGCATCTGGCGCCGTCGGGTCGCACACCACATAGGCGACCAGGCGCAGGGCGCCGTCCTGCCCCGGCCGGCCCAGCACCGCCGCCCGCCTCACGCCGGCAATCGCGACCAGGGCGTTCTCCACCTCGGCGGGTTCGATGCGATATCCCCGGATCTTCAGCTGGTTGTCCGACCGGCCCAGGTAGTCGATGTTGCCGTCGGGCCGCCAGCGGGCCAGGTCGCCGGTGCGGTACAGCCGGGCGCCGTTGGGATTGAAGGGGTTGGCGATGAAGCGTTCCGCTGTCAGGGCGGCGCGGCCGACATACCCCCGGGCCAGGCCGACGCCGCCCAAATAAAGCTCACCGGTGACGCCGACGGGCGACGGCAGCAGCCCGGGCCCCAGGATCAGGGCGTCGGTGTTGGAAATGGGCCGGCCGACCGTGGGGGCCGCACTGTCCGCCAGATCGGCGCCCAGGGCGTTGATGGTGTATTCCGTGGGCCCATAGAGGTTGTAGGCGTCCAGGCCCGGCGCCTCCCGCAGGCGGGTCCACAGCGCCTCACCCACCGCCTCGCCCCCCAGCGAGACGAAGACGACGCCGGTGCCCGGCCGCCCGTTGGGGCGATCGCGGTCCAGCAGCCCATGTTCGACCAGGTATTCGCCGTAGGTGGGGGTGACGTCGAAGGCGTCGATCTGCTCGCGGTCGAACATCGGCAGCAACCGGTCCGGGTCGCGCCGCAGATCATCGTCGATCACATGCACCTCATGGCCGGCCAGCAGCCACAGCAGCTGTTCCCATGAGGCGTCGAAGGCGAACGAGGTGGTGTGCGCGATCCTGATGCGGCGGCCTTGCTGGGCCGCCAGGACGGGCGCGAAGATGGCCTTCTGGTGATTGACGAACATGTTGGTCAGCCCGAGATAGGGCACCGCGACACCCTTGGGCTCCCCGGTCGAGCCGGAGGTGAAGATGATGTAGGCAAGGTGGTCCAGGCCGGCCGGGCGTTCGGTGCGTGGCGGTGTCGTCGGGTGGGCCGCCAGCGCGCGCCGGGCATCGTTGCCGTCCAGGATGACCACGCGCGGGTCGGTCCGGTATTCGGGCGGCAGCTGGTCGGCCAGCGACCGGGCGGTCAGGATGACCGTGGGCTGGGCCCGGTCCAGCATGGCGCCGATCCGGCCGGCCGGCGTGGCCGTGTCGATGGGGACATAGGCGGCGTGGGCGGCGAACACTGCGAACATCGCCACGATCATCAATTCCGACCGGGGCAGCAGCAGCGCCACCCGGTGTTCGGGCTGCACACCGCAGGCCTGCAGCATATGGGCCAGCCGGTGGGCCGCCGATGACAGCTCATGATAGGTCAGGCGGGTCTCGCCGGCCACGATGGCGGTGGCGTCCGGGGTACGCGCCACCTGCTGCACCAGCAGGTCGGCGACGGACAGGGTGCCGATCTCCAGCGCCTCCCCCGATATCGACGGGGGTAGCAGGGGGTTGTCCCCCGGCAGCGCGTCCAGCGTCAGCAGTGGCAGGTCGGGGGACTGGACGAAGGCTTCGAACAGGCGGATGTAGGCCTGGATCAGGGCTTCGGCCTGGTCCGCCGTCACCACGTCGTTGCGGAACATCAGCCGCAGGCCGATGGCGCCGTCGGTGGGTGTGACCGCCATGCTGAGCGGATAGTGGGTGGCGTCGCGGACGTGCGCGTCGCCGATCCGGATTTCGGTCTGGTCGGGCAGGTCCAGGACCGGCAGATTCTGCACCGCGAACAGCGTGTCGAACAGGGGGCTGTGCCCGGCGATCTGTTGCAGGCGCGCCAGGTTGACGTTGGAATGCCCCAGCGAGACCGCCTTCTGCTGATGCAGGGCGCGCAAGGCCGCGCGGACCGACTGGTCCCCGCTGGCCTGCACCCGCGCCGGCATGGTGTTGAACAACAGGCCGATGATCTCACCCACATCCGCGATGTCCGCTGGCCGGCCGGAGACGACGTTGCCGAACACCACGTCCGGCGTGCCGCTCATCCGGATCAGCAGCGCGCCCCAGGCCAGTTCCAGCACCGTGCTCAAGGTGGTGGCGGCGGATCGCGCCAGTGCTGCCAGGGCGGCGGTCAGGTCGGGGCCGACGCTGGCCGTCCGTTCCTCGCTGCGGTCGGCGCTGGCCTCCAGGCTGCGCGCCGCCGGGTACAGCAGGGTGGGCTGGACGCCGGCCAGCACGTCGCGCCACACCGCTTCCGCATCCGCCACCTTCTGGTCGGTCAGCCAGCTCAGGTAGCGGCGGAACGGCGGCGGGGCGGAAACGGCGGCGGCATCGCCGTACAGCCGGATGACCAGGCGGAACAGCAGGCGGATCGACCAGCCGTCCAGCAGGATGTGGTGCGTGGTCAGCAGCAGCCGGTAATGATCCCCGGCCGGCAGGCGGACCAGGGCGAAGCGGATCAGGGGCGGGCGCGCCGCGTCGAATGGCGCCCGGTATTCCTCGTCCGCGATGCGGGCGGCGTCATGCGCGTCGGCTGCGCTTTCCGACCGCCAGGGGATGTCGATGCCGGCGGGGATCACCTGGACCATGGTCCCGCCGATCTCGGCGAAGCCGGCGGTGATGGATGGCGCCAGCTCGGTGGCCCGGCGCACCGCCCGGTGCAGCCGGTCGGCGTCGATTTCCCCCATCAGGTCCAGCGATGTCTGGGAGATGTAGACCTCCGCCGCACCGTCCGATGTGCCGACGGCGTGGAAACGCAGGCCTTCCTGCAGCGGCGACAGGGGTAGCACCTCGCGCAGGGGGCCGAACGCCTCTTCCAGGCGGCGGTGGTCCCAGCGGGACAAGGCCAGGCCCAAATCGTCCTGGGCCTGTTCGCCGCCGGCAGGTGCCGTACCGGCCGCCACGGCGTCGGTGAGCTGGGCGAAGATGGCGGTCCACGCCGTGACCTGGTCCTGGATTTCGCCGACGGCGCGCGGCGCGTGGATAGTCAGGGTCGCCCGATGTCCATGGGGCTCCACCCGGATGGCCCAATGTTCCCCGTCCTGTTCGGAAAGGCGGGCGGGGGGCAGGGTGTCCCGCTCATCCCCCGGATCGGTCACGGTGAGGCTGAGCGTCACGTCCGGCACCGGCGCTTCATCGAATGTCCCGGCGACCTGCGGACTGACGTCCCGGGCCAACAGGTAAGAGATGGCGCGGTCACCCGTGATGCCGTCCATGTTCCAGGCGGCAAGGATGTCGCGTGCCGCCGTCAGCAGCGCGTCCGCCCCGGTGGCGGTTTCACTTGGAGGGGAGACCAGCAGGGGGAAGGTCCGCCGGCACCGGCCGACGACGGTATCGGCGCCGCCGGTGCGGGAACGGTCCCGGTCCGGCTCGTCGATCTGGATGAGGAAGGGGGCGGTGGAACCGCGCCGGACGTTCAGCATCGCCGCCACGGCGGCGGTGCGCAGGGCCACCGGGTCGGGCCACGCGCCCAAGGATGGTAGCGCCACCTTGCCTACCACGGTATGGAACGTGTCGGTGGGAAGGGCGTGTGTGCGATCCTCCGCCGCTTCCAGCATGTCCAGCCAGGCTTCGGCGTGGTCAGCTATCTCGGGTCGGGCCGCCAGGGCGGCGGTGCGGTCCAGCCAGGCGGCATAACTGCCCGAGGTGGGGGGCGGTGCCGCCCCACCGTTGGCCCGTACGGCTGTGAGGTCTGCCAGCAGGGCACCCCATGACTCATCGTCGATCCAGACGCCCGGCGCCCGCAGTTCCAGGATGCGCGGCGTGCCATGGGCGGCCTCTCCGCCGTCATTCCGCACCCAGGCCATGAACCGGTCGGCGTCGCCGGTGGCCGGCGGCGCATCGCGCAGGACCGGCGCGTCCCACAGGTCGGCGGCGGTCGCCAGATCCCACCGCCGGGTCAGCGGATCGCGGCGCAGGCGCAGGGCGTCGTGCCGTTCCAGCAATCCTGCCAGGGCGGCGGCGATGTCGGCGTCGGTGGCGTCCGTCGCCAGCCGGATGGCGCGGGCGGTGGCACGTGGGGCGGATGCCGCCAGAATCCCCGCCAGATCCGCCGCCGCATCGTCCAGACGCCCGTGCCCGAATTCCGCCAGCTGGGACAGGCGCAGCGCCGGGTGGTGCACGCCCTGGCCCAGCATGCCGATCACCAGTTCAAACAACTGCCGGGCGGTGGCCTCATCGAACAGGTCGCAGGCGTACAGCAGGGAAACGCCGATCCGGCCCTCGCCCCCCTCATCATGGATGACGAAGGTCAGGTCGAACTTGGCCTGGGTCTGCCGGGGTTCCTCAAGGATGATGGGGGTGCCGCCGAGGTCCAGGGCGGGCCAGGGGCGGGTGGCCGTGACCATGACGCCGAACAGCGGGTTGCGGGCGGCGGCGCGGGGTGGGTTGATATGCTCCACCACATTGTCGAACGGCACGTCGCGATGGTCCAGGGCGGAAAGGCCGCTGTCGTGCACGCGGCGCAGCAGGTCGGCG
This sequence comes from Azospirillaceae bacterium, assembly GCA_028283825.1. Lineage (NCBI taxonomy): Bacteria > Pseudomonadati > Pseudomonadota > Alphaproteobacteria > Rhodospirillales > Azospirillaceae > Azospirillaceae bacterium. The sequence continues at coordinate 115,183 of JAPWJW010000001.1, read as the reverse complement.
AAGGTCGGGTCGCCGGTCAGGTCGGTGCGCACCACCACCGTGTTGCTGAAGAAGCCGATGACCTGGTCCAGGGTCGCGTTCTGGCGCAGATCGACCGGCGTGCCGAGCGGGATGTCCAGTCCGGCGCCGACACGGGCGAGGGCCACGGCGACAGCGGATTGCAGCGCCACCAGCGGGGTACCGCCCTGGGCCTTGACCGTGCGGCGCAGGGCGGCCGACAGGCCGGTCCCCAGCCATTGCCGGATTTGCTGGCCCGCGAAGCTGGGGTTGGCCGGACGGGGACGGTCGAACGGCAGCGACAGTTCCACCGGCAGGTCGGCCAGCCGTTCCCCCCAGAAGCGCAACTGCCGGGCGTGCAGGCTTGCCGCATCCCCAGGTTCACCCAGGCGCCGGCCCTCCCACAGGGCGTAGTCCGTGTACCGGATGTCGGGTGCCGGCGGCAGATCGCCTTGACCATAGGCGCGCGTCAGATCCGTCAGCACGGTGCCGAAGGACCCGCCGTCGCCGGCGATGTGCGGCAGGACCAGGATGACGGCGACGACCGTGTCGCCATCGCGGACGAACATGGCGCGCAGGGGGGCATCGGTCTCCAGGTTGAACGGTTCATCCCGCGCTTGGCGTGCCAGGTCGTCCAGCCGGTCGGCAAGTGCTGCCGTCCCCGGTCCCAGGTCGATGTCGGTGATGCGCGGGGGCAGATGGGGCTCCACCACCTGTTCCGGGGTGCCGCCCGTCCCGGGGCGATAGCGGGTGCGCAGGATCTCGTGCCGGCGCACCACCTGCTCAAGGGCGGCGGTCAGGGCGTCGGCGGACAGGGGGGCAGTGCTGTCCGCCGGCCGCAGCAGCAGGCAGAAATTATAGGCGGCTGAACCCTCGGCCAACTGGGCAAGGTACCACATGCGGCGCTGCGCCGACGACAGGGGTGCCGGCCCCTCGTGCTGTTCGTGCCGGGGATGGTCGGTCGCCGGCGACTGTTCGGAAGAACGCAGGCCGGCGCTGGCCAGCCTCTGCTGCAACAGCTGCTGCTTGCGGTTCGAGAGGGTCATCTGTCTGCTCCAGCGCTGTAAAAATCGGGTTCGGCGATGGCGGGATCGCCGGGGGATTGGTCATCCGGGGCGTTGCCCCGGCCGGACGGCAGGTGGTGGATCTCCGCGCCCCGCGCCCGTTCATGGGCCAGGGCCGCCGCGTGCCGGGCGGTCCATATCTCGCCGGGCCGCGCCAGCGGCACGCCGGGTGGGTAGGGGATGATGTAGCCGCGGCTGCGGCTGCCGATGGCCGGTTCCAGGTGCGCGGCGCGGATCGGTCGGGCGTCGGCACGGGTGGGGCCGGCGCCGGCCGCCAGGTCCCGCAGGCCGTTCAGCAGGGCATCCACGTCGGCGGCGGTGACGCCCAAATGCACACGCACGATCAAGCGGTCGCCGGCGATCTTCACCAGCACATTGTGTTCGGCGAACAGCCAGTCCCGCAGGGCGCGGGCCCCCTGGCCGACGTGCAGGCGCAGGACCAGCGGATCGGTGTCGTGGAACGGGTCCTGCGGGTCTGGGGCAAGCAGGGCCGTCGTCGCCGGGTCCCGGCGCAGGGCCGCTTCCAGACCGGCGCGCAGCTTGACGGCACGCGCGAACGCCGTGGCGCCGTACCGCTGGGCATGCTGCCGGGCCAGGTCCAGCGAGGCCAGGATGGGCCAGGATGGCGAGGTGGTGTGGATGCGGTAGGTCGCCTGCCGCACCCGCGCGACATCGTCCGGCGACCCCAGCACGTGCAGGTATGAACCCTGGCGCAGGGCCGCCATGGTCTTGTGGGCCGATTGGGTGACCAGCACGGGCGCCTGCCGCTCCAGGCCGGAACAGACCGCGAGCGCGGTCGATCCAGCCGTTTGCGGCGCGAAGGCATGCAGCGCCGACCAGGCCTCATCGACCACCAGCGCCGTGGCGGGGGATGCGGCGGCCAGCAGGGGCAGCGCCTGGTCCAGGCGAAGGCGCCGGCCATCATACCCGGTGGCCGACAGCACCAGGGCGTCGAAAGGCCGGCCCTGGACGGCATGGTCGGCCAGCAGCCGGGCGGTGGCGGCGACGTCGATGCAGGCGTCGTCTTCCCGGCCGGTGCCGGGCGTGGGTGTCACCGCCATCTCCTCCGCCGCGAACAGCAGCGATTGATGGGCGGTGCAATCCATCAGGATCCGCGCGCCCGGATGGCGCAATGAGGCCAGCGCGATGCGGTTGCTGGTGGTGGTGCCGCTGGTGCCGAAGAAGGTCGCGTCGGCGCCGAAGGCGTCCGCCGCCAGTTGCTGGGCCGCCGCCAGCGGCCCGTCCGGCGCGAAGAAGGAATCCACCGTTCCGCCCGCCCAGCTGCCGTCGATCAGCGGCAGGTTCGTGCCCAGCAGGGTGCGGTACGCCCGCGCGAATTCGGCGGGGACCGCGTCCAGGATGCCGGCCCAGGGCACGGCGTGGAAATTGTGGCACCGCCCCTTGCCGCTCAGCAGCGCCAGATGCGTGGCGAGGGGGGCGTCATCCACCCACAGCTCATCCATGGGCACGCTCCCGGCCTGAAAGGGCTTCTGCCCAGGTGGCCGCCAGCGCTTCGGCGACGCCGGGCTCATGGGCCGCGACTTCCAGCACCGTCCGGCCGCCCAGCCGCTGCCAGGACGCGACGATGTGGTAAAGGCGATCCGCGCCCCGGGCGATGCCACCGGCCTGCCAGGGCTCTGGCGCCACGGTGCGGCGGATGAGGATGCCAGGCCCCCCGGCCACCGGCCGGCGGTTGGACAGGTAGGCGGTGTAGGCGGCGGCGTCGCCGATGATCATTTCCCTGCCCGTCTGGCTGATGACCGGAACGGCGACAAGCGGCCCGACAAGCTCGGGATCGACCTCGACATCGGCCACGGCGGCCTCCCGCCCGGACAGGGTGCGGACGGCGCGCAGCAGTGTGCCGGCGAGGATTGATGCGTCGGTGGTGTCGGTCACCGCGCGGGCGCGGGCATGCGGGCTCGCCGGCGGCGGGTCATCGGGGCCGACCCACCAAGGGCTTTCCGGCCCGGCGCCCAGGACCGCGTCCCAATGCGCGGGTGGCGTGGCCGCCGCTTGTCCAGCCGGTTGGGGTGGCGGCGGGTCCTGCGTTTGCCCATCGATCTCTCCCGCGATCCTGGCCAGCGACAGGCCGTCGATCACGGTGGGGTGTGCCGCCAGCAAGGCCGCGTCGGCCGTGACCAGGGCTACGATCACGCGGCCCGCCGCGATGTCGATGGCCTGGGCCGCGATCTCCAGCGCCCGGCCGGCATCGGCGTTTCCAATCTCGATCACCATGGCGTCGCCATTGGTGGCCGGCGCCTGGGTGGCGCGCCACAGCCGGCCGCGCGTGCTGATCGCCTGGCGCAGGGGGGCATGCCGGGCAATGGTTTCCGTCAGCGCGCGCCGCAGCCGGTCCGTATCGACCGGCCCGCGCAGCGCCTCCCAGGAGACGAAGTCCTGCACGGGCAGGCCGGATAGGCGGAAGCGATGCGTCTGCGGTGGCAGCGTCAGGGCGACCGCCTTTTCTTCCCGGGGTGGAGGCAGTTGCCGCACCAGTTGCGCGATGGTGGGGTATTGGAAGACGGCTGCCGCGGGGAAGCTCATGCCGGCCGCATGGGCGCGGGCCGCGAAGGACACGGCCAGCAGCGAATCCCCACCCAACGCGAAGAAGTCGTCGTCCATGCCCACGGACGGGCGCCCCAGCACTGCGCACAGGATGCCGGCCAAGGCCGCCTCGCGGTCATTTTGCGGCGGTTTGGGTGGGGGCGGCGTATCCGTGGCGGGTGCACGGGGTGTCGCCGGGCGGCGCAGCAGGGCCTGCCTATCGATCTTGCCGCCGTTCAACCGGGGTAAGTGCGGCAGGACCACCACCTCGGCGGGGACCAGCGGGCCCGGTAGGGTGCGCGCCAGCTGCTGGCGCAGTTGGGGGCCGTCATCCGGTCCCAGCCCGTCGCCGGCCACATAGGCCACCAGTTCCGTGGTGGTGCCGACGGCGCGGGGCAGCACGGCGGCCTCCCGCACGTTGGGCAGGGCGTGCAGGGCCTCCACAGCTTCCGCCGGTTCCACCCGATGGCCGCGCACATTCACCTGATCGTCGCTGCGGCCGGCCAGTTCCAGGCGCCCGTCGTCACGCCAGCGCGCCAGGTCGCCGGTGCGGTAGAGCCGGCCCCCGGCTTCGAACGGGCTGGCGACGAACCGGGCCGCGGTCAGGGCCGGCTGTGCCAGGTAGCCACGGGCCAACTGCGGCCCACCGACATAGATTTCGCCCAGCACGCCGGGCGGCACCGGCACCAGGTCGGGGCCCAGCACATGGCAGAATGAACCGGGCAGTGGGGTGCCGATGGGGACGATGCCGTTTTGGGCGTCCCCGGCGCTCACCGGCCCGGCGGCGACATCGCCGGTGGTCTCCGTGCAGCCATAGGAGTTGTAGAGGGGCACGCCCGGGGCCGTGTCATGGATGGCGCCGGCCGTGCCGGGGAACAGCGGCTCGCCGGTGGACAGCACGCGGTCCCGGCCGCTGATGACACCGGGGGCGGCGATGGCCACCGCCTGGATCAACCCCGGCACCGCCATGACATGGCCGATGCTGTGGGTTTCCAGCAGCCGGGCCAGGGCGGCGGCGTCGCGCGCCTCCTCATCCGTCGCCAGCACCAGGACTTCGCCGGTGGTGATGGCCCTCGCAAAGCTCCGCCACCGCGTCGATGGCGGTGGGCGCGCTTTTGGCCAGGCGGGCGCCGCCCGTCCCGCCGGGCCAATGGGCCGCGACCCACGATGTGCGGGCCGCCAATGAACCATGGGTGGTCACCACGCCCTTAGGGCCCCCGGTGGAGCCGGAGGTGAAGCCGATGTGGGCGGCCTCCAGGGCGTGGGGCTGGTGGCCGGGATCGATTGCGACCGGCCCCGCCTGGTGGGCGACAAGGCAAGGCACGCCGCCCAGGTCCAGGGCGGCGTCACCGATCACCAACCGCGCATCCGCCTGGGAAAGCAGATCAATCAGACGCGGCTTGGGATGATGGGGGTCGAGGGGAAGATAGACCGCCCCGCATTTCCAGATGGCCAGCAGGGCTGTAAGGGTGGACGGCCCCCGGGCAAGCGCTACGGCGACGATGTCCTGCGCCCGCATGCCCCGTTCAATCAGTCGCGCCGCCAGCCGGTTGGCACCCTGGTCGATCTCGCCATAACTGAAGCGCCGGCCGCCGTGCACCAGGGCCGTGCGGTCCGGCGTGGCGGCGGCCCGGCGGCGCCAATGGCCCAGAACGGAGGCGGCGGGCCGGTCGGTGGCGACACCGGCCGACAGCCGGGCGAGATGGTCGCGCTGGCCGGCGGGCAACTGGCTGGCGGTGGAGCAGGGCTGGTCCGGGTCGGCCGTCGCCGCCAGCAGGATTGCCTCCAGATGTTCCAGCATGAGGTTCACGGTCGCCGGGGCGAACAGTTCGCTGCGGTATGTGGCCTCCACCCGCAGCAGATCCCCGTTCATGAAACCCTGGAAGGTGAGGGCGAAGGGGGCGGCGCCGTTGGGCACGTTGTCCCACCGCACGTCCACGCCGGGCAGGTCGGGCCCCCCGATCTCACGGTCCAGGAACAGGCAGAGCGTGTCGGTGAAAAAGCCGTGGCCCGGCTCCCGCGCGGGCGCCAGGTCAGCCACGACCCGCTCAAAGGCGATGTCGGCGTTGCCCAGCGTGCCGGTGATGGTGTGGGCGGCGCGCGCCACCAACTGGCGGACCGTGGGATCGCCGGACGTGTCCAGGCGCAGCAGGGCCGTGTTGCCGAAGTTGCCGATCAGTTCGCGGGTACCCGGCTGATGGCGGTTGGCGACCATGGTGCCCACGGTGATGTCGGTCTCGCCGGTCCAACGGCGCAGCAGCAGGCCATAGGCGGCGCAGAACACGACGAAGGGCGTGGTGCGCAGGGCAGCGGCGGCCGCGCGCAGGCTTTTGGCGCCAGATGCCGGCAATGTGCGGTCCAGGCGTTCCGCCCGCTCCCCCACCTCGGGGCCGAAGGGCCGCAGGGACGGCAGGGGCAGCGCCGGGGGCGGGGGCGTCAGGGTGCGGCGCCAATGGTCCAGCTGCCCGTCCAGGTCGGTGGACGCCGCCGCCTCATGCTGCGCCTCGTGCGCGGCGATGTCGGCGTACTGGATGGCCAGCGGTGTGGCGCCATCGCCGCGATAGGCCAGGCCCAGATCGTGGCTGAACACCCCGAAACAGCCGCCGTCCCAGACGATGTGGTGCACGGTCAGCACCAGCGACCATTGGCGGGCGCCCACCCGCACCAGGTGGAACCGTATGGAGCCGGACGTGGCGATGTCGAACGGCTGCGCGGCGGCGTCGCGCGCCACCTGGGCCGGGTCGGCGCTTTCGACGATGCGCACCGGTGGCGGCAGGTGGCGGTGGATGCGCTGGTGGGGGCGGCCGTCGGCACCCGCCGGATATGTCGTGCGCAACACCTCATGCCGGTTCACGATTTCGGCCAGCGCGGCCCGCAGCCGGTCCTCGTCAAGATCGCCGGCCAGGTCGATGCGGATGCACACGTTGTAGGCGGCGCTGGCCGGATACAGCTGCTGGTGCAGCCACATGCGATGCTGCGGCGCCGACAGTGGTGCCGTGTCCGGGTCGGGACGCGGGGGGATGCCGGCGCGCGCCGGGCCGGTTTGGCCCAGCCGGCGCCGCAGGAGTTCAAGGCGTGCGTTCATGGCGTCACCAGACCTCCCGCGCCGCGTCGTGGATGGTCCGGTCCAGACGGGCGAGAAGTTCGTTGATGGTTTTGATGTCAAACGCGTTGCGGGCGTAGGTCGCCTCGACGTCGATCACCGCCTCCGCACCCCGGCCGCGCACGAATACCTCGATCCCCAGGGGAACCAGGGGGAACTGCGTCGCCCCGTTGTGCAGGCGCCGCCAGCGCGTCCGGGCGCCGGGCAGGCGCGGGCCGTCGGTTCCGCCGGGGATGAAGATGACCAGGGAATCGAACAGCGTGGGCGGGGCCCCCACGTCCTGCCCACCCAACGCGTCCGTGATATCCTCAAAGGGCAGGTCACGGTGGGCGAGGGCGGCGTCGAATTCCCGGGCCGTCGCGGCGACCAAGGCCGTGGATTCCGGCGCCACGCCGACGGGCAGGCGAAGCACGATGTGATTGGCCAGGTTGCCGATCAGCCCGTCGGCACCCGGCTGGTCGCGGGTCAGCACGGTGGTCCCCACCGTTACCTCGGCCACGCCCTCCCGTCCCAGGACCGCCGCCCAGCAGGCGAGGAAGGCCACGAACGGCGTCACCTTGTTCCGGGCCGCCAGTTGGGCCAGGGCCGCGGCGGCAGTCAGCCGGTAATCGACGCGGCCGGCCGATTCCGAGACGGCGGCCTTCCCGGCGCTTGAAAGGGTGTGCGGCGGGCGGGGGGCCGCCAGCCGTCCCGTCCAATAGGCCAGGTGGCCGTCGCGGATGCGGGCGTGCTGGTCACGCTGCCATTCCGCCAGGTCGGCGTACTGGATGGGCAGGTCGGGCAGGGCCACCGACGGCTGCGCGTAGGCCTGTTCCAATTCCTTCGACAGCACGTCGAAGGTGGCGCCGTCCCACAGGATGTGGTGCACGATGATCGCCGCCATGACCTGGTCGGCCTGCGTGCGGAACACCAGCAGCCGCAGCGGCGCGTCGCTCTCCAGGTTGAAGGGCGCGCACAGCGCGGATTGGGCTGCCGCGACGGCGTCATCGGCGCTGGCCCGCGTGACGGTGCAGGGGAACGGCAGGGTGGGGTGGATGCGTTGGAAGGAATCGTCGTCCGGCCCGGTGTGATAGGTGGTGCGCAGGATCTCGTGGTGCTGGACCACGCGGGTCATCGCCGCCACCAGGGCGTTCTCATCCACTTCGCCCGTGAAGGTCAGAAGCAGGCCCAAATTGTTGCTGACGCTGCCGGGATGGGCGCGCTCATACCGCCAGGTGTGCGCTTGCGCGAAGGACAGGCGGGCCCGCTCGGGGGTGCCGCGACGCGGCACCCCCTGGACGTCCGTCGTCCCGCGCAGTCCCGCCGACGCCAGGCGTTCCCGCAGCAGTGCGCGTCGATCCGCGATCACGCCACGGCCTCTTGCCGCAGGACCGGCGCCTCGCCCAGCTGGGCGGCCACGTCCTCATCCGACATGGCGCGGATTTCCAGGATGATGGCCGCCACCTCGTCCAGCCGGCCGGGGTCGTCATCCCGGCGCAGTTGCTCCGCCAGCTCGGCGATGGTGGGGGACCGGAACAGGGCGCGCAGCGTGATCGCGTGGGTGTCCAATTCCTCCTGCAGGCGCGCCACCACGCGGGCGGCCAGCAGGGAATCGCCGCCCAGGGCGATGAACTCCTCATTCACGCCGACCTGCTCCAGGCCCAGCACCTCGGCCCAGACCCCGGCGATGACGCGTTCCAGGTCGGTGCGCGGGGCCACGCCGCCGGCCGGCTCGGCCTGCGCCAGGGAGGCCTGGCGCAGGATTTCGGCCTCGATCACGCCGGCGGCGTCGCGCGGCAGTTCGTTCAGGACGATGACCCGCGTGGGCAGGAGATGGGCCGGAATCCGCCGGGCGAGATAGGCGCGGAACGCCTTGCCGGCGGTTTCCTCACCCGTGGGCGCCGCGAAGACCACCGCGGCCACCAGGCCGTCCCCCTGGGTGTCCGTGATGCGGACGACCGCCGCGTCGCGGATTTGGGGGGCGGATCGCACCGCCTCTTCCACCTCGGCGGGGAATACCGGGACGCCGTTGACCTCCACCCGGTCATGGTCCCGGCCCAGCACGGTCACCCGGCCATCGCCGTCGGCCCGTGCCCAACGGATGGCGCCCGGCTGGTCGCCCAGCACGTCCTCGCCCATGACCCGCAGGCGGCCGGGGACGTGGGCGGGGCGGCTTTGTTCGAACGGATCGACGACGCGGACCAGATGGCCCTCATGGGTGCGACGCGGATTCTGGTCGGAAAGCGCCAGGGGCTGGTTCCAGGTTTCCGGCTGGTCGATCAGGCGCTGCAGCGCCGTCTGGAACACGGCAAACATGGCATCGACCACGCCGGGCACCAGGGCTTCCTCCCGCGTGTCCCAGTTGACCAGCAGGCCGCCGTCGAATTCGGTGACCTGGGCGTCCAGCAGGACCTGCGGCCCTTGCGAGACCACCCACACCGGCCGGCCGATGATTTCCGTGACGGCCGGCGCGAACAGCTCACCCAAACCCAGGGCGCTGGTGAACACGACGGGCGCCAGCACGGTCTCGCCCCGCTGCCGGCTGAGATCGCGCAGCACGTCCAGCCCAGTGTGGGCGGCGTGCGCGGCATCTGCGTGCATCCGCTGCTGCAAGGCCCGCACCCGGTCGACGAAGGCCAGCGACTGCCGGAGATCCACCTCCAGCATGACCGAGCTGGAGAAATCGCCGACGACGCGGTCGATGTCGGGATGGTTCGCCGGCCGGTCGAACATGGGGACGTTCAGCAGGAAATGGTCGGTGGCGCTCCAATGGCCGACCACTTCGGCCAGGACCGTCGCCACCGCCATGGCCACCGTGACACCCTTCCGGCGGGCGATGTCGGTCAGCATGTGCTTGCGTTCCGGGGACAGCCACACGTGGCGGCGGGCGACCGCCGGCTGGGGGAATTCCTCGGTGGCCTGGACCAGTTCGGGCAGGATGGGCGCGCCCGGCAGGGTGGCCAGCCTGTCCCGCCATGCTTCCGCCGCCGGTCGGGCGCGATCCGCCTTGCCGGTCTCGGTGGTCGCGAGGTGTTGGCGGTAGGTCAGGCCCAGCGGCGGCAAGCCCTTCGCGGGTGCGATGTACAGCGCCACCAGGTCGGCCAGCAGCAGGCGATAGCTGACGGCGTCCGCGGCGATCATGTCGACATCGACATGCAGCCGGGTGGCGCCGTCGGGCAGCAGGCTGAGGGCGACCGCAAAGACCTGTCCCTCCTCCACATCCAGCATCTGGTGGGAAAAGGCGGCCCGTACCTTCGCCAGATGGCTCCACACCTCGGCGGCGGAACGGTCCTGCAGGTCGTGCACGGCCAGCGGCGGCGCCAGGGTCGCCAACACCTCTTGCCGGCCATCCGGCGTGACGCGCGTCCGCAGCGTCTCATGCCGCTTGATCAGGCGCTCCAGGGCGGATCGCAGGGCGTTTGGGTCGATGGCCGGGCCGCCGCCGGTGGAGGGCCGGTCAAACTCGGCATACAGGTGTGCGGCCACGCCGCCCAGCCTCTGCCCCGGGCTGCGCCCGACCCAGTAGGCGTGCTGCATGATCCCCAGTGGCGCCGATCCGCTGTCGGCCGGGGCGGCGGCGGGCGTTTCCGTCACGGCGGGGGTGCCACCGCCGGGGCCGGCCCGTTCCCGATCCACCAGCGCGGTCCAGGCGGTCAGCGTGGGATCCTGCGCCAGTTCGGCGAAACTGACCTGGATGCCGTCGCGGCGCCAGCGGTTGACCAGGCGCAGCAGCCCGATGGAATCCAGGCCCGCTTCGAACAGGTTTTCCGTGTCGGCCAGTGCCGCGGGATCCTCGGCCAGGATGTCGGCGACGACGGTGCGCACCCACTGGCGGTTGTTGGCGCTCATTGGCGGACTTCCTCTCGTGATTGCTCGGGGCGGTTGGCCAGGCGGCGGCGGATCAGTTCCCCGCGCAGATCGGCCTTGGGGTTCTTCCGGGGCGGCGGGGGGACGAGCGCCCCTCGGTCGAGCTTCCGGTTCGGGGTCAGGGGCAGTGCCGGCAGGGACACGATGTGGCTGGGGATCAGATGCGCGGGCAGGGTCTGGGCCAGATGGATCCGCAAGCCGCGCTCATCGATCTCACCGCCGACCGTGACGACATAGGCGGCCAGGCATTCATCCCCGGCCACGCCGTCCGGATCGGGCTTCACCGCGACGGCGCTGGCCGTCACACCCTCATAGGCGTCCAGGGCCGCCTCGACCTCGCCCGGCTCGATCCGGAAGCCGCGCAGGGACAGTTGCGTGTCGGCGCGGCCGATGAAGGCCAGCCCGTCGCCGGTCCGTTGCACCAGGTCGCCGGTCCGGTACAGCCGGTCGCCATCACCGTCCGGGTCGGCGACGAAGCGCGTGGCGGTCAGCCCCGGCCGGCCGAGATAGCCCCGGGCGAGCTGGATGCCCCCCAGGTAGAGCTCACCCACCTGGCCATTTGCGACCGGTCGCAGGCCGGCGTCGAACACATGGTCGCGGAAACCGGGCAGGGGCCGGCCGATGGGGCTTTCGGCGGCCGCTTGGTTGGCGCCCGGCCGCACGTCGAACGCCGTGACGTGCACCGTCGTTTCTGTGATGCCGTACATGTTCACCATGCGCGGGCGACGTGGCCGGCGGGCGAACCAGCTGTTCAGCCGCGCCGGGTCCAGCGCCTCGCCACCGAAGATCACCAGCCGCAGGGCATCCAGGGACCTGGCCCGTTCCGCGTCGGCACGGTCCAGCGATGCGAACGAGGACGGCGTCTGGTTCAGCACCGTGACCCGCTCGGCCGCCAGCAGGTCCAGCAGGTCGTGGGGCGACCATGTGGCCTCCGCCGGGACGACCACCGTCCTGCCGCCGGTCAGCAGCGGCGCCCAGATCTCCCAGACCGAGAAATCGAAGGCGTAGGAATGGAACACCGTCCAGACGTCGTCGGCGCCCAGGTCGAACAGGGGCACGGTGACATCCAGAAGCCCCAGGAAGCTCTGGTGGGGGACGACCACGCCTTTGGGCAGCCCTGTGGAGCCCGACGTGTAGATGACGTAGGCGGCGTGATCGGGCCCCAGGGGGGAAAGCCGGTCGCGGTCGCCGATGGCGGACGTGTCTTCGCCTTCGCCCTCATCGGGCGCGAACTCCAGCCGGGGCAGCCCGATGTCCGGGATCCGCACGCCCGGCGCGGTGATGATGCCCACCGGCCGCGCGTCGGTCATCAGGTACTCAAGGCGCGCCGCCGGATAGGCGGGGTCAAGCGGCAGGTAGGCGGCACCGGATTTCAGCACGGCCAGAAGGGCCACCACCAGGTCGGCGGATCGCGGCAGGGCGACGCCGACGATGCGGCCGGGGCCGGCACCGGCCGCGATCAACTGTCGCGCCAACCGATTGGCGCGCATCTCCAATTCGGCGTAGCTCAGCGTTCGGTCGCCGGCGGTCACGGCGATGGCATCCGGCGTGCGCGCCGCGACGGCCGTGACTCTGTCTGGAATGGTGTTCACAGCGATCTCCCGGGTGACGGCGGTCTTTCGGAGGCCCCGAAGTCGGGACCAGGCCGGCCCTCGCTTCCGCAGGAAAGGCCGCAAAACCGCCGAAGTTTGATTGGATTGCTTGGGAATACCTTGGGGGCTTGGGTGGGGCGATTAGGCCGGTTGGCACCCGCGCTTCAAGGTGCAACAGCCAATCCGCGGCTATAATTGCGAATAAGAATGACTATCATTCTTTAGGGCAAACGGGACGGTTCCGTCTAGATAATTATGCGGGTCCCGGTCTGAATCGTGAGGGGGCTGGCATATGCTCCCCTCAGGGTTGTCATGTCGGCCTATCCGCCGCCCCATCCCAAGGCCCCATTCCCCAGCGATTTCCACAGGGGCGGGGAGATGATTCGATAAAGTGAGAATGAATATCGTTTGCGGCCCTAACTTTCTATAATATGAACGGGACCGTTCCGTCTAGTTAATGTGTCGCGAAAAATTACCCTGGCTGAAGGTGCATCACGGACTGCTCCAGTCGGGCAGGGGGGGCAGGGGGCAAGCGCTGGACTCCATGCCCCTTCCCCTTAATCCGCCGCCCGTGGCCCCTTTCGATCCGGGATGCCCCAGGGTCAAAGAGTTTCGGGCGGAGGCCGCATAACAACTAGACGTGACCGTCCCGTTTGTATTATAGGGGAATTAATAACGCGAACGATACGCATTTGCATACATGTCCCGCGCCCTGGCGCCGGGAGGTAACCCGGGGGTCTTTCGATCATGGGAACAGGGCTCACGTATTCCGAACCACAGGCGGACGGACTTCGCGATGGCCGGGTGGCTATTCCGCATCGGCGCGTCCGCCGCCGTCTTTCAACAGATCGTGCCGGCCGGCACCTGGGCGTGATCGCCGCCTTCAAGGGCGAGGCGACGCGTTTGCGGGGCGGCAGGGCGGAGATGACTGCGTGAACGCTCGATTCGATCTGACGACGCCGAAGTACCGGCTGCGGGCCCGCGGTGTCGCGCACAGGGTGACACCCGCCCGATGGGAGGGCGCCTGCGTGGCCGATGCCGTCGACGCGGCGCTGGCGGCGGCCGTCAAGGCGGGGCGGGGCGGGGCCAAGCCCATCGTCATCGGCCTGGTGCCTTTCGATAGCGCGACGCCGGGCGTGTTCTACGTTCCCGCCGGCGTGGACTGGGGCAAGGCCGATTCCGTCCCGTCGCCCGAGGGCGACCGGCCGGCGGAACCGGTGGAGGTCAGGGGTGGCGATTCACCCGCCTACCGGGCATCCGTCGCGGAGGCCCTTCGGCGTATCCAGGCGGGGACCTTGGACAAGGTGGTGCTGGCCCGCAGCGTGACCGTCGAGGCGGCTTCGCCCTTTGATGATGACCGCGTGTACGCGCGCCTCTGCGCCCAGAACCGCAACGCCTATGTCTACCGCATGGATCTGCCCGTCGATCCCGGGCACGCCGGTTCCGCGGTCGTGCTGGGCGCCAGCCCGGAACTGGTGCTGGGCAGTGACCGCCGCATGATCCGCAGCCTGCCCCTGGCCGGTTCCTCACCCCGGGCGGCCAATGAATTCGCGGATCGGGAAGCGGCGCGCGCCCTGCTGGGCTCCCGCAAGGATCTGGCGGAGCATATGCACGTCGTGCAGGCGGTGGGCGAGACCTTCCGCCGCTACGCCGACCATGTCGAGGTGCCGCGTGAGCCGCAGCTGGTGCAAACGCCGGTGATCTGGCACCTGGGCACGCCCATCACCGGGGTCCTGCGCCCCGGCGTGTCGCCCATCGAGTTGATGTACGCGCTGCACCCCACCCCCGCCGTCGGCGGCTGGCCGCAAGAGATCGCCCGCCAGACCATCGCCGACCTGGAGACCGCCGACCGGGGGTTCTACGCCGGCCTTATCGGCTGGATGGACGCCGAGGGCAATGGCGAGTGGGTGCTGGTCCTGCGGGGCGGCGTCGTGACCGGGAACGTGGCCACGGTGTTTGCGGGCGCCGGCATCGTCGCCAATTCCGACCCTGAGAAGGAACATGTCGAGACGGCCACCAAGCTGCGCACCTTCATCAGCGCGCTGGGATGACGGCGCCCAAATCCTTGAGTTTGCAGCCTAGCAGGTTTCGCGGGCGCCCGGGTCAGGACGCGCCGCGATGGGAGAAGACCATGACGGAACAGGTGATCATCCACGACGCCGCGGTGCCGGCGGAAATATCCGTGGGCAACCCCCGGCGATGGCTGGCGCTGGGTGTCCTGTGCCTCGGCGTGCTGATGATCATGCTGGACTCCAACATCGTCAATGTCGCGCTGCCGTCCATTGAGACGGACCTGGCGTTTCCGCTGACGTCGATCGCCTGGATCGTGAATGCCTATTTCCTGTTTTTTGGCGGCTTCCTGCTGCTCGGCGGGCGTCTGGGCGATTTGTATGGGCACCGGAAGCTTTTCATCATCGGCATCGGAGTCTTCACGCTGGGGTCGTTCGCCTGCGGCGTCGCGGGGACGCCCCTTTTCCTGATCGCCGCGCGCGCGGCGCAAGGGTTCGGTGGGGCGGTCGTCACCGCCGTGGCGCTGTCCCTGATCATGGGCCTGTTCACTGAGGCGAAGGAACGGGCCGTGGCGATGGGCGTCTACGGCTTCGTCTGCGCCAGTGGCAGCGGCATCGGCGCGATGGTGGGCGGGCTGTTGACCGGCGGCCTCGGCTGGCGCTGGATTTTCCTGATCAACCTGCCGATCGGGCTGGCGGTGATCCTACTGTCCTTCCGCCTGCTGTCGCGTGATCATCAGCGGCCGGCGTCCGGCGGCCTGGACATTTTCGGCGCCCTGACCGGGACGGCGGCGCTGATGCTTGCCGTCTACGCCATTGTGAACGGCAACGCCTGGGGCTGGGCCTCAACCCCCATCGTCGGGTGCGCCGTTCTGGCGGCCATCCTGTTCGGTGTGTTCCTGGTGGCGGAATCGCGGGCCAAGTCGCCGCTGATGCCCCTGGGTCTATTCCGCAATCGCAATGTCTCCGCCGGCAATGTGATCGTGATGCTTTGGGCGGCGGCGCTGTTCACCTGGTTCTTCCTGTCGTCGCTCTATCTGCAATTCGTCCAGGGGTATGGGCCGGTCGATGTGGGATTGGCGTTCCTGCCGACCAACCTGACGATGGCCCTGTTGTCCCTGGGGCTGTCGGGTTGGACGGTCAACAAGGTCGGCATCCGGTGGTCCCTGGTTTCTGGCCTGGCGCTGGCCGCCTGTGGCCTGTTCCTTTTGTCGCGCCTGCCGGTGGCGGCAAGCTTCACCACCGACATCCTGCCCGGCATGCTGCTGTTCGGCGTCGGCGCCGGGTTCGCCGTCAACCCCATGCTGCTGGCCGCGATCAATGGGGTCGCGGAGAATGAGACGGGCCTGGCGTCCGGGGTGGTCAACACCTCCTTCGCGATGGGGGGCGCGTTTTGGCTCGCGGTTCTGTCGAGCTACGCGGCCCACCAGACGAAGTCCCTGGAGATCGCCGGGCTGGAGCCGCGCGTCGCCCTCAACGGCGGCTACCAGGTGGCGTTTCTCGCCGCCGCCGCGTGCTGCGCCCTGGCGGCAGCCGTTGGCGCCCTGGCGTTGAGGCCAGGCCGCGCGCCGGGGTGAGGGGGCTCATGCCTTACTCGGCCACCCCGCGCAGCGTCGTGATGGTGTCCCCCTTTGCCCAATGGGTCAGGCACAGATCGGCCAGGCTTTCGGCGACGGGATCGGCCAGCACGGAGAAATGATTGCCGGGCAGGGTGTGTACGGCCAAGGGGCCGTCGCTGTAGCCCGTCCAACCCAGATCATCCCCCTGCAAGGTTCCCGGCAACTGCGCGCGGTCCGGCCGGGCCAGCGTGTCCGCCGCCCGCAGCAGCAGCAGCGGCACAGGCGTGAAGCCCGCCGGGGCGTATTCCATGGCCGCGTTGGCCCGCATCAGGCGGATCATGCCACGCAGATGACCGCCGGCCACGTCGGGCAGGCGATGGGCGCGCAGCAGGTCGCGGGCCTCATTGAGCGCCGTGTCGATATCCTTGCCCGCGAAATGGCTGGGTCCCAGCGTCAGCGGATGGCCGGCGGCGGCGGCCAATTCCTCCAGCACGGCGGCCAGCCATTGGCCGTCATCCATGTCGCGGGCCCCGGTCAGCAAGGCCGGGCCAGGGGCGTAGCCATCAATGACGGTCAGCAGTTCCACCGCCTGTCCGGCGGCGATCAGCTGCTGGGCGGCGGCGAAGGCCACCTTGGCGCCGAAGGAATGCCCGCCCAGGCGATAGGGGCCGATGGGCTGGGCCTCACGCATGGCGGCCACGGCCCGCGCCGCCATGCTGTCCACGTCCGCGTCGGGCGGCGTGACGCCGTCCAGGCCGGCCGGCTGCAGGGCATAAACCGGCCCATCCTGGCGTCGGGCCAGGTGTCGCGCCAGGGCCGCGAAGGACAGCACGGTTCCGCCCACGCCGGGGAACCAGAAGCTGGGCGTGCCGGTGCCGCCCTCGGCCAATGGGACCAGGGGCGACCAGTCCTCATCCGATGCCTGGTCCCCGTCACGCACCAGTGTCGCCAAGGCGGCGATGGTGGGGTGGCGGAACAGGGTGGCGATGGGCAGCGTCAGGCCGAACGCCCGCTCCACCGCCGCCATCGCCTCCACCGCTTTCAGCGATGTGCCGCCGGCATCGAAGAAACTGGTGGCCGTGCCGATGCGGGCGATGCCCAGGATGGCTTGCCACTGTCCGCACAGCGTCTCTTCCACCGCGTCCACGGGGGGGCGGTAGCCGTCGTCGGTGAAACTGCCGCGTGGATCGGGCAACCGGGCAAGGTCGATCTTGCCGCTGGGGGTCAGCGGCAGATCATCCACCAAAACGATGAAACCCGGCACCATGTAGCCGGGTAGTGTCCCGGCCAGGTCGGCGCGCAGCCGGGCGGCCAAATCGTCGGCCGTGGGACCGGCGGTGGGGACCACATACGCCACCAGGTCGGTGGGCGCCTGCCGGGGATACCCGACCACGGCGGCCTGGGTCACGGCCGGGTTTTGGCGCAACCGCGCTTCCACCTCGCCCGGCTCCACGCGGAAGCCGCGGACCTTCAGCTGTTCGTCCAGCCGGCCCAGGAACTCCAGCGCCGCTGGCCCGCCATCGGGGTCGGCCCGCCAGGTGACCCGGTCACCGGTGGCGTACAGCCGCTCACCCGTGCCCGCATCGATGATGAAACGCTGGGCGGTCAGGTCCGGTTGGTTCCAGTAGCCCTGTGCCAGGCCCACGCCGCCAATGTGCAGTTCCCCTGCCACGCCGGCCGGGACGGTGTTGCCCTGGGGGTCGCGCACCCGCACGGTCCAGCCCGCCAGCGGCCGGCCGATCAGCGGTTTGGCATTTGCGGCATCGCAGGGGGCCAGCGTGGCGCAGACTGTCGTCTCCGTCGGGCCGTAGGCGTTGATGAAGGTGCGTCCCGCTCCCCACAGCGCCACCAGGTCGGGGGGCAGGGCCGCACCCGCCGCCACCAGCACGCGCAGCGCCGGCAGCGGCCGGTGGGGCAGGGCGGCCAGGGCGGCGGGCGTGATGGTCAGGTGGGTGATGCCCTGGTCGTCCAGCAATTGCGCCAGGCCGGGGCCGGGCAGCAGGGCGTCGGCGGGGGCCAGTACCAGTTCGGCACCCGCACCCAGGGCCAGGACGAATTCCCAGACGGAGGCGTCGAAGCCGGCGCTGGCCATTTGCAGCACGCGATCACCCGGCCGGACGCCCAGCAGGCGGCGTTGCTCCAGCGCCAGTGCCAGCAGGCCGCCATGGGTCAGCAAGGTGCCTTTGGGCCGGCCGGTGGAACCGGAGGTGTGGATGATATAGGCCACGTCGGCGGGCTCGGGGGCCCTGTCGAAGGGCACTGCCGCCGGGCCGGACAGGATGGCGTCCATCGCCCCGGCCGTCAGGGTCGGGGGATGGCCCAGATCCTCCAGGATGCCCTGGCGGCGGGCTTCCGGTGCCGCCGGATCCAGGGGCGCATAGGCCAGGCCGGCCTTCAGGGCGCCCAGGAAGGCGATGACCAGCGCCGGCCCGCGCGGCAGGTCCACGCACACCGGCGATCCGCCGGCTAGGCCCAGCCCGCCCAGATGATGGGCGACGCGGTCGGCATCGGCGATCAGGCGGTCATAATGGACGGTCTGGTCGCCGAAGCGCAGCGCCACCGCCTGCGGCTGCCGCCTGGCCAGACTGTCGACCAGGGCCACCAGCGTGGCCGGGGCCTCATCCGGCGGGGGCAGGGGTGTGATGCCGGCCGGCGCTGGCGCCGGGGTGCGGCCCCAGACGTCCAGGATCATCGTCGCCTCTTCCGCCGCCAGCAGGGGCAGGTGCGACAGGGCGGTCCGCGGTGCCGCGACGGCGCCGGCCAGCAGGGCGCGGTAATGCAGGGCCAGTTGTTCCGCGGTTTCGCGGTCGAACAGCGCGGTCGCGTATTCCACGCTCAGCGCCAGGTCGTCACCCGCCTCCGCGCCGGTCTCGGTGATGGAAAACAGCAGGTCGAACTGGCTGGCGTGCTTGTTGGCTTCGGTGAATTCCGCCACCAGGCTGGTGGCCGGCAGTTGGGCCGGCGGCAGGTTGTGCAGCACGAAGCCGATCTGGGCCAAGGGATGCTGGTTCCGTCGCCGTTGCGGCGCCAACGCCTCCACCACCTGGGCGAAGGGCAGGTCCTGGTTGGCGTAGGCCTCCAGCGCCGTGCGCCGGACCGCGTCAGCCAGGGCCTCGAACGTCATGTCCGCCTGGGGCCGGGCGCGCAGGACCAGCAGGTTGACGAAGAAGCCGATGATGTCTTCCTGCCAATGCTGGGTGCGGTTGGCCACGCTGACCGCCACCGCCTGGTCGTCCAGGCTGGTGTAGCGGAACAGCAGGCCGTGGAACCCCGCCAACAGCACCATGAAGGGCGTCAGCCCCC
This sequence comes from Azospirillaceae bacterium, assembly GCA_028283825.1. NCBI lineage: Bacteria > Pseudomonadati > Pseudomonadota > Alphaproteobacteria > Rhodospirillales > Azospirillaceae > Azospirillaceae bacterium. The sequence goes on along the minus strand of JAPWJW010000001.1, from coordinate 96,166 downwards.
GCGCCTGGGCGTAGCCGCGCACCTGGCGCGTCAGGTCGGCGCCCAGGGACAGGCTGACGACCTTGGCGTCGAAGCCGCGTTCCTCCGACAGGGGGCGGTCGCCCAGCAGGCCATGGCGTTCCGGCAGGCCCTTCAACTGGTGGCGCCAATAGTCCAATTGCCGAGCCAACGCGTCCGCACCCAATTCCTGGCGCTGCCAGCGGACGAAGTCGGCGTACTGCGCCGGGGGGGCGGCCAGGGGCGACGGCCGGCCCTCGGCGAAGGCCGCGTACAGGGCGACCAATTCCCGCATGAACACCGACAGGGACCAGCCGTCGGTGACGATGTGGTGCATCGCCACCAGCAGCACGTGTTGGTCCGCCGCCACCTCCAGCAGATGGACTCGGGACGTGGGGCCGGCCTCCAGGTCGAAGGGGGCCGCCGCCGCCGCATCCAGGAAGGCGGCCTGGGCGGCCGCGCGCTCGTGTGCCGGCAGATGGACCAGCGAGGTCAGGGGCAGGTCCAGCGGCGTGGGCGGCGTCACCTCCTGCGCCGGCATGCCGTTATGGCGGGGGAAACGGGTGCGCAACGCCTCATGCCGATGGAAGATCGCCTCCAGCGCGCGGGCCAGGGCCTGCCGGTCCAGGGCGCCGGTCAGGCGCAGGGCCAGGGGCACGTTGTAGGCGGCCGACCGTGGGTCCAGTTGATGGGCGACCCACAGCTGTTGTTGCATCCACGACAGCGGCAACGGGCCGTCCGCCGGCCGGTCGCGGACCGGGGCGACGTCCGTGTTGGATGCCTGTCCCATTGCCTCTTCCACCGCCTGCGCCAGGGCGCGGGCGGTGGGCATGCGGAACAGGGTGCGCATGGGCAGCGACACGCCGAAGCGGTGGCGGATCTGGGCCAGGATCTGGGTGGCCAGCAGGGAATGGCCGCCCAGGTCGAAGAAATTGTCCTCCGGCCGGATGCGCTCATGGCCCAGCAGCTTGCGCCAGATGGCGATGATGCCGCCCTCGACGCCGCCGTCCTCGGCCGCGTCCTCGGGCAGCAGGACCACGACGGGCGCCGCCTCACGTGGGGCCAGGTTGACCCATTGGCGCAGGCGGGGTTCCAGGTCGCCCGGGGTCACCAGCGTCTGGGCGCTGGTGCCGTGGCGCAGCGCCCGCAGGAAGGCGCCCAAGCCCTCGGCCGCCGACATCTCCAGCGCGCGCAAATCCTGGCCGGGGCCGCGCCCGTCATTGTGTGCGACGTTCCAGCTGTCCCAATTCAGGCTGAGCCAGCGGCCGGGCGCCTCCCGCTCCGCGATTTGCGCGGCCGTGTCCAAGGCGGCGTTGGCGGCGGCGTAGGCGGCGAGGCCCAGCCCGCCCAGCACGGCGGCCACGGACGACGTGAGCACGCAGAAATCCACGTCCTGATCGCGCAACAGCCGGGTCAGGATGGCGACACCGTCCGCTTTGGCGGCGAACTGCTCCGCCGCCTGTGCCGGATCGTATTCGTCCAGCGGCTGGTGCATGCGCTGGCCGACGGCGCCGGCCGCGTGGATGACGCCGTTGATGCCCCCCCATTCGGCCTCCACCGCCGCGAACACGGCGGCCATGGCGTCGGCATCGCCGGCATCGGCGGCGAACAGGCGAACCTGGGCGCCGGCGGCTTCCAGCGCCCGCACCCGCTCCACCACCGCCGGGACGGGGTTGGCCGCATTTCGGCCCAGCAGGACCAGGCGCGCTTGATGGATGCTGGCCAAATGGCCGGCGATTTCCAGTCCCACGCCGCCCAGGCCGCCGGTGATGAGGTAGACGCCGCCCGGCCGCAAGGTCCGCAGGACGGGATCGGTGTCCGCCAGGCGCTGCGGCTCATAGGCCGGCAGCCAGCGGTGGGCGCCGCGCAGGGCCACGCGCGGGGCGCGGTGCGGGGCCGCCAGCTCAGCCGCCAGCCGCTGGGGCAGGCCCGCTGCCGGGGCGCCGGCCACATCGATCAACTGGGTGCGCTGGCTGGGATATTCCTGAGGGATGACCATGGCGGGGCCCGCCGCCAGCGCCTGCTCCGGGTCCAGGTTCTCCGTCCCCGTCACGTCGGACAGGCCGGTTGCCAGGATGGTCAGGTCGTGGATGCCGCTGCCCAGCGCCTGGCCCAGCAGACACAGGCTGGTGAAGCCCAACTGGCGGGTGTCGCCAGGGATCAGGGACCAGGCGTGGATGACGGTACGGGGCACTTCAGCGATATCGGCCAGCAGGCGGGCATAGTCCGCCGCCATGTCGGGCCGCAGGGTGGCGACCCCGGCTGCCGGGGTGGCGTAACGCTCGCCGGGATGCACGCACAGGACGGCGCAGCCTTGGGCTTGCAGGTGATCGGCCAGGCGACCGCCGTCGTCGCCTTCGCCCACGAACAGCAACGCACGGTCCGGCAACGCCCCGGCAGCCAGCGGGGCCGCACGTCGCCAGGTGGGCACCAGGAACCAGTCGGCGGGATCGGCCTTGCGGGCCGGGCGCGCGGGAAGGCTGCGGGGGGCCGCCGCCGCGTCCGGCGGGTCGATCCAGCAGCGCCGGCGCTGGAAAGGATATGTCGGCAGGGGCACCCGTCGCCGCTCCTCCTCACCGGCGTAGGCCTGCCAGTCGACGGTCACGCCGGACTGCCACAGCCGGCCCAGCGACCGGGCGATCAGATCGTCCTCCTGCTCGCCCTCGGCCGCCTGCTGCGGATGGGGCAGGGACGGCACCACCGGGCGGGCGGGGTCGAAGGTGGTGTGGGCCTTGGCGAAGGTGCCCAGGGCAGTACCGGGGCCGATCTCCACTAGCGCGGTGTCGCCATCCGCCAGCACCTGGCCGATGCCGTCGCCAAACCGCACGGCCTCCCGCAGGTGGCGGACCCAATAGTCGGCCCGCGCCGTCGTCGCCGCGTCCACCGGCCCGCCCGTCATGCCGGAATAATAGGGGATGGTGGGGGCATGATAGCTGACGCCCCCTGCCACCTCGGCGAAGGCCGGCAGGATGGGGTCCATGGTGCAGGAATGGGCGCCGCGCGACACCTGCAGCCGGCGGCTGTCCACGCCCATGTCGGCCAGCCGCGCCTGCAGTTCCACCAGCGCGTCCTCATGGCCCGACACCACGCCCATGTCGGCGGCGTTGACCACGGCCAGCGACAGGCGGTTGTTCAGCCCGGTGCTGTTCAGCAGGGCGCGGATCTCGCTTTCACTGTTGCGCAGGGCCAGCATGCCGCCGGCCGGCGTCTGGTCCATCAGCCGGCCGCGCGCCGCCACCAGGGCCAGGGCGTCCTCCTCCGACAGGATGCCGGCCAGGCAGGCGGCGGCGTATTCGCCGCTGCTGTGGCCGATCACCGCCTCGGGCCGCACCCCCCACGACTGCCACAGCCGGGCCAGCGCCATCTGCACGACGAACATCAGCGGCTGGCTGACGTCCATGCGGTGCAATTGCGCCTCCGCCCAGGCCTCGCGGCCGGGGGTGGGATGCAGCACGGCCAGGGCGTCCAGGCCGGTGCGGGCGTTCAATACGGCGGCGCGTTCATCCAGGGCCTGGCGGAACACGGGCTCCGTTTCATACAGGCCGCGCGTCATGCCGGCCGACTGGCCGCCGTGGCCGGTGAACATGAAGGTGACGCCCCGGCTGGGTTTGGCCACTGCCGCCGCGGGTGCCGGCGCCAGCGATTGGCGCAGGTCCGCCAGGGTATGGCCCACGGCGAAGGTGCGGGTGGCGAAGGTGCGGCGGCCGGTGCGCAGGGTATGGGCCACGTCCGCCGGGTCGACATCCGCCGTTTCCAGGTGTCGGGCCAGGGACGTGGTCAGCGCCGTCAGCGCCTCGGGCGTCTTGGCCGACAGGGGCAGCAGGTGCCAACGGCGCCGCGCCGGGACAGTGGCGCTGGCGGCAAAGCGGTTTTCCGCCACCACGACATGGGCATTGGTGCCGCCGATGCCGAAGGAACTGACGGCGGCCACGCGGCCGTCTGGTGCTGCGGGCCAGTCGACCAGGTCACCGTTGACGTAAAAGGGGCTGTCGGCCAGGGCCAGCGCCGGGTTGGGCGTCTGGAAATGCAGGGTCGGCGGGATCTGGCCGTGCATCAGGCTGAGGGTCGCCTTGATCAGGCCGGCCACGCCGGCGGCGGCCCCGGTGTGACCCATGTTGCTTTTGACCGAGCCCACGGCGCAGCCGCCGATGCGGTCGCCGCCCGCGCGGTAGGCGCGTGTCAGGGCGGCGATCTCAATGGGATCGCCCAGGGGGGTGGCGGTGCCGTGGGCCTCCACCAGTCCGACCTCGTCGGGGTGGACGCCGGCCACGGCCATGGCCTCGGCGATGACGCGGGCCTGGCCCTCCGGGCTGGGGGCGGTATAGCCCACCTTCTGCGCGCCGTCGTTGTTGACGGCGCTGCCCTTGATGATGCCCAGGATGGGGCTGCCCTGGGCCAGGGCCTGGGCCAGCGGCTGCAACAGCACCACGCCGGCGCCCGCACCGTTCAGCGTGCCGGCGGCCTGGGCATCGAAGGGGCGGCAATGGCCGTCCGGCGCCAGGATCATGCCTTCCTGGTACAGATACCCCTGGTCCTGCGGCGTGGACAGGGCGACGCCGCCGGCCAGCGCCAGGTCGCATTCGCCGTTGATCAGGCTCTGGCAGGCCAGGTGGACGGCGACCAGCGAGGTGGAGCACGCGGTCTGCACGGTGGCGCTGGGGCCGGTCAGGTTCAGTTTGTAGGAGGCCAGGGTGGCCAGATAGTCCTTGTCGTTGGCCAGCATGATCTGGAAGCTGCCGAAGGTCTCCAGCACCTCGGCATTACCGGCCAGATTGTTCAGGAAATAGGTGTTCACCCCGGCCCCGGCGAAGACGCCGATGTCCCGGCTGCCGCCCTCACCCGCCTGGCCCCCCGCCTCCAGCGCTTCCCACACGCATTCCAGGAACAGGCGGTTTTGCGGGTCCAGCAGGGCGGCCTCTTGCGGGGAATAGCCGAACAGGTCGGCGTCGAAATCCTCGATGCCGGCCACCACCGCGCCGCGTTTCACATAGGCCGGGTCGGCCAGCAGGTCGGCCGGCACGCCCCGGGCCAGCAACTCTTCATCACTGAAGCTGGCGATGGCCTCCCGCCCGTCGCGCAGCATGCGCCAGAATTCCTGGACGTCACGGACGCCGGGGAAGCGGCAGGCCATGGCGACGATGGCGATTTCCGTCGGTTGCGGGGCGGCGGTCATGACGGGATCTCTTCCAGGGCGATAAGGGGGGCGGCGCGGCGCTGGGCCGTGCGGCGTTCATTCAAATCCTGGCGCAAGGCGCCTTGCGCCTCACGCTGGGCGGCGCGGTGGCGCAGGGCGTCGGCCTGCGCCCCATCGATCAGGCGGGCCAACGCCTGCACGGTCGGGTGCTCGAACAGGCTGACCATGGTGACATGGCGGGCGGCGGGGAAGCGCCGGCGCACCTCCGCCAGCACGCGCAGCAATAGGAAAGAATAGCCGCCCAAATCGAAGAAATTGTCGTGCAGCCCCACCTGCGGTACCTGCAGCACCGACCGCCAGATGCCGGCCACCGCCTGTTCCGTCACGCTGCGCGGCGGGGTGGCCACGGTGGCAGGGGCGGTACCCGCCTGGTCGGGGGCGGGCAGGGCCTTGCGGTCGACCTTGCCGGTGCGGGTCTGCGGCAGGGCCGGCAGCGGCACCCACAGGGTGGGAACCATATAGTCGGGCAACTGCGCCGCCAGGCCATCGCGCACCACGCGGGTGTCACCGGCGGCGGCATCGGCCGGGACGTAATAGGCGACCAGCCGCTTCTCGCCACTGCCATCGGTCCAGGCGACCACGGCGGCGTCGCGCACCCGGCCCTGGGCGATCAGCGCGCGCTCCACCTCTTCCGGCTCGATGCGGTAGCCCCGGATTTTGACTTGGGCGTCGATGCGGCCCAGGAAGTCCAGTTCCGGCACCGCGCCGTCCCAGCGGACGCAGGCCAGGTCACCCGTGGCATACATCATTCCGGGTCCGTAAGGATTGTGCCGGAAGCTTTTCTCTGTCAGATCGGGCCGGCCCAGGTACCCCCGGCTGACCGCCGTCCCGGCGATCCACAGCTGCCCCGGCACCCCCACCGGCAAGGGGTGACCGTCCTCATCCAGGATGTACACCGCACTATTGGCGACCGGCCGGCCGATGCGCGGCAGTTCCGGCCAGCCGTCGGGATCGGCCGGCAGGACCAAAGCGGTGGCGACATGGGTCTCGGTGGGCCCGTACTGGTTGACCAGGCGACAGTCCGGCAGGTCGCGGAACAGGGCGCGCAGCGTTGGCGTGACCTTCAGCCGTTCGCCCGCCGTGATCAGCTCCACCAGGCCTTGGGGGCGGCGGGCGGCCAGGGGCCAGGCCTCGGCCAACTGCTGCAGGGCGGTGAAGGGCAGGAAGATGCGCTGGATGCCCCACGCGGCGGCCTGGGCGATCATCGCCGGCACGTCGCGGCGCAAGCTCTCCGCCATCAGCACCAGGGTACCGGCCGACGCCCAGCAGGCGAACATCTCCTGGCAGGCCACGTCGAAGCCCAGGGTGGTGAATTGCAGGGTGCGCAAGCCGGACGCGAACGACGGCTCCGCCACCTGCCAGCGGATCAGGTTGACCAGCGCCCGGTGGGGCATCAGCACGCCCTTGGGCTGTCCCGTGGAGCCGGAGGTGTAGAGGACGTAGGCCAGATGTTCCGGCGTCAGGTCCACAGCCGGGCCGGTCTCCGTTTCCTCCCCCGTTACCGCCACGGCCTGCGCCCCATGGGGCAGGCCGCCATCCGGTGCGGTGCCCACCACCAGCGTCAGGCCGGCGTCGCCGATGATATAGTCCAGGCGGGCGGCAGGCAGGGCCGGGTCCAGCGGCACGTAGGCGCCGCCGGCCTTCAGGATGCCCAACATGGCGATGACCATGTCCAGCGACCGGTCCAGCCGGATGCCGACGGGCGTATCCGGCCGCACGCCCAGGGCCACCAGGCGATGGGCCAGGGCGTTGGCGCGGCGGTCCAACTGGGCATAGGTCAGCTCAACGCCGTCGAAGGTGACGGCCACCGTGTCCGGCCGCTGTGTCGCCGTCGCCTCGAACAACTGGTGCAGCCTGCCGTCACCACCGTTCGCCACCACCGGCCCCTGGCAGTCGGCCAGCAGGCGGGCGGTGTCCTCAGGCGCCGCCAGGGCCAGGTCGCGCAAGGGCAGGTCGGCGTCGGCCGCCACGGCGCGCAGCAGGGTCAGATACTGGTCCACCATGCGCTGGGCGCTGGCGGGGTCGAACAGGTCGGTGCTGTATTCCCAATGTCCATCCAGCCCGCCGTCCGCCGCCTCGATCAGGGTCAGCAGCAGGTCGAACTTGGCGGTGTGGGTGTCGATCTCCACCGGCAACAGGTCCAGCCCCGGCAGCGCCAAGGGGCTGCGGGGCGTGTTCTGCAGGTTGAACATGGCCTGGAACAGGGGGGAATGGGCCAGGCTGCGGGGTGGGTCCAGGGCATCGACCAGCTTTTCGAACGGCACGTCGGCGTTGGCGTAGGCGTCCAGCGCTATCTGCCGCACCTGGGCCAGGAAGTCGCCGAAGCGCGGGTTGCCGGCCAGGCGGCCGCGCAACACCAGGGTGTTGGTGAAAAAGCCCAGCAGGCCTTCCAATTCCCGGGCCGGTCGGTTGGCCACCGGCGTGCCGACCAGCACGTCGTCCTGGCGGGAATGGCGGTGCAGCAGCACCATGAACAGGGCCAGCAGGGTCATGAACGGGCTGGCCCCGGCCGCCTGGCCCACGCTTTCCAACCGTCGCGCCAGACCGGCCCCGACGCTGAAGCGCAGGGTGGCGCCCCGGAAGCTCTGGCGGTGAGGACGGGGCCGGTCGGTGCACAAATTCAGATGGGTCGGCGCCTCGGCCAGCTGTTCCGTCCAGTAATCCAGCTGGCGCTTGAACCCGGCGCTGGCCAGCCAGCGTTGCTGCCAGGCGGCATAATCGCCGTACTGCAAGGGCAGCGGCGGCAGGGCTTGGTCCAGCGCCTGCCCCGCCAGGGCCGCCGTATAGAGCGCGCCGATCTCCCGCACCAGCACGCCGGTGGACCAGCCGTCGGTGGCGATGTGGTGCCAGGTCAGGACACCCAGATGCCGGTCGGGCGCCAGGGTGATGATGCTGACGCGCAGGGGCGGTTCACGCGACAGGTCGATGGGCCGGGTGGTTTCCGCCAGCGCCAGGCCGGCCAGGTCGGTCGTCGCAGCCGCAATCTTGTGGATGAAGGGCATGGGCAGGGGCGGCAGGATGCGCTGGCGCGGTTCGCCGTCTTCCAGGACGAAGCAGGTGCGCAGGCTTTCGTGGCGGCGCACCAAGGTGTCCAACGCCGCTTGCAGGGCCGCCAGGTCCAGCCGGCCGGCCAGGATGAAGGCATCGACGGTGGTGTAGGCGCGCCCGCCTTCCAACCGGTCCAGGAACCACAGCGCCCGCTGGGCGTAGGATACCGGCATCAGGGTCGTGCCGTCGGGTGCCCGGTCGCGGGGCTGGGGCAGCAGGGCGGGGCGGTCGCTTGTCCCCTCCGCCTTCGGCCGCAACAGGGTGGCCAGGCCGGCGATGGTCGGCGCCTCGAACACGTGGCGGACGGACAGATCCATCCCCGGCCATTGGTCGCGGACGCGGGCCACGACCTGCACCGCCTTCAGGGAATGGCCGCCGCGTTCGAAGAAATTGTCGTGCACGCCGACGCCGTTGCCACCCAGCACGTCGGCCCAGATGGCGGCCAGGCGCTGTTCCGTTTCATTGCGCGGGGGCACGCGGTCGGCGGTGTGGTTGGCGTCGCGCAGGGCGGGTTCAGCCAGGGTGGCCAGCCGGCGGCGGTCCACCTTGCCGCTGGTGACCAGGGGCAGGGCGTCCAGCGCCAGGAAATGGGCCGGCACCATATAGTCGGGCAGGGTGCGGCGCAGGCCGGCGCGCAAGTCCGCCGTCTCGGCGGTGCCGACGATGAAGGCCACCAGGCGGTGCTCCGTGTCGCCCGGCCGCTTCAACCCGATGACGGCGCTTTCCCGCACACCGGTCAAGGCGTTCAGCGCCGCCTCCACCTCCGCCGTCTCGATGCGGTAGCCACGCACCTTCACCTGTTGGTCGGCGCGGCCCAGGAAGGCCAGGTTTCCGTCTGGGCCCAGGCGCACGCGGTCGCCGGTGCGGTATAAGGCGCCGCCGGCATACGGGTCAGGCAGGAAGGCCGCTTCGGTCAGGGCGGGCGCGTTCAGATAGCCGGTGGCAAGGCTCATCCCCGCCAGGTAGAGATCGCCCGCCAGGCCCGTTGCCACCGGGCGCATCCGTCCGTCCAGCACATAGGCCCGCATGTTATGCACCGGCCGGCCGATGGGCACGCTGGCCGGGCGCTGGCCGGCCGTCGGCCCGCATTCATGCCAGGTGGCGTCGATGCCGCTTTCCGTGGGGCCGTAGCAGTTCAGCAGACGCGCCGTGCCCAGTTGGGCCAGCAGGCGGTCCTGCAACTCCGTCGCCAGCACCTCGCCCCCCGAACAGACCAGGCGCAGGCTGGGACAGGCGGCCAGGATGCCCTCGTCCGCCATCACCTGCAGCAGGGCGGGTACCGCCTGGAACACCGTCACGCCGTGGGCCTGGATCAGGGCGCCCAGGGCGGCCGGGTCCTTCTCCGCCTCAGGCGGGGCGATGACCAGCCGACCGCCACAGGTCAGCGGTGCGAAGAACTCGATGACCGAGGCGTCGAAATCGAACGAGGTCATTTGCAGCAGGGTGTCGCCGGCGGTCAGACCGGTCACCTCCCGGAACCACAGTTGGTGGTTCACCGCCGCCCGGTGGGGTACAGCGACCCCCTTGGGCACCCCGGTGGAGCCGGAGGTGAACATGACATAGGCCGGCCGTTCGTCATCCACCGGCACGGCCGGATCCGTGTCCGGCTGGGCGGCGATGGCGGTCGCCTCGGCGTCCGGATCCAGCAGGACGGCGTCGGTGCCGGTGACGGGGAAGTCCGGGCCGGCCAGGATCAAGGTGGGGGCGGCCGTGCGCACGATGGCGGCCAGACGGTCCGCCGGATGGTTGGGGTTCAGGGGCACATAGCCACCGCCGGCCTTCAGGATGGCCAGCAGCAGCAGGGGCAGGTCCAGGGCGCGGCGGCGGTGCACACCGACCAGGCCGCCGGGCTTGAGGCCCCGGGCGATCAAATGGTGGGCCAGCCGGTTGGCGGCAGCTTGGACCTCCCCATGGGTCAGGATGGTGTCGCCGTGGACCAGAACCGGGGCATCCGGTTCGCCGGACGCCAGCCCGTGCAGGCCGACGTTGGCCGGCCGGGCGCGTGTGGCGCCGGCCAGACCCGGCACCCCCGTCCGCTCAGGCGCCGGCCGCAGATCGATGGCGCTCACCCCCTGCGCCGGATCGGCCAGCAGTTCCGTCATCAGGGTGGCGAACTGACGGGTCAGGCGCCCGGCGCTGATTGGGTGGAACAGGTCGGTGTTGTATTCCAGGCTGGCGGCCAGGCCGCTTTCCGTGGTGCGGATGCTGAGCGTCAGGTCGTACTTGGCGTAGGGGCTGTCCCAGGCCAGCGGGGTGGCGTTCACCCCATCCAGGCGCAGGGGGAAGGCGGCATCCTCCTCCACCGCCAGCATCACCTGGAACAGCGGCGTGGTGTCCAGACGCCGCTCGGGCTGCAGGGCCTCCACCAGGGTGGTGAAGGGGACGTCCTGGTGCTCGAACGCCTCCAGCACCGTGGTGCGTGCGCTCGCCAGCAGGGTGGTGAAGGGAACGCCGTCATTCACCGGCGTGCGCAGCACCAAATTGTCGGCGAAGAAACCCACCAGCGGTTCCACCGCCGCGTGGTGGCGGCCGGCGATGGGGGTGCCGACGCCGAAATCGACTTCACCGGTGACGCGGTGCAGGAAGGCGGTGAAGGCGGCATAGAACAGCACGAAGCGCGTGACGCCGTGCCCCCGGCATAGGGCATCCAGCGCCGCTGGGGCCACGTCCAGGGGCAGGGTCGCGGTCGCACCCCGGTTGCCCGGCACGGCGGGGCGGGGGAAGTCGGCCGGCAGTTCCAGGCTGGGCGGCAGGCCCGCCAGCTTGCCCCGCCAATAGTCCAGCGCGGCTGCCGGACGTGGCCCTTGCAGCCAGCCGCGATGCCAGTGGGCGTAATCCTGGTATTGCAGGGGCAGGGGGGCTAGGCGACCGCCGGCATAGACGACCTCCACTTCGCGCAGGAAGGCGGCCACGGACCAGCCGTCGCACACCAGATGGTGCATGACCATTTGCAGGATGTGCCGATCCGGCCCGGTGCGCAGCAGGGTGGCGCGCAGGGGGGGCCCGCATTCCAGGTCGAACGGCGCTTCCGCCCCCGCCGCCAGCAGGTCGGCCACCTCCGCCTCATCGGCGTCGCGCACGTCCAACCGGAAGCCGGTGGCGGCGATGTGCTGCACCGCCCGCCCATCCTGTTCCACGAACACCGCCGACAGCACGTCGTGACGCTGGGCCACCGCCTCAATGGCGCGGGCCAGGGCCGGCACGTCCAGCGGGCCGTCCAATTGGTACTGGCCCGGCACGTTATAGGCGCCGCCCAGCGGCAGCATCTTCTCCAGCACCCACAGCCGCTCCTGCGCATGCGACAGGGGCAGGCCGGTGCGGCCCAGATTGCGGGGGCCGGGCGCATCCTCGTCCGCTACCGCGTCGTCGCCGGCATCGATGGCGGCGGCCAAGGCGGCCAGGGTGGGGTGTTCGAACACCGTGCGCACAGGCAAGGCCTGCGGCCGGCCTGCGGCGGCCAGCGCGTCGCGGGCGCGGGTCACCATGCGGATGGCCGATAGGGAATTGCCGCCCTGCTCGAAGAAGTGCGCCGTGAGGGAATAGGGCCCACCGGCCAGCACATCGGCCCACACCTGGGCCAGCAGGACCTCAGTGGGGGTGGTGGGCGCCTTCCCCTCGGTCGCGGCGCCGACGGCCGCGACCTTGTAGCGGTCGCCGGCCAGGGCCTGGCGGTCGACCTTGCCGTTGGGCGTCACCGGCAATGTGGCCAGCGCCACTATCTGCGCCGGCACCAGATGGTCCGGCAGCAGGCGGGCCAGGGCGGTGCGCGGGTCGGCGACCTCCGCGCCATCACGGGCGACGTAATAGGCCACCAGCCGCGCCTGGCCGTCATCACGCCGCACCACCACGGCGCCGTCGACGATGCCGGGCAGGGCGCCCAAGGCAGCCTCCACCTCGCCCGGTTCCACACGGAATCCCCGGATTTTCACCTGGGCGTCCATACGGCCCAACAGGTCCACCACCAGGCCGTCGCCACCGGTGGGGTCGGGAACCCAGCGGGCCAGGTCGCCGGTGCGGTACAGGCGCTCGCTCCACCGTTGGCCGTCCAGGTCGAACGCCTGGGTGACGAACCGTTCCGCCGTCAGGTCGGGGCGGTTGTGGTAGCCCAGCGCCAGGCCGTTGCCCCCTGTCAGCAGTTCGCCCACCACGCCGGGCGGCACGGGGTTGCCGTGGGCATCGACGATGTAAACCGTGGTGCCGGATATGGCGCGGCCCACGGGGATCAGATCGACCACCTGCCCACGATCAAAGGTATGGCAGGTAGTGAAGGTGGTGTTCTCGGTAGGGCCGTAGCCGTTGATCAGCGTGGTGTCCGGCAACTTCGCCAGCACCTCCGCCACCGTGCGGCGGGGCAGGGCGTCACCGCCGACCAGCAGCTGGCGCACGCCGCGCAAATCATCCAGGCGGTTCTCGACCATCAGGGCGAACAGCCCGGCGGTCAGCCAGAGGGTGGTCACGCCGTCCTCACGGATGACGCGGCCCACGGCCAGCAAGTCGTCCTCCAGCGGCGGGGCGATCACCAGCGTGCCGCCGTTCAGCAGCGCCCCCCAGATTTCCAGGGTGGAGGCGTCGAACGACACCGGCGCCAGCATCAGCATCACCTGATCGGCATCCAGCCGGGCATAGTCGGCATCCTTCACCAGGCGAGTGATGCCCCGGTGCGGTGCCACCACGCCCTTGGGCTGGCCGGTGGAACCCGAGGTATACATGATGTAGGCGGGGGCATCGGCACCAATGCCGGGATCGGGCACTGGGCCTTCGTCGTCCGCCGGCGCATCCACGGCCAGGCGGGGCGCGTCCGTCCACGGCGCGTCGGTATCGGTCAGCAGCAGGCGGATGCCGGAATCCGCCGCCATCCAGGCCAGGCGTTCGGCCGGATAGCGGCGGTCCAGCGGCACATAGACCGCCCCACATTTCAGGATGGCCAGCACCCCGGTGATGAAGTCGGGCGACCGGTCCAGGGCGATGCCCACGGCGTCGCCCGTCCGGACACCAGCGCGGGCCAGGCGAGCCGCCAATTGGTCGGATCGCCGGTCCAGCGTGCGATAGTCGATGCGCTCCACCCCGTGAACCAGGGCGGTTGCCTCGGGCGTGGCGGCGGACTGGGCGCGGAACAGGGTGGCGATGGTCTCAAGGGCGGGCCGGGGCACCAGGGCGTTGCGGTTGCTGGCCTGGCGCACCCGCGCCTGATCGGCCTGTGTTAGCAGAGCCAAGCGCCCCACCGGCTGTTCGGGTGCGGCCAGCGCGTCGGCCAGCAGCAACTCAAAACGCTGGGCAATGGCGGCCACGGTGCCAGCATCGAACAGGTCGGTCTGATAGTCCCAGCACAACAATGGCCCGCCGGCCTCATCCGGCAGCACCGTCAGCATCAGCGGGTATTTGCCGGTGTCGGCCGCCAAGGGATGGGGGGTCAGCGTCGCGGCGCCGAAGGTCGGTTCCGCCATCTCGATGTTCTGCAGGGCGATCATGGCCTGGAACAGCGGCGGATGGCTGGCACCCCGGTCCGGTTGCAGGGCCGTGACCAACTGGCTGAAGGGCAGGTCCTGATGCTCGTAGGCCGTCAGCGCCACGTCGCGCACCCGGCCCAGCAGGGTGCTGAAAGGGGCGCTGCCGTCCACGTCCAGGCGCAGGGCCAGGGTGTTGACGAAATAGCCCGCGACCCCCTCGAAGTCCGCCCGCAGGCGGTTGGCGATGGGCGTGCCCACGACCACCGTGTCCTGGCCGCTGAGGCGGTGCAGCAGGGCGGCGTAGGCGGCGGTGATCGCCATGAAGGGCGTCACCCCCTCCCGCCGGCAAAAGGCTTCCAAAACCCCACTGAATGCGGTGTCCAGCCGACGCTCGATACGGCCGCCCCGGTGGCTGGCGCGCTTGGGGTACGGCCGGTCGGTGGGCAGGTTCAGGACGGGGGGCGCCCCGTCCAGCGCCTGGCGCCAATAGGCCATCAGCGCGTCGCCCCGTTCCGCCAGGCACTGTCGCTGCCAGCGGGTGTAGTCGCTGTACTGCGCCGGCGCGGGGGCCAGTGGCGATGGCTGGCCGGCCAGGAAGGCGGCGTACAGGGCCGACAGTTCCCGTACCAGCAGGGCGATGGACCAGCGGTCGGTGATGACATGGTGCTGGGCGAAGACCAGGATGCCGTCGTCGGCGCCTGTGCGCAGCCAGGTCAGGCGCAGCAGCGGAGCGGCGCCCAGGTCGAACGGCGCCCAGGCAGCGGCGTTCACCCGCGCGTCCAGCGCCGTGCCGTCCAGGCCGGTGGCATCCTCCACCGGGATGGTGACGGCGATGTCCGGCGCCACCACCTGGCGCAGGCCGTCATCCGCCATGTCCAGGTGCGTGCGCAGGCTGTCATGGCGTTGGCACAGCGCGTTCAGGGCCGCCGTCAGGGCGGCCAGATCCAGCGTGCCGGTCAGGCGCACGGCCCGCGCCTCGATATACAGATGCGGGCAGTCAGGCTCCAGCCGGTCCAGGGACCACAGCATTTCCTGGTTGGCGGAGGCCGGCAGGATTTGTGGCGCGGACAGGTGGGCGATCAGGTCGGCCTTGGCGGCCACCAGGTCGTCGCGTACGGCCCCCTGCAACACGCCCTTGGGCGCGGAGAAGCGCAGTTGCCCCGCCTCCACCCACAGGCGGACGTCCAGGTCCGCCAGCCGCCGCAGCAGGGATTGCACGTCCACCGTCACAGCACCCCCTCTTCCCGGTCGTCGCTCTCATCGGGGACAGGGACAGCGGCGGGCGTGCCGGTGCCGGCGATGCGCCGGGCCAAGGCGGTGAGGGTGGGGTCGGCGAAGAAGTCCTTGATGCCCAGGGTGACGCCGTAGACCTCGCGGATGTGCGACAGCACCCGGGTGGCGCCCAGCGAGTTGCCGCCCAGCTCAAAGAAATGCGCGTCCGCTGACGGCACGCCGCCACCCAGGATGCGTTGCCACAGGGTGGCCAGGGCCGCGCGCACCGCCGCTTCATCCCGCGGCTGGGCCGCCGGTGGCTGGGTGGAGGCCGGTTCGGCCGCCGTGGCCTTGGGCACGGGGGCGGACCGGCCGCGCGACACCATCAGCTGGGAGGTCAGGCCCAAGGGCAGGGCGCGGAAGATGGCGATGCCTTCAGCCGGCGTGATGCTGTCGGCCTCGAACGGGTTGCCGTGCACGCCGTCGGCTTGGATGCGGGGTGGGGGGGGCGACTGGACGCTGTCCGGTGCCGCCAGGGCGAAACCCTCCACCGCCACCCGCACGCGGCCCGTCCGGTCAGCCAGGGCCACCGTCCATTCGGTCCAGCCGTCGGTCGGGGCTTTGGCCGCGACGCTGACGATGTCGGCGCCCAGGGGGGCGAACACCCGCAGGCGGCGATAGCCCACCGGCAGGGCTGGGGCGCCATCGTGGCGCAGGTGGTGATGAATGCTGAAGGCGATGTCCGCCACTGCCGGGTGCAGCACAGTCGCGGCCAGGTCGGCCTGGAAGGCGGCGGGCAGGGACAGATCCGCCACGCTACGCCCGTCACCGCTGGTCAGGCGGGTCAGGCAGCGCCAGCGGTCACCCAGGTGCAGGCCATCGGGCGCGCGGTCGGGCAGGGTGTGAGTCTGCGCCCCGGGCGTCACCGCCACCGTTTCCGCAATGGCGGCCAAGGCGTGCAGGGTGGCGTGGGCGTGCAGCACGGGCTCGGCATCCGGCGCCACGCTTTCCACCCACACCGACAGGCCATCGGCCAGCGGCACGAAGCCGATGCGCACATCGACGGTGGTGTCGGTGGCCAGCGGCCGCTGGAAGGCCAGGTCGCGCACCTCAACCGGACGGAAGTCGCCGCCCTGGTGCAGCGCGTGGGCTTGCAGGATCAGGTCCAGGATGCCGGTGCCGGGCACGGTGGGGCGGCCGGCCAGGCAGTGGTCGGCCAACAGCCAGTCGGTCCGCCCGTCCAGGCGGGCGTGGAAGCGCACCTCCCCATCCGGCATGCGTACGCTTTCCCGGAACCACCGGTGGTCCAACGGCGTGGCGGTGGCCTGGCGGTTCCAGATGTCCTGGGCCATGCCCACCGTGCGCCAGGAATTCCAGTTCACCGACAGGATGGGCATGGGCAGGCCGGGCGTCTGGGCCAGGGCGTCCAGCACGGCGTTGGCGGCGGCATAGTGCCCCTGGCCCACTGTGGGCCGCACGGCGGCAAGGGAGGAACAGAAGACCAGGAAGTCCGGCGGATCGTCCCGCAGTAGGTCGATCAGGGCGGCTGCACCTGCCACCTTGGGCGCCAGCACGGCGCGGGCGTCATTCGCCGTCAGCCGATCCAGGGTCGTGGCGCCGGGCAGGCCCGCGGCATGGATGACGCCGTCGATATGACCGAAACGGGCGCGGGCCTCCGCCACGGCGCGGGCCAGTTGTGCGGCGTCGCCGGTGTCGGCGGCCAGCGCCAGGACCTCGGCACCCTGGGCGGTCAGCGCCGCCAGGCGGCGGGCCTTGTCATTGGTCTCGCCGGCCGCCGGAACGGTGCGCGACACCAGGGCCAGGCGGGCGCCCAAGGTGCCGGCCAGGTGGCTGGCCAGGGTATAGCCGATGCCACCCAGCCCGCCGGTGATGAGATAGGCGCCGCCGGGTCGCAACCGGTGGGCCAGGGCCGCCGGCCCCTCCTCCGTGATTTCCACCGCTTCCTGCGTGGGGGCCCAGCGGTGGGGGCCGCGCAACGCCACGGTGGCACCATCGCCCTGGCGGATCTCGGCCGCCAGTGTCGCGGCTGGCCCGCCGGCGTCGATAACCCGGCAGGTCAGATGGGGATATTCCTGCGCCGCCACGGCAGTCAGCGCCGTCAGCACGGCCGACGCGGGCACCGTCGTGTCGCTCCCGGTGACCTGGAACAGGCCAGGGGCCGCCACGGTCAGGCCCCAGGGCTTGCCCGGCCAGACGCCATCCAGGGCCCGGATCCAGCGATGCAGGTCGTTGAAGGCCGCCAGGGCCGCCTCGGCGGGGTCCGCCACCGGTGTGGGCGCGCACAGTACCAGGCCGGTGGGCCCCCAGATCTTCAGACGGTTCAGCAGGGCGTCCAGCTGATCCGCCCGGGTGGCGTCCACGGTGTAGCGTCGTTCCGCCGGGTTGGTGGTGGCGGTACCGGGGGCGATACGGATGACGGTGTCGCCCAGCGTTTCCAGGGCATCGGCCAGGCCATCACCCAGGCCCGCTTCATCCAGCACGACGATGCGGCAGCGCGCGGGCCCGGCGCTTCCCGTCAGCGGCGGCAGGCGGCGCCAGGATGGCACCTGGAAGGCGGGCGGGGCTTCCTCCACTGGCACAGGGATGGGGGTTGTGGAGGTCTCTA
The DNA here is from genome assembly GCA_028283825.1 of Azospirillaceae bacterium. Taxonomy (NCBI): domain Bacteria; kingdom Pseudomonadati; phylum Pseudomonadota; class Alphaproteobacteria; order Rhodospirillales; family Azospirillaceae; species Azospirillaceae bacterium. The sequence continues at coordinate 78,642 of JAPWJW010000001.1, read as the reverse complement.
CGGCGCGTTCCTGACGGCCGTCCAGCCAATACTGTTCCCGTTCGAAGGGGTAGGTGGGCAGGGCCAGGCGCGCGGGCGGTGCATCGTCCCACACGGCCCGCCAGTCCGGCGTGACGCCGGCCAGCCACAAGTCGGCCAACAGCTGGGCTGAGGTGCCAGTGCCGATATCCAGCCGGATGTCGCCCGCCTCAATCGGCGCATCAGCCGACCGGACGGGAATGGCCGCCGGTTCCAGTGCCGCCGCCACGCGGTCGGCACCCTCGCCCGCCAGGCTGGCGGGGGTGACACCCCAGGCTATGACAGCCCGGATCTGGGCGGCCGCTTGGTCCGGGGACGCGCCGATCAGCACCAGGTGGACAGGCGGGTTGCGCACCGTGACCTCACGGCCGCCGTCCGCCTGACGCAGTTTCGCGATGATCTCGGCGGTGCTGGCGCCCACCACCGCCCGGCGGTGGTTGAAACCGTGGCGACCGGCCTGCAGCGTGTGGGCGACGGCATCCAGGGGCAGATCGGGGTTGGTCTCCAGATGATTGGCCAGCCGGTGGCTGGCGGCGGCCAGGGCGGCGGCGCTGCGGGCCGACAGGACGATGGCCTGGGGCGTTCCCGTGCTGGAAGGCGCCGGCTGGGATGGCGCCTCCTCCAGCACCAGGTGGACGTTGGTGCCACCATAACCCAGTGAGGTCACACCGGCACGGCGGGGGCCGTCTGCCGCTTCCCAGGGGCGCGTCTCGGCATTGATGTAGAAGGGGCTGTCCGCCAACTCCAGGCGCGGATTGGGGCTGCGGTAGTTCAGCAGGCCGGGCAGGGTGCGGTGGCGCAAGGCCAGCGCCGCCTTGATCAGGCCGACGACGCCCGAGGCGCGGTCGGCGTGGCCGATGTTGGGCTTGACCGAGCCGATGGCGCAATAGCCCCGCCGGTCGGTGAAGGCGCGGTGGGCCTTGGTGATGGCGGCCACCTCGATCGGGTCGCCCAACAGGGTGCCGGTGCCGTGGCATTCGACGTAGCCGATGCTGTCGGCGGCCACGCCGGCGTCGCGCAGGGCCTGGGCCACGGCGCGGGCCTGGCCGTCCACGCTGGGGGCGTTGTACCCGGCTTTGCGGCCGCCGTCGTTGTTGGCGGCCGATCCCCGGATGATCGCGCGACGATGCGGTCGCCATCCTCCAGCGCATCGTCCAGTCGTTTCAGCAGCACGGTGCCCACGCCGTTGCTGAACAGCGTGCCGTTGGCGCCGGCGTCGAACGCGCGCACCACGCCGTCGGGCGAATACAGGCTGTCGGGCATGTGGATATAGCCCTGGGCCTGCGGAATGCGCACCGAGGCGCCGCCGGCCAGCGCCATGTCGCACTCCCCTTCCAGCAGGCTCTGGCGGGCCAGATGCACCGCCAGCAGGGAGGTGGAGCAGAAGGACTGCACCGTCAGGGCCGGCCCGCGCAAATCCAGCTTGTAGGCGATGCCGGTGCTGAGGAAATCCGGATTGGCGAAGAAATCCAGGCCGACGTCCAGGGCCGTCAGGTTGGGTTCGACGTTGTTCTGCCAATAGCTGTTCAGGCTCTGGCCGAAGAACAGGCCGGTGCGGCCGGGCGTGCCCTTGGGGTCGTAGCCGGCATCCTCCAGCGCTTCCCAGCAGCATTCGAACAGCAGGCGGTTCTGTGGCGCCAGGCATTCCGCTTCACGCGGGGTGAAGCCAAAGAAACCGGCATCGAAATGATCGACATCGGGCAGGATGCCGCCTACGGGCACATAGTCGGGGCGGCTGTATTCCGCCTCCGGCACGCCGGCGGCGCGCAGCTGATCGGGCGTGAAGCGGGTGATGGAGCACACGCCCTGGGACAGGTTGCGCCAGAACCCCTCGGCCGTGTCGGCGCCGGGCACGCGCAGGCCCATGCCGATGATGGCGATGGCGCCGTCCAGGTCGTTGTTGTCGTTCTCAATGCCCATCAGAAGAAATCGTCCCGTTTCCTGTCGCGGCGCGCGCGGCGGCTGTCCCGCCCGTCGGCCTCATGCACGATCGTTTCCGCCACGGCCACCGGCCGTTGCGGTGCCTTGGCCGCGTCCAGCCGGTCGGCCAGCGCCGCCACCGTTGATGCTTCATACAGCACGACGGCCGGCAAGCTGGCATCGAAGGTGCGGTTCAGCCGCGCCACCAGCTTGGCGCCCACCAGGCTGTCGCCACCCAGATCGAAGAAGTTGTCGTGGATGCCCACGTTGCGGATGCCCAGGATCTCCTGCCACAGCGCCGCCACCTGCCGCTGGGTCGGCGTGGACGGCATGATGAAGCTGGTGGCCAGTTCCGGGCGTTCATAAGAGGGGGCCACCGCTGTCGCCGGTGTCCCGTCCGCGCGGCCGGCGGCGGCGATGTCGGCCAGCATGGCGTTCAGGTCGGTGGGCGATACCACGATGTGCGGCAGGCCGCCTTGGCCCAGGATGCGGAGGAAGGCGTCCACGCCCTCTTCCGCCGTCAGGGCCTGGGCCGCCTGGCGGGCGCTGACCGTGCCGGTGAAGGCGCCTTGCGCCATGCCCACATCCGCCCACGCATCCCAGCCGATGGCCACCGTGGGCAGGCCGGCGGCACTGCGCCGGTGGGCGAAGGTGTCCAGGAAGGCGTTGGCGGCGGCGTAGTCCATCAGGCCCGCCGCACCCAGGACGGCGCTGCTGGAGGAGAACAGGGCCAGGAAGTCCAGCGGCACGTCGGCAATGGCGTCGGCCAGCGCCAGCGTGCCGTCCACCTTGGGCGCCAGCACGGTTGCCATGCCGGCCGTGGTCTTGGCGGTCAGGGCGCCGTGGGCGGCCAGACCGGCGGCATGGATGACGCCGTGCAGGGCGCCGTGCCGGGCCAGGATGTCGGCGACCAGGCGCTCCATGTCTTCCGCGTTGGTTACGTCGGCGGCAACCACCGTGACCTCCGCTCCGGTCTCGCGGATCCGGCGCAGGGTGTCCTGGCGCGGATCGTCCGACCCCGGCAGGGTGCGGCCGCACAGCACCAGCCGCGCTTGGCAGCGCTGGGCCAGTGCCCGGGCGATGGTCAGGCCGATACCGCCCAGACCGCCGGTGATCAGGTAGACACCCTTTTGGCGCAACGGCCCCGGCGCCGCATCCGGGATCGCCAGCGGCTGGAAATCACGCACCCAGCGGCGGTTGTGGCGATAGGCCACCAGCCGGTCGCCGCGCGGGTCGGCCATCTCATCCACGATACGACCGGCGGTCTGGTCCGGCGTGGCGCTGCCGTGCACGATGTCGACCAGCCGGCAGTCGACCCAGGGACATTCGCGCGGCAGGACCAGGGCGGGGCCCATCAGCAGCGCCGCCTCCGACGGCCCCGGCGGATCACCTGCCACGTCCTGAACGCCGGCCGCGACGATGAACAGTTGCACCGGATCCGGCGCCTGGGCCAGGGCCTGGCCCAGGAACAGCAGGCTTTCCAGGCCCATGGTGCGCACACGCTCGGACGGGACGCCCAGGCAGGCCGCGTGGATGATGCGGTGCAAGGTACCTTGGGACCGCATCCGGGCCAGCAGGGCGGCGTAGGCCGCCGGGTCATGCGGCTGGTCGCCCATGTCGACCACCACCGTGCCGGCACCCAGGCGGGCCGCCAGCCGGTCGGCCACGCCGGCACCATCGGCGAAGACCAGGGTCAGGCCGTCGTTCACCGGTACCGAGGCGGACGGCAGGGGCGTGGGCGTCCAGCGCGGGGTGTAGAAGCGGTTGGCGGCGTCCGCCCGCATCGGGTTTGCCAGCGCGGGCCGGTTGGCGGCCGGTTCCACCCAATAGCGTTGCCGGTCGAAGGGATAAAGCGGCAGGGGGATGCGCCGCGCGCCGGCGATGGCGAGCCAGCGGACCTCGACGCCCGCCAGCCACAGGCCGGCCAGGGCGGTCAGCCAGGCCTCGCGGTCGTCACGCTTTTCCGTCTCCCGCCGGGCGGTGGCCAGGATGACAGGGCCATCGCGCCCGACGATGCGCTGCGCCTGGGCGCTCAGTGCCCGGCCCGGACCCACCTCCAGCATCAGCCGGCCGGGGACGGCCTTCAGCGTCTCCACGCCCTGGCGGAACTGCACCGCACCGCGCAACTGCCGCACCCAGTAATCCGGATCGGTCGCCTGTTCCGCTGTCAGCCAGTCGCCTGTCAGGCAGGAGATGACCGGGATGCGCGGCGCTTGCCGTGTCACGCCCGCCACCACCCGGCGGAAGGTGTCCAGGATAGGGTCCATCATGGATGAGTGGAAGGCGTGTGATGTCGCCAGCGCATGCGTGGTCACGCCACGCTCCGCCAGTGTGGCGGCCACGGCGGCAATGGCGTCAAACGGGCCGGACAGCGCGCATTGGGTGGGGCCGTTGTCGCCCGCCAGGCAGACGGCTTCGGAGAGATAGGGATGGATGTCCGCGACGGGCAGATTCACCGCCAGCATGGCGCCGGCCGGCAGGTCCTGCATCAGGCGGCCGCGCGCCGCCACCAGGCGCAAGGCATCCTCGTAGGTGAACACGCCGGCCAGGCAGGCCGCCACGTATTCGCCGACGCTGTGCCCCATCAAGGCATCCGGTTCCACGCCCACGCGCTGCCACTGCCGGGCCAACGCGTGTTCCATGATGAACAGGAAAGGCTGGGTGTGGCGGGTCTTGCCCAGGAAGGTCCGCGCCTCCTCCCGCCGCTCTGCCACCGGGTACAACATGGCCCGCAACGCGGCGGCCGGCGTGCCGTCCAGGGCCGCCAGCAGGTCCAGCCCCTGGTCGATGTCGCGGCGGAACTCGGGCCAGGTACTGTACAGGTCCAGCAGCATGTCGGGATGCTGCGCCCCCTGGCCGGGGAACAGGAAGGCCACGTCCAGCACTTCGCCCGCCGCCGGCCGGACATGGGCGCGCGGCGCCTGTGCTAAGGCCTCACCCACATTGGCGCCGGTGCGCACCACCAACGCGGCGCGGTGGGCGAAGGTGTCGCGGCCCTGTTGCAGGGTATGGGCGATATCGGCCAGCGCCGGCGCCTTGGCTGCGGCCAGGGCCCTCAGGGCGGCGTCCAGCCCGGTGGCGCTGCCGGCGGAAATGGGCAGCAGGTACCAGCCATCCTCAGGGGCGGCCGGGGCCGTTATCGGCGCCTGCTCCACCACCACATGCACGTTGGTGCCACCGATGCCGAAGGAACTGACACCTGCCCGGCGGATGCCGGCACCTGGCCAGGCACGCAAGGCGCCGTTCACCGCGAAGGGCGATCCGGCGAAGGGAATCTTCGGGTTGGGGGTGTCCAGGTGCAGGCTGGGCGGGATTTGCCCCTCCCGCACCGTCAGCACCGCCTTGATCAGCCCGGCGATGCCGGATGCCGCCCCCAGATGGCCGATGTTGCCCTTGACGGAGCCCAGCAGGCAGGGCGCCGTGGAACGCGGCTGGTCGCCCCAGGCCTGGACCAGGCCCGTCACCTCGATAGGGTCGCCCAGCGGTGTGCCGGTGCCGTGGGCCTCGACATAACCCAATTCATCCGGCCGCACGCCGGCATGGCCCCAGGCCGAGGCCAGCACCCGGGCCTGGGCGTCGGCGTTGGGGGCGGTGTAGCCCAGCTTGTGCGATCCGTCGTTATTGACCGCCCAGCCCTTCAGCACGGCGTGCACGGTGTCGCCATCGGCCCGCGCCTGGACCAGCGGCTTCAGCAGCACCACGCCGACGCCGTTGCCGTTGACCGTGCCGCTGGCGGCGGCGTCGAACGGTCGGCAATGGCCGTCGGCCGACGCCACCATGCCCTCGCGATGGCGATAGCCCTGGATCTGGGGCAACTGGATGGAGACGCCACCAGCCAGCGCCATCTCACAATGGCCGGAGACCAGCGCGTCGCAGGCCATGGCCACGGCCGCCAGCGAGGTGGAGCAGGCGGTCTGCACCGTCATCGCCGGCCCGCGCAGGTCCAGGGTGTAGGCGGCGCGTGTGGCCAGGAAATCCTTGTCGTTGGCCAGGCTCAGGGCGTAGCCGCCGTTCATGTCGGTGGGATCCAGCCGGTCGGCCAGGTTGAACAGCAGATAGTTGCTGATCTCCGACCCCGCATAGACACCGACCCGCTCGGCCAGGCCGCGCCGGCCATAACCGCCGTGTTCCAGCGCATGCCACACCGTTTCCAGGAACAGCCGCTGCTGCGGGTCCAGGGTTTCCGCCTCACGCGGGGAATAGCCGAAGAAGCCGGCGTCGAAATCCTCCACCCCGTCCAGCACGCCATTGGCGGGGACATAGGCCGGATCGTCCACCAAGGCGGCCGGGGCGCCGGCGGCCAGCAGGTCGGCGCGGGTGAAGCGCCGGATGCTTTCCACGCCGCGCAGCAGGTTGTCCCAGAACGTCTCCACGTCCGGGGCGCCGGGGAAGCGCGCGGCGAAACCGATGACGGCGACGGCGTGATCGCCCGCCTTGGCGCGGGGAGCGACTGTCACTGGCGCTGCCGACGCGCTTTTTCCACCCAGATGGGCGGCCAAGCCGGCCACGGTGGGATGGCGGAACAGCTCGGCGATGGGCACGTCGCCCAGGCCAGCATCCTGCAGCCGCCGGCGGACGCGCGCCAGCATCAGGGACGTGCCGCCCAGGTCGAAGAAATGATCGTTCCGGCCCACGGCGGGCAGGTTCAGCAGGTCGCACCAGATGCGGGCGACCGTGCGTTCCATCGCCCCCAGCGCCACGGGTGCCGCGGGCGACGGATCCGCTGTCCGTTGGCTGAGCGCCAGCCGCAGATGCCGGTCGAGGGCGGCGCCATCGACCTTGTCATGCGCGGTCAGGGGCAGGGTCGGTAGGGTGATCCACACCCGTGGCACCATCCAGCCCGGCAGCCGCCCGGTCAGGAAGGCGGCGGTGTCCTCAGGCGCGATGGTGGCGCCGGCGGCCGGCACCAGGCAGGCGCCCAGCATGGCCTCGCCCGAGGGCGGCGTGACCACACGCACGGCGGCGGCGGCGACGGCCGGATACAGGCGCAGGGCGGCCTCCACCTCCCCAATCTCCAGCCGCATGCCGCGCAGCTTCACCTGCTGATCGATCCGGCCCAGGAAACGCAGGCTGAGGCGGCCATCGGCGTCCGGCGCCAGGCAGGCGCGGTCGCCGGTGCGGTACATGCGCCCGCCCGGCACGGCGGGATCCTTGATGAAGGCGGCATCCGTCAGGTCGGGCCGGTTCAGGTATCCCCGCGCCAGGCAGGACCCGGCGATGTAGAGGTCACCGGCCACACCCGGCGGCACCGGCGCCAAGCCTTCGTCCAGCACGTACAGGCGCGTGTTGGCGATGGGCGCCCCGATGCACACCGCCGCGTCATCCGGCCGGGGCGGGCAGGGCCACGCGCTGACCAGCACCGTGGCTTCCGTCGGGCCGTAGACGTTGACCAGCGTCGCCCGGGGCAGGGTGGCCTGGAAGCGGCCGATCAAGGAGGCGGCCAAGGTCTCGCCGCCGCTGATGACCAGGCGCAGGGTGTCACACGCGGCGATCCCCGGCTCCTCCAGCAGGGTGTGCCATTGCGAGGGCACGGTGAAGAGTGCCGTGACCCGGTGGTGGCGGATCAGGGCCACTTGGGCCCCTGGGTCGCGATGATCGTCCGGCCCGGCCAGCACCAGCCGGGCGCCGGTGGTCAGCGGCCAGAACATCTCCGTCACCGACGGGTCGAAGGTCAGCGGTGTGCGTTGCAGCAGCGCGTCATCCGCCGCCAGGGCCCAGCTGTCCTGGCACCAGGCCAGCAGGTTGGTCACGGCGCCGTGTGGCACCATCACGCCCTTGGGCGTGCCCGTGGTGCCGGAGGTGAACAGCACATAAGCCAGATCATCCGGCGTCACCGCCGCCGGCGGCGCATCCGTTCGCTCCGTCCCCGTATCGGCCAGGACCAGCACGCGGTCGTCATCCAGGCCGGCGAAGCGGTCGCGTCGGTCCGGCTGCACCAGGATCTGCGCCAGGCCGGCGTCCTGGGCTAGGGCCGTCAGCCGGTCCGCCGGGTCGTCGGGCGACAGCGGCACATAGGCGCCGCCGGCCTTCAGCACGGCCAGCACGCCCACCACCAGGGCGGTTGACCGTTCCAGGCACAGGCCGACCAGGGTGCCGGGGCCCACCCCCCGGGTGGCCAGCGTGTGGGCCAGGGCGTTGGCGCGGCGATCCAGGGCCGCGTAGCTCAACACCGCCTCCCCCGACAGCAGGGCCGGGGCGTCGGGCGTGCGGGCCGCCTGGGTCGCGATCAGGTGATGGATGCAGGCGGCGGGGTTGTCGCGGGTGGTGTCGTTCCAGGCCGCCAGCGTCGCGCGGTCGTCGTCGGTCAGCAGGTCGATGGCGGTGACTGGGGTGTCGGGCTGATTGACCAGGCCCGCCAGGGCCACCCGGTAATGCTCCGCGATCCGTGCGGCATCCGCCGCGTCATAAAACGCGGTGTCGTATTTCAGGACGCCATGCAGGTCACCGTCCGCCTTGAACCATTCCATGGTCAGGGGGTACTGCCCCTCCTGCTGGTCCAGGAAATAGGGCTCGATCTCCAGCGGGCCGAAGGGGATGCGCCCCGTCCGGCCGGGGATGAAGGCGTTCCCCAGGGGCCCCATGTCCTCCAGGTTGCGCAGGTGGAACAGGGTGGTGAACAGGGGATGCGGGCCGGCATGCTCCACCGCCGGCGCCTGGGCCGCGATCTCCGCGAAGGGCAGATCCTGGTGGGTGATGGCGTCCAGCAGCGTGCGCCGCACTTGGCGCAAGAGGTCGGGCCAGGTGCCGGTCAAGCTGGCGCGGATGGGCAGGACGTTGACGAAAAAGCCCAGCGATTGGGCCCAGGCGCGTTCGCTGCGGCCCAGGGCCGGGGTGCCGGCCACCACGTCCTGCTGCCCGGTCAGGCGGCCGACCAGCATCAGCCAGGCGGCCAGCAGGGTCATGTTCAGGGTGACGCCCTGTTCCTGACCCATCCGTTCCAGCGCCGCGGTGGTGTCGGCTCCCAGGGTGAAGTGCAGCGACCGGCCGGCCAAGGCGGTGGCGCCCTGGGATCGGGTGGCCAGCGGTGGTTCGCCCGCCGCCGGCGCATCGGCCAATTGTTCGCGCCAATAGCCGCGCAGGGCCGCACCCCTGGGGCCAGTCAGCAGGTCCTGCTGCCAGGCGATGAAATCGGCATAGGGCCGGCCCGGTGGCGTGGGGGCGGCCGTGCCGTCCCGTTCCGCCGCATAGGCGGCCTTGACCGCGTCCAGCAGCAGTTCGAACGACCAGACGTCGATGGCGATGTGATGGACGGCGATCAGCAGCACATGGTCGTCTTCCGCGCCACGCCACAGGGCGACACGCAGGGGTGGCCCATCCTCCAGCCTGAAGGGCCGGCGGTAGGCCGCGTCCACCGCCGCGCGCAGGGCATCCGGATCAGCCGGTGCCTCATATGTTTCGATGACAAAATGATCGGCGGGCACGGGGTCCTGGCGCGGCACGCCGTCAGGGGCACTGAAGCGGGCGCTTAAGCCCGGGTGGCGGTCCAGCACCCGGCGGAAGGCGCGCTGCAACGCCTCGACATCCAGCACGCTGCGGATGCGGGCGGTGAAGCAGGTGTGGAAGGCGGCGCTGTCCGGCGCCAGCTGTTGCAGGAACCACAGCCCCTTTTGCCCGGCGCTCAAGGCCGCCGGATCGGCGGCGGTTTGAGCTGGCTCGGGCACGATGGTCGGGGCGGCGGGCTTGCCCAATGCCTGGGCCAGGCCCGCCAGCGTGGGGTGGTCGAACAGGATGGTGGCGGGCAGGCTGATGCCCAGCCGGGCCTCGATGGCGTTGCGCAGGCGCAGCGCCATCAGGGAATCCAGGCCCAGTTCGAACAGATCCTGCGCCGGATCGATGGCCGTGCCCGGGGCGGCGCCCAGGACCTCGGCGGCGGTGGCGGCCAGGAAGGCGCCCAAGTCAGCGGGGGCTGCTGTCACCTGGCCGGCCGGCAGCAGGCCGTGCAACAGGGTGGGGGATGCCTTCGCCGGCAGGCTGCGCGCATACCGCGCCCAGTCGACGGCCAGGATCGTGGCCTGGGGCCAGCCGGCGACCAGCACCCGGTCCATCGCGGCCAGCGCCTGTGTCGAAGCCAGGGGGCTGAAGCCCAGCGCCGCCAGGTTGGTGGCGGCCTTGCCGTCGGTCGCCATGCCGATACCGGCCCACGGGCCCCAGGCCAGGCTGGTGCCCGCCAGTCCCATCTGACGCCGGCGGGCGGCCAGGGCATCCAGGAAGGCGTTGGCCGCGGCGTAGTTGGTCTGGGCGGCGGCACCCAGCACGCCGGCGGCCGACGCGAAAAACACCGCCACGTCCAGCACCAGGTCGCGGGTCAGCTCATGCAAGGTCCAGGCGCCGCCGGCCTTGGCGGCCATGGTCTGCGCAAGGCGCTCCGGCGTCTGGTCGGCCAGCAGGCCGTCGTCCAATTGGCCGGCCAGGTGGAAGAAGCCGGCCAGCGGCGGCATCTCCGCCCTTATGCGCGCCAGGGCCGATCCCAGGCTGGTGGCGTCCGCCACGTCGGCCGCCAGGACCAGAACGTGTGCGCCGGATGCCGCCAGCGCATCCAGCCGTGCCTGCGCCATGAGCGATGGTCCGGTACGGCCCAGCAGGGCCAGGTGGCGGGCGCCGCGCTGGACCAGGCCTTCCGCCAGGTCCAAGCCCAGGGCGCCCAGCCCGCCGGTGATGAGATAGGTGGCGTCGGCGCGGGGCTCAAAGCGCTGGTCCGCCGGCGATGCCGCCGCCAGCCCGGGGGCCAGGACGGTATCGTCCCGCAGGGCCAACTCACCGGGCGCCAACAGATCGGCTAAGCGATCCCAAGCCACGGTGCCCAGGGCGGCCGGCAGGTCGATCAGGCCGCCCCACAGCTGCGGCTGTTCCACTGCCAGCGACCGGCCCAGGCCCCACAAGGCGGCTTGGAAGGGATCGGGCGCGTCAATCGGGGTGGCGGCCTGGGCGCCACGGGTGGCGATCCACAGCCGGGGCGGGGTGGGAAGCCGCGCCAGCGTCTGGGCCAGGCGCAGGGCCGGTGCCGCCAGTGCCAGGTCGGCGCCGCCGTCCAGCGCCCGCAGGTCCAGAATGGCGTCCGCATCCGTCGCCACCGCAGCCAGCGCGGCCTCATCCTTCACGCGCACGGCGTCGGGAAAGGCCTCCGCCGGCAGGCCGGCATGGGGCAGGACTATCCAGCGGCCGGCGGGCCGCTCCGCTGTCGTCGGGGCCGGGTGCCAGGCGATGCGATAGCAGGTGGCGGCGGTGCCGCCGCTCGTGTCGTTCAGCCCGATGGCGCGGCGCAAAGCGTCGGCGGACAGGGCTTCGCCGCGCAGGCCGCGCAATACCAGCTGGGCGTGGCCGCCGGCATCCAGCAAACGGATATCGCCACCGGGCAAGCCGTCGCCGGCGTCCCGCAAGGTGGCGGCCGCCCACGCTACGGTGCCGGCCTGGCCGGACCAGGTCACCCGGTCCACGCCCACCGGCACCAGGGCGGCGTCGCCACCGCCTTGCCAGAGGGCGGGCAGCAGTTGCAGGCCGGCGTCGATCAGGCCGGGGTGGGGGCCGGGCGCCCAGGCGGCATCGTCGGCACTGGCCGCGTCCAGCCGGGCCAGGGCGTCGTCACCCGCCCGGCGGGCGGTGCCGGCGCGGCGGAAGGCCGGGCCCAGGGTCAGCCGATCCCCTTGGGCGTCGAACAGGGCGTCCAGCGTCTCGGACCAGCCGTCCCAGCGGGCGGCGGGCGTGTCGGTGGCCAAATCCTCAACGGCGGCGGGGACCAGGATGGCGGTGGCGTGGGTGACGGCGCCGGTGTCGGTCAGGCGTACTAGGCGCAGTTCCGCCCGCTCACCCTCGCCATCCAGGGGCCGCAGGCGCAGGTGCAGGGTGACGCTGCCCGTCTCCGGCAGGGCCAGGGCGGCGGGGAAGGCCACATTCTCCAGCGCCAGCGGCCGGCCGGGCAGATGGCGGCTGGCCGCCGCCAGCATCATGGACAGGTATGCGGCGGCCGGCACCACCGGCTGGCCGAAGACGCGATGGTCGCGGAACAGCGGATGGCTGCCCAGGCCGACCGCGACCTCCCACAAGGTGTCGTTCAGCAGCGGGCTACGCCACTGCCGACCCAGCAGGGGGTGCGAAGCTTCCCGGATGGCGTGGCCCGTGGCGGTGGGTGCCGGCAGGGGCACCAGCGGCCCGCCGGGCTGGCCGAAGTGGCAAGGTTGCGGATCGAAGGCGGTGGTAGGCAGGTCCACCCGGCGATAGGGCCCGTCCAGACCCAGGGCGGCGGCATCCGGTTCCGCGCCCGCGACGTAGGCGACGGCTGCGGCATGGCCGGCCACGGTGCCATCCCGCAGCCAGGCGTCCAGCGCGTGGGCGAGGCCCCGCGCGTCGGTGCCGGCCACGGCCAGGCGATGGGTGAAGGCGCTGCGGTGGTGCAGCGCGGTGGCGCAGATGTCGTGGATGCCGGTGCCGGTGGGCAGGGCCGCCAGATGGGCCTGGACCCGCAGCGCCGTCTCGCGCAGTGCTGCCGGCGTGCGCGCGGACAGGCACAGCAGGGCGGGGCCGGCGGCCGGGGCGGTGGCGACCGGGGCGACCGGCGGTTCGCCCAGGATGACGTGCGCGTTGGTGCCGCTGAAACCGAAGGAACTGATGCCGGCATGGCGGGCGCTGTCGCCCGTCGGCCAGGGCACCGCATTGGTGGGCACGGCCAAACCCGCGCTGTCCCAGGGGATCAGGGGGTTGGGATCGGTGAAGTGCAGATTGGGCGGGATGCGGCCATGGCGCAGCGCCAGCAGCACCTTCAGCACGCCGGCCATGCCGGCCGCCGCCTCCAGATGACCGATGTTGCTTTTGACGGCGCCCAGGACCAGCGGGTGGGCGGCATCCCGGCCCTGGCACAGGGCGTCGGCCAGGGCGTCGGCCTCGATGGGATCGCCCAGCGGCGTGCCGGTGCCGTGCGTCTCCACATACTGGATGTCGGCCGGGACCAGGCCGGCCTTGTCCAGCGCCTCACGCAGCAGGCGCTTTTGCGCAGCACCATTGGGGGCGGTGAAGCCGTTGCTGGCGCCATCCTGGTTCACCGCCGTGGCCTTGACCACCGCCAGGATGGGGTCGCCGTCGCGGCGCGCGTCCGCCAGGCGCTTCAGCACCACCATGCCGCCGCCCTCGCCCCGGCCATAGCCGTTGGCGGTGGCCGCGAAGCTCTTGCATCGGCCGTCGGGCGAGATCGCTTGCAGGCGGGAGAAGCAGACGTGGGTGGCGGGCGCCAGGATCAGGTTGACGCCCCCCACCAAGCCCAAATCCGTCTCCCCCGCCCGCAGGCTCTGGCAGGCCAGATGGAAGGCGACCAGGGAGGAGGAGCAGGCGGTGTCCACCGGGATGGCCGGCCCCTCCAGCCCCAGGAAATAGGCGATGCGCCCGGCTGCCGTGCTGGGCGTGCTGCCGGTGATGGAATAGGCGTCGATGCGCGACAGGTCGGCGGAATGACGGTGCGCCAGGGTGTAGTCGTCGCCCGACAGGCCGACGAACACGCCGGTGCGACTGCGCTTCAGCGTGGCGGGGACGATGCCGGCGGACTCCAGCGCCTCCCAGGCGATCTCCAGCAGCAGGCGCTGCTGCGGGTCCAACGCCCGCGCCTCCTTGGGCGACAGGCGGAAGAAGGGATAATCGAATTGGTCCAGGGCCACGTCCAGGAAGCCGCCCTGGGCGGTGTGCATGGTGCCGGGTACCGTGCCGTCCGGGTCCAGATACGCCGCGGCGTCCCAGCGGTCGGCCGGCACCGTGCCGACGGCGTCCACACCACCGTCCAGCAGGCGCCAGAAGGCGTCCGGATCATTGGCGCCGCCGGGAAAGCGGCAGGCCATGCCGATAATGGCTATGGGTTCCTGCCGGTCGCCCGAGGTTGGTGCCTGCTTGGCTTCCAGGGACTCGCGCTGCTGTTTCTCGGCCTTCAGCGCGCGGTACAGGCGCTTGATGGTTTCTTGCGCCGAGGCCAGTTCGGGCGCCGTGCCCGGACCTTCCGTCATGATCCGGCCTTCAGCAGGCCGCCATCCAACTCACGGCTGACCAGCGCCTCCAGTTCAGCCAGGCTCAAATCGTCCAGGTCGTCATCCTCGTTCGACGGGGCCGCACTTTCCGGGGCGGTGGCGGGGGCCGTCTGCTGTTCCAGGAAATGGACCAGATCGTCCACCGTCGGGTGTTCGAAAACCAGGCCGACGGGCAACGCGCGCGGCAAGGCGCCGTTCAGCGCCCGGGCCAGGTTAGCGCGGACGCTGACGGCGGCCAGGCTGTCCAGCCCCTGCTCCATCAGGGCGACGCGACGGTCCACCACGTCGGCGCCGGTGAAGCTCAACGCCTCCGTCACCACGTCCAGCACCAGGGCCGCCAGCAACTGCCGCCGTGTCTCGCCCGTGGCGCCGGCCAGCCGTGTGGACAGGTCCACCTCGGCCGCCACTGCGGGCGCCACGACCGGGGCGGCGGGTTTCACCAGGCGACGGAACAGGGCGGTGCGGCCGGTGCCGTCGCCGTGCTGCGCCACGCTCTGGCCGACATACCGGTCCCAGTCGCAACTGAGCGCGCCGACATGCGGCACGTTGGCGGCCAGCGCCGTTTCCAGGGCACGGCGCCCCTGGTCGGCGGTCAGCGGATGGATGCCCAGGCGGTTGAAGCCGGCGGTGACGCGGTCGCTGGCGGCCATGCCGGCCGCCCCCCACGGGCCCCAGCTGATGGCCACCGCCCGATGCCCCCGTGCCCGCAAATCGGCGGCCAGCGCGTCCAGATGGGCGTTGGCGGCGGCGTAGTTGGCCTGGCCGGGATGGCCCAGGATGGACGCGGCGGAGGAGAACAGCACCAGGAAGTCCAGGTCACGCCCCTCGGCCAATTGGGCCAGGGCCAGCGCGCCCTCCATCTTCGGTGCTGCCACCGCCTCCAGGCGCTGCGGCGTCTGTGCGGACAGGGCACCGTCGTCCAGCACGCCGGCGGCATGGATCAGGCCGCGCAAGGGCGGCAGCTGCGGTTCCAGCCGGCGCCAGGCCAGGGCCAGCGCCGCGCCGTCGGCCAGATCGGCCCGCAGGGGATAGAGGGATACGCCCTGTTCCGCCAACTGCCGGACCTGCCCGTCATCGACCGTGCCGCGCCGGCTGGCGATGACGATGTGCCGCGCGCCGCGATCAGCCAGCCAGTCCACCATCACCGATCCCAGGGCGCCGGAACCGCCGGCCACCAGGTAACTGGCGTCGGGGGACAGGGCCGGTGCCTGGGATGATGCGACGGGCGCCAGGGGAACCAGAACCGGGTGCAGGCGCCGGTCGCCGCGCAATGCCACCTCCGCCTGGCCGCCGATGGCCAGTTCGTCCAGCAGCCGGTCGGCTTCCGTCTCCTGGCCGGTGGTCGCGGGGTCCAGGTCGATGGTGCGGCAGGGCAGGGACGGCTGTTCCAGCCGCAGCACCTTGGCCAGGCCCCAGACAGTGGCTTGGCCCGCCGTCACGGCCTGGCCGTCGGTCGCCGCTTGTGCGCCTCGGGTCACCAGCCACAGGGCGCCCGGCGCGGCCGCGGCCGCCAGCGCCTGGGCGGCCAGCAGGGCCGGGGCCAGGCCCAGGGTGCGGGCTTGGGCCGGCGCGGTGCTGGCGTCGATGTCCAGATTGCCCAGGTGCAGGATGCCCAGGCCGCCGCGGCCGGCAGCCGTGGTCTCGTCGCGCAGCACCTGTTCCAGGGCCGGGCTGTTGATCGGCACGCTGCGGCAAGCCAGCTTGGCCGCCACCACTTCGCCCAGCCCATGGCTATCGGCCAGCACCAGCCAGGCGCCGGGCGTGGGGGCCTCGGTCTGGGGCGGGGCGTCGGCCTGCCAGTCCAGGCGATACAGCGGCAGGGCGGGGCCGGTCCCCAGGACCTGCTCGCGGCGGGCGACACGGCCGGTGAAACCCATCAGGGTCAGCACCGGCATGCCGTCATCGCCGCACAGCTGGATGTCGCCGCGAACCCCGCCGCCGTCGGCCTGGCGGGTGAAACGGCCCCAGGCCCACAGGGTTTCCGCGGCCGGTTGGCGATGCAGGCGCAAACGCTCAATGCTGGACGGGATGAAGGTATCGGCCACGTCCAGGTCCACGGCGGCGATCATCAGGCCGAAGCAGGCGTCGATCAGGCCCGGGTGCAGGCCATAGGCGGCGTCGGTCGCGGCATCCAGTTCCGCCGGGCGGCGCAGGCGGCAGAACGCCTGGTCCGTGCCGCGCGACAGGGCCGTCATCCAGCGATACTGCGGACCCAGCGCGATGTGGCGTTCTTCCAGGCGCCCGTAATGGTCGTCCAGCGCCACCGTCTGCGGGCATCCCGCCTGACATACGTCCAGGGCGGTCAGGGCGGTGGATTCTTCCAGCGGATGCAGGGTGGCGGTAACGTGGCTGCGGTACTCACCCTCCACCGTGCCCAAAGAGATCAAGGTGGCGACCCGACTGCCATCCGCCTGGGGCTGCAGCGCCAGTTGCACGGTGACGCCATCCGCTGGCACGGGCAGGGCCTGCAGGAAGGCGACGTCGCGCACCTCCAGCCGGCCGCTTTCCGCCGCCGCCACGCCGGTCAGCATGGACATGTAGCAGGCGCCGGACACCACCGGCTGGCCGTGGACCAGATGGTCGGCCAGCAGCGGTAGGCGTGCCACCTCCAGCCGGCCCTCATAGAACACGTCGCGCGTCAGCGCGCTGCCGAACCGCCGGTCCAGCAGGGGATGCGGACGGGCTTCCAGAACAGGGGCGGGGGACAGCCTTGGGCGGCTCCAGCCAATAGCGGCGGTTCTCGAACGGGTACGTCGGCAGCGACAGGCGCCGGCGGCGGTAGGGCTGGTCGAAGGCGGCCCAGTCCACGGCACCGCCCCGGACATGAACATGGCCCAGGTCACGCAGCAGCCCGGCCCAGCCGGCGGCACTCACGTCCACCACCACCGCATCATCGGGGGTCGGTGGCAGTTCGGTGGCGGTGTCCTGGCCCGCGCGCTCCAGCGCGTCTTCCAGCGACAACTCGCCCAAGGCCCAGCCGGCCGCCGCCATGGCGCCCGGGCCGGTGGCCAGGACGCCATCGGGTTCCAGGCCCCAGCCGCGCAGCAACGCCGCCGCAGCGATGCCCAGGCTGGCCACCGCCGCGTGGGTGAAGGCCGCGTCATTCGGCCAGGGCGCCTCTTCATACAGGCAGCGGACCAACGACAGTGCCGGCCAGCGGCGGCTGAGCAGGCGGTCGCATTCGTCCAGCTGGGCGCGGAAGGGCGGCGCCGTGCGGTAAAGTTCACGCCCCAGGCCGGGCTCGGCATGATCGGCGAAACGGAAGGCGATCTTGATGCGGGGCGCGGCCACCAGGGCGGCCGGGGCCACCGTTTCCAGCGGCGCCAGTGCCGCGCGCAGGGCGTTCACCGTGTCGAACACCAGGGCGTGGCGGTGCTCAAACGCCTTGCGGCCGGTGTTGGCGGTGAAGCACAGGTCCGCCGGGTCGGTATCCGGATGGTCGGCCAGGAAACGGCCGTAGGACCGCGCCAGGGCGGCCAGCGCCGTGGGCGTGCGCGCCGACAGGGTCAGCAGGTGCAGCGGCCGGTCGTTGATGGCGATGACGTGCGGCGCGACCGGCGCCTGTTCCAGGATGGCGTGGGCGTTGGTGCCGCCGATGCCCAGGGAGTTGACGCCCGCCCGGCGGGGCACGCCGGCCGGCGGCTGCCACGGCACCAGTGCCGTGTTGATATAGAAGGGGCTATTGCCCAGGTCGATGGCCGGGTTGGGTGTCTGGAAATGCAGGGTGGGCGGGATCTGGCCGTGGTGCACGGCCAGCACCGTCTTGATGAAACCGACGATGCCCGAGGCGATCTGCAAATGGCCGACGTTGGTCTTGACCGACCCCAGGGCGCAATTCCCCGCCGGGACAAGGCCGGTGGACGATTTCAGGCCGGCGGCCAGGCTGGCGACCTCGATGGGGTCGCCCAGCGCCGTGCCGGTGCCGTGCGCCTCCATGAAGGTGATGGTCTCGGGCGGCACGCCGGATGCCGCCAGGGCGTCGCGCACCACGCCGGTCTCACCCGTCCCGCTGGGGGCCATGAAGCCCACCTTGACGCCGCCGTCGTTGTTGACGGCGGTACCCTTGATGACGGCGTAGACATGGTCGCCGTCGGCCAGGGCGGCCTTCAACGGCTTCAGCAGCACGGCCCCCACGCCGCTGCCGAAGATGGTGCCGGATGCCGCGGCGTCGAAGGCTCGGCAATGGCCGTCGGCCGTCACCAGCATGCCCTCCTGCCACAGATGGCCGGCGGCCTGCGGGCTCTGCACCGCGGCGGCACCCGCCAGGGCCATGGCGCAATCGCCGGCCAGCAGGCTCTGCACCGCCGCATGGATGACCACCAGGCCGGTGGAACACGCGGTCTGCACGTTCAGGCTGGGGCCGCGCAGGTCCAGCTTATAGCTGGTGCGGGTGGCGATGTAGTCCTTGTCGTTCGCCACCATGGCCTGGAAGCCGCCCATGGAATCCAGGGTGAAGACGTCGATGCGGTCGCGCGGGTCCAGCTTGTGCCGGTTGGGATGGACGTTGTTGGTGAAGTAGGTGTTCATGCTGGCGCCGGCGAAGGCGCCGATGCGGCCTGCATACTGGAAGGGGTTGTAGCCCGCGTCCTCCAGCGCCTCCCACGCGCAGTGCAGGAACAGGCGCTGCTGCGGATCCATCAGTTCCGCTTCGCGGGCGCCATAACCGAAGAAGGCGGCGTCGAAGCCGGCGGCGTCCTTCAGCACCGGGCTGGCGGGAACGTAATCCGGATGCGACACCGCCGTACGGTCGAAGCCGGCGGCCACCAGCTCATCGACGGTGAAGCGGGCGATGGATTCGCGGCCCGCCTGCAAATTGGCCCAGAACTCGGCCGGGTTGTCGGCACCGGGGAAGCGGCAGGCGATGCCGATGACCGCTACCTCCGTCTCCCCTTCATAGGCGCGGCGGGGGGCGGTGGCTTGGGCGGTGGGGGCGGCGTCCGGCCCTTCGGCCGCGTCCCGCAGATAGGCCGCCAGGGTGCGGATGGTGGGGAAACGGAACAGGTCCACCGGCTCCAGTGCCGGGAAATGTTCCTTCAGGCGGCCGGCCACCTGGATCAGCAGGACGGAATGGCCGCCCAGTTCGAAGAAGTTGTCGTCAGGGCCGATATCCGCCAGGCTCAGCGCGTCGGCCCACACCGTGGTGATCAGCGTCTCCTGCCCCCGGCCATTCTTGCGGGGCGCGGCCGGACGCGGGGCCTCCGCCACCAGCTGATAGCCGCGCAACTCGCCCTTCTCGAACCGGCGCTTCAGGTCCAGGCGCTGGATTTTGCCGATGTTGGTCTTGGGGATCTGGTGCGGCGGCAGGGCCAGCAGGTGGGTGGGGGCCAGGCCGGTGCGGCGCGTCAGGTGGGCGCGCAGATGGCGGGCAAGGTCGCCCTCCGCCACATCGCCCGCCGGGCTGAACACCAGCACCAGTTCCTCCGTTCCGCGCTCGGCGCTGAAGACGGAAAAGGCGGCGGTGAAGGAGGGGGCCACGCCCGCCACCTCCTCGGCCGCGGCCTCGATATCGTGCGCCGGGATGTTCAGGCCGTTGATGATGATGATCTGCTTCTTGCGGCCGGTGATGTACAGCTCACCCTCCGCGACATAGGCCAGGTCGCCGGTGGCGAACCAGCCGCCGGGCTTCAGCGCTTCCGCGTTCGCGTCGGCGTTGTCGTAATAGCCTTGCGTCACTGAGGGGCCGGACAGTTCCAGCAGGCCCAGCTCACCGGCCGGCAGCACGCGACCGTCCTCATCGGTGATGCGGATGGCGGCGCCCGGGATGGGGGGCCCCAAGGACAGGATGGTGGGGTTGCCGGCCAGTTGGTCCCGCGTCAGCCCCTTGGACCAGGTGATGCCGGAGCAGCTTTCCGCCATGCCGAAGGCCGGGCGCAACGCGCCGTCGCGCAGGCCGTAGCCTTCCAGCAGTTCCAGGAAGGTGGATGAGGTGGCGGCCGCCACCTGTTCGCCGGCGCTGACCAGGAAGCTGACGCTGGACAGATCCAGGTTCAGCGCCGCCAGCCGGTCGGCACTGCGGCCGATCATGGAAAAGGCGAAGTTGGGTGCCCAGGAGATGCTGACGCCATGGCGGCTCAGCAGCGCCAGCCAGCGCAGGGGATCGGTCAGGATATGGGCGGTGGGGACGTGGACCTGCCAGGCGCCGGTCACGGCCGGCATCACGCCCAGGAAGACGTTGGCGCCGGGATGGTCCAGCGGCATCCAGATTCAAGGTGGCGTCGCCGGCGCCGAAGCCGTTGGCCTGGATGGTGCCCGCCACCATGGCCAGGATGTTGGCATGGGTCAGCATGACGGCCTTGGGCATGCCGGTGCTGCCCGAAGTCTGCGGCATCATCGCCAGATCGTCCGGCCGCACGTCGGGCAGACGCGCCGGCTTGGGGCCCTGCCACAGCCCCTCCGCCGCCAGGACGCGGAAGTCAGCCCATCCCGCCGTCGCGGCATGGGCGGCCAGTGCCGCCGGGATGTCGCCGTCGGCCACCACCAGCGGGCGGTCCAGCAGGCCCCAGATGGCGTGCAGCTTGCGCACCGGCGGGGCGGCATCCTCGATCACCGTCGGCGGCGCCATGGGCACGGCCACGATGCCACCCAGGAAACAGGCCCACAGCAGGGGCACCAGCCGGCCCACGCCCCTGACCGGCAGGATGACCCGGTCGCCTGGGCCCAAGCCGGCGGCGTTCAGGCCGCCCAGGACGTGCAGCGCTTCATCCAGCAACTGGGCGTAATCCAGCCGGCGTTCAGCACCATCGTCGCCCAGAAAGACCAGGCCGCCATCCCCTTGTGCCGCCCGTTTCAGGATCTGGCCCAAATTGTCGAACCCGAGGGGCGTCAACGGGGCCCCAACGATGGGGGCGGCGGATTCAGACGCGGAGGTCATGATGGAACACCTGGTTGCGCTGCCTTCGGACGCCCGCTGGGGGCATGCCGGAAGGGCGGGGGGAGGCCGCCTTGAAGCCCGTGCGGCCGGATAAAGGTGGCAGCGCGGATCGGTGGGATTTACAATAAATTTTGTGAACTAACGAGTTAACTCGAAAGCTTAGGGCAGATACATTTCCATTATCATGCCGTCCCATCGCCCCGGCATATGAAGAATCGTCCTGGGGTTGTCAAGCCAAGCTTAATGTTCGCGCCATGGCGGCGGGAATCACCCTGCAAAAGGTCGGGAAAGCCTGGATTTTGACGGAGTGGCATGTCGATATCAGATCCAAATATCTCGGAATAAGAGTACAACTATCTGGAATTTTCTAGTAAAACAATCCCTCCTCCGGAGAGGGGGCGGGCTGTCGCGCTGCTGCCGGTGATGCGCCGATGGGTGGAAAGGGTTGATTTTCCGCGAACTCAGCGGATGCAAAACCACCAACCCACTGCTATTGTCGGGCGAAGTCGCCAGCCGCCCATCCCGTGTCCTCCGACCCCATAAAAACCCTGGCGCGACCCATAACGCCGATCAAGGAGTTACCCGATGGTTGAGAAGCCCGCCCAGAGCGCTGCCCCCGCCCCCGAGGCCGTTGTCGCTCCCGAAGCTCCGGTGGCGCCCGTCGCGACCCCGGCCCCCGACGTCAGCCACGATCTGGCCCTGACACTGCTGGCCACCAGCGAGATCAAGGACTATGTCGTGGCCGCCGTCGCGGTCAGCGTTGTGCCCCTGCCGCTGGTCGATGTCGCCGGCATCACGGCCATTCAGCTGCGCATGATCCAGAAGCTGTCGGAACTGTACGGCAAGCCCTTCACCAAGTCGCTGGGCAGCTCCGTCCTGGCGTCGCTGGTCGGCACCGTCGGCGGCCTGGCGGGCGGTCTGGCCGTCGGCAGCCTGATCAAGGCCGTGCCGGGCATCGGCTGGGCCCTCTCTGCCGCGACCCTGCCCATCGCCGCCGGCGCCTCCACCTATGCCATCGGCAAGGTGTTCGTGAAGCACTATGAGCAAGGCGGCTCGCTGTGGGATCTGGACACCACCAAGTTCAAGGCCTTCGCGCACGAACAGTATGAGAAGGGCAAGGAATTGGCCAAGATCGCCAAGAAGGAAGCCAAGGACGTCAAGGAAAGCAAGGAAGCCGCCACCGCGGCCTGATTGCTGGCATTTGATTAAGCGCTGGGCGCGGCCGGGCCTCCTGGCCGCGCCTTTTGTTTGTGCGCCCCCTTTCATCTTTGGGGCGGGACGGCGGCCCATCCACAGCGGCTGTGGCCGTCGAGGTCTTGGGGTTTTAGGCATGAGCGTTTCCGGCACCTTGCCCGTCACCTTCCTGTTCGGGGGCCAAGGGTCGCAGTACTACCAGATGGGGGCGGAGCTGTTTCGCGGCCATCCGGTCTTCGCCGAGTGGATGTGCCTGGGCGACCGCTTCCTGCGGGAGAATTTCGGCCGGCCCATCCTGGACACCCTTTATGCCCCGGGGCGGGGCCTGGGCGACACCTTCGACGCCCTGCCCATCACCCATCCGGCCATCTTCATGACCGAGGTGGCGCTGGCCCGCACGCTGGAACATCACGGCATCGTGCCCGACCAGGTGGCGGGGGTCAGCCTGGGTGAGTTCGCGGCCATGGTGGTCGCCGGCATGATGCCGCTGGAAACGGCGCTGGCCCTCGTGGCCCGCCAGCCGGAGGTATACGCCCGCCACTGTGCCCCGGGCGGCATGGTCGCCGTCCTGGCCAGTCCCGAACTGTGGCGCGGCAACCCCATCCTCAACAGCCGCAGCGAACTGGCCGGCGTCAGTTCGGATGAGCATTTCGTGCTGTCGGCCACGGCGGCGATGATGCCGGCCATCGCGGCGGAACTGGACCGCCTGCGCCTGCCTTACCAGGCCTTGCCCGTCCCCTTCGCCTTCCATTCGCGCTGGATGGAGCCGGCGGCGGAGGCCAGCCGCGCCCTGACGGCGGATGTCCGGCTCGAGGCGGGGCGTTGCCCCTGCCATTCCGCCAGCCTGCAGGGCTGGACCACGCCCGACACCCCGGACCTGTTCTGGCGCATCGCCCGCGGGCAGATGCATGTCGGCCACATGGTGCAGACCCTGGAAGGGCGGGGCGGCGCCATCTATGTCGACCTCAGCCCGTCGGGCACCCTGGCGACGCTGATCCGCATGCAACTGCCGCCGGACTCAAGGTCGCAGGTCTTCACCATCCTGTCGCCCTTCGCCAACGGCCTGAAGGCCATCGACCGGCTGCTGGCGGCGCTGCGGCCGGCGGCCATCGCGTGACCACCCTTATTGGCCTGGCACCGGGGGAGGGCTGCGGTCGATCACACGGCCGTCGGACATGGCGATCCAGACGCCCTGGCCATCGGCGCGGGCGGCGATGGACACCGGCCGGCGGGGCAGGTTGTCGGACTTGCGCGGTGCCGGCGCCGCGTCGCCGGGCGCGAAGGTGGGGGCGGAGCCAAGGCCCGTCACCGACCCGTCGTCCGCCAGGATCCAGTATCCCTTGCCATGCAGCGGCAGCGCCATGCTGAGGGCATTGGCCGCCGGACGGCCGTCGCCACCGCGGCCGGCCAGGGTGGCGGTGGCGTCACCCATGTACTTCATCGAACCGAAGGCCCGCACGCTGCCGTCGGCATACAGGACCGCATATCCTTCGCCCACCGGGGCGCTGATCAGGTCGACCGCACGGGCGACGGGCTTCTCCACCGGTGAGCCCGGGCTGGATGGCAGGTCGCAATGGGCGTTGCCGAAACAGAAGATGGCGCCGTCGTTGGCCAGCAGGCGATACCCCAGTCCCGATGGCGTGTGATCGATGCCGACGATCTCTTGCCCGGGCCGCAGGTCGACGGCGCCACCGAAATCCTGCACCCCGCCCACGACGTGCACATGGCCGTCACGGGTGGCCAGCCAATAGCCGTCGCCTGATACCGGGGCGCTGATGCCGACGACGGGGGAGCGGGCGGCCCCCATGCTACCCTGGTCCAGGGCGGCGCCGGAGGCGATGACGTCACCGTCCGCCCGCGCCAGCCAATAGCCTTCGCGGACGGGCAGTGCCGTCGCCTCCCACGTCACCCCGCCGTCGTGGGAGTGGGAGATGGCGCCGCTGTAGCCCAGCGCCACCAGGACGTCCTCACCGGCGGTCGCGGCGCACAGCGTGCTGCGCGTGCCCGAGGCGCGGGCCGTCCATTGGCCGGGCGCGGTGGAGGTCAGGATGGTGCCACCGCTGCCCGTGGCGAAGACGGTGGATTTCCAATAGGCCACGGCGCACAGCTTCTCGCCCGTGCCGCTGGCCTCCTGTGTCCAGGTGTCGCCATCGGCGGTGCGCAGGATGATGCCGTCCGATCCCACGGCCACGGCCTCGTTCCCATCCGCCATGACGGCCAGCAGATCCTGGTGGGTCAGGGGCGGTAGGGTTTTCCACGTCGTGCCGTCGCGCGACACGACGATCAGGCCGTTTTCGCCGACCGCCACGGCGTAGTCGCGGGCGTTCGTCACCGCCCACAGCGCCAGGGAGGTGGCGCGACGGGGCGCCACGGGATCGGCGGCGCGGCGCGGGGTCCAGGCATCGCCATCGGGCGAGGTCAGGATGGTGCCGTTCTGACCCACGGCGATCATTTGGCGGCGGAAGGCCGCCACGCCCAGCAGGTCGGCGCGGCTGCCGCTGAACCGGGTGGACCACAACACGCCGTCACGCGACATCATGATCTGGCCCCGGCTGCCCACGGCGATCAGACCGTTGTCGTGCGGGGCCAGGGCCCATAGGGCGCGGCGGGTGGCGGGGACGCGGCGGGTCCAGTTCTCGCCATCGGTGGAGGTCAGGATGCTGCCGCCCCCGCCCACGGCCGTGAAGCGGCCGTTGAAGATGGCGCCCAGCATGGGCTGGCCCGCCGATCGCCGTTCCGTCTGCCAGCGGCGCCCATCGACGGAGGAGAGGATGACGCCGCCGGTGCCCACCGCCACGATGCGGTCGTCCGCGCGGGTCAGGGATTCCAGGTTATAGCGCGCGTCGGATGCGCCCTCCTGCCAGGCCTTGCCGGGCCAGGCGATGCCAATGACGCCACCGGTGCCGGCGGCCACGATGCCCTCGGGCACGGCCAGGACGGCGCGGATGGTGACATCGGGCACGGGGCTCAAGGGGGCCCAGCGGCAACCGTCACGGGACCGCAGCAGCATGCCGTCGGTCCCGCCCGCGATGAAACCCAAAGTGGGCGAATGCCCGAGGCTCTGCAGCACCGCCCCATCGGCCACCTGGCACAGGCGCCAGTCCACCCCATCGGATGAAACGGCGCTGACGCCTTCGCCCACCGCGACGAACAGGTCGCCGGCATAGGTGATCGCCATCAGGTTGGCGTCCTGGGGCACATCGGCGGACACCCATGTCCGGCCATCGGCGGAACTGGCCATGCCGGCGGGGCCGATGGTGACATAGCGATCACGCGACGCCGCGATGGCGGTCAAGGTGCCATGCACCCCGGTCTTGACCGGGTGCCAACCGATGCCATCGGCGGATTGGGCGGCGAACCCGCCCGATCCGACGGCGACGAAACCGGCGGGCCCGCCGGTCACGGCATAAAGTTCGCTGCGGCCGGGCGATTCCTGCCGCGCCCACAGGTGGTTGCCCTCGTCATTGGTCAGGATAAGGCCGCCTTCGCCCACCGCCACCAGCATGGGGCGGTCGTGCACCAGCGCGCGCGCCACGCCGTGCAGCGTCTCCGACCCGGCGTAGGCCTCGCGGTAGCCGGCGATGGCGGCAATGGGCGCCGGTACGACGGATCGGCGGAACGAAGCCACGATCATCCGGGGCACCACCAGGGTGATGGCCCAGAGAAAGAGCAGGGCGAGGATCGTGCAGATCAGGCGCCGGATCATGGCCGCCGCGTCACGGCTTGCCGGGGGTGGGGCCAGGGACCGGCTTCACGTCCCCAGGTGCTACGGTGCCGGGCTTCACGCCTTCCGGCGGCTTCGCCTTGGCGGCCGGCGCGGGCTTGGCCTCGTCCATGGCGTCCAGGGGATCGACCGCCTCCGGCAGCGGCGGGGGCCAGGCGGACGACATGGCTTCCCCATCCTGCCCACCGACCGGGAGCGTCACCGGGCGCTTGGCGCGCGGGCCTACGGCGGGCGCCAGGTCGGGGCCGGTCTTGTCGGTCACGGACTTGTCCGTGGTGTCCAGGATCAGCGGCAGGCCGTTCTGGGCACCGATGACCACCACCTTGGCGTTGGGCGACCTGGCCAACTGCAAGGTGGCGTCGATGCCCTTCCAGCGCAGGTAGCGGTCGGAAATGCCGTTGGAGACGATTTCCTGGAACTGGCGGATACCCTGCGCCTCGATGGCTTTGCGCTCGCTCTCCAGCCGTTCCTTCTCCAGCACGAACTGGAAGCGCAGGGCGTTCTGCTCCTCCGCGATCTTCTGTTCGATGGAAGCCCGGACTGCCGGGGGCAGGGTGATGTTACGGATGAAGATGTCCTGGATGTCGATCAGCTGGTGATCGCTGCCGACGTCCAGATGGCTGCGTGCCAGCACGCCGCGCACCAGGCGGGCGACCCGCTGTTCCAGCGCCGTGCGGTTGATGCTGTACAGGTCGTCCGGACGCAGCTCCGCCACCGCGTTGCGGATCTCCGAACTGATGGTCGGGCGGATCAGCGTGTCCTCGAACTGGGGCCCCAGCGTCTCGTGCAGGTTGCCCACCAGGTCGCGGTCCACGAAGTAGGACACGGTCAGTTCGACATCCACCGCCAGGCCGTCGCGGGTCAGCGCCTGGACCGTTTCGTCCAGGCGGCGCAGACGCACGTCATATATGAAGATCTGGTCCCAAGGCGGGATGATCTTCAGACCGGGATTGTAGTGGAACCCGGTCTGGGTGCCGCCGGCCAGGCGCAGCCACAATACCCCGACTGAGCCCGACGGGATGTTGACGAAGATGCGGTCGGCCAGGACGACGCAGGCGAAGGCCAGGATCAGCGTGATCAGCAGGATGTTCAGCCGCTGGCGCTGCCGCCAGATGCGAAAGCGGACGCGCAGGCCGGGCTTGGCCGGCTTTGGCGCGGGCTGCTGGATGGTCGGCGTCGCCGGTTCGGTGGACATGGTCATGCCGCCGTGACCTCGCGCATTTTACCCTCATCCATGTGATAGCGCCGGTCGGCGACATCGAAATAGCGGTCGTCGTGGGTGACCGCGATGACCGCCTTGCCGGCCGCCTTCAGGGCCGGCAGGATCTCGCGGTAGAAGATGGCGCGGAATTCCGGGTCCTGGTCCGCCGCCCATTCATCGAACAGCAGCACCGGCCGGTCCTCCAGCAAGGCGATGACCAGGGCCAGGCGCTTGCGCTGGCCGGTGGACAGGGCTGCCGGGTTGAAGCCGTTCATCAGGCCGCCGGGCAGTTTTTCCGCCAGCTGCATCTGCTTCAGCAGCCGCCACATCTCCGGCTCACGCTCCGCCGGGATGTTGAACAGCCGGTGAAAGGTATAGAACTCGGCGAACACGGTGCCGAACAGGCGGCGATAGCTTTCCGTGGCGCCGGTTGCCAGCGGCGCGCCGTTCAGCAGCAGCTGCCCGCCCATGGCGGGGTACAGTGCCGTCATCACCTTCAGCGCCGTGGACTTGCCGGAGCCATTGCCGCCGGTGATGAACACGATCTCCCCCATCCGCGCGTCGAAATTGATGGGGCCGATGCTGAAGCGCTGGTCGCCGTTGCCGGTGGCGTGGGTATAGTGCACGTCGCGCAGCGCCAGAGACTGGAACGGCGGCGGGGCGGTGGCGCCGACGTCGTCGTCATGGGTTTCCACCTGGCCGTCCAGTTCGCCCTCGAACGCGCGGATGCCCTGGGCTGCCAGGCGCACGCCGGCGACGGTCTGCACGGTGGCGCCCACGCCGGTCATCAGCGAACTGGCGGCGAACAGCACCACCATCACCAGGCGCTCGATCTGTTCGTGGCTGTCCTTGCTGAGCAGCGGCAGCAGGAAGACCACCGCACCGCTCAACAGGTAGAAGGTGCTGTTGATGTAGACGATCAGGTCGGTCAGCACGTCGTTGGCGTGCGCCCGTCGCTCCGCAGCCTGCGCGCTGCAGGCCTTGATCTCATCCACCACCACGGCGCGCTTGGCCGGATCCAGCTTCAGTTCCTTGAAGCCCTGGATCAGGTCGTGCACGCCTTCCATCAGCCGTGTTTCCGCGTTCGCTGCCTCATGCCGGGCGCCATCCGTCTCGCCGGCCTTCATCAGGTAGCCGTAGGTCAGGAAGCCCACCGCCACCAGGGTCAGCAGGAAGGCTGCGGGCGACAGGTAGAGGACGTAGCAGATGCTGAACAGGAACAGGACGCCCGACTGCACGCCCGACAGCAGGTTGACGATCCCCATGGAGATCATCTCGTAGTACCGGACCAGGGCGGTGTAGAAGCGCTCCGCCGTGAAACTCTCGAAATGGCGGAGATCCAGGCGGGCGATGCGGGTGGCGGTGCTGCCCCGGACATCGTGCAGCGCCATTTCCAGGTCGTGCGCCGCCCCCTTGGTGAAGAATTTCTGGGCGACGTTGTAGCCGACGATCAGGACGAAGAAGAGGAAGACGTAGACCAGCGAATAGCCGTCATCCGACGCCAGTGCTGCCGCCTTGTTGATGATGGCCAGCACGCCGGTGCCGCAACAGGCGGCCAGGATGGCGGCCAGCGCCAACTGCCGCAGGGTGACGGTGCGCGTGCGGTCAAGGGCGTCGCGCAGCGACTGGAAACGGTCCTTGCGCGCGCTGCCCGGGGTGCCGGCCAGGGCCGCCAGCAGGCGCGCGGCGAAGGGACGGGCCCCGCCGTGCCGGCCGCCGTCGGCGTTCATACCCTCCGCCGTCATGAACGGTACCGCCGGGCCCGGGGCCCACAGGCAAAAACCATAAGCAACGCAGTTACCCCCGATGACGCAGCGCGACCCCCGCAGTCGGCCGGAAAGTATCTGAAAAAGCAGGGGCGGGGAAGGCGCCTGTCAGGTTGCGGCTGTATTGTACCTGTGGGCCACCAGCCAGAGATTGTGGCGCGGGCGGACGGCATGATATCTGGAGGTGGCACGGCCTACACGCCGCAGCCCCATGGAAAGGTATCGCGCCCATGTCCCGGCTTGAGGAACAACAAGAGCCCGTGGCGGCTGCCGTGCCCGAGGTGGTGGATGCGGCGCCGTCCGTCGCGGATGATGCGTCGGAGGCGCTGGCCCGGCGCCTGGACAAGGCTTCCCGCATCCTGGCGCGGTACTCGGGCTGGGGCATCGCCGCCGGTGCCGTGCCCGTGCCGGTGGTGGACATCGCGGCCCTGGCCGTGGTCCAGACCAAGATGGTGACGGAACTGGCCGAACTGTACGGTGAGACGGTGTCGCTGGAATCGGTCCAGGCCATCGTCGGCGTGCTGATCGGCGTGCTGGTGCCCAAAAGCGTCTCCTCCCTGCTGACCCAGATTCTGGTCAACGTCCTGCCGGGACTGGCCGGCTTGGCGGGCCTGACCACCATGGCCGCCTTTTCCGGCGTCGGCACCTATGCGATGGGGCGCGTCTTCATCCGTTATTTCGAAGGGGGCGGCCGGCTGCACGGCCTCAGCGTTCAGGCCATACGCCGGGAACTGGAGCGGGAGTTCGCCGGCCAACCTCAAGGGACGCCGCAGGGCGCCTGATCCCCGCTCACCCGGGCGGGCGGGCCCCCAGCGTCCCGCCACCGACGCCGCGGAAATCCTGCGCGCCTAAGTTTTCCAGGCGGTGCCCCAGCTTGGAGGCCTTGGTCGACAGGTAATGAAGGTTCTTCGGATGCACGGTGGTCTGTAGCGGCAGGCACGTGCCGGCGTTCACCTCCAGCACCGCCACCACGAAGCTGCTTCCCACCAGTGTCAGCCACGTTTTCAATCCGCCGGTGAGCAAGCAAGGGGCCGGCTGAAACCGTCCTCGGCGTGAAATGGAACCACCGCGGGGTGAGGCCTGCGGCGGGGAAGAGAGCCTGGCCAACCCCATCCTGGGGCCGGTCGGATCGGGCGGGAACGGCAAGGGCATGCACCATGTCGATGCCCATTGCCTGATGCCGGGGTGGTGGATCGCGGCCGTCGATGGTCTCGAACTGCCTGGTGATGCGGCCCGCGCGGGATGCCCCTAAGGCCTTGGTCGCCTTTGTCCGCGGCGCGCATATCCTCCCTGCATTCAGCGGCACAAAAAACGCCATCGACAATCTTGCGCCGCCATCTCGAACGTGGCATACGTTCGCCCCACAGGCGGTTGCGCAAGATTTTGTGGCTTTATTGCCAATAGAATCAATATCTTGTGCTTGAAGAAAGCTTTTCACGGAAAGCATCGCTCTTCGGACAACCGCACTATAAGTGCTGGGCTCCGCCCCAGCCGCCTCGCCGTCCCCTTCGTCTAGAGGCCTAGGACACCGCCCTTTCACGGCGGCGACACGGGTTCGAATCCCGTAGGGGACGCCACGCTTCCAGCGTTTCGGCTGGATTTTGCGGGACAGTTTGGGGACAGTTGCTTTCGCGGAACACTGCGGAGGCCTGATCCATCATGGCTACCATCACCCCCCGAGAGAATCGCGAAGGCCAGCTCATTGGCTATCAGGCCAAGGTTCGTCGCGTGGGCCATAAACCGGTTTCCAAGACCTTCGAGAAAAAGAAGGATGCCGAGCGCTGGGCCAAATCCATCGAGACGGACATGGATCGCCGGGTCTTCGTGGATCATAGCCAAGCCGACAGCACCACCCTGGGGGCCCTGCTCTGCCGTTACCGCGAGGAGGTTACGCCGACCAAGCGGGGCGCGGTGCAGGAAGCCGGCCACCTGCTTGTCATCGAGGACGACGAGATCTGTCTGCGCCGGCTGAGCGGCCTTGCCTCCCAGGACATCGCCAGCTATCGGGACAGGATGCTGGCCGTCGACTACGCGCCCGCCACGGTCGTGCGACGCCTCAACCTGATTGCCACCGTGATTGCCCATGGCCGACGGGAATGGGGCATGCACCTGCCCACAAACCCGGCGGAAGCCAAATTGACGGCCCGCCCAAAGGGCGCGGACCGGAAGCGGGAGCGCCGCCTGCAACCCGCCAGGGTGGAAGTGCTGCGCCAGCTGGATCCGAACAGCGGCGTGGAGATTGAGCAACCCCACCACACTCCGGCAGAGGAGGAACGCCTGATGGCGGCGCTGGCTGCTAGCAAACACGGCCCCTGGCTGGTCCCCTTGGCCAAGCTGGCATTGGAAACGGCTGCGCGGCAGGGAGAGCTTTGCGCGCTGGATTGGAGCGACGTTGACCTGACGAAGCGGGTTATGACCGTCCGCGGGTTGTCGGGCGACGGATCG
Organism: Azospirillaceae bacterium; assembly: GCA_028283825.1. Taxonomy (NCBI): domain Bacteria; kingdom Pseudomonadati; phylum Pseudomonadota; class Alphaproteobacteria; order Rhodospirillales; family Azospirillaceae; species Azospirillaceae bacterium. Next base: position 47,504 of record JAPWJW010000001.1, on the reverse strand, counting down.
AAGAACGGTGAAATCCGGAAAGTCCCCTTATCGAGCGTGGCGGTAGACGCCTTCCGGTCTTTCCCCACCTATGGAAGGAAGAAGGGGCGGGTGGTGGAAGAGGAGCAGGGACTGCTCAAGGTGACTTTCGGGCGCGTCGTCGACCGCACCGGGATCGTGGACCTGACGTTTCACGACCTGCGGCACGAGGCTACCAGCCGGCTGGCCAAGACCTACACCAATCCCCTGGAGTTGATGCGGATCACCGGGCACAAGACGCTTTCCATGTTGGCCCGCTACTACCACGCGGATGCGGAGGAATTGGCCCAGCGGCTGGCGTAGGCAAATGTGCGCGGCAGCGCTGCTGGAATCGCGAACCGGCGTTCGGCAGCCATGGACGGGTATTCGGAAGCTGTGAACCGCCATTCGGCAGCGCACCGGTATCTAGGGCCTGTTGAGATTCATCTGAAGTGAATGACGGGAGCGGCGAGATAGATCATGGCTGAGAAGCTCTGATCTGCCTTGTTCAAGCGCATGGCAATGCGCTTGAATCCCTTGAATTTATAGAGGAAATTCTCGATGAGATGTCGCCACTTGTCAGAGTGGACTGCTAACCGGCTTGGATGACACCGGGATAGTCATCCGTGAATGATCGCTAACGCACTGACGATGCGTTGCGTTTTGGCCCCTGCCCAGTAATTGGATTTGCAAGAAAGCGGTGGTTCGGCCTCCGCTTTCTTGCGATTTGGGATCCCCATTTGGGCCATTTCGTGATTCGATTCCCCTATGCACGGCAGTGGGGAACAGGCCATGTCGCGACCACGGGATACCCGTCAGAAAGACCTTCTGCGTCCAGCCCTGGACCAGATCATCGACCTGAAGCACCCGCTGGTGGCGCTGGCGGGCAAGATCGACTGGGGCTTCCTGGAGCAGCGCCTGGGCGTGGTCTACAGCGACGGTCCGGGCCAGCCGCCGCTGCCCATCCGGCTGGTGGCGGGCCTGCTGATCCTGAAGCACATGCACAGCCTGTCCGACGAGGTGCTGGTCGCCCACTGGGTGGAGAATCCCTATTTCCAGTTCTTCTGCGGCGAGGAGGTCTTCTGTCATGACCTGCCGTTCGAGCCCTCCTCCATGTCCCGTTGGCGCCAGCGGCTGGGTCCGGAACATCTGGCGGCGCTGATCCAGGAGAGCCTGAGGGTGGCCCAGGACACCGGCGCCCTCAGCATCCGTGACCTGGAACGCGTGGTGGTGGACACCACCGTCCAGCCCAAGGCCATCGCCCACCCCACCGACGCCCGCCTGACCCACAAGGCCATCGAGAAGCTGGTCGGCTTCGCCAAGGACAACGGCATCGTCCTGCGCCAAAGCTATCTGCGCCTGGCCAAGCGCGCCGCCATCATGGTCGGCCGCTACACCCACGCCCACCAGTTCAAACGCGCCAACCGGCAACTGAAGTTCCTGCGTACCCGGCTGGGCCGTCTCATCCGCGACATCAACCGCAAGATCGCCGCCAAGGGTGATGAGGCCGCCGACCTGATGGCCCGTTACAGCCCCTTACGCGACCTGGCCGTCAAGGTCAGCATGCAGACCCAACGACAGCGCGGGCAGAAGGTCTATTCCCTCCACGCGCCCGAGGTGGAGTGCATCGGCAAGGGCAAGGCCAGCAAACCCTACGAGTTCGGCTGCAAGGTCAGTGTCGCCGTCCCCGTCACCAGGCCCAAGGGCGGCCTCTTCGTCCTTCACGCCCAGGCACTCCACGGCAACCCCTTCGACGGCCACACCCTCGCCACCGCCGTCGCCGACATCACCGCCAACACAGGCCGGGAACCGGACCGCGTCCACGTCGACAAGGGCTATCGCGGCCACAACCTGCCCAACAAGTTCAAGGTCTGGATCACCGGACAGGTCCGAAGGACAACCGCCGCCATCAAACGGGAGATGAAGCGCAGGGCCGCCGTCGAACCCATCATCGGTCACCTCAAGGCCGAGCACCGCATGGGGCGCAACTACCTCAAGGGACGCAACGGCGACCGCATCAACGCCGTCCTCGCCGCCGCCGGCTTCAACTTCCACCTCCTCGTCAGGTGGCTCAAAGCCCTTTGGCGTGTCTGCCTCTGGACGCTCCAATCCGGAAACAAAATGGCCCTGACCGGTTCCAATTAAGCCGGTCAGGGCCATTCTTCACAGACGACGGGATAGGCTCGATTAAGGTACTCCAGCGTTTCGTTCGAGATCAGCTCCCAGGGCGTGATGTGGGGGCGCCGCCGGGGGCACGGAATGCTCCGGTAACGGAGTTCGATCAACTGAAGTAGCCGTTCGCCCGCCCTGGTCAATGAGATGCGGTGGGTGGCGCGGCTCAACATCCGCTCCCCCGATTGCGAAAACTGGGTGATGCTGGGACGTTGATGGCTATTTCACGTTCGCAGCCGACGGTACCCTTTGGATGTAAATCCGCACGCGCTTTGGAGGCCGATCGGCACAGTAACCCTATGATTCTATAGAAATCAGCGGGGTCACTTGATCGCGGCGATATACAGACTAGGCTATTATGACCATCTCACCGCCGACGCCAACGGACAAGTGCCCATCGGCGTTGAAAGAGGGCGTAGGTTTCGCCATCTTTTTACGGAACAACGATCCTAACCTCATCAGGTCATAGCACTTGTCCGTCTATGTCACAGGAGGAGGTGGCACCCACCTCGAGCCGCGAGTTGCCAGCCACTACCTTGCCGCGATGATCGCGGAAGCCGGGGCGCGGGGCGTGCTGGGGGCGGTGACAGGGGTAAAGACGCAACAGTCGGAACTCGACGCGCCGCTGGACGACTTGGTGATCGAGGGAAGGCTGCCCGACGGCACGGCCACCCGGCTCGACCTGCAGATCACAACCACTCTCTCGTTCACCGAGAGCGACGACAAGTGGCGGGACATTGTCCCTAGGGCTTGGGACACGTTCCGGCGTCCTGGTTTCAATTCGGCGACCGATCGCATCGGTATCGCCGTCAGCCAGACGACGACCAAGCTTGAACGTGACATCCAGCCGCTCCTCGCCCGCGCCCGGCATGCCGCTGACCCCTCCCAGTATCGCAGGCGGCTTGCGGTGCCGAAGAGCTCGAACAATGAGCAGCGCGAGTTTCAACGCGTTCTCGACATGCTGGTGAGGGCTAAGGATGCCAGCGCCACCGATGATGAGATCGTCGCCTTTCTACGTTGCCTCACGATCGTGGCATTCGACCTCGACCAAGAGGGCGCGTCGCGGGATTGGCTCGCCGCCATCGACCAACTGACTCCCATTGCCGGTGGCGCGGCTGAGGCCAAGCAGACGTGGAGCAGCCTGACGGCCATGGCCAGCCGCATTATTCCCAGCGGCGGCGGTGTCGATCGCGCGACAGTGGTGCGCGAGCTTCAGGTTGAAGGGCATAACGTCGGTTCCGACCGGGCACATGTTCGGTTGATAGCTGCGCTCAATGAGGAGTCCCGCCTGGCAGCTGCCAGCATCCGTGACACCATAGGCGGAATGGCGATCAACCGTGATGCGCTCCTGGGGGTTGCACTCAATGCGCGCGCCGAGTTCAGGCTGCTGCGGATCGTTGGTCACCATGGCACAGGCAAGTCAGCGCTCCTGAAGCGTCTTGCCCTCGACGAGCCAGAGGGTGCGCCGATCCTCTTGCTGCGCGACCTGCGGGTGACAGGCGGCGGCTGGCCTGCGCATGTGGCGAAGTTCGGTCAGGTGACCCCGCTTGCCACCGTCCTGCGAGAGTTCGGATTGTCCGGATCTCGCATGCTTTTCATCGATGGCGCCGATAAGATGGACCCAAGCGTCCAGATCACCGTCAATGACCTCCTTAAGACAATAGCCGATACACCCGATCTCGCCGACTGGCGCGTGATCATGACCATGCGCGAAGAGAACGCGCAGCGTGTGGATGGCTGGCTCGACCCCGAAGCTGTCTCGAAGCTGTCGTCGAAGGCGATCCGAGTTGAGGGCTTCAACGACGACGAAGCCCTCGAGGCTGCAGAGGCGCTTCCCCTAATGCGCCCGCTCCTACTGGATCCGCGCAACTACGACACGGTACTTCGGCGCCCCTTTTTCCTCGATGCGCTAACGAAGCTACCAGTGGTAGCCGGCAGCGGGGTGCGTTCTGAAGTCGATTTGATCGAACTCTGGTGGGAGTATGGAGGTGCCGATGGCATCGACTTTGCGCCTGCCCAAGATAGGCGCAACCTGCTTCTGCAGATCGGTGAGCAGCTTCTCGATAAGCCAGGCCATCCCATGGCAATCCGTGGCCTTAATGCGCAAGCAGTCGACGAGTTGCTGCGGGTCGGTGTCCTGCGCCACGTGGAGCTCGGGATCTTCGTAGCATTCTCTCACGACATCTACGAAGAGTGGATTCTTGAGCGGATCCTGCGCCAGCGGCGTGGCTACATCGCGCAGGCAATCCGCGATGGTGGCGAAAACCTTCAGCTGGCGCGACCGCTTCAACTGCTGGCGACCTTCCTACTTGAGCGTTCGGAGCGGGGCGACGACTGGGCAAACCTATTGGCTGCTGTCGCGCATGAGGAGGAATTGCGCGCAATCTGGAGCCGGGTCATCCTAGCTGCGCCAGTACGATCGGTCCGTAGCGCAGAAATGCTGGACAAGATCGAGCCTATGCTACTCCGCGAAAGCGCACGCCTGCTTGGTCGCCTCATTCTCTCGGTGCGGACAACTGAGACCGTCCGCGAACTCCGGTTTCTGGACGAGAATCAGTTTCCCGACCTGACCAGCGATGAACGCGAACAGTTCGCCTCGGAGGCCGCGAACCCGGAGGTCGTCACCTGGATGCGTCTTATCGACTGGCTTGTACCCCGCCTTGATTCTCTGCCGCAGACGATCAGCGGGGAACTGTTCTCGCTGTTCGAAACTTGGGTGAGCGTTCCTCCTGCCGAGTTCGCACGGCATTTCCATGTGCCAGCAATTGCCTCTTGGGCGTTACGGCGGCTCGGAGAGAAAGATAGTTCGGACGATTACGAAGCCGGTTGGGATGAACCCCAGGACGAAAGCAGACGCGCGCGCACGTTGCTGCTCAAGTCGGCCGTGGGTGCGCCGACGATTGTCAGCGGCTACCTCGCCAGTATATCTGGCAGGGCAATACGGCGGGTGCGCAAGCAAATCGTCGACGTCAGTGTCGGCCTTGCCAACGCTTTACCGGCCGAGACTGCAGCCTTCATTCGGCGCGCCTTTTTGCTTGACCATGACCGCAGGCGCGACCTTCGTCACTCCCCCATGCATGAGCGTTCAGAGGTATTGGGCCTGGACGAACGCATTGCGTGTCCTCAACCAACTTCCCCATCGCCAATATACCGTACGCGATCTAGCAGTGCCTTTTGCCGCCTTGGCGTCGAACGAGATGAAGGCAAACTACGCCGCCGCGATCGCCACCTTTCTCGACCGGGTCCCCTATGGCTCCGCTGAGGAGCGGGATGACCCTATACGTGCGCAAACGCTACGCGACGCATACGAGCCATTGCGACAGCAGGCTGACCCGGCGAACCTGGTGATCGAGAAAGTCGGTGGTAATACAGTCATCTGGATCAAGCCGCCCTACACTGCTTCTGAGAAGCACCAGATGATGCTGGCGGATCAGGCGGCCCTCAACCGAGTGCTTCGGCTCAACTTGTGGGCTACCAAGGCCGTTGAGGACGGGAAACCCAGTGCGGATGTCGGGCTGGAGGAGGCCTTCGACGAGATGGTCGCACTGGATGCTGACGATCTCTTCGATGAGATGGCGCCGACCGTCGACCTGAAACGTCACAATACTCAGTCTGCTGTCTCCGCTACGGCGGCCGTGCTAGCCCGCCACGGAAGTGATGCGCTTTGGGAGAAGGCTCAAGAAAAGGTGGCCGATATAGCCCAGCGCGCGGCAACAATCGTCGAGACCCATGATGAGCTGTCCTTTCGCGGCACTCACCTCACTGGACACCCGCCCGCGATGGCAGCCGTCACCTACGCCGCGCTTCTGCGTCGCGACCCGTCTCGACGTGAGGCGCGGGTTGCAATGTTCCAGTTGGCGGTAGATCCAGTCGAAGCCGTCGTTGAAGCCGTCTATGACGCGGCCCCTATATTTGTAGAGGCTGCACCAGACATGGTTTGGCGGCTTTTCAGCCTTGCCACGCAGAGGGCGGCACGAAGCCACGAAACCGAGCATAGTCCACACTGGTCGCCGGCTGAGGCGAAGGAGCAGTCCGCGCTCGCTGATGAGGCCGAACAAATGTTGATCGGAGGCGTTCTACCAAGCGCCCATCCGGTACCAACCACCGCCGGCGCGCGCGGTTGGAACGACTCTTATTACTGGAGCTTTCACGAGAACGCGCTCCGCTTGCCGATTGAGCCAATGCTTGACTTCGCGACCCACGATGCCTTGATTAAGCATGCCGAGTCCGCGCTTGATCAGGCCCTGGCATCGCTGGGCAAGGGGCGCGAGCGCAGCGGCGCGCCGCATGAGTGGCTGCATGCGTGTGGGCGTTGGTTGGCCCGCCTGGTCGCTCTGATCCCACCCGCTGAGGCACAGACCTTACTTTTCGCGCGACTAGACGCAGCCGAGCGCTTGGCCGCCATTGAAGTCATGGACACGGTGATGAGCCACTTCATGCTTCATCGCATGCTCCGTAAGGAGATGCTGAACAAGGCTACGCTCGAAACGTGGGAAGCTCTTGTTGATTGGGCAGCTTCACGGCCGCACTGGGGTGCCACCCCGGTCGATGCCCGCCGACACGAGCGCGGCTTGGCGGTTACCGCCCTCTTCTGCGGATTCCGCGACGATATCGTTTGCGGCATCGACAGGGACTGGCCTAACCTCGACGTGGTGCTGCCCGCACTCAATCGCGCCGCTGAAACATTTTCGACCGAGCAAACCGTTTTTGCTGCCTTGCTAGCGCTACTGAGGGCCCGTTCTGAGCGGCTATTTCCCCAGCCCGGCCTGGGCTGGATCCAGCGGGTCGTGCGCATTCGTAAGACTGAACGTGAGTTCTGGAGCCATGTCTCCAATGGCGAGCGGCTAGCCCTAATCCTGCGCGAGCTGGTCGCCGCTGATCCCCTTGCTACGGGGGATCGCGAGATCGTGATCGAGATTGCCGACGCGCTTATTGAGATGGGCATAAGGGGGGCAGCATTCCTTCAGCAGGACCTCGTCAGGCAGAAACGGTGAGCGAGACACATTCATTACTTGGCTGCGTTCACTCCCCATCCTTGACCACGCTTCCGGCGGTATCATGAAGCGCATACCTTAATCGGCGCTTTCCGTGGGCGCCCTCTGCGCCGCGGCGGAGGCCCCCGCGTGTCAGCGGGAGCCGAGCGAATGGGAGAAAGGGCTGCCGCAGGAGGCGATACCGTGTGCCTGGCGACCCATGCATCCAGATCGCTGCGGCGGAAAAATATCCGACCTCGGTTCCCGCCGGATCGGACATACAGGAGATCGTTATGGACGTACACCATCCGTCGGAACCCTGCACGGAGTCATGTGTAAATCGGCGTGATTAAATAATCGCGCCGACTTCAGTAAAGTCAAACGGATACCGTGCTCATCGGCGTCCAGACCGCGCGCCGATTCGCAAACTATCTGATCATCGTTCCTATTCAGTTTTTGTTGATACACGCAGAATTAGGTCTGCCAGCACATCCCGAGCATCCGTATCCAGCGCCTCCGAAACTTCGATGAACTCCACAACATCAAGGCGGCGTTCACCCCCTTCATATTTCGCAACAAAGGACTGGGGGCGCCTTAGCCTATTGGCGACCTCGGTCTGCGTCAGATTTCTTACCTTGCGCAGCTCAATGAGCAAGCTTTGCAGTTGTTGCTGCACCGGTGAGCGAAGAGATCTAGGCATGAAAACCGGCGGCTTGCTGAATCCGATTTCCCCGATAATCCCAATTGTGGATTATCCCATAATAGGATAATATGATCCTCTAAGCCCCGTAGACCCTTGAGGGGGCCCATACTCTTGATGGAGCAAGAAATGGCTAATGAATTCCAGACAGCGTTGCGCATGCAGGCGGAAAGCCTGGCGACCCTTTCCAAGGTCTACGAAAGTGAAGCGGTCACCGGTAATGGCGGGCCGGTCAAGGGGACGCATGTTTTATTGGGTTTCTTTGGAGCGGCATTGTTTTTTGCGCTCCTTCTGGCGCTGCCGTATTTTCTATTTGTTGCTTATCAATATATTAAGGCCTGAACGGGTGCAATGTGAGGTGATGCCATCCGGTGGATTAATCATTTCTGGACAGTCGAGATATTCGGATTTTTTGGGCTCTGGCGATGAATTCGTCACCGTTGCGGTGTGAGATTTCGGTCCCGAGCCGGTGACCTCATCGCTCCCATTGGCGCGACCTTCCGGGAAGGCGGGGCCTGTGCCTGCTACATCCCCAGCCGTGACGAGGTCCACCTTTCTGCCCCTCGCTGTCTCCGCGTTGCTGTGGCCTACTATGCCACGCTAGCCCATGGGGTGACGCACTGGACGGCCCATGCCAGCCATTGTGCCCGTGACCTCAAGGGGTGTTTCGGCTCGGAGAACTACGCCGCCGAGGAGCTGCTGGCCGAACTGGGGCCGCATTCCTGTGCAGTCGAGGCACAGGCCGCCGACTGGATACATGCCCGTCCGCCGCAGGCGGGCGTTGGGGAGGCAGCCTGAGCCTCTCCTTTGGGCGTACTGCCTCCCCCTACGTTGAAGAAATGCACCGACCCACCAACCTGGCTGCATGGCCGGACGGCGGCACGTGGAGAGGTGGATGCAACAGGCACAGGCAGGCCAGAGCGGCCAATGGTGGCCCGTAGACCCATATGACCTGACCGACGATCAGGAGAAGGAAAGCGGGCTGTCGATCATCCTCTCCCCGATCCAGCTTGCGGCCATCCTCAAGGGCCTCTCCATTGAGGCGACCGAAACCGATACGGGCCGGTTCTTGACCCGCGCCTTTGGGGCGCTGGAGATTATCGGTGGTGCGGTGGAGTTCGTCGCCGCCGGCGCGCTCATCATCACCCCTGAGCCCACCATGGTGACCAAGGTTGGTGGCGTGGTGCTGGCCTTCGACGGTGTCGACAACGTGAACACCGGCCTGCACGACCTGTGGACCGGCAATCCCCACAACACGCTGAGCTACCGCGTAGTGCGAGCCGCCGCCGAAAGCCTTGGCCTGTCGCCGGAGGCGGCGGACACCGTGGGGGTGGCGGTGGAAATTGCCGTGCCGCTCGGCATCGCCGCCAAATGGGCGGCCCTGCGCATCATCTCCATCCGTAACGGCTGGATCAGCGTCGCGGCCGAGGACGGCGCGGGCGGCCATATCATCGAACGGCATGTGCGCCGCGATGAAATCTACCTGAAGCAGCGGCTGGCGGAGAAACCGCGCATGAAGGCGGCCAGCACCTTCACCACCCGCTTGCAGGCCGAGAGGTTCATTAGTGAGGCGATGCGCACAAATGCCTCAGTCATCCAGCAATGGGCGACGACGGCTAAGGCTGGTGACCGCCTGCCGTTGACCTATGATGCAGGTCAGGCCGTCGGCTGGATATTGCCGCGCGCCACCATGGCGATGCAGCAAACCAATAGGATGATCGTGCTGCTGGAACGGGTCACCTCCGGCCCGAAGGTTTATTTCATCGTGACCGCTTACCCGAAGCTCTGAGGGATGGGATGCAACGACAGGCGATCCAGCAGGCCTATCCGGTGCTGCACTACATCATCGCAGCCTTCCTGCATCAGGATTACGACATCGAGGGGCCGGAACTGGAGGATGCCGTGCAGGCGTTCATCAGCCGGGCCACGCCCGAGCAAATCAAGGAAGGACGGGCGGACATCGCCCGCTTCCTGACGGAGAAGGCGGAGCATTTGCAGGCGGCCTTGGAGGAGCTGACGGACGGCGACTATGCCAGCGAGCCGGGCATGCCGGCGCGGGACTACCTGCTGTGGCTGGATGGACTACTCGCCGGTGCCCTCGAACATAACGGACAGCACGTATAGCGCTGGGGCTGCTGGTCTATTCGGGTTGGGTAATGCCCGTCATCGCCTTGGGCGAGGATGATGCCCTGTAACCCCTCCGCCAAGGAACGCCTTCCATGGCTGATGCTGGTTGCCGATGATGGCGGGAGGTCTGGCGTGAGAGGGTGGGGAAGTGTCTACGAACGGGATAATGAGCACGATTGGACTGCTCGGAGATCTCCATGACCCCCGGCCGAGATTCGATCAGGATGAGAAGGTCACGCTCCAAATTCGACTCAAAGCGGACCGTGCTCTCCCAATCTACCACGCCCCTCGCGGATCGTAGCCAGGACATCGGCACCGAGAGACACATACCCGTTACCAACCCCATCGAGCGCCTCAACGGCGAGATCAAGCGCCGCACCGAGGTGGTCGGCATCTTCCCAAATGAGAACGTCATCACCTGCCTGGTCGGGCCATCCTCATAGAGATCAACGGTGAATGGGCCTCAGTGCGGCCGCTCCATGCCCCTGGAAACCATCGCCGCTGTCGGCGATGATCTTGCAATCATGCTGCCGACCGTTGCCGCATGATCGGCCCGGCCAAACGCGCCGGAGACCGAAATGGCCGGGCGCCTCTCACGCCGCGCCCTAGGCTCGAGACTCATTCAGAGCCACCAAGTGACGATAGCGGCGAGGTAGCAAGCCGAATCAGCGAGACGCTCACCTGTCCCACAATCTGCACTCCGCTTGCCACCGGACGTAACTTTGCCCCTTGGCGAATTTCAAATTCCTTCAAATAACATAGTCGCTGGGGCGGCGATCAGTGCCGGTTCAGCTGTCGTCATTGGTTGAACGCTGGTGGGCACATGGAACGGGATCTGGGAAGTCTACGGCTTCTCACTGTGGAGGAGGCCTCGGATCTATTAAGGATCCATCGTTCCCTCTTGATTCGCCTCGATATCCGATTCATTCGAATCGGCCGGCGGCGCCTCTATTCCCTTTCCGAACTAAGGCGCTGGATTGCGCGACAGGAGGAGGCGAGCGCTGCGCGCGTTTCCCCCGCGGCTAACCATCCATCCCAAGCCGGTCCTGTTCGAGCGCGAGGGCGGCCCCGCAAAGGTGCCCAATCGGTAAAATGAGCCGCTTTAGCTGAAGCCTCTACCCCGTCTATCTGGAGATATAACAATGCGCGGCAAGAATATTGGTGAAGAACTGCGGAAGCGTGAAGTGATACTTGAAGCGGCGCGCGAATGCTTCTCTGATAGGGGGATATCGGACACTTGCATGAAAGATATAAGCAAGTTATCCGGAATCAGCATGGGGGTCATATATAAAATTTTTGGAAGCAAAGACAATATAATTTCGCAGTCACTTAATATGGACGGTATATTATTCGAGATAATAGATATAAAAGATGATTATCCAGATGATTTGATCGATTATCTGAAAAAAGAGTTCAGAAAGATAATAGAATTCCAGAATAAAATAAGCACAGTATTGTATTTTGATATGATGGTCATATCAATGAAGAGAGATAGTGCACTTAAATTTGTAAATGATTCAAATGAAACTTTACGCCATAGAATATCAACAATAATTATGATTGGCCAAGAATTGGGAAAAATAGATGATCGCCTTGATGCTGCAAAAGGAGCAGATGCGATATTATTATGTATTGAAATAGTAAAGCAATTACCATTATTTTTAATGCGCATGAGTCTGTCGCGGAAATCAATATACAATTTCATTGATGGTTGGATGCAGCTTGCATTGACTTTCGAAGAGGAGGACTGAGCCCTCAGTGGTTGCCGCGAGTGCTAGGCTGGCAGGGTCCTCGCTAACGGGATCGATGGCGATAAGGGAGCGCCGTGCAGGTGCCATCGCCCCCGGGCGCTCAATGATGAAGATCCCATCAATGGCACGGCGCCGTTTCGGTCGTTGTTGAAGCCCAACTCGGGGTTCGCACGCTTGAAGAAGTTGCGTTTGCCATATGCCGGCATGCGTTTCGACGATCTGCCGAATGTTGGCATATGGAACCTCTCCGGGTGCAGTCAGTCTGCACGCTTCTCCCGAGCTATTTTCTCACGACCGAGGCGCTTAACGGCGTTGAAGTGAACCGCGCCGGGATTGTCGGAGGCCGTTTGGTTTGAGTCAGGCGGCCATGGCCGGAGTGTCCGTCATGGCGTGGAAGCGAGCCTCAGCTTCGGCGGGCGGGATGTTACCGATGGGCCCCAGGATCCGCCGGTGGTTGAACCAATCGACCCATTCCAGGGTGGCGTATTCGACGGCCTCGAAGGATCGCCATGGCCCACGCCGGTGGATCACCTCGGCCTTGTAGAGGCCGTTGATGGTTTCTGCCAGGGCGTTGTCGTAGCTATCCCCGACACTGCCGACCGAGGGCTCGATCCCGGCATCGGCCAGGCGCTCGGTGTATTTGATGCTGACGTATTGAACACCCCTGTCCGAGTGGTGAACCAGGCCGCCGTGCTTGGCCGGTCGCCTGTCATGCAGGGCCTGCTCCAGGGCGTCGAGCACGAAGGCGGCATGGGCTGTCCGCGACACCCGCCAGCCAACGATGCGCCGGGCGTAGGCGTCGATGACGAAGGCCACGTAGACGAAGCCCTGCCAGGTGGCGACGTAGGTGAAGTCCGACAGCCACAGCATGTTCGGCCGGGGCGCATGGAACTGCCGATTGACATGGTCCAGCGGACAGGGTGCCGCCTTGTCGCTCACCGTCGTCCTCACCGGCTTGCCCCGGATCACACCTCGCAGGCCCAAGTCCCGCATCAGTCGGGCGACCGTGCAACGCGCGACGGCGTGGCCCTCCCGCTTGAGCTGATGCCAGACCTTGCGCACGCCATAGACGGCGAAGTTCTCGTCGAACACCCGCCGTATTGCGACCTTCAACCGTGTGTCCCGCTTGGCCCGCGCCGGCAGGCGGTCCGGGTTGGAACGCCGCGACGCATGCCGGTGATAGGTCGACGGGGCGATCGCCAACACCTGGCAGATCGGCTCGACCCCGTGCGCACCCCGATGCTCATCGATGAAGGCAATCATGGCTTGAACCGGCGGTCGAGCTCCGCCGCCGCAAAATACGCGCTCGCCTTGCGCAGGATCTCATTCGCTTGGCGCAGTTCCCGGTTCTCCCGTTCCAGCGCCTTCAGCCGTTCCGCGACATCGCTGGGCACACCGGCCCGCGTGCCTGCTTCAACCTCGGCCTTCTTCACCCATTCGTTCAGCGTTTGGCCCGAACAGCCGATCTTCGCCGCGATCGACATCACCGCCGCCCAACGGGACGGATGATCCTTCTCGTGATCCAGCACCAGCCGCACCGCGCGGGCACGCACCTCAGGGGAGAACTTGTTCGTCGTCTTGCTCATCGTGGCTTCAGTCTCTCAGGAGTGAAAGCCTCCGACAATCCCGGCGCGGTTCAGCTGACATGGACAAGGGCTGTGTCGTCGCGGGGCCGCCGGGCGTGGGCAAAAGCGCATTCATGCGCGCCCTGGCCAGGACCTGTGAAGTACCCCTGATCGTCGCGTCCCATGGGCAGTGGCAAGCTGCGGGGCACCAGGGAAACATGCTGCGGGCGATGGCGGCTACCTTCGCGGAGGCAAGGCGGGCTGCGCCGTGCCTACTGGCGATTGACGAGCTGGATAGCTTTGCCAGCAGGGCCCTGGAAGCTGGGCCGAACCGTTCCTACAACCACCAAGTCATGAACGCCTTCTTAGAATACTCGGACAGTGTCCAGGGCCGGGAAGGGGTTGTTGTAGTGGGCAGCTGCAACTTCCCCGAATTGTTGGATCCAGCGCTGACCCGGCCTGGCCGCTTCGAGCGCGTCATACGCATTCCGTTCCCCGACAAGATGGCGCTCCAAGGTATTCTCCGCTTCCATCTTGGCCCAAATCATCTGCAAGGCCTGGACCTGGCATGCTTTGCGGCGGCGCTGGAAGGCGCGACGGGAGCAGACTGCGAGCAGGTCGTCCGTGGCGGGAAACGTCGCGCCAGGCTGGCCGGCAGGCCCATGCGACCGGAAGATCTGGCGGCGGAACTACACCCTGCGGAGCGTCAACAGCCGTTGGAAGTCCGGCGCCTTGTCGCCGTTCATGAGGCTGGTCATGCTGTGGTTTCGGCAATCCTGAGGCCCGGAACGCTGCTGTCGGCTTCAATCCGCGCCTCTTCAGCGGCGCTGGGAAGCGTGCGGTGCCGCCCAGACGATGAAATCATGCACGCCGGTGACCTTCTCGCGTTGGTGAAGGTGTCACTGGCTGGACGGGCTGCCGAAGAGGCCGTCCTCGGGGAAGCGAGTACAGCCGCCGGCGGTAACGCCGAAAGCGATTTGGCGACCGCCACCTTGCTTACCACACAGCTCATCGCCCACGGGCTGGGAGATCAGCTGATCTGGGTAGGGCCCGTTACGGCGCGCACGCTGCCCCATCTCCTCGGTGGCAATCCCAAGCTCGCGGCGAAAGTCGATGCGCTGCTGGACGCCCAATACGGGGAAGTGCTCGCCCTCGTCCGTGCCCGACGGCAGGCGGTGGAATATGTCGCCGAGCTTCTGCTCGCCAAGGAGACGATTTCTGCTGAGGAAATCGTCGCCGCTGGAAGTGCGCTTTGGCCCAAAGCCGAGGGGCGAGAAATGCAGTGAGACCGGCACGAAGACGGCCCCCGCCCACCTGCGGCTTTTCCAGAACGCGGTGGGCAAGTTGCCCCCCTTAAACCAAGATGAGACGTAAGATGCACACCGAGGCGTCGCCGATCCCGCCGGCCGTAACCGCGCTGATCAGCCGAACTATCGACCGGCTCCGGCACCTGCAGGTACAGCCTGACCCAATCGTTCCCGCACAACATCGCCAGCGGTATGGAATATTGACTTCCGCGGTTCGTGCGGATGGTCAGATCCTGGAGACGGCCATCAGCGAGGCGCTGAAGGCACTTCCCCACCTCCGGCTTGTCCGTACGCCGCCCATATTCATCCCTTCGCTGATTGACCAAATGGTCGGTGGCGCCGCCAGTGCTGAAACACTCCGCAGCTCTCATCTGCATTACGAGGGCGGACAGGGGCGAAAGGTGGCCCCTGACCTGGTGCTTATTGATGCGGATCGCAGAGCCGTCGATTTTCTGGAGGTAAAACGCGGCCTGGCGCGTACGGACGCTGGGAAGACCAGGCAGACAATTAGGGACCTGCGCTGCCTGCAGTTGGTCGGCAAGAGCTATGCGCTGAGGCAACTTAACGCCGAGGTCGACACCGCGACTGCTGCGGTCTGCGCTATTCACGGCGCCACCGCCGTACCTGCTGATTTGCAGGTCGCTGTCGAGGACCTGGAAATCCGTTACGGGCTAAGCCTGCGAGCTGTCATCAGTGCGACATACACCGAGTTTGGGCGGCAACTGGACGAGCTGCTATTCCAGCAAGCGCTCGATGACGAGATTCAGAACGTCTATTCTGCAAGACTTCAAGAAGAGCCCTTGATGTCGCCATTGATCGGCTTTGCCGAGCAAGAGCCGATGACGAGGGACGCCATTACGTCTGTTTAGCGGGCCCTGTGGCCAACAGTTCCACGATCGCGGCAGCCGTTGCCAGCATCCTGTTGTCCAAACTCCGTGCCGCATCGTTCAGCCGGGCCAGTGCCGCAGC
The DNA here is from genome assembly GCA_028283825.1 of Azospirillaceae bacterium. NCBI lineage: Bacteria > Pseudomonadati > Pseudomonadota > Alphaproteobacteria > Rhodospirillales > Azospirillaceae > Azospirillaceae bacterium. Next base: position 31,943 of record JAPWJW010000001.1, on the reverse strand, counting down.
CCGTTGAGGATCGTTCTCGTTGTCCTCTGCGAATAACTCGCTGAGCGGTACCCCCAGCCCCTTCGCCAGAACCTCCAGCGTGTCATAGGCCGGGATGGAGATACCGCGCTCGACGTTTGAGATTGCGTCCGGCGACCGGTCAATAAGTCCGGCCAGAGCCTCTTGGCTGAGGCCCCTTCTTTTGCGGATGGCTCGTATCCGCATTGCCACGCGAGTTTTGAAGTCCATGTCGCATGATGGGCAGATTTCCGTCTTGTCGGAACCGACTACCATACGGTATTTATCGAATGTACCGATCAGAAGTCCGGAAATAAACATCCCTAACGCAGGCCGATCGGCGGATCGCTTCTGCCCACTACCCAGGGGCAGGTCACCAAGAACCGGCCTTCGACAGCCGAGACTAGGCCCTGAGAGTTTCGCCGGCATTGCCGGCCATGGCACGAAGAGTAAGGGAATCAAGACAATGCGTTCGCGGATGAAGTCGGGCCCACCCTCACCACCGTCATCCCCTCGGCGGCAGCGTATCGCGAGTCACCCACCCATATAAAAGCGCTAGATGGCTTCGTCCGCGGTGAGTTCACCATCAATGTAAATTGGCCGGCAAAGCTCTTTGCCGCTGGATGAGGTAAATAGTGGGCGCCGCCGACGGCAGCCAATTCGATATGCCGATCCTTCGTTACTTTCCAGCGCTGCCACCTGTGTTACAGTTCTCTCAACTTTGACTTAGAGATACGATATGAAGCAGATTTCTGGCCGGCTCACCATGCTTGGTGATTCAATAGTAAAGACCAATCAATGCGACTACAGTTTGATTAAGATTGGGAACAATATTCTGCAATCTGTTGTCGTTCCATCTGGCATAAATAATTTCCTGGACGTCCACAATGACGGTGAGACCACCATATATTACGTGGACCCATTTTTATTCAGGAAGGTAATTGTCGGAATCGGACTCCCGTCCGGTGAGAAATATTGCATGGGTCCCGGTTTTTTTACCTCGGTCATGCTCCTGCTGTGCAGCATTATCCTTATCCCGTTGTTGGGCTTCGGGCTGCTATTCCTGCCAACGGCGGTTGGCAGCCTGGTCGTGGATAGCGCCGCTGCCAAGCTGCGGGACCAGGGCTTCGAACCCATCAAGTGACGGCTGTTTGCCTATAGGAAGGGTTGTCCCAGGGCGGCGTTACGGAACGTCCGAGCCCCCAATTACCCAGCTCGCCTAGGCATTTGGCTCCTCGCCCCCCTCACATATGGCTCTTTTCCCAGACGGAGGCGGTGCGCTGGGCGCACCTTAAATATCATGAATGATTTCAAGCAACTGCATCTGGGCGTCGATCGGCGCCAGTTCATAACGGCATCTGCGGCTGCCGTTGGATTGGCGGCGATTTCACATGCGATGCCAGCCAAGGCGGATACGATAATCGCTCCCGAGAAGCCCAGGACCCGCGAGGCATTGCTGGCGTTGCTGGACGACACAGCCTGGGTGCCAATCGGTCCCGATAATGAAAAGCATATTTACGTATTGGGCGCACCGTGGTGCCCTCATTGTAAGAATCTTTATTTCGAAGCGAAGAAGATAGAAAAGGCTGTCCAATTCAGGTGGGTGCCGGGCTTTACGAACAGCACATGGGCGCAGCAGGTCAACTTGCTGACCGCGGGCACCCGCGACGCCAGGGTGTTGGACCAAATTTACAATAAGATACAACCAGCCGACTTGATCCCCCAGGGTGCGAACTGGGCACTCAAGTGGAATGAGGATGTTGTCGATCTCGTCGAATTGGGCCAGCCTGGCGCGGGCGCGACGCCTGTTATCTACATACCGCTCGGCTCCGAGTTGCGCCGAATGGCCGGTGAGGAGACTGCGGCCAATTTCATGAAGCTCGCCTCCAGCATTGCCCGGAGGCCGGCCTCAATGACGATCATTCCCAAAGCAAGCGCAGTTGCTGGAACGATTTCAAAAAGTTGGGAAATCAGCCGAAGCCTCAGTTTGACGCCCGTGTCCGACACGATGCCGCTTCCCGTACGGGTAGCCCCCACCCTTGAAGCGCCCGTATTTTTCAACCTCCCGCCCGAAAAGGCGCTGGATGTCAAAGGCGCCACCATTACGACGAACGGTGAGAAATGGGTGTATCTGTCGCTTTCTGGAAACGGCTTCTTGGAGCGCGGTGGATGGTGTGCCGCTGATCAGGTCTACGTGAACGATGGCAACAAAACTCCCGTCACGTTTTGAGTGAACGTTCGGCACGAACTGTGCCGGGAGGCGTGGAGGCCAGCCGTCCGATTTGTTGAAATAGTGTGCCGCCGGAACCCAAGCTCTCAGGGAAAAGAACACCAGCACTGCCGTAATAAGGTCGCGCTGGTGCCCTCACATATCACGACGTCATGCCGCAGGCTCCATAAAACCCTTCGCTGCGGGTTGCGCCTTACACCGGAACAACATCCCCGCTGTGGCCGGCAGCACCAGCCCCAAGGGCCACACGAAGTCCAACGCCTGGGCCATCGCCAGCTACACCAGCGCGGTATAGCTGGACTCGGTCCGCTCCCACGCGCAGGCGTCGCCGCGGCAGGAAAAGGGCCGCCATTGGTTCTCCGCCTTGGATGGGTAGGCCGTCCCGTTGAGGAACAAAGCTATCGGCTCAACGGTAGAGCAAGGCGAACGCCAGTTGGGCGATGGCGGACGCCACCCACAGCCCGCCGCTCAGGCAGGGCCTGCCCGCGGTGGCCAGGGACAGCAGGAACCCGACCGGCAATATCGCGCTGCTGAGGATCCGGGCGCCCATGGACGACGGCGCGGGATGGTCGACGAACAGGCTGGAGAGATAGATGGCCATGCCCAGCGCCCAGAGCGCCAGGTAGACGCGGCGGATCTTCGGTTCGCGCGACTGTGGTTCGGTCGTGGAGGTCATGGGATCGCCAGGTTCCGCCGGTTCAGCTCGTCTCGGTAGCCGAGGTTCCGGGCCGCATTGTAGCTCTCGCCCGTGCCCAGGATATAGCCGATGAAGATGTACGTCGCGGCGACCGGTATCGCCGGCCCCGTGGTCAGCGTCTTGCCGACCAAGCTGAACCAGGCGCTCTTCTCCCTGCTGGCGTTCACTTACGGCGGCGACGAGCAGACGACCTTCGCCCTGCCCAATCTCCGCGGGCGAGTGGTGTTCGGCACCCAGCCGCCGGCACCCCCCTGCACCCAGGGCGGGGCGGAGGCGGTCGTCCTGACGGCGGTCATGGTGCCGCCGCACCAGCACGCGGTCTCGGTCGCGACGTCCGCCGGCTGTAGCGGCATCCCGGCCGGGGCCAGCCTGGCCTCCGACACCCTCGACACACCCTATAGTCCAGGCCCGAACCCGGCGGCGCCGGTCACCCTGGCGCCCGACACCATCGCGCCGAGCGGTGGCGGCCAGCCGCATCCGAACATGCAGCCGTGGCTGGGCCTGCTGCCCTGCATCTGCTCCCAGGGAATCTACCCCAGCCGTCCCTAGACCGTGTGTGGAGGAACTCGCCATGAGCGAAGCGTATTTCGGAGAGATCTGTCTGTTTGCCGGCAGCTACGCACCGCAGGGGTGGGCTCTCTGCGACGGCTCGCTCATGTCGATCGCCGAGAATAGCGTGCTGTACTCCCTGCTGGGCACGACGTACGGCATTGACGACAAGGGGAACTTCGCCCTTCCCGACCTGCGCGGCCGAGTCCCCGTGGGCAGCTGGCCGGGACCCGGCCTAACGCCGCGCCAAGCCGGGCAGACCGGCGGCTCGGAGACGGTGATGCTGGTGCCGGCCACACTCGGCACCCATACACACGCTGCAGGCATCAACCGCCGTGGGGACGAGCAGCAGCCCCCTCGACGCGGCGCTGGCGGCGTCGGGGCAGGCGGGGGTCTACGTCGACACCTCCGCGGCGGGAGTCGCACCGACCGCGCTGTCGCCGTTCCATGTCCAACCCGCGCCGGGAGTGCCCGCCGCTGCACACGACAACATGATGCCCTCCCTGGCGCTCACCTACATCATTTGCACCAGCGGTGGCCTATACCCGTCACGGGAGCCCGGCTCCGACCCCACCGACTTCGAGGGCATTATCGGCGAGGTGCGGCAGACGGCCCTGAACTTCGTGCCGACCGACTGGCTGCCCTGCCAGGGGCAGGCGTTGCCGATCAGCACATACCCGACGCTCTATGCGGTGCTGGGTGTCGCTTACGGTGGCGACGGGAAGACAACCTTCAACCTGCCGGACCTGGGCGGCCGCGTCGCCATCGGCGCCGGCACCGGACCGGGGCTAACCAGCCGACAGGTGGGCGCCGTGATGGGAGAGGCGGCGGTGGCGCTGACCGTGGGCCAGATTCCGCCGCACACGCACCAGTTGACGGCCTGGCAGGCGCAGCAGACCGCCCAGACCGTCAAGGTGCCGACGGCGTCTACCGGTCTGGCTGGCAATGGAGCACCGCTCTACACCCGCGCCCAGCCGACGCACGGGCGCAACCCTGTCGACACCCGCCGCGCCCGTGACGCCAGCAATAATGCCCCATGAAAATCGGCAACCTTTCCTAGTCCTTGGCTTCATCATATGCACCAATGGATATTTCCCGTCGAGAAACTAATGAGCCGCGCCAGGGGGCCGCGCGCAACGACATCGACCACCGCACGACCAAGCCCAAGCACCCTTGGACCAACGGCCAAGTCGAGCGCATGAACCGCACCATCAAACACCGGGACTAAACATCTAGGGGAGGGGGTGAACGCAGACGGTGGTGGGACGGTTCGCCATCGCGTCGGCCAAGCTGATGAACGCCGGCCGCGTCATCGCCGTGGATCGGCGGGAGGACAGGCTGGCTATGACCCCACTCCTGCAAGGCCCGACATCACCGTCAATCTTTTATGCCCGCTGTGGCCACCCCAAGGGGTCATAGTGGTCCTTCAGCGGGGGGGAGCGGCGGATGGTGGGGGCAGCCGGCATCATTCCGAGTCGCATGCGGGAAAGGAGACGTTAACCAACATCTACACCATATCCCTTTTGGGGCTGCAACAAAGGGCAAAGCAGGTCAATGTGAATACCCATAACGAGGTGCGGCGCATTGCCTCGGGCTTGCATCTCTAACGGTGCTTGCATTAACGAAACTTGAACGAAACATTAATTCGCATCGCAGCAAATTATAATATTTGCAGTCCGTGGCGTATCGCTTTTGAGTGCCCCGCTGAGCACCACCCCAGCAGGGAAAACAGCGCTTGGTATCGTCGATCGACCCCCTGATTCAGCCCGCGAACGATCCGGGGGCTGGAACGGCCCCGTCCGTCAATGTGGGGCTTGATTGTCTGCGCGCCATCTTGGGCTTTCATGGCTTGGCGGCGGACGTGGGGCAGCTTCGGCATGCGACGGGCACCGGGGCGGCGCTGACGCCGGCGGAGCTGGTGCGCCTGGCGCGGCGGCAGGGCTTGAGCGCGCGCGAGGTCGCCAGCGGGTGGGACCGGCTGCCGGCCCTGGCGCTGCCGGCCATCGCCGTGTTGTCGGATGGCGGCTACGTCGTGCTGGCGCGGGTGGTGGACGACCGCGCCCTGCTGCTGGACCCGGCGACGGGACGGCCCACCCTGTGGGGGCGGGCGGAGTTCGAGGGGCGTTGGACCGGCCGCCTGGTGCTGGCCACCAAGCGGCTGTCCCTGGGTGACCTGGGCCGGCGCTTCGATTTGGGCTGGTTCCTGGCGGCGCTGGTCAAGTACCGCTGGATTCTGGGCGAGGTGCTGGTCGCCAGCCTGTTCCTGCAGCTGTTCGCGCTGGTGACGCCGCTGTTCTTCCAGGTGGTGGTGGACAAGGTGCTGGTGCACCGGGGCCTCAGCACGCTGGACGTGCTGGTGTTCGGCCTGGTGGCGGTGTCCTTGTTCGAGACGGTGCTGTCGGGCCTGCGCACGCATGTGTTCGCCCACACCACCAACCGCATCGACGTGGAACTGGGCGCCCGGCTGTTCCGCCACCTGCTGGGCCTGCCCTTGGCCTATTTCGCCAACCGGCGGGTGGGCGACAGCGTCGCCCGGGTGCGGGAGCTGGAGACCATCCGCAACTTCATCACCGGGTCGGCCCTGACCCTGGTGGTGGACCTGGTGTTCACCGTGGTGTTCATCGCGGTGATGCTGGCCTATTCCGGCTGGCTGACGGCCATCGTGGCGCTGTCGCTGCCCCTTTATGCCGCCATCAGCATGGGTGCCGGTCCCGTCTTCCGCCGCCGTCTGGAGGAGAAGTTCCGCCGCGGGGCGGAGAACCAGGCCTTCCTGGTGGAGGCGGTGGGCGGGATCGAGACGGTCAAGGCCATGGCGGTGGAACCGCAGTTGCAACGCAAGTGGGAGGAGCAGCTGGCGGGCTACGTCCAGTCGTCCTTCCGGGTGTCGGCGCTGGGCAACGTGGCCAGCCAGGGCATCCAGCTGATCTCCAAGCTGGTGTCGGCCGGCATCCTGTACTTCGGGGCGGGCGCCGTGATCAGCGGCAAAATGACGGTGGGTGAGCTGATCGCCTTCAACATGCTGGCGGGCCGGGTGAGCCAGCCGGTGCTGCGCCTGGCGCAGCTGGGGCAGGATTTCCACCAGGCGCGCCTGTCGGTGGAACGGCTGGGCGACATCCTGAACACGCCGATGGAACCGCAGGCCCGGCCCGGGCAGACGGCGCTACCCAACCTCAAAGGCGCGGTGGCGCTGGAACATGTGCGCTTCCGCTACCGCCCCGACGCGGCGCCGGTGCTGGAGGACCTGACCCTGGCGGTGCAGCCGGGGCAGAGCATCGGCATCGTCGGCCCCTCCGGCTCCGGCAAGAGCACGCTGACCAAGCTGCTGCAGCGCCTGTACGTGCCTGAGGCGGGCCGCGTGCTGGTGGATGGGGTAGACATCGCCCAGATCGACGCCGCCTGGCTACGCCGCCAGGTGGGCGTGGTGTTGCAGGAGAACGTGCTGCTGAACGGCACGGTGCGGGAGAACATCGCCCTGGCCGATCCCGCCATGCCGCTGGAGCGGGTGATGAGTGCGGCCCAGCTGGCGGGGGCGCATGAGTTCATCCTGGCGCTGCCGCAGGGCTACGACACGGTGGTGGGGGAACGGGGCGCCAGCCTGTCGGGCGGGCAGCGCCAGCGGGTGGCTATCGCCCGCGCCCTGGTGACCGACCCGCGCATCCTGATCTTCGATGAGGCCACCAGCGCGCTGGATTATGAGAGCGAGCGGGTGGTGCAGCAGAATTTGGGCGCCATCAGCCGCAACCGCACGGTCTTCATCGTGGCCCACCGCCTGTCGGCCGTGCGCCACTGCGATCGCATCCTGACCTTGGAGGGCGGCCGCCTGGTGGAGGACGGCAGCCATGATGAGCTGGTCCGCGCCGGTGGCCGCTACGCCACGCTGTACCACATGCAGGCCGGCATGGCGCCGGTGGGGGTGGCCAATGTCGGCTGAACCCATGAGCGCGCCGCTGAGCGCCGACCCCAGCCTGAAGCCGCTGGTGAAGCCGCCGGTTCCGCCCAAGCGCCGGCGGGAGGAGCGCGAGTTCCTGCCCGCGGCGCTGGAGATCATGGACACCCCGGCCTCGCCCGTGGGCCGCGCCGTGGGGGCCACCATCATCGCCTTCTTCACGCTGGCGGTGGGGTGGGCGTGTATCGGCCATATCGACATCATCGCGACGGCGCCGGGCCGCATCGTGCCCTCGGGCCAGGTGAAGGTGGTGCAGCCGATGGACAGTGGCATCGTGACCGCCATCCAGGTGCAGGACGGCGAACATGTGGCGGCGGGCCAGCCCCTGATCCTGCTGAACGCCACCACCACGGCGGCGGACCGCGACCGGGCGACGGCGGACCTGGTCCAGGCACGGCTGGACGTGGCGCGGCTGACGGCGCTGCGCGCCGGCCTGACCGGCAGCCTGACCAGCCTGGCGCAGGCGGAGAAGGCCTTCGTGCCGCCGGCCGACCTGGCGCCGGCCTTGGTGGAGCGCACGCGCGCCGCCCTGCGCGCCCAGGCGCAGGCGCAGGCGGCCAAGCTGGCGGGGCTAGACCAGCAGATCGCGCAGAAGGCGGCGGAGGCGGACGAGGTCGAGGTGACGACGGCCAAGCTGACGGCCTCGACCAAGCTGCTGGCGCAGCAGACGGAGATCCGCCGGCAGCTGATGGAAAGCGAATACGGCAACAAGCTGAATTACCTTGAGGTGCAGCAGCGCCTGGTGGAGGCCCAGCACGAACTGTCGGCCCAGACGCAGAAGGCGGCGGAGGTGGCGGCCGCCCGGCGCGCGCTGGAGGGGCAGCGGGCCCAGGCGGTCAGCGACTATGCCCACCAGGTGCTGGAAGACCTGGGCACGTCCACCCAGAAGGCGGCGGAATACGCGCAAGATTTGGTGAAGGCCGACCAGCACCTGGCACAGCAGACCCTGTCGGCCCCCATCGCCGGCACGGTGCAGCAGCTGGCGGTGCATACGGTGGGCGGGGTGGTGACACCGGCGCAAGGCCTGCTGGTCATCGTGCCGGACGACGTGCCCCTAGTGGTTGAGGCCAGCGTGGACAACCGGGACATCGGCTTCGTGCACCGGGGGCAGGAAGTTGAGATGAAGGTGGAGACGTTCACCTTCACCCGCTACGGCCTGGTGCACGGCCATGTGCTGGATGTTAGCCGTGACGCCATCACGCCGGACCGGGGCACGCCCACGGCCAGCAACACCGCCCGCGCGCCGGGGGAGGATCAGGCCAGCGCCAGCGACCGGCAGAAGACCGACACCACGCCGGTCTACGTGGCGCACATCGCCTTGGACACCCCCACCTTGATGGTGGACGGGCGGGAGGAGTACCTGGCCACCGGCATGTCGGTGACGGCGGAGATCAAGACCGGCCGCCGGCGGGTGATCGACTACCTGCTCTCGCCGCTGGGCGAGTACGCGCATGATGGGTTGAGGGAGCGGTGATGGGTTGTATTTGAAATGAAATCATTATGAATTCCAGCAGGATGATATCGGTATTTCACATTTTGGCAAAAGGATCCTGGTAATGTTTTTTGTATTTTATTCGGATATATCGGAGGTAATTTTTCCCAGATATTTGCTGGCTGGAGTCTTAATTTTCTGCTCTGGTGCTATTACGGCATCTGCTGCTGAAATAACTCCAAGTTTCCAATGTGAGAAAGCTACAACAGAAGTTGAGAAATTAATTTGTCGCGATCAAGATTTGGAGTGGGCCGATTCTACGATGGCAGAAGCTTATAAGACTCGCTTGCGATCACTCTCGGCTGATTCTGGAAGAGTACTTATCCAAGATCAGAGGGAGTGGTTAAAGAGAAGAGCGAATATATGTAATGACATTGGGAAATCAAAAGAGCAGATATACTGCTTGCTGGATTTATATCAGAGAAGAAATAGGGTTCTTCTGTCGGAATTTTGGGGCAGAGAAGATATGTCCCTGTCTGATATCAAAAACAAGCTAAAGGAAGATGATGATATCTTGGTTCCATCGTATTGTCCGGTAAGTCGAGACAGGGGAATTGATTATTATAAGAATATGGCTGGACTTCAAAAAAATTGGAATAATTCCATATTCTTTCAGATTCCTATGGGGCTGAGAGTGGAGGAAGTAAAGATGAATTATCGACCGATCGACACAATGCCGGAGCGCTTAGTCCCATCGTTCGATGTTGTGAAGTACAACCAAATAAACCCACATCATGGGTTGGGTGACTATAAAATGAAAATATATTGTCGCGTTCAAGATGCTGATGGAGTTTGGTGGTTGGTCAGGAAAAGTCCTGTGTCCGGTGCTATTACCTATCTTGAGTCAACGGGTATGGTTCCTGTTGTTGATGAAAATTAAGTATTTGTGAGGTTAAATTAAATGGATGCTCAGATTCAAAACTATATCTTGAATTTTCTCCATAACATGGAAGTGGGGAATACAAGCCCATATAGTGCTGTTTTTGCGGGAGGAAATTCTGGATTATCGTTTGGATCATTGCAGAATGATGTTGCCAATAATTCGAAAGCTAAGGCGGCTTTCCAAAATATCTTAAGCAGTACGGCCTCAACGACTGGGCTTACGAGTGATGAGATTTCATGGATCGTAAAGAACGCATCAATAAAAGGTGTCACTCAAGATACATTTGTAAACTCTACTTATGGCAATCTTATTCCTCAAATTAACCAAGCGCTTCAGGCCGGCAGTGCTTTAGTCGATGCACGAGACCAGATTGCAGGTCAGGAAGTATTTGCAATGGTTGATGGGGCGATAGCAGCTGCTACTGCGAGTCCTAATGGCCCAGGTGAATTAAGTCTTACTTCTCCAAATCTCGAATTCATTGGTGAGTTGGCTGAGTGGGGAAATAGAACTGGAGGGCTTTCGGCAACGGATGCGTGGCTGAGAACTGCGTCAACTGTCTCTCAGTCAAATTTTGAGAACAACTATCTTTCTACTCAGAAGCAATTTACGACAGGTACTGAAAGTTTCTCCAGATGGCAGCAGCGTTTGGCTGATGCTGATGCTTATGCTCGAGCCCAGGCTGCAACACCTATTGCCTCTAGCACGGTGGCTGACGCTCTTCAGAGCGGGCAGAGTGTTACAGGGAATCTGAACGGTAAAACCGTATCGACCGCGACAGATTCTTCTGGGACTACTTCCCTAGAAGTGGATGATGGTATCCAGACTATCACCATTACTGCTACTAAGATGAGTACTTGGGAAAAGATTGTCTATGATGTTGAGCATGGCGCAGATGCTGCCGTAAGTTGGATTGAGGATACTGCTTCGTCGGTTGGTGATGCGATTGGTGGCTTTTTATCAGATATTGGCGACGTTTTAATTCCGTCTGCGAGCGCAGGGGAAGTTGGACAATCAAGTAGTGCGACCGTTACCGTGGTCAGTGACAGTGCTACGGGTGTCGTTAGCAGCAGCGCTACGGTGAGTACAGCGTCTTCTGGGGGCGGAGACGGGGCAATCACCACTATTTCCGCAGTTTTAGGCGGTGCAGACGGCAACGCGGGGGCGACAGCGGTTCAGGCGGTGTCAGGGCCATTGGGTGGCTCCATTGTTCAGTTAGATGCGCAAACTGGCGCTCAATTAAGTAAAGAAGAAATAAATATCGACGGCTCTAGAGCGCTGGAGGTGGATAATACTGATGGCCTTAAGAGCATAACATATGGGTATGATCAGGATGGTAATTTAGATTCCCTTAAAGTTTCTGTGGCTAACGGCCAAAGCGGAGATGCTAGTGCAGATTTAATATCATCCATCAGTGCCGATGTCGGGAAATATTCCTCCTCTGGTCTGCTGAATAACACTAACGCGCCATTGGTGGACGCCGCCAAGCTGCTGAATTCCGCGCTGGGCACGGCCGCCGCCGGGAGCGATTCCCCGTTCGCGACGGTATCTGATCAGGCCGGCTTCGGCTGGCTGGACCAGGCCGTGGCGGATGCCATCAGCGGAAGCGGGGCGCTGGATTTCAATATCGCCAGTGAGATCGGGGATATCGCCGGGGTCGCTGATTCCCCCTACGCCGCCGACGTCGACGGGGGCGGGCTCGTCAATCTCAGCAATGACCTCGGCGATGATTTTTCTTCGGAAATCGGAAGTGGCACGTCGGTTTCATCCGATGGTGATACCTCTCCTTCCAGCTTTTTCTCATATGTGGGGTGGGCGGATTACACGACAATTCAGTACGATGGTTCCGATACTTCCACCCTTACCGGAAATATGTTCACCGACGAGAATTTTGAACTCGTCAATGACATATCATCATTGGTGATGATTCCCACCACGTCGTGGGCGCCAGGCAATTACTATGAACCCGGGCTGTCTTCCGGTGGTTCAATCGATTCATGGTGGGGCGGCGGCGAAATATCCGTCCACCCGTTGATGACCGATTTGCCGGTCTGGTTTGATGGGGAAAAATACCAGACGTATAATGGCGACGACGTCCAGGACTATGTCCGGCAGGTTGGTGTCGCGGCCACCAGCGCGCTAAACGCGGTCCTGCAGGATGCCGGCGGAACGGTCAGCAATGTCCTGTCCTTCGATTTGGTGGGGGGGCAGTATCAGGACGCCCAAACCACCGCAACCTCCAGCGACGTCACGGCGGCGACCAGTTACGCCGTCATGCACCAGCTGAGCGTCATCCAGTTCAGCGGCGCTGACGTCTACGTCCTTCGCGCCATCGATGCCACGTTGCGGTCGTCGGATGCGCCTTCGATCACGACGCTGACCAGCAACATCGCCATCGCGCATGATTACGAGACCTATATCGCCAATCAGCAGGTGATCAACGCGCTGATCGCCGCCAATCCGGACTCCACCTATGCCGCTGGCTGGGTGTCCGAACTGTCCATGGCGGCGGCGCTCGGCTTCGGCACCAGCGTTCAGGGCGGCACCTGGAACGACACGCTGCAGGTGTCCAGCACCACGCCCATCCTGATCGGTGGCGGCGGCGACGATGTCTACAAGGTCAAGGCCGCCGATGGCCAGGTGACCATCGACAACGGCATCTCCACCGACAACGAGGCGCGAGGCGAGTTGGACCTCGCCGCCGGCATGACGGCCACCTTCACCCGGCAGGGTGAGGATCTGGTGGTCGGCACCGGTGTGGCCGGCACCTCGGTCGCGGTTTCGGGCTGGTTCGCGGACAGCTTCGCCCGTCTGAACGACGTGGTGACCCAGACCAGCACGGGGCTTCAGGCCATTTCCGGGTCGCTGATGACCTATCAGGCTGATCCCACCGCCAACCAGTCCATGTCCGGCGTGGGCGTGGCCGGCAACACCTTCGTGATCCCCAGCACCACCAGCCTGTCTGGCGGCGTGGGCAACGACGTGCTGGACGGCAGCAGCGGCGGTGACACGCTGATCGGTGGCGGCGGCTCCGACAAGATGATCGGCAACGGCGGTTCCGACGTCTATCAGTTGAACGCGCAGGGCGCCCTGATCGTGGTGAACGGCGTCGCGGGCGGGGCGCAGGCGGGTGAGTTGGACATCAACGATGGCGCCGCCATCCACCAGTTGAGCTATGCCCACAACGGCAACGATTTGGTGATCAACAGCACCGATGGCACTACCCAGGTGACGGTGCAGGGCTGGTTCGCCAGCGACGCCGCCAAGCTGTCCACCATTAAATTGGGCAGCGGCGCCACGGCGCTGACCGCCGTGTTCAGCGTGGTCGATCAGAACAGCGACCAGGTGTCCTACCGCGACATCAACAATCAGCTGGTGGAATCCTTCTTCTACGATGCCGCCGGCGCGATGACGGTGGACTATCAGTTCCATACGGACGGCAGCAAAGATGTCCTGATCTACAATGCCACGGGTTTCGCCGTGGTCGACCAGACTTGGAATACGGCGGACCAACTGACCGGACAGACCGGCACGCGGGCGGACGGATCGAAGGACGTGACCACGTTCGATGTCGCCAACCAGCAGCCATGGTCGACCCTGAGCACCAGCTATGATGCCGGCGGCAATGAACTTCGCCAGACGGTGGTGGCGGATAATGGGCAGGTCACCATCGACCTGCTGGCGGACAACCTGACCTCCAACGACGCTGCCACGACATACACGGTCGACGGCAATCATGACACCGTGGGTGTGTCGGACACGGCCGTCACCATCACCAGGGCGAACGTGAGCGAAGCCTTGTCCGGCGACCGGGACACCATAACGGCGGCGCAATCCGGCGTGGCCTTGACGGTGAGCGGCGCGGGCGTGGTCGTCAACGAAAGCAACGGCTCCATCGCTGTGACCGGCGGTAGCGTCACCGTCAACGGCAGCAACGACACCATCAGCGCCTTGGTCGCCGGACTTGCCTTCACGGTCAATGGGCAGAACGACGTCATATCAATGGCCGGTGGCACGGCCATCACGCTCAACGGTGGGGCAACCGGCCTTGCCATCCTGGGGGCGACGGGGTCGACGGAAACCCTGGCCGGCAGCGGCAGCGCCATCAGCCTGGCCACGACGGGCGCCACCTTGTACATCACGGCTAGCGGCGACACCCTGACGGGCGTGAACGGCGGCGCTGTCACCCTGATCGGCGGCGGCAACACCCTGAACGCCGTCAATGCGTCCGTGACCGTGGCCACGGCCGCCGGGGCGACGGAAACCCTGGCCGGCAGCGGCAGCGCCATCAGCCTAGCCACGGCGGGCGCCACCTTGTACATCACGGCTAGCGGCGACACCCTGACGGGCGTGAACGGCGGCGCCGTCACCCTGATCGGCGGCGGTAACACGCTGAACGCCGTCAACGCGTCCGTGACCGTGGCCACGGCCGCCGGGGCGGTGGAGACCATCACCGGCAGCGGCAGCAGGGTGGTGGTGCAGTCTGTGGCGGACACCCTCTACCTGAACGCCAGCAACGACGTGGTGACGGCTGGCACCGCCGGCGATCCCATCCTGTCCAATGGCGCGGACAATACCCTGATTGCCGGGGGCTCCGGCGCCCTTCTGGAAAGCGTGGGCGGCAACGCCACGCTGGTCGGCAACGGCCAGGGCAACACACTGCGGGCGGCGGGCGGTGCCGCCGTGGCGGAATATGACGCCGACGGCACGGTTTTCGACCTGGTGGCAGGCACCGTTCAACTGGCGGGTGCTGGTACGGTCGATCATCTGGTAGGCATCACCACGCTGGCGTCGTGGGGGGCGAACGACACGGTCACGATGGCCGGCGGAAGCGATCAACTAGTGCTCGGCGACAACGCCGATGTCACCGGTGATGCGGGTGACAGCGAGGTGACCCTGGAGGGCGCGCTGTTCGGCGGCTCGGCGACCATCGAGGGTAGCGGCGGCATCTACGACGTGTACATTTGGGGGGAAGTCCTTACCGTCGGCGGGACCAGCCACACGATCAATATCGTCAACGGCTCCGGCACGCTTGATGTGACAGGCGGCGGGTCAACGATCAACACCTACGCCAGCTCCGTTAATTTGAACAGCGGTGCCGCGGCCACCGTGAACGGCGTGGACAATTCGATCACGATGACCGACGCCGCCTTGACGGTCGTTGGGCCCACCGGCCAGTTGGAGACCGTGACCGGCGGTGGCACGGTCACGGTGGGGGACGTGGCCGATACCTTGACGCTTGAGGGCAGTTCGGACGTGGTTGTCATGGCCGATGGCCTGCTGACCCTGCTTTCGGGCGACCAGGCCAACGCCATCACCCTGTCCGGCGGCACGGTGATGGCGGACGACGATGTCGGCAATGTCGCGGCCAACACGTTGACCGGTAGCAACGATACGATCATTGCTGGCGGCAGTGCCGGCTTCATCATCGTTGGCAACGCCAACACCGTGACCTTGGGCAACGGATCCAAGGCGACACTCACCGGGACGGGGGACACGGCCACGCTGATCAGTGGCAGCCTGCTGCTCAATGGTGGCACCGGCCAGGGGGCAACCATCGGCGGCGGCGGCGATGTCATCACCGTGGTGCCCACCGCCACCACCCTGACCCTGTCGGGTGCCGCCAACACCCTGTCCATGGGGGGAGGCAAGGTCACCCTTGCCGGCACGGGCGACACCCTGATCGGCAGCGGCAATGCCGTCAGCCTGTCGGCCACCGGCCTGCGCCTGACCCTGGCGGGGGCGGCCAGCCAGGTGGAAAGCATCACCGGCACCGGCGACACCATTGCCGTGGCCTCCACCACCGATACGCTGACCCTAGCAGGCAGCAACGACACCCTCACCATGCCCAGCGGTGCCGTGACGCTACTGTCGGGCGACCAAGGCGACGCCATCACCCTGTCTGGCGGCACGCTGACCGCCCAGGCCAATGTGGGCAACACCTCCGCCTACGCCCTCTACGGTGACCATGACACCCTGACGGCCGGTGCCGCCAACACCATGAACGTCGGTGGCAGCAACGACACCCTGACGGTGGCCGGCGGCCTTGTCGGCCTGTACACGGGCAGCCAGGGCGACACCATCATCATGTCGGGCGGCACCATCGCCACCCAGAACGGCGTGGGCAACACCACCGCGATCGCCATCAACGGCAACAACGACACCATCAACCTGGCCGACAATTCCGTCGTCTTGCTGACCGGCACGGGTGAGACCGTGACGGCCAACAACAGCACCATCACCATCAACGCCAACTCCAGCGCCGTCATCACCGGCGCCGGCGACACCGTGCTGATGAACGGCATCAACGCCACCGCCACGGTCTCCAGCGCCGCCGTCTCGCTGACGGCGTCCGGCGTGGGCATGACGCTGGGCGGCAGCAACGACACCATCACCGGCACGGGCACGCTGATCTCCACGGGCCTGCTGGCGGCCACCCTGGCCGGCAGCGCCGACACCCTGACCCTGCGCTCCAACAGCACCGACGGTGTGACGGTGACGGCCGGCACGGGCCATGTCATCAACGCGGTGGGTGACACCCTGGCGGTCGCCGGCCCGGCGCGGGCCTCCATCGTGGGGGCGGGCGACGTGCTGACCATGACCGGCGGCGCCGTCGTCACCATCAACGGCGCCAACGACGTGGTGACCACCACGTCCTCCACCCTCACGGTGATCGGCGGCGTGGCTGAGACCATTGGCGGCAGCGCCAGTACCATCATCGCGCAGTCGGCCGGCGATACCATCAGCCTCAGCGGCGCCAACCAGTCGCTGACCATGAGCACCGGGACGCTGGACCTGACGGGCGGCAATGTCACGCTGGCCGGCACCACCAACCAGGTGGTGATGGCGGCGGGCACCTCGGCCACCCTGGTCGGCACGGGTGACGCGGTCTCGGCCACCAGTGCCAGCATCACCGTGGCCGGCGCCGGCACGCTGACGGCGTCCGTCACCGGCGATCATGACAGCGTCACCGTCACCTCGGCCGCCGACACGGTGACCGTCAGCGGTGCCAGCCAGTCGGTCAACATCGGCAGCGGCACGCTGGTGCTGGCGGGCGGCACCGCCACCGTCAACGGCGCCGCCACGTCCGTCACCTTGGCGCCCGGCAGCGCCGAGGTCGCGACCGTCAACGGCAACGCCGACATCATCACCGGCGCCGGCGGCACCACGGTGACCGCCACCGGCACCGGCGACCTGCTGACCCTGGCCAGCGGCAGCACCGCCACCCTGACCGGCGGCGGCGACACCGCCACGGTCAACGGCGCCACGGTGGTCATCGCCGGTGCCCTGGGCCTGACGGAGAGCATTGGCGGCGGCGGCGGCATCATTTCCATCGCCACCACCGGCACGCCGACGGCGCGCGACACCCTGACCCTCAGCGGGGCGGGACAGCAGGTCACGGCCAGCGGCCATGTCCTGACCGTCGCCGCCTCCGGTGGCCTCACCCTGACCGGCACGGGGGACCAGGTGGCCTTGGGCGCCGGCGCCGGCGCCGTGCTGAACGGCACCGGCCATGTCGTCACGCTGGCGACCGGCGCCTCGGCCCAGTTGAACGGCAGCAACGACACCGTCACGGCCGCCACCGGCGCCTCCATCCTGATTTCGACCACCGGTCTGAATGAGACCATCGCCGGCAGCGGCGGCCACGGCATTGTCAGCACGAGCGGCGATACCATCACCATCAGCGGTGCCAACCAGACGCTGACCATGAACGGCGGGCAGGTGGAGGTCACCGGTGGGCTCACCACCCTGGACGGCAGCGGCAACACCGTGACGGTGGACGCCGGCGCCACCCTGGCCATGACCATGAGCGGCAACGCTATCACGGCCAGCAACGCCGGCCTGATCATGGTGGGTGCGGGGCCGCAGACGCTCAGCGTCGGCGGCAGCGGCAACACCACCAGCATCGTCAACACCGGCTCCACCGTCACCCTGAATGGCGCCGGGCAGATCTTTTATGGGACCAGCGACCGGGTCACCGTCGCCTCGGGCGACGCGACGGTGTATGGCACCACCCATGCCATCACGGTCGCCAGTGGCGCCAGCGCCACGCTGGCCGGCTCGGGCGACGTGGTCACGGCTTCGGGTGCGACCCTGGGTATCGCCGGCGCCGGCACCTTGGTCAGCACCGTCAACGGCGGCAACGACACCATCATGGTGACGTCGGCGTCCGACACGCTCAGCCTCAGCGGCACCGGCCATTCGGTGGCCATGACCAGCGGCACCCTGGCCCTGCAGGCCAATGCCTCGGCCACGGTCAGCGGCGGCACCACGACCATCACCCAGGCGGCGGGCGCCGTCGCCATCCTGACCGGCAACAACGACACGGTCGCCAGCAGCAACGTCACCGCCACCCTGGCCGGGGCCGGCGGCCTGACGGCCACCATCGCCGGCAGCAACGACGTCATCACCGTCGTGCCGACGACGGGCGACGTGCTGATCCTGACCGGCAGCAACGAGGCGGTGACCGCCACCGGCACCACCATCAAGACGGCGGTGTCGACGGGCACGCTGACCCTGACCGGCCGCACCGACGTGGTGAACACCACCGCCGGCGGTGCCGTGGTCCTCACGGCCGGCAGCTCGGCCAGCCTGACCGGCGCCAACGTCACCAGTGTCGCCACCGCCAACGGTGCCACCCTGGTCTCCAGCCGGACGAATGAGACGCTGGCGGCGGGCACGGGCGCCTCGACGCTGGAGATCACGGGCGCCGGCTACGGCCGCATCCTGGGCAACGCCAACGGCAGCACGCTGGAGGCCGTGGGGGCCGCCGGCCCCGTGGTGCTGGCCTACAGCCTGGCCAACGTGGCGGTCAACCTGGCGACCAACACCGCCAAGGTCAACGGCAGCAGCACGGCCGACACGCTGATCGGCCTGAGCGTGGTGTCGGTATCGGGTAGCGGCGACACGGTGACGGCCGGCAGCGGCGTGGCGACGCTGATCGCCAGCGGCACGGGCGACACGCTGATCGCGGGTACGGGCGCTGCCACCCTGCAAAGCACGGGCGGGACGACTACCATGGTGGCCACGGGGCAGGGCAGCACCCTGCAGGCCGCGGGTGGTGCTGTGGTGGCCTCCTACGCCGGTGACACCATGGTCATCAGCCTGGGGGCCGGCAGCGGCACGGCCAAGGTCTCGGGCTCCAGCGCGGCCGATGTGCTGACGGGCATCACCACCCTCAGCCTGGGTGGGCACAACGACACCATCACCGCGACCGGGGCGACGATCTCGCTGACCGCATCGGCTCCGACCGCGACCATTGGTGGCAGCGGCAACATCGTCGCTGTCGTCTCGGGCCAGGGGCTGATCACCGTCACCGGGCAGAGCGAACACGTGGCCTTCGCCGTAGGCGGCAGCATGGTCGTGGCATCCCAGGCCACTGCCACGGTGACGGGTGTCGGTGGCGGCGGAACCATCACGGCCAATGGTGGCACGGTGGTGTCCAGCCGCAACGTGGAGACCCTGGTCGCGGGCAGCGGCGCCTCCACGCTGGAGATTACGGGCGGTGCCAGTGGCACCATCCTGGGCAATGTCAATGGCAGTACGCTGGAGGCGGTGAACGCCGGGATGGTCGTGGCGGCCTACAGCCAGGACAGCCTGGTCGCCAACCTGGCCACCAACAAGGTCCAGATCGGCAATACCGGTGCCAGCGACACGCTGGTCGGCATCACCGTCCTGTCGAGTTCGGGCAACAATGGCACGCTTACGGGCGGTGCCGGTGTCAGCACGCTGATCGCCTTGGGGGCCGGCAATACACTGATCGCGGGTTCCGGCACCACCTCCTTGGTATCCAGCGGATTGGGCAACACGCTCAGCGCCGGAGCCAGCGGTGCCACGGCCTTCGCGGTTTATAACTCGGACAACGAGTATGTGGACCTCTCCCTGAACCCGGAGCTCGCGACGCTGACCGCGGCTGACGGGCAGACCATCCTGGGTGTTGATACTTTGCTGGGTATCAACAACGTGCTGGTGACAGGCGACAACGATGTCATCGTCGCCAACCTGGGCCTGGATACGCTTGAGGCTTCCGGCCATAACGACACGCTGATGTCCAGCCATGGTGTGGGCGCCACCACGCTGGTGGCCAATGGCGGTTCCAACACGCTGGTGACGGATGGCGGCATCGGGGTCTTCGCCGGCTACCAGTCCGACGGCATGGTCATCAACTTGGCCACCGGCACCTCCACATTCACGGAAACCGGCGAGGTAGGCGCTCTGTCAGGGATTCAGTCCGCCGTGGTCAAGGGCGCCAACGACGTGATCATCGGTCCTGATACTCTGATCACCATCGACGGTCACGTCCAGTCCGCTATCCTGAAGAGCGACGGCGTCAACGACACCCTGGTGGCGGGGGCGGCTGTCGCCACCCTGGTGGTCGAGGAAGGCAACGCTACGCTGGTGGGCCGCGCCAATGGCAGCACGCTGGAAGCGAGCGGCGGGTTGGGGCTGGCCAGCTATTCCGCCAGTAACCTGGCGGTCAACCTGGCCACCGGTACCGTCAAGAGCCTGATTGTCGGCCTCGGTGGCGTCAGCGCGTCCGACACGCTGATCGGCATTACCGCAGCCACCGTCTCGGGTAGTGGCGATGTCGTCACCGCCGCACCCGTATCGACCACCCAGACCGCGCTACCGGCGACGACCACCCTGATCACCACCGGTTCCCGGAATACCCTGGTGGGCAGCACGGGTGCCATCACCCTCGCGTCCAACGGCCAGGGCAACACCCTGCAGGCGGGTACGGGTAGCGTGACTGCCGCCTATACCGCCGCCAACCTGGTGGCTAACCTGTCCACTACCACCCTCGGCTCGGCATTGATCGCCGGCGGCACCCTGGCCGACGTGCTGACGGGCATCAGCACGCTGCTGGCCAGCGGCGACGCCAACACCCTGACCGGTGGGGCCGCCAGCGTCTTCACGGTGACGGGCACCAACGACCTGATCACGGTCACGGGATCGCACGTTACCCTCAATGGCGCCGCCGGCGAGGTGGCGACCATCACCGGCAGCGGCGGCATTATCAAGACGATTGCGATCGGTGACACCCTGGTATTAAGCGGTACCGGCCAGACCCTGACCGGGGTCGGCGACCATGTAACGCTGGCCTCAGGCAGTGCCGTGGTGAACGGTAGCTGGAACAGCGTGGTCATGACGGCCGGCGAGGCCGTTACGATAACCGGCGGCGATGACGGGGTCATCACCACGGGCGGCAACGTATCCGTGGTCGGAACGGGGTTGCTTACGAGCCTGGGTGGCAGCGGTGCCGTTGTCACCGTCGCCGCGAACAACAGCTTGACGGTCAGCGCCACCGGCGACGTGATCACCGGCAACACCGACACCGTCACCCTGAAGGCCGGCGCCAACATCACGCTGAACGGCACGGGCGATACCGTCAGCATCGCCAGCGGTGCCGTCGCCACCCTGATGGGGTCCGGCGACAGCGTTTCGGTCGTCAGCGGCGCCACCCTCACCATCGCCGGTGCCGCCGGCCTGGTCGAGACCGTCACGGGGGGCGGTGCCGCCGTCACCATGGCGACGGCGGGCGACAGCCTGGTGCTGACCGGTGCCAATTACAGCGTCACCGGCAACCAGGATTCCCTGACCTTGGGGACGGCCGGGACGATGAGCCTCATCGGCGCCGGCAACACCATCACCGCAGCCAGCGGCGACAGCCTGACCGTGGGCGGCAATACCAAGACGGGCACGACGAATGCCGTGACTTTGTCCAATGGCACGCTGACGGAAAGCGCCAACGCCGTCGTGGACCTGACCGGCTCCGGCAACCAAGTGACCATAGGCTCCAGCGACGTTGCCGGCATTTACGGTGCCAACAACATCGTGACGGTCACCGGCAGCAGCGATTCCTTGTGGATGAGCGGCACCGGCAACGTGGCCACGGCCACGGCCGCCGTGTTCAATCTGTATGCCGGCACCGGCCTCACCATCAACGGTGACCGCAACAGCGTGAGCGGCAGCCAGGGGAGCACGGTCGTCACCCTGACCGGCAACAACGACATCTCCACCCTGGCGGCGGGCACGCTGGTCCTGGCGGGGACCCTCGGCGACATCGACTATGTCGAAACCCTGGGCGGCAGCAACGATACGATCAACGCGACCCTGTCCGGCACCACCATCAGCCTGAGCGGGACCGGTCAAGTGCTGACCGGCAGCGGTGAGACGGTCCTGGCGGCGGCCGGCACCACGGCCACCATCAATGGCGGCCAGAACACCGTCAGCCTGTCCAGCGGCGACAGCGTCACGGTGAACAACGACAGCAACGCCGTCACGCTGGCGACCAGCGGGGTCGCCACGATCACCGGCACCAAGGACACGGTCGCCGGCAGCGGCGGCACGGTGCTGGTGACCGGCACCTCGGCCTTGGTCAACCTGACCGCCAGCGGCGCCGCGGCCAGCCTGACGGTGGCGGGCGAAACCGCCATCATCAGCGGCACGACGAACACGGTCACCGGCACCAGGGACATCATCACCCTGGGCGGCAGCGGCACCACGGTGCTGGGCACGGGCAACACGGTCAACGTCCAGGCCGGCGCCACAGGCACCATCGGCGGCAGCGGCCAGACCGTCTCGCTGGCTGCCAAGGCGGGCCTGGTATCCATTACCGGCACCAGCATTGGCGTGACGGCGGCCAGCGACACCCTGGCCATCTCCGGCACCAATGTGACTGTCACGGGCGGTGGCGACACCATCTCGATGACTGGTGCCGCCACTGCGACGGTGGAGTGGGACACCAACACCTTAACGCTGACGGACAGTGCCAATGTCCTTGTCACCGGCAGGAGCGACAATCTCACCCTGATCGGCAGTTCGTCGGCCAGCGTCAACCCCCGTGCCACCTTGTGGGGTTCGACCGAGACGGCCACGCTTACCTATGCTTCATTGTACATTGATGGCTCCAGCCTGGTGGAGACCATCCAGGGCCAACACGGCAATGTCACCGTGTCGTCGGCCAGCATGGCGGACACCCTGACTGTCAGCGGCACCAGCCAGGCTGTAACCATCAGCAGCGGCACCGTTTCGGTGCTGGGCAGTGGCAGCGGCGTGTCCATCAGCGGCGCCACCGACAAGGTGACCTTGGCCGGCGGTTCCGCCACCACCCTGCTGGGCGGTGGCGACACGGTGACGGCGAACTATAACCGCCGCTTCGGGTACCATTCCCTTGGTCGGTGCCACCTTGCTGATCGGTACCACGGGCCTGAGCGAGACGGTGTCGGGTTCCTACGCTACCATCACGCTGGCAAGCGACACATTGACCCTCAGCGGCGGTCCGAACGTCGTCAACGCCACCACCAGTACCCTCACCCTGACGGCCTCCAGCACCACCACCCTGAACGGCACGGGCAATACCGTTTCGCTGGGCGCCAGTGGCATGGTGACGGTGACCGGCACGGGCAACACCGTGATGTCTGGGGCCGCGACGGCAGCGAACGCCGTCACGGTTGCCGTGTCCGGCACCTCCCTGACTGAGAGCATTAGCGGCAATTACGCCTTAGTCACCGTGACAGGGGCCGCAGACGTGCTGAACGTCGATGGCACTGGCCACAGCATCACCATCGCCAGCGGGACAGGCCATATCATAAACGCAAACAGCAATACCGTTTCCCTTAACAGCGGAACCCAGGCGGTGTTGGGCGGCAATGGCAATTCCTTGAACTTGAATGGCGCCACGGCCACGATATCAGGCTCCGGCAACGTGGTGAACGCGGCTAACTCCAGCCTGACATGGACGTCGGGGGCCCCCTTGCTCTCCCCGACCATGACATTGACCGGCAACGGCGACGCCATCTCGATGACTCAGTCGTATGCCATATTGTCTCTGAACGGGGCCGGTGACACGGTATCGGCGGTGGCCAACGACACCATCACTTTGGGTAGCAACGGCACCAATGGCGTACTGAACAATGTGTATGCGTCCAGCACCACGGTGTCAGTACTCGACAATGCCCATGTGGCGGTGACAGGGGATAGCAACCACATCTATGCGGGCAATGCTGATACTGTTGCCATTTACGGTAACGGCAACACGACGACTGTCACAGGGACGGGCAGTGGTGTCGCTATCTACGGCAATAATGACATCGCGACCATTACGGGAACGGGCGGTAACGTGTTGTTGTCCGGTACAGGTAGTACCATCAATGTCAGTGGCGAACAGGTCATAGTGGCCGGCGGCACCACCGGGACCATCAACGGCGACAATGACATTGTGACTCTGAGCGCAGCCGCGGGATCGACCTTGGCAATTAATGGTATGAACGAGACGGTTTCTCTTGGGGCTTGGGGAGGATATTTTGCTTTCAACACTACAAATGTCCCTGATCAAAGTGAATTGGACTTGCCTGTCGCCTCGGACCATTTGTGGTTACAGCGGTCTGGCGACGATCTCATTTTGGAAAATCTAGGAACTACGCAGGCTGTCACAATCAAGGATTGGTTTGACAATGCTATTTATGCGGTGGCCATTAAGGGGAGCGATGGAAAAGAAATCCTGAATTATGATAATTTTGGAGAATTGATCCAGGCCATGGCCAGCTTTACCAGCACTCACAGTGGGTTCAACCCGCAAACGACAACGCACACGAGCACTGCGGAAACCAGTTATTACGGTACTTTGGCATCAAGCTGGCACTAAAGAGTCTAATCCGTGCTGACGAGTGCGGGATAGATTATTATTCTGGAGTGGAGATTTATTGGCGTGAGCATCAATATTGAGGCGCCTGCCGCATCGGCCCAGGAGGCCCTGCGTCAGGCGACCACCTTGCACGATGCGGGCAAGTATGCGGAAGCCGAGGTGTTGCTGCGCGATGGGATCGCCCGTTTTGGCCATGACGGCGATTTGCTGAACGCGCGCGGCGTCATGTTCGCCCAGATGGGACGGCACCTGGATGCCCTGTGGTGCTACCGCGACGCGGTGGCGGCCAATCCGCGTGGGTCGGGTATCTGGACCAACCTGGGCAACGCGCTGACCAAGCTGAAGTACCTGAAAAGTGCCGTCAACGCCCACCGCCGGGCCATCGAACTGGCGCCCAGGGATGTGCTGCTGCACCACAACCTGGGCACCTCGCTGGCGGAGGCCGGCGATCATGGGGAGGCGGTGCTGTCCTTCAGCCGCGCCTTGGAATTGAATCCGGACTTCCACAAGGCCCGGTGGGACCGGGGACGCAGCTACCTCTACTTCGGCAATTATCTGCCGGCGTGGGAGATTACGAGGTCCGGCTGATCAGCGGCCAGGTGCCGGTGCGCGAGGGCCTGAAAAGCACCAAGTGGGATGGTCGTCCCTATGGCGGTAAGAAGCTTCTGCTGCTGGCGGAGCAAGGGTTCGGCGACACGCTGTGGGTGGCGCGCTACCTGTCGCGGGTGAAGGCGCTGGGTGGCGAGCTGATCGTCGAATGCCAGAAGGAGATCATTCCCCTGCTGGCGGAAATGGGCATCGCCGACCAGTTGGTCCCTTGGGGCGCGCCGTTGCCCGAGGCCGACTATCATGCCCACCTGTGCAGCCTGCCTGGCCTGTTCACGGCGGACTTCGCCCGCATCCCGACCCAACCTTACCTGAAGGCGCCGGCCGACCGGCGGGCCAAGTTCGCGCAATTGGTGGGGCCCCGCGACGGCCGCCTGCGGGTGGGTGTCGTCTGGTCCGGCAGCACCACCTTCAAGCGCAACGAGGAACGGGCCCAGCCGCTGCTGCGTTTCTTCCAGGCCTTCGCGCTGCCCGGCGTCCAACTCTACAGCCTGCAGAAGGGGCCGCCGGAGAAGTCGCTGCATGACTTGCCCAAGGGGGGGCCCATCATCGACCTGGCTCCGCATCTCGGTGATTTCGCCGACACCGCGGCGGCGATCGAGCAGATGGACCTGATCATCATGACCGACAGCTCCGTGGCGCACCTGTCGGGCGCCATGGGCAAGGAGGTCTGGGTGCTGCTGGGCCATGTTGCCCATTGGCTGTGGCTGCTGGACCGCACGGACTGCCCCTGGTACCCGTCCATGCGCTTGTTCCGCCCACGCGCGGAAGGCGATTGGGACAACGTCTTCGACAGTGCCTCACTGGAACTGACACTGCGCACTCGCATCATGCATTTGTGATCAAAGCAGGTCGCATGAAGGTATCGTGCCCCAGAGCATAGCGTAACAGACGCACGGTTGGAGCATCGCCGATGGCGCCGACGCTCCAACCATCATGCTATCCGGCATGACCATGCCCTACCCAAGGGCGCCGAAAATCGCAATGGCTACGCATCTGTCAACCACTCCCAAGACATGATCTGGCGGGCTCTGTTGCGTTCCATATGGTGAAGGAAGCGCATTCAGGCTACCTGGGACGCAGCATCCACAGCATCAAGGTTGTTAATCGGCATGCAGTTTGGACGCCGATCGGCGCGACATCCGTTTGATTCTACTGAAATCGATGGGGTCTTTGATCATGCTGATTTACAATAATGCGGTCGGTGCATTGATTTTGACCAGTTACCACTGGTTGTATTTTTCCGGTTTTGCGAAGAACGTAGCCATTGGCCGTTTTCCTGAAACTTTATCCTTCCGCCCCCCGTAACAGGGAAATTGCGGCTGCGGAAATCGGCAATGGAACGGCGGTTCGCATGCAATTTTAACGAGTAATTCTTTTTCTTCGCATGAGATGTAAATGCCCGCGAATGCGCGTTCGCGGGCGGATGTCCGTATGGCCCAAGAGCCTATCCTGCTCTCAGGGAAACCCCGGGGCGACCTTACAGCTGAGAATATTGCCGATATCTCCGAGTCGCGTTTAGCAGGTCCGTCAGGACGCTCTGCGCTCGCTCTGGCACGCATAAGAAGTCTGCGCCCGCCCCCCCAGATGGCCTTCCGTGCGGGACAAATGCGGGACACCACGCCACGTCTTGAACCGACATTCGCTGCCGTAGAACGACAACAAAATCCAGGAAATCCGCCGTTTCTTCGATCGCTATCAGGCATGATTCCGCCCTTTCACGGCGGCGACACGGGTTCGAATCCCGTAGGGGACGCCATATATCGGCCTAAGTGGCTGATCTGGCTCAAGAAATACGCCTCGATCCAGGATCCGCGTGACATACGTCTGTGACACACGCGGGGACGCCATCTTGGCCGCCATTCCATACATCATCCAACGTCGCCAGCGACTCTATCTGCGTGTCCGCCAACCCGCCGACGTCGCCGCCCTGACGGGCCGCTCCCACTACGTCCGCTCCTTGCGTACCGCCGACCCTCGCCAAGCCCGGGCTACCGCAGCTAAGCTGCTGGTCGGGGCACATTACCTTTGGGGCGAGGTCAGGCGGGCTATGGTTGCAGCGCTGCTGGGGAAACCGGTCGAAGACCTGACGGTCGGCGACCTCCAGGCCATGGACACGGAAAAATGCGAAGGCCTGTTCAACCAGATTGAGGCAATGCCCGAAGCCGAGCGGCAGCGCGCCTATGCCCACTGCAAAGGCCTCTATGCGCAATGGGGACTGGCGCTGAAGCAGGGCGAGTTGGAGGTGGGCCGGACAGAGCTTGGAGCCGAACAACTCAACCACGCCAGGCGCCGCCTTCAGGACGCCGTCGATGGCCTGGAACACGGTCAGGCCGCACAGGACATGCTTGAACGCGTCGGTGACCTCATTGGGCGGATAAACAACAAGGCTCAGGTGGTTGAGGCCGAAAAGAACTTGGTGCAGGGGATCAGGGCCGAGATCATCACCTTAGCGACCGCCGCGGCCGGCCAAGCCCAACTCGCGGTACCGTTTCCAACCCCAGCGTCACCCCAGGAACCCTGGGATGCCCACATGGATGCCTTCTACCGCGACAAGCCTGATCTTGCCGCCGGGACCATGGCCAGCCATCAGCAGGCGTTCCGTGAGTTCGGCGAGTTGTTTCCTGGCAAGACGCTGGGCGATGTCACCAAGGGTGACGTCAAGGCGTTCTGCGACCACCTGCGCGACCGCCCCATAAACCGGGCGGGCCGGAATGCCATGTCCCGAGACACCATCGTCAAGCTGGTCGGCCACCTCAGGGGATATTTTGCCTGGACGGTCTCTGCCGGGTACCTGACCGCCAATCCAGCGGAGGGCGTCCAACCCCGCGCCGAGACCAGGGACGAACGCATGAGCCGCGACAAGCGGCGGGCGTTTACCCCGGCGGAGTTGACCAAGCTGTTCGACAGCCCGCTGTTCACCGGCTACTACCACCCGAAGAAGCGCTCCCAGCCCGGCCGCCTGGGATACAGGGACGAGCCGTTCTGGTTCTTCGCCATCGCGCTGCTCACCGGTGCCCGAACTGAGGAAATCGCCGACCTGCCGGCGGAGTTCGTCGATGTCGGCGGCATCCCATGCTTCGACTTCCGGCACGCCAGCAAGACGGCTGCCGGGCCGCGCCTGGTGCCCGTCTTGCCCGACCTATGGCGGATGGGCTTGCGTCAATGGGCGGAAAGCCAACAGCGCCGAGGCCTGGGGATGGTCAAGGGGCCGGAAGGCTCCGATGATTGGAGCAAATGGTCCAACCGCTACCTGGCCAACGTGGAGCTCAAGGCCCCTGGACTGGTGACATACTCGTTGCGGCATACATTCCGGCAAGCGCTTCGCGGCGCCGATCTGCACGAGGAAATCGTCAACAAGGTGTTCGGCCACGAGGGCAAAACCGTCGGCGCGGGCTACGGCCGCGACCTGGCCCCGTCCGAGGCCAAGCTGGTGATCGAGCGGGTCAAGGCGCCGGTGGCGCTGGATCACTTGTTCATTATGGGGCTTGGCTAACTTGGCCGGGATGGGGCTGGGCGTCTACCGGCTGAGGGGCGATGGGGCGCGGCCCGGCAAGGTCGAAAAGCTTGCCCGTGGACCATGCCAGTGTCGTGCGGCGAAGCTGCTGGGGGAGACTTGGCACGCAATGACATCGCACACATTCCTCATGGCGCTTTGGTAACGAGGGAAAAATCAACTGGCGCGAGGTTTTCGTTGGTCCTCCGTAAGCGCTGTTTTGCCCCCACGTCGTCCGGCATCCCACGATGTGCGACGATCGGGCCTGTTGAAGGAGGCCCGGTTGGATCGTTTGCCCATTAATTTGCCAATCAATGAGCCCACGTCGCTTTTGGCGGAGGTGCTGGACGGACCTGAGCGTCGGCGCCGGTGGAGTGCTGAAGAGAAGGCGCGGATCGTGGCGGAGAGTAGGGAGCCGGACGCGGTGGCGAGCGCCGTGGCGCGGCGTCACGGGATGCATCGGAACCAGTTGTATGCGTGGCGCCGGGAACTTCGCGGCGAGGAGAAGGCGGTCGGCATCACGTTCGCACCCGTGCTCGCGGAAGGGATGGCGGCGGCGACAGGTCCGGGTATCGAGATCGCCTATGCGGGCGCCGTGATCCGAGTAGGCGATGATACCGATCCGGCCCTGCTGGCGCGGGTGCTGCGCACGCTGAAGCGGCTGGGATGATCATCCCCCCGTCCGGCATCCGGGTTCTGGTGGCGACGCGGCCGGTGGACTTCCGCCGCGGTGCTGACGGCCTGGCAGCGCTGGTGCAGGAGGTGCTGGCGCAGGACCCGTTCTCGGGGACGGTCTTCGTGTTTCGCTCCAAGCGCACGGATAGACTGAAGCTCCTGGTCTGGGATGGCACCGGGTTGGTGTTGGTGTGGAAGCGCCTGGAGGCCGGCGCCTTCCGCTGGCCGCCGATCACCGACGGGGTTATGCGGCTGTCGGGCGCACAGATGGAGGCGCTGTTGGCCGGGCTGGACTGGAGCCGGTTGCACGTCCCGCGGCAGGGACGTCCGAAAGCCGCGCAATAGCGCCGGGGCCGCAGGGGGCTATGGCCCAAGTGGCTGATTCCGTGCTATAAATGCCGCTACCATGCGGATTGATCCCGACACCCTTCCGGCCGACGTCGAGGCCTTGCGCGCCCAGGTTCTGGCGCTGGCGGAGACGTTGGAGGCCGAGCGGACGGAGCGCCGACGGGTCGAGGATCTGAACGACCGGTTGCGCCACCTCATCCGCCAACTGCAGCGCATGCAGTTCGGCCCGCGGTCGGAGCGGCTCGATGCCGACCAGCTCAACCTGGCGCTGGAGGGCGTTGAGCAGGCGCAGGCTGAGACCGAGGCGGTGGCGGAGAAGGATGATCCCGCGCTGAAGCGGCGGCGAACCGGCGAGCGCCGCAAGGCACGGGGATCGCTGCCGCCGCACCTGCCACGCGTCGAGGTGGTGGTGGCGCCGGAGAACACGGCCTGTCCCTGCTGCCGGGGCGCCATGCATGTGATCGGCGAGGACCGGTCGGAGCGGTTGGACGTGGTGCCAGCCCGCTACCAGGTGATCGTGACCCGCCGTCCCCGCTATGGCTGCCGCGCCTGTTCGGGCGCGGTGGTCCAAGCCCCGGCACCGGCCCGCCTGATCGAAGGAGGCTTGCCGACCGAGCGGCTGGTGGCGAATGTGCTGGTCACCAAATACGCCGATCACGTTCCCCTCTACCGGCAGGCCCAGGGCTTCGCCCGGCAGGGGATAAAGATCGACCGCTCGACCTTGGCCTTCTGGGTGGGCTATGCCGCCGCTGAATTGACGCCGGTCTGGCGGGCGATGCGTGCCAACCTGTTGAACTCCGCCAAGCTGTTCGTCGATGAGACCAGGGCGCCGGTGCTCGACCCGGGCCGGGGCAGGACCAAGAGCGGCTACTTCTGGGCTGCTGGCGCGGGATGACCGGCCTTGGCGGGGAAGTGATCCGCCGGCGGTGGTCTATCACTACGCGCCTGGCCGGGGTGCCAAGCATGCCGCCGCCGTGCTCGACGGGTTCGCCGGCGTCATCCAGACCGACGGCTATACCGTCTACAAGACGGTAGCGGGCCGCACCGGCATCGGGCTCGCGCATTGCTGGGCGCATCTGCGGCGGGAGTTCGTCGACATCACCAAGACGGGACCGGCACCCATCGCCGAGGAGGCGTTGCGACGGATCGCCCGGCTCTACGCCATTGAGGCGGAGATACGGGGCCGCACGGCGGCGGAACGGCGATCCGTCCGGCAGGCACGGAGCCAGCCGCTGGTCGAAGAGTTCAAGCAATGGCTGGAGCGGCAACTGGGACGCGTCTCCGCCAAATCGACCACGGCTGAGGCCATCCGCTACGCGCTCAACCAGTGGACCGGCCTCGTCCGCTTCCTTGACGACGGGCGGATAGAGATCGATTCCAACACGGTGGAACGGAGCATCCGGCCCTTGGTCCTCAATCGCAAGAACGCGCTCTTCGCCGGTCATGACCGGGGGGCGGAGAACTGGGCGGTGATCGCCTCGCTCATCGAGACCTGCAAGCTGCAGGGCGTGAACCCGGAGGCCTACCTGGCCGACGTGCTGGCCCGGCTGGTCGACGGCTGGCCCAACGCGCGGCTGGCAGAGCTCACGCCGTGGGCCTGGGCCAAGGCGCAGGCCACCGTGACGGGGCCCATCGCGACGAGGTGTGCTGCATGACCATCACCTCCTCATCCACCGCCTGGCTGGGCCTCCTCACCTCGCCGGCGGCGCCGGGGAACGCGCTGTCGCCGCTGGCGCTGGAAGGCTATCTGACCGGCGTCGTGGTGGCGCCCGACCTGATCCCGCCCAGCCGCTGGATCGCCGCTCTCTGGGGCGACGAGGAACCGGTCTTCGACAACGACGCCGACCTCAATGCGGTGCTCGGCACGCTGATGACCCGTTACAACAGCCTCCTGAGCGAGATCGACGCCGGCCTTGAACGGCTGGAAACGGAGCGGGTCTGCGACTACCGCCCGGCCTTCCTGGACGCTGGAGAAAAGCCCACCCACCAGGCTGTCCGGGAATGGGTCTCCGGCTTCTGGCGGGCCATGGCTCTGGCGCCCGAGGGCTGGACCGCCTTTGCCGGAGATGAACGGCTGGAGGCGGTCATCACCCCCTTCGCCGGCTTCATCGACCTCGACGACGGCGCCTTCGTCCCCGCCGAGGACATCGACGAACGCCTCAATGAGGCCGCCGGACAAATCCCCCGCGCCATCCTCGTCCTGCACAAGATCGCCAAGATCAGAGCGGCACGCGGCCCCCGGAAGGCGGAGCCGATCCGCCAGGCCAAGGTCGGCCGCAACGACCCGTGCCCCTGCGGATCAGGCAAGAAATACAAGCGCTGCTGCGGCGCCAACTGAACCGTCAACCGCTATGCCGGTGGGGCGTACGCACCGCTTACG